>NZ_JBALCP010000059.1:0-19095 GCF_036919675.1 Nostoc sp.
GAAGCTAGAGGACAACGAAATAATTACAGTACAGAACGTTTCAAATTCAACAACCATCTTTCTTCTTAATATTGCTTTACATATATTGTTTTTTCCACGCCCACCTACTTAATCGGACTAGAATCGGATGAAGACCTAAACGGTATTCATCCATACTCCATACCTCTATTTCTGCGAACGGATAGTTTAGCTTAAAGAAATTGCAGTTTCAAATTGAGTTTTTTATTCCAGCTTTCTTGTTCAATTGGGTCAGCTTCTCTATATTCAGGTCGTGGTACACGCAGACAAAATATAATTTGTTTGAGGTATTCTCAACCACGCCTACGATCTATTTTTTCACCTGTTAGTTCGCTCAACCAATCTGCCACCTTTGTACCATTCCATAGTCCACCATCTGGACTCTTCTGTGATCGGACTTGATATTATTCCAGAAAAAACAAGAGACAACATTCATTAAAGAATGATAATCATTATGAAAGAGAGAAAAGGCGACTTCCTCTCAAAAGTATTTTGCTCATTAACCGTGTCACTATAGAAAATAGAGCTGCAAATTAAGCAATAGGAAGACTAAAGAACGCTGTGCAGATAACATTCTTAGGGACGAGTTCCGGTGTACCCACACGATCGCGCAATGTTTCCAGTGTCGCTCTGAGATTACCCCAAAGGGCAGAACTGTGGTTATTCGACTGTGGCGAAGGCACCCAACATCAAATTATGCGGAGTGAACTGAAAATTAGTCAACTCTCCCGAATTTTTATCACTCATATGCACGGCGACCACATCTTTGGCTTGATGGGACTTCTTGCCACTTGCGGCTTGGCTGGCAATGTGGAACGAATTGATATATATGGGCCACCTGGATTAAATGATTACATTCAAGCTGCCTCCCGTTACTCGTACACACACTTTTCCTACCCCATTAAAGTCCATGCCATCCGTCCGGGAGTAATTTATGAAGACGATGACTTCACCGTTAGCTGTGGTAATTTGCATCACCGCATTACAGCTTTCGGCTACCGCGTAGCCGAAAAAGACCGAGCAGGACGCTTTGATATTGAAAAAGCCAAGGCGTTGCAAATTCCTCCTGGTCGGATTTACGGTCAACTCAAGCGCGGTGAAACAGTGACCCTTGGCGACGGACGGGTGATTGATGGCACCCAATTATGCGGCCCTATAGAAATAGGTCGAAAAATTGCCTATTGTACAGACACAATTTATTGTGATGGTGCAGTGCAATTAGCTCATGATGCAGATGTATTAATTCACGAAGCAACCTTTGCCCATCAAGATGCAGACATGGCTTTTCAGCGATTGCATTCCACTACCACAATGGCAGCGCAAACAGCTTTAGCTGCTGGGGCACATCGACTGATTATGAGTCATTTCAGTCCTCGCTATGCTCCTGGCAATACCTTGGAGTTGAAGGATCTCCTTAAGGAAGCCCGTGCTATTTTTCCCCGTACTGATATGGCTTATGATTTCATGATTCATGAAGTACCCAGACGCCGGGAAGTAGAGTTAACCAAGCTAGGCGTTTAAATTTTGATTTTAGATTCTAGATTTCCTATTGAACCCTTCTAATCTAAAATCTAAAATTAACCAGGCTCTATCCTAGAGTTTAGTTGTCCAACTCATAACGTCCAGCAAATAAGTAACAGTTAATTTTGCAATAAAGTAAACTATTTAACCAAAAGCTTACGGATAAGTAAGTGTATCAATAATCAATAAATAGTATGGTTTAAAGATTTTTCTTAATTTTGTTTTTATATTACAAGTTATCAAAAGAACTTTAACATATAGTAATGTTGTGAATCAGAGAATTTTTTACTTAAATACTTAGGAAAAATAATTAATTTTCCGTCAAGATTTTTCTTCTTTAAATAAAATATTTATTGAAAATTTATGCTTCCAGCACTGATTAAGAATTTATATGCATGAATTGATGAACATGAAAGCCCCAGTTGGCATAATATTGTGCCAAGTGAGCTTGTCATTATTGGAAGAATAATTAAGTATGTTGTTGCAGCTATAGGTGTAAAAAAACATTTCACATTTATCATAAATCTTCCAAATAAATATAGTGTTTTGAATATTAGAGGAGTTTGATAGTGGCTAAGACTAGTCTGAATCAAGAGCAACAGGTTACTACTTCAGCACAAGGCGCAGTTGACATCAGACAACTATTTACTATTTTGCTTCGTCACCGCTTTCTGATCTTGGGGGTTTCTTGTGTAGTTATGTCTGCTGCTAGCCTCTTGGCTGTCATTGCTAAACCTACTTACCAGAGCAATATGCAGATATTGGTGAGTTCCAATTTATCTGAAGGGGCACAGTCAAATAATATCCCAGTAGATGCAGATAATCAGGTTACTGATTCCAATTCTCAAGTTGTTGATTCCGCTACTCAGATGAAACTCATGCTGAGTTCTAAGTTGCTTCAGAAAGCCGTAAATTTACTTCATTCTGATTATCCTAATATTACCTTAGAGGATATTAATGGTCAAACAGAACGGAACAAAAAAACATCTCTAGAAGTGACTCCAGAAGAAGGAGGCATAGGAGCTAATAAAGTTTTTAGTCAAGTATTTAAAGTTTCCTTCGATGATGACGATCCAGTCAAAGCACAAAGAGTACTTCAATCTCTACAGAAAGTCTATCAAAACTACAACAAAGAGCAACAAAAAGAACGTCTGAATCAGGGACTGGCTTTTGTAAACGCTCGCCTACCTGAGATAAAAAAAGAGGTGAGTAAAGCTGATAAAAATTTGGAACAGTTTCGCAATAAACATAAATTACTCAATCCCGAAGTCCAAAGTAAAATCCTGCTAGAATCTCTAGCCGATATTCAACAACAGCTACAAACCACTCGTGCCAACCTTCAAGACGTAAACGCTCGCTACGATAACCTAGAGCAACAAATAGCGTCTTCATCTCAGCAGAATGAACTAATTTCTTCTCGTTTAAATCACTCAAGCCGCTACCAAGCACTATTGAGTGAAATTCAAAAGACTGAACTAGCCTTGGCTAAGGAGCGGCTGCGCTATACAGACGATTACCCATCGGTACAAAAACTAAAGCAGCAACGCCAAAGTCAACTGTCGCTATTACGACAAGAGGTGAAAGCTATTACTACTAGCGGTAAGGGAGAACTGCTCTTGAAAGGGCAAATGGTAGGGGTTGATCCAACACTAGTAGACGAATTTATTTTGGTGCAGACAACTGTCTTAGGACTAACTGCCAATGAAAAGAATCTAGCCGAGTCAGAACAGCGACTCCGCTCTGAGCTAAACAAATACCCAAGCTTAATAGCAGAGTATAACCGTCTGTTGCCAAAGGTACAAACTAGTCACAAAACCCTTGAACAACTGCTTCAGGCGCAACAGTCCTTGGGACTGAAAATTGCTCAGGAAGGATATAACTGGCAAGTTTTAGCAGAACCAGCTCTAGGTACTTATATGGGGAGCAACATATTATTACTTTTGGTTGGGGGAGGGGTAATTGGGCCGATTTTAGGTATCTTAGCAGCCCTGATTTTGGAAAAGTTTAATGACGCTATTTATTGTGCGGGAGATTTAAAGAAACTGACGAACCTACGTGTACTGGGGTCAGTACCAAAACTACCGTCGCGTGGTGTCAAAAAGCGGCGGCTGAACCTGCCTTGGAATGGGCCGCGAACCTCAGATTCCTCTGTAGTAGAAGCCACTACTAAATTGCCCGTCCATGAAACCTTGGACATGATCTACCAAAATATTCAAATATTAAAATATCCCTTACCTTTCAAGTCGTTGATGTTGACTTCAGCATTACCAGGGGAAGGGAAGACAACCTTAGTATTAGGGCTTGTGGCTAGCGCTACCCGAATGCATCGACGGGTATTAGTTATTGATGCTAACCTACATAATCCTAGCCTGCACAAAATCCTGGAACTATCCAATGACTGGGGACTATCTCTGTTATTAGTTGATGAGACAACTACTCATTTTCAAGATTATATCCAGCCTATTCACCCCTCTATTGATATTTTGACTGCTGGTCCTGTACCAGAAGACACGGCGAAGTTGCTCAGTTCTCGAAGGATGAAAGAACTTATAGAGTTGTTTGAGCAAACATATGACTTAGTACTGATAGATGCTCCGCCTATTTTAGGCACAGTTGATGCCAGAATTGTGGCATCTCTTTGCAATGGTATCGTAATGGTAGAGCGCATGGGTAAAGTAACCCGAAGTGAACTGACTCAAGCTACAGAAATTTTGAGTAAGTTGAATTTAATTGGAATTATCGCTAATGAAGTGAGCAATTCTCAAAAGGTATTGGCATCGTAGGCAGACCGAAGAAGACGCCAATAGAGAGGCACTGACGTTGAAACTCTCAGTGTCCCCGCGTCCCTGTGTCCTCTTTTGTCAGGTTTTTAAATGCAACCGCACTGATATTTGTAGGATGAAGCACGGGTGAGAACTTCTGGTATGCGCGATCGCAATAGCAATCCTAAATCATTCGTGAACAACGAGATCCCCGACTTCTCAGAGAAGTCGGGGATCTGAGCCTTGCCAAGAGCGAGTGTCAAGATCATCTGATTTCTACTTTATAGCTAAAGCAAAATGCATAATTAGTAGGAGGTGGCAACCTCCTGCGTTGGAGAAGTGTCTCATCTTAAAGTAGTAGACGCCATAGTTGAGAGCGTCAATTAGATACTAGTGTAATTAGATGATCAGCATGAAATTCCAACTTTACTTAGGCTCTTTATTTTCCCAGATTAAAATACGTCATTCGTGGGTAAGTGTCCTTTTGTGGATAGCTTTGGTTGCCCCAGCCCAAGCATCTGTAATTCTGCGTGTGGCAATTGAGAGAGGGGTTAATCAGGTAAAAGTGGGCAGTTCCACCACTGGGATCGTCAAGGATAGTACTGGCCGGACTCTCGGACAGTTGCCAGCGATGAGTGCATATTATGCCCAAGCCATTCCTGGCGGAGTTGCTTTAGATAAGTGGCAGTCTGGTTTATTTTGGATTGAGCCAACTGGTAAAGGATTTGTTTATATTGGCGATCGCTGGTATCGGGGTAGAACTCTGGTTGTCCCTACAGAAAAAGGCTTAACCGCTGTTAACTGGGTTGATGACCAAGAATATCTCTACAGCGTTCTCGGTGGTGAAATGGATGCTAGCTGGCCCCAAGAAGCTTTAAAAGCCCAAGCGATCGCAGCCCGCACCTATGCCCTCTACGAACGAGAAAAACAGCGGAATAATCCTATTTATGATTTAGGCAATACCCCGGATCGTTGGCAAATTTACAAAGGTGTCATTAGTGAAGCTCCTGCTACTTACGCCGCAGTGGATTCCACATTAGGGCAGGTACTAACTTACAAAAACCGGATTATTCTTTCAGTTTTCCACGCTTGTTCTGGGGGACACACTGAAAATGTGGAAGATGTTTGGGGAAGCAACGAGCCTTACCTACGGGCTGTTCAAGACTACGACCAAAATATCAGAGAGTGCAATTGGGTGAAAACCTTCTCACCTACTGAAATTAGCGCTAAATTTCCTGAGGTGGGCAATGTCAAGGATATGATTCCAGAGACATACTCACCTTTCCGTAGTGTTAAAGTCTTGAAAATTATCGGCAACAGGGGTACAAAGGTGCTACAGGGCGAGGAAGTGCGAACAGCCCTCAAGTTAAAAAGTACCCGCTTTAGCGTCACCAAGGGAGCCGATGGTAGTTTTGTACTGCAAGGGCTTGGCTTCGGTCATGGTTTGGGCATGAGTCAGTGGGGGGCGTATAATCTGGCTCGGCAGGGAGTGAACCACTTGCAAATTTTGGGGCATTATTATCAAGGTGTAGCCTTAACACCAATTCAGGCAAAGTAAGGAGAAAGTTAGGAGTTAAAAGTTAAGAGTTTTAAATAAATCTTAATTATTCACTCCTCACTTTCAACTCTTCACTCTATTCCCCACTCCCACGTTCCAAGCGCCGTTGCCATTCAGCATCAATTTGTGCAGAACGCTCAACTTCCTGGTCGAGTAAGTCAGTTTCGCTAGAATACACTAAATCTTCATTGCCAATAACTTTTTCTGTTGCAAATTGTTGAGCATAGTCGATTTTTTGTTGCAAAGGTGCATCAGGACTTGCCAATAGCCTTGATCGGGAAAGGCGATCGCGGTTGCGATCAACAATTTTGCGATTACGCCACCGAATCCAGAAATAACGCAATAACGGTACACCTAAGAAACCTGCTCCGTAAGCCAATAGCAGCCAATAAATTCCTTGCACAAAAGCTACTAGTCCACCTAATTGGGCAGCAACTGTGCCATCTCTCAACAAACTTCCCAGTACTAAAGCACCAACAAAATTTAGTACACCCAACCCAGCACTTAGCATAATTTGCCCTGAACTTGCGGCACTAAAACGCCAGGGAAATTCCTCCAAGTAAGCTGATATTGAATGACGGCGTTTTTTAACTGCACTCACCTGCAACTCTGGGAAGTAATAAACAATTTGCCCTTGGGGACTTACCGTCGGTTGCCCATTAAATCGCGTCAGAACAGGCAGCATATAATCTTCGTACTCTCTTGTATATCCCTCGCCAATGTCATCCAAGTATGGGGCAATTTGTTCTGCTACCACTGCGCCACGGTTACTCCGAATCACCGTAGCAATTTCTTGCCAGCGGCGTTCTTCTAAGTTGGCGTTTGGATTCCCATCACCAAACAAAAACGAAAACACAGCTTCAAAGAAATTTAGATTGCTTTCTTCCCGGCTTCCACGTCGCCGTTCCTGGTAGTGGGTGTCATAATTTGGGCTAAGATACCAGAATAAATTTGGAAAATAGAAGAACCCCCCACCGCCGGAATTACTGCCTCGATTGTTGCCGTCACGGTCTGAATTGGCAGCAGTAATAATAATGAAGATGGTAACAGTTATCAGGACGATGGAAAGAGTTAAGAAAATTCCAAAAGAAATGCGAATCAGGTAAAACAGAACGCTCCAGACCTTTTTCCACCATTCCTGCAATCGTAACCGGAAGTATTTATTACGCAAAATTGCTCGAAAGTTTTGTGGGAAAAGGTAAACTATATCACCTGAATCCGCTACCTGCAAATGTCCCCCAGCATCAGATGCCAGGGCTAACAAGCTTTGATTAGCTTCAGCGACGTTCAATCCTGCCTGAGTTGCCACATCACCAACGGTGACACGGTAGCCCAGCTGTTCCACAGCCTGCATGATGGTGGGACTGGGAGCCATTGCTCTCCCCTCCTGTTAAACTTATTCCCCTTTTCTTTAGTATAAAGTTTTATTTTGAGCGACTTGGCAGGCGCAGGATTGAAGCATGAAATCATTAAAAATATAAATCACATGAATTTGGCAAACTGACACTGAAATAGATTTACCAATAAATAACCTGACACACAAGATGTTATAATTAGTTTCCTCAGCTTGGTTAACCAGCAAATTTCAGCAAATTTTCTGCTCAAATCAAATATGGTTCAGTACACTCTCGCTCAAAGCCCAGAAATTATCCTCACTGTTTCTGGAAAAGATTCAGCCAAAGCCCGTGACAAAGCAATGGATCATCTGATGGAACTGATGGATGCAGGTAAGTTACCCACGGAACTGGAAGAAGGATTTGGCCCTCAACAGTTAATTGAGGTTAAAGAGCCAACTATTGATACAGCTAGCGGTGAGGATAGCATTACACAAGCTGTTCAGGTGCTGAGTAACTTGGCCACACTCAAGCTGAAAGTTCAGGAGTCACGAACTGAAGCGTTGGAAATTCGCAAAGCTGTTGATGTTCTGTTCTCCGACGAGTCGGTAACTGAAGAGGAAATTACTCGACTCAAGGAAGGTTTTAAAGTTCTCAAAAATTTTGCCCAAGCTAATGTGCGTTACCAGGAAGCGCGATCTAAAGCAGAACAGGCTCGGCAGACGCTGGATCAAGCTCTCAAATCGCCTGACAAGTAACATTTACAGAATTAGATGCATTGATACGCATCTTAAAAATGTAATTAAATTACATTAAAAGACAGGCATTACAGCCTGTCTTTAGATTTACTGGGGCGCTAGGATTCGAACCCAGGAATGGCGAGACCAAAACCCGCTGCCTTACCACTTGGCGACGCCCCAATGATTTCACTATAGTTAATATAGCAGTTAATCCTGGGTTTATGTCAAGTACTTTAATAGCTGATTTCAGATCATGGGTTTTTACAGCAGGACATTGATTGGTCGGAATGCTTACACTTAGCCTCTTTGATCATTTTGGGGTGAACCTTAGAATCAACGTTTGGCTGTATCGTTGAACAGACGTTAATTTATCCTATAGTTAGTGATGAAAGAGGCTTAAGGGACAAAATTGTGCGATCGCGATTCGCTTTGCATCTAAAATGTGTTTCACTTGATTATGAACGCCTTAGGGTCTGTTCCTGCTGACTAGGGACACACTATTTATTTTTATGGATGACTTGTTGGTAAATTGCCATCAACGGCGATATTAGTGAGAAAGTAAAAATATAAATCGAGATAGTTAAAAACTCTGTACAAAGCAAAAATGCCTGAGTTGCTTGAATAGTCAGAATGACTTGCCTTATAAGGCTTAATTAACCCTCACAGTTTAAAAATGAGCGAACGGACAGTAATTATAAGTATTCATCCGAACTTGATATTACATGTAACTTTGATATTCAAAGCTAGGGGCAACTAGATTATTTCTTTTCACGCCAGTCAGTCTTACCCTATTGGTGAGAGGTTAAGATGAAATCAGTTTTGTCAATAGTAATAACGCTGTTAATTAACGCGGAGTATGAGTATCGAATTTAATATTATACGGAATATTGGCGGTAAGAATGAGTGGCACTTTTTTAATGACGCGTAGGCGTAGCCCGCCGTAGGCATCGCTAGCCCAAAAATTGTGTTTTTACCCCCCTTTTCGACAGAATTTTAAGCACTATTACTTATTTACAAATTATTTATGACCTTAGCCTCTCGCGGATAGTCTTACCCTATTTCCTTTTCCTTAATCCCCAGTGTCGTGAAGGAAGACCGCTGCAATCCGACTTGATGATAGTAGTTGCTTCGTAGCCAGCCATATAAATAGTGGAATGGTCTTAGCATAGCGACTGCAAAGTCGGCGCGGTTCTTGAATCCATCGATACAGCCATTCAAGTCCTAAGTCTCGAACTATGCGGGGTGCCCGCTTGTGAATTCCTGCATAAACTGGGAAAACTCCACCCAGTCCAATCATTACAGCTTGTATCTTACCCTTATGTTGAGCTATCCAATTTTCTTGTTTGGGACATCCCAGAGACACTAAGACGGTGCTGGCACCACTAGAATTAATCTTTTGAACCAAAGCTTCGTCTTCAGTTTCAGTCAGGGGACGAAAGGGTAGAGGTTCCATCGCTGCAATCTTTATCTGGGGAAATTCCTGCTCTAACCTTTTTCGCATCCTAGAAAGAATTTCTGTTTGGGAACCTAGAAAGAAAATACTAAGATTTTGTGTTTGAGTTAGCTGACACAATGCTAGGAAAATATCCATCCCTGCCACACGGTCTTGGTAAAGCGCTCCCATTTTTCGCATCATCCATACAAGAGGCATACCATCAGGAGTAACTATATCTGCATTTCGTAATACGGTAGCAAACTCTGGATTCCAATGAGCTTCAATGAGCATATGTACATTGGCTACATATACAGTTTTACTTTCACGCTTATTGGCCCACTTCAGTATTGTTTGTACCTGGTGATCAAAGCGTAAAGCAGTAATAGGAAAATCAAGCACTTTTTTAGTAGGTAGAAGCACTCTTGCCACCATCAATAACTCCTGTGTCCAAGAAAAAAATCCATAGATTACCTAGACCAATCCGAATATTGAATAATTCGGATTGGATGACTCCTGACTTTTTGTCGGCTTGTGTCATCATTGGAAGTTAACACGTGGAGGTGCAATTGCCTTCTTAGTATACTTTTGGCTTAATCGGTAATACTAGAATTATTTGCTGTTGTGTCCTAGCTTACTGTTTTAAGCTAGGGATTTCAGACGCTGTTTGCCAAAATTCATACTTCCTTTATAATTAATTTTTGATAGATTCATGCAAGCATTACAATTGCGATAAATTCCTATGGATATATATTTTTCGCGTAATATTTGCTACATCTACAAATTAGATGGCGAAGTGAAATACCAGACACTTAGTCTGATGGTTTTGATCCGTAAGTATATGCTTAAGAGGTTTAATTCAAATTAGTATATTTTAAAGAATGACTAATAATTTTTTCTTATTATTTTCCCAATTTATTCCAAATTTGATTTATTCTATATACTGAAATATCCCTACAATTTATTTTTTTATCAAATAAAAGCTCAAAAAATAAGGGGAAGATAAGCTTATCTTCCCCTGCAATATTGTTTTTGTTATTGTTTGGTTTATTACTTTCCTTGAGTCTTTGCCGTAACATTTGCCTTTGCTTTTCAAGTTGCCGCTTCCTTGCAGAACCGCCTCTACCTTTGTCATTCCTGCCTTCTTTACGGGGAGATTCCCATCTTTTCAGGCGCATTACTTTATAACCTCTCTAGTACTTATTTGCTAGTGGGCAGGAGGAGAATCGAACTCCTATGACCGCAAGGCCGCCACATTTTGAGTGTGGTGCGTCTACCAGTTTCGCCACCCGCCCGTTATATCCAATCTTAACTATTGTACTCTAATTGAGGGATTTTGTAACTAGTCTAGCAAATTAATTCTCAAAGTTTTGCTGGAATAATAGCTTTTATAAGGCTTAAAGGCGTGGCAGGGTCAATAAACTAGGGTCAATATCCTCTAGTTTGGCACAGCCGCTAAGTGCCATTCCCACATTTAACTCATCTTGTAGAAGTGAGATGACATGAGATACACCGACTTGTCCTGCTAGTGCTAGTCCCCACAAAATGGGTCGTCCGATCAGTACCGCTTTTGCTCCTAATGCCAGAGCTTTGAGAATGTCTGTGCCCCTACGAATGCCTCCATCCAACAGCACTTCTACTTTACCATCCACTGCTGCTACTATTTCCGCTAGGGCATCTAAAGAAGCGATCGCACCATCGAGTTGTCTGCCACCATGATTGGAAACAACAATTGCTTTGGCTCCATATTCTACAGCCCGAACAGCATCATCTCCCCGTAAAATTCCTTTGATCACTAAAGGTAATGGAGATAAAGACTGCAACCATTCCAAATCGTGCCAAGTTACTGCTGGGTTTAACTGTTGGGCAAAATAGGTAAATAACCCAGATTCGCCTTTTTCTTGGGAAATATTTAGTCCTGAGATGGTGGCGAGATTAGCCAGATGTAAGTCTGGGGGTAAGGCAAACTCGTTACGTCTATCTGTCTCCCGTTGTCCGAGAATAGGTGCATCTACAGTCAGACAAAGTGCTTTGTAGCCTGCTTTATAGGCTTTTTCTACCAAAGCACGAGTTAATCCCCGATCTTTATGGCTGTAAAGCTGGAACCATTGCAGAGAATCTGGAAATTTATCACATGTAGTCGCCACTTCTTCAATGCTTTTTGTTGCCAGTGTACTTAACACCATCCCCACACCAGCTGATGCCGCTGCTAGAGCCGTGGCAACTTCTCCGTCTGGATGGGCTAGACATTGAAAAGCCATCGGTGCAATTAGCAAAGGTAGTTGCAGGGGTTGTCCTAAAATGGAGGTAGTTAGATTGCGATCGCTAACATCGACTAATATCCGAGGTCGCAGCTTGACTCGCTCAAAGGCAGCATGATTATCGCGCAATGTTATTTCATCCCAAGCACCACTGCTATAGTAATCAAGCGTCATTTGAGACAGGTGCTCTTTTGCTAGCTTTTCGTACTCAAAGAGATTTATGGGTTGAAAGCGATCATCATTGGTTATAACTGTCATGGTAGCGGCTGTGGGTTAAGCAATAGGATGTTTTTGATCCGATTGTCCGATTGAACAAGTTTAAAATTTTCATTGATTTCTTAGTAAAGGTGGAGAACCCAGTATCTCCGATTGAGTTCTTCTAAAGGAACCTATTTAATAATTATTCTCTGGATAGTTGCAGTAATAAAGGAGTAAATTTCTCTGGAGATAATGCTAATAAAGCTTCAGTAATTACTCTTAGTTCTGCATCTAAAGAACCAAAGCGAACTCGCAACAAATTCTCTATAACATTACGACGTTCTGCTTGAATTCCTTCTTGAATTCCTTCTTGTTTGACTTCTGCTAATTTTTGCTCATAAATAGGTGATAAGCGCATAATTAAATCTCTATCCTCCTCGTCTATATTTTGATTGAATTCTAAGGTAATCTTTAAATTTAATAATAAATCAATTGCTTTGGAACGTAAGGGATTATTTTGGGGAAGTGCTTCTAGTTCATCTATCGCTTGTTGCTGGACTCTTGCCTTACCTAAAATTCTCAACCATAGTGTTTCTTCTGTACACGGTAATTGGTGAATTACCACAATTGCTGTTCTCAAATAATCGCCTAAAAAATATACTCCTATTCCCCAATTTTCTTCATCTAGGTTAGTTCTAAAACCATCCAATATAGATTCAGAAGCTGTGGGTGACAAAATCCACAAACGTGGTAATTCTGATTCTATAAGCCTATTTTTATCACCTTTAGCTTGACGTTTAACTTCAGCAAAGATATCAAACAACTTATTCATGCAACTGCGGATCTCCGCAATTGTAGCCGCATTTCTAAATGGTTCAACTAATGCAGGTTCAGCCGCAAATTTTCCTAACACTAACAGCCCTAATTCTATTGTATTCTTTGTGGATTGGGGTGGAGGTACAAAATAAACATCAATCTCTCGGATTTGGGCTGGAACTTTCCGACTTGTTTCCACTTCTCCCAATGGTTGTAACAATTCTTTAAGATAGTCTCTGGCGAACTGGTCGTAAGGGAACCTGGTCATTAGCTGATTTTTGGGCTGTATCAGTATTTTACATCACAGTCTAATTGCCCATAGCTTGCCTGAAGTACTTTAGGAAGTGCGATCGCATTAGCGAATCCTTTGGAGTATTGTAAACTAAAACACATCTAATTTGGATAACCAAATTTCATTAGTAGCTCTACCAGTTTCGCCATCCGCCTTTGGGTGCAACTTCATTACTTGTAGACTTAAGTCCGTGACTTTGCAACAGAGTTTGATATTCTGTGCTGCTTGACCAGCGGTCAATTTCTCGCGCCCGTAGCACTGGCACTGGATGGGTTAATTGGGCTGTGCGGGCGGCTTTGACCATTTCGCCTAGTTCGGTCTTGCTAATGTCATCGTAAGCGCGAGCTTGGGCAACAAAGGCATCGAGATTCAGTTGTGGCGCTAAGGTGGGGGAACCACCCGCCAGCTTCATTAACACTGACATGACAACTTTGGGGTCTTGGGTTGCTAGTAATGCGGCACGATCACAGGTAAACTCAGC
The DNA here is from genome assembly GCF_036919675.1 of Nostoc sp. Taxonomy (GTDB): domain Bacteria; phylum Cyanobacteriota; class Cyanobacteriia; order Cyanobacteriales; family Nostocaceae; genus Nostoc. The sequence goes on from NZ_JBALCP010000059.1 coordinate 13,414, forward strand.
ACAGCGAACCCATTCTAAAAGCTGCGCCTGTATCGCTTGAGCAACGAAGGTGCCGACATTGGGCACAATCGCCGCAGCTAATATTAATAAATTTACAGGAGTCAAATAAACGCTATGGTCACACTTGAGATGCCCCAATTCGTGGGCAATTACTGCTTGTATTTCCTCTGGTGTGAGGATATCAATCAGGGATGTGTGTAGCACAACAAAGGGTTGCTTACCCCGCACAGCAAAAGTATAGGCGTTGGGAGCCGGATGTTGCCGGACGTACAACTGGGGAGGCTCTATATCCAGGATTTTACAGGCGTCTAACAACAGCTTATATAAATCGGGCAGTTGCTGTTCACCCACTAGAATGCTGGAGGCAATATTTTCCACATAGAAAACCTGTTCTGCCATTGGGCCGAGCCAATTTCGCACCAACATATCTATGCCTGGTATTTGCTTGAGCGTTTTGGTAGCTTCCAGGTCTAATGGATGACGAAATGAGTCAGCTTTTAAACCAATTAGCGGGGTTTTGAAGAAGGACATAGTGCAGCAAGCTATAAAAAAAACACAACTATGGAATCTGGCTGGCTAGATAAACAGCCTCCCACAGTTAGTATAACGATTTAAGTAGGGTGGGCAGGGGGAGCATACTTCTATTGAAGAGGCTGCGCCAACGACTGCGCCCTTCGGCTACGCTCAAGACAAGCTCAGTAGCCAGGGGAGCAGAGGGAGAAAATTTTACCTTGTCTCCCTCGTTTCCCTCATTCTCCTTGTTCCAACGTCAGTCTCAACCGATCAATTTCAACTTGACAGGCTACTGATGCTGGAAGCGATTTCTGCATCTGCTGATGTTTCGCCCACACGCAGGATTTTAGCTCCCAATTGCTGCAACTTCACATCGAGTCGATCATAGCCGCGATCTAGGTGCTGTAATCCCTGAATTGTGGTTTGTCCTTCTGCCGCCAGTCCTGCTATGACTAGCGCTGCCGATGCTCGCAAGTCTGTGCCTAATACTGGTGCGCCAGACAATTTCGGTACTCCCCGAACGAAAGCAGCGTTGCCTTTGACACGAATATCTGCCCCCAAGCGATTCAACTCTGAGGCATGACGTAAGCGATTTTCAAAGACAGATTCGTTAATCACGCTGTCGCCTTCCGCCAATGCCAGCAAAGCCATGAACGGCGCTTGCATATCTGTGGGAAAACCTGGATGGTATTGGGTTTCAATATCCGTTGCCTTCAGGGTTTCCGCTGGCAGAACGCGTAAGTATTCAGGCTTTTCCTCAATTATTGTCACCCCAATATCCCGCAGCTTGGCAATCACTGGCACAAGATGTTCTGGAGCCACCGGCGAAAGGGTAAGTTCTGAGCGGGTAATTGCTGCTGCCAGCAAAAACGTCCCAGCCTCAATGCGATCGGGAATAATACTGTAGTCAACAGAATGTAACTTAGGGACTCCTTCAATAATAATCCTGCTAGTCCCTGCCCCCTCAATCTTGGCTCCCATCGCGTTACAGAAGTTAGCTAAATCAACTACTTCCGGTTCTCTGGCAGCATTTTCGATGATCGTTTCGCCCTCTGCCAGGGTAGCCGCCATCATCAAGTTTTCCGTCGCTCCGACGCTAGCAATGTCTAAGTAAATCTTCGCACCTTTTAATCTCCGGCTGCTGCCAGGGACGTAGGCATTACAAATGCCATGCTCAATTTGTACCTCAGCTCCCATTGCTTGCAGACCTCGCACATGCAAGTCAACTGGTCTTGCTCCAATAGCACAACCGCCTGGTAAGGGCATCTGCGCTACTCCCAATCTTGCCAGAATGGCTCCAATGGCGAAAAAACTTGCTCTCAGCTGGGTAACTAGTTCGTAGGGAGCTTTTGATGTTTTAATTTCGCTGGCGTTGATGTCTAAAATGTCACCTTGCCGTGTTAAGCGTACACCCAAAGCCGATAATACCTGACCCATCCGCTCCACGTCCGCTAATAAGGGGACATTGCGGATGCGACAATCGCCCGGACACAGTAAGGCTCCAGCCATGATTACCAGTGCTGAATTTTTTGCCCCACTAATTTTCACATGACCTCGCAAAGGATGCCCACCCCAAATTTGCAAGACTGAGGAGTCTGCTTTTGGAGCAAATTTGGCATCTGGTAAGCTGCTAGAAGGATTAATAAGCCTACCTCCAAAAGTAATATGTATTTTATATGCTTGAAGTTGGTTTTGATTCTACAGTAAAGATTCAATTTGTCCACGTTTTAGGACAACATCTTCGATGAAAAAATTGTTTTTTTGGTGAAATTTTAGGGCTGACAACAAGCAATAGCAAGCTTTTTGAGCTTTTGAAAAATTTAATAAAAAAGAACAAATTATTAGTAAGTCTAAGCAAAATTAAATACTCAGTAAAATAACTTAAGTGTTCTCTAAAAATCAATGCTGTACTGTTCAGTTAATATTTTGATTCCACCTATCCCCTGAAAAACTCGTTTCCAGGTTGAGATTTTTAAGGAAGTGTGATGTTTTCACTTGACAAAGGTAAAAAATTAAGCAATATTAAGAAACTGTCGATAAAGACAATTGCCAGCGGAACTGGCGGAATGGCAGACGCGCTAGATTCAGGTTCTAGTGCCGCAAGGCTTCCGGGTTCAAGTCCCGGGTTCCGCATATTAATTTTGGATTTTAGATTGCCGATAGCGCAGCGTAAAGCCTGCGGCATGGCAACTCTTAGAGACGCTCTTGCGTTCGCTTAGAGCGAGTCCGCGTACCCCTTCTATTAAGCAAGCTAGCAAGAGCGTCTGGTAAGAGAGCGTCTTTTAGATTAATCCAAAATCCAAAATCCAAAATCCAAAATCGTGTTGACCAGTTTACAAAATTCCCTAGTCAAGCAAATTCGCAAACTCCACTCCACCAAGGAGCGGCACAAGCAACAGTTATTTTTACTAGAAGGGACGCACCTGTTAGAAGAAGCTTGCGCGGTTAATTACCCGCTAGAAACAGTGTGTTGTACTTCAGATTGGCAAGCAGCCCACTCCTCACTGTGGTCAGAAGCTTGTAGTAAAAGCGATCGCACCGAAATTGTGAGCGAGGAAGTATTAAATGCGATTGCGACTACAGTCCAACCGGATGGTGTGGTGGCAACGGCAAAACGAAGCGTTGGCCAAACTCAACCACCATTGACTGGTTTAATCCTAGCTTTAGAAACAGTGCAAGAGCCGGGGAATCTGGGTACGATGATCCGCACTGCTGCTGCCGCTGGAGCATCGGGGTTGTGGATAAGTGGAGATAGTGTAGATTTATATAGCCCCAAAGTTCTCCGGGCTTCAGCAGGGCAATGGTTTCGCCTAGCAACGGCGGTAACCGAAGATTTAAAAGCGACAGTTCAACAAAGTCAGCAGGCAGGAATGCAGGTAGTGGCAACCTTACCCAGTGCGACTTTAACTTATTGGGAGGTGGACTGGCGAAAACCCAGTCTAATTTTACTGGGAAATGAAGGTGCTGGATTGTCAGCAGATTTAGCTGCGATCGCAGACAAGCAAGTAAGAATTCCTCTGAGTCCTGGGGTGGAATCTTTGAATGTGGCGATCGCAGCCGCTTTAATGTTGTACGAAGCTCGGCGGCAAATGATTTGTCAGTAATGAATTTTAACTTTTTACCCCTATTTGGTTTTTGTTATTTCTTCGAGATATTGTTCAATATCAGCAACTGCGTCCTCAAGAGCCGCTAAATCAATATTTATCAAATCTTGAGCTTCGACTTCACTGAGACTACTAGTATCCAGTTGGGGGAGTTGTGGGATTTCTTCTTCCTCAGTTGAACTTTCTTGTAAGATATCCTCCAACTGATTGAGGGATTGTTGAAACACTTGATCAGCAGCGCGGCGCTGTTGTGGCTGAATTGGCTCCATAATATTGACTTGAAAATCCTGATTTTTTGACCTAATTTTGATTGCAGTTCCTACAGATTTAAATTTTGCCCTTATAACATCATAATTGTATGCTGTATCAACTTTAGCAGTGGTTATCAAGAATATCGATACTTAGCTTTGGTCACTTTTGCCAAGCCGTCTGCAATTGTTGGGACTTGTATTTTTGTAAAGACTATGAAATATTTTTAACCCATTGTACGCTAATTCGACTGATAAACCGTAGTATATTATCCTGTATGTGATAGCACTTTTTTTTGCGTGCCAACTAGGCAATGTCTAGCGATACTGCGCGTCTACGCAATATTTACAAGGAAAGTATTTTATGAGCAGCGTACAACTTTACTTTCCTAAAGCCTCCACCTTTTCCCAAAGAACCCGTGTGGTTTTACTGGAAAAAGGAATTGACTTTAGCGCCACTGAAATTGACTTACAAAATAAACCAGATGGCTACACCCAGATTTCGCGCTACGGCAAAGTCCCTGCCATCAAACATGGGGATATCGAAATTTATGAGTCTGCCATCATCAACGAATATCTCGATGAAGTCTTCCCAGAACCACCTTTATTACCCCGCGATCCAGGTGCTAAAGCGATCGCTCGGATCTGGATCGACTATGCCAACACTCGCTTTGTACCCGCCTTTAACAAACTCCTGCGTGGTAAAGATGCTCAAGAACAGGGACAGGGACAAAGAGAGTTTTTGGAATCGCTGTTGTACATTGAGCAAGAAGGACTAGGTAAGCTCTCTGGTGATCGCCCTTACTGGTTAGGAGATCAGCTGAGTTTAGTCGATATTAGCTTTTATCCCTGGTTTGAACGCTTACCCCTCCTGGAACACTTCCGCAATTTCACCTTACCAACAGAAACCCCTCGCTTGCAGAAATGGTGGAATACTGTGCGCGATCGCGAGTCAATTCGGGCTGTGGAAAATCCTGCAAGCTTCTATTTAGAACGATTTGCCAAGATTCTTGGTGCGCCCACTGCTGTTGCTTCTGCTCAAAAATAAGAGAATAAATAGGGAACAGGTTACAGTCCCCTGTCACTAAAACATTGTTGAATTCACTGGGAGATCTACACCCATGAGCTTAAACAGTCAATTGTTCAAGGATCTACCGCACGTTGAGGGAGAACTCAATTACCCATACGTGTCAACTTAAGGCAAAAGCCAGTCTAGAACAAGCTTTTAGAGATTGTCTCATTTGTCTCGAAAAGAAGTCTCCGACTGGGAATGCCTAATGAGGGGCTGCTGCCTCAAGACTAGCGGCACCGCAATGAAAGAGCATTTCCAGCCTGTGGCTGGAAACGAGGTTTTAAAAGAGTTTTAGCTTAAGTTGACACCAATGCTCAATTACCTCATCCCGACAGCAGAAAAACCTGTCAACTACACCTACGAATCACCGCCAGGCATTCTACAGCGAAGCAGGGGGAGCAAGGGAGTGGAGTTCAAAGACTCGTCCGCGAGTATCAAAGACTGATTAACGGAGTTCAAAGACTCGTCCGCGAGTATCAAAGACTGATTAACGGAGTTCAAAGACTCGTCCGCGAGTATTAAAGACTGATTAATGGAGTTCAAAGACTCGTCAGCGAGTATTAAAGACTGATTAACGGAGTTCAAAGACTCGTCAGCGAGTATTAAAGACTCGTCAGCGAGTATCAAAGACTCGTTCCCTATTCCCAATGCCCTATAGAACCCATTTGGGATCTATAAAGTAGCTAATCTTCGGAGCATAAGTCTGACAAAACAGAGATGAATTTTAGTGGTCGCATTTTCTAAA
>NZ_JBALCP010000060.1:0-178897 GCF_036919675.1 Nostoc sp.
CAACCACCTCTCACCCCTTCATAATGATTATCATTATTTTTTAAATGTCAGCTTATAATTTTTTTTGAGTAATTTATTCCTTGGAAGTCCCTTATTGACTTGTTTGAGAGCTTTTGTTGTTTATTAAGCAATACGCTTGCTCTAATTCCCTCCTTAAAAAGGAGGGTTAGGGAGGATCAAGCCTTAACCTAAGCGCATTGGTTTATTGAGGTTAGATTCTTTTTTAATTAATATACTTACTCTTAATTAATCCAGCTAAAAGTTATTCCTATTCTGACTGATATTTGCCTTGATCTGGTAACTTAAATTGTTAATATAACTCCTGGTTAATTGCTGTATTGCATAAAATAGATCGGTAACTACTTAAGCATTTAGTATAACCTTATGGATGTGTTGGTGAGTTACCTGCTCAACTAAATTATTCAATTAATTAAACTCATCAAATCTTCATCTATTTGAAGTGTAGTTTATCTTTTAGATTAAAAATAGTGGGAATAATAAAAGAAATCGGATTGAGCAGATTAGTTAGTTATGAGCCAAATATGTGCTATCTCCAAAACCTGTGCTTGTCGCAATGTTGCACGCTGCCGGACTAAGGAGGCAGGCAGGCTCTTTCTCTGGTTCCCCGTTCCCCATACACTGAAAAAAGTCACCTCCTACCTACAGCAGTTTGCCCTGAAGTTTGAACTGATGCACAAGCGTCCAGGTCTGAGTTTGGACTGTAGACCGGGACAGTCACAAGAAATTGCCCGTAGCCTGGCCCAACTACTTGCACCGAGAGAATTAAAAGAGACGCAAGTCCTTTTCCTTCAAGGTGCTATCCAACCTCAACTCCACGATTTTAGTGACATAACCTCATTACAACGCTTCATTAAGTTCAACCAATCCGACTGGCTGGTTGAAATGCTGGCAACGGAACGATTCACCAGTTACTTCCAACCAATTGTCTCAATTAAGGATACATCGCAGATTTATGGATATGAATCACTCTTGCGGGGGCTGGATGAACAAGGCAATTTAGTGCTACCGGGACCAATTCTGGAGTTAGCAACTGAAGCTGGACTCTTACCACAACTCGACCGAGTTGCTCGCCTGAGCGCGATCGCTCAATTCAGCCGCCATCAAGTGAGCGGGCACATCTTCATCAATTTTGCACCAACGGCACTTTATGATCCAGCTTTTTGCCTACGTAGTACGGTAGAGGCAATTGATCAAGCAGGCATCTCCCATGAGCGCGTTATTTTTGAGGTCGTGGAGTCAGACAATCTTCAAGATTTAGACCATCTCAAGACAGTGCTCAAATACTACCGGGATGCTGGTTTTTTAATAGCCCTTGATGACCTCGGTTCTGGCTATTCCAGCCTAAACTTGCTGCATCAGTTACGTCCAGACTTTATTAAGTTGGACATAGAGTTAATTCAAGATGTGCATCAAAACCTTTACAAAGCTTCGATTACAGAGAAGCTTCTGGAGATTACTCAAAAGTTAAATATCCACAGCGTCGTTGAAGGGATTGAGTGCATTGAGGAACTGAACTGGCTGCGAGAACGAGGCGCAACTTTTGCTCAAGGCTATTTGATTGGTAAACCCAGTGAAGTGCCTGTCACTACAACTCCTCACTTTGATCCGATCGCGTTAACTGTAGCATCGGCAGATGGTAAGCAAGTTGAGCAGCATGTCCAACACCAAAGCGAGTCCGAGCGAATTGTCACAGCTGTGACGCAACGCATTCGACAATCGTTAGAGTTAGACGAGATTTTGCAAACCACAGCAGCCGAAGTGCGACAACTGTTTGAGGTAGACCGAGTGGTGATCTATCAGTTTGAGGCAGACTGGAGTGGTTTAGTCGCTGTAGAATCCTTAGCAGAAGGGTGTATGTCTATTCAGGGATACACCATAGACACGTGCTTTCAACCTAGCCGTGTAGCTTACTTTCAACAAGGTAACACCAGAGCGATCGAAGACATTGAATCTCCCGGACTATCACCGTGTCATGTTGAGTTCCTCCGAAGTATGCAAATCAGGGCATACCTTATCGTGCCCATTTTGCAGCAAGATGGTTTGTGGGGACTATTGATCGCTCACCAATGCCATCATGTCAGACAATGGCAGCAATCGGAGATTAACTTGTTTAACCAGTTAGCAGGTCAAGCTGCGATCGCTATTCAGCAATCAGAACTTTACCACCAATTACAACAAGCAAATCATGAATTACAGCGCCTTGCCTGTTCGGATGGTCTAACCCAAGTGGCAAATCGACGCTGCTTTGATGATACGTTCAACGCACAGTGGCAACGATTGGCACGAGAGCAAGCCTCGTTATCTTTGATTTTGTGCGATGTCGATTACTTTAAGCTTTACAACGATACGCATGGACATCTGGCAGGAGATGATGCACTCAGACAGGTTGCCAAGGCAATCTCTCAGACAGTTAAACACCCGGCTGATTTAGTTGCTCGTTATGGTGGAGAAGAGTTTGCAGTTATTTTACCAAATACTGATATCGAATCGGCCATTGCAGTTGCAAGAGATATTCAGAACAATGTTAGTGCGTTAAAAAAGCCTCATCCCCATTCTCAGGTCAGTCAATTCATTACGCTAAGTCTTGGTGTGGCAACCATCACTCCTCATAGCCAATTATCTCCCGCAACCTTAATTGCTACTGCTGATCAGGGACTCTACCAGGCAAAAGCACAAGGAAGAAATTGTGTGGTGCAGATGGATTGTGAGGAGGTTGACGCTAAATCTCTCCTTTAGCACCAGCCTCCATATACTCCAAATTTTTATCAATAACATTTAGTTATGCACAAACGATTTGTTAATCACTGCACGATTGATTTAACCTTAATTCCCGACAGGCCAAAGGACTTTCCATAACCACTTCCCCTAACGGGGATGAAAACGCTTTGGCTGACATCTTCACCGCTGCCTTCGGAGCTTTGCCTAACTACTTCCCCACACTTTTATTTAATTATTATCAATAAGTCTTCGGGTAATATAGCGCTTCTGATTTGCATGGAATACAGACCACTTGTAGGGAATATTGCTTCTGCGTGTTAACTTAAGCCAAAACACGAGAGAAAATTCTCGTTTCTAGCCTCTGGCTGGAAATGCATTAAAAGTGGCTCTGCCGCAAATTTAGGAGGCAAAGCCTCACAATAGCTATTCCCAGACTCTGGCTGGGAACGAGGAAAGCCTCTCTCCTTTTAGGAGAAAGGTGAGAGTGTATTGCATACAAACGAGAAGTGCTATGTTTCCACTCCAGAAAAATCATCTGAAACTCAGTTAAGATAAGTAATTGAACGCTAATTCATTATTGATATTATTCTGGCAAGCCGTAGTTTAAGTATTTTAAAATACATTCTTTGTCTATTTACAAATTGAGCAAATTGGCTGATCATGACGACACAAGAGAAAATGTGATAAACAACACTTATTTCTGTAATAAATTGTAGTTTATGTAATTTGTGCAGTTAATATCCTGTCAAAAATATCATGCCTTTAGTTTCAACGATAAATAAACTGACATCGACTCAAGTCCCCACACTGAATGATTGCAGTTCACAAAGCCTGCTCAACTACTTTCAAAATTCTTGGGAGCTTGAAGAAACACTCATGAAAAGTTTGGTCAGGGAAGAAACTTTTTATTTTAACCCTGATCCTTTAAGAAACCGTCTAATTTTTTATCTTGGTCACTCAGCTGTTTTTTTCATCAACAAGTTAATTAGAGTTGGTTTAATCAAAGCTCGAATTAATTCCCAATACGAAACCCTATTTGAAATCGGAGTTAATCCAGAAACACCGACAGAACTCGACGCAGCTATGCAAGGAGTTAGCTGGCCTGATGTAGAAAAAGTTTGGCAATATCGAGACAAGGCACGAGAAGCTATTACAAAGGTGATTCAAAATACTTCCCTGGATCTCCCGATTCATCAACAGCATCCCTTCTGGGCTTTGTTGATGGGAATAGAACATAGTCGCGTTCACTTTGAAACCTCTTCGATGCTGGTGCGTCAATTGCCTACTGATTGCCTAGAACGTCCCCAAGGCTGGAATTATGCACCTAGCAAGGGGAACATTCCCAACAATGAAATGCGCCGGGTTCCAGGTGGTGTGGTGAAACTAGGAAAACCCAAGGATGATCTTACATTCGGTTGGGATAGCGAATATGGCGATCGCACTGTTGAAGTAAAACCGTTTTTAGCTAGTCAATATCTAATCACTAATGGAGAATATCTAAAATTTGTTCAAGCTGGTGGTTACAACAATCCAGACTACTGGAATGCTGAATCTTGGGATTGGAAGCAACTCTACAATGCCCAACATCCCAAATTCTGGATACCTTTGCAGGATGGCTACCGCTATCGAGCCACATTCGACGAAATAGACTTACCCCTAGACTGGCCTGTGGAAGTCAATTACTACGAAGCGATCGCATTTTGTCGCTCTCAAGGCTCAGAAATCCGCTTGATGAGTGAAGCCGAATGGAATCAAGCTTTACTTACCTGTAAGGATAACCACTTATCAACTAACTCTAATCTCAACTTACAATTCATTTCCCCCAGCCCAGTGGGAATGTTCAAACCAGCTAATAGCGCTTGTGGGCTTTATGATCTCAGAGGAAATGTCTGGGAATGGTTAGGGGACACTTTCAACGCCCTACCAGGATTTGAACCTCACCCGCTTTACGAAGATCAAGCAGCACCCTTTTTTGATGGCAAACATCAGATGATGCTCGGCGGTTCTTGGGCTACTAATGGTTCAATGGCATCACCAACCTATCGCAACTGGTTTCGTCCCTACTTTTATCAACACGCTGGTTTTAGAATTGCTCAAGATTTGCAAGGAGATTATTGAGAATGAAACCAAATCCTATCCTACCACAACCCGGTCAAGAATCAGTTTGGGATTATCCCCGTCCGGCTCGTTTAGAAGATAGTAACAAATCAATTCGGGTGATTTGTAATGGTATTGTTTTAGCAGAAACAAGTAAAGCTAAAAGAGTCTTAGAAACTAGCCATCCTCCTGTTTATTACCTTCCTTCTGAAGACATTAAACTAGAATATCTGATAGAAACACCTAAAAAAACCTGGTGTGAATGGAAAGGTAAGTGTCAATATTATGATATTAAGCATCGGTGATAAGTATATAAATAACGCTGCTTGGCGATATTTGGAACCCACACCTGATTTTGTAACGATTCAAGAATATTATGCTTTTTACCCTAGTTTAATGGATGCTTGCTATGTAAATGATCAGCTAGTTATGTCTCAACCTGGTGATTTCTACGGGGGATGGATTACTGCTGATATTGTCGGGCCATTTAAAGGTAGTGCCGGAACAATGGGGTGGTAATTTATGAAACATAATTCAGAAGTCTGAATTAATTTGACAATCTTGCCTAATTAAGAAGTGTCAGATTCTAAGCTATAGGACTGATATTTGATTTTTGAAATACACGTAGGGTGCGTTAGCCAAAGGCTAACGCACCACCTCTGATTCTAAGTGCCGTACTCAAGGGCGATAACACAACGCCAGTCCGCTCAAGTCGGGAAACCCGCCCAAACGGCTGGCTCCCCTACATATACTTAGATTTTTTCACGCAATCAAATCGGATTGCTATACTTAATCCAAATTACTAGACGACTTCATAGTGATATGCTCCAAAGAAGCTACAGGAAAGATAATTCCTGGCTTCTTTGTAGGAAGATTTAGTGTATTGAATAACCTGTCCCAAAATCCTTGAATCCCATAGTTTCCCTTGAAACAACTGTGGTGAAGATCGTGAAAATCTGATGAGACAAAAAATATTGATAAGGAACTATGACCTTCTAGGTTGTAAGCATTGCCTATAATAGTCCAAGCACATAACTGGGTTATATCATACCCAAATATAAAAATAGGCAAAAGGTCTGTAATAGTAATAATAATATATTCAGTTAAACTCTTATGTCCAGCAACAAAACTTGATGAGTCGGCAAACTCATGATGTTTCAGATGTATTTTCTGCAAGAATTTTCTGTGAAGTAGCGAATGGGAAACGTAAAAACAGAAATCAGCAGCAATTATTCTCATCAAAAACCATCCAAAGTTTAAGAGCAAACTATTTCCTCTATTTACCTCTGGAGCTAAATAGAGGATAATTAAAGCTGCTATGAAACTTTTTACTTCTCCAGTAATAATGCCTTTAGCAGTAAAGGAAGGAAATGGTTGTTTTTTGACTTTCTTAACTCTGACAGTTAGTTTCTCTCTCAAATTATCATTGTTTTTAATTACCTTTTCGATTAAAAGACCAATGCTATAAAATGAGATAGAACCAACAAGCCAGTATAACAAAACCTGATTTATAAAGTTGAGTTCTAGATTGTATAATAGCCAATAAAATATTTGCTGAACAATTGTACAAGAAATCGCGATTTTTAGATAAAATTCAACCTCGAAACAGAAATTAAAAATTTTTTTCATCCCTGTGTCCTTGTAATAGGGCTTTAACCCTCTTGTTCTATGCAACCTTACAGCTAATTAGTATAAGTTACAGCTATTTATCTGAAAATAGCTGTAAGAGGATGTTTGAAAAGTATTATGCGAAATCAATCAAAGTCATCAAAGACCTAACCCCCTGACTCCCTTCCTGACGCAAGAAGGTGAAATTCAAAGCCTTTCGACCTTTCGGGGAGAGGAATGGAAGTAGGGTTTGGATAATTGTCTTTCTTTTGCTTAAGCTTTTTTCAACCAGCTAAACATAGCGCGTAAATCTTTGCCAACTTCCTCAATTTTGTGTTCAGCTTCTTTGCGACGCAAGGCGGTAAATCCTGGTTTACCAGCTTGGTTTTCCAGAACAAATTCCCGTGCAAATTGTCCAGATTGAATTTCGCTGAGAATCTTCTGCATTTCAGCTTTGGTTTGTTCGGTAACAATCCGCGGACCACGGGTATAATCGCCATATTCAGCCGTATTAGAAATACTGTCGCGCATTTTGGCTAAACCGCCTTCTACAACCAAGTCAACAATCAGCTTGACTTCATGCAGACATTCAAAATAAGCCAATTCTGGTTGATAACCAGCTTCTACTAAAGTTTCAAATCCGGCTTTGATTAAAGCACTCAAACCACCGCACAATACTGCTTGTTCGCCAAATAAATCAGTTTCGGTTTCTTCGCGGAAAGTAGTTTCGAGAACACCAGCGCGGCTACCACCGATACCTTTAGCGTATGCCATCGCGCGATCGCGTGCCTGACCACTGGCATCTTGATAAACTGCAAATAGCGCTGGTACACCTTCACCCTGTTCATAAGTCCGCCGGACTATATGCCCCGGCCCTTTGGGTGCTATCATCACCACATCTACGTTAGCTGGTGGTACAATTTGCCCAAAGTGAATATTGAAACCGTGGGCAAAGGCTAACACATTCCCTTCTTCTAAATTGGGTTCAATCTCGTTTTTGTAAATCGTTTTTTGGACTTCATCAGGTAACAAAATCATGATTAAGTCAGCAGCATTGGCAGCATCTGCAACATTCTTCACAGTTAACCCCGCTGCTTCAGCTTTTTCTACTGACTTACTACCCGGATATAATCCCACAATCACATTCAAACCACTATCTTTGAGATTGAGAGCGTGGGCATGACCTTGGGAACCATAGCCGATAATAGCAATAGTTTTTCCAGCCAAAAGGTCTAAATTGGCATCTTCGTCATAATACATCCGGGCCATAGAAGCATCTCCTGTCAGCAAGCGTCGTCATTAATTTACAGGCTTTTGATTGTACCCCAAATTGAGTACTACAGATGAACTATGAACCATTAACAATTCGTAATTACGTTATGCATGGGGATTTACTTTACCAAACTCAGCACTCTTGATCTCTGTTACATAAATCGCAACAATACAGGCTTTGAGTTTTATGTGGGCAATACTGGGGTTAACTTCATCCATCTGGGGGTAGATTATGTACGCTTCGACTAAATTACCGCACACATCTGCTTTATTTATAAGTGCGTTATTGGGAGGGATGATTTTCACCAGTTGCGCCTCTTCCGAACAGACGGCAAATAAGGCTGCACCTCAAATTGCAGCCAATGACGCGGTAAATCCAGCATCTGCACCTGCTCGTGAAAACAGTGTTTCCCAAAAGGCAGAAGCTGCACCAATAGCGCGTTCTCGTCCTCAACTCATCAAAAAGGCAGCAATCTCTTTGACTGTCAACTCTGTAGATCAGACTATTGATGCCATTTCGCAAATTATCAATCAACAGCAAGGAGATTTAATCGGGTTGAAACAACAACAACCCAAAAACGACAACCCGCGTTACACAGCAACAATACAATTGCGGATACCAGAGAATCAGCTAGAACCTACTCTAGAACAACTAGCTAAATTGGGCACTGTCGATAGTCGCAATATCACTGCCGAAGATGTGGGCGATCGCCTGGTGGATTTCCAAGCTAGATTAACCAATTTGCAGAAAACTGAAGCCAATTTGCAAAAGATTATGGATCGGGCGGGTTCTGTTAGAGATGTACTTAGTGTTGCCCAAGAACTGAGTAATGTCCGGCAAACAATAGAACAAATTGATGCCCAACTCAAAAGCCTACAAAATCAAGTTGCTTATTCCACTATTACCCTGAACCTAGAAGCAGCAGTTTCTAGCACCAGTCCCCAACCTGCTTTTGGTTTGCAAGTTCAGGAAACTTGGAACAACTCCACCCACTCTTTGAGTGCATTTTCCGTTGGCTTACTCAAGCTGAGTATTTGGTTAATTGTTTACAGTCCCTATTTGTTAATTTTTACTGCTCTTATTTATGGCTTTACTCGTTGGCGGCGAACTCATTCACTACGTTTAACACAAACACCAGAATCAACTAGTTCTGAGTGAACTTGCATAAATCATACATCTACCTTTGATAAATTTACATAAGTAAAAATTAATTCAAATATTGCCAAATCTTATTGTCTGAGCCTCCATCTTGAAAATTTCTGTTTATCCTGTTGTTTTGATTACTTTAATCTTCAATCAAATGTAAAAAACAATACAAAATGTATGATGACAATTTTGATACAAATTTGTTAAGAATAGTTACAATAGTCGGAACACAGGATAATATTTCTTATGGTAAATTCACTTGACAATAATCCACCTCATAAAGTAGTTATTGTTGGCGGTGGTTTTGGTGGACTGTATGCGGCAAAAACACTCGCCAAGGCAGCAGTAAACGTTACTCTGATTGATAAACGTAACTTTCATCTATTTCAACCCCTCCTATACCAAGTCGCTACGGGTGCTTTGTCTCCTGCTGATATTTCTTCACCGTTGCGTTCTGTACTCAGCAAGAGCAAGAATACCAAAGTGCTGCTAGGAGAGGTGAATAATATTGATCCAGAAGCAAAACAAGTGACTGTGGGCGACGAAGCAATAGCTTACGATACGTTAATTGTTGCCACAGGTGCGAAGCATTCCTACTTTGGCAAAGATAACTGGGAAGAATTCGCGCCCGGCTTGAAAACCGTAGAAGATGCCATAGAAATGCGTAGCCGGATTTTTACGGCCTTTGAAGCCGCAGAAAAAGAAACTGATCCAGAAAAACGCCGTGCCTGGTTAACCTTTGTAATTGTCGGTGGTGGCCCAACCGGTGTAGAATTGGCTGGCGCGATCGCAGAATTGGCAAATCAAACTCTCACAGAAGATTTCCGCAGCATCGACACATCGGAAGCCAAGATTTTGCTATTAGAAGGGCTGGATCGCATTCTGCCACCCTTTGCACCAGAGTTATCACAAGAAGCGGAAGCATCCCTGACGCGGTTGGGGGTAGTTGTCCAGACAAAAACACTAGTAACGAATATTGAAAATGATATTGTTACCCTCAAACAAGGCGATGAAGTTAAAGAGATTGCCTCAAAAACAGTATTATGGGCAGCAGGTGTGAAAGCTTCAGCAATGGGAAAAGTGCTAGCAGAACGCACAGATGCCGAATGCGATCGCGTTGGACGCGTTATTGTCGAACCTGACTTGAGTATTAAGGGACATCCCAATATTTTTGTAATTGGCGACTTAGCAAATTTTTCTCATCAAAATGGTAAACCCCTACCTGGTGTTGCACCTGTAGCAAAGCAACAAGGTGAATATGTAGCAGCGCTAGTCCAAAAGCGGCTTACAGGTAACAGTTTGTCACCCTTTGCTTATGTTGATCGGGGTAGTTTAGCGATGATTGGACACAATTCTGCTGTGGTAGATTTGGGCTTTATCAAGCTAAAAGGTTTCTTTGCATGGCTGTTTTGGCTATTGATTCACATCTACTTCTTAATTGAATTTAACAACAAATTAGTAGTAATGATTCAGTGGGCATGGAACTATTTCACCCGTAATCGCGGAGCAAGATTAATTACAGGTCAAGAATCACTCACGCAGTTCCAAATTGGCGATCGCAACAGTTATTACACATCAGAAAATAATAAACAGCCGATAAATATTTGATTATGGGGCACTGGGCACTTGTACTGAGCGAACGCAAGAGCGTCTCGTAGAGAAGCCGTTGGCGCAGCCTCTCATAGAGAAGTATTGGGCACTTGTACTGAACATCTCGACTTCGCTCGATGAAGCCGATGTCGCAGTATTGGGTTTAGTAGTCTCCCTTGTCCCCTTGTCTCCCCACTCCTAGCAACACAACAAAGTTATCGCCCTTATAAATTAGCAGTAAGCTGTTTGAGGGCGTTTTTGATAATCTACATATGGCAACTATTAACGACAACTACCTGAAGCTGAAAGCGGGTTATCTGTTTCCAGAAATTGCTCGGCGGGTGAATGCCTTTGCTGAAGCGAATCCTGATGCTAAGGTCATCCGGCTGGGCATTGGTGATGTTACCGAACCTCTGCCGGAGGCTTGCCGCACAGCTATGATTAAAGCTGTGGAAGAAATGGGCGATCGCAATACCTTCAAAGGCTACGGCCCAGAGCAAGGCTACGCTTGGTTACGAGAAAAAATTGCAACTCAAGATTTCCAAGCGCGGGGAGCCGAGATAGATGCCTCAGAAATCTTTATCTCCGACGGTTCCAAGTGCGACACGGGCAATATTCTAGAAATATTTGGTCATGACAACATAATTGCCGTTACTGACCCTGTTTATCCCGTGTATGTAGACACTAACGTTATGGTGGGAAATACTGGGGATGCCAACGACAAAGGCGAATTTGAGGGCTTAGTTTATCTGCCGATTACGGCTGAAAACAACTTCACCGCCGAAATTCCCTCAAAGAAAGTCGATTTAATTTATCTCTGCTTTCCTAATAACCCAACTGGCGCAACTGCTACCAAAGAATATCTCAAAGCATGGGTAGACTATGCCAAAGCTAATAACTCGATTATTTTCTTTGATGCAGCCTACGAAGTTTACATTACCGATCCATCGATTCCCCACTCAATTTATGAAATTGAAGGTGCAAGAGAAGTTGCGATCGAGTTTCGGTCTTTTTCTAAGAACGCAGGCTTTACAGGAACCCGTTGCGCGTTAACCGTTGTACCGAAGACACTCACAGGAAAAGCCGCCGATGGTTCCGACGTGGAACTATGGAAACTGTGGAATCGTCGCCAGTCCACCAAATTTAATGGCGTTCCTTACATCGTCCAACGGGGAGCCGAAGCGGTTTACTCTGAAGAAGGACAAGCACAAATCAAGGGATTGGTTAGTTTCTATCTAGAAAACGCCAAAATTGTCCGTGAGAAACTCACAACTGCCGGATTATCAGTTTATGGTGGCGTGAATGCACCTTATGTCTGGGTGAAAACGCCTAATGGTTTATCCAGTTGGGAATTCTTTGATAAGCTGCTGCAAACTGTCAACGTTGTCGGAACACCTGGTTCTGGCTTTGGTGCTGCGGGTGAAGGTTACTTCCGCATTTCGGCATTTAACAGTCGGGAGAATGTCGAAGAGGCGATGAAGCGGATTACCGAGAAGTTTAAGGTGTAAGGCATTTTTTGCATTAAGTCTGACTATCTTAGTTAAACTCAATCTGGAAGTCTCAAAGATTAGGGTGGACACTGCCCACCCTATTTGAGAATCAAGATAGTTAGTATCAAGTTGGCAATAGGAGCTTTTTATGAAATTACTACGAGTTCAAGTTCCAGATTTTCGCATTTTAAAGAACGTTGATATAACTTTTGAACCAGAATTTATTCCTAGTATTTTCCCCCTTGGAAGTCAAAATGGTGGTGGCAAAAGTACACTTTTGCAATTAATTTTTATTTTATTGCATTGTTCTACTGATTCTGACAAAAAAGATTTTGTAAAAAATATACTTTATGGATTTACGATTAATAACAATTCTAATAAAAGAGTATTAGCCATAATTGATATCTGGAATGAGGATAAAATTGTACAACTTGAATTTTTATCTTATAATGACTCTTATTTGAGGGAGCTATTGATATCAAAAGAGAAGACCGAGGTTGATAATGATAACTATCTACAATTTTCTGCTTCAAATCAATTAGAGAAAATTATCAAGAAGATTTCAATTACTGAAAAGGAAATACAGGGTTTAGAGAAAGCTATTAATAGATTAGATAGTGTGAGAAAAATTGAGAGTAATGAGGAGAAAAATTATATATTTAGAGAGTTAGTGTTAGAACTTCAAAAATTTGAATTTAGAACTCCTAAACTAAGATTAGCAATAGCAAATATAGCTATAGAAGGATTTCAAGATGAAGTTCAAACAAGACTCGATATATCTAAATTAAATCTGGAAAAATATTATGAACAACGTGAGCAGCTTTACCGTATTTCACAAAGAGTTTTAAAATATTTGCAATCAGAAAAACTACTATATATTTGTAATTATTCAGCTAATGATAATAAAGATGAAGAGGAAGTTTTACTTTGCCGTATCAATAACATAGATATGAACAAAGTAGAAATATTCATGAAGGAGTTATCACAAAAAATATTTCTTGCGGCTCCTTCTACACAAGTTTTTCTTTTTAATTCTAAAGAATCTAGAAAACTATTATTTAAAAAGCAGGATAATGAAACTGACTACTATTCCCAGCTTAAATTAGCCAAATCTAAATTACCAGGCTTTTTTACGTATGATTTTCTGGCTGTAGATATCCTTATTGAAGCCTTTAAGTCTGCTCGAGACAAAGACTTTGCAGAAGCTATCAAAAAAGGTGAGTATGGTAATAGCTACAAAGCCCTAATAAATGATTTAAATATAATATTGTTGAATAAAAAAATAAATGTAGATACAGATTTATCAGGTGTCAGTTTTAAATTAGATAAAGATGATTTAGAACTATATCCCGAAGACCTCAGTCATGGTGAGTTAAAAAGATTGAGTATCTATATGTGGATAAAGTACCATAATATAGAAAATGCGATTGTACTAATGGATGAAATTGAAACAGCATTTCATCCAGATTGGCAATATCAAATAATTGCAGATATCAACCAATGGTCGCCAAGTAATCAATATATTCTTGCAACTCACTCATACGAGTTATGTCAAGCTCTTACACCTGCTCACGTTAAGGAACTAGAACCAAAACTTTTAAAGTCAGAAGCTAAAAATTAAATATGAGTCTTAAGCCAGAACAACTAAAACAACATTGTGAAATAATCATTAGCTCTCGTAGAATTAAAAATAAGATCGTTGTACTGTGCGAAGGCGAAGGTGGTATTTGGGACACCGAAGGCAGACCGTCACCTCAGTCATATAGCAAGATGGAACAGATGCCAGATTCCAACTTTTACAAGGCGTGTGTTCCAAAACTATGGAGTCAATATCGACCAGAGTTTTTTAACTGCGGAGATCGTAAAGATGTATTAGATACATATTTTACTCTTTCAAAGTTGCATGATGAAAATAATAATAATTCATATTTAAGTTTAGAAAAACTTTTTGCAATAGTAGATGTTGATCTACAAACACAAAATATAACAAAAGAATATAGTTATACTTTTTCAGATACAGAAGCAATTTTCTGCGATCTTTATAAAAAACTCAATATAAATGAAGAAAATGCCAAACAGCATCGTATATGGGTTACGGGTTTAATACATAAAGAAGCATATTTTATCATACCTGAACTACAACCAATATTTGATACTTTTTCTACACTTTATGATAGTAAATCTCTACTACTTAGAGAGATTTATCTGAGTATGGCAGATGCGATCATTACTGATTCTGATTTAAAAAGTAATTTATCAAAAGTATCTAATCGCATTAGTCATTGCTCTGGATTAGATTGTACTGCAATAGATAAATTGAGAAATTCATGGAAAGAACAGTTTCAAAACGCTCAAAATAATACAGAGGAGAATGAGTTAATTTTAGCTTTATTGACATTCAATAAAGCTAAGTATTACTGGAACCAAATTCAACCACCAATTGACTGGACTTCTTCAGTTGAGACATTTAAAGATCAACTATTGTTAGAAATAGGAAGATATTATTCAGAACAAAGTAATCATACTAAATATCATATTCCTTGCTTTTTTAAAATTTTAAAACAATTTGCTGAATAACTCTAATAGATAAACCATTCGAGTCTGTAAGACTTTAATCTCAGTCGCTATGTCAATCTTTGGTGTTAAAGCCTGATCCTGCTCATATACAGCACTTTCCCAACTATCCATTAATTGCATCAATAAATTATTCCTGAGAATTACTTCCTCCTTCTTCGCTATCATCGGGTAAATCAATTTTTGGCTTAACTTTTTCTCGTCCATAATTAGCCAAAGTTACCCCTTCTTCTAAATATACAGCAGAGTATTTACTCAACCCGATACGCTGTGAAGTATAAATTCCAGAATGACCCGAAAATAGGTAGC
Source organism: Nostoc sp. (assembly GCF_036919675.1). GTDB lineage: Bacteria > Cyanobacteriota > Cyanobacteriia > Cyanobacteriales > Nostocaceae > Nostoc. The sequence continues at coordinate 14,827 of NZ_JBALCP010000060.1, forward strand.
TCACTACACAGCCAATCGCAATAAATACTCCCGATTCTAAACCAAATAATTCAATTCCCATTAAGGTTGATGCTAAAGGCGTATTTGCTGCACCTGCAAACACACCCACAAATCCCATCCCTGCTAACAGTGGTGCAGGTAATGCTAAAAGCAATGACAAAGCATTACCTAAAGTTGCACCAATAAAAAATAAAGGTGTCACTTCTCCTCCCTTAAAACCTGCTCCTAAAGTTAGAGCAGTCATACCAAATTTTGCTGCAAAATCCCAAGGAGGTAGCTGAGTGGAGAAAGAATCAACGATAGTAGGGATACCAAGTCCAATATATTTAGTTGTACCACTTAACCCAACAATTGCTGCTATTATCGCACCGCCTATTAAAGGACGCATTGGAGGATAAGATATCTTTGCTTTAAAGAAGTGACCAATTTTGTGAGTTACTTGAGCAAAGAATCTCGCTACAATTCCAAAGATTGCACCTGCGATAATGGCAGCAATCAACCCCCAAATTGTCAGCGTCGGTATAGTGGGAGCGTGTCGGTATGCAGTATGATGCAAACCCAATAGTAAGGTTACTTGATTTCCAACGATCGCAGCAATTAAAGAAGGGAAAAGAGCGTCGTAATTAATTTTACCAATCGCTAAAACTTCTAGACCAAATACGGTTCCAGCTAAGGGAGTACCAAAAACTGAAGCAAATCCCCCACTGATACCTGCCGTTAATAAAATTCGCCGATTGGCTCCTTGAAAATGTAATATTTTAGTTAACTGATCTGCCAAAGAAGCGCCCATTTGCAATGCTGTACCTTCACGACCGGCTGAACCTCCAAATAAATGTGTAAGGTCTGTTCCTAATAAAACAAGAGGAGCCATACGGAAGGGAATAACATTTTTGGGGTTATGGATTTCTTCAAGTAAAAGATTATTTCCAGCTTCTACAGTCCGACCGAATTGATGATAAATCCAACCACTCAAGAAGCCTCCAAGGGGCAGCAAAGCGATAATCCAGCGATGCGATTCTCGCCAATCAGTTGCCCATTCTAATGATGCTAAAAGAGCCGCAGAAGCTGTTCCAGCAAGAATGCCAACCACAACGGAAATAGGCAACCACTTAATTAGGTGTGGTAATGCAATAAACGGTTCAAATTGACGAAAGTGTTTCATACCATGACTCCTTGAGGTGCGATTTGTAGACTTACGCTTTCTACAGGGGAGTCAGGTAATGCATTTAGCCAAGCCCTACTCTCCCGCAGTCAGCGGAGAAAGTAGGAGCCATCAGCCTTTCAGTGATAGTTTTTAGGACTGGAAAGGCGGTTTCGGCGAGCTCCATCGCCATTGATTTAACTTTACAGCAGAATTCAAGTATTTGAACCACATCTGTCGTAGGGGCGCAAGGCCTTGCACCCCTACCGCGTGGTCTATTTACCTGACAATAGCTGTAAATCAAGGATACCATTTTTGCTAACAGGTGTATGAAGCACAAGGAATAAATTCAAAACCTGTATATAGCGATTCTCATTTAATGAGGGACACGGCATTGCTGTGTCCTACCTTGTATCTGTGTTCATCTGTGGTTAATTATTCTTTCTGTACCTTACCCATGCGGGAATCGTTATAAGTGTCTGCATCTAAAGTAAGTACAGCATTTCATTAATTCGTAGCGAATAAAATTTGGCAATACCTTGCAATGCTAATGCATCTCCCTGCAATGCCAATGCATAGCGATGCAATGTTAATGTGTCTCCCTGCAATGCCAATGCATGGCGATGCAATGTTAATGTGTCCCCCTGCAATGCTAATGCATCCCGATACAATGTTAATCCGTCCCTCTGCATTGAAAACGCTATGCTTTTACGCCAACTGTATTAAGGGACTTCCAAATAGAAAAACGTCCAAAAAACTGATCCAACAACCCTCTCTATTTCTCATTTCTCCGTATCGCGCCAGTTGCTACAACTCTTAGATGTATTGGCTCCCCATAAGCGACTGCCGTGGGAAAATACGTAATACACAGGCTTCTCTACGCCTCTGCGGTTTGTTTTTTGAATAACTTATTTCTTAGAAATCCCTAATGGCGTAGGCATAGCCCGGCGTAGGCATCGCACTTGTAATTTATGCCTGGATAAACAATTTACTACTATAGATAGATGTCTTTTTATTATCGATTAATATATTTTTTTTACCAATAGAACAATTATCAAAAACAACTAAATTAGTATTTATAAAAGTTAAGTAGGAAAACCGTACTTCTTTGATAGGTTTTCTGTACCATATATCTAAGTTTAGCTGGATAGAATCAAAATGTAGCTTAAGTAATGCTGTTTTCTAGAAAATTTCCACAGCATTAGCAGGAGAGCAAAAATATGACAAATCAATTGAAAACGGCTGGTTTGCTAGCTGCACTAAGTGGTCTTTTGATCGCAATTAGTTACTGGGTAATTGGCGGTAGTAGTGGCTTGATCATCGGAATCGGCTTGGCGGCAGTAACAAACTTGTTTTCGTGGTATCAATCAGATAAGATTGCGCTGGCAGTATACCGCGCCCAGCCTGTGAGTGAAAGGGAAGCACCAGGACTTTATCGGATGGTGCAGAGATTAAGCGATCGCGCTAATATTCCCATGCCCAGAGTTTACATCGTTCCAAGCCAAGGTGCTAACGCCTTCGCTACAGGACGCGATCCAGCAAACGCTGCTGTTGCTGTCACCGAACGCATTTTGAATATATTGCCAGATGACGAACTCGAAGGCGTTATCGCCCACGAACTTACCCACATTATTAATCGTGACACCCTCACACAAGCTGTTGCTGCTACTGTTGCTGGTGCTATCTCATTCCTAGCGCAAATGGTGAGTTACAGCTTATGGTTTGGCGGTGGTTCACGAGATGACAACAGAGGGGCAAATCCTTTGGGAGTTTTGTTAACAGTAATGCTTGCGCCAGTGGCTGCGACGATTATTCAGCTAGCAATTTCGCGCACACGAGAATTCTCTGCTGATGCAGGTTCGGCTAGATTAACTGGTAATCCCCGTGCCTTAGCCAGGGCATTACAACGCTTAGAAGCCTCAGCAAGGCAGATGCCTTTAAATGCTAATCCAGCATTTGAGCCGTTATTAATTATCAATTCTATCTCTGGACAGTTTCTAGGTAACTTGTTCTCCAGTCACCCTGCTACAGAGGTGCGAGTTGCAGCATTGCTTAAATTAGAGCAACAACTACCAACAAAAGCTTATTAAATTTTTGTCATTAGTCATTTGCTTCCATCAGCTATGACTAATGATTATCGTTATAGGGTGCAGTTTTCATCCGAGAGTAAGCATTGTAATTAAGGATTTTTAACTATGACTCCTAACAACATCGAATCCTTTGAAACGACAATAATTGAATCTACCGAATCCATAGTAATTGTAGAAATTAGTCCTCAAACCGACGAATTAGTAGAAACCGAAATGGCTGGAGAAAGTAATGAAGTGAAGCGCGAAACCAAAGCGCTGATTGAGGCACTAGAAAGACGCAGCCAAGCAGAGTCAGCAGGTACTCTCACCCGTGAAACCTATTTGAAAGCTGTGCGACAAGCACGGGAATTAATTGAAGACAGGAAACTGATAGAACGCGATCGCTTAGAAGACTCTTGGGCGATAATTCAGGATGAAGCTGAGAGAAACTGGCACTTAATGATGAAAGACTTAGTAGACTTCAGCTTTCGCCTGCAAAAGGCGGCTACTGCTGCTTGGGAAACCTTCAATAACCCTTACCCTCGTTAGTTCGACGAACCTCTTTCTGTGTTGAACTTTAGTTCAAGTCTGTCCCAATACGCTTGGGTTAAGGCTTAACTCTTTGTCAAAATCAATTTTAAGGAATCGCAAAGAACGCATTCGCGTAGCGTCTCCAAGAGTTGAACGCATTCGCGTAGCGTCTCGTAGAGAAGGAAGAGAAGGAAGAAATATACAGCAGATTGCAGGTAAATGAAGTACACAGGTAGGGGCACAGCACTGCTGTGCCCTTAAAATTATCTGTACCTCACCAAGTTGCAATCATGCTGTATATCGAAGTCTGTCCCTCTCGCTCGTCATAGAGGGACAGGTTTTGCGTAGTAAAACCTCTTAGAGGTATTTCTTATATAATTTTCGGTGACGGATAAGATAAAGAAGTAACATAGCTCCTCACACAAGTAGCAATGACTTCAACCCTACGGAAATTTCCTCGTCTTAATACCCCAACCGTGCATCAGTTGCCCAATGGTTTGACAATCATCGCGGAGCAGATGCCAGTTGAAGCTGTAAACCTCAACGTCTGGATTAAAGTTGGTTCAGCGGTAGAACCTGATGCCATTAACGGTATGGCTCACTTTTTAGAGCATATGATTTTTAAGGGAACAGAACAACTGGCTAGCGGCGAGTTTGAACGGCGAATTGAAGAACGGGGTGCTGTTACCAATGCCGCTACTAGCCAAGACTATACTCATTACTACATAACCACTGCGCCCAAAGATTTTGCCGATCTGGCTCCACTACAAATAGATGTAGTATCAAATGCTAGTATTCCTGATGATGCTTTTGAACGGGAGCGATTAGTAGTTTTAGAAGAAATTAGGCGTTCAGAGGATAATCCCCAACGGCGGACATTTCGACGGGTGATGGAGACAGCGTTTACCGAGTTACCTTATCGCCGGGCGGTATTGGGGCCGGAATCGGTGATTGCCGAACTTAAACCCCAACAGATGCGAGATTTTCACACTAGTTGGTATCAACCCCAGTCAATTACTGCTGTAGCTGTGGGCAATTTGCCTGTGGAAGAATTAATTGCAACCGTTGCTGAAGGATTTACAAAAGCTAATAAAATTCACCACTCTCCACTCCCCACTCAGCCCTCAACACTAAATCCTGAGTCACCATTTACAGAAATTGTCCGTCGAGAATTTGTAGATGAAAGTCTCCAGCAAGCAAGGCTAGTGATGGTTTGGCGGGTTCCAGGAATGACTCAGTTAGATCGCACCTATGGACTGGATGTTTTAGCAGGAATTTTGGGACATGGACGGACATCAAGACTGGTGAGGGATTTACGAGAAGAACGGGGATTGGTTTCTTCAATTTCTGTGAGCAATATGAGCAATCAGCTGCAAGGGACATTTTATATTTCAGCTAAATGTGCAGTGGAAAATTTAGCAGAAGTAGAGGATGCGATCGCTCAACACATTCGCAAAGTCCAAACCGAGTTAGTCACAGAATCAGAAATTGCCCGTGTGCGGCGGCGAGTAGCTAACAGATTTATATTTGGCAATGAAACACCAAGCGATCGCTCGGGGTTGTATGGTTACTATCAGTCCTTGCTGGGAGATTTAGAACCCGCCTTTAACTACCCAGATTATATTCAGAGCCAAGATGCAACTGACTTGATGCAAGCAGCCAAAGAGTATCTTTCCCCAAATGCTTATGGTGTAGTTGTCGTCAAGCCATAAATTAGAAAATAGGGCATTGGGCATTAATCAATAGTTCTTCTTCCCTTGCTCCCCCTGCTCCCGTGCTGCGCTGCTCCCCTGCTCTTTCATCCCCACTCCCCAATTTAATCATGTGGACTCAAATCGATGCTCATATTAGCCAGGTGACTGGCGAAAAATTTCAGAGTCAGCAACGGCGATCGGTTGGTGGCGGGTGCATCAACCAAGGTTATGCTATCTCCAATGGTGAGATAACCTACTTCCTTAAGATTAACCAAGCATCCCAAGTTGCGATGTTTGAGGCTGAGGCAATGGGTTTAAAAGAAATGCTAGCAACAGTTAGTATTCGCGTCCCCAAACCTCTAAGCTGGGGTGTAGCTGAGAATTCTAGCTACATCGTGCTGGAATGGTTAGAACTTGGTAGCGGTAACAGCAATTCGTGGGAAGAGATGGGGCGCAAGTTGGCGGCGATGCATAAAGCTAGCAGTAGTGAAGGTTTTGGTTGGAAAATTAACAATACTATTGGTTCAACGCCCCAAATCAATACTTGGACAGCAGACTGGACAGAATTTTATATTAAACATCGCCTGGGTTATCAATTTCAGTTGGCAAGGCGACGAGGAGGAAATTTCCCCCAAGAAGAAAAATTACTAGCAGCTATCCCGGAACTATTGCCGCACCAGGTGCAACCTTCTTTAGTACATGGCGATTTATGGGGCGGAAATGCTGGGTGTACAGCCTCAGGAGAACCCGTGATTTTTGATCCAGCAACTTATTTTGGCGATCGCGAAGTTGATATTGCCATGACAGAATTATTTGGTGGGTTCCCCGCAGCCTTTTACAAAGGTTATAACGAAGTCTTTCCTTTAGATCCAGGCTATGAGCAGAGAAAAACGCTCTATAACCTGTATCACATTTTGAATCACTTCAATTTATTTGGGGGCGGTTATGGTTCCCAGGCGAACCGGATGATTGACCAGATTTTGCGCTAATTACAGCATTTCATTAGATTCATAGCGAATTAAATTTAGCAATGCCCTGTAATGCCAATGCGTCAGCTTGCATTGTTAATGCGTCGGCTTGCATTGTTAATGTGTCAGCTTGCATTATTAATGCGTCAGCTTGCATTGTTAATGTGTCAGCTTGCATTATTAATGCGTCAGTTTGTATTGTTAATGCATCTTAACGCAATGCCAATGCATTCCCTTGGAATGTTAATGCATTCCCTTGGAATGTTAATGCGTTCCCCTGCATTGAAAACGCTACGCTTTTACGCAAAACTGTATTAAGTACACTATTGCAGAAACACAGGAACACTCGATTGGTTAATTCACTGCTGCAAATTATCACCTCCCTCTGGAAGAACGCCTTAATATCGTTAGAACTTACGCACACTCTACGATTCTTCACTACGAGACGCTTTGCGTTGGCGTTGACGCAGCCTCTCGTAGAGAAGCTCTTGTAGAGAAGGCGTCCTTGGCGTCTTCGCGGTTCGATAAATTAAACTTTTTGGCGATTTTTGCGTAAGTTCTAAGCGTGACAAAAAACAGCAGGGTAGTTATTGCTTAGAGACTGATGCTACCTTAAGGGACTGACAAAAAATAAATTATCCAAAATTATTTGTACATTTGTAGGGGCGCAAGGCCTTGCGCCCCTACGATGCGATGTTTTTTTAACTGGAAGTCCCTAAAGCCACAAATTGATTCGCCATCACCGCCAATGCCAAGATACCCAAAATCGTCATTAATCCCGCAGGCATAAACTTGCGTGTTTTAGCCAGTCGAAATCCAAAGACGACTACTAAAACAACAGTAATTAACACAGCTAAAATCGAACCCCAGGTTTGTCCTTGGAATTGAAAGTAAGCGGCAAGTATTAGTAATAAACCGCTAATACTACCGCTTAGGAGTGAAACCTTACTTTTAGCCTGAATGTAGCCAATAATGCCACCAACAATCGCTAATACGCCGTAGGCAAGAGCAGCAATTATACTTAAATTCATTGTTAAAACCTATGTAGACTTTGACTTTACTGCCAGGGTCAGCAGACAATTTACCATAGTTATTTAGCTATACCACACAGTTTATTGATGGACAATTAAGTGATGCCAATGACAAATATTTCTTCATATACAAAGGTTCAATATCTCCAACGCCAAGCAGCCTCACTTTTACTCTACCAGTCTGTTCTGCAAGGCGAAGTGGGGATGGCATTTCTGGAACTGTTGCAAGCTATACGTTACACTGACGCCGATGCACGCGGTTGCCTCCAAGCCTACGGCAGTTACTTCCACGCTTTGGCTGCTAGAAATCAAAACTGGGAAGACTATTTAATTACTCAACTTCTCTTCTCTAAGAATCCTTTTACAAGGCTGGCTGAAGTGCGAGAATTTAAAGATTTGCCCCCAGCTTTAGTAGCAGCAGTTGAGCATGATTTACAAATATTGCAAAGTCTCTATAAATGTAGCAGCGCTTCTTTGAGTGAGTGGATACAAGGCGTAGCTCATATGCCGATTTCACCAGTAGTGTGGTATAAAGAGCAAGAATTGATAGGAGTAGAGACAAAGTTCACTACATATCTACAAGAGTTAGATAATTGGGGTGATGCTGTAGAAGAGTTAGCGGCTTATTATCAGCAATGTGGCTCTGGTTTATTTGCAGAATATCGCGCTTTACGCTGGCAAGCTGGGCAGTTTATCGGTATTCGGTATTCTGACCCAGTTAAGCTGAGTGCGCTTGTAGGTTACGAGCCTCAAAGAGATGCTTTGCTAAAAAATACAGAGTTTTTATTATCAGGAGAGATGGCATTGCATGTATTACTTTACGGTAGTCGAGGTTCTGGCAAATCTTCTTTGGTGAAATCTTTGTTGAATGAATATAGTAATCGCAGCCTCCGCTTGTTGGAAGTGTCAAAATCTGATTTAAAAGACTTACCAGAAATTGTGGAACATTTACGGGGAGTGTCACAAAAATTTATCATCTTTGTCGATGACCTTTCATTTGAAGAAGATGATGATGCCTTTAAAGCCCTCAAGGTAGTTTTAGAAGGTAATTTAACCGCACGGCCGAAAAATGTAGTTGTGTATGCTACTTCCAACCGCCGCCACCTAATTCGGGAGTTTCATGTGGATAGACCTGCACCTAAGGATAATGAGGAAATCCATGCCTGGGATACGATGCAGGAGAAACTTTCGTTTAGCGATCGCTTTGGTTTAACCTTGACCTTTGAACCAGCCAATCAGAAAACTTATTTAAAGATTGTACAACATCTAGCCGCACAAGCTGAAATTAATATTACTCAAGAAGATTTGGAATTTCAAGCATTACAGTGGGCAACTCGCCATAATGGTCGTTCTGGACGCACAGCACGGCAGTTTGTAGATTTTTTAAAAGCAGATTTAAGACTCTTTAATGTAAATAAGGATACATCCAACACTTCTGATTAAAATTAGTTCATTAATGATTGCACTTTTTTGTTACTTACAGAACAATGTTATGTATTAGTAACTAAAACTAGAGATTTCAGAACGACTATGATACCAAAATTGGGAAAAATGTCTTGTTTCAGCAAACAGAACAACAGATTGAAACTCTTTTTTAGTAAGTATTATTCTCTGTGTATTCTAATTACGTTAGTGTAGCGTAAAGCCTTCTCTTCTCCTACAGCCCTTTGGGCATCCTCCGGCAGGCACTAGCCTCTGGCAATGTGAGAAGGGGAGACGCTGTTCGCGTTCGCTCGTTAGCGAGTCTGTGAGCGTCATTACGAATTATAAATTAGTATGAGAGCTACTTATTCTGATAATTTAACTACGCTAAAAACCAGCAATATGCAATCAGTAATGATCAGCAATCGATTTATCTTAGGGATAGTTGCCTTTAGTGTGAGTTTTGGCCTTAGCCTCGTCCCAAACTGGGATTTTAATAAAGCCTTTATCACAGGTGTAATTACTGCCGTTATTATCTATGCAGCAGCATTATTCGTAGATAAGCGACGCAGAAATTATGAAATGTTTGTTTTAGGTTCTCTCCGCAAGCGAATTAAAGAAATGGAGGGATTGAAGGCTCGTGTTGTCAGAGAAATTAATCAAATCGAAGAACATCATAATTTATTATATGCAGAGTCACAACAACTGCAAAATCAAGTCACAGAAAGCCGTAACCAAAGGGATAGTATACATCGAGAATTAAGAACATTTGCAGGGCAGAAAAAGCAGTTAGAAACTGAAATCAATAATCTGCAAACTGAAATTAATAACTTGCATAAAAATCAAGCAGAATTAAACAATGCTTTTTCTGTTCTCACAGCAGAGAAGCGCCGTCTAGAGTCAAATTGCAATGGCTCTCGCACTGAAATTACTCAGTTGCAAAGTCAAATTTCCGAACTTAAGCAAGAAAAACAAGAAGTTGAAAGCAATTTAACTCTTTTAGGCAGACTTAAACCCCAATTAGAAGAAAAACTATACGAAATGCGAATTGCAATTCAAGAGCTAGAAGTTGAGACAAGCCAAAAAAATCAATTGCTGGTAGCAACAAAAACTGAAAGAGAAAATATCCAAGCTATCCTGAATTCTTCACAAACCCAGCTAGGAGAAATAAAAGCTGAATTACAGGAGTTACAAGGGCAGGTTTCATTATTACAAGAAGAACGAGACTCATTACAAAATCAAGTTTGGGAATTACTCCAACAAATAGAAACATTCAATCAAGAACCTTTATCTGATAATTCCCAGGAAGATGATCCTGAATTGTTTCCTTTTTCTGAAATAATGGAAACTACAGCAATCACAGACACTTCAGAAGTTGATACATCAGAGAATATACCTGAAGAATGGACTAATTTTTTAGAAAATCTCCCACGATCTGAACTAGAAGTATTAAAAGCTATAGTCGAACAAGATAATCCCAAGGCTGCTATTAAAAAAATTGCCGAAGCAAACATCACTATGCCGAATCTGTTAATCGATTCTATAAATGAACAGGCAAATGATACTATTGGTGAATTAATTATTAATTCAGATTTAGAAATTCCAGAAGTTTACCCTGAGCATATGATGTATGTCAAAAAAATGATTGCAATGGATGAAGATTTTATGGCTAGACATGCTTCGTCAAATTAAATTATTATTGCTGTCGTCAGATTAGTAGTAAGGTGAATATGTGCCTCACCTACTTACTGCGTGCTTCTGCATTTAGAATAAAGTGATGTGTAATATATGGCAAAGCTCAAAATCTCGAAAAAAATCTCCACTGCTTTAATCAATTCCCTTGGTGCGGGGGTAGTACCAAGAATGGGAGTTGAACATATAGCAGTAGGTCGAGAAAAAGAACTAAAAAGCCTATTACAAAATCTCGATGATATTGCAGAAGGTGTAGCAGCATTTCGCTTCATAATTGGTAACTACGGTTCTGGGAAAAGTTTTTTACTGCAACTAATTCGCAACCATGCTATGGAGCAAGGTTTTGTAGTAGCTGATGCTGATTTATCCTCTGAACGTCGATTAGCAGGAAGCAACCATGAAGGTGTAGCCACCTATCGAGAATTAATGAGCCACTTAGCTACAAAAACTCGTCCTGATGGTGGTGCTTTAGTCTCAATTTTAGAAGGATGGATTAATAAAATTCAACAAGAAGTGGTTAAAGAAAGTGGAATGCGTCCGAATGACGATGGCTTTGATGACCAAGTTGAATCGAAAATTAGGGAAGTAGTTCAGTATATTGAAGGCTTAGTTCATGGATTTGATTTTGGTAGCGTTATAATCGCTTATTGGCGTGGCTACCGATTGGATGATGATAATTTAAAAAATGCGGCGATGCGCTGGTTACGTGGAGAATTTACTACTAAAGTTGAGGCAAAAGCAGCTTTAGGAGTGCGCGTCATTATTGATGATGATAGTTGGTATGATTACATCAAACTCTTTGCTAAATTTGTAGCTGAAATTGGCTATAAAGGACTGTTAATTATACTTGATGAAGCTGTACATTTATATCAAATATCTACTACAGTCACGCGGGAAAAGAACTATAATAGACTTTTAGCAATGTTTAACGATACCATGCAATGTAAAGCAGAACATCTTGGTATTGTTATTGGTGGAACAACTAAATTTTTAGAAGATCCCAAACGAGGACTTTTTGCAGACCAAGCTTGGCAAAGACGCACAAAGGAAAGCCGTTTTGTTGCACAATCTGGCGTTCAGGAGTATTTGGGGCCAGTAATTCGATTGAACCCATTGAGTGAAGGAGAAATCTTGACGCTTTTGCAACGTTTAGCTGAAATTCATGCACTCAATTTTGGGTATGAACAGACTTTGACAAATCGCGAGTTGAAGGAGTTTGTCCAAGAAATTGTTAATCGCTTGGGTGCAGAAGCATTACTGACACCAGGGGAAATTGTGCGAGATTTTATGAGTGTGCTGAATATTCTTCACCAAAATCCAGGAATTGCTTTTGCTGAATTAATTCATGGCTCTAAATTTAAACCTACTTCTATGGGTAAGGATGCAGATGTGGATGAGGATGGCGCAGCAGAATTTAGTCTGTAATTAATAATGAAGACACTGAGTTAGAATAATAAGCAGATTGTAAAACCTTCTTTAAAATATTATTTAAATCTTCAGTTTTCTATGATACTTTGCAAAGTTGATAAGCTCTTCCACATTTAACTTGAGAGGGTTAATACGATTAAAGTCTGACAGATCGATGGTACTTTGCTGAGAACTCTGGCGACTCATATCGTCATCTGTATGATGCTATTTCAAATACTAATACGCTTGGGTTAAGGTTAGCAGTCTTTGTAAAAGTCATTTTTTTTAACGAAGCACAGAGACGCAGAGAAGCCATTGCGCCCTCGCGGTTCCCGGACTTGTACCCCTACGGAGATATTGCTAGCAAGAGCATCTCCGACAGGAGAAGCAACTGGCGCTACACAGAGAGAATAAAGAGAAGGAAAAATTTTCTTAACCCAAGCGTATTGTTTTAAATACTAATGAGTAAACCTCTAACAAAAGTCGAAATCTATCATCAAATTCATCTGTTTTGAGGATTGATTAAAATAGCTTTTGGTTGATTAGCATTAAATAGAGAAGCAGCCAACAGAATAATCGCCTTGTCTGTTTGGTTTTCTCCATAATGAACTATTCCGGGATATTCAACTAAAGAATCTCCAACTGTAAGCTGTATAGTTTTCCCTTTTTGAAGAATCAATTCTGTGCCGTTAGCTTTCGTTGCTTTAGCTTTTCCTTCTAAAACAGTAAAAGTTAAAGTTCCCGCCTCTACTCGTGCAATCTGCATTCCCGGATGAGTATGAGTAGGGAGTTTTGTTCTTGGTGCGATGGTATAGCGGACAAGCTCAAGAATCTGCTTTTGATCTTGAGTAGGATAACCACTCGCTAAAACTTCACGGGTAACAGATTTAGTGTAAGTATTGGGTGAGGAGATTTCTTGGCTCTTAACAACTACACTGCCAAAAGCTAAAATAGCTAAGGGGAGAATCACAGACAGTTTTCTCATATTAAAAGTTTTTTGTTTGGGCAATACCTTTAATTAAATCATTCTGTATCGTATTTAATTCGAGAACAATGCTTCTTATATTAGGATGAGTTAAATCGTGCAGATGGTGCTCTGATCGAGATTAAACTGACTGCGTTGTTTACCGCCGCAGGCATCGCAATAACTGAAGCTGTCGTTACCTCAGCTTCGGTTGTGGTTATGAACATGAATTTTTGTAATAAATCTATTGCAAAGAAGTAGCGATCGCCTCAAATTGCTGCCAACAAAGGTACAATGCCCGCGGTACGTGAAAACATCCTTTCCATTTGCCACCTTTAAGGTTCAACAATACTTCCCCACGCCGATTGAGGTAGCCAAACCACTCTCCGTATTCTGAATCAGCAAAGTGTGACCAGGTGTAATCATGCATTTTTTGATACCATTCCCAACATACCTCACGCCCAGTCAGGCGATAGCCCATTGCTAATGCAACCAAAGACTCTAGGTGAACCCACCACAGCTTTTGATCCCATTCCAATTGCTGTGGGGGATGACCGTCTGCATCCATAAAGTAATACAATCCGCCATACTCACTATCCCAGGCAAAATTCAGGATATTTAGCACCACATCAACGGCTTGGTTAATAGTTTTGGTATCGTTTTTCCGGTGGGCGATATCCATGATGAACCACATAGCTTCGATACCGTGACCTGGGTTAATCAGCCGTCCCTCAAAACAATCTATGTGGGAAGCGTCAGGGGCAACGTTTTCGGACATTAGTCCCCGTTCTTGGTCGAGAAAATCGGTCATCACTTCGCGGACTGTCTCAGCTAAGACATTATCTAGTGTTTCCTTTGGCAGCAACCATTCCATTTCTAGAGTCAGGTTGGCTAAAATCATTGGTACAGCCAATGATTTCATGGGGCGTGTGCCGGGATAGGTTTTATTATATTTGCCCTTCGGGTTGTCCTTGCGGCGTAATACGTTGTTATAAGCCTGCATTGCCACATCCTTTGCCCATTCTTCGCCGCCAGCGAGTGCATATTGACTAAATGCCATCGCTGCAAAGCAATCAGAGAAGATATTGTAAGGCTCAACTAGTGGTTTACCTTCACGGGTGAGGGCAAAGTACCAGTTCCCATCACTATCTCTGCCGTGTTTGGCGAGAAAATTAGCGCCATTGCTGGCAATTTTCAACCAGTTTTCGCGTTTTTCTAGCTGGTTGCAAAGCATAGAAAAAGTCCACACTTGGCGGTTTTGCAGCCAGATGAATTTGTCTGTATCATAAATTTTGCCGTAGCGATCGAGGCAGGTGAAATATCCGCCTTGCTGCCAATCGAGAGAATATTTTTCCCAAAATGGAAGGACATCGTTGAGGAGGGCGTTTTTGTAAAATTCAGCGATTGTTTGAAAGTCATGCTCCATAAATTTCCTCCCCTTTTGTGCTAAAGCTAACAGCTTAACAGTTATCACATTTTGGCTCGAATATGGAGCGATCGCGTCACTCTCTGACAAGATTTCGTCAGCAGCAGTTATACTTTTATCTTGTATCTTGCACTATTCTCAATAACCGTAGGGGAGCCAGTGCAGTCCTGGCGTTTCTCCAAGTAAAACAACTGGCGTTGGGCATTATAGCGTCCACTTGACAAGTTTTTTAGATATGAGGTAGTTATGAGTCAGATTGAACGAGTTGCGATCGTTGGAGGAAACCACGGTAATGAGTTAACAGGAATACATCTAGTCAAAAGGTTTCAGCAGTATCCTAATTTAATCAACAGAGCAAGTTTTGAAACTCTGGCATTACTTGGCAATCTCAAAGCTATTGAAGAAGGCAAACGATACATTGACAAGGATTTAAATCGTTGCTTCACCAATCAAGGCTTACAAAATCAGCAACTTTCAAGTTATGAAGATACACGGGCAAAAGCAATCCAACAGATACTGCAACCGCAAAATCAGCCCTTTGTGGATGTAATTGTTGATTTGCACAGTACAACTGCCAACATGGGTTTAAGTCTGATTTTTTGTGATCTGCATCCTTTCTTACTTCGGTTAGGCGCTTATTTAAGTTCTATCAATCCGATGGTAAAGGTTTTTGTTAATCAACAATCTAGAGAAAGTGGTTTTCTCCGTTCTTTGTGCGAATTAGGTTTTGTTATAGAAGTTGGTGCTGTGGCTCAGAATATTTTAAATGCAGAATTGTTTCAGCAAACAGAGCAGCTTATTTATGCAATTATAGACTATTTTGAAGGGTGCAATCAAGGTAATATTCCGCAGATAAACAGCACGCTTACACTCTATCAATACATTGAGACTATCGATTATCCTAGAAGCGATGCCTACGGCGGGGAAATTCAAGCCATGATTCATCCGCAGCTTCAGTTTAGAGATTATGAACCTCTGAATCCAGGTGATCCAATGTTTCTGACTTTTGAAGGAAAAGATATTTTTTATGAGGGAGAGTCTACCGTTTATCCTATTTTTATTAATGAAGCAGCTTACTACGAGAAAGGAATTGCAATGTATCTAACTCAAAAACAACAAGAGGTAGTTTAAGAAGCGTTGCATAATAGGAAAAACCAGTAGTTTAATTTATTCGCCCTTCTAACCAAGATTATATTTGTATTTCATTTATTATCCTAATAAATCTAACAAGCTTTCTCATCCTAAAGTACTTGATATTTCGCAAACTTGTACTTATTTCGTGTAAGTATATAGCCACAGTTTGGATTCATTTCACCAATTTAAAATTAATAGATGGCAAGAGAAGATTTAACCATATTGAGTCATGGCTGTATAAATCTATCCACTACTACCTTTGCAAAAGCAAGTATAACACCAATAGCAATCGTAAAGACAAAAGCCTGTTTAACAGAATAATTCTCTATTTTTTTCTCCATATCATCCAAACGTTTTACTAAATAAGGAAGAGAAGAAACTAAATCAGGACTATTCATTAAATCAGTGGGAATTGAATCATAACCTACCTTATTTCGGGGATTTTCGTCATCTTTATCCAAGTCTGCATACCATATAGAAAAAACCCTCTCACCTCTTCCTATATTAAAGTTAAGAGGACCAGCATTATAAACAGCAAAAATTAGTTTGCCACTATAGCCAGGATCGACATGAAAACCTGAAACATTAATCAGCCCATTTGATTTAAATTTAAATTTCATTGAAATAAACGCAAGTGCATTGTTTGGAACTTTGATTGTTTCAGAAGTTATCAGAAATGCAAACTGCCCTGGAGGAATAGGAACAGTTTCTTTATCTCTAAGAATAATTTTTTTTCGCTCTCTCAAAGGTGTATCAGGAAGGGCTGAAATATAAACTTCTTCCCCCATACACAATTCATACGATGCAGACTCAATTTGATCGGCATTAAATGGTTCAATTAAACTAGGAAGATGAGACATCAAAGTTTGTGATGACCAAAAACTCATTTTTTCACCTGCAAGATATCGTTGAGTGAATGTTTTATTTCTACAGAACCTAAACGCCTACTAGACTCTTCCAAAATAAAAATATTTCGTGAATGTGCTTCACGAACGAGAAGGAAAAAAAACCTTCGTATATTTTTATTCCAGGTTGCTCTAATGGGGTAATCTTCTTGGTGATCTGTTGCTTCACAAGCCTTAGCTAATTCAGCAAGAAGCCGAATATATTCATCAATGAAATTACCGTCAATATAATTTATTCCATCAATCACCAACTCTTCTGCTAAATAAATTCCTAATAGGTTACTTGCAGAGACAATCATTATAAATGAATCAATAAATACCCTCCTATTTTCCTCTGCTGAAACAGGTAGAGACGAAAGAATTCCGAGATATTTAACGAGGTGCAGCGCAATATGATTCATTCGCCGGCAAATGCCAAGTGCAACAATTTCAGGATGATAAATTTCATCATGCTTCATTTGTAAACGTTGATAGGCATTTAATTCTTCAGTTGAAATTAGGTTGTTTGACATGACTTTTGACTGATTTTGTTCTTCAAATTTAGCCAGTTTCTCTCCCTATATTGAGGTAACTAGATAGTTAAACTAACAATTTTATATTTAACACCCTCACATTGGTTATTAGACGGACTGTGAACTGCACAACACCTTCAGATGAGTAATTAAAATGATAGCTTTTTTAGAATACATCGATAGGTATAAAGTTACAGTAATTCATCTAGAATATGCTAAACAATAGCTAAATTGTAGTATGCTTCATTAGATTATCCTTCTTTTAAATGGAAAAATGAGTACTGCTGAACAGTGATGATTGTACCACTTAATAAGCACAGAATGTAATTTTGATATATTATCTTTAATTTCAGATATTATTTATAAGATAAAATATAATTTCAAGCATAATTGCTGATAATTTTTATTTAGTAATTGTGAATTAGCAATTTGTAAGGGTGGGAATTTTTGTTTGTTTAATTTTATCGTTAATACACCATTTAGGCGGATAAAAATAATCAATTGCTTGAGGCGTTACAGTAAATTTTGATTTTATCTTTTTGCGATTACTTTTCAATTCCGGAAATGCTGCTCGGCAGTATTTATCAGTTTCACAAAACAGATTTTGACAGTCTATAGCCTGTAACGGACGACCCCAGAGTGATTGAAAATTTAACCCTAACCTTTGAAATTCTTTCTCTTGGTTTTCAGTCATCCAATGAATAATGTTAGTGTATGTTTTATCATCTATATTAACGAAACACTTGCTGATACCACGTTCGGCTCCGGGGCCTGGTATAGTAAAACTGTTTTCGTCAAAGTTGATAATTTCACTATAGTTAATATCTGTTGCTAATTGGTAAGCCATAAACTTACCTAGCAATGGATATTCTTGAATTATCTGAAAAACGGCTTCAAAATTTTTGGCTTTGACTATGCGATTAATTACCCTATCTTGGACAACCATTTTATCAATTAATGCCAAATGATTTTGGTGTTTTTTATCATAACCAAACTCTTTGCTAGCACAAGACATATATGCACTGGTATAAATGACATATCCAAGATTCATAGCCTCTTGTAATATTTCTGAATATGTATTTGGATCGAAATTAGACAGTGTAATATAGTCTCCTATTTTGTTTTCTAAATATTCCCATGTTTCTTTTTTATTAAAGATTTTAAATAGTAGAATCCGTAAAATTACTTCTTCTTCATTCTTGCTCCTATTCTCATCGTAAATTACGTTTTTGATCAAATATTGTGAAACGCGATCGCTTGCTCGATATGCATTACAAAATTTATAAATATTAATAATCGGGTCAGTCGTCCAGGGTGGTGGTACGTTGTTAATTTTGTTGAAAAATACTTCCTGGCGCATAGTTGCAAATCGCCAATATGTATCAAAAATTTCTTGTCTTACTTGCATACACGTTTCTTTTGGTTCGTCGTCATCAGTTTTTAACCCTCCTTAATTATGAGGTACTAATCCGAGTTGATTGTCGGTTAAGCTCAAAACCCCGATTGTGATATATCTTGAGAATCAACTAGGTAAAAGGAATTCCAGCAGAAATAATTTTATTCACACAATCCAGGGTAGGCAATTTTGCCCACCCCATACAGATTTTACACAGTTATCTGAAACTTATTTAAACTACGCACCTTCGCACAACTTATCCAACAGACTGAGATCCTCTAACGTCAAAGTATCACCAGATGCCAAATTCCGCAGCAACTGCCGCATAATACCCGATCGCATTACTGGCAAAGCATCCTTAAAGCTAATCGTCAGCAAATCTTCTTAACTTTTACCACTGAATAATGTGATTTTCATGAAACACTAGGCTGATCACCAGTTTTGATCTCTCGCAAGATTCGTTCGACTTGGTTAACTTTTTCACCTCTATTCTGTGCTTTAAAAATATTTAAAGCTTTTTGTAGAGAAGATAGTGCCTCATCTTTTTTATTTGTTTGCCACAATGCTAGTGCAAAATTAGTCAGCCCCTCGCCATAATTAGGATTAATTTCTAGAGCTTTTTTATATTCAGTAATGGCTTCTTCCCAGCGACTTTCGCTAGCATAAACAATACCGATCGCATTGTAGGCTAGAGCATATTTTGGCTGGATGCGAATGGCTTCTCGATAAGAGCTAATTGCTTCTTCTGATTTCTTTTGCCGAAAAAGCACATTTCCCAGTTGAAAGCGTCCAAAAGCATCGTCTGGGAATTTTTTAATTAACTTGCGTAAATTTTCCTCTGCACCTGTTAAGTCTCCCTGATTAAATGAAGCATTGGCTTGTTGCATCATCTGCGATCGCTCTGTTGATCCTGTGTCTGGAGCTTGAGACTGTGCTAGTTTTTGTGGTTGTCTCTGTGCATACTGTTCAGGGGAATGCAAAGAAACTTTTGCTGGAACCGCTAACACTAGTGGTGATATCCCCATTCCAGTGATGATACTTAGCGTCATGCCACTAAAAGATTGAACAAATGCTGATTTAAGTTTGTGCTTCAACTTCATCGCCCTGAGTGCCTCAATAATGTTCTAATCTTTATAATAAATTGAGGTGCGTTAGCGTGTAATGCATCACAAGATAGACGGGGCGCAGATATATGTGCCCCTACTAGGCTCATGGAATTATTTACGTACCTTGCCGTAATTTATCCAACACGCTTTTATCTTCCAATGTCGAAATATCCCCAGATACTTCTTCACCCGCAGCTAGATTCCGCAGCAATCGGCGCATAATCTTACCCGATCGCGTTTTAGGCAAAGCATCGGTAAAGCGAATTTCTCCCGGACGAGCGATCGCACCAATTTGTTTGACAACGTGCTGTTTGAGTTCTTTACTCAGTTCTTCACTTCCCTGATAACTGCCTTCTAGAGTCACAAAAGCAACTACTTCTTCACCCTTAAGTTCATCTGGTTTACCCACTACCGCCGCTTCTGTAACCGCTGGGTGAGAAACCAAGGCTGATTCTACTTCCATTGTACCAAGCCGATGGCCTGACACATTCAGTACGTCATCCACACGACCCGTTATCCAAAAGTAACCATCCTCATCGCGTCTGGCGCCATCACCAGCAAAGTAAGTATAGTTACCATCTTTGGGCGGGATGTGTTCCCAGTAGGTGCGGCGGAAGCGTTCTGGATCGCCGTAGACTGTCCGCATCATTCCTGGCCAAGGATGTCGCACCGCCAAATAACCGCTTTCATTATTGGGTACGGTGTTTCCTTCTAAATCTACGATATCTGCGATAATTCCTGGGAAGGGAAGAGTTGCTGAACCCGGTTTGGTGGGAATTGCCCCTGGTAGGGGTGTAATCATGATTCCGCCTGTTTCCGTTTGCCACCAGGTATCAACAATTGGACAACGTTCACCACCAATTACTTTGTGATACCACATCCAAGGGTTCGGGTTAATTGGTTCGCCGACAGTTCCTAGCAAACGCAACGAAGACAGGTTTCGCGCATTCGGATGTTGTTCTCCCATCTTAATAAATGCTCGAATTGCCGTAGGTGCAGTATAAAAAATATTGACACCGTATTTTTCAATCACATCCCATGTACAACCAGGATTAGAAGCACGGGGCGCACCTTCATACATCAGGCTCGTTGCACCGTTGGAAAGAGGGCCGTAGACAATGTAGCTGTGTCCAGTAATCCAACCTACATCGGCGGTACACCAGTATACATCTGTATCTTGCAGGTCGAATATCCACTTGGTGGTAATGTGGGTATATAAATTATAACCAGCAGTTGTATGCACTATCCCCTTCGGTTTGCCGGTGCTGCCTGAAGTGTAGAGGATAAACAGCATATCTTCGCTGTCCATTGGTTCGGCGGGACAATCTGCTGATACTCCTTTTTGCAAATCATGCCACCAATGATCGCGTCCGCCCAACTGCATATAAGTTTCTTGTCCGGTGCGCTTCACAACCAGGACATTTTCTACACTGGGAACAGCACCATCAGCTAAGGCTTTATCTACCTGTTCCTTGAGAGGAACGATCGCATCTTTGCGCCAACCACCATCAGCTGTAATTACCAGTTTAGCTTTAATATCAATTAAGCGATCGCGCAAAGCTTCGGCACTAAAACCACCAAATACCACACTGTGGGGTGCGCCAATTCTGGCACAAGCTAACATGGCGATCGCAGCTTCGGGAATCATCGGCATATAAATACCAACGCGATCGCCTTTTTGTACACCCAGTTGCTTCAATACATTGGCGAACTGGCAAACTTCCCGGTGCAGTTGGGCATAGGTAAGGGTACGCGAATCTCCTGGTTCTCCTTCCCAAATCAATGCTGCTTTATTCTTACGCCAAGTTGTGAGATGTCTGTCAAGGCAGTTGTAAGAAATATTAATCTTACCGCCAACGAACCATTTTGCAAAAGGCGGTTGCCAGTCTAATACTGTATCCCATTTTTGGAACCATTCTAATTCTGTTGTAGCCAAATCTGCCCAAAATTGCTGCGGATCGGCTTTGGCTTTAGCATAGAGACGCTGATAGTCATCCAGGCTTTTAATATGGGCATTCTGTGAGAATTCCGAGGCAGGATGAAAGAGGCGGTTCTCTTGTGGGATTGATTCTATACTTGGTTGAGACATGATTACATTTGCAAACGGTATTGTTACTGAAAACTATTTTTAGCTTAGTTGTGCCAGACAGTGTTTAAATTTTCCTGAAGCTGAATAGAAATTGCAAGGTATTTAGCTTACACCAACCAAAACCAAGCAATAAAAAAAGGTGTGATATCTATAGGTCATTGAGCCTGAGAATATTTTGCCATGAAAAGATATAAGTGTGGTGTAAAGCACATATTATACCGCTTGTAGTTGATAATAGGGTGCGTAAACCGTTATTATTGCCAGAATCAAACTTTCACCTAGATTTAATTGGGAAGAAGTTATCTTGTCATCCCCTGCCTCAAGAAACTTTAGATATTGCTGACAGGTTGTTAAAGAGTAAAAGCTTGTCTGTAACACCTATAAAGCAAGGAGTAATAGGAAATATATCTTCTTTTTTGGACTATAAACCAGGAATGCCCCTTGTATATTGGATTTAAATATCAAGATGTTACCGTCTCTACTAAGAATGTTGCAAAATGTAAATAGTCTTCACAAACAACGCCTGAAACTATGACACTCATCGTCGAAGCTAGCAGCCTATCTCTCAACGATGTTCATCGCTTTCTTAAACTAGAAAAGCTTTCAAATGCTTCATTTACAGACTTCTTAAGTCTAGAACCACTCTCTGAGTTTGAACAGCAGGATTTATTGCGAATCAGAAGCGACTTTGAGCGTTACTTAAATGCAGGTAAAATTTCCGAGGGTTTGGTAAAATTATTAACAATTGCACCCTTGATGCGGTTAGCTGGCTTTTACGATGTGCCGATTCGGTTGACAATGGAAGATAGCATTGCGATCGCAGTCGAAGATGAAGACAGAAGAATTACCGGACGGATGGATATCTTAGCAATCAACAGTCCTCAAAGTAATATTGCGCCGCTTTTTTGGGTTCTAATAATTGAAACGAAAAACAGTGCGATCGAAGTGAGTGAGGGTTTACCTCAATTACTCACTTATGCTTTTAAAAGTTTAAATCAACAACCATCTGTTTGGGGACTGGTAACTAACGGATTGCGTTATCAATTTGTTTATTTAAGATGTGACCAGCAACCAACCTATCAGTTAATGCCATTATTAAATTTGAATGAATCTCCAGGTGCAACTGAGTTATTACAAGTTTTTAAAAGCGTCTGCAAGTTACCAAATTTTCAGTAAAATGAATGGAAATCGCGGGGCGATCGCTGATGTCTGAACCTGCTACCTTAAAATTCATATTTAATGGTATTTCAGAGGACGAAGTTGTATTTCCTCATGGTGATATACTTAGTGACGAACTACCCTTAGAAAGTGACCTGCACCGTGACAAAATCGATTTGCTGATTCGCATACTCAAATTGTGGTGGCGAGAAAGGCAAGATTTCTATGCTTCTGGCAATTTGACGATTTACTACAGTCCTAATCAGAAAAAATCATAACATTTCCGTGATCCAGACTTTTTTATAGTTTTGCGAACTCAGAAAAAAGACCGTATGAAGTTGGGTAGTTTGGCAAGAAGACGGCAAATATCCAAACTTAATTGGGGAAATTTTGTCAAATTCAACGGCAGCAGTTGATAAAAGCTTAACAAAACAAGTTTACCAGGATACCTTCCGTACACCAGATTATTTCTGGTTTGACTCTGTAACAATGGAGTTTCAGGGATTTCATCTAGTTGATGGTAAGTATCAAGAAATTCAACCCACCACTGATGGACGTTTGTGGAGCTAGCAGTTAGAACTTTACTTGGGAGTTTATGAAGGTAAATTAAGATTATTCACTACTGAAAATCAATTAATATTATCATCTGAAGAACTAGCTGAACAAGAAAGTTTACGTGCCCAATGGGCAGAAGAACGTGCCCAACAAGCAGAGCAAGAAATTGTTCGATTGCGGGAGGTTTTACTTACACAGGGCATTGAACCAAAGAATATTTAATGACATCAGGAAATTAACTAAAGACATTTTCAAGTTAAAATCTAGTTATAAGTGTGTGAAAAAAGCATTATCTTCTGAAAGTAGGGCATCGTTTGCAAGCAAAAGAGATTAAGGATAAGCTAAAGTCCCTTACCCTGCAAGCCTCCTCGATAGATCCTGATTTAGCGAGAAGATTAGACGAAATCAATCGTTGGGTAAAGAATATCAAGCCAGGTTCCCTGACTGCAAAACCTTTTGTGATTGCATTTCTCTTAGAGGTGATTACGGATTCTACAATTTGGCTGATAGTGAAATCCTTACCTTCGGAAGAAGAACAAAAAGCAAAGTTCGATCAAATGACACCGATTGAAAGATATTGGTATAGTTATCTTTTTCCTAGATGGATTAATGCAAGTGACTCCAAATTTTATATTTGGAAACAAAAATTGATGGGAGGCGAATTTAATCAGGTTGATGATGATATAATTAAATCAATAGCCCAAGATATTGTTCAGCGTGAAGGTAGTTTTTGGCAGCGTTATATTGCCGACCTTTCAATGGCAACAGATTTAATTGTTAGTCGTAACAATCAACCACTGTGCATTCAAGTTACCAGTGTCTCTGAAGAACTTAATTACCAAAAGTACCAAGCTTGGCAAAATACACTGCGATCGTGGGAAATAGAGAGAGGACTGTTCTTAAGTTACAATCCCAAGGATGCTAATTTTGTTAACCAGTTAGTCAACGTGGCACTGTATAACAGTGATTATCTTTCTGGTGGCAAATATTTAAAATTTTCGTGAACTTCCATTTGATGTTCCAGATTTATATTCCAGCATACATACCTACCTGCTAATTACAGCTTTTATGGTTAATAAAAGAGAAACTCACAGCTGCAACAATCAAGTAGATGCATTTGCTGAAGCTTTAGCAACAGCGCGACAAATGCAGCAAAACTGGCTAACTTACGGGGTTAATTTTGTAAATTTTTACGTTGAAGATGTAGATGGAGACTGGCTAGAAACCTGGGGACATGATGAAATATTAGGTAATTCTCGATTAGATGCTATTAAAGAATTTTTGGTAAGTGATGAGAGTGTAGCTGTTAAGGTAAGACAGCATTTAGGAGAGCGATCGCTATTTGATTTCGCAGTAAACTTAGAAGAATCTTGGAGAATTTTTGAAACCAATGACAGGTTATCTGCTGTGAAAAGGTTGTTAGCTGGTGAAGGGAATAGTGTTGATGCAGATGATATTAGGTTAGTGGATTTAGCAAATAATCTGCTGGTAAAATTGGCAGAGATTTTGTGACATTTCTAGTTGCGTAGTGGGAGATTAAATTGCCCTTCAACTATAATCTACTGGTTTAGAAACAAAGCCTGCTTACGCAGGCTTTGTTTTCTTCTTTACAGGCATAAACAGTAAAATATGGAATGTGCCAATACATTTAGTGATACTGCCAACTTTTCAACGCCCAAAGAGTAGTTTTTCATCAAAAACTACTTTTCTCAATATAGCTTTACCAAGAAAAGTTAAATAAGTTTCAGTTTTGGGAACTATAGACCTATTGAAGCTCAGGCAAGTAGGTCAAAAGCATTGATTAGTGAAACTGCGAAACTATTGTATCCCTCAGTGGAAAAATTGGTTAACGAAATAGTGGCGGTTAACCACGCTTGGAAAGTCGCTCGTGAATTATTTGGACAAGATTCACCCCTATCTATTTCTTCACGGGATTTAAAAACCTGTTTGCAGGTGCGTTTGTTGCGAAGCTATGCACCAGAACAGGTTTATTTAATTGAGGATAAAGAATCAGAAGGTGAACCACTTTACAGCTTACGTCTCCGAAAACCTATAGGAGACCGCCTGGATGCAGAACATCTGCCAATGCGGGTAGCTCAAGAGGTTCTTGCGGATAAAGAATTACAGCAATTTAAAAAGATATAACCAAGATAAACAAGAGGGGTGCAGCGTCGAAATGGCAAAAGTTTGGAACATTATTTGGCATAACGAACCTTTTCATTGGGCAATTGCTTTTGTGTTAATAGTCGCAACTATCATCGAGTTTTACACATTATGGCAGTATTGGCGCTCAGAGTGTGGCACAACTGAAGCCGCAATTAAATTTTTGATGAAAAAGGGTAAAAATGTAAAGCTTTTAGACAAAGTTTCCTCCTGGTTAAGAGACCATTTAGGAACCGATGATCTAAGCAGAATTAATCAACAAGCGCAAAAGAATGGCAAGTTCGTACTTATAAATTATCCATCTATTTTAGCCCGTCCAATACCTCGAAGTTCCCTGCGTTTTGTGACAACCTTGTGTACTGCTATTGGCCTTTTAGGAACCTTTTAACGATGCACACCGACTAATTCAACTAGAAAATCTTGCTCGTGGTATTGGTCAGGAAGTCCAAAGAGTGGACAATTCATACAGGGATTTGAATCAAAAATTTGACCATAGCCTTCAGTCTTGGCAGGGTCATCTTGAAGTTTCTATGCAAAGGAGTGTTGATTCACAGTTAAGCTTTTTCCAAGAAGCAGATACTTCTATGTCTAGGGTTTGCGGACGTTTACTACAGACAGCAGAAGTGCTGCGTGCTGCACTTGATAACCACCAATTTAGTAATGGTGGAATCAATCATGGATGATTTTATCAAAGGTGAAATTAATGCAGAGATTATAGAGGATGATGACTCTAGTCTCTATCTGTCTATTGCCGATCTGATGTCTAGTTTACTAATGTTTTTTGCTTTACTATTTATCACTGTACTACTCCAGCTTGCACAAAAGGATGTACCAAAACGGGTAGTAATTGGTAATGTCGTCGGACAAATGAAAAGCAACAATATCAATGTCAAAGTTAACCCAGAAACTGGGGATGTAAGTATCCAAGAATCAATTCTTTTTGCCAAGGGAAGTACCGAGCTTAAACCAGACGGTAAAGCCTTTCTACACCGCTTTATTCCCGTTTACAGTGGGGTTATTTTCTCAAAACCAGAATTTGAGCAGGAAATTAGTCGCGTAGTTATAGAAGGTCACACTAGCTCAGATGGAGACGATAAAACTAATCTACAACTAAGCTTGTTGCGATCAGCATCAGTTTATAAATATATTTTTTATGACATGAATTTCCCTACCAAGGCACCTTTGAGCCAGAAAATATTAGCTGCTGGTCGTGGAGAAATTGAATCTGACAAGAAACGTGACAATCCAGGCGATCGCAAGGTAGTTTTCCGTTTTCAGTTTCGCAGTGATGAGTCAAAAAAAGATATCGCTAAAACATCTCTTTAAAGGAGAAACAATCTTGAATTTTCAGTTTTCCATTCCTTCCCTACCTGAAACTCCCCAGTGTAGTCCTAATCAACTTATTCAGCTTGCAAGTAACTTACCAGATGTAACAATATCAATACCAAGTGTTGATAAAGTATTGGAAGCTATTGAACAGGGTAAGGCTGATCAAGTAAGTAAGTTAGACTGGATTTACTGCATCCATGCTAAAGCACAGTGGGATCAGCAAAATATTGACCGATCCGGGAAAACATCAGCAGCTATTTGGAACGTAGCAATTTCTAATTTATGGTTGCAACATCACTTATTGTGGCGTTTAGCTCTTTATTATGGTGATCGGCAAGAACAGATGTTAGCACAGTCTATAGCTGAATCTTTTGATATTTTTACTAATTCTGACTTAGTTAGTCACCTACTACCAGTTAAAATTATTCGAGCGCTTCGCAGTACACAAGTCGGTAGAGAATTGGCAAAAATTGCTTGCGAAAAGCGTGTTAATCGAACTGGATTGCTAAACAACATCCGAGACATTTTACCTGCTTATCTTCCATTATTTAGCCAATTCATAGAAGATATAACCCCGTATTTTACTACAATTACTTCTCCAAATCATCAGCAGGTACAATGGCTATTACTATGTTTGGATGAAATGTTAGATAGTCAGCAAATAAAAGCTGTGAATTATTTACTCACTAAGGTTTCCAATAATATAGCAACCAACCATTCTTTACTGGTTGATTGGTTGCGAAATAACTATAGAAATGGGAATAATTGGTATAAAATTTCAGATCCAGCAAGGCAAAAACTTCGAGAGTGGATTGGAGGTATCAATTATGGTGACTTCCAAAACTTAGTAAATCTAATATTGAACAAGCTCGATTTACAAGACTTTGAGTCAAATCAGCTACGTAGACGCAGAGACTTTTGGGCTAATTACAGTAACCGCTTTGAACGGCTTCGCATCTTGTTACCTAAAACATCACAAATTGCCATCGGGTATCAAATCCAAGGTGATGTTGATCTGTTAGAGGATGATGGTAGCGACCCGACAGAGGTCTGTATATTCGATTTTGGTGAGTGGTTTGTAGTTGAATTCTTTCGTGGAGGCGGTAGTGAGACGCGCCTGTTTCCGAAAAATTCCAGAAATGAGCAAATCCTTTTTGGTGAATCTACACTTTCAGTCAAACGGATTCGCTGTCTGGGTGGCGATAGACACGATCATGTTTATCTTTGGCAGGAATTTTCCCCCACTTGGCTTAAAAATCATGGAATTCTGCCTAATCCAAATACCCAGCCTTCCAGAAACTCGACAGCAGATAAATTGCAACAGCGAGAACACAGGCTTGAGTCGTGGCAAAGAGAGATTAAACGTCTAGAACGGGAAGCTAAAGCCTACTGTAACAAAATTTGTTTTTTAATAGACTGAAAATTATTACCTTGAATCATCATCTAAAAATAGCGCTTCTAAATCGCGGTAGCCACTCACTACTCGCACAATTTCCATCCCCTCTGCAATTGGGCGATAAAATATTAAATAATCATCTTTATGGTTCGTAGTTTACACAAATTAAATAGGATTATTACGGTTGCTACTGATGTACAATAATAGTATCTCGACTTATTTCAATATAGGAATGCTGCTTAAACAATTCAACTATAGATTGGAAGTTAGCTATAAATAAGGATTCCAATTCTGAGTTCTTAATATTGCCTGTCGTAATTAAAAGTAGTTTATAAGGCTGCTGAACTGTTAAAAAAGAGTTGACAAAATCCACATCTTTAGTAATTACAATTCTATTTTGTTTAATCGATACAGCATTAATCTCAATATCTGGTGTAGCATTTTCCCCTGGCAAGTCTCTGGTGTGGAGTGTGTCGTAACCTGAAGCTTCCAGAAAACGGGTAAGACGAACTGGCAACTGAGCATCGACAAGAAATTTCATGAGGCAATTCGATGAATGCTTTTGACTTGGCTGAGTCGAGCAGCAAATAACAAGACAGCCAAAATATCTTCAGATTCTAAATCGTCATAATCTTTCAATATTTCTTCAGTACTCATACCAGAACTGAGTAGTTCCAAAATAAACTCAACTGGATAACGAAGTCCTCGAATACAGGGTTTGCCGTGGCAGATATCAGGGTTATGAGTGATGCGTTGTAGAAGTGTGTTATCCATACTATCAGTAATCCAGAAAAGTTACGTTCACCTAATTGAGCTTATAGCGCTTGGAGGGTGATAGAAAATATAAACTCATTATTGTGCCTGAGTCTTTCTCAAAGCTTGGTTCTTTTGACGCAGTTGCTCGATTACTTCTCTACCGTCGAGTCGTTCTTTGTGATCGAGTTGCTCAACCCCAATCATAATTTCCCTTTGCAGTTCCTCAAATCGACCCTTATAAATACCTTCCCGTTCCTCTAACAGCCTAATACCTGCAAGAATCACTTCTTCTGATGAGGTGTACTTCCCGCTTACAACCTGACTTTGAATGAACTCCTCAAGCTCGGTAGTTAAGTAAATATTCATAAACTATTACCATATTTTTGTTCTCATAAGCTAATTCTAGATGGGAACTGACAACAGTCCATTGCGATCGCATTGAGCAAGATGTTAAAAATATTGGTGTATTGACTTATACGCAAATTATCCCACTTGTAGGGCGATCGCACACATATCAACCCCCTTCAAAATCCACCACAACCACGTTAAGCTGAATTAGAGTAGCAATTTATTGCGCTTTTTAACATGCAAATCTCTGTTCTTGTCAAATTTTAATTTTTTCTGCTTGAGAAACCCGGAATGCTAGACCAAATTTTTGATTACCTCAACTTTCATTTCAGCGTTGAAGCCCCAATAGTTCTGCTGATCCTGATATTTTTAGAAGCGGTGTTATCTGCCGACAATGCGATCGCTCTGGCTGCGATCGCTCAAGGGCTGGAAGACAAAGAACTTGAGCGTAAGGCCCTCAACTTTGGTTTAGTCGTTGCCTATGTGCTGCGAATTACCCTGATTCTCACGGCTACTTGGGTACAACAATTCTGGCAATTTGAATTATTGGGTGCTGCTTACCTGCTGTGGTTGGTATTGCAACACTTTACCTCTCAACAAGATGAAGACGAGCAGCATCACGAACCACGTTTTAATTCATTGTTGCAAGCGATACCCGTGATTGCATTTACAGATTTGGCATTTTCTTTGGATAGCGTGACAACTGCGATCGCAGTTTCTCAAGAAAAATGGCTGGTGCTGACGGGTGCAACAGTTGGGATTATTACGCTGCGATTCATGGCGGGATTGTTTATCCGTTGGCTAGACGAATATGAAAACCTAGAAGATGCAGGCTATGTAACTGTAGCGTTGGTAGGCTTGCGCTTGTTGTTGAAAGTGGTGAACGATAGTTTAGTTCCACCAGAATGGATAATGATTCCTGCCATCTTCCTAATTTTAGGCTGGGGATTTTCCAAACGTATTGGCACTGAATTGCCCCAAGTAGAACCGGAAAAGAGCGAAGTCTCGAAGTAAGTGAGGAGTGAGGAGTGAGGAGTGAGGAGTTATTAATTAACGCGATGTACAACTTAATTCTTAAAACCCCGCTTCCATTCCTCTTCCCCACAGGGTGAGAGGCTTTGATTCTTGCTCCCCTTCCCTTGTAGGAAAGGGGTTGGGGGTTAGGTTTGAGTAAAAGTTGCACACAGCGTTAGTTATGAATTTTTAACTCCTAACTCCTCACTTTTAACTCCTAACTCTCAATTACTCGTGCAACCAAGGCGTTAAGTGTGGTTGCCAATTGACTAATTCTTCATCTTTAAACCATAGGGCTATTTCCTGGTGCGCGGTTTCTGGAGCATCAGAACCGTGAATCAAGTTGCGACCAATATTCAGGCCAAAATCACCTCGAATCGTTCCTGGCTCTGCTGTTAAGGGGTTCGTCGCACCAATAATCTTTCTGGCAGATGCAACGACACCATCACCTTCCCATACCATCGCCACCACTGGGCTAGAAGTGATAAATTCAACTAGACCAGTAAAAAAGGGACGTTCCCGGTGAACATCATAGTGTTGTTCAGCCAATTCTCGACTGACTTTCAAGAACTTCAAACCAACTAGGGTAAAACCTTTAGTTTCAAAGCGACGGATAATTTCCCCCACTAATCCCCGCTGTACTCCATCAGGTTTAATTGCTAAGAATGTGCGCTCCATTGTCATCTCCCAAAGCTTAATAAAGTTTTTATCTACTCAATAGTCCTTTGTGCAAGGGTTTTGCACTCGTGACTCCTGACTACTGACCAATCAGAGTTTATCTCAGAATTTATCTTTGGGTGCATATCCGTTCTCAGATGAATGCGCTAAATTGTTAATTCGTGGGTAGAAAAACTGAGGTTAGGAAGAAATGGGTGTTGAGCCAACTGCTACATCTGACGAGGTGGTACAAGTACCGGCCAATGGACATAAATCTGAAGTGAAAAATCATAAACAGAAAAAGCTATTACCACCTATTACTACCACAGGAGATTTACCTCACTCCTGGAAAATTGAGGATAGCGAAGCCTTATACCGGATTGAAGGTTGGGGACAACCCTATTTTTCGATTAACGCTGCTGGACACGTTACTGTTGCACCCAAGGGCGATCGCGGGGGTTCTCTAGACTTGTTTGAATTGGTCAACGCCATGAAGCAGCGCAACTTGGGACTTCCCATGTTGATTCGCTTTTCCGATATTTTGGAAGACCGGATTGAGCGGTTGAACGCTTGTTTTGCCAAAGCGATCGCCCGCTACAATTACCCTGGCGTCTACCGGGGCGTGTTTCCCGTTAAATGCAACCAAGAACGGCATTTAATTGAGGATTTAGTGAAATTTGGCAAGCCTCATCAATTTGGTTTAGAAGCCGGTTCCAAGCCAGAATTAATGATTGCTCTAGCTGTCCTGGATACACCAGGAGCATTGTTAGTTTGCAACGGCTACAAAGACCGAGAATACATCGAAACGGCAATGTTAGCCCAAAGACTAGGGCAAACACCAATCATCGTCCTAGAACAGATTGAAGAGGTTGATTTGGTGATTGATGCCAATCGCCAGTTAGGTATTAAGCCGATTTTGGGGGTTCGTGCTAAACTCAGTACCCAAGGCATGGGACGTTGGGGAGCCTCTAGTGGCGATCGCGCTAAATTTGGTTTGACTATGCCTGAGGTAATCGAGGCTGTTGACAAGTTACGGGAAGCTAACCTGCTCGATTCTTTGCAGTTGATGCACTTCCACATCGGCTCACAAATCTCTGCCATTAATGTGATTAAAGATGCCATCCAAGAAGCCAGCCGCATTTATGTGGAATTGGCGATGCTAGGGGCAGATATGAAATACCTTGATGTTGGTGGCGGCTTGGGTGTAGATTATGATGGCTCCCAAACCAACTTCTATGCATCGAAAAATTACAACATGCAGAACTATGCCAACGACATCGTGGCAGAGTTAAAAGATACCTGTGCTGAACGGCAGATTCCCGTACCAACACTGATTAGCGAAAGTGGACGAGCGCTCGCTTCCCATCAGTCGCTGCTAATTTTTGATGTTCTCAGTACTAGCGATGTCCCCCTCGACGCCCCAGAACCTCCACAAGAGGGAGAATCCCCAATTATTAATTATCTCTGGGAAAGCTTCCAATCCATCAACCAAGAAAATTACCAAGAGTTGTACCATGACGCTGCACAATTCAAAGAAGAAGCCATCAGCCGCTTCAACTTGGGAATTTTACGCCTCAGAGAACGAGCCAAGGCCGAACGCCTCTACTGGGCTTGTTGTCAAAAAATTCTCAACATCACTAGACAGCAAGAATACGTACCCGATGAACTGGAAGACCTAGAGAAAATTATGGCTTCCATCTACTACGTCAACATGTCAGTGTTTCAATCGGCACCAGATTGCTGGGCGATCGATCAGCTATTCCCGATCATGCCAATCCACCGCTTGGATGAAGAACCAACGCGGCGAGGAATTTTAGCAGACCTCACCTGCGACAGTGATGGTAAAATCGACCGTTTTATTGACCTGCGCGATGTCAAGTCAGTTTTAGAATTGCACACCCACAAGCCCGGAGAACCCTATTATTTGGGGATGTTCTTGAATGGAGCTTACCAAGAAATCATGGGCAATTTGCACAACCTATTTGGCGATACTAACGCCGTTCACATTCAATTGACGCCCAAAGGCTACCAAATTGAACACGTTGTCAAAGGTGACACCATGAGCGAAGTGGTGAGCTACGTCCAATATGACTCCGAAGATATGGTGGAAAAGATTCGCCAGCGTTGCGAGCAAGCATTAGAAGAAAAGCGCATCACCCTAGCAGAATCTCAGCGACTGCTGCAAACCTACGAGCAGAGTCTCAGAAGATATACGTATTTAAATAGTTAGGAGTTAGGAGTGAGGAGAGACGCGATTAATCGCGTCTGTACAGGAGTCAGGAGTTAAGAGTAACCCTGTCAATATGACATGATCTCGTTCCCATGCTCTGCATGGGAATGCTTATAAGCGAGGCTCTGCCTATAGTCCAAGGAGGCAGAGCCTCCCCAAATCCATTCCTATGCAGAGCAATAGGAACGAGAGGTTAATAGTTTTTGGGCGGTCAAAAAAAATACATATGGGACTTGCAAAACCAAATTGAACTTCATAACAAAGGTTTCAGCATACTTGCAACCACCAAAACCCGGGCTAGAGTTAGGAATAAAGGTTATAACTTATAATTCCTAACTCCTAACTCCTAACTCATAACTTTAATTTGCGTTTGTCCCCAATAATTCCTCTATCGCTTGTCGTTCAACAGGGGTATGTGATGGCACCGTCTGACGGGCATCGGTAATCAGCCAGTCTAAAGCAGCCGCTTGAACATCGATCGCAGCGCCAGTTTTATCCACGCAATAACGTCCAAACACCAGCTTATCGACTAACCGGACTCCTGGCCCCAGGCGCGACCATTCAAAAATCACGCTGTTTTCAACTGTTGCGCCACTACATATCCAACAATTGGGGCCAATCATCGCTGGGCCGACAATTTTAGCTCCGTCTTCTATTCTGGTCATACCGCCAATGTAAACTGGACCTGTGATATCCACTTTGTCCCAATTTACGGCAACATTTAAGCCAGTATAGATGCCAGGGGCGACTTCATGACCAGGAATTTGCACATTTTTGATTTCACCCAGCAGTACACCGCGAATCGCCCGCCAATAGTCTGGTACTTTACCAATATCTACCCATTCAAAGTCCATAGGAATGGCGTAGAAAGGAGCTTTGATTTCTACCAATTTGGGAAACAATTGGCTACCAATGTCATATTCGACACCAGAGGGAATATAATTAAACACCTCTGGTTCAAAGATGTAAATACCTGTGTTGATGTTGGTGCTAAGGGCTTCTTCAGTTGAAGGTTTTTCTTGGAAAGCTTTGACACGACCCTCTTCGTCAGTCACAACCACACCGTAGCTAGAAACTTCTTCCTTGGGGACAGATTTCGTAATAATAGTAGCGATCGCCCCTTTAGCTTTATGCCATTTAACCGCCGCACTTAAATCCAAGTCAATCAAAGCATCACCGCACAAAACCACAAAGGTATCATCAAAAAAGGGTGAAAAGTCTTGGATGCGGCGCATCCCTCCAGCTGAACCAATTGCTTCTCCCTCCAGTTTCCCGTCGTCATCAATTTTGCCTTCAAAGGAATAGGCAATCTGCACCCCAAATCGTTGACCATCACGAAAATAGTTTTCTATTTCCTCAGCCAAATGACTAACGTTGACCATAATCTGGTCAAATCCATGTCGGCGTAACAGTTCCAGCAAGAACTCCATCACTGGCTTTTGCAGGATGGGAATCATCGGTTTGGGAATTGTATAGGTAATCGGACGCACGCGAGTCCCCTTGCCAGCCGCGAGAATCATCGCTTTCATAAAAATTTATTCCTCAACCACAAGCCAGTTTACTTTTATCGAGTGATACTTAATCATCAGTTTTTATTTTTGCTCTAAGTTATCCCTCAAAACAGGGATAACAGGAATTAGTGGTTATTGCAACCATAGGTATACTTAGATGACAAGCGATCGCTTATCTTTTCAATTTACTCGGATTTTGGGGCTGAATCAAAAATCTGTAAATTATCTGTAGGGCTACTTTTGGCTTTCTTAGTTCATCGGGTGCTCAAAAGGTTTGCAGGAGTTAGCTGAATCTGCAAGTAAGCGAATTTTAATCTCATGGTAAAACTCCTCTTGAAATAGCTCTACTTTCGATTGAGCCGAGAGTAGTAGTAGCGCCCAGAAAACGCTAACTAAATGACTGTGTTTAGACTCATGTCCAGACCCATTTTGATTGAGAAGCTTTGTGTGAGTCCACAACTCTACAAGTTGTTCTAGATTCAACCAATTTTGTTCTAAATTTAGCTCCCTTGCCGATAAATTCAATACCTGCTCAAGTTCCCTAGCTACTTCCGTCAGATTTTCCTGGTGAGCTAACTCCAGCGCCTCCCGCATACTTTGGACGCTAGGCTGACGTCTCAGACGGATAGGTTTACTGACTTTTTCTACTAGTTTTAGCTGGTTCGCCATAATCTGCAATTGCTCGATTAACTCTTGCAGAGTCACTCGACGTTTTGGTGGCGGCATTGCCGCTGGACGACGACGCAATTGCCGTTCTAATGGTAGACGATGACCCGGATGTGATATTCCGTCTTCATCTTCCAGTAGGGCATCATCTACTACACTATCCTGGACATCTCCTACTGTTGACAATTGCATCAATGTATTAGCTTTGAATAATACCAGCATTGATGCTGACAAAAAGGCCTGTCCAGATTGAGACAAGTCCGCTTCATAACCTCTTCCTATTGCCTCCGGTGCCATCAGTTCTAAGTAACGGTCAATCACCTCAATCACTTGGACATCCCAAGGGTCAATTTCTCCCTGTTCAGCTTGGTAAATCAGGAGTGTGATTGTTTCTAATAGCTCAGAAGCTTCCATCAACAGGTTCTAAGTTAATTAATGAGAATCAAAAGACCGTAAATTCAACAGTAAACTCATTGACTATTGGCAAAGCGTGTACTTTATGAATTCCCTTGCGCTTCTTTTATTCAGGAATTGCCTGCTGGCAGTATCCCCTGAAATTTGCAATCAATCACCATTGTGAATTGTGAGATCAGAATGTGCAACTTTTGACCATACCAATTTTAGATTTTAGATTTTATATTTTAGATTAAAAAATCTTTTGGTTCATACCGGACTAACGTCCCGCTACGCGCTTTCATCCCTTGTGGGTGACCAAAGAGGCAGGGGGCAGGGGAGAAAGATTCTGGAATTCCCCAGCAATCACTGTCTTTTCAAGCGCCTAAATTTATTTATCCTCAAAAGAAAAATATTTATTTCGAGATGCAACACACTCCTAAATAATACGTCCAAGTTTTCAGAGCAACTAAATTTATTTATGGGGTTCTCCCCCTGCCTCTTTGCCCCCCTGCCGTCTTAATCGTGGGGCGAGTCACGAGCAATGATCACAGTTGAGAGAAAGTCACCTGACTTGCCGCTCTTAATCGCATCGAAAGTGCCTTTAATAGTACCAGCAATGGGAACAGCAACAAGCGTCCCCAACAACCCAGCAATCTCAAATCCCATCAAAATAGCCACAAAAATCCAGATCGGATTCAGTCCGATAAAATTGCCTAGTAACCTGGGAGCTAACAAGTTATCTTTGATCTGCTGCATGATAATTGCCGCTATGGCAACTTGAACTGCCAACCACCAATTTTGCAGCAGTACTAAAATTGTCACCAGAGCAATGCCTAGAGACGCCCCGATAAAGGGAATCAGTTCTGAGATACCGATTAATATGGCAAATAACAGGGCAAAGGGTACCTTCATCACTAAGAAAATTGGCGTCAAGGTTAGCATCATGAACAATCCTAGCAACAACTGGCTGAGGAAGAAGTTCTGGAAATTTAGGCGCAAGGATGTGGTAAGAGGATCTGCAATATTAGAGGGCAAAAGATTGATCAGACCATACCAGACGCGATCGCCATATAAAAGCATATAAAATGCAAGCACAATAACTAACACTAAGTCAAGCAATCCTGAGAGGAGTGTTCCAGCAAATCCCACTGCCCCAGAAGCTAGCTGTTGCACCAGATTCTGAATGTTGGCATTGATTTGACTGGTCACAACCCCCAGATCAATTGGCAAACGTCGTTGTTTTGCCAGCATCTCAAACTGCTCCAAGTTTGCTTGACTGGCACCTAACCAATCAGGGATGTTATTTAATAGCTGGATTGTTTGGTTAATCACCAACGGCACTAGGGTGACACCCAGAATCCCAAACAGGGTTAAGGTTGCAAGTAAAACTATGATCACCGCCTGAGTGCGCGTGATCCGAGCCCGTTCAAAGAACTTAACTGGGTAATTTAGTAGAAAAGCCAGAATCGCCGCAATGCTCAAGACGGTAATCGGATGCTGGAAATAGCGAAAAAGCACCGACAGTAGCCAGACATTGAGAGCGATAATTGGACCGCTTAGACCATAAATTAACAGGCGTTGAAGGGAGGCCGAACGGCGCATCTTATGCAACCTATTTTATATATTTTTTGAGAGAATTTATAAAATTCTTGATGGCACTGATCATCATCATAGATATTTTTAACAAAGACTGATCGCAAGGAAACAAATCACAATGGACAAAACCGTAGCCGAGCTTCGCAAGGATTACACCTTGGAAGGTTTAAGCGAACTCGAAGTAGACCTCAATCCTTTTATCCAATTTAAAAAATGGTTCGATCAAGCTCTAGCAGGACAACTTCCTGAACCCAATGCGATGACCATTGCTACCGCCACCCCAGACGGTAAGCCCTCGGCGAGAATGGTGCTGCTCAAGGATTTTGATCAACGGGGTTTTGTCTTATTCACCAACTACAACAGTCACAAAGGACAAGAACTGGCAGAAAATCCCCAGGCGGCTTTAGTCTTTTGGTGGGCAGAACTGGAACGTCAAGTCCGAATTTCGGGGTATGTGGAGAAAGTTTCCGAAACTGAGTCTGACCAGTATTTTGACAGTCGCCCTGCCAACAGTCGCCTGGGTGCGTGGGTATCTAATCAAAGCGAGGCGATAGAAAGCCGAGAAGTTCTGGAGCGACGCTTGCAGGAGTTTAAGAGCAAATATGAAAATCAGGAGATTCCCCGACCGCCTCATTGGGGAGGCTTACGAGTGATCCCCACAGAAATTGAGTTTTGGCAAGGCCGCCCCAGTCGTCTGCACGATCGCTTGCTCTATAGCCGTTTAGATAATGGCACTTGGAATATTGAGCGGTTGTCACCGTGAAGGGATGAGGGGGATGAGGGAGACAATGGAGAATTTACTTCCCCTGCTCCCTTTTCCAGTTATCCTGCTTACCACTGGGCGATCGCATCTTGAATTGCTGCCCGTGCTTCTGATAGAGATTGGGTACGGGCATCATCACTATTGTTCATGCTATGAGCGTTAATAAATTGAATGTCTGTAACCCCAATAAACCCGAAAATCGCCCGCAGGTATGGTTCTTGGAAGTTATAGGCAGCAGCAGGGGATGTTGCACTATAGTCACCGCCGCTAGCTGTAATGATAACTGCCTTTTTACCCTCGACTAATCCTCTAAAACCTTGATCATTTAAAGCAACAGTCCGGTTAATCCGAACGATTTGGTCAATGTAAGCCTTGAAAGTGGAAGGTATATTAAAGTTATACATTGGCACTCCAAAGACGTAGCGATCGGCAGCGAAAAATTCATCTACTAACTCGTCAG
The DNA here is from genome assembly GCF_036919675.1 of Nostoc sp. Lineage (GTDB taxonomy): Bacteria > Cyanobacteriota > Cyanobacteriia > Cyanobacteriales > Nostocaceae > Nostoc. The sequence continues at coordinate 53,312 of NZ_JBALCP010000060.1, forward strand.
AAATCCTAATTGCCTCAGTTAACTCTGGGGTATGGGTTTCTGGTGGTGAAAATGCCGCTGCAATCCAAGCTTCATCAACGTGAGGAACCGGATAATGCCCTAAATCTCGATAGGCGATCGCGTCTTCAGGATGCGCTGCCCTCCAACCACTGACGAATTCCTTAGATAGTTCTCTTGAGTGCGATCGTTCAGCACGGGGGCTGGAATCAATATGTAGAATGTTTACCACCAAATATCTCCTGATTAGCTAGGATTTACTGCTTTGACTTTTTTTGAGTCTAAAGTTCAAAGCATCACATTCTATACTAAAAGTAACTAGTTACTAAAGTAAAGTAGTTACCATAAAGTAACTGTTGGAAAATTTTGGCTAACTTATCGATGTCTGTCTCTAAAAATCATGATGCTTGCCCTGTCAGTATACTGATGTCTTTACTATCAGGGCCCTGGACAATGTATATACTGTGGGTGTTGTGTAATCGTGGGCCTACTCGCTTTGGTGCATTGAAGCATCTAGTCGAGGGCATCTCCACGAAAGTTCTGACGGAAAGACTGAGGATGCTTGAGGCAGCAGAAATTATTTATCGCCACTATGAACCAACTGTTCCACCCCAAGTAACTTACGGTCTGACAGAACGTGGTCAAGAATTAATTGATGTGCTTCATCAACTCAATGCACTAGCTGAACGCTGGTATGGCAGCGAACAACGAGAACATAGCAATATTCAAAGCGAACGTTCCATCCACACCGAAAGTTCTTCCATGTCAAACAGAGAAAGTTTTTGAATACCAGCTTTTTCAAGGCTTTTGTCTTGTGTACTTCTGCGCCAGATTACGCAAATTACGAAGTCCACGATCGCTTCCGCATTCCGCAGCGCTTCTGTGTAAAAAAGCCGATGGAGAATGCATCGGCTTCGCTGACAATATTAAACAGATGAATAATCTACTGTTCCTGGATCGCTGCTGCTTTAGCAGGAAACTGAATTCTGGGATCTGGCATGAAATTGTATCTCAAGTACAATCCTCCCCAGACAAACAAGATAATTAACAATGCACCAATACCAAGGGGACTAGGAAGCCAGAAAACAGCTTCTATGTGATTTAGCTCACCAGGCTGGAGTTTCCACACCAGTTGATTGCCATTTTTTTCAGGCGCAATCGCAGTTTCAGTTAGTTGAATATTTTTGGCTCCCCAAGGAGTCTTCAAACTAAATTCCAAGTCGAGAATTGAACCAGCATTAGCCAGGACGTTACCTTTGCTGGCAATTAGAGAAAGCGATCGCAAATCCAAATCATAAATCAACCGATTTCGGACTAAAAGTAAAAAATTGTTCTCCTCCAAGAGGACGTTTGATTCAATTTTCGGCAGTTCTGAGTCAGATTTGCTCTGCACAGACTCAGATGATTGATTAACACGGGAGTTAAAAAATTCGTTGAACTTCTCTTGCAATTCACTACCACTACTAAAAGGAATTGTGACGATGATTTCTTCAGTGGAAACTCGCTGTGCTTTACCCTCAAGTTTACGGGCGCGGCGCTTTATGCTGTTTATCCATTCGTACACAGAATCGCCACTAAAACTGGTTAGCCGTTCTCCCAACTTAATATGCTGTACTAGTTCACCACTATTTGAGTTATCAAAGTTAAGCCCCACATCGTACTTAACACAGCCAGACAGTAGCAGGGATGTTAACAGGACTAGCCACAGAGTAGGATTTCGGATGGGAAAAACGCGGTTGATTCGATTTCGACCATTCAGTGGTGAGAGAAATTTAATCTTTGCCAACACAAAACTAAATGGTCTGATTAACCACAAGAAAATCTTTCCGAAAATTGAAGAATTCATAACTATAAATCTCCCCAAAGTCAAAGTTTTTAACCAATCTTGACTTATTCGTATTGTTTGAGATTCCTGGAACACCATTTTGGTAAAGAATTTTAATCCAAAATCCAAAATTGGTATCAGACAGGGGTTCCTGAAAAACTCAACCAAACCAAGTATGAGATGGTTAAACCAATGGCAATTAGCGCCACCCAGATAAAGCGATTATCTCTGGTATTGACCTGACTGAGGTCAACAAATTCTGGCTCCGTACGTTTAGGCTTCTGCTGCACAGAAGATTTAGTAGGTTTAGCAGCAATAGAAATTTTGAGTTCATTATCGGGTAATGTGCCCAAATCAGGGATTTGGGTCATCCATTCGCTCGGTCTTTTCAGCTTTGGTGCTTTTAAGATGTAAAGCATCTGTCGCGCTTGTTTGCTGGTTTCAAAATAGGGATGGCGTTTGAGTCTTTCGCAAAGAGCGATCGCATCATCCGTGCGTCCAGCCGCTTCATAAGCTGTCACTAGATGAATTTCTACTTCGCCCCCAAGGCGAGAATTACGAGCTAACAGGGCGCTAGCCTTTTCTAAATTTTCTACGGCTTCGCGGTATTGCCCATTTTCAAAGGCAATTTTACCAGTTTGGTAGCGGGTTTTAGCAATTTCTAAACTTTCTGCACTCACGTCTTCTATAAAAAATCAGCACTGTTTTAATTTTGCCAATGCCAGCAATCTTTTTGGAATCTTTTCAAAAGCTGGCAATCTGAAAGTGGATAAACTTCTAAAATTTTAACTAAGTAGCTGTGACTATTTTCTGATTAAAAATTTCGCTATCAAATGCAGGTGAGCAAAATATGTTGAAAATCAAGCATTCACAACTGAATTGGCTCCTAGCAGGTATAACTTTAGCAGTTATGGGTGTAAGCATTGCTCCAGCTTCTGCCCAGCGTGTGAGAGTGATTGATGGTGGTTATGGAGTCAGGCGTAGCTGCGGAGCAGCTTGTCGTCAGACATCGCCTGCTGCCGGTTCTTTTATTTATGGTAGTCCGATTCCCACACCTATGCCTGTAGACCCAGCAACGGGACTAATGCCACAACGCAATAATTTCCCCGATTCTTACTATCCCCAGGTAAGGCAGCGCGATTCTTATTATCCCCAGGTAAGGCAGCGCGATTCTTATTATCCCCAGGTAAGGCAGCGCGATTCTTACTTTCCCCAGGTAAAGCAGCCCGATTCTTACTATCCCCAGGTAAAGCAGCCCGATTCTTACTATCCCCAGGTAAGGCAGCCCGATTCTTACTTTCCCCAGGTAAGGCAGCCCGATTCTTACTTTCCCAGGTAAGGCAGAACGTGAGATAATTCCACCCTGATTAATCCAACTTTGATTAATCCGACAATTCGAGACTCAACTGTAGTTAATCCGGTGATTATAAATAATTCATGGCGTCGTACACCATTTAGCAGTGGGCGATCGCGGGTTATTATTACCTATCCCCGCTAGGGGGGGGCAGTGGGCAGGGGCGGCAGGGGGAGCAGGGGATAGGGGGCAGGGGAGGTGAGTATCAAAGACTTGTCCACGAGTATCAAAGACTCATTCACGAGTAAAAAAGACTTGTCCACCAGTATCAAAGACTCGTCCATGAGTATCAAAGACTCGCTCACCAGTATCAAAGACTCGTCCACGAGTAAAAAAGACTCGCTCACCAGTATCAAAGACTCGTCCACGAGTATCAAAGACTCGTCCACGAGTAAAAAAGACTCGCTCACCAGTATCAAAGACTCGCTCACGAGTAAAAAAGACTTGCCTGCGAGCAAAAAACGAATCTTAATTTACACAAAATTACAGTTACAAATCATTCTCCCCTGCTCCTCTTCCTCTACGATGTAAACTGCGAACCGAGAATCATCGTCCCAATCCCAACATCAGTAAAGATTTCTAGTAACAGGGCGTGGGGAATGCGACCATCGATGATATGTGCTGCACGGACTCCTTGAGCAAGCGATCGCACACAGCAATTCACTTTCGGAATCATCCCACCGCTGACTATACCATTGACAATCAACTCGCGGGCTTCACGAATATCTACTTTCGGAATCAAAGTAGATTGGTCTTTGTAATCTTTTAAAATTCCACTGGTGTCGGTTAGTAAAATTAACTTCTCTGCTCCTAGTGCAGCAGCAATTTCTCCAGCTACAGTATCGGCGTTAATGTTATAAGCTTGCCCTGTCTCGTCTGCCGCGACACTGGACACTACCGGAATATAACCATTGCTAGCGAGGGTGTCCAAAATCTTGATATTCACATTGCTGACTTCCCCCACAAAACCGATGCCTTCTTGACCTTGGGGACGGGCTGTAAATAGATTACCGTCTTTACCACAAAGTCCTACAGCCAATCCACCAGCTTGGTTAATTAGCGCGACAATTTCTTTGTTAACTCGACCAACTAAAACCATTTCCACCACATCCATTGTGGCAGCATCAGTGACTCGCAAACCATTCTTAAATTGTGGTTCGATTCCCAGCTTATCTAACCAACTGTTAATTTCTGGGCCACCGCCGTGGACTACAATTGGACGCAAGCCAACGCAAGATAAGAATACAATGTCGCGCATAACTTTGTGTTTGAGTGTGCTGTCTTTCATGGCTGCGCCACCATATTTGACAACAACAGTGCGACCGGCGAATTGTTGAATATAAGGTAGTGCTTCGCTTAGTACACGCACACGAGTGGCTTCAGCTTGCCTGATGTATTCCGAATCGTTGACCGTCATGAGGAGCCGCCGTTGAGAGTTAAAACCTATTTCAGTCAGTGTAGAAGACTTTGTAACCTGTAACAATATCTCATAGCTGCCAAGAGTAAAAATAGGCTTTTTGTATAGGTATCACTCACAAATTATCTTGTTTGGATGTTCAGACGCCCAGAAGCAAGTCAAGAGAGATCGCAGTAATGCGATTCTGCTGGATGAAAAAGACTGTTCTGCTATTAAGGAAAATCTTTACTTATTATCTGTCTCAGAAATGTGAAAATCTCTAAAATAAGGACTAGCAACCAGAATCGAAAATTATCAGGATAAATATGGATACACCGATTCTCGATCGGCTAATTGAAGAATTAAAAGTTCTGCCTGAAGACTTGCAATATCGAGTGCTGGAGTTTGCCCGAACTTTAGTAAGTTCGTAAATTCATGGTGTTCCAGGTAGACAATTATTAAGTTTTGCAGGAACAATATCGCCAAATGATATTCAGTTGATTGATAAAATTACAAGACAAAATGCAGGAGTACATCGATAATGGTGCATCACTAGGCTGGTTAATTGATCGGCAGAATTGAAAAGTCTACATTTACCGGACTAATCGGGAAGTTGAAATTTTGGAAAATCCGGAAGCAGTTACTGGTAATCCTGAATTAGCAGGGTTTGTCCTACGGATGGCCAAAATTTGGTAATTTGAGTCTTGCTAATGAGAAACTTGTGTTTTGAGAACGCTAGGAATTGCCTCAAGTACTCGCTTGGCAACGTCTTCAGGTGTATCTCCTTCTCGCTCGGTGATGTGCAAATCGGCTTGAGAGTAAAGTGGTGTTCGTTGTTCGAGGAGCGATCGCAATTTCCCTTTAGGATCAATATCTTGCAGCAGTGGTCTTGTGTTATCCTCAGCTAAACGGCTGTAAATTAGCTCCACCGGCGTATCTAGCCACACTATTAAACCGTGGTGCAAGTAGCCCCAATTTTCTCGCCGCAGTACAATGCCCCCACCAGTTGCTATAGTTAACTTTGTAAAAGCACAAACTTGTGAAAGCACGTCGCTTTCTACCTGGCGAAACCCTGCTTCACCTTCTTGTGCAAATAACTGACTGATGGATTTACCTGTTGCTTGGGCAATGACATTATCGATATCCACAAACCCATAACCCAGTTCCTTTGCCAGTAAGGGCCCTACTGTTGTCTTCCCAACGCCCATCATCCCAATTAAGTACAGGTTGACTCCTTGTAATAAACTACTCACCAGTCGCTTCACTCCAATTATGAATTTTCTTAACTTCTAAATCCTAACTTTTTACTCTACTTCACATTTCTGAGTTTAAGTTTGGGTTGATTGGCTATGATTGCATCAATTGCTTGGTTACTCAGCATTTATTCTACGTATTTATATAATCCATTAGAAAGATAAACTCTAAGAGGATGTTTGAAAAGTATAAAATGTCATACCCAACGGAGCGCCAGCGTAGTGAAGCATCTCACAATTTAACAGAAAACCGGGATTCTTCACTCCACTTCGTTACGTTCAGAATGACGAATTATACCTTTCATCGACTTTCAAACATCCTCTAACAGTACTGCTACTACGACTTTGATAAACTACATTAGTAATTTCTGCAGAAGTAAAACCACAAAGTAAACTTCTAAGGGACTGACAAAAAATAAATTATCCAAAATTATTTGTACATTTGTAGGGGATCTTGGCCTTGTGCCCCTACGATAGGATGTTTTTTAACTGAAAGTCCCTAAGGAATTTATTTTCAACGGGCATTAAGGTTTTTCCCTTTGTGGATATCAAATTTACGTATAACTTTTCTAACTTTATATTGTTTTTAGCTTATATAAATTCATCTTCTATTTGAGTTGAATCAACTGCCGTCATTACCGTTATTAATGTATTTAAAGTAACTTCTGCAATAGATTAACGATTCTTCTGTGAAATTACCATAAATAATAAACGATGGATTTCTCAGGAATGTAGTAATTTTCCTGAAGTAACTTGGTAATTGCTGCATAGCGATCGCTATACTTAACGAAAAAAATAATATAGCTTGTTTGAAACTTTATTCAAACAATTCCTGTCTATCTAAATAATCGCGACTTTCACTCTAGTGTGTAATTATTAAGTGTACCCAATACTGTGTTATCAACAGCACAAACTCGTTATTCTAAAAGTTCAGTTATAACAAGCCCTACTCAATTAAATGTTTCTGAGAAAGGTGTAAATAATAACTTATTTACCGCGATCGTCTAAAAAAGCTTTGCAAAAAAGTTGAAGTTTTGGTACAAAGACTACTGCATATTTCACCCCAATAAGCCTGAATGAATAAATATAGTATGAATGAGGTGTCAACTATGACTCGAATTCGTGACGTTGTACAGAAAGCTTTAGCAACTGGCTATTTGACAGTAGAAGCTGAAAATCAACTCCGACAACTGTTGACTACCCGATATGACTTGGAAGATTTTAATGCTTTCATGACTTTACAGGAAGCTGCCATGATTGGTAAGGTCAAGCAGGAATCTAGAGAGCGGTGTGGCATCAAGTAGAGACGTAGCCTGCTACATTTCACCGACGGGAGCGCTTATCATCATCCTCAAAATCATCATCATCATCAAAAAACTCCCAATCATCATCATCCGCTTGATTGGTAGTCGGTGGCTGATAAGGGGGGATAATTACCCGGTAATCAGCATCGTAAATTGATTCAGTTTTTCCCGCAGCTGTATTTTTTGGCTCACGGTAGCTGTAGGAGTAAACTGAACCAGACTGAGAACTGCTTTTGGTTTCTGATTGACGTTCGTAAGTTTTAGAGTCTCTAGGCTGTTGAGCTTGAGGATTAGGGGTAGGCGCTTCCTCTGACTTTTCATCAAAGTTCCAATCATCATCTCTAGTGCCATTTGTCTCCCAATCATCAAATACATCACTAGTAGGCTGTTCTTTTTTACTAGCTGGTGGTGGAGGACTGACAGGGCGAGATGTCGGTTCTTCTCTTTGGGTTGCCTTAGGACGAGGCGAAGTTGCGCTTCGGCGGTCAGGAGTTTGGCGTTGTCCTGCCACAAAATAATTGGATAATTTAAACAAGGTAGCAATCAATATAGATGTGAAAGCACCAGTGGCAGTACTGAACAAAATCCATATCGCTAGTGGTAATGGTTGAGTTCGCACGCCCAAAAATACTAACGATAGGGGAGGTGACCAATTTTGGACTAACAACGGCGTTAGTACTCCAAGTACCGCCACCAATAGAATTAAGCGAATTACAGCCATAGCAATTTTGTCAGTTGTCAGTGGTTAGTTGTCAGTTATCAGTTGTCAGTTATCAGTCTGATTATTCTAGGACTTATACAAAATCATCAGAAAACGTAGACGCAAAGCGGCTTGCCGCAGGCTACCGCAAATGACGCTAAGGAACAAGAGTTTCAAGAGTTCTTGCCTAAGTCCTATATTCTTCACTAATTACTGTTCACTGATTACTGACACTATGGGCCATCTCTATCATTACCGCTCGGAGAAAGAAATCTCTAAAAAGTTACCCTCATATTGCTAACACTAGACAACTACGTTTGTAATCTTAGACCAGATTGCTAAAACTACTGGGATAAACGGCAATCCCACTATCCCTTCATCAGCTTTAAGTATTATGCGAGCTATATTTATACTTCCATCGGTATCGGCGTTAATTATCCTGCCAGTGGAAGTTTTATCTAAACCGCGCTTAATTCGCTTGCCCTTTTAAAACATATTATGAAATTTCCGATGAGGGCGTTAGCGACGACCTTGCCACCGCTGAATTGGGATGCAGTCAATATCTAGTTGATCTAAAGCTCGGGCAACTACAAAATCAACTAAATCCTCGATGGTTTGGGGATTATGATACCAGGCGGGAATAGCGGGGACAATTCTCACTCCAACTTCTGCTAGAGAGGTTAAGTTACGCAGGTGGATGAGGCTAAAAGGCGTTTCCCGAGGGACAATGACCAGCTTTCGTCCTTCTTTGAGTTGGACATCCGCTGCCCGTTCTAGTAAATCGGAACTCAAGCCAACCGCTAGCTTTGCCACTGTGCTCATGCTGCATGGAATAATTATCATCCCCAGAGTGGCAAAGGAACCACTGGCAATCCCGGCTCCAACATCACCCCAAGGATGGCAGCGGAGTTTACCCGAAAGTGAAACTCCAGCTTGCTCTCGCCAGAATTGTTCTTGCGCGGTTGGTTCTGGTGGCATCCGAATTTCCTGTTCTGACTGCCAAACCATGTAAGTAGATTTAGAGGCAACCAATTCAATGCTGTAATCCGCTTCTAGCAAAAATTTGATCGCGCGAACAGCGTAAATCAGACCAGATGCGCCCGATACGCCTAAAATTAGAGGTTTGGTGTTGTTTGACACGGAAATTTTAGTTGATTTTACTCATCTTCAGAGTAAGGGTCTAGGTCATCAGGCTCAATGTCATTTGGTAAGTAGAGGTCTGAAAGATCGTCATTGGAACCATTGCCAGTTAAACCTTTAGCTACACCATCGCTGCCGACTGTTACCAAATCAATTTGCTGACGGTAGTAATCGACACTCTTAACTTGCACGGCGACGCGATCGCCTAATCTATAGGAAGCGCGATTTTTGCGACCAAACAGTGCCTGTTGTCTGGCACGATATTCATACCAATCGTCTTTGAGAGAACTGACGTGTACCAATCCTTCTACCCTCAAAGGCACACCAGGATTACTGCTGGACTCCACCTCGGCTGCTGGGACTTCAATTTCCACAAAGAAACCGTAGGATTGAACACCAGTAATTACGCCTTGAAATACCTGACCAATTCGCTGCTTCATTAGTTGGGCTTTTTGCAGTCCGGCTAAATCGGCTTCAGCTTCTTGGACTTCTTTTTCTCGGTCGTTGATTTGGACAATTACCCTGGTTAAATCGCTTTGGAGTTCTTGTTGCAATTCTGGGGGTAAAACGTTCCAGTTAATTTCCTCATGGCTGGAGGAGTGGCGGAGGTTAACGCGTTCTCTAACACGGGTATTGCGGCGATCGCGTCCATTTTCGAGTAGCGTGTAATACACTCTCTGCATGAGTAAATCTGGGTAACGCCGCAAAGGGGCACTAAAGTGGATATATTGCGGTAGTGCCAGACCAAAGTGAGATCCTTTGGTGGTGCTGTATGCAGATGGCTTGAGGGTATCTTGCAGCAAGTAAGTAAGAACTTGCTCAGAGGGGGATTCAGCAAAAGCTGTAGTCAAATGTTGATAATCTAAGGGTTGGATATCGACTTCTGGATCTAGCGTTAGGTCAACGCCTAAATTGACTGCCAATTTCAGCATTTCCTGGACATCCTCGACATCGGGTGTGCCTTGGACTCGCCAGATAGCGGGAACACCAAGGGCATTTAAGTGAGTTGCTACCAGTTGATTAACTAACAGTACCAACTCCGTGAGTAGCGATCGCACTGGTAAATCATTCACCACCACAGCGCCGAGAATCCCTTCATCATAGTAGGCGTTTTGGCTGGGTGGCAGATTCAACTGGAGGCTGCCACGAGTCAACCTTATCTGTTTCACCGCTGTTTGCAAGGCTTGGAGGTCTTGCAGGATTTGAGAAACCTGTGGAGATTGATCTTTAGCTTCACCTGTAAGAATTGCCTGGGCTTGTTCTGTACTCAATGCTGTTTCTACGTTGATTACACTGGGTTGAATTTCCCACTCCAACACTTGTCCTGATTGGGGATCAATTGTAATTAAAAAAGAGATGGTTAAGCGATCGCTCCCAGGTACTAAAGAACAGCGTTCAGCCACAGCTGGTGGCAAAATTGGCAGCACTAATTCTCCTAGATACACTGATTTACCCCGTTTAAGTGCTTCTCTATCTAGGGCTTCGTCAGGTTGGACATAGTGGGAAACATCGGTGATATGAACGCCCAAAAGCCAATTTCCGGCTAAGTTTTTTTCTAAACTAAAAGCGTTTTCTATAACTTTGGTGTCGCCATTTAGCCCTTCAATGGTGAGAGTAAACAAATTACGCAAATCCAGCCGATTTTTCAGGTCTGCTTTGAGCAGCTTTTTGGGTAACTTGGCGGCTGCATCTAGCACATTATCCGGAAAAGTGCGGGAAAGGTCGTGTTTGCATGTTACCAAATCTATATCAGCAGCAGCTTCGGCATCACTGCCGAGGATTTGCACCACTCGACCTAGTGGGGGATATTGTGCCAACGGGTAACGCAAGACTTCCACATGGACAAGGTGATCGATTGCTTCTGACAACTTCGCCTCGTTAGGTTGGATCTTGAGTTCAAACAGCAATCGATCATCTAAGGGCACAGCGCGGAAACCGTTTTCCACCTGCTTAATTCGTGCCAGTAATGTGTGGTTAGAACGTTCTAGAATCAGCTTCACTTCCCCTTCCGGAGAGCGACGGCGACTGCCTTCTTTGAGAACTCTTACCAAAACGCGATCGCCATTCCAAGCATTACTCAGATGACTTTCACGGATGTAAATATCCTCAGATCCTTCCACATCTTGAATAGCAAAGCAAAAGCCTTTACTAGAACAACGAAGTTTTGCCTCGATTATTCCCTCTTCTGAGACACGGCGATACTTACCCCGTTCTTTTACTAAAATACCGATTTTTTCTAGAACATCTAAAGCAATGTGAAGTTTTTGTAAGCTTTTTTCATCTTCACAGCCAAGTTTCTTTTCCAAAACTTTTCGAGCTACCAATTTATCATCGGTGAAATTGGCAAGGAGTGTAGCGATTGAAAATTCCATGCAGTGAACCGACCTTTGGTCAAAACATCATTTTTTGTTTAATCTGGTTCTTTTCTGTATACCCTCACGGCTTACAGAAACAAGCTGGAAACGAATTGCCCTGAGGCAAAGCTTCCTAAGTTCTAAGGAAAGGAAGCCCAACCCAGCCTTGCAAGAAACTACTCCCGCAGTTGCGAGCAAAGGAAGCCTACCCACGGACAACTCTGGGCGTCTACGAACTTCTCACTGCACAATACTCTCAGAGTTCGCCTGCGTTCAAGTCTCTTCACCTAACCAAACTTAAGATTGCACGCCTGATTAAGATTTAGCCCCGCTAGGTAATTACGCGACGGGTTTTTGAGAAGCTGGGTTTAGAGAATCCATACTGCCCAAAAGCGCTATGCAGGGGAGCCACTGCGCTCATAGGGGTCTTCCCAAGTGGAGCAAGTGGCGTGGAAACTACAGGTGTTTGATTGTCTAGAGTGAAGGTAATTTTACGCCATTAGACTCTGATTTGAACTAGGAGGAACTGCCGATGAACCCAATTTTCCCACATGTAGAATCGGTAACAATTAGGTAATCAGCTTAATTAGCAGTGAGGGCGAACCTTATCTTCATTATTGTAGATTTAGAGCGCACTTCCAGAAAATAGTTCTAGATATCGAGTTGGGTTATCAGTATAGCATTGTAGGCAAGACTACCCAGGTAAGTTAGCACTAGTCAAAAATTTCGTCAAAAAAGAGCTACTGCTACAATTGGAACACGGGACAACGCAAAAATATCACCTTCATGGGCCGGAGCATAGAGTTATACCTGCTCATTGCCTACCAACAAACTGATCACACATATTCAGGAGTGCTGAGACTTGAAGCGGACATTTTGCTTCCAATGCTACTCGCACGCGAATATATAGTCAGTCGCACAGGTGATGGAAGAATTTGCGATTGCATTAATCCAAAGCTGTACAAACAGTATCTGTAGTTTGCCATTCACAGGGAGATGGAAATGTACACTATTACAGGAATTACGGGTCAGGTTGGCAGTGCAGTCGCCCGCAAATTGCTGACCGAAAAACAGTCTGTACGGGCTGTGATCCGCGATGTCAACAAAGGAACTACTTGGGCAGAACAGGGCTGTGCAGTCGCCTTGGCGGACATGAACGACGCCAACGCGCTCAAAGCGGCTTTTGCTGATGCTGAGGGTGTCTTTGTGGTGCTGCCGCCGAACTTCGCGCCATCGCTGGGCTACCCCGAAACACGGGCGATCGTCGCCGCCCTGCATACCGCGATCGTGGCGGCGCGTCCGGGCAAGGTCGTTTGCTTATCCACAATAGGGGCGCAGGCAACCCAGCCGAACCTGCTGACTCAACTTCAGATCATGGAGCAGGTACTGGGGGATCTGCCGATGCCGATCGCCTTTCTCCGTCCCGCCTGGTTCATGGAGAACGCCGCCGGAGATGTGGCATCAGCTAAAGAGAGTGGCATCATACCAAGCTTCCTGCAACCGCTGGACAGACCGGTGCCCATGATTGCTACGGCGGATATCGGTCGCGTCGCAGCCGAGTTGCTTCAACAGACATGGAGCGGACGGCGGATCGTCGAGATCGAGGGACCACAGCGTGTGACACCGAATGACATTGCGAAGAGCTTTTCCAAGCTCCTGGGCCACCCAGTGTATGCGGAGGCGGTTCCTCGCGAAACCTGGGAGGCACTGTTCAAGTCTCAGGGCACAGCCGACCCGCAGCCGCGCATTCAGATGCTCGACGGTTTCAACCAGGGCTGGATTGAGTTTGAGAGTGGCGAGTCCGGCTCGAGCAAGGGCAAAGTCGAACTGGAGACAGTCCTGAAAAGCCTGGTGGATCGTCCAGCCAGACAGCCGTGAGATATTTTTGCAGCGTAACGTCATAACGGTTGGTTCGCTAATTACAGCCGCGAATTATTTTTCTTTTCCATATCCGGTGAAAAGTCAGATTTGTGTCTTGTTGCAAGCAATCAAGGACATAAATCGTAATATTCTTCATGCCCCATGTTCTTGCTCTACACCAACTTGATGTCAAGTGTTAATTCAGTTCCAAGTACCGAGTCCTGAGTAAAGAAATGAGATTCCCCACTTCTTTACTCAGGACTCAGGACTCAGGACTCAGCACTGATTCAGGACTCAGCACTGTTTCGGTAAGCAATTAAAAATGTTCGCGTAGCGTCTGGTAGAGAAGAAATGCAAGATTGGCAGGCATCCTGAGTATCGAGTGGATGTAAATTAAAGTAAGGGCAGTTTACATCGCTTGAGCATACAGGCAGTATCGACCCCGTTATTAAAAAGATTTAGATTGGTAGCAGTATTATGTTGGCTCAATTCCAGAGCTTGTATCCCAAGGGCAGTCTTATTTCTGAATTAGTGCAAATTTTTCAAGGAAAATATATTGTCCGGGCAAGCGTGCAAATTGAAGGCGTAACCCGTGCTACGGGTATGGCAGCGGCAGAAACAGTAGAAGCAGCAGAAGACCAAGCCAGAACGAGGGCGCTGATAGTTTTGGGTATTACAAATGCGCCACCCGAATCAGTGGCATTTACCTCAAATCCAATTTCCCCGGCGCAGCTAAACCCTTCCTTGAACACCAAAGGTGGATTGAATGAGGCTGCTGCCTATTCCTCTGCAAAAGATGAGGATTTTGTTAGTAGTCAGTGGTCAGTGGTCAGTGACAAAGAAATATCTATCCCGCCTTCCAGAGTCCGCAACATCAAACCAGAAGTAGTAACAAGCAGTAACGAACAGTACGGCTACAGCGATGCTGCGCCCCTATCAAACGATACCTATAGCCAGGATTTAGGTCAAAACTTTCCTGTGACTGCCAACCGGGAGCTAGAATTTGATCCTCCAGTTGAAAACTTGGAAATAACTTTTGATAACCAGGTGGAAAATCAGACCTTTCCAGCAATTTCTGCCAATAATGTCACACCATTTACACCTCGGAGTTATAGCCCTCAAGAGGATGTCCCCACCCCGTCAGTGACAGGAAAGAGAAAGAAGAAAGCTGAACCCGTGGATTTATCGGATGTAATTGCTAAAACAGATGTCGAACTTCAGCGTTTAGGCTGGACACCAGAACAGGGACGAGAGCATCTGATTAAAACCTACGGTAAGCGGGGGCGAACTTTGCTAACTGAAGAAGAATTGCATGGATTCCTCAAATACCTCCAATCTGAGCCAGACCCATTAGCGGGATTTTGATTAGTCAATAGTCATTTGTCTTTTGTAATTGGTAAGGGTCAATCAGAAAAGACATCGGCTATTGAAATACTAATGAAGCTATGGAACCCGTGGATTTATCTGATGTAATTGCTTAAACAGATGGCAAAATGCAGCGGCTAGGCTGGACATCAGAACAGCGACGGGAACATCTCACAAAAAACTATGGCAAGCGATCGCGTTTTTTAGGGACTGACAAAAAATAAATTATCCAAAATTATTTGTACCTTTGTAGGGGATCTTGGCCTTGCGCCCCTACGATGATGTTTTTTTAACTGGAAGTCCCTTACTGACCGACGAGCAATTGCACGAATTCCTTCAATACCTGTAATTTCAGCCAGAGCCTATAGCAGAATTTTAACGTGAGTTCGATAAACCTCTCCCTGACTTGAACTTTAGTTCAAATCTGTCCCTCTCCGAGTCGGAGAGGGACGGTTTTACTACGTAAAACCAGGGAGAGGTCTTTTGATTCAGTTCGTTAGGCTACAAGAACACAGCCAGCAACTTCCAGCCTGAAAGGCAATTTACTCAGCACTTTAGACTAGAGCTACCGCCGGGCGGCTACCAGCGGCGTGACGGTCAATAACTTGGTCAATCAAGCCATATTCCCTGGCTTCCTCTGGTGACATGAAGAAGTCACGTTCAGTATCTTCAGCAATTCGCTCAATTGGTTGACCTGTATGTTCAGCTAAATAGTCGTTTAGCCGCTGCTTGTGGTACAGAATCTCCCGCGCCTGAATTTCAATATCAGTCGCCTGTCCTTGAGCGCCACCTAGAGGTTGATGAATCATAATCCGAGAATGGGGTAAACTCATCCGCTTACCCTTAGCACCACCGCTGAGGAGGAAAGCGCCCATACTCGCCGCCAATCCGGTACAAATTGTACAGACATCAGGGCGAATGTGTTTCATAGTGTCAAAAATGCCCATGCCAGCCGTCACCGAACCACCGGGAGAATTGATATACATATAAATGTCTTTCTCCGGGTCTTCAGCATCCAAATACAGCAGTTGGGCAACAATCAAGTTAGCAATGTTGTTGTCAACTTGTTGTCCCAAAAAGATGATGCGCTCACGCAACAGCCGTGAGTAGATGTCAAAGGCGCGTTCACCTCGACCCGATTGTTCAATAACGATAGGAATCATGGAAGCGTGTTTGTGGCTACTTTAAATACATTTTATCGGTGACGGCACGAAACTGGGGTTTATCTCTACTGTTCCCAGGCAGATAAATTAAACCTTTCTCTTTTTTCTTTACCCAAAAAGAGGGCAAAAGGTGCTTATCTAATAGATTTAACCCCTAAGGGCACTTTTTAGCGGCAAAAGGTGTCTAAGAGAATATCTCCATTTAGGGAAAAACAAATCAAAAAACTCCAATTATCGCCAACCTCATATCTCGGCTTTTGCTGGACTACCTTGGCGATGTGGTAATTAAACTGATAACCGAAATCCGACTTGCTTAGGGAATTATGTTAAATATCCAGTAAGATTTTAAACATTTTCTTAGGATTTACCTCAGCAATTATTAAGTTATTTTTGTTAGATTCGGTAAATCGGTAGTACTAAGTGTATTTAGAATAACCAGTCTTACTTGAAATGCTATCCACACAGAGAGAGACGTGCCATGCTGGAAAAACTTGTACAAGCCGCCATCATCACCTTCTTGCTCCACCTGATAGTAGGACTTAGCCCAAATACTCTGATTCAGACAAAGACAGCATCACCTATGCCAGAAACGCCACCAAATATTGTTAGCTTGCTATTGCGACCTTTTCAGTAAGAATGTTTCACAAATTGCACAGGTGTCGGCGATATCAAAGACATGCACTACTACCTGTTACTCAAGGGCTAACATTCCTGGGAACAGGATAGACTGAGCAAAGAAGGCAACTTACTTGCTATTTGATCATGACTAATCGCCTTGCTGAAGCTAAGAGCCTCTATCTCCGCAAACACGCCGAAAACCCGATTGATTGGTGGTCTTGGTGTGACGAAGCACTTGCAACTGCAAGGGCGCAAAATAAACCGATTTTTCTCTCCATTGGCTACTCTAGTTGCCACTGGTGTACTGTTATGGAAGGCGAGGCTTTTTCTGATACTGCGATCGCCCAGTACATGAATGCCAATTATCTTCCGATCAAAGTAGACAGGGAAGAAAGACCTGACCTCGATAGCATCTATATGCAGGCTTTGCAGATGATGAGCGGTCAAGGGGGTTGGCCTTTGAATATTTTTCTTTCCCCAGAAGATTTAGTGCCGTTTTACGCTGGTACTTATTTCCCTGTAGACCCGCGCTATGGTCGTCCTGGATTTTTACAAGTGCTGCAATCACTTCGCCGTTATTACGACACAGAAAAAGAAGACTTACAGCAACGCAAAGCCCTAATTATTGAGTCTTTGCTCACGTCTGCGGTGTTGCAATCCGGTACAACAACCGAGCTTGAAGACCGGGAATTACTCCGTCAAGGTTGGGAAACCAGCACAGGTGTAATTACTACTAGGCAATCTGGCAATAGATTTCCGATGATTCCCTATACAGAATTAGCATTGCGGGGAACTCGATTTAATTTTGAATCTCAGTATGATGGCAACCAAGTTTCTACCCAGCGGGGACTAGACTTAGCGCTGGGAGGCATTTATGACCATGTGGGTGGTGGTTTTCATCGCTATACTGTTGACCCTACTTGGACAGTACCCCACTTTGAAAAGATGCTCTACGACAATGGACAGATTATGGAGTATCTGGCTTCTTTGTGGAGTACAGGAATCCAAGAACCAGCGTTTGAGAGGGCGGTTGCTGGTACTGTACAATGGCTGAAGCGAGAAATGACCGCGCCTGAAGGTTACTTCTATGCTGCTCAAGATGCCGACAGCTTCACTGAACCCACGGCAGTAGAACCAGAAGAAGGAGCCTTTTATGTCTGGAGTTACAGCGAACTACAACAACTGTTAACGCCTGAAGAACTCAGGGAATTACAACAACAATTCACTGTTACCCCTAACGGTAACTTTGAAGGACGTAATGTCTTACAAAGAAGCAAATTAGGGCAACTGAGTGCAACGCTGGAAACGGCACTGAACAAGCTTTTTACAGCCCGTTATGGCGTTAATCTTGAGTCACTAGAAACTTTTCCTCCGGCTCGTAATAACCAGGAAGCAAAAACCGCTAACTGGCCAGGTCGCATTCCTTCGGTGACAGATACGAAAATGATTGTTGCCTGGAATGGCTTAATGATTTCTGGGTTGGCTAAAGCTGCTGGGGTGTTCCAACAACCGTTATACCTGGAATTAGCAGCACAAGCGGCGAATTTTATCTGGGAAAATCAGTTTGTCGATGGGCGTTTCCACCGACTCAACTATCAAGGAGAACCGACCGTTTTAGCGCAGTCTGAAGATTATGCCTTTTTTATTAAAGCTCTCCTGGATTTACAAGCTTCCAACCCTGAGCATAAACAATGGTTAGAAAATGCGATCGCTATCCAAGATGAATTCAACGAATTTCTCTGGAGTAGAGAATTAGGTGGTTATAATAACACATCTAGTGATTCTAGTCAAGATTTAATTGTCAAAGAGCGTAGTTATGTTGATAATGCTACACCCTCAGCCAATGGAATTGCGATCGCTAACCTTGTCCGTCTGGCCTTACTCACCGATAATCTAGATTATTTGGATTTAGCAGAACTTGGTTTGAAAGCTTTTAGGAGTGTGATGGATCAGTCTCCCCAAGCTTGTCCCAGCTTATTTACAGCTTTGGATTGGTATCGTAATTCTACCTTGATTCGCAGCACAACTGAGCAAATTAACACTTTGATCCCCAAATATTTGCCGGCGGCTGTGTTTGCTATAACATCTGATTTCCCAGAGGGAAGCGTTGGGTTAGTTTGCCAAGGTTTGAAGTGTCTTGCACCAGCAGAAAGTGTAGAGCATTTGTTGCAGCAAGTCCAGCAAAGCCAGGTGAGGGCGTGAAATCGCTCTCAAGAAGGGATTAAATAACTCAATATTCTGATTGAGATCCTCAACCACCAGGGGTTATTAAACCCCTGGCTAATAGCTTAAGTCCTCTAAAAGAGGACTAAAACCAATTCACGAAAACCCTGATACAGATAGATTTCTTGTAGGGGCATGGCAATGCCATGCCCTTACCAACGTATTTGTATCATTATTAAAGTGAAATGGTATAAACAAGAATTTCAGTTCATTTAAATAGACTTTGGCTATTAAGCCAGCGATTAAAATCGCTGGCGGGTGATGCACATAAGTGCAAAATATATTTCTACCCTCTATTTTTATTGACAAATGACTATTGACTCGCCTAGCAAATTAACTGCCATTGTATTAGCAGGCGGTAAAAGTTCTCGCATGGGTCAAGATAAAGCTTTGATTCCCATTCAAGGGGTGCCATTGTTGCAGCGAGTTTGTGGGATTGCTCAAAGCTGTGCTGATGCTGTTTATGTAGTAACTCCCTGGCCAGAACGTTATCAAGACTTGCTTTTGCCTGGTTGTCAGTTTATTCGGGAAGTACCTTTATCTAAGGAATCTCTAGCCCACGGGCCTTTAGTTGGTTTTTCCCAAGGACTAGCCGAAGTGCAAACAGAATGGGTGCTGTTGCTAGCTTGCGATTTGCCGAGGTTGCGGGTTGAGGTGTTGCAAGATTGGGTAACTAGACTTGATAGCGTGGGGGATAATGCGATCGCAGCTTTAGCCGATCATCCTAAAGGCTGGGAACCTCTGTGTGGTTTCTATCGCCGTCGCTGTTTGCCACAACTTCTAGAGTTTATCAATGGAGGGGGGCGATCGTTTCAGCAGTGGCTTCGGCAATATCCTGTAGAAGTTTTGCCCTTAGCAGAACCCGAAATGCTGTTTAACTGTAATACCCCACAGGACTTGGCTTTAAGTTAATTGAAGAAGAATATCAGAATACAGAATTAAGGGACTTCCAATTAAAAAAACATCCCATCGTAGGGGCGCAAGGCCAAGATCCCCTACAAATGTACAAATAATTTTGGATAATTTATTTTTTGTCAGTCCTTAATTAGTGGGGGATGAGGGGAATTTTCCTTCTGAATTCTGACTCCTGAATTCTACTATTTAGCGAGTGCGACAAAATTTGCGATCGCTATCACTCTGAGGATATTGCCAAGAATAGGCAAAATGGCTGACTCCCTTGAGTTGGGGGGCAAATTTGCGAAGTGCCTGCATTTGCGCTTCTAGGGATGGACGATTACTGATGGATTTTCCCCACACACCAGCTAAAGCTGGAATTATCTGCGTACCCGGTTTTGCCATACTCAAAACCCGTTGCACTTGTGACACAATACAACTGACATTACCGCAATTTCCATAAGACATAGGATGCCATTCTAATGTGGTGGGGAACCGATCCCAAGGTTGTAAGCGGGAATCATACCCTTGTCCTACAGTTTGGTTGCCATCGGGGAAAAACACCACTCCTGTGGGAATTCCTTGCTTCTTTGCTGGGTAATTGGCTATGGTGACAAAATCTAGGATTCCTTGCATGGCGTGGGCAACGGCGAGTTGCCACAATTCCCATTGTAAAAGTAGTTGTCTATCAGTTACAGACAGGATTGATTTTTGGGCTGGTGGGAGAGGGCGTCCTTGCCAGAGGGGTTCCCCTTCCTGGGGATAAAGTTTATCAACTTCGGCGATATCTCCAGTGGTGACGTATCCTCGACTCAAAAAGCGGCGAATCAAGTCCAGCCCTTTGTAATTTTGTGCCCGTTTAAATAAAGCTTCTTGGGTTGCGGGACTAAATAGCCATAAATCTGAAACTTTAGTGGCTATGGAATCACTTCCTGCTTGTCGCGGATAGCGCACATAATCCAATAGCAAGCCATCTGGACGACGGCGCAAAACTTGCTGTATTAATTGATAGTAATCGCGTTTTGCTTGCAAGTTGTAGGGGTCGATAAATACTTGAGAACCGTTATCTACCACATAGAGGCTGGTTTGACCCTTGCCATTACGAGCGATCGCTGGTTCTCTATCTTGACGCTGGGCATAAGTATAGCCGAAATTTGTGGTAAACATCCAGGCGTAAACCTTCAAACCGCGTTGCCGACCTTTTTTTATTGCCGTGGCGAGTAAGTCAACCTTTTGTGCCCCTGGAGTGCGAATCACAGAAGGCCAAACCGTCGGGTTAGCTGTTGCTGGTAATAATACCTGACCGTCGTAAAATACTTCCAAATAAACTTGGTTATAGCCACGGTTAACAGCCCGATCCATAATTTGATCAATTATTCCTGGTTGAATGTCACAGGGATACAAGCGCAACCAGACGGCTTGGATTTGTGGCCAAGTCTGAGCGCGGCACTCCTGTAATTTCTGTGCGTGTGTTTGTACCAAGTTTTGGTAGCGCGTTTGAGCATCTTGCTTGCCTTTGAGGGCTGACAAACGTAAGTTTTCTTTTTCTTGCGCCGCTGCTGATGATAACTGACAATACTGGGTTACTTGCGCCCTTGCTGGTTCGCTTCCAAAGTTGGGGAGCAACGAACTACTAGTGAAAACAACAGCGAATAGCCGCCGCCAAAATAATCTTGATCTTGCAACGTTCAAGGGATGGTTAGACATACCTACCAGTAGATGGACACAATAATCATCGACCCCAATTTAGATAATTGTGGGCAACGTGTATCGAATTATATAGTTAAGTAGTAAGGGTTTTAAAACCTATTTTTTCAAGACTGCCAAAGCCCTATTTGTGTTGCTGCATTTTTTTATAAAGATGAGTATAGTTTTAGCTGCTTGCACGACTGCAATCACTCAGCAGCCACAAAAAAAGTCACAAACCCTACTGAGACGAAAAAGAGAAATTCTCAGCAATTACCTAAAGGATCAGCAGAAAGAGTTGTCGCTCTTTCTTCTCTTTTTGCTAACATTATCTCTCGACTTGATCTAACAAAAGTTGTCGGAATCACTGGTAGTAATTTATTTAAGAATGACTCAAGACTCAAGGATATTCTCCGTATTAGCAAAGGTCAAGCAATTTTGGATAATGGAATTGCTGATAGCGCAGCGTAAAGCCTGCGGCATGGCAACTCTTAGAGAGGCTGCGCCAACGCTTAGAGCGAGTCCGCGTACCCCTACAGGGAAGCAAGCTAGCAAGAGCGTCTCGTAAGAGAGCGTCTTTTGGATTGACCCTGAGCACAAGGGTACGGGGCAATCAATTTTAGATTTTAGATTTTAGATTTTAGATTTTAGATTTTAGATTGGAAGAAAGCTTAAGCAAGCGTTGTTTGCACCACAGGGCACTTAGTACAGCATTTGATTAATTCGTAGCGAATTAAATTTGGCAATGCCAATGCGTTCGTCTGCAATGCCAATGCGTTCGTCTGCAATGCCAATGTGTTCGTCTGCAATGTTAATGCGTTCGTCTGCAATGTTAATGCGTTCGTCTGCAATGTTAATGCGTTCGTCTGCAATGCCAATGTGTTCGTCTGCAATGTCAATGCGTTCGTCTGCAATGTTAATGCGTCCCTCTGCATTTAAAAACGCTACGATTTTATGCAAAACGGTACTTAGATCAATAAATATAATTTAAAATCTCATTTCCAGGTTCTACCTTGAATGATGAATAGGGGAGGCGGCAGCCTCCCAATAGGCATTCCCAGTCTCTGACTGGGAACGAGGCAAAAAATATAAAATTGATTGTGCTTTTAATCTTTTGCAGAACTAATTTATTTTTGAGCAAAGGGGATATTTTTTTTAGCTTCACGAGAAGCACCTCCAAGGCTGCGGAAATACAGTCCTCCAATGGTGAGTAAAAAGATCACATATCCCACTGCTTGTACAAGATAGAGATTGTCTGTATAACCAAATAAAGATTTGAGGATAATGCCAGGAAACTGTTCGTCAGGCAAGATTGTGGAAGTATTTGAAACCATTGGCCCCAAAATACAGGAGTGGACTTTAGTAAAACGTTCGTAATAGAAACAAAGGCTTTCTGTGCCACGACTGCTAAGGGCAATGTTAGCCACAGCGTCGTCAAAATGTTTCAAGGCTGAAACTACCAACCCAGCGACAATCAACACTAATAAAACGCCCATTACCTGGAAAAACTGGCGGATGTTAATTTTGACACCCCATTTAAATAGCAGCACCCCAATGGCAGATGCCGCTACCAAACCACCAATAGCCCCCAATGCTGGCATTAATCCCTGTTGAAAATTAGCAGCGACGAACAGAACAGTTTCAAAGCCTTCGCGGACAACGGAAACTAAAATTAAAGTAAAAACACCCCAACCAGCATTTGAGTTTTGTGTCAGTGCTTCTGTTACTGCTCCCTCAACTGTAGCTTTCATAAATCTGGCTTGTTTGGTCATCCAGATTAGCATCCAACTGAGCATTGCGATCGCTAATACACTAAACACACCTTCTAACCCTGGCTCAACTACGGAGGTGTATTGAGGATTCACTGCTCCCAGTACTGGGATTATCCAACTGAATAACACACCGATTAAGGCACTGACAACAATGCCAACGCCGACACCAGCATACACCCAAGAGTTGAGTCGGGATTGTTTAGCTTTTTTCAGTAAAGCTAGGACAATGCCAACAACAAGGGCTGCTTCCACTCCTTCTCGAAGTGTTATTACAAAAGTAGGTAGAGCAGTACTAAAATTCATCTTTTATCCTTTGTCTTTTGTCCCTGTACCCCTTCTCTTAAGCAAGCTACGCGTAGCGTCTCCCTTAGGAGAAGTTATTATGATCAGAAGCCAAAAATTGAAAAATCCAGAGCAGAGGCAACCTCCACTCCGGTTTTTCGCTCCCTTCAGACTTCTATCTTTGTCATTAGTCCCTAGTCAATAATTAATGACTAATGACTATTGACCAAAATCACGTAGCATCTTTTTCAGTTCGAGATTATGCATCTCTTCTTGCCCAATCATGCCGCGAGCGAATTCTTCAAGATAAATGCTGGCATTAGTGACAGTTTCGAGCAGATCTTTATACAGATCCAATGCCTTTTTTTCATGAGACAAGCTTTCTGCCAAGATATCCTTGACTTTATGCTGGTAGGTTTCTTCCATTGGAGCAATTTTCAGGGAGGGATGCCCATCTAAACCGGTGAGAATTTCTCCCACTTGTTCGGCATGAAGTAAAGACTCACTTGCCTGTCCTTTGAAAAAAGCCACAATTGGAATACGGTTAGGACCAGTCACCATCAAAGAATAATGTGTATAGCGCACTACCCCTGCTAGTTCAAATTCCATGATGGCGTTCAGCAGGTCAATGGTCTTTTTCTGGTCAAGTTCTTGCATCAGTTGTTAGTTCAAGTAATGAATGGAGTGTAATGAGTTAGGAGTAAGTAATTCGTAATTCGTAATTTGTAATTCGTAATTCTTAACTCCTAACTATTTCCTCATTTTAAACTCCTTAACCTACCCTTCCCATTAAATGAAAGTGTTATCGCTATACTTTGGTATTAGATTTGTCAACTACTTTTTGAGAGTTTTCCTCAATGGTTTTCACCAGCTTGGTAACATCATTAGGAGTTTTGACTGCTTTTGCTGGTGGGATGGCGGCAGGCCAAACTTTTATGAGTTCAGCGAAACTACTGTCGATCGCTTTGTGTGCTTCAGGATCTGCTTGAGCTACTTGACTAGAAATTCCTTTGTATAAATCATTGGCGTAAACGACAAAACCACGAGAGTCTTGATACTCAATTGGTGCGGTTATTTTACCATCTGCGATCGCAGCGCCATATTCGGAGTTAGCTGAATCTAGCAATTCGTTAATTACCTGTAGCACAAATCCTGGCTTGGAGCGTTGATCTGCTGGCAAAGCTGCGATCGCGGAATCAACTGATTGCATCGAAGAAGCAAAATTAGTTTTAACTTTACTATCTTTTGAATTAGATTTCACTAAATCTTGCAAACTTACCAAAGTTGTCTTAAATTCTTTAACTTTGCGCTCATTCAATTGTTCTTCTACGTCAACGTAAATTTCTTCAACTGGATGTCCTATATGAGGTTCTGCTTGTTTCGGCTGATTCTGATCCAGCAGTTCTTGTGCTACCAAAAGATGCCCTTTCATTAAGCCTAATTTAGACATATAGTCAACATCTTTTGCCTCACCTGTGAGTACCACTTCTTGAACACTAACCTGGTCTTTAATTTGGTCGAACTGCTCTTGAGTAATTACTTTTTTAGTAACTAAATCTTCTGGGCTGCCATAGGGACGACCTGCCTGAATTTTGTTGGATAAAGCCGGGACACCTAGCTTGGCTTCAAACTTATCCAATTCTGACAAGATAGCACTGTTAATGTTAATTTTTTCTTTGTTACCGTGACTGCTATGACTGTTCTCACTTACTGCCTCTGTAGCTTGAGGATTAGTAACTGGTGCTGAGGGGTTTTCTGCGGTTGGTGTACTGCTACAGGAACTTAAGGTAACTATTGCCGCAGCTGCCGCTGTTAAACAGATATAGTGAAATTTTCTCATTTCTGCTTCTCGCACAATTTAAAAGGTATTGGTTCAAATGCTTCAAACTATTACTCAAACTTAGTTTGTTTAAGAAATCGTCATAGATTTTACTTTCGCATATAATGATATTTTTTATCAACTATTTGATTTAAAATTTTATTAATTACCAATTGTGTACCTTGTACTTAGCTTGAATAGAAATTACTAATTATTTTGTCATGAATTGTTAACAGTCTTTTGAGATTTGCTTTGAGCAACTACTTCAAATTGACCCATGCAACCGTTTTCGGCGATCGCATCCTGATGGGGATGGAACATATACTTACCTGGGTAGCGAAAAGCAAATTCCAAGATGTGCCTTTCTGCTACACCCATCGTAATCACATCTGCTTTCTCGCTAGGAGTCATAGTCATACCAAAGCGATAGACATCAAAGAAGTTGGCGTGGAGGTGAAAGGTCACTGCCGGATCGTATTCAATGATGTTGAGAACATACAGCCGAATCAACTGATCTTGGTAAATAGGAATGGGATGATGCATGTAATGATGGGGCGAACCGTTGAAGGCATAATAATCATTATGGCCATCATCATTCACGTCATACCCAGCCATGACTAGTACAATCTCATCAGCCGGGGGACGGGGCGTAGGTGGATCGATGATAAACATCCCGTACAGCCCCTTGGCAATGTGACGGGTGACTGGTTCAATATGGCAGTGGTACAAGTGAACACCATAGGGTTCAGCATCAAATTCATAAATTGTGGCTTTGCCATTGCTGATTGGGCGAACCCCATCCATTTCTGCCGGATGAACGCCATGAAAATGCAAAGAGTGAGAATGTCCTGCTTTGTTGAGAAAAAGCACTCGCACGCGATCGCCCTGTTTTGCCCGTAGCGTTGGCCCTGGTATGCGACCGTTTAAATCCCAGATGTTGTAAGATACAGCACTATTGAGTTTTATTATGGAAGTACCGGCAGTTAACTGAAATTCTCGGATAGTCCGCCCATTTTCTTGCTTTACCGTCCCATAATCAAAATCCCTTAACATCTTCATCGGGTTAGTACCGTCGTCTGGTGCTTCCATATCAAGTGGTGGCACTTTGACGATTGACTTACTTTGTAGATTTAGCATCTGCCAAAGTCCAGCTGCACCAATCACTCCAGCACCTGCTAGTCCTAGCTTCAGTAATTGACGGCGGCTCCACGGTTTTTCGTTACCTAGAGCGAAGTTGTTGGGCATGACATTTAGTTACGGTTAGCACCAAAAAAGAATTGTAAAAGATTTGCAATTGCTAAATATTAGAGGGATTAATAATTATTGTCAATAATTATATATTACATCAAAACTGCTAATTAAGTTGTTAAATCCAGAACAAGCGAGAATCATTCTCGGAAAACTCTAACAAAAGTTTCTGAGTTTTAACAGTATTTATACGTCAATTTTATGTATAAATAATACTCAGAGAACACTAATTATTTCATGCCTATTCCTGATATGCTTATTGCTTTCGGAGTATTTGGATAAACCTTAAATTTGAATGTTCAGGAAAATTCAATCAAATATAAATATTTTGTTATTAAGGTAAGTTAACATGGCTTGAACAATTTTTTGATAGTTCACCCCACAAAATTGAGGTGAAAACAACTCCTTTACCAGGATCTAACCACTGACACCCACTTATTTAATAGATCAAAATAGTTGTCGTAAAACCACAGTATTTTTTTAGAGAATGGTTTATGTAAACCAATATGCTTGGGTTAAGCCTTTTTTACCCTTGCTTCTCCTGCCTACCTTAAAAGATAAATTTCCTTAACTTGTTCTGAAGCAGCTTGCAACGGCTCTTGACTTTATTAATCCTAAACGTCTAAAAAACTAGTTTACAAACTGCTGCTACTGGACTTTAGGAATCTGTAATAAACGCTAGAATTCGATATTTATGATAAACAGACAATCAGGATTTGCAAAATATTTTCCTCCTATTTGGCTACGATTTTTAATCATTATTTTGTTAATCTTAGGGATATTTTTTCGCTTTGCTTATCTGGATCGAAAAGTCTACTGGCACGATGAAGCTTATACCTCATTACGAATCTCTGGTTACACTAAGACAGAATTTGTTCAACAAGTGTTTAATGGGCGCGTGTTTGCTGTTGGAGATATACAAAAATATCAACAGCCTAATTCTGATAAAGGTTTAATCAATACAATCAACTCTTTGGCGGTGGAGGATGCTCAACATCCTCCACTTTATTACGTGATGCTTAGATTATGGATGCAATTTTTTGGCAATTCAGTAGCGACTACGAGAAGCTTGTCAGCCATAATTAGCCTGTTAGCCTTTCCTTGCATTTATTGGCTGTGCTTAGAATTATTTCAGTCACCCATAACGGCATGGATAAGCGTAGCTCTTCTAACAGTCTCGCCCTTCCATGTGCTGTACGCCCAAGAGGCAAGGGAGTTCGGTTTGTGGATGGTGACTACTTTGCTAGGGAGTGCTGCACTGCTACGAGCAATAAGGCTGGGTAGCAAGCAGCTTTGGGGGATTTATGCAGTAACAGTGGCACTAGGATTGTACACCTTTTTGTTTTCTGGGTTGCTGGCGATCGCCCACGGTATTTATGTATTTGCCATTGAACGCTTTCGATTCACTAAAAGCGTTAAAGCTTATCTAATAGCAACTAGCGTCGGCTTTTTAGCTTTTGTTCCTTGGATTTTAACTGTTATTAATAGCTTGTCTGAAATTGATCGCACAACCACCAGCGCTCACACCAGACAATCTCTGTCAGTTTTGGTTTCTGATTGGATTAAGAATATTAGCTATTTATTTGGTGATTTTTGGCGCTATGAACTATATTTTCCAGATTTGAATTTGCCAGTTTTACGCTGGGGTCGATTTTTAATTCCCTTAATACTAATATTGGTAGTATATTCTTTCTTATTTCTTTATAGTCATGCAGGGAAACGAATTTGGTTATTTGTTTTTCTCTTAAGTGGAGTACCTGCTTTAGCTCTCATATTGCCTGATTTGATTATTGGAGGTAAGCTCAGTCTGCGACCTAGATATGTCATTCCGTGTTATCTAGGCATTCAGCTAGCTGTTGCTTACTTGCTGGCGGCTCAAATTATTTCTTCTAAGTTAATAACTCGCAAATTTTGGCAATTAGTAATGGTAGTAATAATTTCTACTGGAGTTGTATCCTGTACCATCAGTTCTCAAGCCGAGACATGGTGGAATAAAGGCAGCCATGCCAATCCTAAAATAGCTCGGATCATCAATCAAGCTAATCACCCACTATTAATTAGTAGTAATTATTCTCTAAATATTGGTGACCTAATGTCTCTCATTCATCTGCTAGATGAAAAAGTGCAGATGCAATTGGTAATTGAACCAAGTATACCAAGCATTCCTGATAGTTTTAGCAATCTATTTTTGTATAATCCTTCTAAAATATTTCGATCTGAGCTTGAGAAGAAATACAAACTGGTCGATGTTTTCCAGTATAGTAGGCTGTGGCGGCTAGAACAGAAAAGCAGCTAAATTTTATATAGCGTTTCCCGGTCTCCTAAGGTACAGTCGAGAGATAGGTTATGCATTTTAGCCAAATACAAATGGAGGCATATTGGCTTGACTTAAGTCAGAAAATCATTGATACCTACTTTGAGGGTAAAATAACGAGAGCGTCAGCTAGCAAAATGATTTCGAGTCCTCCTGAGTTTTGTTGAAAAATTTCTGAAACAATATCGAGAGACCGCAACTATTGCTCCCAAGGTTCGCATACAAGGCCAATAAAACTCTCGCAGAATTCAATGTTTTGGCTTCAATTGTCTCGGATAATCATACATTTCGTACTTAAATCAGTAGTATAAACTTGGTATTTTCCAGTATTTAGTGTATTTATTAAGGAACGTGGATTAAATAAAATGCAAAACTTCATCCTCTATCTTGCTTCCCTCTCCTTTATAGGGAGAGGGATTGAGGGTGAGGTAAGTCAGGGACATAAATTGTATGTTATTTAATTCTTATTCCTTAGTAGAATTTTATTATTTACAAGATCAGAAAATTAATATTTACTGAGAAATTAAGAAAGTAATGCTGACAAAAATTGCAGTTGAAAAAATTCTTGAACGTGCCTTGATGGGGTACGATTTATCTCTCGAAGAGGGAGTGGTATTGTTAGAACAAAGTGAGCCAGAAGCGATCGCCGCAATCCGTGCTACATCCGACACACTCCGCCACACTCAAGCAGGCGATACAGTTACATACGTAATTAATCGTAATATCAACTTTACTAATATTTGTGAGCAGCACTGTAGTTTTTGTGCTTTCCGTCGAGATGATGGTGATGTTGGTGCATACTGGTTAGATTCGGCACAAATTTTGGAAAAGGCGACAGATGCGGTGCGGCGGGGTGCGACGGAAATCTGTATGCAGGGGGGATTAAATCCACAAGCGCAGATAAATGGTAAATCTTTGTCCTATTATCTCAAGGTAGTAGAAACCATTAAACAAGAATTTCCTCAGATACATCTCCACGCTTTCTCTCCCCAGGAAGTGGAATTTATCGCCAGACTTGATGGACTTGAGTATGCTGATGTGATTATTGCTTTGCGCGATGCTGGTGTTGGCTCAATGCCGGGAACAGCAGCAGAAGTGTTGGACGATAAGGTAAGGCGGATACTCTGTCCAGAGAAGATTGACACAGCCACTTGGCTAGAAATTGTCAGCACAGCTCACAAATTAGGCTTGCATACCACTAGCACCATGTTATCTGGCCATATTGAAACCCACGAACAGCAAATCGGGCATTTAGAAAAATTGCGATCGCTCCAAAAAACCGCCATCAATCAGGGATATCCAGCAAGCATCACAGAGTTTATTTTATTACCCTTCGTTGGGCAAGAAGCGCCCAAACCCTTACGTCGCCGTGTTGGACGCGATCAACCAGTTTTAACCGATGCGCTGCTGCTAGGGGCTGTGGCGCGGATTTATTTGGGTAATTGGATTCCCAACCATCAGCAGAGTTGGGTAAAACTGGGGCTTGCTGGTGCAACAGAAGCTTTAGTTTGGGGTTGCAATGATATTGGCGGCACATTAATGGAGGAGCACATTACCACAATGGCAGGTGCTTTGGGTGGTACATGTATGGAAGTGGAAACCTTACAAGCTGTGATCGCTTCTTTAGGAAGACCTTATCAACAACGCAATACTCTTTATCAGAAAGTCAGGAGTTAAAGGAAGTCTTATCTCATACTTCTCTCTTTGTTCTCTGCGCCTCAGTAGTTAAATAAATTACTTTTAAACCGCAGAGGCACATAGGCACAGAGAGTGCAGAGAGAAAAAAACAGATTTTACGAGTCACCTTAAAAAAATAGTCTTCAACGCTTAACTTAGCGGGACTTAAACAGTCCTTGTATCAATATTTGGAGTCTGTATCCTGTTCACAACTCTAAAGCAGAGAAGACTAATCGTGGCTGGGCCTTCTAACGATGAATGATATTAAAGTATGCTCCGACAAATTTCTAATTTCTGGTTGCGTCATATACATCCTCGTTTTGCTCCCTTAATTGCCACAATTGGTATTGTTGGACTTGCTAGTTGTTTGCTCATCCTTTTTGTTTTAGCAAAACTGGCTGAAGAGGTTTTGGAGCGAGAAACTTTTGCATTTGATACTACTTTTTTGTTATGGCTACATCAGTTTGCCAGTCCAAATTTAGATAATTTAATGCTATTTATTACAAATCTTGGTAATCCTAGTACAGTCGTTGTACTTGCAGGCGGTACTCTCTTCTTACTTTGGTGGCGACGTTACCGAGAAGAAGCGAAAGTTTTTGTCATTGCTTGCTTGGGAGGGTTAATTTTAAATACAGGGCTAAAGTTGTTTTTTTCTAAACCTCGTCCTGAACTGTGGCATCGCTTGATTTCTGAAAAATCTTTTAGTTTTCCTAGTGGTCATGCACTAGGTTCTATGGTGCTTTATGGTTTTATTGCTTACGAGTTGGCAACTCACTATCCTCATTTTGCCAAAGTTATTTACAGTTTGACAGTTATTTTAATTGCTGCTATTGGTATCAGTCGCTTATATTTAGGAGTCCATTGGCCCACAGACATAATTGCAGGTTATGGAGTCGGTTTTTTATGGCTAATGATATGTATTACAATGCTTAAATTGCAAAAATTGAGGTGGGGAAAGTTAGTTGATTAAATCGTATCAATCTCTAACTCCATAACCCCTACGGGGATCTTGCTACGCGTAGCGTCTCCAAGAGTTGCCTTGCCGTTGGCATTGCCTCTCACAGAAAAGGCATCGCGATGATAATTGTCCAATCAAATTTTTTAATCACCTGATTTTTTTGCCCAAAATACTTGTAAATGAGCGCCTTTTAGGGAATGAAACAGCCCTTGACTCCCCTACTCCCCACTGCTTACTCAATTGTTCCCTACTCAATTGATCCCCAAGTTACCAATTCAAGATAGGATGGACGTTGATTTACGTATTCTTTTACTTAATGCATATGAAGCGCTATTGGTCGCGTTTGCTTGCGCTGGTTTTGGTTGTAGCTATCGGCTTAATGGGCTGTTCTGGCAGTCCAGATAGTTTGAGTGGGGATTATCGCCAAGACACCTTAGCTGTGGTCAATGTTATGAGACAAGCTCTGGATGTATCACAAGATTCACCAGACAAAGCAGCAGTTCAAGCAGAAGCGCGTCAAAAAATTAATGACTTTTCAGCTCGCTATCAGCGGGTTAACTCTGTTTCTGGTCTTGGCTCCTTTACAACCATGCGAACAGCCCTCAACTCCCTAGCTGGACATTACAGTTCTTACCCAAATCGTTCTGTACCCGAAAAACTAAAAAATCGTTTAGAGAAGGAGTTACAGCAAGTTGAAGCAGCGCTTCAGCGTGGCGCTTAACTCTTAACTATTGCCTGCTCCATCATCAAGAGTCAAGAGTCAAAAGTATTGACTCTTGATTACTTTGTCAACTTGGTATATCTACTAATATCAATTCTCCGTAAACTTGCACTTAATGATTTCTTCTTCCAACTCTTGGAGACGCTCCGCAAAGGCGTCCTTCTCTAAGGAGACGCTGCGCGTTGCCGAAAGCCTCTCGCAGAGATGGCAGTTCGTTTAATAAAAATTAAGTGCATCTTCATAGCGAATTGGTATAAGACAAAAGTACTTCTATACCAACGTAATTGTCCAAATCCCCAGTCCCCAGTTCAACTTACTTCGTCTCCATCCAATTTTCACCGACACGCGCCTCGACCAGCAAGGGTACACTCAACTGGACTGCATTTTCCATCACCGACTTAATTTGCGGTTGTAATTCTTCCCACTCTTCAGGGGGGATTTCAAACACTAATTCATCGTGAACTTGCAACAACAAATGCGCCTGATAGTTCTTCAAAATCTCATGCAGTCTTACCATTGCAATTTTGATAATATCAGCGTTGGAACCTTGAATTGGTGCATTAGCAGCCGAGCGTAGTAAACCTGCATCATAAGCACCTAAATTCTTTAATTTACTCAGATTAATATCTTCTGGGTTACTGCCTTTTAATTTGCGTAAACTGTTATTGGTAAAGTCAAAGTAACGACGACGACCGAGAATAGTTTCTACATAACCAAGAGATATCGCTTCTTTTTTGACTCGCTCCAAATATGCAAATACTTTAGGATATCGTTCATTAAACCGCTTAATGAACTCATTGGCAATGGTTTTATCTATCCCAGTTGAGCGCGAAAACCTTAGAGAACCCATTCCATAAATCACGCCAAAATTGATAGTTTTTGCCATCCCTCGTTCTTCTGAGGTTATATTTTCTTTTTCAAACACTAACCGCGCCGTAACAGTGTGAACATCTTCATTTTGCTGATATGCTTGCACTAATATCGGCTCTTGACTCAAATGAGCCAAAATCCGCAATTCAATTTGTGAGTAATCAGCAGCCACCATTAACCAACCAGATTCTGGCAAAAATGCCTTCCGAATTTGGCGACTAAAAGCTGTCCGAATGGGGATATTTTGCAAATTCGGATTAGAAGAAGATAACCTACCAGTTGATGTCGCTGCTTGATTAAAATCAGTATGCACCCGTTGGGTATCTGGACGCACTAATGCAGGTAATGCATCAACATAAGTTGATTTTAATTTAGATAGGGTGCGATACTCAATTATCGCCTCAACAAAACCCGTTTTATCATCTTCTTGGAGTCTTTCCAATGTTGCTGCATCTGTAGAGTAGCCTGTTTGAATTTTACGAGAATGCTTGGTGCTTAACCCCAACTTTTCAAACAAGATTTGGCTCAATTGCTTAGGAGAACCCAAGTTAAAATTTTCCCCAGCTTTTTCAGTTGCTTCCTCTTTTAACCTGGCTAACTCAGTTTCTAAATGCTGCGAAAGTTCTTGCAAATAAGCTGAATTAATGCGGACACCTGTGTATTCCATTTGGGCTAAAACTGCTTCTAGTGGCTGTTCCACTTCCACTAATAGCTTAGATAAAGCTGGAAATTTATCCAGTTCCTCACGTAATTTCGATACTAAGCCAAAGGTAGAATAAGCATCCATTCCGCAGTAATCTGCTACGGCGGGAATATCTATATCAGCGATGGTTTTACCTTTAGGAACTAAATCTAAGTAACTTTTTGCGATCAATCCCAAATATCGCTGCGCCAAATCCATCAAATTATGACTCGAATCTGGATTTAGAATGTAACTTGCCAGCATCGGATCAAACACTACTCCCGCCAAATTAATTCCTTGACACTTTAGAACTAAGCGGTCAAATTTGGCATTCTGTAAAGCTTTGGGATAATCAGCACTTTCGAGAATTGGGCGTAGTGTTTCTAGCGCAAAATCTTTATGCAAATTTTCCCCAGTTTTATGCCCCAGAGGAATATAGGCTACCTCATCTGGTTTCGTTCCCCAACAGCAACCAATTCCTACTAACTCAGCATCTCTTGGTTCTAAATCGGTGGTTTCAGTGTCCCAAGCAACGGGAGTCTGTAGATTAGTGAATTTTTGCAAAAGTTTCACTAACTCAGTTAGTTTGGCTTCGGTATTGATGATGCGTGGTGTAATTGGGGAAGTAGATTGTTGTGGAACTGCTGCTGTATCACTAGCACTGAAAAACCACAAATCATTATCTTCATCAGTACTCAATTCTGAGTTAGTATTGGGATTAATTGTGTCTGTTTTCGCTTGTTTATTTTCTTCAACTTTGCCACCAAAACGTTGCTGGAGGTCGTTGATTTTACCTAAAAAAAACTTGAATTCTAACTTTTCTAAAATTGGTGTCAGGAGATTTGTATCAAACCCTTTTAATTTGCAATCTTCTAAATCAATTTCTATAGGAACATCCAAAACTATAGTTGCCAAATACCGAGACCTATCGGCATCTTCTTTACCACTTGCTAGTTTTTTCTGAGTTGCGCCTTTAATTTCATCTAACGCAGCATAAACATGCTCAAGGGAACCATAAGTATTTAGCAGCTGCACTGCTGTCTTTTCTCCAATTCCCTTGACCCCAGGAATATTATCCGATTTATCACCACAAAGAGCTTTGAAATCCACAATTTGTGAAGGTAAAACGCCCATCTTCTCTTTGACTTGTTCTGCTTCAAATTCCGTAATGCTATTTGTAGAGCGCTTTAGGGCATCTGGACTAAAATTCAGAACAGTGATTTCTTTGTCAGAGTCAATCAGTTGAAATAAATCGCGATCGCCAGTGAGAATCTTCACCCTATACCCAGCAGCAGTTACTCGCTGTGCTAAGGTTCCCAAAACATCATCTGCCTCGTAACCAGGGGCAGTGAAAATTGGTAGATTGAAGCCATCGAGCAACTCATGCAGGTTTGCTAAGTCGGGAATAAAGTCTTCTGGCGTTTCAGGACGATCCGCTTTATAAGTATCGTCAGCTTCGTGACGAAAAGTTGCCTCACCCAAATCAAAAGCGATCGCCATTGCTTGGGGCTGTTGTGTTGCCATTACTTCCAGCAGGCACTTAACAAAACCAAAACATATACTGGTAGGAATCCCCGTTGTAGTCCGCAGTCCTCCATCTCGCCCTTTGGCGAAAGCAAAGTATGAACGATAAGCGAGGGAGTGCCCATCTACAAGGATGAACGTGGGGCGTGTTGCGGTTGCAGAAGTGAAAGTTTCAGACATAGCCCTATTTTAGCCAGAAGCTTTGTCAGATAGTTAGCAATTTCAGATGCTCGTTCAACTTGGCTTTAGCGACAATAGCGCAGTTTTTGTGTACCAATTGCTCCTGTAGATAATTTAAGACAAACTGATATCTACGTATTTGCAGCTTTAGTACTCCCCACTGGTTTCTAGAGCCTGTTAACCTCTTACTGGAACTTAAAATCTAGGAAATTATGCACAAAGCATCTGCCACACATTTGGCATCTACTGATAATCAGGCTGCTGCAAAAGACATTAAACTACTAGTTTTGGATGTAGATGGCACGATCGCTGGACATTCTAACGCCATCAGTGCAGGTGTAAAGCAAGCGATTGTAGCAGCCCAAGCCCGAGGAATTCAAGTAGCGATCGCTACAGGTCGAATGTATCGTTCAGCCTTGCGCTTCCACCAAGACATTGGTTCTACCTTACCATTAATGGCCTATCAGGGAGCCTGGATTCAAGACCCGATCACCCAAAAAATTTATCGCCATTGGGCTGTTTCCAGGGAAATTGCCCACAAGCTAATCGACTATTTTGAGCAGCCTGAGTTGCGATCGCTCCTATCTGTCCACTTTTACATCAATGATCAGCTATACGTCCGTGAGTTAACTAGAGAAACCCAAATTTATGCAGAACGTTCTGGTATTACCCCGATTCCTGTGGGTGATTTGCGCCAAACCTTAACGAATGAACCAACAAAAATTCTTGCTTTGTGCGATGACACTGATGTGATTGATCAGCTATTGGGGAATATGCGCCGCCAATACACACCTGCTGAACTTTATCTCACAACGTCTGTTGCTACCTTTTATGAAGCAACTAACGCCTCTGTGAATAAGGGAACTGCTGTGCGTTACCTAGCCGAAGAATTGCTGGGATTACAGACAGCCAACATTATGGCTATTGGCGATAACTTCAATGATGTAGAAATGCTGGAATATGTTGGACTTGGTGTAGCTATGGGCAACGCCCCAGCAGGAGTGCAAGCGATCGCTCAGTGGGTAGCTCCTAGCGTAGATGAAGACGGAGCAGCAGTAGCAATTGAAAAGTTTTTGCTGTAATCTGGGCACTATTTGGGCACTTTTTCAAAGTTAACCCATATAAATCAGAAAGGACACCGACGACTGGCCGTGTTTCGTCTCGGTGCCCTAGCTGGTTCGCTCCTCACACACCTGCTAATGTAGCCCAGGTCATGCATTCAGTCAATAGCTATTATAAAAGTTTTTATTTTCTACCTAAGCGACATTACCGATTTATAATTCCAAGGGCGCAAAAACACCCAAGTTTTCCTCTAGCACATATCTTAATACTGACTGAGTAGCCATAAGCAATCCAAGTCTGGCTTGGGCTAGCTCTGGTGAGGTAATTTTCACCTCACCCCAAATCCGGCAATTAGACCAGAAGTTTTCAAAAGCTTGGCTCAAATTCAGCGCTACTTTTTCCCATTTCACAGAACCGCTAACATCAGGGGACTCGATGTTATCTACCACTTGCACTAACTCAGCAATTAGACGACGCTCACCTGGGTGATTTAGCCGCAATGTTCCATCACAATTGAGCCAAGGTAAAGGGTCAGGGAAGATAACACTCCAAAAAGCTGGACTAGTATTTGGAACTGGTTCTCTAAGTTTAATCAATCCTTCTCGGTGAGCCATCAGCACTAGCGAACAGCAACGTGCATGGGCGTACTGAACAGCAAACAATGAATTGGGCATTGAGTACTTGTACTGAGCAAAGCCGTTGGTGCAGCCTCTCCAAGAGTTGTATTGGGCATTGGGCACAAAAGGCAGAGGGGCTTTTTGCTGGGGGCAAAGGGGAGAATTAAAAATTACCTCTTTTCCCTCTGCTCCCTGCTCCCTGCTCCCCTGCCCTCTTCCCACTCCCTGCTCTCCTAAACTCCCC
The DNA here is from genome assembly GCF_036919675.1 of Nostoc sp. Taxonomy (GTDB): domain Bacteria; phylum Cyanobacteriota; class Cyanobacteriia; order Cyanobacteriales; family Nostocaceae; genus Nostoc. The sequence continues at coordinate 90,414 of NZ_JBALCP010000060.1, forward strand.
ACTGCAAGACTTTGTAACCAAGCCGCTAAGGTAGAGTGAGTTAATTCAAAATGTATCCAGCCAGGGGGAACAATTTGGACGCTAAAAACGTCGCCACAAGTCTTCGATAAATCAGAGGCGATCGCACTGGCAAGCTCCATAGCTTTTCGATTCTGAGATTTTGACAGCCGCAGGGCCACACTTGAAATATATAAAACTCTACCTTCATCTCTATCTTTATATAGATGAATTTTTTCGTCTTTTACGCGTATTTTTTCTAGGTTATAAGTATCAATGCTTATTATTTTTTTCAAGTAACTATATAATAGCTGTTTAATTGACGTATATTTCTTAACTAGTAATTTATAATGCACGTAGTTTTGTTTAAATACCCATGTAAAATATATTTACTGATTTTCTGTCATCTATCTTGCGAGATAAATATAATTTAGATGAAGAAAAATGAGAAGAGGATAAAATTTGATGAATAATCGATGAATAGTAAGTAAACTTTACTACCATCATTGTACAGTAGGAAGTATAACAAAAGAGTAGAGAGTAATTTGCTTTCTATTCTTTGGATTGGCTGGCGCTGTTAGGCGTTAAGCCTCGCCAACACAAAGACACTCCTTGCACCTTTTTATGACGTCTTTGTCTTCAGCCGAACGCTCTTTGTTACCTATGCAATCTCCATCCTCCTTTTCTGAGGCATCACGGCCTTTTTTAACTTGGCAACGAATTCTTGACTGGGCTCAAGAACACTACCGCTGCCGTACCTTTAGCAAAGATGAGCGCATTCCAGCCCGACCTGGATTGCTATATTTGGTGCAAAGGGGTGCGATCCGCATGGTAGGAACCGCCCAAGTGAGTGCGACTGCCAGTCAGCTAACGTCTCGACGAATCAACAGAACCCCAGAAGAAGCGTTCTTGGGTTTTGTGGGAGCGGGACAGCCATTTGAAATTGTTGCCCAGTCACCATTCACACTCCAGGCTTACGCCCATGTTGACCAAACTGCGGTGCTGTGGATGTACTGGCATGACTTAGACAACTGGCCTCACTTCCGTCGCGAAGTTATGGATGCCTTTAGGTATCAGCACCAGCGTAAGCTGCTGTGGCTGAGTGCCTTGGGACAACGCCGCACAATTGACCGCCTCTTAGGATTTCTCACATTGTTAATTGAGGAATATGGAGAGCCAGCAATGAGCGACACTGATCCTGATGTGATTCGCGGTTATTGTCTGCCCTTCCCCCTCACCCATGCCCAAATTGGGAGCGCGATTGGTTCGACTCGTGTCACCGTCACCCGCTTGATGGGTAAGCTGCGTCAACGCGGCTTAATCCTCACCCAAGGGGATAATCTCATTTGCTTGCCAGCAGAATCGATTAATAGAGCTGGTTAAAGCACAGTTCAGAGCGGCGATTTCCGCCACTCTGTCTGAGTGCGATGGGCTACGCCCCGCCGGAGGCGATCGCTCCTGTCAGCGAATTTTGACAAACCCAGCTTGGCTAATCAGTTCCTGTCCTTGCTCAGTCAGTAGTAAGTTGGCGTAAGCGACACCTGCTTGCTGCTCAGTCTGACCATTCTGTTTGACCACCACAAACAGATTGCGAGTAATAGGGTATTTTCCTGATTGGAAAGCCTCAGTGTTCAATTTGTTCCGTTTACCAGGACATTCAGACGGGAGGATAGAAGGTTCTTGGTATGGAGCAATGTATTGCCCTTGCGTCCGCCCCAACGGCAAGGCTTTGATTGAGCATTGAGGAATCACCTCTGGGGCAGAAGCGTAGTAGATGCTGCCAGGATTACCAGCCAATTTTTGCAAGGCTTGGGTGGTTGTGGAGATAAATTCCACATTGGAGCTGAAAGCTTGACCACCCAAGATGTCTTGAACAAAAAGTTCGACTGTACCGCCATCAACAATGCGGCGAGAATAGGGCTTAATCGGGATATTGGGGCCGCCCACCTGGCTCCAATTATTGATTTTGCCTGTATAAATTGACTTTAACTGTTCTATCGTTAGTCCTGGGATATTGAGGTTAGGGTTAACTGCGACTGCCAAACCATCTATTGCTACAGGAATTTGTTTCAAAGTGAACCCACGCTGCTGGGCACGGCTTAACTCCTGATCTAGAACTGGTCGGGAGGACTGGGCAAAAGCTAATTGACCGTCTATCAGCGACTGGATACCAGTACCAGAACCAGGAGATGCATTGCTGGGTTCTACATAGCGCAGCCGAAGTTCTGGTCGCGCCGCTTGAATTCCTGGATCAACTACCAGTCGAATCGGTGCCCAAGATGTACTGCCTCCGTAATTGAATAATCCTGTAGGAACATCCTGTACTGAGGCGAAAGTATTGCCACTAGGTTGTTGTGATCCGGCTTGGGGCGTTTTGGTGCTACCAGAATTAATTGTATTTAGGTCAACACCAGACTTTCTGCTAAACCACCAAAAACCTCCAGCAACTAGCCCTACCGTAATTAGGATGGATAAGACAAGGATAGGTATTTCGTTTTTTTGGGACATAATAAATTACTGCGCGTCCATTCAATATAAGTGCTTGACTTGATAGGTGCTTGCTACTTGAGATTGTATTGGGAGGACGGGCATTTTGTTAACGAATTATGATAAATCCTAACTTCTGACTACTTTAAGCTTCTAAGTATTTACTTTGAATTATTTATTACTTTTCTACAAGGCTTAATTGCTGCGAGGAAAAATTGCTAGTTGATACTACAATTTACCCCGTAAAGCTCAATTTCTCATCTTGAGAGGTTTTTTAGGTTAACTATTGGTTAATTTTTAATTTTTTATTGCTGATTATCGCACTGGTTCAAAGTCATAACCAGTACGAGAGCGAGAACCAGGAACAATTTTCACAAGTTGGACTGGCGCATTGCGATCGCCTGATGCTAAAAACCGAATTGTACCAGAAGCGCCAGTGGCAGAAAAGTCAGAGGAGGCGAGTGCTTGTTGGACTCCTGATCGTGTGGGATTGCGTTTTAATGCCTCAATCAGAGCTACAGTGGCATCATAACTGAGGGCGCTTCGCCAACTCACATCACCGCCCCATAACTGCCGAGATTTCTGGGGAAAATCTGACTTAGGATCGCTATCAATATGCCAGGGAACTGCCAGTACCATCCCCATAGCTTGTTCTCTGCCAATTTCTAAAGTTTTGACGGTGTAAACATCATCTCCCGCCAGCAGAGTTAACCGTTTCTGGTTAATCTGAACTACTTGCAGCCCTTTATCCAGAGTTTCAGTGTTAGCCGCTAACATCAACACTTCTGCACCTTGCTTAGTTGCTTGTTCTAGGCTTTTAGCCGCGCTAAAATCCACCTTGGATAAGTCAAATTCGCTGGATACTTGTCCACCCTCTAAGGAAACAGATGAAACAAACTCCGACTTTAAAGACTGGCTATAGTTACTCTGAGAATTAAAGAAAACCGCTGCATTTTTTTTCTGCAAGGTTTTCGCCATATAGTTGGCTAAACTTCTAGCAGCCATAAAATCACTCGGAACCGTGCGAAAAACGTAGTGGCTAAAGTTAGAAATTTTTACAGATGTGCTGGTAGGGGATATGGCTACAAGTTGTCCAGAAGTATAGATAGTACCTGCGGCTAAAGTGGAATCGCTAGTATTAGGCCCAACTACACCTAATACTTCTGAATTGCTGACTAGGCTGGAAGCTATTTGCTTCGATATTTCTGGCTTGTCGTCATCGTTAGCTATCCCCACCTTCAACGGTACTCCCTTGACTCCTCCAGAGCGATTAATTTGATTTTGGGCTTGGGCGATGCCACGTAAAATTTCTAAAGAAATATTGGGGTTAGTGCCGAATGGTACAGAAGCCACAATGGTGTAGCTCTTGGAACCGATGCGGGCATTGTTAAGAAAGATTAATGCTTCTGGATCGTTACGGTTGAGTTTTAGGGCAGCTGTGAAATTAGCGATCGCTTTATTATAATTTTTAGCAGCGATCGCCTGTACTCCTTCTTTTTTTGCAGGAGAAATGTCACCTGGAGTCAAAGTTTTTTCCCCAAAACTAATCCGATTTTCTAGGGATGGATTGCTGCCTGTTTCCTGATTTGAAATGATGGTATTACCAATTTTGAACCCAGAGCCATTAGTAAACCACCACACACCACAGCCAACTATTCCAACTGTCAGCAACAGAGCCAAGGCTAAAATTGTGGTTTCATTCTTTTGTGACATAAACAAATTTGAATAAAATAAAAATGTTTATTATTTAATTATTTTTCTAAATCTAACCGCTTTAATCATTTAATTTTGACAAATCCAGCCTTTTGGATCAGTTCTTGACCCTGAGGTGTCAGCAGCCAATTTGCATAAGCTTCGCCAGCTTGCTGATCTGTTTGACTATTCTGTTTAACAATTACAAATAAATTGCGGGTAATTGCATAGTCACCACTACGAAACGCCTGAGTATTCAACTGATTACGCTTAGTGGGACATTCAGACGGAGGTACAAAGGGTTCTTGGTAGGGAGGCACAAATTGACCGCTTGTGCGCCCTAGTGGCAGGGATTTAATCATACACTGAGGTACAACTTCTGGGGCAGAAGCATAGTAAATTCCGCCAGGACTTGCAGCTACTTTTCGTACTGCTTCAGTGGTCGTGTTAATATAACTAACGTTGGCACCAAAATTCTCTTTATTGAGAATATTTTCGACAAAGAATTCCACTGTACCCCCAGCTTCTTTGCTACGAGAATAAACTGTAATTGGTAAATTTGGGCCGCCCACCTGTTGCCAATTAGTAATCTTGCCTGTGTAGATGTCTTTGAGTTGGGCGACAGTTAAACCAGGAATGTTGAGATTGAGGTTAACTGCGATCGCAATTCCATCAATCGCCACTGGAATTTCTTTGAAACTAAATCCTTTTTGTTTAGCTTCTGCATTTTCTTCAGCCTTAACTGAGCGAGAAGATTGAGAAAAAGCTAGTTGATTGTCTATCAACATCCGAATGCCAGTTCCAGATCCTGATTCACCTGACGGAGGTTGAGTATAGCGTAAAATAAACTGAGAGCATTGACTTTGGAGTACGGAGTCTACGTCTTTACGAATAGGTGCCCAGGTTGTGCTACCACCATAGTTGAATGTCCCCTCTGGGAGATTTGGCACGTCACATTTGCTGATTGTATTACTTGTCTTGCCAGTCTCTATAGGCTTAGGAACAGAAATGGCATCCTTGGGATTGTTATTCTCCGACTGGTTAGCTACAGGTTTATTTAATTGCGCCCACCGTCCCATAAAAAACCATAAGCCACCAAAGATTAAGCCAATGGTGATCACAGCGGCTAAGAAAAGGCTAAGTGTTTCGTTTTTCTGAGACATAGGTGGCTGTTAACACCAGGAGTTTTTAAAGTAACAAAGATAATAATTTATAAATAAGTCGAAATACGGCTGTTAGTGAGATGGCTACTAAGCCTGCTGCAACTGATAAAAAAATTACTGTCTGAATATCAACACCCAGGCGTAAAAAGGGGAGAAAATAAATAATCGCAAAAGTAATTGTCGGAATAATTAATAAATCGAATTTTTCAATCCACCGCCTGGTTTGGGCAAATATCAGTATCCCCAAAATCACACATGCAACAGTGAAAGTAGCTATCGGTAATTTTACTAGACTGGAGAGGGCGATCGCGATCAATGCCCCCTCGAATCCACTAAATGCCGCCCCACCTAATAATTCCACTGTAGAAAACGCTGGTTGAGTTGGTGGACGACGGGGAACGACGGGACTGGAACTTTTAGGTGGTTGTGCTGGGAGTGTTACAGAAGGCGAATTAAGTTGTGTCGCGGCTAGAGGCTGTGAGTTAAGTGCATCTAGAACCTCCTGGGCTGATTGGAAGCGCTGATTAGCAGCAGGTAGCAGCATTTTGTCTAAAATATCAGCAAGGCGAGGGTTGATAGTCACTTGCGTTGGCGAAGCCTGCACTACGTGCATTCGCCATTTCCACTGGTTGGTATAGGCATCAAATAGTTGAATTGCTTCCTGATTTGTCAACAAAGTAATAAGAGTTATAGCTAAAGCGTATAAATCTGTAGATGGAAATACTTGACCTCCAGCCATCTGCTCAGGGGGTGCAAATCCCATAGAATAAATTCCTGTGGAAGAAGCAGCAGAACCAGATACAGCGTTTGTCACTTGCTTAACTGCGCCAAAATCTAGGAGAAAAAGTTTACCATCACGACGGCGCATGATGTTAGACGGTTTAATATCTCTGTGGATAATGCCTCTATGATGGACAAACTTTAGCACCTTCAGGATTTCTTGCAGCACCTCCAACACTTGCTGTTCAGAAAATTTGCCTTGTTGAACTAATTCTTCCTCTAGGTTTTGCCCATCAATATATTCTTGTACCAAGTAAAAAAACTGGTCTTGCTGTCCTGCCTGCAAACTATTAACTATCACTGGAAAGAAGGCAAACAAGTCAGGAATTTGCTCGTGCTCGTTACCAAGCTGTGCTAAAACTTCTGCTTCTCTCTCAAACATTATCTGTGCTTGTTGCAGTTGAGTTAAAGTTAAATTACCCGCTGGTTGAAACTGCTTAACTACGCATTGACGCATTCCTGGAATTCGGCGATCGCGTGCCAAAAACGCTGCTCCAAACCCCCCTCTTCCCAGCAGCTTAATTGTCACATATCGACCATCTAGCAGCAGTGGCATCCCACAGGTAGTACAGTACTTTTGCTGCGTTGTTTTCAGCGTCGTAATATCATCTAAATCGGCAAAATAGTTTTGTGGGCGTGGGCAACGTGGACGAGTACAGTAAACTTCCATTTTCGTGATTAGTCATTAGTCAAAATAATTCGTAATTGATAATACTCACCTCTGGCGAAAAGCAAGCTATGTAATTCGTAATTCATTCAGGTTACAGAGCGACTAAATTTCTTTATAAAGAACAGAAAACTTTTTTCCTGATGTCAAACCCCTAGTTTGCTAGGGGACGCTGCGCGAACAGCTATGAGGTAATAATTACAAATTACGTAAGCGCAGCCTTCCCGTAGGGGATTACGAATTATTTGGTCATTGGTCATTTACAAAAAAACAAAGAACAAATGACAAAAAAAGAAGTATGAGCGCCGACTGACGGCGATAGCACAGCCTCAACTCTACCAGAGGCTCTGCCAACGAGTCCGCGTAGAGAGCGTGTCTGGTAGAGGGGTCTGGTTACTATTCCCCGAACCCTACTCAAAAGCCAAGCTACACGCAGCGGCGACCTCAAAACAAGGGTACAGAACTTCAAAGACTAATCACCAGATTTTAGTCTTCGCCGGAGGTGGGCGTCCCTATATCTAATGTAGTTACCACTATGTTTTTTTGTGGCAATGTTAACACATCTTGATTCCATCCAGGATTAGCAAACTGAGGTAAAATTTCCCGACTAAAAGCTTCTGCGGCCTTGGATCTATAGCGATTGGGATTAAAAATCAGCCACAGCGTCCGTTTGACGACGACACCTTCAATGTTGGCAGAGTGCAGAACACCCATTTGTAACTCTTTAGCGATCGCGCTAGTTGAAACAAAGGCAGCCCCTAAACCAGATTGCACAGCATTTTTAATTGCTTCAATGGAATTTAGTTCCATTTCAACTTTAAAACGTCTTGTATCAATCTCACAGCGTCCTAGCACTTGGTCAATTACTTTGCGGATAGTCGATTGGGAATCTAGGGCAATGAATTGTAATTTGTATAGCTCTTCTTTTTGGATTTTTTCATGTTTGGCTAAGGGATGAAAGACAGGTAGAATCAGCGCTAGCTCGTCTTCAGCGTAAGGAAGAACTTCTAAAGATTCTGATAGTTCACCCGGAATTTCACCGCCAATAATTGCCAGATCAACTTGTCCGTTAGCGACACTCCAAGCAGTTCGCCTGGTGGAGTGGACGTGTAATTGCACTGCCACATCTGGATATTTGTGTCGGAACATCCCGATCATTTTGGGCAAAAGATAAGTGCCGGTGGTTTGAGAAGCACCGACAATCAAAGTACCGCCTTGGAGATTTTGTAAATCCTCGATCGCGCGGCAGGTTTCCTGACACAGGCTGAGGATTTTTTCACCGTAACTAAGGAGTAGATGCCCTGCTTCGGTTAGTTGGGCGCGTCGTCCGCCACGGTCAAATAAGGGGACATCCAGCTGTCGTTCAAGATTTTGGACTTGCAAGCTGACGGCAGGTTGGGAGACATAAAGACTATCAGCGGCGCGCTTGAAGCTTCCTTCTTGGGCGATCGCGATTAAAATACGTAACTGATCTAAAGTGAAAGGAAGGTCAGACATAAGGCTCAATCCACAAACTTTGAAAGGAGCAGATGCACACAATAAATCAGGTTTGGCAGCAATCAGCTCGGCATGATTTGTTGCATATTAAACTTGAAGGCTTGATTCGAAAAAGACAGTAGCACAACATCTTGACTAAAGTCCCCTTTTTAACACTTTGTGGTATTGGTTGTACTGAATTCAATTTTCTTTAAATTACTTCACCCATCTATATGCTGCTGATTTCTTGGTTGACACCTAGTCATTTTGTCATACTGGGGTTACAAATAGTTTTTGCGATCGCTCATAGTGGAGGTGCTGCTTTGCGCCCTTGGGCAGAAAAATACATTGGGCCAAGGCTTTATCGCATTCTCTTTGCATTAGTCAGCCTAACGTTGGCTGTGATATTAATTATTTACTTTTTTAGGCACCGCTATGATGGTTTGCAACTTTGGCAGGTACAAGGGGTGCCAGGAGTGCGAGAATTTGTTTGGCTGCTGTCAGCGATCTCGTTCTTGTTTTTATATCCTGCTACCTTCAATCTACTAGAAGTTGCTGCCATTCAAAAGCCCCAAGTTCATCTCTACGAAACAGGAATTATTCGGATTACCCGTCATCCTCAGATGGTAGGACAAATAATTTGGTGTGTTGCCCATACTCTGTGGCTGGGTACTACCTTTACCCTTGTGACTTCCATTGGATTGGTGTTGCATCACTTGTTTGGGGTTTGGCATGGGGATCGCCGTCTGAGCGATCGCTATGGGGAATCCTTTGAAATTGCCAAACAACGGACTTCAATTATTCCTTTCAAAGCAATTATTGACGGTCGTCAATCTATCAAATGGCAGGAATTTATCCGCCCTGCTTATTTGGGAGTCACTATTTTTATAGTTTTGCTATGGTGGTCGCACCCTCTGTTGCTGGAAGCAACTAGTAGGATCAGATGGGAAATTTAGCTTAAAGAGCAGAAGCCTCTCGCCTACCCGTTCGCGGTAGCCTTCCGCAGGAAAGGGAGGTGATGAGACGGTAGTCACTCATGGGATTTCCCCCAAGACCCTTACGGGTGATGCTCGTGACGCAAGGGTAACGCAGCTAAAGCGACTGTGCGTAGCGTCTGACTGGCGTTAGCTGCGCTAAGGCCAGTCGCTTCTCCTAAGGGAGACGCTGCGCGAACAAGTCGGGAAACCCCCTGTTAGCGTCAGGCTCACCGCACTGCTCCATTTAATCCGCCTGAGACGACGATTCCACCCCCCGAATGAATCAACAAGCGTAGCTCTCCACAATCAAGGAGGTGGATGAGGAGATGAACAAATGTCTTGATTGTTGGCGGAAGAGATATTATCATGGTGACTCAAGCGTGATCAGGTCGATTCATGTTGAGAGCGCTCAAAGTCAGACTTTACCTAACAACAGCCTGGCAAGCTCATAGAGTTCGAGAGGATTTTCTACACAAGGTATCCCGCAAGATAGTTAATGAAAACCAAGTGATTGTGATAGAAAGCTTGGTAGTTAAAAAGGTGGTTAAAAACTACAACCTTGCTAAATCGATCAGTGATGCTGAATGGGGAATATTTCAAACCATGCTTAAATACAAGACGAAAGGGGAAGGAAAAATTTAGCTCGAAATTGGGCGGTTTTTCCCGTCATCTCATCTCTGTTCTAATACCTCATTGCCAATTCCTAAGATGGACTCAGGTGTGCGTTCTTTCCTTTGTCCTCACTGCAATACACACCATGACAGAAATGTGAATACGGCAATTAATATCAGAAATGAAGGCTTGCGGATCTTGTCGTTGGGAACCAGCGATACTGCCCTTGGAGGCAATGTCAGACCAAAGCGTTATGGGCACAAGTCTACTACTGCCGAGGCTGTTGCCAATGAATTGGGAAACCTACATTTACCGCTTGCCCAAATGTAGGTAGTTCATGCGATCCCTAGTGTCAGCATAAAATCCAAAATAGATGAGAATTTCACCTTATCAATTGCCCCGAATCAATGTACGATCAGTTCAAACAGCTATTCAGTGGAGGTGCGTTCAGTTAGTTTGAGATTTTATATTGGTAGTTGGTCAGTTGCTTTTGCTTGGGAATAAATGGCAATTCAGTCAAATTCACAGGTGGAGACGGCAATAAGGGGTCTAACATCCAAAAAAGCCACCGTGATAATCGCGCTGGTTTTTTTGTCAGAGACACATCAACGCGCTCAATTTTTGCCTAATTATTCTGTGTCCTGAGATTTGGTTCCTGAAAGCATCTATCGGCAGTTAACGACTTACCAATCCTTCACTTCAGTGCTGATAGGTAGTTTGATATAAAAACCTTATAATCCAAGAGGCGTCATGGTGTTGTCGGTTAGTGAGCGGACATTTACTCAAGAAGTTTTAGAATCTCCTATTCCTGTTTTAGTTAACTTTGAAGCACCTTGGTGTGGCTTGTGTCGGATAATTCACCCGCTATTGTTGCAATTTCAAACCCAATGTGGGGAAGAAATTAAATTAGTTGGGATTAATGCCGATCAAAATTTTAAATTGTCTACTACTTATAGGCTAAAGTCACTACCAACCTTACTATTGATTGAAAATGGCACTGTTCGGCATCGCTTGGAAAGCTTTGGCGGCAGAGAAGATTTACGTCTAGCTTTAGAAGAGATTAAAGCTAGCTACAGCAGTTGCCCAAAAATCTACAAAAGTCCGAAAACAGCTGACTTAGAGTATCGGTCTGCTTGATTGGCATTGGGCATTAGGACTAACGCTCTTTTATGTCTCTGAGGAGAGAAAAAGTAAGATGCTGACCTTGAATCTTTTTCAAAGCCTCGCTTGATAAGCATTGCCAAAAAATCCTTGTTTGGAACCAAGCACGGAGAAACAATGTTTTAAATATTCTCTAATGAGAGTAAAAAAAGAGCGCTAATGACCAATAACAAATGACCAATGACCAGTGACGAAATCTAAAACCATGCTTAACACCCCACCCAATCAGTCTTGGGTGGGTTATTTTATCCTAAAGGGTGTGTGTCACAATTATTAACAGTTCGGACACGCTAGTCAAGAATTCTAAAAGTAGGCGTCAGTGATGGAAGTAATCTATCAGTATGCGTGGCTGATTCCGGTGTTACCTCTTTTTGGGGCAATGCTGGTCGGTCTAGGGTTAATCTCGTTGAATCAGGTGACAAACCGCCTCCGGCAGCTTAACGCTGTGGTGATTATCTCCCTAATGGGAGCAGCGATGGGGCTGTCGTTTGCCTTGCTATGGAGTCAAATTCAAGGACACGCGCCTTATATCCGCACCTTGGAGTGGGCGGCAGCAGGTAATTTTCACCTGAACATGGGCTACACTATTGACCACCTGACAGCCCTAATGCTGGTGATTGTGACAACGGTAGCCTGCTTAGTCATGGTTTACACCGATGGCTACATGGCTCACGATCCAGGTTACGTGCGGTTTTACGCCTATCTCAGTTTGTTTGGCTCCTCAATGTTAGGTCTGGTGGTCAGCCCCAACCTAGTACAGATTTATATATTCTGGGAACTGGTCGGGATGTGTTCCTACTTGCTGGTCGGCTTTTGGTACGATCGCAAGTCAGCAGCAGATGCCGCTCAAAAAGCGTTTGTGACTAACCGCGTGGGCGACTTTGGTCTTTTACTCGGCATTTTGGGGCTATTCTGGGCAACAGGCAGCTTTGATTTTAATATCATGGGCGATCGCCTCGCCCAACTCGTCGAATCAGGTTCGATCAGCAATTTTCTCGCTGTCCTGTTTGCTATTTTAGTTTTCTTAGGGCCAGTTGCTAAATCAGCCCAATTCCCCCTCCATGTCTGGCTACCAGATGCAATGGAAGGCCCCACCCCCATTTCTGCCTTGATTCACGCGGCAACGATGGTGGCGGCGGGTGTTTTCCTGATTGCCCGGATGTACCCAGTATTTGAACACGTCCCAGCCGCAATGAACGTCATTGCCTTTACTGGGGCGTTTACGGCGTTTTTGGGGGCAAGCATTGCCATTACCCAAAACGACATCAAAAAGGGCTTGGCTTACTCCACCATTTCCCAACTCGGTTACATGGTGATGGCAATGGGAATAGGTTCCTACAGTGCTGGACTATTCCACCTGATGACCCACGCCTATTTCAAGGCGATGCTGTTCTTGGGTTCAGGTTCAGTAATTCACGGCATGGAAGGTGTCGTCGGTCACGACCCCGCTTTAGCGCAAGATATGCGGCTGATGGGCGGACTGCGGAAGTACATGCCGATCACGTCAATTACCTTTTTGATTGGTTGCTTGGCAATTTCTGGTATTCCGCCCTTTGCTGGCTTCTGGTCAAAAGATGAAATTCTGGGGAAGGCTTTTGAGGCTAACCCATTTCTCTGGTTTATCGGCTGGCTAACTGCCGGGATTACTGCTTTCTATATGTTTAGGATGTATTTCTCGACATTTGAAGGCGAATTCCGGGGTAATGACGATAAAATCAAGCAAAAACTCAAGAAGGCTGCGGCGACAATTGTCCTGGAATTAGAGTCACAAGAACCAGTCCCGAATTTTGGGCCTGGGGCGATGAAGAAAGGAGAATTGGCGGCAACTGGTGAGCATCATGACTCTCATGACTCTCATGACTCCCACGGGCATCACAGCGACTCCCCCCACGAGTCGCCGTGGACGATGACACTGCCGTTGGCACTGTTGGCTGTGCCTTCGATTTTGATTGGTTTGGTAGGAACTCCCTACGCCAATTATTTTGAAGAGTTTATCTTTCCTCCTAGCGAAACTCTCTCCGAAGTTATAGAAAAGGCTTCCGAGTTCAATCCGACGGAATTCTATATTATGGCGGGTGCCTCAGTCGGAATTTCTTTGATTGCGATTACTCTGGCTTCGCTAATGTATTTGCGCCATAAGATTGACCCGGCTGCGATCGCTGCTAAAATCAAACCACTTTACGAGTTATCGCTCAACAAGTGGTACTTTGATGACATTTACCATCGGGTTTTTGTTGTCGGCTTGCGTCGCCTAGCTAGACAAGTTATGGAAGTTGACTTCCGCGTTGTAGATGGTGCTGTTAACCTCACAGGCTTTTTCACCCTTGTCAGTGGTGAAAGTCTGAAGTACCTAGAAAACGGTCGCGCTCAATTCTATGCCTTGATTGTATTTGGGGCGGTTTTGGGCTTAGTGATTGTCTTTGGTGTTACCTGATTTTAATAGGGGTGGGCGAATGTCCGCCCCTAGATTATTTTTTATCTCACGCAAAGGCGCAGAGTCGCTCCAGAGGAATTAAGAGTTGGGTCTGAAAAGACGACAAGATTTTTTAATACAAGCGATATAAATTTATTTCCTCTAAAATTGCTATGTAAGGTATAAAATTCTCAGGATTGGACTTGGATTGGGGACTGGGAAAATAAGGTTAGGAGGATTTTTTAGGTATCTTTTATTGCGTAAAGACTTGTAAAGTGTAATATCTGAAAAGATATAAAAAATTTCTAATCTATGTAACTCGTTAATTTCCCACTAAGCTGTGCAACTTATAGCTTTCCTGTATCTGAAACGATGAATAACATCACAGAAGATGAAAATAAGATAATACTTAACTCTATAAATCTCATGGCATTTTTTTCAAAAAATCTGTCAGGCGTGAACTAGAGAAAGTCGCTGATTTAATAATATGCGAAGAATATCCAATACATTATTTAGGAGGTACACAAATAGATATCTTTGCTAGGTATCAACATGAAAATATTTTAAATATATTAACTATAGAATGTAAAAAAGCTTATGCACCCTATAAAAAATGGATTTTTTTTGAATCTTGTGAGACTGAATATCAATTAAAATTCCATTGTTTTGATAATGATGAACTTATATTACTAAATCAAAACCTATTTATAAGAAATCATTTTAAAGTTTGTATAGAAGGAATTGATAGAAACTTTTCATCTTCATTAAGAAATAAAGAAGATAAAAGTAAAGGTTCAATGGATGTTATATGGAAAGCAGGCAACCAAATAAGCAAGGCTTATTATGGATTTTTGTTAGAGGAGTTAGAATTCAGAGAAAAGTCTAGTGTCAAGGAATTACAAGAATATAGATATTATAATATTTTCCCATTAATTGTAACAAATGCTCCTTTGTTCGTTATCAGTAAAAAGCATCAGAAAGCAAGCCTTGAAACAGGTAATAGTGACGAACTTATTATGTCAAAGGTAGATTACCTAATTCTAAATCATGCATTTACTCCACCAAAAGGTGTTGCACAAACCTGGCTAAAACTAGATATCCCTGGCTATCATAACCCTATCGATAGAGGAAGTAATTCAAAAATAGCAGTATTCGTAGTAAATGCTAAAAAACTAATAAGTTTATTAAATTTATTATCACATATTAATCAAAATTAGATGAAATGCGTAATTTGTCAGCACGGAGAAACTAAACCAGGTTTAGTAACTGTGACATTAGAAAGAGATGAATGTATTATTGTCTTAAAAAAGTTTCGGCAAAAATTTGTGATAACTGCGGTGAATATTATTTAAGTGATGCAGTTACTGAACAGGTTTTAGAAAAAGCAGAGTCAGCTGTTAATAATGGAGCAGAATTGGAGATTATTAAATATGCAGCTTAGTATTCTTATTTGTGTCTCTACTACCATTCATGAATAACTTTTAATTTATGCGATTATCATAGGGTTATTTCTCATGTCATGCTTTTTTGCACCAAATCGCTTTTTTCAACAACCACCAAACAGCATCATGTATTTTTAGCGATACGGCAGGCTACGCGATCGCACCGCTAACCTATAATTTTAGCGGCTTTTTTAGGGTAAATTTTTGACTTGACTGGCAGTATCTCAACCCACATTCCACACCCCCAACTGTCAAAAAAGATTCTCAAGAGAAAAAATGGGAGATTGCCAATTTAATTAAATCAACCTAACGAGGAAGACGAAATCCCCAAAAAGCTGTTAGTTAATAACTAGTGACTTTTTGCCAAACATGATTTTGATAGCAGACGAATTGTGATGAATACAGCTAATTTTCCGTGGCTGACGACGATTATTCTGTTTCCGATAGCGGCGTCGCTACTTCTTCCGATCATTCCTGATAAAGAAGGCAAAACAGTGCGCTGGTACTCCCTGATCGTAGGGCTGATAGATTTTGCACTAATTGTTTATGCTTTTTATACTAGGTATGATTTCTCCAATCCAGGTTTGCAGTTGGTGGAGAGTTACCCCTGGGTACCCCAACTAGATTTGAATTGGTCAGTAGGGGCAGATGGCTTGTCCATGCCCCTAATTATTTTGACTGGATTCATTACCACGCTGGCGATTTTAGCAGCTTGGCCTATTACCTTCAAGCCCAAGCTATTTTACTTCTTGATTTTGGCGATGTATGGCGGTCAGATTGCCGTGTTCGCTGTCCAGGACATGCTGTTATTTTTCCTGGTGTGGGAACTGGAACTGGTGCCGATATACTTTCTGCTGTCGATTTGGGGAGGTAAAAGGCGGCAATATGCAGCGACCAAATTTATTTTATACACCGCTGGCGGTTCGCTGTTTATTTTGCTGTCTGCCCTGACAATGGGATTTTATGGCGATACGGTGACGTTCGACATGCGATCGCTCGCCTTAAAAGACTTCGCCCTGAATTTCCAACTTGCCCTCTATGCTGGCTTCCTGATTGCCTACGCCGTCAAGTTGCCGATTATTCCCTTGCACACCTGGCTACCTGATGCCCACGGGGAAGCGACAGCCCCTGTACACATGTTATTGGCAGGTATTCTCCTGAAAATGGGTGGTTACGCCTTAATTCGGATGAATGCCCAAATGCTCCCCGATGCCCACGCTTTTTTTGCACCAGTGTTGGTGGTTTTGGGGGTAGTTAATATCATCTACGCTGCCTTGACATCCTTTGCCCAGCGCAACCTGAAGCGAAAAATTGCCTACTCCTCAATTTCTCACATGGGCTTTGTGATGATTGGTATCGCCTCCTTCACCGATTTGGGTTTAAGTGGGGCAGTGTTGCAAATGGTTTCCCACGGGTTAATTGGGGCGAGTTTGTTCTTCCTCGTTGGCGCAACTTACGATCGCACACACACCCTGATGTTGGATGAAATGGGTGGTGTCGGTAAGAGAATGCCGAAGGTTTTCGCCATGTTCACAACCTGTTCAATGGCTTCTTTGGCATTGCCAGGAATGAGCGGTTTTGTAGCAGAATTAATGGTGTTTGTCGGCTTTGCTACTAGCGATGCTTATAGCTCTACCTTCAAAGTCATTGTTGTGTTTTTGATGGCAGTGGGAGTAATTTTAACTCCGATTTATCTGCTGTCGATGTTGCGGGAAATTTTCTACGGAGAAGAAAATAAGGAATTAGTTTCTCACCAAGCTTTGATAGATGCTGAACCCCGCGAAGTATTTATTATTGCTTGTTTGTTGGTGCCAATTATTGGTATTGGTTTCTATCCGAAGTTGCTGACTCAGATGTATGACGCCACAACTGTACAATTGACAGCAAGATTGCGTGATTCCGTGCCGACATTAGCACAGCAAAAAGACGATGCACTAAAGGTTTCTTTGAGAGCGCCGTCAATTGCTAATTAAGTTGCGATCGCTAATTTAGTTGAAATATTTATTACTTTGAGGGTGGGTTTTGTACCTACCCTTTTTGTTACTCATTCATAACTTTTGATTTGGGGATTTCCAATAAATATAATTATCCAAAAAAACGTAGACACGCAGTGGCTTGCCGCAGGCTACCACAGAGGCACAGAGGGCACAGAGCAATGAAGAAGAGAGAGGATTGTTGGATGAAATTTTTGGATGTTTTTTAATTTTGAAGTCCCTTGGGAAAGTAAAAAAACCATAACAACAGTTGCAAATGGATTATTGCTATCTTCTAACTCATGAAAACGATTTTCATAATCAAAAATATTTTAAAAAAATCCTAATATTGGTTTTTACTTTGCTCAACTACTACTTATTAGCTTATTTATCTAAGAGGCTGATTTTCTTGACATTGATGTAAATACCGTAATTTTATCTTGGAAGATCCCCCCAATGCTTCTTAAAAAGCTTGTTATTACCAAAATCTCCTGAACCCTTTACACAGTCTAGAGTACAGAATATTTTTCTCCTGGTAGGTGTAGGTAATCAGCCCAGCTAGCAAATTTACCATGAAATTGAATACTCTGGAATGTTCGATTTGAACAATATTCCGCCCTTTTTTGCTATTGTCAGTTAGAGACTCTGCCAGTCAGTACTGAAAAGCCACGACTTTAATGTAAAATTTTGCAATCACAAGTCTGGGAATACTTAGAACAGATACACAACCGCTCGCTAAAAATGGTTCTTTATTCTGGCGCTGCGATCGCACATCAATAGATTACCTACAATCTATCTAAAATAAGATTTGGCAAAACCGCTCATGTTAAACTACAATCCGCTACATTGTTTGCCATCTTCCGAAGAATTACCCGACTCAGATGATACCGCTGTGGATAATGAACTCCAAAATTTAATTCCCGGCTTGCTGAAAACGACACTAGCTTTGGTTTGGTGCGATCGCTGGGATTGGTTCTTCGGTGTTGAGATGGGTATTTATTATCACCCAGATAAACCAGCCATTGTCCCTGATGGGTTTCTCAGCTTAGGAGTTAAACGCTTCATTGATGAGGACTTGCGCCTGAGTTATGTGCTGTGGGAAGAAAATAAACTGCCGATTTTAGCACTAGAAGTTGTTTCCCAAATATATCGGGAAGAATATAGCAGCAAGAAAGAATTGTATGCCAAAGAATTAGAAATTTTGTACTACGTTGTATATAGTCCTCTTCGGCATAAAAAGCCGCCTTTGGAGGTGTATCGCCTAGTTGATGGGGAATACATCTTAATGTCAGGAAATCCTGTTTGGCTACCAGAGATTGGTTTAGGAATTGGGCGAGAACGGGGAATTTATCAAGGTATAGTGCGGGAGTGGCTGTACTGGTATGACGAAGAAGGGCAAAAATTGCTGACACCAGAAGAACGCATCAGGGAAGCCGAAGAACGCACAGCTTTTGAAGAACAGCGACGTGTGGAAGCAGAACAACAGGTGAAAATGTTAATTGAAAGGTTGAATGCACTAGGTATTGATCCAGAAACTTTGTCGTAGATTCACCAAATTTCGTAATTTTCGCTGCCTTCATGTTAATTAGCTTCCTGGTTAGGGAATTATATCTATAAAGTAACTCATAGCTTGACGGTACAAATCGTAAAGGCTCGTTGCTCAATAAATATATTTACCAAAACATTTATCAAAAATATGGAAGTTAAATTAGGATTTGGAGCAGTCCCAAAACCTCAATATGTCTTTGTCAGCAAAGAAGCCGATCACTGTTGGTATATGCTCGCTGAAGATGAAAGACGCATCCCAATTTATGAGAGAGCCTTAACTGGAGCGATAACAGGAATAGAAGTTAACAAAAGGGTTGAAACTAAGTTTGGAGTAGTTGAAAAAAACGATTTATATATTTTGGCAGACAAACCCTATATTATCCGTTCAGGAAGTGAATCTTACTTTTCTAAAAGTTTGTTGTTATCTTTAGATGTCCTTACTTCTGAACAACTGCGTAATCCATTGACAATCGCTGTTAGCCCAGGAGATAGTAATGTAGTTTTTTGTAATATTTACGATCCAGTCACTTATCGCTCTGTAGGTGTTAGTTGGGATGGACATAATGAAATTGATTGGCAAGCTCTAGGGCAAAAAGTCAGTTTAAAAATTAATAGAATTCAAAATTTCAATCAAGAGTCAATACAAATATCTGCTAATACAACAGCATCAGAAATTCATGCAATTTTAATAGCTCAAAGTGATACATATTTAGCCCAATTAAATTGGACTCCAGAGCAGGGAAGGGAGTATTTACAGCAGAGATATAACAAGCGATCGCGCCTACAACTCAGTGATACAGAAATTTTGGACTTCATTGATTACCTCAAGCTACAACTAACCCAAAGCTGCCCAACTAGCCAGTGACTACATCACCGATATTGAATGTCACTAAGCTGTCTCCTCACTTTCAGGGAAAATTGAAGCTGCATATTGTGAGCAGAAGGATGCTAAATCAAGCTGATCTTGCTCAGTCCAAATATCACTTTGGTCGATAATGGACAAATTTTGCTGGACTAGCTCATTCAGAATCAGGGTTGCCAAGCGTAGCTGCTCAGTCGGTGACAAGTTACAAACAACTTGAGTGTATATCTCTTGGGCAGTATTGGACATAATTAATCCTCCTGCCCTTCATCCTAACAGTTGTGATGCCTGCGGCAAGCTGCTAGAAAACGTCTACCCAAAAGTAGTCTAGTGGCTAAAGATAGATAAATTGTTGGGTTTCCTTACTTCCAATCAATTTACAGTCATGAGCGATCGCATTACTGTATAAATTATTTTCATAAATCATACTTCTATGAGCATAATATTTCTTCAATTTTCTCAAATATTTTCTCAAATTCAATTATGTCAAACTCTTTAAAACCATCCTTATCATTGTAAATATTATTTGCAAAGTTACTTTTGGATAAAGCTACTAAGTTCCCAGTGTCATTTTGAATTTTATCTACATCTTGATCATATATTTTTTTATCATATTCTTCATTTAATTTAGGATTATTTAATGCATTAATATGCTTTTCTACTGTCTTATTGGTTGCACTTTGTTTAGTAACAATATCGATTTCATTAGAAAAATAAAGTCTTTTACTTGAGTTATCTATAGTTTTAATTTCATCATCCTTATAATAAAATTCAATAGAAATATTTGAATACTTTCTTCTATGTGATGGAACTAGTATACAAAAAGAAAAAACATTATTGCCCCAATCTTTAAATAGGTTATTGCCATCGGCTTTTTTTATAATATCCTGATTATCTCTATCAAAAATAAATATTACTTTTTTCTCATGTAGAGTTTTGGCAAATTGCTCGCACATTTTAATTAATTCACCATCTCCCATTTGTATTTCATTTTCATATTCCAGAAATTCTATGTCTAGTTGCTTAAATTTCCCTTGTTTTTGTAATCTTATTAATGCTTTTTTTAAATGCTTCCAATCAGTCTTTCCCTCTGTAATAATTCTTGGCTTTCTCAAGATTAATAGTTCTTGACTAATAGTTTTATATAAAGTCTTAAATTGCTCATTTTTTTCAATAAATACGTCATATGCTTTTTGAAATTCGCTAAATTCTGTAATTGTTATTTCGTTACCTATAGGTAAATCAATTAGTTTAACTTGATTATTATAAACTGCATCTAATCCTAAAATAAAAAATGGAGAATGGGTAGTAATAATAAATTGTATTTTAGGAAAGAAGTTTAATAACTGTGGAAGTATTTCTTTTTGTAATTCAATATGAAGATGTAAATCTATTTCATCTATTAATACAATTCCTGATATATCAGATGTGTCATGAGCTTGAGTATTATTAATATAATCATATTCTTCTAGTATTGAAACAAATAATGCTACTAGCATTATTTCTCCTGAAGATAGATGAGAAAAGGAAGGTGATATGTTTATTTCAGTTTCATTTTGAATTTTTATTATTATAGCTATATTTCTTTGTTTTTTTTCACTCACTCCTATTCTGACATACTCAATATTTTTATTTTTTACTTTGTAAATTATTGTTAGTAATTTATTAATCAGTTCAAGTGTATCCGTATTCTTGCCGGAATAGCCTAACCATAATTGTTCCGAGCCTGATGGTGTAATTCTTGGCTGGATTCTTTTTTCATAAATTGCTTGATCTAGTAAAATATTTAAAATCCATACTTCTATCTTTTTCAAAACATTGTTTTTTACTATGTTCGTATTTGATACTCCTACAATTTTTTCAGAAAATTGAAAATCAATCTTAGCACTCTTCCCTAACCATGCCGATTTTTCATATCTAGTTAGTGGAAAATATAAAAAAATATTATTTTCTAAAGTTTCTTTAACTTCATCTATTGGAGATGTTTTTTTATAAAAACCATGTTTTTGGAACATGCTTTCATTAACATCAAAATTAAAAAATACTTTTGACGAATAATTTGAATTAAATGCAGAAGATGACAAAGTAGTAACTAATTCTGTATAACTTAATATTTTGCCATATGTTTCAAAATCAATATTTACATAACTAAAGTCTTTAGAAGCTTTTATATAATCCTACTTGCCAATTTTGAAAAACTGATTTTTTTCTACTTCCTGTAATTTCCCATATTTACTTCTTTTTAGTTCGATAAGTCCATCAACTATAAATGACAATAATAAGGTTTTACCCACACCATTTTTACCAAGAAATATTAAGGGAGGGATTACAGAGGAATTATTATCGAATTCTAAATTTAAGCTTATATTATCTATGGGTCTGTAATTCTGAATCTGTAAATTTTTAATATACATCTAAGCTGTCACTCACTTTTTATGATTTTAGTTGGAATTGCCAATTAACCCTATACCAGCATTGAAAGCTAGCACTAAAACTGCCTTCACCCACATGGACAGGAATATCAAAATCTTGTCCGTCGATTCGCACTTTCCCTAAATAAATATCAAATATCGCTTGCTTGCGGTAGCCAGTCTTCATCTAACACTAATTCTAAAGAATATGGGCACTCTTCTGGAAACACGGATACAATTATCCCCGTTTGCTTGGCTGCTTGGCGACGCGCCCTTTGATAGCTTTCCTCAAGTTGCTCTGTAGGATAACTCTTAAGACTAGGACTATCAAGTATGGCTAACTCAATTTGGGTACGAAAATCAGTAATAGAATCCAACCAACTATCTGAGCGACGCTGAGGTTGATATTGCCACTTGAGTAGATGCAACAGTAGGCGAGTTAGTTGACTAGCAATACCTCGTCGTTCACTTTTGCCCAAACTTTCAACCTCTTCAATCAGATGTTCCACATCAATTTCATCCCAGCGATGCGATCGCAATAGTTGGGTTGTTTGTTCAATCCACAAATTAAAATCTGCTGTATAAGTTCCACTCATAGCCGTTCTTGATCAGCCCCATAGCTTAGGCAAACCAAAATATCCTTTTGTGTCAAATAAGGAAAGTCATCAAGCACTTCTTCGGAGGTCATGCCAGAAGCAAGATAAGATAAAACATCGTATACAGTAATTCGCATTCCTCGAATACAAGTCTTACCTCCTCGTTTTCCTGGTTCGATCGTAATAATGTTTTGGTACTGCATAGCTATTCAAGCCTCAAAAATCTTCATCATCAACAAAAAATTCGGCATCGTCTTCCAATCGAGAATTACGCTGGCCAAAACTAGCAAGTCCCCAGAGAGGTTGCAGCAGTGCCATGCCAATTAACCCTATACCGGCACTGAAAGCTAGCACTAAACCCATTGGTATCTGAATCGATTGGAATGTTAAGAATTTTAACGATACGGGTGTGGCATTTTGGACTGAAATAATTGCGATCGCTATTACCCAAACAGCTACAACTAGAGATGTAAAAAAAGGAGCAATTTTCATACTTTGATAAAAGAGACGCGATTAATCGCGTCTGTACAGGAGTTAGGAGTGAGGAGTTATTAATTCACATTTTGCTCGAAGTTATAAATTAGGAGTTAAGAATTGCTAATTTACAACTCTTAACTCCTAACTCATAACTCTGACTTCTAACTCTGATTGATTAAACTACTGCTTCTAATTTAGCAATGACACTCTCTAACTCTTGGGCGATTTGGGTGAGTTTTTCGGGAGTGTTGGTTTCTAGGTAGACGCGCACCAGTGGTTCTGTACCGGAAGGACGCAGTAAAACCCAACTACCTTCTTCTAAATACAGCTTAATACCGTCTTTACGCCCGACTTCCTTGACTTTAATTCCTGCTACCTCTGTAGGTGGATTTTTAGTAAAGGAGTCGATGACGGCGGTTTTGTGCCCCTCTGTGAGGTGCAAATCAAGACGGTTGTTGTAAAGTGGGCCATCGGCTTCAGCAATCGCTTCTTTGACAAGTTGACTCAAAGGTTTGCCTTCGTAGGCGATCGCTTCTGCCACCAGCATATCGGCTAAAACCCCGTCTTTTTCGGGAATATGCCCGATAATACTCAAACCGCCTGATTCTTCTCCACCAATTAATACAGCAGTTTCCCGCATTTTTTCGCCGATGTATTTAAAACCTACTGGTGTCTCATAAATTTGCAGCCCATTCTTAGCAGCAAAATTATCCAGCAGGTGAGTTGTCGCCACAGTGCGGACGATAGCGCCAGTTTTTCCTTTGTTTTTGATTAAATGACGTGCTAGAACTAGCAGCACAGTATTAGGAGTGAGGACAGTTCCTTGTTCATCAACGATACCAAAGCGATCGCTATCTCCATCCGTCGCCAAGCCCAAATCAGCTTGATCGCGAAGTACTGCTTCCACTAACTCTACTAATTGTTCTCCTTTGGGTTCTGGCATTCCACCGCCAAATAAAACATCCCTCCAATCGTGGAAACTTTCTAACTGAACGCCACTATGTTGCAAAACTTCATCTAAATAGCCGCGAGAGGTAGAATAGAGCGCATCGTACTTTACCTTTAAATTAGCGCTTTTAATCCGTTCTACATCAAGTAGGGTGTAGATAAATTGCAGGTAATCTGGTTTGGGATCGAAAATAGAAATTGAACCCGATGGGTTGCTCCCAGGCAACTCATCCGATGCACTTTCGATATTTGCGACAATAGTATCAGTAATCTCTGGAGTGGCAGGCCCAGCATAATCGGGTATATATTTAATTCCACAGTAGGGTGCTGGATTATGGCTAGCAGTAAACATCAACGCCCCTGCGGAATTTAGGTGGCGGGCGTTGTAGGCAATTACTGGTGTAGGGCAATCCCGATCAGTAATTTTGACAGTCCAACCCAAGTCTGCCAGGACTTGGGCCGCTGTTTGGGCAAACTCGTCAGCTAAAAAGCGAGTATCGTAGGCAATAAGTACTGGTCTATCTTTTGTGTAGGCTGTTTCTAAGTAAGTGGCGATTGCCCTTGTTACTTTCCGCACATTGGGAAAAGTAAAGTCATCGGCAATAATCCCTCGCCATCCATCGGTGCCAAATTTTATCTTGCTGGACATTTTTGCCACTTGCTCCTGTACATTATCAGTACTATTAAAGCTTCCCGCAAAGCGTGTGTAGCAGCAAGTATTCTCCGAAGTTCTTTTCTAAGGAAGCCTTAGGTTAAACTTCTCCCCATCGTATTTTCTCTCACTGTTTCTGAGCAATGTCAACCCCCGATCGACCTTTTGCCAGTTATCACCTTTGGTCTCTAGTTGCCCCAGCAACCGGGCAAGAACGCTGGCATTGCCAGATGAGACGGGGGTTTATCAAAGCACGGCAACACGAACCACAGGTCAAAGCGCTGTTAGCGCAAGCCACCGCACCCCAGCGGATTGGGATACTCGCCCAAAAAGGTGTTTATGAGTTTCATCATCACAGGCATCTGTTGAAGCAAGCAGATGGTGTAGAAAGAGTTGCACAGTTACTGAAATTAGGCAACTCAAGCAATCAAGTCCAGCAACGCGTCCTGCAAATTTTAAAAAAATATCACGATGCTCCGTTGCTTTTGGATAAAGATATTATCCAATTAACTCCGGGCGATGAAGGCTTTCCTAAACCGATAGTAATTGAACAAGAAGATTATTGCTTTCGCTTATATGCGGCTATGGACTGCGTTTTCATTGAATCTGATCGCACTTTACATATTTTAGATTTCAAAACTGGGAAGTCGGCTTTTGACCGACGACAGGCATTAGTTTATTTATTAGCTGCTCGTTATCTTTATCCAGGACGGGAAGCGGTTGCATCATTTTATAATTTAGAAATATCTAAAAAGTCAGAGTTAATTAGCATCAATAATAGTGAATTAGAATCCTTAAAATTCGAGTTAGCTAATGTTGCCCACAAGCACCAGCACGATTTGCAAAAGTATCAGGAAGAGACTACTAATTTCAGTAAAATTTTCCCTCCCAATCCTGGCTCTCACTGCCGCTTTTGCCCATTTAACTCAATCTGTGATTTTGCAGATTTTAAGCAGCCTCAATCATATCCCCTGCCCAGTTTAAGAGTTAATAGCTAATTGTTTTACCTCTTTATCTTGGTTCAATCTTCAAAAAATAGCTGCTAAGTTATCGTACTTTTACTATTCTCGCTTATCACTCCTATCAGACAACCTAGATATGAACTACACCGATTTTTTTTTGGGTTGTCAGGGGTTAAGACTAATGCGATTAATGATAAATAAATTTGTTTCTAAATCAGTTGGAATTTGGACTTTTCTTTTACTTTTAATATTTAAAGGGATTTTACCTCAACCTGCCTATGCATTGCTGTCGTCTCTAGATGCTTGTGCTGTTCAACCTGAATGTGCTGCGGCTATAGGCTTGGAATTATCTCCTACTATTGCTGCCCCTACTGCGGAGGCTGCCGGAACAACAGCAATTAGCACAACTACAGCTACAGGAGCTACTACTTCTTCTGTGGAAGCTGTTGCTGGGACTACAGTTGTTGGGGATATGCGCCTACCTGGCGTTGCGGCTTATTATATTTGGAACAAGGGTCAAAATCAGAAGGCTCAGGAAAAGGCTAAGGAAAGGTATTGTGAGTCTCACGCTGATATTGTTGCTTGTGGTGGGAAAGGTGGCCCCACAGGTACTGCTTGGTTTCCTAATACAATAACTTTTACTCAGCAGTCTGATGGGAGCTATTATCTTTATGGAAAGTGGATAACTCCTAACTGTACTGCCTCTCCTAATTATGCTTCTGGTTTAGGGTACTTTACTAACCCATATCTTTTACTTGTTGACTTCTCTCCCGTTCCAGGATGTGTTGGTCAGGTTGCTATTGAAGGTGATCCAACCCAGTGGAAGAATTGGAGCCAATATTTACGGAATCAAGCTGTTAATTCCCTGACATCCTCTGATTGGCAAGGTTTAATTAGTTCAATGCCAGCAGGAGGCATATTAAATCCTGGAGATAAGATTCATGCTCCTACAATTGTAATTCCAGGGCAAGAGACAGACGACCCTAATACGCCCGCAGATGAGCGTTTGTTGAGAAAGGAGTCTGGATTTTTTACTTTTCCTGGAATTCCTGATTTTGATAAAGATGGCATTCCAGATTCAATTGACTTAGACAATGATAATGACGGAATAGTAAATACGAATGATCCAGAACCGTACAATCCTAATGTTCCATTCGCAAGCAGTGCGCCCGATCAGTCAGGAAAAGTTACTCCTGAAGTTCTTCAAGACATCCGCGATATTATAAACAGCTACAAACCAGATGAAAATTTAAAATGTGTTGAATGCGCTGATCAAATAGAGGCTTACTTGAAAGAGCAAAGTATTCATGGAAGGCGTGTCACACTTGATACGACAAGACAAGTCAGAGAGGATGATTTTATTATGGATGATAGTCTTCCAGCAAGCTCAGATGCTATCTCAATTAATGGTCATCATGAAGGCATTGCGATTAGAATCAATGGAGAAGAGATAGTTTTTGATAACCACCACCCTGATGGGGTTCCAGCACAGCAGTGGATGAATAATCTCACATTTTATAGTAAAGAATATAGCGGAGCAAGTTTTCGACAATCAGGATACTTATTCTAAATTTAAGCGTAGGTAATCAATATGAGTAATTTTTTTAGACTTCTTCAAGAGATTAAAGATAATCCGGTTATGTACATAGACAAACCATCAATTACTTGTCTTTATTCATTATTGAATGGTTATTTAAGTAGTTTAAGCCACTTAGGATTTACTCAAGAAGGCTATGTAACCGAGGGATTTAACGAGTGGATGCAAGAAAGAGCCAAAACTAAAGTTTCACAATCATGGGCTGGGATAATTTTGTTTATTTGTGGTAGTGAGAGAAATGCTTTCTATAGCTTTTTTGAACTATTTGAAAAGTTCCTAAAACAGAAAGATGATTCAAAAATTCCAGAAAATGAAGACGTTTTAAGGCTTCGTCAGGATTTGAGGTTTCGTCAGTTTGATATTTATAACGAGATTTTAAAGGGCATAAAGAAGAGACCAGGTATGTTCTTAGGTACTAGCTCAATTACTAAGCTTGATATGGTTTTGCGGGGATATAGTCTGGCTCGAAGAGAAGTTGGCGTACCTCCAACTGAGCCAGAAAGAGAATTTGAAGGTTTTCAATCATGGGTTCAAGAAAAATATGGAATTAAGTCAGGTCAGTCATGGTCTAAAATAATTCTTTTCTATTCTGTAGATGAGCATGAAGCACTACAGAAATTTTTTGAATTGTTTGAAGAATACTTGAATAGTAACAAGAGTTCAGAAGTAGATGAAAATAGTAGGTTAAGCAGAGAGGATTAAGGTGCGTTAGCCTACGGCATAACACACCCTACTCACTTTCTTAGGGTTCTTTTTCCAATACCCAAATTCAAAAGGGCGGTAATTCTTTAAGAATTGTGAACCGAATATGATTTATCGCCAAATCACCAATGGGGATATCTTCTTTGGTTAGGCGCGCACCTTTGCTTGTCACAGTTTCAAAGGTGATGCCTTTGCCAATTTCAATGTGATACCAGCATAAGCCCATAAAAAAGCGCGTCGGATAAGGCCCACCTTCAGCCACATCGTCAGGATTTGATTCCATTGGCAACCAGCCAAAATTCGGGACGTAGAACTCCAGCCAAACATGATTAAAGTCGGGTTGTAGCGGCACACCTTGTAAGTCACTATGGGGAGGACATTTATACCTACCTACAGTCCGACAAGGGATGCCATTTAAACGGGATAGGGCAAGTAAGACGCCGACATATTCGCCACAGGAACCAACGCCCCGTTCTAAAACTGTATCTGGCGCGTCAATGTAAGGTTTAATACCGTAAGATAATTGATCATAGACGTAGTTGCGGATGCTGTGCATTTTCCGCAGCACATTGGTTTCAGAACCAATAGCTTCTCTGGCGGCACGGCGAACAATGGTAGTATCCATTGCTAAATCGTCGTCATCCACTAGGTAGCGTGTTTGTAATTCTGGGGACACTTTTGGTATATCTTCCACATCTCTGGGTGTGATGCGATACTTAATCCCTCGAACTTCCAAAAGGGCTTTCCAGCCAAATACATGCCGTTCTCCTGGAGTAAGAGAATCAAATTTAAAGACTGCTACACGTTGCCCCTCTACCACATCTTCGGTAAAGGGTATACCAATGGGTTCAACGTGTTTCACCTTTTGACGCTCAGTTTCCGAGGGTAGGGCGATGCGCCATTCCACATCAGGTAAATAAACCTCGTCTAAGGGTGCAATTTCCTCAGCATACGACATTTCAATCAGATAGCCATTAGAGAGGGCGTAACGCTTATCTGGCTGGTAATCATAATACAGGGGATGAATAAAAGTGCGATCGCGGAACGTTAGCTCATGACTCGGATCAGCATTTGGGTTGTCCCGGATATAAGGCTCCTCTGAGGCGTAAGCGACATAAATACTTTCTTTGCCTGTTTCGCCATTTTTATGGATTGCGATGCCTGTGGGAGATTCAAAGGGTGTCAGGACACTGAATTGAAGTTCTCCCGTTGCCCTGTCCATCGCGTAAACTGATTGTTCGGTGCGATCGCAAATCCACAGCATTTCCTGACTCACTGCTAAATTCTCTATCCCAACTCCAGGGGCATAAAATCTGGTAATTTCTTTTCGCGTTTGGCGGTCAAAAATCAGAATGTAGCCTAGTCTTTGGCAGCTGACATAAACTGTTGTTTCCCAAACAGCAACGCCATCAGCCTCATAAGGCAATGTCACAAAATGTTCTAGATCCAAAGCATTGAGCTTGCACAAGTAAACACTATTTTCTCGGCTCACCCAGAGGGTATCTTCCCACGCCGCCAGACCAGTGACATCGGTAAATTCTTTAACTTGATGGGGATTGAGAATTTTGCTGTTGTCAGAGGTGGGATCAATCTCCAGTAGATGCCCTTTAATACTGTCAATGGCAATCAGTCTGTCTTTAATGAAAGTAATGCCACACAGGGTAGCAGCAGTAAGCGGTCGAATTGTTTTTTGCCCAAACATCTGGCTTGCGGTCACAGTGGGGGGTGTGAAACTAATATTAAGCATATTTATTGAATGATTTAGCACGCCGAAGCAATTCAAAATTAAAAATTCGGCTGGAAAAGTTTGCTAGCTGAGGAAACCTTACTAGCACACCAGTTCGCTTGAGCGGGGGTAAATACGCAAGCGATTGGCTCAACTTTGGGCAAAATTCAAAATGTTCGCATAGCGGATCGTAGAGAAGAAATGCAATCGTGCCATGCACTTTGGCTATTGAGCAGATGTAAATTAAAAATGGCAGCCTCAAATTAATTGTGGCATATGCTATGTAACAAAGCTTCCAAGCTCTATTACTCATAATTATCGGTACAAAGTTTTCCGAAAAACTCTTTCGTGAGAAATAATACTATCTGAAAAAAGAAGAAATTTACAAATGTTTAAGAATTACAGATCCACTCATGCAACTGGGCGATCGCCTTAATGTAACTTTAGAAGATGGAATTCCTGCCATCACTAAATTATGATCGAATTTTGTAACCATTTCCTGTGACCTACACGATGTCTGCTAATTCTCTGCCTGAAGGTGCCGCCGTTTGGCATAGTTTAGAAGTTAATAAAGCGCTAGACCTGCTCGATAGTAACGCAGACAGTGGCTTAACATCCCAAGATATTCAACAGAGGTTGCAACAATACGGCCCCAACGAATTAGAAGAAACTGCTGGCCGTAGTGCTTGGGAAATTCTGCTGGATCAGTTCAAGAACATTATGTTGTTGATGCTGATTGGCGTAGCTCTGATTTCTGGGTTTTTAGACCTGATGCGTTTGCAGTCGGGCAATTTGAAGCCTGGTGAAGTGCCATTTAAAGATACGATCGCTATTTTAGCAATTGTCATCCTCAATGGCATACTCGGCTACGTCCAAGAAAGCCGTGCCGAAAAAGCCCTGGCAGCCTTGAAAAAAATGACCTCTCCCTTAGTGCGGGTCTTCCGCGACGCTAGACTGGTGGAGATAGCAGCTAAGGAACTAGTGCCAGGGGATGTAATGCAGCTGGAAGCTGGGATGCAGATAGCCGCAGATGGACGCTTGATAGAAGAGTCTAATTTACAAGTACGTGAGTCGGCATTGACTGGTGAAGCCGAAGCGGTGAATAAACAGGCAACATTAAAATTGCCCGAAGAAACAGATTTAGGCGATCGCCTAAATATTGTCTTTCAAGGAACTGAAGTAGTCCAAGGACGAGGCAAGGTTCTGGTGACTAACACCGGAATGACAACAGAACTAGGCAAAATTGCCACGATGTTGCAGTCGGTGGAAAGTGAACCTACACCGTTACAGCAGCGGATGACTCAACTGGGCAACGTCCTGGTTACAGGTTCTTTGATTCTCGTGGCGATCGTCGTCGCTGGCGGTGTGATCCAGGACGGAGGTTTTAAAAACATCCAAGAACTCTTGGAAGTTTCCTTGAGTATGGCTGTTGCTGTAGTGCCAGAAGGTTTACCTGCCGTAATTACCGTTACCTTGGCACTGGGAACTCAGCGAATGGTGCGCCAGAATGCCTTAATTCGCAAATTGCCAGCAGTGGAAACATTGGGTTCTGTAACTACCATCTGTTCTGATAAAACCGGTACCCTGACTCAAAATAAAATGGTGGTGCAATCGGTTTCCACTAACGACAAAACCTTTCGCGTCACTGGAGAAGGTTATGCTCCCATAGGGGATTTCCAGTTAGATGGTCAAAAAATTTCCCCAGAGGAGTCGCCAGAAATCTCAGCGTTATCAGTCGTCTGTGCCGTTTGTAATGATTCGGTGTTGCAAAAAGAACAAGGGGAATGGGCGATTTTGGGAGATCCGACAGAGGGGGCATTGTTAACACTGGCGGGAAAAGTGGGAATTGAAAAAGACCAGTGGAGCAGTAAATTAACTCGCGTTGCGGAGTTTCCCTTTTCCTCGGAACGCAAGCGGATGAGCGTGATTTCTCAGGTGCAGGAAGTTGCCACAGGTGAAGCGTCTTCGAGAGGTGTTGACCCAGCCATCGCTGGTTTTCTCCAATCTGAACCTTACTTAATGTTTACCAAAGGTTCTCCAGAGTTAACCTTGGGACGTTCCACTCAGATTCATTTGGGCAATCATACAGCCCCCTTGACCGAAAAACAACGCCAGAAAATTTTGGTAGAAAATGACCAAATGGCGAGTAAAGGTTTGCGGGTGCTAGGTTTTGCCTACAAACCCCTGGCACAGATCCCACCGGAAGGTTCAGATGAAGTATTTGAGCAAGACTTGGTGTGGCTAGGATTAGTGGGAATGCTAGATGCGCCACGCCCAGAGGTGAGGTTAGCAGTCCAAGAGTGTCGGGACGCAGGCATTCGCCCAGTGATGATCACTGGTGACCACCAGTTAACAGCACGAGCGATCGCTACCGATTTGGGAATAGCCCAAGAAAGTGATCGCCTCCTCACAGGTCAAGAGTTGCAGCGAATGACTGACCAGGAATTAGAGCAAAATGTTGACCTGGTAAGCATCTATGCTAGGGTTTCTCCAGAACACAAACTGCGAATTGTTCAAGCATTGCAACGCCGGGGCCGATTTGTAGCAATGACAGGCGATGGTGTCAACGATGCTCCAGCCCTCAAACAAGCTGACATCGGTATTGCAATGGGCATCACTGGCACTGATGTCAGCAAAGAAGCCAGCGACATGGTGTTACTTGATGACAACTTCGCCACCATTGTCAGCGCCACCAGGGAAGGCAGAGTTGTTTACACCAATATCCGCCGCTTTATTAAATACATCCTCGGCAGTAACATTGGCGAAGTTCTCACAATTGCAGCTGCACCCTTAATTGGTTTGGGAGGCGTTCCCCTTACTCCCTTACAAATTCTGTGGATGAACTTGGTAACAGACGGTTTACCAGCCTTGGCATTAGCTGTGGAACCTCCAGAACCGGATGTGATGCAACGTCCACCTTTTAGTCCCCGCGAAAGTATTTTCGCTAGGGGATTGGGTTCTTACATAATTCGCATTGGTATAATATTTGCCATTATCACCATTGCCTTGATGTGGTGGGCTTATCAACATACCCATGCTGCTGGGTATCAGGGCGATCGCGATACTTGGAAGACAATGGTATTTACTACCTTGTGTATCGCCCAAATGGGTCATGCGATCGCTATTCGCTCCAACAACCGATTGACTATTGAGATGAATCCCTTTTCCAATATATTTGTACTAGCGGCTGTTGTTGTAACCACGATTTTGCAACTGATGCTAGTTTACGTCCCGCCCCTGCGAGATTTCTTTGGTACTCACTACCTGAATATGCAGGAATTAGGGGTTTGTATTGGCTTCAGCGCCTTAATGTTTGTGTGGATTGAATTGGAGAAGATATTTTTGCGGATTATGGGCAAGAAGGCTGTCTAAAAAAGAGATTTTAGATTTTAGATTTATCTTTAATCCAAAATCTAAAATCGTTCGACTGAGCGACTTGTACTGAGCGACTCGCCCTGAGCGTAGCCGAAAGGAGTCGAGGTAAGCCGAAGTCCAAAATCCAAAATCGCACTTATGTACCTCAAAACTCTAAACCTCCGACAATTTCGCAATTACCAAGACCAAAAGGTTGAGTTTAATGCTGCCAAAACAATTTTGGTAGGTAATAACGCTCAGGGAAAGTCGAATTTGTTGGAGGCGGTGGAGTTGCTGGCGACATTGCGATCGCACCGAATGACCCGCGATCGCGATTTAGTTCAAGAAGGGGAAGCTATAGCTCAAATTAATGCTACTCTTGAGCGACAAACAGGTGTGAGTGACCTTACCTTAACCTTACGCCGCAACGGTCGCCGTAGCGTTGCTCTCAATGGTGAATCTATCCGCCGTCAAATGGATTTTCTCGGCGTTCTGAATGCAGTCCAATTTTCCAGCCTGGATTTAGAACTAGTACGCGGCGGCCCAGAAGGTCGCCGCAACTGGTTAGATACACTCTTAATTCAACTCGAACCAGTTTATGCTCACATTTTGCAGCAGTATAATCATGTGTTACGCCAGCGCAATGCTTTTTTAAAAAAAACTCAAGACTCAGCACCTAGCAATCAGGATTCAGAACTGGCGGTATGGGATG
Source organism: Nostoc sp. (assembly GCF_036919675.1). GTDB lineage: Bacteria > Cyanobacteriota > Cyanobacteriia > Cyanobacteriales > Nostocaceae > Nostoc. The sequence goes on from NZ_JBALCP010000060.1 coordinate 123,801, forward strand.
CACAGTTAGCCACCACAGGGACACGGGTAATTAGACGACGTGATCGCGCTATACAAAGATTAGCTCCCATTGCTAGTGCTTGCCACGCCAGTATCAGCGGTAGTACAGAAGTTTTACAAATCAAGTATGTGCCTAATATTCCTTTAGAGGATAACCATCCAGAAGAAGTGCAGCAAGCTTTTTTAGCAAAAATTCAGCAGCGAGCGATCGCTGAAATGCACCAAGGCACTACTCTCGTCGGCCCCCATCGAGACGAAGTAGAATTAACTATTAATCAGACACCCGCTCGTCAATACGGTTCTCAAGGTCAACAACGAACGCTGGTTCTAGCCTTAAAATTAGCAGAATTACAATTAATTGAAGAAGTCGTCAAAGAGCCACCGCTGCTATTACTTGATGATGTTCTTGCCGAACTCGATCTGTCCCGCCAAAATCAATTGCTTGATGCTATTCAAGACCGCTTTCAGACGCTGATTACTACCACTCATTTGGGTTCTTTTGATTCCCAGTGGTTGAAGTCCTCCCAAATTCTTTTTGTGAAAGCAGGAGAAATAATCCCACAGGTCTAATAATTCTGGTTGAAAACCTGTTATGCAAATTCATCTTTTTACTCAGCAACACCAAATTATTTAATATTCTAAAATCTAATAACTACAGATTCAAGAAGATTCATCGTTGCACTTCAGCTTAATACAAACAATCCTTACTTAGCTCGTATTTCTCACAAGTTAGGCGTTGGCAAGTCTCATAACCTTTATCTATAGCGATTCTCAATTGCATGAAATCCAGACCTAACAAGAACAGCCCCAACCCTTGTAGCGTTGAGGAGTAAGCCTCAAAGCCTCTGATGCCACGTGCTTCTCCCTTAGCGCTAGCCTCTCCCTTTGGGCTACGGTGTACACATAAGTCGTATCACCCCCCTTAATCCCCCCTTATAAAGGGGGGAAATGAGATTTCCGGTTCCCTCCCCTTCACAAGCTACGGTGTACACACAAGTTAAATTACCCCCTCAATCCCCCCAATACATCGGGGGGAAGCCGGAAATCCAGTTCCCTCCCCAATACATCGGGGAGGGTTAGGGTGGGGTAAAACCTGTCTTCTTCAGCTATTTTCAGACTTATGTGTACACCGTAGCCCTTTGGGAGAAGGGGAGACGCGCAAGGGACAAGTCGGCAGAGCGCAAGGGCGCAGTGGCTCCTCTTTTTAGGAGAGAGGAATGGAAGTGAGGTCAGACTGTAATGCATCCAAACGAGAACCGCTATAGTCTATATTTTGGGCGTTTTTGACTGATATAAGACTTAGACATTGATAGACTATGGATGTTTTTCTAACCTTTTAAAAACTTTGAGAACCAGAAAAGTCAGCAGAGCACCAATTAATCCTAACTGCCACAAACCACAGCCAGCAGCAATTCCCAAAGCAGCCGAAACCCAAATAGCCGCTGCTGAGGTGAGTCCGTGAATTTCAGGTTGCTGTGATTTTTGGGAAGATTGGCGGACAATTTCTCCAGCACCAAGAAATCCTACACCGGCTGCAATCCCTTGAATCACGCGGCTGAGTGCATCAGGACTGGACTGTGACCCACCTGTTTGGATAATTATGAGAGTAAACATGGCTGAACCTAAACTCACGAGCATATGAGTTCTTAAACCCGCTGGTTTGCGCTTAATTTGGCGTTCTAAGCCGATAATTGCTCCAATAAGTAAGGCAAGGCATAGCCTGAGGCTGATATTTAGCCAATCATTAGTTGCAAGGTAGTAAGTGTTTGGCAATGCTTAGTCTGGTATAGAGAATTTTATTTATATAATAAATATTAGTACAGCACGGCAAAAATCCAGCTACCATCTCAATTAACAAGACTTGCAGCAAAATCCCTTGTTAAAGGTAGGCAGACTTCCCTCAAACTGTATTAGGTTAATTAGTAATATTTTTACAAAAATAGTGCAAAAATATTTTATCTTTTATTGATGGGGTCTAATTCAACGGGTGTAATTTAAAAGCCTATATAATATTTGGATTCTATCAATTTAGGAATACTTTGTTAGGTGCAAATTAATATCTTCCATTGTTAATATTATTTAACAATAAGATATTATTTTTGTCAATAATAAATGAAGGTTTGCATTCTTAAATTATGACAATGATCATAATCTGGTCAACCGACATGAATTTATCAGTTTATTAAATAGGTTTTGAACTATTTAAAATGACTGAGCCATAAAATTCTACCTCAAATTGCTAGATTTAACTCATACACTCAATAATTAGATACCGCCATCTACAACTCGATCAAACAACTAAACCCCCGGTTTCAGCGAAAAGAGGCGAAATGAAGGAAAAAATTTGATTTACAAAGGAGTTGAATTACAGTAATACATTGTGTAACTAGCAATTAACCACTAATAAGATCGGCAAATTATACGTAAATGCTGGAAACTCTTGCTAGTAAGTAGTCAATGGATTTACGGCTGATAATGTACCAAGAGGGAATGGCTGTGATTACAAATAGACAACTGACACTAACAAATTGAGTGGACAAACTCTACTGGCTAGACCAAATTAAACTACAAGACCGCGCTAAAGTAGGTGACAAAGCGTTTTACTTGAGCAAAATTATCCAGCGTGGCTATCCTGTGGTGCCTGGTTTTGTCGTTTCGGCAGAATTTCTGCGACAATTTCTCGAAAATCTCAATAGTTCAGAGTCATTAGTGGCTGACTTACCCCATTCTTCGTTACACCTGGATGTCACTAATTGGCGTCAACTTCAGCAGGTGGCTGGTCGCTTGCGCCAAGAAATCCTCACTGCGACTGTGCCACAACAGTGGGTGAGTACAATTTTCCAAGCAGCTAGAGAATGGCAAACTGGCTGTTTGATTCTTCGACCTACCTTGGCAGTATCGACTGCTACCCCAGGTCTAAAGAATATATCTGGTTTGCTGGAGTCGGTGTTTTGCCAGTGCGAACCCGAAGCGATCGCTTTTGCATTAAAGCGTACCTGGAGCCAGATATTTCGTGCTAGAAGTCTACTATATTGGCAGCACTCAGGAATTAACCTGCAACAAATCAGTTTAGCAGTTTTGGTTCAACCAGTTGAGAATGCGATCGCCAGTGGCTTGCTTAGAGCCAACTCCTCTGGGTGGGAAATTGAAGCTACTTGGGGATTAGGAGTTGCGATCTCTCTTGGCGAAGTCCAGCCAGATGTTTACTACGTTCAACAGGCAACTGGGGTTGTGCTTGAGCAACATCTGGGCAATAAAATGCTGGCTTATGGTGTTGATGATCCAGCCCCTGAAGCTTTTTTGCAACCCGTGCCGAACTCAGTGTTAACGCCAGATCACACTTGTCTAAGTAGCTACGTAATTCAGTCAGCCCAACAAAAACAGTACGCTTTACAAGAAGAATACTTACAACAAATAATTGCTTTGGGAACTCAACTGGTAAGTGAACTAGGTAAAACTTTTACCATCAAATGGACTATCGCTCAACAAATTACATCTGGCAAGCTCTACATAACACAAGTTAGTTCTCCCCAATCTGTAATTCCCCACGGACACTTCATTAGGGGACTAGGGGCGGCAGGGGGACGGGTTGTGGCGAATGCCCTAGTAATTACCAATCCGCAACACAAACCTGAACAACTACCTGAGGGAGTAATTTTAGTAATACCAACGATCGCACCTGATTGGCTACCATTACTGCAACAAGTTGCTGGTATTATTACCGAACAAGGCGGATTAACCAGCCACGCTGCAATTCTTGCTAGAGAATTAAGTATCGCAGCAGTAGTGAACGCAACATCTGCTACAAGCTTAATCCAAACTGGCGAACGACTGCTGCTCGATGGCGACAGAGGAGAAGTTTATCGGATCAAAGGAAACTCAAAGGAGGAGATGGAAAGAGGTAGAGAGGAGGAAAGTGGGAGACTGAGAGGAGAAAATTTTATTTCCCCAAATCACCCCAACCCCAAAACACCCCATCTTCCTCTTACTTCTCATCTACCTATGATTGCTACCCAACTGCTGGTTAACTTGAGTCAGTCGATTTTAATAAAACAAGTGCAAAGTTTTCCTGTAGATGGGGTGGGATTGTTGCGCTCAGAATTAATGGTACTAAATATCTTGTCTGGGCAACATCCCAATAGTTGGATTTTAGGCGGGCGTCAGGCAGAATTGTTAGAGCTATGGTCTGAGCAGATTATGCAGTTTGCCCGTGCTTTTGCACCAAGACCAGTTTTTTATCGTTCTTTAGATTGGCGATCGCAGGATTTCCCTTCATTGAATGATAATTTACAATCTTCACCCCAGTCGATGTTAGGTGAACGTGGCACCTTCAGCTATTTACGAAATCCCGCAGTATTTGAGTTAGAACTGAAAGCTTTAGCGAGTGTACAGCAAGCTGGCTACAGCAATGTCAATCTACTGTTGCCTTTTGTTCGGACTGTAGAAGAGTTTGTCTTTTGCCGTCGCAAAGTTGAGCAAGCTCTTTTAACTGAGGTGTCACAGTTTCAATTGTGGATGATGGCAGAAGTGCCAAGTGTACTGTTTTTACTGCCAGAATATGTCAAAGCAGGTGCAGCTGGAATTTCTATTGGTACAAACGACCTAACCCAATTACTGCTAGGAGTGGATCGAGAACAAGGACAGTTAGCAAAAGTATTTAATGAACTTCATCCGGCAGTTATGAGGGCGATCGCTCAACTGATTCAAATGGCTAAAAGTGCTGGGATACCTTGTTCAATTTGCGGTCAAGCACCAGCCCTTTATCCAGAAATTATTGATAAGTTAGTGGAATGGGGCATAACTTCCATTTCCGTTGAACCGGAAGCAGTCGAGCGAACATATCAGGCGATCGCTCGTGCTGAACAACGCTTAATTTTAGCAGCAGCACGACGAAAACTTCATTAGTTAGGAGTAATTCAATGATTCTAGGCGTGACAGCCATCTGTTGAAGTGAGGACATGACTAACCCGATTTTCAGTGTTTATTGGCAAAAGCTCTGTAGCTTTAACCTATCAGTGATAGGAGCGCTGAGAGAGGCATTTGCACAGGTATGCCAAGCGTTTGGCAAGAGCCGGATTAACTCTAATAGTTATTAAATCTTCTACATAAATTAACTACACTAGATTAACTTACTAAAATTAGGTGTTAATATAGAAAAAAGCCTTACTAATCTAGATTAGTAAAGCTAAACAAAATTATAAAAAATGAGATAATGGTAGCACAAATCAAGTCTCCTAAAAAGCCCAACTCAAACACGAGTAAACTGGTTACACACATGAAACAGTATCCAGAAAGGCGATCCACGGCTAAACAGTTAGCCCTAGAGACAGGGCTTCCTGAACAGACAGCTAATAATGCCTTCACGCTTAAAAATATTTGCCGCGATAATAGTGGTTTGTTTTACTATCCTAATAATGGGGTTGCCCAAGAGCAGACGGTTAAAGACCCGAAAAATGATGATTTAAGGCAAAAAATAGAGAAAAAGATTCAGGAACTAGAGACACAGATTGCTTTGAATGTGAAACAAATCGAATCTTTTAAGAGTATACTTAATCAATAATGCCAAGCAAATATAGCTCGGAGTTAGAGATTAGGCTGTAGTAGTGCAACACAACTAAAATAATTGTAATAAATTCAAGTATAAAAGCTAAATTTTCTTGTGGTATGGGCATCTTACCTGTCCATTGGTAATACAATAAATTAGCTGTGTCACGCTTTTAGGTGTGTTACCCCGAACGAGGTAACGCACCTAAAAGCGTAACAGTTTATCTTTGCATGTTGCAACAAGTACTGATATAAGGGATCTCAATACACATTTTCCTCGTTTCCATGCTCTGCATGGGAATGCATTCATTGAGGCTCTGACTCAATATCTAACTTGAGGCAGCAGCCCCTAATCAGCCATTCCTATGCTCCGCATAGGAACGAGAGAACAATGGGAAATTGAGCTTTTTTTAACTTGTGCGTACACCGTAGCTTCATAATGGGGACGGCTTTAGCCAAAGGTGAATTTTCTGACAACTCATTTAAAACTGCTATAGCAGATTCAACTTTATATAACACCGCCAAAATGTTCAATATCGGTAAATTGCCGCAACAGGTATGCTATATGGAATCTGTTCTGGGGGAACAGCATAAACCGTGCCACGGTTTAATAAGGTATGAACAGCAACAAAATCTAACAAATCCTCATCACCAGTCTCTTTTTCTGGGTGCAAATAAACTGTTTCTGAGGTTGGATCGAATAAACCCCACTGTTGCTGACCAACTGCAACTAGTAATGAATCTACTCGTTGGTAATAAGCTGCTGAGACAATTTCTTGGAGGTTGTTAGATGCCTTACCAGTATCACCACCAAACAATTCGTGAAATTGTTCCAAAAATCCTTGCTGGGACTTCTGAAAATCAGCCTCGACAATTGGCCAAGTTTGATTATGTAACTCTTGGGCGCTGAGAATTTCTGGATTACCAGTGATAGCTTCATCCATCAAATGCTGGTAAGTATTTGCCTGTTTATACAGGGGCAAGAGATACTCTACCCCAGCCAGTACCAAAGGGGCTTTTTGCTCTCGCAGTTTTTCGTGCAATGCGCCATCAATGATCTGAAAGAATTGTACTATGTCTTCTTGGTGTTTATCCCTGTCGGGGCTTCCTTGCCCGTGAAACGTACCCGGCTGTGAAAAAGAATTGGCGGTTCCCCCTTTTGATGTTGCGATGCGGAACTGACCCTCTTTGGCAGTATCGTCTTTTTGCAGAGCTTCATCTAGACTTTTAGGGAGATTTTCTACTTCCACCTCATTGACGCTGTAGCGTGTTCCTTCAAAGAACCTGACAGCTTTTTGGCTCAAAGCCAGCATATAGAAACGACCATTGCCATTTAAAATTGGCAGCAGTGGCTTGATGTGAAATCGGTCTGTAACCACGACCAATTCTTGAAAATCAATTGGCAGGGTATAATAGCGAAAAATATTTTCAGAAATAAAAATCGCTAGCCCTTGCTCTCCCATTTGCTCCCAAAACTCTTGGGTATCAATTTCATGGGATTTTTCCAACAATGCGATCGCTTCTTTCTGTTCCAAACCCGCATCAATTAAACGAGTCTCCGCTTCCTTGACCAAATTTTTAAAGCGAATTGGATCTTGTCGCATTTCTGGTCCCGCTGGGTGCGTTGGCATATAAATTGAAACACAATTTCATTTTGGCTGCTCTATTAATGTCTTTATTTCCTCTCTAGAGATTAATTTCATATCCCCTCCTATCAACGTGATCACATACATCAGACCAGACCATCGATATTCAATGATCTGATAGGACGTTATTCTCAGATGGTGGCGGTTGAAGTCCAACCGTTTGTTTCTAAGTTTATTTCACCTCAAAAATGGTTTAGTTGCATCTTTCTTTTAACAGGAAATATTTCTCAGGAGAATTACTAATTAAAACCCCAAATCTCAAAGCCCAAATTGCCACGAACATCAAACATTTGGCGTGTTAGAGTTTGCGCGTCCTGAGTTTATCCCTATTTTACTATCTGGTTGGCTAAGACCTAAAGTTACTCGTTTCATAATCCAGTACAAACCGGCTAGTACCACAAAGGTGATAGCAATAATTACTAGGGGCTGTTTCCCAAGAATTTCTTCTACTCCTTTGGTTAGTACAGCATCGGGTTGAGTAATAAAATCCCAACTGTTGAAACGCAAAAATCGCCCCCAATAAACACCAACAGCGCAGAGAAAATGTGTGATCAACTCAAAGCGCCAAATCCATTGGCTTTTGTCAATGCGATGTAAATAGTAACCCCAATTAATTAACGAAATTACATAAGCTTCAAATCCACCTAAAATTACTAACAAATACACAGGAATGAGTACCAAAGTAATCATCCAAATCGATTGAATTGTGCGGATATCGTCTATCAAGTGAATTACATCAGTCAACAAATACGGTGCATTCGGTAAGAAAGCGTAGAAAACTAAGAATCCCAGCCACCAAAGCCAAGTGCCACCACGCTTGATGCGAAATAGCCACACACTCAAAGCTAAAGGTATAAAAGCCAGAAATAAATTCCAAGTCATCCAACTCATATTAATTCGCAAGACCTGCACAACTCTGGCTATCAATTCTTCTTTCATAGGTGCTAACTCAGAAGACGTTTGATTGATCTAGATTCACTCTGTAGTGTTAGTATTAACCTCAGTGATTGACTGATGAAATTTTTGTACCCCCAGGAAATTTATTTCCTCCAAGACCAGACAAGGCTTTTGTGTCATTTGAAAGAAAATGCACACTGATATGATATATGTATGAAATTTCGAGTTTTTATATCTTTCATATTGGGGGATGAAATTTATCAATCAATCAGCTTAAATCAATAGTATAGCCAGAAAAATCATTAGGGTAAAATTTACCACAGAAAGAAAGTCTCAGCCACAAAAACGCCGCACAATAACTGACTGTGGACTTTTTTTATGGGAATGTTGCCCTTGTCCTGGCTATTAGATTGATTTTCTTTTGCCCAACTCGAGTTCCAGAAGCATCCTAAAGCTTTTGCCAAGAGACCTAAAATAATCGTGTAATCCCTTCAGAACTAACGAATTCACCAAATTGGATTATTCTGGCTGGCTACAATACTTATTCATTTCATTCACTAAGGTATCGGACTGCTTGCCAACAGTTGTAGCTGCTGTCAGTGCTGAATCAATTTCGACTCTTGCCTTTTCAATTTTTTCTCTACCCGATGCCGAGGCTTCTGCTGTTTTAGTCGCACCAAGTGCCCTAGCTGCTTTGGCGATCGCTTCACTGAGATTCTGAAAAATTTTGACAAAACTGCTTTGAAATTCTTTCAGCTTGGGGTCTGTTAACTTCAGTTCCCCAATGGATTTAGTTACAAATTCTAAATCTTTAGACAGTTGTAAGCTGGTGATCACTTGCGTTCCTTTATTTTTATCAATCAAAGAAGTTCCAGCATTCACAACTCGAATCAGTCGCTGGCACTGGGAGACTTTATTTCCGTTGCAACTAGTAATGAACAAAGCAATGCTCAGGCTAACAAAAGCAATAACAGTATATTTATGTGAAATAGACATTAACACCCCAACAGCAATAAAACCCAGAATATAGTATCCAGTATTATGAGTAAAAAAGGAACTAAGTAGAGGGATTAGGCATTGGGCATGGGTTATTCCCCTCATCTCCCTCATCTTTTCTATCTCCCCCTACTCCCCACTCCCCTCATCTGCAATCACCAGTCTATCGGTAAACCCAACTGGTCTAAAGTAGCACCATCTTGTAAAAGCGGCTGAATATTGCTGTCTATTTAAATGCTGACCACCAGACACTACCAAAGCGCGTTGAAACACATCTGTCTTAAAGGATGTTTTAAAAGTTCTCTAAGCGAAAAGCAAAAGCTTTTAGATCCCCCTAAATCTACGCCACTTGCTTCTCCCTACAGCCCTTCTCTAGACAGGAGACGCTCTTGCGTTCGGGCATCCTACGGCAGGCATTAGGCTTTGGCAATGTGAGAAGGGGCAGCCCTGCGCCCTTGGTGGTGACAAAAGTTGTAGCAAGTGGCGTGAGATGCTGCGCGTAGCTTGCTTCCAGGGGTACAAGTCGGGGATTGCCCACCCAACGCAGTGGCTCCCCATGAGCGACTGGCGTGGGTTAGGGGAGATCAATAAGTGCCTAAAATCACGGGTAAACACTTTTCAAATAACCTCTCAGTAGGGGCGCAAAGCCATGCGCCCCAAAAGTGCGAGTCTTTTAGTGATTTCACCCACTACTACATTTTTCATTTAGTCGCAATCACTACTTTATATTTATTTCTCTATTTTCTCACTAATGATTTTGGATTGGTATATTAGCCTTACTAAATACTAAAAAATCTTCACATAGTCTTGATAAACTGTATATTTGCTGACTTAGCTGACTTAATGGTACAGTATTAAATAGTTTTTTGTATAAAAAGATTCCATAAAAACTGAAATAGTACGATGAAAACGAGTGGTAAAATTTAAAGTTTAGATGAAGTTTAGGTAAATATTTTGAATTGAGGTGCGGGAATTACTAAACTTTTCAGAACAGCTAACTGTAACAAAAGTATTCATTAAATTTTGACTAACCAGGTTTAGTCAAGAAAGCCAGCAGATGTTTGGCTTGATTTCCCTCGGTCTTTACACATCCTCGTTCTGTAATGTGAAATTATGAAGACAAACTCATCCAACTCGCTGTTAACAGTACCAACTGGCCCACTAAAGATTTCAGAGTTGCCCCCTAACGGTGTGGGTACAAGTAGTGAATCTACCCATCTTTCCCTAGTAATTCCTACTTACAAAGAGCGTGACAACATTAAGAATGTGGTTAGCATATTGAGTCAGTTACTGGATGAATCTATTCCAGGAAAGTATGAGTTGATTGTGGTGGACGATGATAGCCCAGACCGAACTTGGGAAGTAGCAGAATCCTTGACGAAAGAATACCCACAGTTGCGGGTGATGCGACGCCAACAGGAACGGGGGCTGTCCTCAGCAGTGATTCGTGGGTGGCAAGCAGCTACGGGGAGTGTGTTGGGGGTGATTGATGGAGATTTGCAGCATCCACCAGAGGTGCTGATGCAACTGTTGCGTAGTATTGAGCAGGGAGCAGATATAGCAGTAGCCAGCCGTCATGTAGAAGGAGGCGGTGTAAGTAGCTGGAGTGTTGTCAGGCGTTTCTTGTCTCGTGGCGCTCAGTTGTTAGGCTTAGTGATTTTACCAGGGGTACTGGGCAGAGTTTCCGACCCCATGAGTGGTTATTTTATGGTACGCCGGAGTGCGATCGCCAATGCAACACTCAATCCAGTCGGATACAAAATTCTCCTAGAAGTAATCGGGCGGGGAAAAGTAGACCAAGTTGCCGAAGTTGGGTATGTGTTCTGCGAACGCAAAGAGGGTGAGAGTAAAGTTACATGGAAGCAATATATAGATTACATCCACCACTTAGTGCGGTTGCGGCTTTCCACAGGGCGAGTCGGACGATTGAGTAGAAAAGTCAATTTCCCCGTTGGTCGATTCCTCCGCTTTGGGTTGGTTGGCTTTAGTGGTGTGTTTGTAGATTTAACGGTGTTTTACTTGCTGCGTACCGTGATTCATTTAGGTTTAACTCGCAGTACGATTCTTTCGGCCGGAGTGGCAATCATAAATAATTTTCTATGGAATGATTTATGGACTTTTGGTGATATTTCTCGGAGGCAACGTGATCCGCATCAACGTTTTAAGCGATTCTTGAAGTTCAGTGTGATCTGTTTGGCAGGAGTTATATTACAAGCTCTAATAATTAACTTTCTCTATAATGTCTTGGGGATAAATCAGTATTTAGCTAAGTTGATAGCGATCGCAGTTGCTACCATCTGGAATTTTTGGATTAATTTGAAACTTAGCTGGCGCGTCACCGACGTGAAATAATCACAACGAGGGATTTGAGATTTTGATTTTTGTTTTTAGACTTTAGAACGAACTTAAATCTCAAACGTCAAATCTACAAATCCATTCCTGTGAGGACCAGCAATGAGAGTTTTTTTTCAAGGTGCATTTGATTTTTACAGAAAAATTATCTCGTTGCTACCTGCCTATGCTACCCATTTCCTGTCTCTGGCAGATACAAACTCTGGCTTACAACACAAGCATTGGCATCATTGGCAGACTCGTCTCCCTCCTTCCTGGCTTCACCCATTGCTGAACTTGATGTGGTTGATCATCGGCATCAACTTGCGCCTAGCCAACTTGACTGCAAAGCCTCCTTGGACTGATGAGTTTTCTACGCTGGTGTTTAGCTTGGGGAATACTTTTTTATCAGTACCCTTAGATCAAGCGATCGCACCTGATATCCTATTGCAACCACTGCAACCAAACCCAGCAGCTAGTATTGGTGATGTCATTCATAACTTAGTTACACAAGATAACCATCCACCACTGTATTTTGTGCTGGCTTACTTGTGGATGAAATTATTTCCCAGCGAAGGAGGATTAGTATCGCTGTTTGCTGCGCGATCGCTACCAGCTATAATCGGTGCTGCCTCTATTCCATGTATTTACATATTAGGTAGGCTAGCGTTTCGTTCGCCATTAGTGGGACACTTGGCTGCTGCCATGATGGCAGTATCACCCTACGGCGTCTTTTTAGCACAAGAAGCACGCCAATACAGTTTGGCAGCCTTATGGGTAACTGTTTCCCTTACCTGCTTAATAATTGCCACCCGTCATATTCAAAACCGCACACTTTTACCCATCTGGATAGCACTTCTCTGGGTAGGAATTAATGCTTTAGGTGTTGCTACTCATTACTTCTTCACTCTCACCCTCTGCACAGAAGGTGTAGTTTTGATTTTTCTTGCTTGGCATCAATTGCAGACTAGGAGCAAATTTTCTCTTTTATTCTCTCCTCCCTGGCCGCGCATCTATGCCGTTGCTACAGGTACAATTGTTGCGAGTTTAATTTGGCTACCAATCTTTTTAGAAAATAGAAATCGTGATAATTTGACCGAGTGGATTCGAGGTTCTCGCGTCGGACTAGATTGGTTCAGCCCAATTTTTCAAGCTTTAGGAACATTGATTGCAATGATTTCCCTGATGCCAGTTGAATCTTCACAGCTATTGGTTGTGATTCCTTCTGGACTGGTAATGTTGACTTTCTTTATTTGGGCAGTACCAATTTTGCTGCGTGGGATCAAGATTCAACTACAGCACCCAGAAACCCGGATTATGATTCAGGTGTTTGCTGGAGTCGTTATCAGTGCGATCGCTTTATTCTTTATTTTTACGTACTTTTTGGGGATTGACTTGACCAGGGGTGCTCGCTATAACTTTGTTTACTTTCCCGCCATTGTTATTTTACTAGGGGCAAGTCTGGCAGTGTGTTGGCATCCTCCCAAGAAATTGATGGGAAGAGAACAAGGGAAAAATGGCATAAAAAGCATAGGTAAATGGGGGATAAACGGGAAAAAAGCCGTGATGTTAATTTGGTTAATGGGATTTTTTAGTGCAGTTACAGTATTCTGCAATCTCGGCTATCAAAAATATTATCGCCCTGACCTTTTTGTGCAACTAATCCAACAAATATCCCCAGTGCCAGTACTGATTGCCACTACCCACAAAACTTATGTACATACTGGGGAAATGATGGGGGTAGCTAGAGAGATTAAACTTGCCAATTTACCTCAAAAACCTTTGTTTCTTCTTGCCCATCAAGACCAAGACCCGAATACTTCCACCATTGCTTTGGAAAATACTTTAAAGAAATTACCACGACCTTTTGACTTGTGGCTGGTAAACTTTCACGCACCCGTAGCAGAAACCGTCAAAACATGCGTTAAGTCTGATACTCAATCTTTGCCAAGCATAAACGGCTACGAATATCAACTTTATCATTGCCAGCAGAGTTAATAAGCTGGGGAATGGGGGATGAGGGAGCAGGGGAGAGTTAAAACTGGATTCATCAACCTTTGATACGCGTTCATCCACCTTTGATACTCATTCATCCACCTTTGATACTCGTTCATCCACCTTTGATACTCGTTCATCCACCTCAGAACCTCAAAGCTTCCAATGCTCCATGCCCGATACTTCTCTACGAGAGGCTGCGCCAACGGCTTACCTCGGCTTTGCTCGGCACAAGTCGCCCAACTCTTGGAGAGGCTGCACCAACGGCTACGCTCATGACAAGCTCAGTACAAGTGCCCAATGCCCTAATCTAGATGCATCTTGTGGAAGTTCGTCAAATATCAAGATCCATAGGAAACTAAAGAAGGAAGAACAAAACATATCTCATGGGTCTTGAAGCAGCGAAGGCTGTAAATAGCGAAGAAGGAGGATTTATGCGTGCAGTACTGATGGCAGGCGGTTCGGGAACGCGGCTTCGCCCGTTAACTTGCGATCTCCCCAAACCGATGGTGCCCATTCTAAATCGACCAATTGCCGAACATATTATCAATCTTCTCAAACGACACCAAATTACAGAAGTTATTGCAACATTGCATTATTTACCTGATGTCTTGCGAGACTATTTTCAAGATGGCAGTGATTTTGGTGTCCAGATGACCTATGCTGTCGAAGAAGATCAGCCTTTGGGTACAGCAGGCTGTGTGAAAAACATTGCCGAACTCCTTGATGAAACCTTTTTAGTCATTAGCGGTGATAGCATAACAGATTTTGACCTCACGGCAGCGATCGCATTCCACAAACAAAAAAAGTCAAAAGCTACTTTGATTTTAACCAGGGTTCCCAACCCGATTGAATTTGGAGTGGTGATTACCGATCAGGAAGCACGGATTCGGCGATTTTTAGAAAAACCCTCTAGTAGTGAAATTTTTTCTGATACCGTCAACACTGGCACTTACATTCTCGAACCAGAAGTTTTGGAATATATGCCAGCAAACACTGAATCTGACTTTTCCAAAGACTTATTCCCTTTGTTACTAGCAAAAGATGAGCCAATGTATGGTTACATTGCTCAAGGTTACTGGTGTGATGTTGGTCACTTAGATGCCTATCGTGAGGCTCAGTATGACGCCTTAGATCAGAAAGTGCAACTGGATTGTGCCTATAAAGAAGTTTCCCCTAAATTATGGGTGGGTCAAAATACTTACATCGACCAAACGGCTGTGATTCAAACCCCAGCAGTGATTGGTGATAATTGCCGCATCGGTGCAAGAGTACAGATTGAGCCAGGAACCGTAATTGGCGATAATGTCACTATTGGTGCTGATGCGAATCTCAAACGTCCCATAGTGTGGAATGGAGCATTCATTGGCGAGGAAGCAGCTCTTTCTGCCTGTGTGATTTCCCGTGGGACTCGTGTAGACCGCCGCGCTCAAGTATTAGAAGCTGCTGTTGTCGGTTCGCTTTCTACGGTGGGAGAAGAAGCCCAAATTAGCCCCGGCGTCCGTGTTTGGCCCAGTAAAAAGATTGAGTCAGGGGCAATTTTAAATATTAACTTGATTTGGGGGAACACCGCCCAACGGAATTTATTTGGGCAACGTGGTGTGCAAGGATTAGCTAATATCGACCTCACCCCAGAATTCGCCGTAAAATTGGGAGCTGCTTACGGTTCTACCTTAAAACCTGCTTCTAAGGTAACGGTTTCTCGTGACCAGCGTAATGTCTCTCGGATGGTGACGCGATCGCTGATTGCTGGTTTGATGTCAGTAGGTATTGATATTCAAAACCTTGATGCTACAGCTATCCCCATTGCCCGCACGGTTATACCCACAATGTCGGTAGCTGGTGGTATCCATGTGCGGGTACACCCCGATCGCCCCGACTACATTTTGATTGAATTCATGGATGCCAAGGGGATTAATATTTCCAAAGCCCTAGAAAAGAAAATTGAAGGGGCTTACTTTAAGGAGGATATGCGACGGGCGCTAATTCATGAAATTGGCGATGTATCTTACCCCAGCCAAGTGATTGACCGCTACTGTACAGCCTTTGAGAAGCTGTTGCACGTTCATACACTCCGCAACAGTCGGGCAAAAGTGGTGATTGACTATGTTTATGCCGTATCGGGGGCAGTTTTACCCCAAATGTTGGATAAATTTGGTGCTGATGCGGTGGTGCTGAATGCCAGTGTTAATAAAACGGCGATGTCAGTAACTGACCGAGAAGGACTGCTGACTCAGTTAGGTCATGTAGTCGAGGCATTGAAAGCTAACTTTGGTGTGCAAGTCACGGCTAATGGAGAACAGCTGATTTTAGTTGATGAATCAGGCTACCCAATTCGTGGGGAAACTTTAACAGCACTGATGGTGGACATGATTCTGACGGCTAACCCCAGAGGAACAGTAGTAGTGCCAGTTCATGCTTCCAGTGCTATTGAACAAGTCGCCCGTCGCCACGATGGCAGAGTGATTCGCACCAAAGCCAACCCTACAGCTTTGATGGAGGCTTGTCAGAAAAATCCAAATGTAGTGCTGGGAGGAAGTGGAGAAACTGGTTTTATTTTTCCACAACTGCATCCAGGATTTGATTCCATGTTCTGCATTGCTAAGATAATTGAGATGTTGACTATCCAGGAGCGATCGCTCGCTGCTGCGCGGTCAGAATTGCCCCGTGTAATTCACAAAACTTATACAATCCGCTGCCCCTGGACAGCCAAGGGTGCTTTGATGCGTTACTTAGTAGAAACTCACCCAGCCCAAAACCTAGAACTCATCGATGGAGTGAAAATTTGTCAACCCTACGATGACAGTTGGCTGTTAGTTTTACCAGATGCCAGCGAACCACTGGTGCATTTGTATGCAAATAGCAACGATCGCGATTGGGTAGATGAGACTGTAAGAAACTACCGCAGCCGTGTTCAGGCGTTTGTGGAAAGACAACAAGAATATCAACCTGCCGAAGTGTAATTTGTAATTTGTAATTCGGAATTCGTAATTGAATTTTTTAATTACGAATTCCGAACTACGAATTATGCGGTTTTGTTTGGATGCAATTGAGAACCACTATAATTCATAACGGTAATTACCTCCTGAACCCTGACTAGTTAAATAGTCAGCTAGTACTTTATTTGATGCAGACAACAAGCTCAATACAGTCAAAACCGGAATTACTGCTACTTTTAGTATTTGGATTAATTTCATAAAATGCACAAAAAAGTTACTTTCTCTAGCTTCCTTTACCGATGTATTTTTTGAAACTAGTAATCATTCGGAATATTGTGTGAGGATATCGTAAGGCACTTATAAGAGTTGGCTTATAACCCACTCTTTGTTGGGGTGGAATGAACCATCGCCCGCCTTTTCAGTTTGTTTCTGAAATCCTTTATAAAACTTTACTTAATCAAATGATAATTTTTTGCAATTACTCTGGTAGTATATCTTCAGGCTTTTTGAGATAGATATTCATTAAGCTAATTAGTTCAGTTATTTGCAAACTTTCTCAGGAGATAACGCCATGACAAGCGTGGCTGTTCAAAAACCGGAGTCAATTCCCTGGTGGGCAGGGAACGCCCGGTTAACCAACCTCTCAGGACGACTTTTGGGCGCTCACGTTGCTCATGCAGGGTTAATTGTTCTCTGGGCTGGTGCAACAACCCTTTTTGAACTTGCCCACTTCAACAGAGCGCAACCAATGTACGAACAGGGCTTAATTCTATTGCCCCATCTTGCAACCCTTGGTTGGGGTGTTGGAAGTGGTGGACAGATAGTAGATACCTATCCTTACTTCGTCGTTGGAGTATTGCACCTAATTAGCTCCGCCTTCCTGGGATTTGGCGGTATCTTTCATGCCCTACGTGGGCCTGCCATCTTAGAAGAGAGATTTTCCTTCTTTGGCTATCGCTGGGAAGATGCTAATAAAATGACCACTATTCTGGGTATTCACCTAGTGTTACTGGGTCTGGGAGCAGGCTTACTGGTTGCCAAAGCCATGTTCTTTGGCGGCTTGTACGATTCTACGGTGGGTGAGGTGCGCGTAGTTTCTAGCCCTACTTTGAACTCCGTCGTCATTTTTGGCTACTTATTTGGTGGCGGTGGCAAACACTGGATTGCTGGAGTCAACAACCTGGAAGACTTGGTTGGTGGTCATATTTGGGTCAGCATTCTCTGCATTGCTGGCGGTATCTGGCACATTACCACTCAACCTTTTGGTTGGACAAAGCAGCTTTTTATCTGGTCAGGAGAAGCATACCTTTCTTACAGCTTGGGTGCTTTAGCTCTAATGGGTTTTATTGCCGCTTATTTTGTCTCTGTTAACACACTAGCTTATCCACCGGAATTTTATGGGCCAGACCTGAGTATTGGGTTTGACCGTTTTCCCTACTTCCAGAGTGAAAATTTACTATCCTCTCGCGTTTGGCTGGCGAATGCTCATTTTTGGCTAGGTTTCTTCTTTCTTCAAGGGCATCTCTGGCACGCTTTACGCGCTGCTGGATTTGACTTCCGCGCTTGGAGAGTCGTCCGTTCAACTCGTGGGGAGGCAATCTAACAATGGCAACTGCAACGATAATCCCGCAGGAATCCGGTTGGTGGGCTGGCAATGCCCGATTCATTAACCTATCGGGTAAGCTTTTGGGCGCTCATGTTGCTCATGCTGGGTTGATTGTCCTTTGGGCAGGAGGAATGACCCTATTTGAAATCACCAAATACGACCTCTCCCGACCGATGTATGAGCAGGGATTAATTTTGCTGCCCCATCTGGCAACTTTAGGATTCGGTGTTGGCGACGGCGGCCAAATTGTTGATACCTATCCTTATGTTGTCATTGGTGTTTTACATCTAATTAGTTCTGCTGTACTAGGTGCTGGTGGCATTTACCATGCCGTTCTAGGCCCAGCAGTGTTGGATGATAACCCGTCTTTCCCTGGCTTGTTTGGCTACGACTGGAAAGATGAAGACAAGATGACCACGATCATCGGCATTCATTTGCTGTTGTTGGGGGCTTGGTTGTTGGTGGCAAAGGCGCTGTTTTGGGATGGTCTTTATGATCCAGCAGTGGCATCTGTACGAGTGATTACTGAACCGACTATTAACCCTGGTCGCATCTTTGGCTATCTCTTCGGTGCTTTTGGCAAACAGGGAATGGCAGCAGTTAATAACCTAGAAGATGTCATCGGTGGACATATCTGGGTAGGAATACTCTGCATTGTCGGGGGATTTTGGCACATTCTCACCAAGCCTTTTAGTTGGGCGAAAAAGGTACTATTTTGGTCTGGTGAGGCTTACCTATCCTATAGCCTGGGCGCTCTGGCTTACATGGGTTTGTTGGCAGCATATTTTGTAACGGTAAATGATACCGTTTATCCCACAGTGTTCTATGGCCCGTTAGGACTGAGTACTACTGCATCGGGAGTGATTACGGTTCGGACTTGGCTAGCAACCACTCACTTTGCTTTGGCAGTTGTCTTTTTAGCTGGTCATATCTGGCACGCCTTGAGGGTGCGTGTCATAGCGGCTGGACTTGATTTTAAGCAGGGAGTTATCAATCCTGCGGGGAGTCCTGAAATCGGAAATTTCGACACCCCGGTGAATGCTTCTGATATCACCCTAAAATTGTTGGCAAATCTTCCTATTTACCGTCAAGGCTTGTCTCCCTTTTCACGGGGGCTGGAAATTGGTATGGCGCACGGCTATTTCTTGATTAGACCGTTCGTAAAACTAGGGCCACTGCGGGATACGGAGTTGGCGAATCAAGCAGGGCTACTTGCGACAATTGGTCTGCTATTGATTTTGTCTATTTGCTTGTGGTTGTATGGTAGTGTGTCATTTCAAAAACGCAAACCTGCTCAAGGGGAACTACCAGAAAACATGAAAACGGCTAAGTCTTGGAGCGAGTTTAATGCTGGCTGGACAGTGGGTAGCTGCGGAGGAGCTTTGTTTGCCTTCCTGCTGTTAACCAATAGCAGTTTGTTTTTCTAAGTTGCATCAACTTGTTTGAGGTTTACGTACAGGACGAATGGCTATTGTTGCATAAGTCCTTTTGAACACACAACCATCTACTTATCAGGTGACAATATGTCGAAAAAAATTGGTCTGTTCTACGGTACTCAAACCGGTAACACTGAATCTGATGCTGAAAAAATTCGGGATGAGTTTGGTGGTGATGTTGTAACATTACATCCCATTTACGAAGCGGATACTAGCACTTTTGATCAGTATGAATTGCTGATTATTGGCTCTCCCACTTGGGATATTGGTCAACTTCAGAGCGATTGGGAAAGTTTTTTCCCTGATCTGAGTGAAATAGATTTTAAAGGTAAGCTGGTTGCCTATTTTGGTGATGGAGACCAATATGGCTATGCTGATAATTTCCAGGATGCAATTGGAATTATCGAAGAAAAAATTTCCCAGCGGGGCGGTAAAACTGTTGGTTACTGGCCAACTGAAGGGTATGACTTTGAGAATTCTAGAGCTTTGAGAAATGGCAAGTTTGTCGGATTGGCACTTGATGAAGGTAGTCAATCTGAGTTAACAGACGAGCGAATTAAAACTTGGGTTACTCAGTTGAAGACAGAATTTGGTTTGTAGAAAGTCAACTTAAGCCTTGGTGAATGGAATACGCGGCTACACAAACAGGAACTACACCTGCGTGGGCTAGAAAATCAAGATTTTTTAACCCGTGCAGATGGGTAGAGCCTAGTGTAGACGCGTTTTCTAATCGCTCTTATAGCTGAAATTGATAATTCAGAAGTTATAGGTATTTATGTCTGATTCATTTGATGTTCTGTGGTTAAATGCTAGTCCTATTTTGAAGCGTTTTGATGAACCATTACTTCAATACTTATCTGGGTATATAAGCGTCGCCCAGTGGGAATACCATCAAACCAAAGATGAAGCCAGTTCCATAGATCAAGCTGTGGAGTTAGTGGATGAATTTTTAGAATGCCGCGATCGCCCTGTGCATCTTGCAGGTCATGGTATGGGTGGTGCGATCGCCTTAAGCTATGCTCGTCGATTTCCTCAAAAAGTGCGATCGCTCACTCTACTGGCTGTAGCAGCTCAACCTGCAAACAATTGGCACGCTCACTATTACTTTCAACGACAACTTTTTCAGATCAGCCGTGAACTAGTTTTGGCAAGCAGCGTTCGCAGTCTTTTTGGAAATCAACCACCTCATATCACTAAGAAGTTAGTAGCTGCCTTAGATAAAGATTTACAACAATCTCCCTCGTCCCACTCTTTGTTTAAGTTGGTTTATTTACCCAAGGGTGGAGTTTCTATGCCAATGATGGTATGTGGTAGCAAGAGTGATCCGGTAGTCAATCCACCTGCATTACATGACTGGTTGAATTGGTTCAAGCCAGAAGATAAGCTCTGGGAATGCCCAGAAGGGTATCATTTTTTTCACTACTTCTATCCGGAACAGGTTGGCAAACAGATTTTGAGTTTTTGGCAATGCCACCATCCGCAGCCACTGGAAACATCTGCACTATCCCTAAGCACTTCTACAAATTAGCAATAAAATCCGCTTAAAAAAGCTTGCTCTAATTCCCTCCTTTTTAAGGGGAGTGACTGGCGTGGGTTAGGGAGGATTAAGTCTTAACCCAAGCGGATTGAATTATAAGTGTTCATCCAAACTTGATATCAGCCTCAGAAAAAACTGCAAGCAAAAACTGATATTTGCTTGCAGGCAAGAGTAGTTAGAGCGGTAGTAGTTACTATTGTCGCTTTGCTTGTGGTGTCTATTTTTCCTTCCAGTTTTGATGATTACATTTTGTAAAGATATAGTCTAAATAAGAATTACTTTCAATAAACTAAATTTGTAATCTCAATAATTGGTAATTAGCTTCAATAAGTAGAGGATGTGGCAAGAAGTGATATCTAACAACAATTGGTAACACCTGCGGTAAATTGAAAGAAGCTATCCTCCTTCAGGTAAAAGCTTCAGTTCTACACATGTGCTAGCTGATTTGTTGAACTCACGCGACATTTAACTGCTGAAATAAGAACTAATTAATTGAGTATTATTAGCAACAATTCCTAATCGGCTTAACAATGCAGACATACGGCAATCCCAACGTCAAATTTGATTGGTGGAATGGTAACGCCCGCTTCGCCAACCTCTCGGGCTTATTTATCGGCGCTCATGTGGCACAAGCAGCGCTGACGACGCTCTGGGCCGGGGCGTTTACATGGTTTGAAATCTCTCGCTTCAATCCCCAAGTGCCTATGGGCGAACAGGGGCTAATTTTGCTTCCCCACTTAGCCACCTTAGGTTTTGGTGTGGGCGCAGGTGGTCAGGTAGTTGATACTTACCCTTATTTCGTTATCGGCGCTTTACACTTAATCTCCTCTGCTGTGCTTGGTGCAGGGGCACTTTTCCACACCTTCAAAGGTCCAAAAAACTTAAAAGATGCCACTGGTCGCCCTCGGAAATTTCATTTTGCATGGGACGACCCGAAAAAACTTGGGTTTATCTTAGGACATCACCTAATTTTCTTGGGATTAGGTGCTTTACTCCTGGTAGGTAGAGCCATGTTCTGGGGAGGACTGTACGACTCGACAATTCACGATGTTCGAGTTGTCACCGACCCCACCCTTAACCCCTTAGTCATCTATGGCTATCAAACCCACTTTGCCAGTGTTAACAATTTAGAAGATTTAGTCGGCGGTCATATATATGTAGGCTTGTTACTCATTGGCGGCGGTATTTGGCACATCCTCATAGAGCCTTTACCTTGGGCGAAAAAGCTTTTAATCTTCTCTGGTGAAGCCATCCTTTCCTACTCTTTAGGCGGTATTGCCTTAGCAGGATTTGTTGCAGCTTACTTCTGTGCGGTAAATACCTTAGCTTATCCCGTGGAATTTTATGGCCCTATCTTGGAAGTAAAACTCGGAGTTAGTCCTTATTTTGCCGACAGCATTAAGTTAGTTAACGGTGGTTATACTTCCAGAGCATGGTTAGCAAATGCCCATTTCTTCTTAGCTTTCTTCTTCTTGCAAGGTCATCTGTGGCACGCCCTCCGAGCAATTGGCGTTGACTTTAGCCAAATTGAAAGGGCAATAAATGCCATAGGTAGCGAGTCGTAAAACAATTTTATATTTTAGATTTGGGATTTTAGATTATGACAATCTAAAATCCGTCTTGGAAAGTTCTGAGACGCTCTCTACGAGACGCTGCGCGAACGCGGACTCGCTACCGCTACGCTAACGCCGGAAATCGGCGCTCAGACTTTCCGCAAAATCTCAAAATTTAAAATGCTCACAAGGGTATTTAACTATGACAATTACAACTGATAGAACCTTAGCAGAAGATACAAATTTATCGTGGTTAGTGGGTAATGCCCGTTTAATTGATTTGTCTGGTCAATTATTAGGCGCTCACGTTGCTCATGCAGGCTTAATTATGTTTTGGGCGGGAGCAATAACAATATCTGAAGTTACACGCTTTATTCCTAGCGTACCAATGTATGAACAGGGATTGACTTTGTTACCCCACTTAGCAACTTTGGGCTGGGGTGTAGGTGCTGGAGGTGAAGTAGTCGATACCTATCCCTATTTTGTAATTGGCATTTTGCATTTAGTTGCATCTGCTGTGTTGGGTGCAGGTGGACTTTTTCATGTTTTTCGTAGTCCGGCAATTTTATATAATGCCGGTGGACAAGCGGCGAAATTTCACTATGAATGGAATGACCCCAAGCAATTAGGTTTGATTCTAGGTCATCACCTAATTATTCTGGGTTTGGGAGCATTTTTGCTAGTGCTAAAGGCGACGATTTTTGGCGGAATTTATGATACTAACGTGGGAAATGTCCGCCTAATTAGCAATCCTAATTTAAACCCAGTCAGAATTTTTGGCTATTTAGTTGGTCTGAAAGATGGTAGCTGGACTCCTTTAGGGATGGCAAGTGTTGACAACTTAGAAGATGTCATTGGTGGTCACATTTGGGTTGGCTTCATCTTAATTGCTGGTGGCGCGTGGCATATTCTTGTGCAGCCTTTTACATGGGTAAGACGAATTTTACCGATAGAAAATGGTGAAGAAATTCTTTCTTACAGCTTGCTAGGTTTAGCTTTTATGGCTTGGATTTCTGCCGTATTCGTGGCATATAACACAACAGTTTATCCAAGAGAGTTTTACGGTTATGAACGTCTGGGATTGGCAGATATTCAGTTCTTCCTTGGTGTAGTGGCCTTCTTAGGTTATGTTTGGCACTATTGGCGATCATCGCGTCAAGCTAATAGTTAATTAAGTTTCGCTCAACCCTAGCTAAATAAACTCCTATGCCTGCGGTTAACAGCAGTTGACTGTGGGCATTTCTTGGAATTTTTATGAGGATAACTAATGTTAACTATGATTTTGTGCGCCTTCTGTGGTTGGACAATAATGATTCTATTTATTGGTAGTGTCTGGTTAACGCTAAAAAAAGGGATAATTCATTTAAAAACGCTGCATGAAATTCCTTGTTCTGGTTGTGAATATTTCACCAACGACTACCGCCTCAAATGTACTGTACACCCAAAAAAAGCTTGTTCTGAGGAAGCGATCGCTTGTATTGATTTTGAGCCGAAAACTTCTTCTTGTAATGCTTGCCAAAAGGGACGACGAAAGCTTTGTTAAATTTATTTGATTACTCGTTCAGTAAGATACAAGAGTGCGATGTCTGACGACAAACCTTACGGCTACGCACTTGTGATGAGGTGTACTGCAACACGCTTCGGTTAAGGTTTTTTGATAAAAATTCGCTGCTCGCAAAGACGCGATAAATCGCCGCCTCTACAATAATCAGTCCTTTGTCCTGAAGGCGATTTATCGCGTTTCTTGCCAAATTATTTTCCCGCTAATATTGATGGTTCATCCTCTCAAGTTGGGTGTAATTATTCGGATAGGCGTTCTCGAAAATAAAGGCGATAATCTGGTCTTTCTTGCGCCAGCCACGTTAACCAGAAATTATCATCGTCGCGTAGTTCTTGCGGATGCCAAGTTCCGCGTGCGTGACCACCTAAGCCGTGAACAAAAATCACATCCCCGCACCGCTTTGGGTTGTCACATCCTGATATTTTTATTAAACCAGTCATCTCTGCGGGTTGACGTTTTGGAGGTTTAGAAAAAATGTTAAAGGGCATAGATATTATGGGGAGAATTAGAGGATGACAAATTCTTCTTATGCCACGGCCACAGCGCGACTTAAAACTAGGATACAGCGATCGCGTCACTACTCGGACTACGGTGTACACACAAGTCGTATCACCCCCCTTAATCCCCCCTTATAAAGGGGGGAAATGAGATTTCCGGTTCCCTCCCCTTCACAAGGGGAGGGTTAGGGTGGGGTAAAACCTGTCTTCTTCAGCTATTTTCAGACTTATGTGTACACCGTAGCTTAAAAAGGGGGGAACTTCTAAAGCCCCCTTTTTAAGGGGGTTGGTCGATGTGAGTGCGTAAGTCCTAAAAGTGACCATCAACGGGCATTGAATACGCTGCGATATATTCACGCGAATCCGAAAGCTGCAGGAATGCAAGAAGGCTTTTTCTATGATTTTAGTAATTATGGAGTGTATGACCGATTGGGAGATGATGGTTTAACAACTTGGCATCCGGCTTTTTTGGCTCTGGGTAAAAGTTTGAATGAATGTGCTGCTAAATATCGAGGTTTTTGTAAGAAGTATAAACCAAAAGCGAAAACAGAAAAACACTATTTTTGGGGTAATCAATTTTTGCCTAAAATAATTAAAGGCAAAGATAAAAAAACATCACCAGGACAGATGCGATTGCCTTGGGATAGTTGGGAAGCAAGTAATCCAGAAATTGTTGATGTGGCTGAGAAATTTATTTTTGCTAATTGTTATAATCTGCAAGTTGCAAGGATGATTTTTAGAGATCACAGTCAACAATTTGAGATGAAGATAGGAGCAGTGTCTCTATTTATCACTAAAGATGTCTTTTTTAGAGGAATTTGCTACTTACTGGTAATATCAGCGACTCTAAATTAGCTCTTCTCAATTCCCTTTGTGTTGTTTGTCTTTTTTCTTTGCCTTGTGCATTGCCTAGCAAACTGCGTGGAAAATTTCCCAGAAATAAATCTTTACAATCCTACCTATGAAAGCCTTATCTGCTACAATTTACAAGTCTCTGCAAGAAGAGAGGATAGATAGATTAATAGGTATTAAATCCTCCTCAACCCTCCTTGCCACCCCCCTAATAGGGAGTTCTCCCCTCAAAGATATAGATACTCCTCCCTTATCCTTCAGGTTCATGGGTAATTCCTCATATCTTCTCCACTCCCCATCCTGTCCTCTCCATCCCACACTTTTTGTAAAATCATTAAACCCTTTCTCGTTCCAATTTTTCCATTCTCTCTTCTCCCAATTAAAATCGAGAGAATTTTTTTTGGACAAATATATTTTTTTCTGGACACTATAACCAAAATACCCCTTAGAGTTATTAACCCAAAGTGTATCTAGTTGTTTTAAATCCTTACAATTAAAGTTTTTGACATCAATTAAATCTAAATAGGGTTGTTTTTCCTTTCCTGCTGAATAGAGAATAAACTGCCAATTTTTTGAATCTGCTTCCCTCCATCTTTGTTGCTTCATTAAATAGTCTAATTCATTCAATAAATGTTCTTTTAAAGATAGATCATAAACTGGTTTGGAACCGTCTAATTCTTTAAGTTTACGATAAAGCAAAGCTACAATATCAGCATTGCCATTGTAGAGAATATTTAGGTCTAAGGTAAATAATTCAACATTAGATTTAAATTTAGATTTTAGACTGCTGATATTATTAAATGCTTTCTTGTAATATGCTAAACTATTACCTGGATTTGAAGATTCTTCTAACTTACCTTTAGTATAGTTAATATAACTTAAGGTAGCTAGATTAGTTAAATTATGATCAATTTTATTTTCTATTTCTGATAATTCTGGCAGAAGTTTATTAAAATTGTTTTCAGCATTTATTGAATCATTTGCTGCTTTCTTCATTATCATTATCTCATTTTTTTCAAACAAGTCTCGATATCCTAAAACCAGAGAACTATCTAATAAAGCCTCTTTTAGCTTGGGATTATTAATTTTACCCTGCAAAACCAAACCTGCAATATTCAAAAACTGATTGGCTTGGTTTATTTCTCCTTTTTGTTGAAGTTGAGAAGCTACTGTTGATAATTCTTTAATTTTAGCAATTGATTGATTTAGTTCATTTGTATTTCTGTTAGCGGTTTCAAGCCCTATAAATGCAGCTATTCCTAACAAGCCTGTAATCACTAAAGTGATAAATAAAACCACCACTCCAAAACGCATTCTTTTTCTAGCAGTTACCAATTGCTTTTCTGCTTTCTGTTTAGCTTTACCTTCAATTTGTCTAGCCCTTTCTGCTGCTTCCTTTTCTTTCCTTTCTCTTTCTAATTCTGCTTTGATTTCTGTTTCTGCTAGTTCCTCTTCTCGCTCTCGTTTCCGACTAGCTGCTAAAAATTCTAAATCTTGAAAACCTAAACTTTTATCCTTTGCCCAAGCTTCGGCTTCTGCTAAAGCATTTTTTCTCAATAATCTAGAATCATCTTGTTTTCCTGATAATATCCACTGACGATAATTCTCTGCATAAGGACGCAAACTGCCTAGAGTTTTTTCAATCCATAAATTGTTAAAAATGGTTTGATAAATTAGGTTATAAACCTTTAATTTACTCTCTTTTTTAACAACGATTCCCGCTAACTGTAAATCACTCTGTTCAATACTACTATCAATATCAATTCCGCCTGAGTACCATACTTTTTGATATAAATCTAATAAATATGCTGCTTTATGTTCATCTCTTTTTAAGATTCTATCCCGAATCGTTCTAAAATGTTCCGGTTCATCTTGAGATTCCCAATTTTGAATCACTCTATTTATGACTAAATCCTCTACAAAAGCAGCTTCTTCACCTGGGGTAATTACAGTTTCACATTGACGGATAAATTCACAGACTTTCTGAGTCAAAAATGGCTGTCCTCCAGTCCAGTCTAAAACCGCTTTTAGTACGACTTCCGGGTTACTCGTTTGTCCAGAGAATCCGTCGATTAAAGGTAAAGCTTCTGCAAATTCAAATCCGGTTAACTCAATTCCTTTGCCAATATTAAAAGGAGTACGCTTTTTATCTTGAATTAACTCAGAAGGGGTAGCTACTCCCAAAAGCACAAAAGTAATGCGTTGATATTCAGGATTATCAACTCTTTGATTAAAGAAAGCACGAATTAAAGCAAAAAAATCATCAACCGGAAAATTTAAACTTAGAACACTATCAACTTCATCTATAAAAATAACAATCTGTGTGGAAACTAATTTTAGTAATTTATCAATAAATTTCCCGAAAATCTGCACATGAGAGAATCGGGAATTTTCTTCCCATAACTCATCTATATCAAACTGCTCACCTAACTTTATGCTTTCAGAACCAGCAATAGTATCAATAATCCCAGAATACCATTGTTCAGATGTTATTTCTGATGTCCCAATTGCAGTTAAATCAATAGATACACAAGCAATTTCTTCACGCTGTAAGCTTTGCATTGTGCGGACACGCAAACTGGATTTTCCCATTTGTCGAGAGTTGAGGACAAAACAAAACTCTCCAGCTTTCACAGCCTGATACAAATCTGCATCAGCTTTGCGTGTGACGTAGGTAGGTGCATTAGCAGGAAGACTACCACCAAATTGATATTGATAATTTTGGGGAACAGGCGAGTTCATAGTCATACTCTACATGGCTAATACTCAAGTGATATGTCAATTAAGACACAATATACTACTTGAAGGCTGAAGTTTCTTTCATAAGTGCATGAAAATTTTGATTTACCAATTAGGAGAAGCAAGCTACAACCCAATCTACAATATCAGGCGATCGCGTAGCCCAGAGCAGGCATCGCACTTTTGATCTCAATGTCTGAGCCGTCCCCCCTTACCAAGGCGTGTATACACAAGTCGAATTACCCCCCTTAATCCCCCCTTATAAAGGGGGGAAACAGAAAAAATGTTGTTCCCTCCCCTTTATAAGGGGAGGGTTAGGGTGGGGTAAAACCGAGATTTATCAACTACTTCAGACTTGTGTATACACCGTAGCTTACCAAGGCAAGACTACAGGGGGGTTAAAACGATCTCAAAGATTTCGGACTGCTATATAAGCAACAGATACCTCGAAGTCATGTTGAAGTACTTGAAAGTCGTGTTGAGGTACTTGAAAGTCGTGTTGAGGTACTTGAAAGTCATGTTGAGGTACTCCAAAATCGTGTTGAAGTACTTGAAAATCGTGTTGAAGTACTTGAAAATCGTGTTGAGGTACTCCAAAATCGTGTTGAAGTACTTGAAAATCGTGTTGAGGTACTCCGAAGTCGTGTTGGAGTACTTCAAACTTTGTCGCACCGCGATCAAGTACACAGGTGCGTAGGCGTAGCCCGCACTTCGGCTGCGCTCAGTGACCACCGTAGGCATCGCTTTCATAAATCTCCACAAACAAAACGATCACTTGACTTTTAAAACAGTCGCTACAATTATCCTTAAGTGAAGATTAGCAATCAGTTAGCCTGAAAGGTGGTAAAAGTTCAATAATAAAAAAGATTGACACAGCCATTTTTGGTTTCTCAATCCCATAACCTTACTTCCATTCTACAAAAATTATGCAAAATCTCACTAGAATTACTCGTAATCCTGAAGTGATGGGCGGCAAACCCTGTATTCGGGGAATGCGTGTCACTGTTGGTACTATCGTCGGCTTAATGGCATCTGGACACACTAATAGCGACATTCTCAAAGCATATCCCTACCTCGAAGAAGCCGACATCTATGAAGCACTTGCCTATGCTGCATGGCGGGTTGAAGAGATTGAAGTTCCTCTCAGAAGTGCATGAAAATTTTGATTGATATGAACCTTTCTCCTGATTGGGTTGCGGTTTTTGAGAGGTATAATATCTTCGCTGTCCACTGGTCTACAGTTGGCGATCGCCGTGAGAAAGATTCAATAATTATGGAATGGGCAAGAACCAATGGATATATCGTTTTTACCCACGATTTAGACTTCGGTTCCCTACTAGCTGCGACAGGTGTCGATACTCCCAGTGTTATTCAGGTTCGTACCCAGGATGTTTTGCCAAACAGTATCGAAAATCTAGTCATTTCAGCCCTGAATCAGTTTGAGTCCTCACTAGAGACAGGCGCATTGGTCACTGTTGATCAAACCCAATCCAGAGTTCGTATTCTACCAATTAGACGCGAATAGTTTTAGGTAAATATCGCCAATTCAGTTTCAGGGTCAAAAAAGTGAATTTTCTCTAGAGTTAGCGATAACCAAAGTTGCTCACCAACTTGGATAAATCGGTCTGGTGGGATTCGTACTTGTAGGTAATTGGCTGTAGTTGCAGGTTGAGATCCTGGTTCGGCAATCTTAACAGCGAGAAAGGAATCGTTGCCGAGATTCTCTACCAAATCTACTTGCACTGGTAGATTTTTGGTGGCAGGCAAACTCAAGTTCAAGTGTTCTGGGCGAATACCTAAAATTAAAGTCTTTCTATCATATTTTTGTAAGGCATTTGCCCAAACTTCTGGGAGGGTGAAACGAAACTGGGAATGAATAATCAATTGCGGGGCATGAAATTCTACAGAAATAAAATTCATTGGTGGTGAACCAATGAACTCGGCTACAAAAAGGTTGGCAGGGCGGTTGTAAAGTTCTAGGGGAGAAGCAACTTGCTGAATTTTACCTTCAGACATAATCGCAATGCGATCGCCCATTGTCATCGCTTCTGTTTGATCATGGGTGACGTAAATTGTCGTTGTCCCCAATTGGCGCTGCAATTTGACAATTTGGGCGCGGGTTTCCGCCCGCAGTTTGGCATCTAAGTTAGAAAGCGGCTCATCCATTAAAAATACTTGAGGGTCACGCGCGATCGCTCGTCCCAATGCAACCCGTTGTCTTTGTCCCCCAGATAGCTGTTTGGGTAAGCGATTCAACAATGTTTCGATTTGTAACAGTTGGGCAACACTACGCACCTGCTCATTTACCGCCCGTTCTTTGTCAGAAATGTAGCGCAATCCTTTAGGTAACTTTCTTGTCGCCCCTACAAAAAGATTTTCCGCCCACGCCCGAAGATATGGAGATGAGGGAGTCATTTCTCCCCCTGCTTCCCCTGCTCTCCCAAAACGGCGGCGTAACCCAAAGGCGATGTTGTCATACACCGTCATGTGAGGATAGAGGGCGTAATTTTGAAACACCATTGCAATGTCGCGTTCCTTGGGTGGTAGGTCATTGATCAAGCGATCGCCTACCCAGATATTACCGCCAGTCATCACTTCCAAACCGGCGATTAACCGCAGCAGGGTGCTTTTACCACAACCAGAAGGGCCTACCAGCACCATAAATTCGCCATCTGCGATCGTTAGGTTAATCCGCCGCAAAACATTGACACTTCCCGCCCGCTCTGGCGCTGCATCAGTTTTCTCCCCAAGCGTGAGGGGAGATTGGGTTTGTGAGGTAACACTTTCCCCTTTACGCGAGGAAAAACTTTTATAAACGTTTTCTAAAATAACTTGAGACACAACTGTTAATTATTGTCAATGAATATTGGGCATTGGCTTGGAAAAGGGACAAATGACTAATGACACTTTAGCGCCCATAATAATACACGTTCTATCTAAATACGAAAAGTTAAAAAAATAGCTTGGCTCATAAAAAGCAAACTATTCTAAATTTTAGGGCTGTTAGGAGGTGTTGTTATGACTACCGATGTACCTAAAAATCTTTCCCAAGACCCAAGCATTAACCCTGTCCATGACATTGTTGACGGACAAACTACAGATTGTTGCATTGTGGGTGGGGGGCCAGCAGGAGCAGTATTGGCACTGTTGTTAGCGCGTCAAGGCATTTCTGTGATGCTGCTGGAAACACACAAAGACTTCGATCGCGATTTTCGTGGCGATACGATTCATCCATCGGTGATGGAAATTATGGAGGAATTGGGACTAAGCGATCGCTTGCTAGGACTTCCCCATACCAAAATGCGCCAAATTAGTATTCAAACTCCTGAAGATACTGTCACATTCGCAGATTTTAGTCATCTGAAAACCCATTATCCCTACATTACAATGCTTCCCCAGGTGAAATTCCTGGAGTTCATCACCCAAGAAGCGCAAAAATATCCTAGTTTCCATCTGGTGATGGGTGCGAATGTGCAGGAATTGATTGCCGAAAATGGTGTAATTCAAGGTGTCCGCTATCGAGGAGGCGGTGGTTGGCATGAAATTCGGGCAATACTGACAGTTGGTGCAGACGGTCGCCACTCACGTTTACGCCACCTGGGTGAGTTTGAATCAATCGAAACCTCGCCGCCAATGGATATCCTCTGGTTTCGCCTACCCCATCAGCCAGAAGACCCTGAAGGGGGAATGGGGCGCTTTGGTCAAGGTAAGCTAATCGCCATGCTTGACCGTGGTGATGAGTGGCAACTTGCCTATATTATTCCTAAAGGAGGCTATCAACAACTAAGGGCTGCGGGTTTGGAGGAATTAAAAAAATCTGTTGCCGAAGTGGTGCCAGAATTCCAGCAACGCCTCCAAAATTTAGATGATTGGTCACAAATAGCTTTTCTCTCAGTCGAGTCCAGCCTTGTCAAACGCTGGTATCGTGAGGGACTGTTACTCATCGGTGATGCAGCTCATATAATGTCCCCCGTTGGTGGAGTTGGCATTAACTACGCGATTCAAGATGCTGTAGTCGCGGCGAATGTACTCGGCAAACCGCTCAAGAAGCGACAAGTACAACTTAGCGACCTCGCAAAAGTACAACGTCAACGTGAGTTGCCCACACGCATCATTCAGGCGTTTCAAACTTTTATCCAAAAGCGGGTATTGGCCCCGGTTCTCACCTCAAATCGCACCTTTGTACCACCTGCGTTTTTACGCTTACCCATCTTGCGCGACCTACCAGCAAGGTTAATTGCCTTGGGTGTTTTTCCAGTTCACGTCAAAACTTAATTTTTGCTGAGAATTTTTGATATTTCCTCAACAGATGGTACAATTATACTACTCAAAACAGAATTAAATGCTCATTTAGTCAGGCGAAAGTGGCGAGCGGCATATTCAATGCTGTTCAAAGCGATCGCTTGGCTTTTATGCTAGAAAGGACTAAAAACTCAGAGTGGATGTAGAAAATTTATTCAAACATTATTAAAAAATGCAAACAATTAAACATATCTAGATATTAATTGACACTACATAGAAAAACCCCCTCTTTTTCAATCAGTACTTTTTGCAGTCAGGAGTAATTTTAATGAACAGCTGCGTTTTGATGGTGGAAATTATAAACGAGCCACAACTCCGCTATACAGCGGATAATCTGGGAGTCACGGAAATGCTGGTGCAGTTTCCCAATTCCCAAAAACCAGAAGATCCGCCAGCCACCCTGAAAGTTGTCGGCTGGGGGAATTTAGCGACAGAAATTCAGCAAAACTACCACCAAGGCGATCGGGTTATCCTGGTAGGACGTTTAAGTATGAATACTGTTGATCGTCAAGAAGGTTTTAAAGAAAAACGCGCTGAATTGACGGTGCAACAAATTCAACCTGTTGGAGGTAGTTTTAATACTGATCCATTGCCCTCAGCAACCATAACTCCATCATTCACTGAAACTGCTCCACAACAACCATCATCAGCATCTCGTCCTCCACAGAAAGCTATTCCCAGTTACGAGTCACCACGGGGAGCGCCTACCCCAGCTGCAAATCCTGTTGGCGTTGCTCCCCAAGCGACAAGTTACGAACCCGTACCCCAACCCACAAATTATGAGCGAACCACTTATCCAGCAGTGAAAGAGGAAGAACCAGATCCAGATGATATTCCCTTCTAAAGTTGGTAGTTGAGCGTGTATTCAATTTGCTAACTAACATTAGAATTAGACAATTTTTACAAATAGCCATCCTTTCGGATGTGCTATTTTTTTTGTCTGTGTTAACGCTTTACATCTTGTCGTAATACATTGCTTACCTACTTTTATTTGACTCATTCTCCTAATACCAATTTGAAAAAATAAGCAAGTACGTCAACGCGCCAACTATATATCTGTGCAAGAAATTTTACTAAAAAAACACATTACAGGGTATATACGGAGGCAAAATAGCGTCAGCATGACTAATCTGTAACCAATAATTTAGTATCGGTTACTTAAGCTCAAAGGTAAAGTTTCTTTCGTTAAATGACTATACACAGCAAGAGTTTACAGCAATCTTTTCTCTAAATAAAGCATTCTTAATAGGTACTTTCATGAAATTTCCAAAGGAGTTTTATAAATGCGTAATGATAAAAGTGCAACACCAAGCCATTTAAAAAAACATTGGCTTCTTTATGGTATTACTGCAACTATTTTAATCATTTCTCTGGTAGATCTTGTAGTTGCTGTTTTACCTAATGCCCAAATTAAAATTCAGCGCGATACCCTGTTCGTTATTTCAGCAATTTACCTTTTGGTATCTTGTAGCTTTTTTTTATGGATCTACCTGCGAAATCAAGATCAAGAATTTGTGGGTTTCTTGCCAAAGGCAATTGATGAACTAAAGAGAGTTGGCAGAGAGTATTACAAAAACACTTCTGCGATTGAAGACAATAGTGATCATGTGGAAAAATTGCATAACAGGATTGAACAGGAAATTAACAGGCTTGAAGAGAGTAACAATTCTTTTGTAGAGAGTAACAAGTCTATTGAAAAAATCTTGATAGAATTGCGTCAAGAAAATGGTAATTTACAGCGTGAGTTAGGTGATTGGAATCAAAGCATCGTTGAATTCTTTCAATTACTAGAACGAGCAATTGAAACTGAGCATAATAATGAAGTAATTAAGAAAAGTATTCAAGAATTTGAACAGATTGTAAACAAACATGGTTTCTATCGAATCGTTCCATCTTCCAATGATAAATTTGATGAAAATGAACATGAGTGCAAGGATGAAAAACAATCATCAGAGACAAAACCTGGATGTATTCTAAAGTGCGATCGCTGGGGTTATAGATTAGGTGCAAAAGTCTTGCAACGAGCAGAAGTAATTCTGGCACGTAAACCTATAACCAGTAATGATTTAGAACAATCAATGCCTCTAGAAGCCTCTACAACTACTTAAATGTAACTCTAGGGGGCAATAAAGCTTTAACTTTAATTACATTACCAATGAATTCATTTTCACGAGATTTAAACAATGAAAAATAATTACGCAATTGGAATTGATTTAGGTACATCGACTTCAGAAATTTGTATTTACAAGAATAACGAACCTCTCCCAATCCCTGATCCAATGACAAAAATTCCTATTATCCCTTCAATTATGGCAATTAATGAGCGAAAAAAACTTTTGGTTGGTGAAACAGCACGGGGAATAGTTGATCGTCCGGGTTATGGTGTTCGAGAAAGCAAGCGAGAAATGGGAACTGAGAACGTTTTTCGCTTACAAGAACAAGCTTATCGCCCAGAGGAAATTGCCGCTTTGATTCTTCGTAAGTTAAAGGAGAATGCTGAAGAAGCGTTAGGACATCCAATTCAAGATGTAGTGATTTCAGTACCTGCTAGTTTTCCAGAAGCTGCTCGTAAAGCAACATTTAATGCTGGTGAAATAGCTGGTTTAAATGTACTTCGCTTGATCAATGAACCAACCGCAGCAGCACTAGCATTTGGCATCAAAAATATTGAATCCGAAGAACAAATTGTTGTGTTTGACTTTGGCGGCGGAACTTTAGACATTTCTATTCTAGAAATGTTTGAAGGAGTGTTAGATGCAAAGTGTAGTTTTGGTGATCCTTATTTGGGTGGTAAGGATTTTGATGATGTCATGAGTTCTCTGTTGCTCAAAAAATTTGAAGTACAGTATACGGGAGTTACAGTTCATAACCGTGAGACGGAATTGAAGGGACAAGCAGAACAAGCAAAAAAGACACTTTCTGTAGAGCAATATTGTGATGTCCGAATTCCCTATTTTGCAACTAAAGATGGAAAAGGGATTGATTTGGATGTTGAAATCACGCGCACAGAATTTGAAAAAGCGATCGCTCCACTTTTAGAACGAGCAAGAGATTGTATCCGACAAGCGTTAAATGCTAAAAAAATACGACCTAGTGCAATTGATCGAGTGCTGCTAGTTGGCGGCACAACCTATATTCCAGCAGTTCGGAATATGGTGGCGGAAATGTTCGGTAAAGAACCAAAATTAGATGTTAATCCAGATTTGGCAGTTGGTATTGGTGCTTGTATACAAGCTGCTCTAGCTAAAGGGTTGATTAATGAAGAAAGTGGCATTATTTTAACTGATGTAGCCCCATTTGGTTTAGGAATTGATGTAGTGAGCATGATCGGTGGACAAGTCATGTTGACTTATGAACCGTTAATCCAACCAAATACTACTATCCCTTATTCAGTAAAAAAAACGTACACCTTACTTCATGCTGAACAACAGCAAGTTGAGGTGCGTCTCTATCAAGATAAAACAGGTAAAGCTAAACTTCCTATAGATGCCATTGATACGGAAATTACTGGGCAGATTACCGATATTCCACCTGCACCAAATGGCAATCCTTATCCAATTGAGATTGAATTTTCTTACGATATTAATGGGATTGCTAAACTTACAGCCAGTATTCCCAATATTCGTAAGAGTGTTGAAATTGCCTACGGACACTCAAACAAGCGCATGAGTGATGAGGAGAAACGAGCCTCTACTGAGCGTATTCAGGATTTGTGGAAACAGAATGAACGAGCAAAGCAGTATGAGAGCTTGATTAATAAGGCTGAACGCTTTATGGCAGGTATCCCACCGCAAGAACGATCGCCTCTTTCTCGTGCGGTAATGGATTTAAAAGAGGCTTTGATAACTGACAATTCCAGACTAATTGATGAGACGGGCGATCGCCTAATAGACATGATGTATGAATGGGAAAATCAAGTAGGGGTGTAATTAAGATGGCTTACGAACTATATCAAACGCTAAATATTCCCACACTAGCACCTACTGAAGAAATCCGGCGATCATACTATCGACTGGTACGCAAACACTCGCCTGAGAAAGATCCTGAAAGGTTCAAACTTATTCGTGAAGCATACGAAACCCTATCCGATCCCAAAGCCAAGCAAAACTATGATTCACTACAACAACATGGGGGAGAAATCATAGTTTTGCTAAGTCAAGCTGAAGTTAGAATGCAAGAGGAAAATTGGACTGAAGCAATTCGTCTCCTAAAACATATTCTAGTGCTTTCTCCTAGTGCTGATGCAATTCGTAATCGTCTGGGATTATGTTATATCCATAATCACCAATGGAATCAAGCCATCAAAACATATCAGAGTTTAACTGAATCAACTCCTGATGTTGCTTTATACTGGTCGAATTGCGGTTATGCTTACAAAGAAAAAGCAGAATCTCTTTCCGAAAACGACACTAGGCGTTCTGAACTCTATCAAGGAGCTAGACGTTGCTTTCAGAAGTCGATTGATTTAGAGTCTTTTAATTCACAACCTTTCATAGTGATTTCCCAAACTTTTTTAGCTGAAGAAAATTACTCACAAGCTTTGAATTGGGCTGAGAAGGCTGTAGGTGCAGATGGTAAGGTTGATTTCCAAGATTTTGATGCACTCTTCTTAATTTGTATTATTCATTTACGCGACGATCAACTAGAACAAGTTGCGTCCACAGCAGAACGAATTATTTCTTGTTTACCAGCAGATGAAGATGTACGTAATTATGTTGCAGCTAAATTCGCTATAATTGGTACTGAATTGATTCAACTTGGTGCAAAACATATAAACCTTAACATATTAAAAGCTGCACTAACTTTCATGGAAGCAGCAAAACGTTTTAGTCCTGGTAATACTGAAATTGCGAAAATACATAAGGACATTTTAGAAGTTGTTGGTGCTTTCAATCAATATGATGTTCTCAAAGATGATTATCAAATTATCCACGGGTTAAAAAGATTAGCAGCATTTAGCATTATTAATCTTCTGGGAGCAGAAGATTCTGACTATGAACGAGATAAAAATTTCCAGAGTATTCTCGAAGAAATTAGCAACTCAAGAGACACTGAAGTTATTGCATCTGCACAGCGTATAAAATCTAAATATCCTGCCATATATCTGTTGAATAGTGAATTTTTTGCTCACCTAGAAAAGCCAGCTATGGAGATTTATAGGAAACAGCAGTATCAACCCCAGTCTCAACCTACTAACAATTCTTCTTCTTCGGACAGTTGCTTTGTTGTCACAGCCACCTACGGTACACCCTATGCACTAGAAGTAATTAAATATCGTTATTTCAGAGATGAATATTTGTCCAAAAACATTTTAGGAAGGAAATTTCTTAGTCATTATTATCGTTTTGGCCCGATAGCTGCAAGCTACATTAAAAAGCACCCGAATGTTAAAAAAATGATGGCGTTTACACTGGGTAATCTAGCTAAATACTTACCCCATAAAAATTAGTCTTATCGTAAGGATTCAGGTGGTGAGTCAAAGCAGCCTTAGAGGTTGTTTGAAAAGTCTAATTTATTACTTGCCTTGCGAATATAATTTGCGGCTACACAGACAAAACCCACCTTTGTGGGTTAAACGCCTACGCAGCATTTTTGCAAGGATATCGTGAACCGATCGCAATTTCCCCAAATCATGAGCAGTTCAACATAGCAAAAGTGTGTATACTGTGGAACTATGTGGTATCAATTGTGGTTAAAGCCTAAGCAGTGATAAAACTGCCAACAAGTGTAAAAACCAAATTTACCCACAAATACATTAAAACTATTGTTAAAATCAAAGAATTTTAAGTTAGAATTCCTACCCATACTCCTATGATAGAAACTGTCCTAGAGGTTCGCAATCTCCAAGTTGAATTTCCCAGCGATGGCAACATTAACAGAGCTTTGGATGGTATTTCCTTTGGGCTGCATCGAGGTGAAACTCTAGGAATAGTAGGAGAATCGGGGAGTGGTAAATCAGTGACAGCTTTAGCTGTGATGGGTTTGTTGCAAACTCCCGGTATAGTTAGTGGCGGTGAAATCTGGTTTCGTCCTCAGGAGAATGGCAACCCCATCGATTTGGTAAAATTGCCTCCTGAGCAAATGCAGTTACATCGGGGTGGCGACATCGCGATGATTTTTCAAGAACCGATGAGTTCGCTCAATCCAGTTTATAACATCGGGTTTCAGCTAACAGAAGCGATTATGCGGCATCAAAATGTGTCAGCAGCCCAAGCACGACAAATTGCGATCGCAGGTCTGCAAGAGGTAAAACTTCTACCTAGCGATGAGGAGATACAGCAGCAGTATATCGAAACTTGGCCTCAAACCAACAACAATTCATCGAAACCAGAACCATCAAAGTTGGCACAGTTGGTTAGGGAACACAAAGAAGCCATGCTAGAACGCTACCCTCATGAACTTTCTGGGGGTCAGTTGCAACGGGTGATGATTGCAATGGCAATTTCTTGCAACCCATTAATCTTAATTGCCGATGAACCAACCACAGCCTTGGATGTGACGGTGCAAGCAACAATTTTGGAGTTAATCCGAGAATTGCAACAAAGCCGTGACATGGCAATGATTTTCATCACCCACGACTTGGGGCTAATTTCGGAAATCGCTGACCAAGTAGCGGTAATGTATAAAGGCAAAGTTGTCGAATCTGGTACTTCTGAGCAAATTTTTAGTAGTCCCCAGCATCCATATACTAAAGGTTTGATAGCCTGCCGCCCCTCACTTGACCGCCGTCCCCAAAAATTACTCACCGTTTCTGACTACATGAGTGCAGAAGAGACACCAACAGGACAAATAGTAATTCAGGCAAAAGAACCCGCACAATCCACAGAAGTTACCACTGAAGAGATTGTTGCAAGATTGGCAAACTTCAATCAGAAGGAACCGCTGCTGCAAATCCGTAACCTGAAAGTTGGTTTTCCGGTGCGCGGGGTGTTTGGTGGTACAAAACGCTACAATATGGCAGTTAATGGCGTTTCCTTTGATGTCAAACCAGGAGAAACATTAGGTTTGGTGGGAGAATCTGGTTGCGGTAAAACCACCCTTGGCAGAACCTTGCTGCGATTAATTGAACCGATGAGTGGTCAGATCATCTTTGAGAAACAAGATATTACTAGCCTCAAAGGAGAACCGTTGCAAAAACTGCGGCGGGAAATGCAAATAGTCTTCCAAAATCCTTTCAGTTCCCTTGATCCACGGATGAAGGTTGGGAACGCGGTGATGGAACCATTGTTAATTCACTCCGTTGGTAAGACAAAGCAACAACGACGCCAGCGAGTAGTCGAACTCTTAGAACGGGTGGGGTTGAGTGCAGATGCGATTAACCGCTATCCGCATCAGTTTTCTGGCGGTCAACGTCAGCGGATTTGCATAGCCCGTTCTTTGGCATTAAATCCTAAATTTATTATCTGCGATGAATCGGTTTCAGCGCTGGATGTTTCAGTACAGGCACAGGTATTAAATCTTCTCAAAGAATTACAGTCGGACTTTCAGCTTACTTATATTTTTATTTCTCACGATTTAAGTGTGGTTAAATTTATGAGCGATCGCATTTTAGTCATGAATCGCGGTCAAATTGTTGAAGAAGGGACAGCCGAAAGTATTTACCTGGAACCAAAACAGGAATACACGCAAAAATTAATTGCTGCAATTCCTACTGGTAGTGCTGAACGTGTGCGAAGTCGTCATCTACGGGCTTTGTAGAAAGCGGTAACCCTATCTACACGAGGCTTTACCCATCTCCGTAGGTTATAAAAGCTTTACCCCACGCGGGAAAGCTCTGTTTGTATATCCGCGAATTCCATTCGCCCTGGCTGCCTCATGATCATTTTCTTTTTTAACAGATATTTGTGCAAACAAAGTTAATTACATCTGCAAGTCCAGACTGAGTTTTCAAATTAGTAAAAATAAAAGGTTTCTCGCCGCGCATTTTTTTAGCATCTCGTTCCATCACACTTAAATCTGCACCAACGTAGGGTGCAAGGTCAGTTTTGTTAATTACCAATAAATCAGACTTAGTAATGCCGGGGCCACCTTTGCGGGGAATTTTATCACCAGCTGCAACATCAATGACGTAAATCGTTAAATCCACCAATTCTGGACTAAAAGTAGCAGCCAAATTATCACCGCCACTTTCCAAAAATACCAAATCCAAATCGATAAAACGTTCTTCTAACTGTTCAATTGCCGCCAAATTCATCGAAGCATCTTCGCGGATAGCAGTATGAGGACAACCACCAGTCTCTACACCCAAAATGCGATCGCTTGCCAACGCCTGAGAACGCACTAAAAACTGAGCATCCTCTTGAGTATAAATATCATTCGTCACCACCGCAATCTGATACTGCTCACGCAATCCCTTACACAAAGCATCTACCAAAGCCGTCTTCCCTGAACCCACGGGGCCAGCAACCCCCACTCGAAATGCATTCATAAGTTATTTGTCAGCCTCAAAGGCTCATTTTCAATTTCCAAGAGACTCCCCATTTTTCTAACTCCTGTACAGACGCGATTAATCGCGTCTCTACTCCTAACTCCTAAACAACCTTGTATACTGCGTTTCATGCTGCATACTCGCCAGCGACAAACCCCAACTACAACAGGCGAGTTGATCATCCTCCAACGCTAAAATTTCTAATGCCGCAGTGCTAAATAATGGTTGTAAATCTAGCAATAACTGCTGTCCTGCTGTTTGTCCAAGGGGGATAAGTTTGACGCCAGCAGTAATCAAATTACTTGCCCAACTATGGAGATATCCGAGTAATGCGGCTTTGATACTGATTTGCCAATGGGCAACAGCAATGCCAAAAGCGATCGCATAATTGCAAGGATTACCTACAGCATTAGCAGTAGGCACAATCTGCGGTTCTAGTTTACCAAGTAATTGGATGAGCGATCGCCCCATCTGCCAACTAGAAGCACGTAACTCTTCTGTTTCCCTAGCAGCGGATAACCACAGATTCCAACGGCATAGCGACGCTATATCACCCGTTTTTGCAGCTTGCTGCGATCGTACCATCACTGCCGCCTCTAGTCGAATTGCCCCGGAGAGTAACTCTGCTTTTAACCAATCTTTGAGATGTGTCTGGTTAGCGATCGTACCATTTTCCACCAGTATTTCCAAGCCTTCAGAATAGCTATATGCTCCCACAGGCAAAGCGGGGCTAGCTAGCTGCAAAATACTTAAAAGATGGCTATCAGTGAGCATGAGGGTGTTGTCCATAAGCTCCCAATTCTGGCTGAAACGGTAAAATTTCTTCTTTAACTTCTAACCCCAATTGTTCCAACATTGTGCGTAAAACCGCATCTGAGGACAAGCGCAAATAAGTCGGAGTAATTTCTACAGGTACATGGCGATTTCCTAGATGGTATGCCGCCCTTAGTAATAAAAGTGGTGTTTGGGCAAAGGCAGTCAGCACTAGTTCTGGTTTGGCAATAATTCTGACTAAACTGCTATGGGTTTCTTCTTGCAGAATATCGCCATTGTGTAAGACAGTTCCTCTGGGTAAATGTAAAAACACAACCTTATCATCTGCCGTTTCAAAGCGATGACGACTGCGGGTACGTTCTTCTGCTGTCAGCGCCAGAGTAAAAGTGACTGTGGCATCGCGATTAGGTGGTTTGAGTTGGGTAAACGTCAGCATAAAAGTTTCGTCTGAACTTCCGCTTTTCATTATGGTTCTAGTGTGAACACCAATTAGCACCTTTCCATTCCCTCTCACCTGTAACCCTTTGAGTGACCCTCGTACCCTTGCTTTTAACTACCCACAGGAGAAGCAAGTCGTTAATCTTCTGGTGTACAGGCTGTGGAATCTGGCATATTCCAGGTTTCATGCCACAGTTGTTTAATTTTTTGAATATTGTTCTCTCCTGTTGTTTGTATTACCGTCCAACCATCTTGAATAGCTTGCTTCTCTCTATCAGTTAACTTCCAGGATAAAGGCGGATGATACCGACCATCTTTGTAAAATTCAGATGCAAGAAATTTTGCATGTATTTCAGATTCCGAGGGGAAGAAAATGGGAAAGTATTGAATATCTACCTTGTTCTCCCATTTTTTGGCCAGCAAATCTGCTTCCTTTGCATTTCGAGATGCTAAAACCGAATCGCGTACCTTGAACATTGCCAGTAATGGCCCTATAGTCGCCATAAACCAGCCTCCATTCCCCTGCACGTTTTCTCCCTGCACGTTTTCTGTTGAATCAGATTTAGGAAAAGGATTGATTTGCAATATAAGGACTCGTTTTACATTTAAACTATTTTCAGTTTTTGACCATTCATTAAGCTGTTCATCTAGCCATTCGGCTGCCGTTACAAAGCCAGAATTATCGAAATAGCCCCCATCAGCAACGTGATAATTCTGCTGATGTGGGATGTTTACATAGCTGCGACAGATAGGAGAGACATAGGGAAAAGTTGCTGATAGTCTTGCAGCCGTTACAACATTCATATCATAGGCTTTATAAAGAGTATTAAAGTCTATATACTTTTTCTCAGGAGCCTGCCCAAATGTTACTGGAGTCATCAGAAATCGCCAGCCATTTTCGACTAAAGTGGCATTGAATACAGGAATAGGAATTTCGCCATCAAAAATCTGTTTTCGCCAGGTTCCAAAGGTTTTTATCTTTTTCGGATCCTTCATTTCACCCTGCCAATCTATCTCAACTGCTGTACCACGATCAAACTCTGGACGAACAAGAAATGGAAATCCGATGAATCGCCATAAGTCCAAATAAACAAAACCCCAACCAACGGCATCTAAACTATCTCTAGTAGCAGCATAAAAACTAGTGGTTTTTTTAGATTTTTCATGTTCGCTCTCTTCTAAAAAACCATCTTTATTAAAGTGATCTAGATAGTACATTGTCCCTACTGAACCGCCTGAGACAGCACTAATCAAGCCAATTGCTTTGGTAAATGACTCTCCTAATAATTCCTGGAGACCACTTAACACTTGCACTGTCCATCCTGCTGCTTGAATTCCACCTCCACTAGCACAAATAATCACTAAAGTTCGTTCTCCATCTTGATGTTGGAGACGCTTTTCTAGCACTTCTTGGAAATTAGTTGAATCCCTATCACCTCTCTTTTTATCTTCACTATCCTTGAACTGATTGACTGGAAAAAAGTGATTAACATCAAATGCAATATAGCTAATAGCTGAGAAAGCAATAAATAAAATTAGTACAGGAATCCGAAAGTAATCAAAATAGAATGTTGCACCTCCATAGAAAAGTGTCACCATCGATATAATAAGTAGCACATATAGGAGTGCCGGCGCTTCAGGTCGATTTGTTTCTGATTTTGGCTTAAAACGTAAACCAACCGTAATATAGATAAATACTCCAATTAGAAGATAAGCAATTGCTGTCAGATGTCCCGCACTCAATTCACCTGTTTGAGGATTAATATAACCAAATGTATTATATTTCCCTACGAAAGAAACGATATCAGCAAGTATCTTTTTTAAGAAAGTGTTTGAGCTTAACCAGTCTCTGATAAAACTAATAACAAATAGTAGCCCAATTCCCAATACCGCACCTACAAATGCTCCCCACCGTCTTTCCTTGTTGTTCAGCTTCTCTTGGGAGAGATCAAAGGCGATAATGCAAATATATAAACTTAAGGCAATAGCTATTCCATATTGCCAAAATTCCGAAATTTCTATTGTTGGTGGTACAGCAAAGCGAGCTGGTGCGTTATCCAGAATGATGGCTGCAACTGAAATTACTGATGTTCCGGCTCCAATTGCGCTCACAATTACGACTGCCAGTTGCCACTTGCTGCGAAGGACAAATAGATTTTTCAACATGGCTGGCAGCCAATCCTTGGCAAGTTTAGGAAGAAGCAGAAGGAATAAACCCATCAAAATAGGCAGGCGCAAGAAGAAAAGATATTTCCAGACAGCATCGGAACTTGGTAGCGATGTTGCTATAACTGCCAATACTGGCAAAAACCAGATAAATTTTTTCATATTTAAACCTCAACTTCTTATTATTTTGTAACTAGACTCCAAACAGATGTTAGCAACTTAGCAACTTTTGCTTTGCCTTAACTTAATCAAAACTGAAACCTGAACGCTCTGTCGGTAATAAAAAGTGACTAGATAGTGTAAATAATTGTAAATTTTGCCATAATCTTCCCACCAATAACAGAAAAATTTAAAGACTTAAACGATACGTGGATCTTGCTGAACGATGACGGGAGAAGAGGCACTCAAAATAGTCGATGCTATTTTACGCTCTACTATCTGGGAGCAAGGACTAAATGATGTTCGATCTGTAGTCTTTCTCGAAAGTTGGCTTGGACGCACTTATAGCGAAATTGCGGAAAAGCTA
This sequence comes from Nostoc sp., assembly GCF_036919675.1. Taxonomy (GTDB): domain Bacteria; phylum Cyanobacteriota; class Cyanobacteriia; order Cyanobacteriales; family Nostocaceae; genus Nostoc. The sequence continues at coordinate 168,563 of NZ_JBALCP010000060.1, forward strand.
AGTTATGATTACGACTATATTAAACAGGTTGGTTCGCAGTTGTGGCGATCGCTTTCCCAAGTCATTGGTGAAGAAGTCTCTAAAAAAAATATCCAAGCCGTTCTGCATCGCTATCAGCAATCCCAAAGCAGTACGCAAGATTGGGGAGAAGCCATCGATGTTTCTCGATTTTATGGTCGCCAAGCAGAACTGCAAACTTTAGCAACATGGATTGAAAATGAGCATTGTCGTTTCGTCGGGATTTTTGGACTCGGTGGGATTGGGAAAACTACTCTCTCGGTGAAACTTGCTCAACAAATTCAGTCCCAGTTTGAATATGTGATTTGGCGTAGTTTACAGCAAGCACTGCCACTAAATACTTTACTAAGCGAGATTTTGCCGATTTTGATGGGTTCAAAGGCAACAATCGATAGTTCAATTAGTATTTTGATGCAACAGTTACAGCAAAAGCGTTGTTTGTTAGTTTTTGATAAGGTCGAGTCAATTTTACAAAGTGGGAACCGGGGGGGACAGTACCAACAAGGATTTGAAGCATACCAACAGTTATTTGAGCGGATCTGCGATGAACCCCACCAAAGTTGTCTGATTGTCACCGGACGAGAAAAACCAGGTAAAATTGCGGTGCGATCGGGAAAAAATTTACCTGTGCGATCGCTCTCATTATCAGGACTCTCAGTAATAGAAGGTCAGCAAATACTGATTGCCAAAGGGTTAGATACAACACCTCAACATCAAACCCTGGTGAACTACTTTGGTGGGAACCCACTCGCCCTCAAAATTGCCGCAACAGCTATTCAAGATATATTTTGTGGTGATACACAAGCATTCTTGGCACAAGGTAATACCGTTTTTAGCGATTTGTGGGACTTACTCAAGCAACAGTTCAAGCGTTTATCGCCTCTGCAACAGCAGATTATGTACTGGCTAGCGATTAACCGAGAAGGAGTAACGCCAGCGAAGTTACAAACCGAAATATTACCGCAAGTATCTTGGCGAGAACTCTTGGAAGCCTTGGAGTCACTCAAGGGGCGCTCTTTCGTGGAAACAAAAGTGACAGGTTTAACGCAACAACCTGTAATTATGGAATATGTTACAGAACAATTTATCCAAACTATTGAGCGGGAGATTACTACAGGCAAACTCAACTTATTCAAAACTCATGCCTTAATTAAAGCCCAAACTCAAGACTACGGGCGCGAAGCACAAATTCAATTCATTTTGCACCTATTAGTGGAGCGACTTTTAACCTACTTCGATACACAAGCCCAACTTGAGCAGCACCTTTGCCAAATTTTAGCCCAATTGCGACACCAAACAGCAGCGCAAACAGGCTATGCAGGGGGCAATCTGCTGAATCTATTCTCTCACTTGCAAACCGACTTGAATGGCTTTGACTTTTCTCATCTGGCTATTCGCCAAGCTTACTTAGCTAACGCTAGATTGCACAATACTAATTTTACTGCCGTCAATATTAGCGAAACCGTCTTTGCTGAAACTGTTGGCGGTGTACTCAGTGTTACTTTTAGCCCAGATGGACAGTATTTAGCTACCAGTGATACCAAAGGCGAAATTCAAATTTGGGATAGTTGCACAGGCAAACAACTAATTCGTTGTCGAGGACACCAACATTGGACATGGGCTGTAACTTTTAGTCCAGACGGACGGTATCTGGCCAGTGCTGCTAATGATTATCTAGTGAAGTTATGGGATGTGGAAACTGGGCAATGTCTGCACACATACAAAGGACATACATACTCAGTTAATGCTGTTGCTTTTAGTCCTGAAGGTAATATTCTCGCAAGTTACGGTCAAGATTTACTATTCGTTTGTGGCAGGTTGCATCAGAAAAGCTTAACCCAGAAGTTCAGACTTTAGTTGGTCATGAAGGTCGAGTGTGGGCGATCGCTTTTCACCCTAATGGTCAAATTCTTGCCAGTTGTAGCGAAGATTATACAATTCGCTTGTGGGATGTTGCTACCGGAAATTGGCTTTGCGTCTGGCAAGCACACGATCGCTGGTTACGCTCAGTGGCATTTAGTCCAGATGGTCAGTTACTCGCTAGCAGCTGTGATAATACCATCAAACTTTGGGATGTTAAAACCCAAGAATGTCTTCAAACCTTACGCGGACATCGACAGACAGTAACAGCGATCGCATTTAGTCCCAACGGTCAGCAGTTGGCTAGCAGCAGTTTTGACCGCACAGTGAAATTATGACATGTAGCTAGCGGAAATGGCCTAAAAACCTTTCTCGGTCATAGCAGCCGCGTTTGGACGGTTGCTTATCATCCCAATGAGCAACAATTGGTCAGTGGTGGTGATGACCACGCCACCAAACTATGGAATATTCAGATAGGACACTGCACGAAAACATTCAAAGGACATACCAATAGTGTATTATCCCTGGCTGTGAGTCCAGATAGCGACTATCTAGCAAGTGGGTACGAAGACCAAACAATTAAGCTATGGGACATCAAAAACGGTACTCTAGTGCAAATATTACGGGAACATACCAATTCTCTGTAAGCTTGCACTTAACAATTAATTGCTCTACTGATCTTCTGCTTTGTGACGGCAGTCGCTCATGGGGGGAAACCCCCAAGACCGCGCTGCCTCTACTTTGCGGTTCGTTTAATAAATATTAAGTGCATCTTCATGGAGAATTGGTATCAGCTAATAGGTAAGGTAAACCAGAAAGTTGCCCCTGCATCCAATCCACTATTCATACCAATTTCGCCGCCGTGAGCATTGATGATTTGCTTACATAAATACAAGCCCAATCCCAAACTTACAGAATTACGGATACTTGCACCCCGAAAGTAAAGGTCAAAAAGCCGATCGCTTTGTTGTTGACTAATTCCCACGCCGTTATCACTAACAGTACAATAAATTTTGTCATCCTTAGGGATAGCGTTGATTGTCAAGACCAATCCAGGGGGATTATGTTTCAGAGCATTAACAATTAAGTTAGAAAAAACTCGCCATAGTTGCGTGGGATCAGCATTCACTAAGGGCAAATCTGCGGACACCAGATTTATCAGCTTGGCTTGATTTTGCTCTAGCAATGGCTCTAAATCGGCGATCGCAGCTTCGACGACTGCCAGTAATTGTACGTCTTGAAGTTGTAAAAAAACACCTCGTACCTCACTAATATGAGCTTCCATCAACGAATTAATTAAGTTCAGTTGGCGATCGCTACTTTGAATCATCCGCTCTAAAATGGAGCGGGAAATCGAAATATTATCCTCTGGACGCGCAAGCAAATTTTTCAGCACCATTAAAGTACCCAGCACTGGGTTGCGTAAGTCGTGGGAAACTGCATGGAAAAATACTCGTAGTTCTTCTTCAGTTTGTTTGCGCTGGGTAATGTCTTCAATCAAACCTTCGTAATAAAGCAGTTTTCCTTGTTCGTCAAGCACTGCGTAGGCTTTTTCCGAAATCCAGACAATACTCCCGTCTCGGCGATAAATTTGGGACTCAAACTCAGAAACGCTGCCATCCTTTTCCATCAGGCGCACAAATTCTGCCCGGCGGTTCGGATCAATATACAGTTGATGTTCTATATCAGTGAAATTTGCTGTCACCTCTTCCGCGAAAGAGTAGCCATAAATGCGTGCTAAAGCAGGATTTGCCGTAATGTAACGTCCATCAGGACTGCTTTGAAAGATCCCTTCAACAGCGTTTTCAAAAATGCTGCGATATTTAGCTTCTGCAACCTTGAGCTTTTGGTAGGCAGATTCCAGTTCTTGACGGGCGTAAAACTCAGAACGTTGCAGGCGATCGTATAGATAAACACCAATATCACATATAATACAAAACCAAAAAATGTATAAAATGAACGTTACATTATATATTTCTGGGTGTTGGGGGATTGGTGTTTTTAGCCCAAGTGCCGTATTCACACCAAAATAGTAAACCAGCACACTCACTTGAGTCAGTAAGTGAATAATCCAGCAGACAGGCATCAACACAGCTTGGCTCAAGAACAGCAGTGACCACCCGATGGTATCGGGTAGTGCGAAACCTCTAAGAGTTGCAAACAACTGTGATGCTAAACTAATTGACCAAGAAGACCCCAAAAATAATAAATCTGGACGCTCACGACCTAATTTAGTTTTATGTAAAGCAAAGCAGATCAGTATACTCAGGAGCATTGCAATATTGATTACAAGGCGTTGAGTTCTAAGTACTTCTGGCAGATTTTCCAACTCTTGAAAAGGGAAAAACAAGCCATAAATGTCTCGCAAAGTAAAAGACAACAGACAGATCAGCGCCAGCCATAACCATAAACGTAATCTCTGCCACAAAAAACGGTTACGCCAAGTTCTGTAAAAAGTAGTGGTTTCATCTGTTCTTGGTGCAGAAAAGGTTTTTCTCCACCAGCTTTGCACTGTTGTAAATGGAGTAGCCATTAGCATCCGAGCAACTTTGCCCATACCTTGAGGGTGTTTCCCTTACTCAACATTGCCATAAATAACACCCTCTCATTTTTTGGTGATTTATGGGCGATTTGTTGCGGATGAAGTTGCTAAAGGTAATGTAAACCAGAAAGTTAACCCGCGCTTGCGGTTACTAATAACACCGATTTCGCCGCCATGTGCCTTAATAACTTTCCGACAAAGATACATTTTTAAGCCAATGCTTGTGGAACAACAGTCTTGGGGATCACGGACATGCAAATCGAAGAGGCGATCGCACTCTAGTTTACTCATTCCCACACCGTTATCTTGAATCTGAGTGCGAATCATTCCTGCCTCAACAGTGGCACTCAGAAGAAAATTTAATCCTGGTGGATTATTTTGCAAACTATGTGTTACTAAATTTGCCAAAACTTTCTGCAACCGAGTCGTATCTGCCATTACTAACGGTAAATCTGCGGGAACCAAATTCTTTAGAGTCGCTTGATTTTGTGTCAGCATGGGTTCAAACTGGGCGAACATTTCTCCCAGTAGGGTGCTAAATTGCACAGGTTCGAGTTTGATGTGAATACCCTGTTGTTCACAAGAATTAATTTCTAGCAATGAGTTAATCATTGTCAGTTGGCGATCGTTGCCTTGAATCATCCGCTCGATTATTGAGCGAGATACTGGAATTGGGGATTGGGAAGAGGCAGAGGGGCAGGGAGCATGGGAAAGAGGCAGAGGGGCAGAGGGGATGGGGGGCAGAGGGGAAAGACTTGCTGTAATTTCTCCCCTGCTCCCCTGCTCCCCTGCTCCTCTGCTCCTCTGCCCCTCTGCTCCCCCCACTCCCTGATTTAACAAATTCTTTAACACCATCAAGTTACCCATTGCCGAAGTTCGTAAATCGTGGGCAACCGTATGTAAAACAACATCTTTGACGCGATGCAATTTTTCAACTTCTTGCATTTTCTGCTGCAACTGTGCTGTCCGTTCTTCTACTTGGTGTTCTAAATTAGTGTTAAGTTCTGCTAGTTTTTGGCATATCTGGCTTTGCTGAATGGCGATCGCTACCTGTTCTGACATCTGCTGTAACAAATCAATTTCTATTGGCTGCCAATGACGCGAACCTGAGCATTGATTGGCAATTAACGCCCCAAATAATTCGTTGCCTAGCATAATTGGTACAGCCAAGCTAGCCTTCGTTTGGAATTTTCGACAGTGCGCTCTTACTTTGGGAGATACTGCCATTTGCGTTATGTCTTCAAAGACACGTACAAGATTATCTTTTAGTAAGTTTCTTACTTCTTGTAGATAAGCTTCATCATTAGTAGACCAACCTGAGACTGATGGGTATTTAGGATCTACTGATTCGGCAAGAGTTCTGACTCCTAAATTAGCATTATTTAAACTAATGAAAACTCGATCTGCTTGCAGAAATTGCCTGACTTCCGTCACGGTGGTTTGGAGAATTTGCTCTAAGTTAAGCGAAGACCGAATTCGCACTAGGGTTTCTGCCAACAAGCGATCGCGTTGTGCTGATAGGCGTAATTGCGCTTCTACCTGTTTGCGTTCTGTAATGTCGTGATGCACTGCTAGGATGCACGGGATACCATCCAAATCAATGACTTCGGCTGAAAGCAGTGCTGTAATTATCTCGCCAGACTTTTGCCGAAATTCAACTTCCAAGTTACGAGCGACTCCTGTGTCTTGCAACTCCTGCACCAACTTCAGGCGATCGCGATCGTGTACCCAAATATCCAACTCAAAAGAAGTTTTACCAATCGCTTCATCTCGCTCATAACCTGAGAGTTCCACAAAACTGTCGTTAACTTCAACCAAGCGTCCTTCTTGGATTGTGCTAATCGTAATTGAATCGGGGCTGCAACTAAAAGCTTTAGCAAATTTTTGGGCAAGATTTTGTAAGCTGACTTCTGCTTGTTTGCGATCTGTGATATCTCGCACAATTGCTAGTACCTCATCTTGACCACTCACTACCAACCGCGCCTCATAATCTCTAACTCCCAAAGGCGTTGGTAGCTGATATTCACAAGTTTGCAAAGTTCCAGAATCTAAAGTTTTAGCGATCGCTTCCAGGCTAATCGTTGCAACATCACTAGGCAATAACTCTTGCACATGTTTCCCAACTATTTCTTCTCTGGTAAGAGTGAGATTTGCTCCCTCACTTTTCAAATCTAGATACTCGCCATCGCGGCTAATGCGAAACATTAAATCGGGGATAGCATCTAAAATTGCTTTATACCGCGCTTCACTCTCAAGCAATTTTTCTTCGGCTAGTTTTCGGTCTGTAATATCCATAACCAAGCCATTCCAAAGGAAATCGCCATTACCTTGTAATTCGGGTTGCGAAGTCCCTTGAATCCACTTAATGCCACTAGGCGTAATGATCCGCCCTTCCCAATGCCAAGGTGTAAGATTTGTACTACAAACAGCAATAGATTCTGTAAAGGCTTTTATATCCTGTGGATGAATCAGTTTGTATACCACCCGAAAGTCTGCCTGTACGGCTTCTGGTTCTATTTCAGACAAATATTGACAACCAGAACTAACATAAGGGACAAACACAGAACCATCCTGCTGTTGCAGAACTTGGAAAATTATTCCTGGTAAATTGACAGCAAGTTTTGAGAGCAAGTTAATAGCCTCTTGCTGGCAATTTGGTGTATACAGCGATGTTACAACGGTTTCATCCACTCTTTGACCCTTTGATAGCAAGCTCTTGATGTACAATTAAAAGCCAAAATAATCAACTTAACAGTTTTGATTCTGTAGGCATAATCGCTAATTATCGTGTCCGCTGAATTGCCCATAATAAAAGAACCTCACCTCGCTTCTAGCTAAAGCTAGAGATTCCCCTGCTCTAGTAGGGGAGGGGAGGGGCTGGTCTTGATAGGTCACGCAGAAATCACAAGTAATTTACCGGACATGATATAACAGAATAAAAACAGCGCCTTATTTCAGAGTAGTTCCTGATGAGGCGATCGCATTCCCCCAATCGGGTGAACCATTTGACCACGGGGAGCAAAAAGTGAAGAAAAAGTTAGTTATAAATAGTGACCAACGACACTTTTAAAGACGCTGCTAGTACCGCAAGGCGGAAGTCAAAAGTCAAAAGTCAAAAGTCAAAAGTCTTACGGAATAAGCTCTTTAGGGTTTTTAAATGCTTGCTGTATTTACGCCGCTTTGTACTAGTCTTAAATTAGTTTTTATAATTTTACACCGAGGCTATTTTGAAGACAATAATGATGGTACTATATCATGATGATTGAATTTGATGAATAGCCCAGGCTAGGGCTTCCAAAAACCGCCGGAAAACTATTTCATCCTTGAGAGCAGAAAATGGAATATACCAGCAATAAGGATTAACAGAAATTGATGTCCCTACCGAAGACTTAAATCGATTGAGAAGTTCTGCTTTCTTCTCTTCTAAATTAAATGGTGGCTCGTAAGCTAAAATCTCCACAGTGGCATTAGTCCAAATTCGGAAAAAAGTGCGAATCTTCCCCTGATGATTAACTTTAGGAGCAAAAGATCCGGAAGTTCTACCTGTACCCCATTGAATCTGTAACGTCTGAATAGTTGACCATTCCAGAATTAGGCTAGCAACCTTAGCTGCTTCAGGGCTGTATTTTGTTTCAATTTCTTTTATGAAAGATGATGCATCCCATTGTCTTTTCTCTGGGGGAGGTGTGGGAGGATTCTTAGTATGACCAATCACTCTAGGAACCAAAGTCTTTAAACCCTGACCCACATATTGTTTAATCTCAACTGCCAACACCTGTGTTGGATTCATTTGCTGATTTAAAAACTCAACTATCCGCTGAAGTTCAGCAGGAATTTTATCAGCCACAAATACCAGACGGACTTTACCTAATTGCAAGTTGACTTTGACTTGTTGCCAAAACTTTTCTATATCAGCCTCTTCGTTGCCGAGGAAATCTATTAGTAACTGTTCAGCATTAGAATTAGTTTCAAACTGGGCGCGGATTTTCTCAATTGACCAATAAAGTACTGCATTAGCTGCATAGTCAAGCATCTGACCAACCACTTCTCGCCGAATGCGGGTATCGCTGCTGCGCTTAACTTCTACTATGGTAGGAATTCCATCTTGGTCGAGAAATAAATGATCGAGCGCCCAGCGTCCAGCACTGTCTTCGCTATCTGGTATTGCTATTTCCCGTAAGACTAACAGCCAGCGTCTAGGTGCAGCACTGTCTATCTGTTCTCCTGCTAACAAACTTGGATAGTCAGCTAGTAGCTTTTGTAACCCATCCTCTGATTCATACGGTTCTTCCTTCATTTCAACTAATCGACAATTATCTTGAATCAGGTAAATACCACCACTCATAAAAATTCCGCTGTGTTGACCTATTTAAGGTTCCCGGTTTTATCGAGCAGTGAACACTTTGTCAGCTAATTGGCAGATTACAGTAATTTTCAGGTAATTCAACCATAGGGTAGGGGCGCACAGATGTACGCCCCTACAAGGGATTGTGGTTTAAATAGATGAAAAAGGCTGTAAAAAACTGATATAGCCAACTTTGATCGCAATAATCAGATAGAAAGTAGTTTATCAATAGATTTAATCTAGTTTTATCTAAAAAAATAAACAGAGTTACCAATAGCAAAAACGAAAAATAGGTATTTTCGAGTGGATACTTTGCAATACATCCAAGGAGACATAAATGCAATTACAACAGACACCAGTTTTGAAAGAAACTCTTTGGGAAGCAGTTCTCAATCGAGATTCGACAATTGACGGCAAGCTTTTCTACGGTGTTCGCTCTACAGGCGTTTATTGCCGACCGATTTGCCCTAGTCGCAGACCGAATCGCAATCAAGTTTGTTTTTTCCAGTCGGCACAAGAGGCTGAAATTGCAGGTTTTCGACCTTGTAAGCGATGTCAGCCACAATTTGAAAAAGTTTCAAATCCGGCTAAGTCCAAAGTTTTAGCAGCATGTCGATTTATTGAAGCACAAGTCGATCGCATCCCAACTCTCTCAGAACTATGTTCTCAGGTAGGAATGAGTCCCACCTATCTGCAAAGAATATTCAAGCAAATAATTGGCGTATCCCCTTTTCAATATGCAGATGCGCTGCGTAACCAACGATTGAAGCAGCATCTTCAGTCAGGCGAGGAAATTGCTCATGCAGTTTACGACACGGGGTATGGTTCAAGTAGTCAACTCTATGAGAAAGCACCTAAGCAACTGGGAATGACACCAAAGACTTACCAACAAGCTGGAAAGACAATCAGCATTGTCTATGCGATCGCTCCATGTCCACTAGGATATTTGCTTGTGGCAACAACAGAAAAGGGTATCTGTGCCGTTAAACTAGGTGATGAAGCAGACAAACTTGAACATACTTTGATCAAGGAATTTCACCAGGCGCAGATCATGCGTGATGACCAGACACACAAGGAATGGATACAGGCAATCCTCGACTTTATTGCCGGAGGTAAAGCACATCTTGATTTGCCACTTGATGTCCAGGGGACAGCATTTCAGAAACAGGTTTGGCAAGCATTACAGAAAATTCCCTATGGCGAAACCCGTACCTATACTGATATTGCGCGTGATATTGCCAAACCCCAGGCAGTCCGCGCGGTGGGTAATGCTTGTGGAGCTAATCCGATAGCGCTGGTTGTACCATGTCACCGTGTCCTGCGGAGTGATGGCAGTGTTGGTGGTTATCACTGGGGGATTGAGCGCAAACAAAAACTGCTCATACAAGAGTCAGAGCGCTGCGTGCAAGACTGAGTATTAGGGACTGGGGATTGGGAAGTTTGAGGTTCCGAGATGGATGAACGGAGTTCTGAGGTGGATGAACGGAGTTCTGAGGTGGATGAACGGAGTTCTGAGGTGGATGAACGGAGTTCTGAGGTGGATGAACGGAGTTCTGAGGTGGATGAACGG
>NZ_JBALCP010000061.1:0-137973 GCF_036919675.1 Nostoc sp.
ACCAAAAGATGTGGGAGCAGTTTATCGCCCGTTGTAAGTCGAAAGGGACGACGGCAACAGCCACGCTGACCCAATTTATCGAACTCTACCTAGATTCACTAGATAACCTTGATGCAATTGGTGGCGATAATTTAGATAAACGCTTGGACTCTAAGATTAAGGCAAGTGTTGAGGAGTACTTAGTTACTAGTAACAATAGTAACCCCAGTCTGACGAATGAAACGATATTAGCTATTTGCTCACGACTTGATAAGCTGGAGTCACAGTTTTCAAGTGAATCTAGTAACGAAACCGAAGCAATCCATAATCTCGCCGATTTATCAGAAAAAGTGGAGGGGATAACAGCCCGAATGACACAGTTTACCGAGGCGATTATTAAAATTCAAAATCATCTCAACAATCAGCAAAAGCGGGGCAATAAATCGTACAACAACAATTCATCATTCATTGGGCATACTCCGCGAATCCAACCGTTGACGGAAGAAGGTTTAGCTTCCAGACTTGGTGTAAGTCAAGAAACTGTACGCGAACAGCGAATGAAGCTGCACCCACCGCTTTTTGTGGCATGGTGCAAGGGCAAGGATAAATCGGGTATGGGATGGGAATTTAACGAAAATACGGGATCATATCATTCGGTAAGTTAGTATTTTTATTATTTTCAAGAATTTCTGAATTTACACTGATTCGCGCTGTTAATGCGATCGCTCTTAGCGCATGAGTGCGATGGTAACTGAAGAAAAGTATCGTCAAACTTTGCAGGCGAGTATTTTAGAGTCAGAAATCATAACTTCATAAACAGAGATATAAGCGTTATACTTCAGAGATTGCAGTTATCAATTTAACCCGGCACAGGTGAAAGCTGCCCAATAATAAGGGTGAGAGAAAGGTTTAGACTCTCCACAAAAAGATTCCAAATCTTTTTGTGCGTCATAAATTCGGTTGCCAATTTGGTCATGTTTTTTGTATTCTTCATTGCGTTGCTGATACAGTTGAGAATCTTGTGGATGAATATCCCGTTCTTTTTTAGTTGTTTTACGCAGCGTTTCAGTTTCCTTGGCTTTCTGCGTCAAAAAAGAACTTAACTTGGGTTTGTAAATAGTGGTAAGAGTTTCACCTGTAAGGGTACGCAGTTCAAATTGAGCTTGTCTAATTGATTGCAGTCGTTTGTTTCCCTGATGTCGGGATTGATAGTAAAATACTGAAAAGAGTGCTGTTGCCAAGTCATCTACTGCCCAGAGTGTACTGATAACACTTTTAGCGCCAGCACAAAGAAAACCTGTTGAAAGAGTGAGAATATCGTCGGTTATTTCAGTCACACCTAAACCAGTTTCGCAGCAAGATAGAAATACATCTTCTAACTGAGGAGTGCGCCAACTTGGAGTTAATAACTGACTTAACGTAATATAGCCATCTCCTAAAATTAATGCTGATTCTAGAGGATTATCGAGCCGCGATCGCGCATGATGACTAGAATGAATTACTTGAACTTTTTGTATCAGTTGACGATAGTTGCTGACACTAGCTTCTTGACTACCTTTTAAACGTTGATTATCAGAAATATCATACAAATTTGCTAGTTGTTCTCCTTCCCAACTAGCGTAGGGTAAATCTTCAGTAGCATCTTCAACAATACCGTAGTTCATAAGACTACTTACTGAGGGACGGTTGTGACAAAATTCTAAAATTTGGCAGCTAGGAACATAACGAATGAAAAATTTATCTCCCAGATATTGACTTTCTGCAATTGGTAAAGCAGCAAAAGGGATTTGATGTAATGCCAGATGAGGAACAAGAATCAATTCATCAATATTTTTCAGATGTTGTGCAATTAAATCATTTAACTTTAAGACTTCAGCTAGTTCTGCTATTAAAAAACTAAATTGCTCTTTCCAAGTATCTTTGTGATGAACATATTGCCCTAACCAGTGAGTTAAAATCGATGATTGTAAAGTTTCAAATCCTAATTCCGTACAAGTGTGCAAAGTAATTTGATTCTGCCGGATGATAAAGATATGGGTGTCATTCGAGGTAGTATAAAAGCTCAGAATAGCTGTTGTAGGTACTTTAATTAGCTGCTGTATAGATGACAAATTCATGGGACTTACTTGAATTTGACCAGCCAGAACAGGATCTAGACGGCGCATTTGTTCCCAAATTTGCTGTTTTTCAGCTTCCAAATCTGCAATAGTTTCGTTATAAGCTTCGATAGCAGCCCGACTATGTGGGCTTTTACCGAGTTTATTACCATCCAAGTTACTGCTATTATAATAGTGTCTTAGTTCATTATCAATTTGCCGTTGTATAGCTTCAAAATCTTGTAAATACTGTTGAATTTCAGCAGGAATTTCACCATCTGAGTAAAGGTCATTACTTGCCATTAAATCTACGAGTCGTTTTGAGCGAGAACGTTCGACATATTCAATAGCTTTATTCAGTTGTTTATTATTAATACAAGCTTGCACCATATTTTCATAAACATGGAGAGAATTAGCTAAAATTTCTTGACGGCGTGATTCTGAACTTGCCCAAGTGCGACTGGTTTCTACAGCTTCAATTGCCACACTATAGCCCCTAATCGCTTCAGCCCAATCACCAATGTTAAAAGCAGTGTTTCCCAGCATTTGTCCTGCTTTTAGGCATTCGTCAGGAAAAGCGGTGGGAGTGAAGATTTTTAAAGCTGAACGATAAGAGGTAATTGCTGCTTCTATTTGCTCTTGTTGTAAGAAGACATTTCCTAGATTCAGATGAGTCATCGCCCATTGTCGGGGAGATTCATCTTTGGTTAAGACTTGTAAAGCAGATTGATGAGCAGCGATCGCCTTTTCTAAATTTTCGCTCCTATCCCCATGAATTCGGTGAAGATAGGCATTAGCCAAATTCATGTGTACTTCTGCCCAATTTGTGGGAAAGTCTTGTTTTGTGTAGACTTGTAAAGCAGATTGATTAGTAGCGATCGCTATTTCCACATTTTCTGCTGCATCACCTCTGAGTCTGTGACGATAGGCAGATGCTAAATTCATTTGAGTTTGCGCCCAAAGTTCTGGGAAGCCTTCACGAGTACGAATGGAAAGAGCATTTTGATAACAAGCGATCGCTTTTTCTAAATTCTCAGCTTTGTCACCTGCAAGGCGTTGGCTTTGCCCGCCGCAGGCATCGCGGTAAACAATACCTAGATTGTTTTGGATTTTTCCCCATCCTTCAGGAGATTGATCGCGAGTCCAAACCTGCATCGCAGCTTCACCAGCCTTAATCGCTAGTTCTGCATTCTCTACTTGATCGCCACGAATCCGATAGCCATAAACAATGGCCAAATTACTGTAAATTTCTGCCCAAAGTTCGGGAAACTGCTCACGGTTACAGACTTTCAAAGCATTGTGCAAGTAAGAAAGGGATTGTTCCAGGTTTTCTGCTTGCTCACCTTTTATTCGACGGTGGTAAGCATTGCCCAGCATGAATTGACACATACCCCATGCTTCTGGTAAAGCTTCGCAAGTAAAAACTTCAGAGGCAAGTTCATACCCTGTAATGGCAATTTCTAAATTATTCGCCTCATTGCCATATCGAAATTCTTTAATCAGAAGGCTCAAACCTAAAAGGTTGGTAGCAATACCTTTGGCATAATCTGGTAGTGCTTCAGACAGAATAGTTGTTGTCCTCAATCGCAATACAGTAGCAAAGCGTTCATCAAGTTTGTCTTTGTTTGCTTTCAGTAACGGATATACACCTTCAGGGTTTTCTAGGTTCTCGAATACTGCTTCAAATAGCTGAATCTGCAATATTTCGCGAATGGCATCTTGAATGCTTCCCCATTGTTCAGGGAAATCTTTCTTGGTAAAAACAGTAGCAGCTACTTCATAACCTGTAACAGTAATTTTTAAGTTAATTCCTTTATCGCCTTGCGGGAACTCTCTAATCAGATTGCTAAAACTTAAAATAGTTGCAGCAAGTTGAACGGCTTGCCCTGATGTCATCTCTTTGCAAACATCCTCAAGCCTTTGCAAGTACTGAACAAATTGTTCGTCTAAATGATTCAGGTTATTTTCTAGTATTTGATATACAGCTTGTGAGTCACCATTGCTTTCGCTTGTTGCTTGTAATACCTGCTCAATAAATTGTGAATTTGAGGAAATTTGCTGAAATTCATCAGTATCGAAAAAGTTTAAAAGGTGTCGAGAACCAGAACGTTCGGCATACTCCCTGGCTTGATCTCGTTGCCCATTAGTAATGCAAAACACCACCATATTTGTGTAGGCAAGTATCTCTTTTGGAATTTCTTGTTTATGAGAAATACCTGCCCAAAGTCGGCTTTGTTCAACAGCTTCAATGGCAACAGCATAACCTGCAAAAGCATCTGTCTTCATGCCAGCAGCCAAAGCTGTTTTACCTAAACTCAATCCAGTTTGTATACAATCTCTAGGGAAATTGGTGGGAGTGAAGACTTGCAAGGCAGCGCGGAGACAGTCAAGCGCTTCAGTAATTTGACCTGTTTTATAATAGGTATTTCCCAGGCTGGTTTTTGTTTCCGCCCATCGCTGAGGATAATCAGAAATAGTGTAGACTTTTAAGGCGTTAATATATGACGAAATCGCCTTTTCTAGATTCTTTTGTTTATTACCCAGAATCCTCTCAGCGTAGGCAGAACCGAGGTTATTTTGACTGCTAGCCCAATAATAGGGTGATGCCGAATGGGTACGTACTTGTAGGGCAACTTGATAACAAGCGATCGCCTTTTCTAAATTCTGTGCTTTATCACCTTGAATTCTAAAAAGGTACGCATTCCCCAAATTATTTTGAAGAGTACCCCAAAGTTCAGGAAGTTGAGCGCGGTTAATAACTTTTAAAGCAGCTTCATAGCAAGAAATCGACTTTTCGATATTTTCAGCTTTGTCTCCTGTAATCCTATCTGTATAAATAAGTCCGAGATTATTTTGCAGTGTCGCCCACTTTTCGGAAAAATCGTCGCGGGTGTAGATCAGTAGGGCATTATTACAAGCAACAATTGCCTTTTCTTGGTTATCGGCGCGATTTCCTCGAATTCGATGGCGGTAAGCTGGTGCTAAATTAGTTTGGATATTAGCCCATTCTTGTGGAAACGCTTCACGGGTAAAAATGGTAGCAGCAACTTCGTACCCTGTAATCGCAATCTCTAAGTTGATATCCCTCTTACCCAATGGAAATTGATAGATTAGAGTGCTGAAATCATTAATTACTGTTGCCACCATCTCTGCTGTTTCTGGTTTAGCATTCGGCAAAGTAGAAAAAGCCCAGTTATGAATCTGCTGAACAAATTTTTCATCCAGTTTGTCTTTGTTTGCTTGCAGCAGACTGTAGACAACTTGCGGGTTGCCTTGGCTTTCTATAATTGTCTTACATATCTCATCTAAAAGAGGGGGAATTTTTACAGAGTTTGCTCTCTGTGATGCACTTTTGCTCGCATCTGTCGCAGTGGTAGCACTTTTAAAAAATGGTGCATTGGGCAGATGTTTGGCAATATGGATTAAATAATCAGCTAAGTTCTGGTTTCCTTGCTGTGACATCATAGTAGATATCTGCTTAATCGCCTCTACTAACCCATCATCAATTAAGTCAGGATGTGCCATCAGAATCTTTGGCTCTTCTCCATCACGACAGGTTAGCAAATGGTTAATTAGTCTGTAATAATCTTCGCTACGTTGTTCCATTTTTAGACACTTCAAGGCTTATTAAAAGTATGTTACCCATTCCCACAAAAACTACGTAACATCTCCCCAAATTTCGGCTAACTTCTCCAATAGCATTTCGGCTAAATCTTGTAATTCGCTATCATCTTGCTGAATTGCTTCACGAGTAGCACCAACAGCGCGAGTATCTCCAGCTAATATTTCCCCTCCGGCGTAGCGCCACTCAAATTCATCGCCAGTTCGGTAAAGAAGCTCAAACTGTGCCACAATCTCTGATAAGGGTTTGTTGTCTAATACAGAGCGTACTTGTACTGCCACCGAGTCATCAGTTTGCAGAAAAGCGATCGCAACTTCAAGACGAGTAATTTGCTGTAGGAGAGACTCAATCGGCTGGAGTTCTGACACTGCTAGCTGTGCAGGCGGATTCACTTCATCAACGGCTGGTGCAAATCCTAATAGCTGCACTGAATCTAGGCTTTCCTGAAACTGTATAGCTACATAGCCAATCCGATTTTCTATAGTATCTGGTAATAAAATGACAGTTTCTTGGGGTAAAACTGGACTGCATTCTAATGTTCCCACATTTGGAATTACCAAATCAGCTACATTCGATAAAGCTGCTTTAACTGGATTCCAAGAATCTGATGAATTGAAATCTGTTGGTATTTGCAACCATTTTAAATAGCTATGGACTGCGTAAACTGCTAACGCATTCAAATAAACTCGCTTACCTTTTTCTACTGTGCTTTGTTGAGCGGCTAAATGTCTTGCTCTAGAATGAATTTCTAAATCTAGCGGAACCATTAACAAGGGTGAAGTTGTGCTGTTCATAACGATTGCTCCTGTTTATATCCCAAATCTGCGGCAATTTTTTGAAGTATTGGTTCGCATTTTCTCTTCCAATGCGAATTGACGGTTGTATAAGGAATGCTCAACTCTCGTGCTATATCTGCAACTTTATCAGGTGGTTCTTTGAGTACACGTCTTTGGCTGAGGAATTGACAATTACACCCAACAGAAGAACCAGAATAACTATTTTTGAGCTTACCTTCGGGATCTTGCTCAATGTAAAGCTCTAATTCTAGACCAATCCGTTGCGTAGTTTTTCTTTGAGAGTTTTCAATTAAACTATCTAAACCACTCAAAGTAGAATTGGGTAGATTATCCAGCAGAGTTATTTCCCCAAAGTCGGAGGCTATGGGAGCATCTAAACTGAGTGGAGCATCTTTATCAGGAGAGTACAAATCTCTAATTCGCCAACCAAGGTAGCTATTGATCCATTTCAAAAAGCTTTCGGAAACTGAGGGAGAATTCAGATCAAATTTGGCAAGATTAAGGCTGACATACTCTAAAGTACGGTTTAGGGCTGTTGGATAGTCTGGATGAGAGGATTTGGCTAATCTTGGTAGTTGCTGAATTTCTAATAGTAGTCGGTGCATGGACAATCGCCATTTTATGCTGTTAGGTGGTTGTTGACGTACCTCTGTAATTAAAGTATTCAATCGTTGATCTAAATCATCCATACATTTTTATTAATGTGTGGTTTTTATGATGGACATTATCTCATTTAGCCAGAGGCTTACACCAAAGATATGCAGAATTTATCGGAAGTATCTTTTGATAAAATTCAACTAAATGCTATTCATAAGTTCTATTTGTAAGTTCAAAAGTCTTTCTATTTTGTGGAGGTAATAGACTGTTTCCACGGGAATTATTGCAAGTGAAACAAGCCAAACGCAAATTCGAGAGACTATTAGAGCCGCCCAGACTCTTGGGAACTAAGTGTTCAATGGTTCTTTCGGATTTGGTCATTTGCTTGCTACACCAGCAACAGCGGTTTCCATACATTTGTAATAATTGGTGTCTCTTGCTACGCCTAGAGGCTGGAGACATATTAGCCATAATTTAACTGCCTGAGTATCAAGGTTTGAAGGTGTTCACTTGTTTAACAGGGCAGTACTAAAAAATGACGCAGAGTTTTTGATTGCGTTGCAAAAAGCAGAAACTATAGCAGTTCTCATTTGGATGCAACACATCGTAGGGACACAGCGATGCTCATTGGTATCAACTTAACCTTAAAAAGGCGCTTAGAAACCGCACGCCAGTCACCTCTCCTATCGGAGACGCTGCGCGAACAAGTCGAGCCAGTCGCTTGCGGGGGTTCCCCCGTGCGGACTGGCGTGGGAAACTCGCCCACGGCGCTGGCTCGTCTACACAAACAAAAGTTACCGATCCTGGATTCCAGACAAGGGACTAGTACCGCAAGGCGGAATTAAAAATTAAAAATGAATACAGCGTAAGCATTTCATGGTTACTGAGCGGAGCCGTAAAACCTGCGGCATAGCTACGCTTAGGGCGCAGCCTCTCCAAGAGTTGTATTGATTTGAAATGGGTGATTTACTTCCCCTGTGCTGTACTAGAGCTAACAGAGTGTTCTGATTATTCTGTAACTGAAAGCGAAAATTTGAATCATGTAGGGGTACATTTGACGAAGCAATGTAGGGAAATGACCGAACTATATAAGGCTGGAATCATTGAGATAACAGAAGCAGAAGATGAAGATGAAGATGAAGATTTATTTGACGTTGCGGTGCATTTTGACGGCGATATTTTTCTTCCCAACGTCGTTTTTGAAGGCAAAGACCACGCATTGCGGCAAGCTAAAAAGCTCTATGATTGGCTAGAAGCTAATCCAAAAGAAATCAAGGGAGAGCAACTGCGTTGGCAATCATACACAGTTAATCGTGAATCTTTAAGAGAATATCCAGCTTGCTATTTACCTTACTACTACTCAAGATATGAGCAAAGTTTAGAAGTTTCAATTATTGAGCGAGATAAAGAAGCTATTGCTTATGGTTGGTTGAGCGCTGAACCTTTACCTTACTATATGAATAAAGAAGATGGTTTGGTAGTTCTTGGAGACATTTCAGATGATGCTGTGCTTGCTGGTTGGCATAAAGCTATTGATATACGCATTAGACTTTACTCTTTTCTCTACCAGTCAAATAGCAGTCACAATTTTTGCACGAGCTATACTGTGAGGAGGGCAATTGAGCTTTTGACTAATCTTCTCAGAATAGCTTGACTGCAAATCCAACTTCAGTCAGACTCGGCAAGTTGAGGTAATTCACCAGCTATTTGATGTCTTAATATCTATAACAACTGGAATAGGGCTGAGAAACTTTTGGGCGGCAGCAACCATACAATTGTGTAATATATGGCTAACTTGGTCAACTTCAGCCTCTGGACATTCCAGTACAATTTCATCATGCCTTACACAGATGAGTTTTGTTCTGAATTTAGCTAATGGATTTGAAAGTTTTACCATAGCTAATTTGTTGATGTCGGCATTTAAACCTTGTACTGGATGGTTAAATAGCTCTGATAGTCGGGGCTTGTTTACCCATCTCCGTCGTCTATTTGCTAGTGTACGACTTTCCTTAATGCCTTGGATGTATTTACGTTTGATGTTTTCATGCCACCTAGCTATTCCAGGATAAGCTTCAAAGAATCGTTTTCTGAAAGCTTTTGCTTGTTCTAATGTCATTGCCACCCCATATTTTACTTGGGCGTAAATTTGGAGTTTGGCAGCGCCCATACCGAAAATCAATCCAAAGTTTATTGCTTTTGCTAGTCTGCGGTCTTCCTCAGTCACTTCATTGATATGTTTTCCAGTTACTAGAGATGCTGTTAATCGATGTAAGTCAGCCCCCTGGCGATAGACTTGGCACATCTTTGTATCACCACTAAGCCGAGCCATAATTCGTAGTTCTATTTGGGAGTAATCGGCTTTGATAATTTTATAGCCAGGGGCAGCAATGAAGCAGCTACGAGCAGCTTGATCACGGGGAATATTTTGTAGAGGTGGTTTGCGGCAAGAAAATCTACCGGATTTTGCCCCTAATTGATAATAGTTGGGATGAATTCTCCCTGTTTTGGGGTGGATATGCTGGGGTAGTTTCTCGGTAAAAGTGCCGATGATTTTGGATAGACGGCGGTAATCTAGCAATGCTTGAATTATGGGATACTGTGCAGCTAAAGAAACTAATTTACTTTGATTAGTTGAATTGATTTTAATACCAATAGCTTGTAGAGCAGCCAAAACTTGCTGAGGTGAATTCGGGTTTACTGCATCTGTCAGTTCTGGCAGCAATGACATCTGAGAGCTAGCAATACGGAGTTGCTTGAGTTGGTTTAAAGCATCTGTTTTTTCAGCTTCTAGTTTTGCACCCAGTATCTGCCATCGAGATAAGTCAAATAGCATTCCGTTAAGTTCCATTTGAGCTACAACAGGCATACACTGAAATTCCAGTCGGGCAATTTTGAGTAACTTTGCCTGCTTTAACTTCTTGAGGAGAATTGGGTAAAGGTCAAGTAATATGGCAGCATCTACGGCAGCATAGTGCAATTGAACCTTGGTAAGAAGTTTACACCAATCACTGATTTGTTGAGTTTTATCTAGTTGAAGGTGTAGTAGCTTTTTAGCTATATTTTGTAAGGATGAGCTTGTTTTTAATCCTGCGGTTAGAACTTTATAAGCAAGTTGGGTATCAAAGAATTGACCAGAGGGTTGAAGTCCTGCGAGTGTGAGAAATTGCCAGTCGAATTTGGCATTATGTGCAATTTTGACAGCAGAGTTACAAAGCAGTTTTTTGAGCAGTTGGCGATCGCTTTTGGGAATAGCTGGTAAATCTATCAGTACTACCGGATGGTTTGGTGCAGCTATTTGAATCAGTCTAATAGAATCAGTTAGAGGGTCAAGTCCTGTTGTTTCACAATCTATGGCTAAAACTTCTGCCTGAAACAGAGGTTGGAGAGCAGAATTAAGAGTTGAAAGATTAGAAACAAGAGTATATTCTGGAGTATAAATACTGGAATTATTTGTATTTATTAAGCCTGTATTCATAATAAATTAAATTAGAATTTATCACCTAGAAGCGATAGCTTGTATATCTAGCAACTTCAAATTAGTTTTATACAAAGATTTGAAACCTATTAAAGAGAGGTAATACTATCGATATTCCTCTCTTTATATGATTAACTGACTTTACACTTACCTGTTTTTGCAATGCTAGAATGCTGAATATTCTCTCGAACAGATGTAAAAGCAGTAGGAGCCAATTCTCTAATAATGGGTGTGACAATTTCTGGTGCCAGTTCTAAACGATGCTTAATCTGTGCTTGCAACCAGGCTAAAGGAACACTTTTACTGTTGACTTTTTGTTTGATAATTAAGTCAGGATTGGATTTTGAAGCTTTTTTTATGGCAGTGGCAATTTTTCTGGCTGTCCGTAAATCAATTTTGTCTACATCAATGCTAATAAAGTTGTCTGGTTGAGGTTCTGGTTTTGATGTAATATGGTTAGTCGATTGATTTTGGTTTTTCACCTTGAGAGATTTCTTAATATCAATAGATTGCAGGTGTGATTTTTCAGATGTTGTGTTTTCTATGTTGACTGTAAATTTCTGCCACAGATGGACTATTCCCACAACGAAATCAACGACCATTACAATGGTATATAAGGCTGTAATTCCAATGATGAGATGAGTTAAAAATTCTTGAATTTGTTGAGTATTCATGATGAATAACTTGAAAATTTATGTTCATAATTCAAGAAGCGAACGCTTCCATTTAACAGAAAAATCCTCATCTGAAAATTTGAATAGACTGAGGATTTTTTGAAAATTCAGAACAAGCTGATTTGCACAGTTGAATTTGATGAAGGTTTAGGAGTTGGAGTGCTTTGGGTCGATTCTAAGTGAGACTTGGCATTGACATTACGCTTACCCCATCCCTCTTGTGCTGCGTGTTTAACTATGCTGCGTCGAATTGACCTGCTAAGATAGTTGAATTCATTTTTTACCTGATTAAAATGAATGATGCGATTATTGCTGGCATTGCTCGTATCACCATCACCTATAAATTCATAAAAACTCTTGCAACCCTTTGGTAATTTATCGTATTTGGTTAGAACTTCATTACCTACCCAAAGATAAAGGTCAGCGTAGTCCCTATGCAGAGGTGCTTCATAAGTTGCAGGCATCATGTAGGTAAGAACTTCTGTGGCTGTGCTGGAAACACCAACCCGATCCTGTTCGTATTCAGTGAAGATAAGTTCCAATCGCTCCTGAATACAAGCAAACTTCAGCCATTGGGGAATCGTATCACTCCAAGGACTGCGATGAATTACCAATGGCCCTGCAAGGTAGCGAACATGATGTAGGGAAAATTCAGATATTTCTAAGAGACTTGCTAATAATTCTTTTGGTGTATTTAAACTAGCCAGAATTTGCAGCATTTTTTGGGTGTTGTCTGGCAGTTTGGTACTATTACCATTACTAATTTCTGCCATTATTTCTGGTGTAATCAAATTCATTTGCTCCATTTTTCATCTCGATATGAGCGCATCACCAAAAATAGCCAATCGGCTAAAAAATTAATGTCCAATAGGTGAAGGCTGATATTAGATAAATCTTTTTATGCTGGCATTGATACAGCTTTTTTAGGTAATGTCAATGAATAACGAACCCACAATTAACCAAAATCTTGATACTGACGACAGTAGTAATTATCAGTCTGGCAGTGGCTATCAATCTTTATGTTACGGTGTTGAGCAATTAAGTTATGGAGATAGTAGTAATCCCTTGCAAGCAGACCAATTTAGGGATGGTTATCAAGAGAATATTTTTGAAATCAATCTTGGGGATACACCTTACACTGAATCGGCTGCTAATCCCAATCCTCAATTACCAGGATATGGCTCTGGCTCCGGTTACAAGTCTAAGAAAAGTCAACAGTCAGCAGAAGAGGAGCTAGAGTTATAAGTCATATTTTCACTCTCTTCCTATACCCCATAAGCAACAAGTAATTGGGTTATTATTCAATAAATTACTTTGCTTTTTTTGGTATAGTTGCTGTAATTTTTAAACCTAAAATTATGAAGATACCAAAAGCATGGATATCTCTTCTGTTTGTCATTGCTTGTATTATTTATAGTATCGCTGTACAAGCTACAATCAACACATTTGGTGATGGCAATTTACCGACTCGAATTGTAGAAGTTGCAAATCCTCAGTCGAGACTACCTGCTACTAAAGTTTTGCTGCCAGACTGGAGCCGCATTTCTCTGGCCCAGCTACCAGGTATCAGTCAATCCGGTGCAATTGATGGCAGTCCCTACAGTCAAACACTAGGTTATGACCTCAGTCGCACTTGGAATGTGGGTATGACTCCTGACCAATATTTGAAGTTAGGAGATATCAGTGAAGCATTACAGGCAGAGGAGTTTTCTTTGCAGGCGATCCAGGCGATCTGCGCTTCTCTGCGAGACGCTACGCGAACGCAGCAGCGCTTCGCTATCGCTCTGGGCACAGTACCAGAGGCGAACACAGACATTAACAGTATAGATTCAAATAAAATTGCCTTGAGTGAATTTCCCCTAATTGGGGAGCAGACATTGAGCCATTTAGCTCAGGTTGTTCCAGAATTAGCTAAGACACAAGTAAACAATATTACACCTGTTGCAACCTTACTAAAATCTAAGGGAATTGCCGCATCTAATTTAACACTAGCTCAGGTACTAACACAGTATGAAGTTGGGCAAATGAAGCTGGGAGAAATCGACTTGTCAGAGTTTTCTATTTCTTCAATTCCTAACTTAGATGCAGTACAGCTACAACAATTTACAGGTTGGATGAATAGCAATGTTTCGGATATTCCTGGTTTGGGACAAGTACCTTTAGGATTAATGCCTAATCCCATCACTGAAATTGGTAGCTTGGTAATGCGGATTGATGTAGTTTATGGGCCAGCAGAAAACCGCCGTAACAATACGATTTCTGGTTCAGACGTGCAAGGGTTTTCTGTGCCTTGTACTGTAAAAGACTGCGCTTACTTAGAATTGGATGATTTGGAGAATACAGGTCGTAGCGATCGCAGTAAATTGGAAGGAAAGCAGTGGATTTCCGGTAAATACCAAGAAGTCGAGGGCGGGCGGGGTATCCTAAAAGCAGTGAATAACGGTCGGGAACCAACAGGACGGCTACCGTTTGGTAAAGCTTTTAAGGTGGTGGTAATGGAGCCGGATGAAACTACTGATACGGTGGATACGGCTTTGTTCTTTCGGTTCTGTGCTTGGCGAATGGGTTGTACACCTTACTTTATCGGCCCTGTTCCTTTTTTCAGCTACAAGGTTAACTCCCTGATATTTGTAGGTAATTTGAGTGAACAGAGGACAAATACCGCGTCTTTACCAACTGGAGCGACAAGAGAGCCTAAAGCTAGGACTACCAACGGTACTGGAGTAAGAGAGAAGATTAATCCATGCACCTTTAGTAATGGTAGTCGGTCGATAACAGATCAATCACTCTCTGGTATTGATTTGCGATTGCCTCCGGCAGTGCGCTTGGCGCAATCGCTCTCAAATGCAATCGCGGAGATTGAGAGCGCTGGTAGCGGGGATTACAAAGCCATTGGCATACATACTTGTGCAGATGGGGGTTTAAATTGTGGTCGCGCTCTCGGTCGCTACCAGTTCATGAGTTCTAACCCTTATGCAGTGCAGTTAATTGCTGTCAAGCCTGGAGGTCAAGAGTTCCTGAGTCAAGTGGAGCAAGGGCATCAACCAACAGAGGCTGAACTATTTGAGTTTTTTCCTCCAGCTGACCAAGATAGGGCGTTTATGGCTGATATGGCTAACAAAATTCAAGTGACACAAGAGCAAATCGATCCGGCTACAGGAGAGCGATTTACGGGCGAACGCCTAATTGAACGAGTGGCTCAAAAGCACTTTGGTGGTGATTACAGCAAAGTTGATGGAAATGGCTCAGATGCCCTCGGTCGCCTCAGTCTCAAAGATTACGGCAAAACTGCTTTAGCTAGTTATCGCAACAACGGTAATAGCGATAATGGAACGCTGACCTGTTCTCCTAATGTAAATTCTAGCTACATCAGCACTGCTAAAAATACTGAAAATGGGAGGTAGAGTATGGCAGATTTATCTAAAACTTTTATTACTTCACCCCATGAGATAAAAGAAATACTGGATACTGAGTTGCATTCAAAAATACACTTTGGGCAAACAGGGGAAGGAAAGGGAGTTTATTCTGACTCCGCCTCCCCTACTCAGTCTCAACCACTGAAGACAACTGCATA
Source organism: Nostoc sp. (assembly GCF_036919675.1). Lineage (GTDB taxonomy): Bacteria > Cyanobacteriota > Cyanobacteriia > Cyanobacteriales > Nostocaceae > Nostoc. The sequence goes on from NZ_JBALCP010000061.1 coordinate 14,815, forward strand.
TCAATTACCAGCACCGACTATGAGGGTACGCTACTGGGTTCATTGGTTTCGCATTGGTTTGGGCATCTTTTTGTTGCTGTCGATTCTCATGAGCTTAGGGGGCTGTAGCTTAAATGCGGCAACCGTTACTTGGAACAAAGCTGCTAATGTTGTGCCTGCAACAGTCGTTGAACAGGTGATTGTAGAAAATACAGAGTTGAATGCCAAAGTATCTGCTAAAAATATACTGGCTTGGAGTGTGGAAGGGAAAGACGGTAGGTTCGCAGTTTTCAACTTAAATACGCCTGATGTCTGTGGTGCTTTGGGATGTCTGTATACTGGTTACTGGCTCAGAAAGGACAAACCAATTACTCAGGTATTCTTGAGTTACTTGAATCCCAATCTGCCACCAGATAAGCATTTGTTGTCAGTGGGAGAGAACCGAGGTCAGGCATTACCGTGCATTAAAGTACTGCAAACCGAGCAAGAGCAGCTACGCCAATTGAATTTTTGTTTCAATGGCACCGGCTATCAACTTGCTGATAGTCAGCTTTTCACTAATAGTAAAAATTCCCAAAGTTGATAACTTGAAAGCTGGAAGATAACTCTGCCATAGTCATCTTAGCTACGGCAGAGTTTTCTTCTAAAACCTCTAGGAAATTCCCATTAAATCGGTATCTAGGTCAGTGGTGGATGAAGAGTGCTGAGTGCTGAGTAGTGGGTAGTTTACCAGCACAGACGCTATAGTTGCATTGGACTATTCCTCATCATCTAGTTCATCGTCTTCCTCCTCAAAATCATCATCGTCTAACTCAGCTTCCAAATCGTCGGTTTCATTGAGGAAGTCGTCATCGTCAATAAGTTGAATTTTGCGAGGTGGCTTGGCTGCTGGTTTCGATTTCCGAACGCTTTGAGTTTTGTTCCTATTCTTATTTGGTGGCAATACTTCCACGTCTACAGATACCGATTCTCCCGGTAAAGCGGGTAGAGATTGAGGTTCATTAAAACCAGCGATCGCATCATGTTGTTGCCAAATTAGGGCTTTAGCTGTGGGCTGACCCAAATAAAATTGAGACAGATTTTCAACGGTGGGTTTGGTATAAGCTACAGTCTTACAACAGTCGTGTTTATTCTTACCTTCGCCTTCTTTGACAGCTTTGAACTCGACTTCCAGTACACCTAAGCTACGCCACCTATCGCTTTTGCCGCTAAATGGCACTTGGAAATAGTTAGCAAAGGTTTTCTCCAAAGAACGGTAAAACTCCTCACGCACTGACTTAAAACTCCAGAGAGCTACATTCTTAAAGCGGACAACGACAGGAGTAGTATGCAGGGGTTGATTATCCTCATCCAGAAACATCAGTGCATGTTCTGAACACACATCCATTGTTTTCTTGTCAAGGTTATGCTTGTATTCATCATAAAGCCCAACAAAAGAACCACCCAAGTCTTCAACATCTGACTTATAACGGATATATTCTGGTACAAAAGCTAAAACTAGTAACCGTGCTTGAGTAATTAAGAGTCCAGTAACATCTTCAGTTAGGGTGACAATAGTTAGGTCGTCCTCAATTGGCATATCAAGCCAGCCAGCCTTTTCTAGCTGGTCTTCTGGAATTAGAAGTCCGGCAGGTTTGTCATTAACGACAATGCCGTAAGGCAGTAACGGTCGTCTAACTTGGTTATAACTGTCGCTGAGAAGTTCTGGGTCAATATCGTCAATATCAAGGTCTGACAATTGAGTGTTAGGAGCTTTGGATTTGGCTGCTTGAGTTTTAGTATTAGCTTTGGGATTATCAGCAGCAGTTTTGGCAGTAGATTGATTAGAGCGATTAGAGTTGTTTGAAACCCTAGATTTAACCATTGGACTACATAAATATGATTGCCCAACGCATGAGGCGTTAGCCTCAAAACTTAGTTGTTTTGCCTATTTTGCTTACCGAATAAAGGCAGAGGCAGAAGGAAGAAAATATAATTTCTGCCCTCTGCGGAAAGGGTCTAAAGCCCATTAATTTATGAAAAACTCAGGCGGGAAAAAGATTTAAAAAGCTTCTATTACCTCTAAAAAAAATGTCCATAAGGTCAATTACCTAGTTTTAACTTGGTAGCTAAAATTTATGTTAAATCCATACTTAACGGCTATGAACCTTTACCAGAAAAATCTACCAGACAACCAGATCACTGCTAACTCGACATTAATTGAGGTGTCATCCTTTCAAGCACAAGAGGCTAGCATTGACTTTGGCAAGTTGTTTCAACAGTATAACAATCCCCAAGGTTGGATGATGGTAGGTGGAATACTGTTCGTTATACTGTTGTTGCAAATCAGTGGTACTGGTAAGGGAAAAATCACCACTGGTAAAGTCTCCGGTATCAGCGAGAAACTAGCAGCAACTAACCTAGCACTCAAGCAAATCAAGGAGTGCAAACACAATAAAGTTACCCTGTGGTCTGGTACTCCTCGCTATTGGGTAAAAGGTAAATGGCGGGGGTTGCTGGCTAACATACAAACTATGCTTGGTGCTGCACCTACAGTTTGGTTTCCCAATGCCGAAAGGGGGACACTGGTAATAGGTGCGCCTGGGTCTGGGAAAACCTACTCTACCATAGACCGGATGTTAGAAAGTGCGATGCAGCAAGGTTTTCCGATTTTACTCTATGACAAGAAGGGCGACCAACTACGACTCCATGCACCCCTAGCTGCACGTTATGGCTATAAAGTACGAGTATTTGCCCCCGGTGAACCCTTTAGCGGTGTGATCAATCCTTTGGATTATATGCGTGATGCACGCGATGGGGTAATGGCGGGGGAAATTGGACAAGTGATTAACCGCAATGCTTCCAGTGGTGGTAAAAGTGATGAGTTTTTTGCTAAAGCCGGGGACTTGTTAGCTAAAGCACTTTTACAGTTAGTTAAGGGTTCACCTTACCCAGATATGGCGATGCTTTATGCGGTGCTGCGGTTGCCAAAACTGGTACAGCGTCTTGACCATGCGGTACAGTCCAAAAGGTTGGATGAATGGGTGGCGACTTCGTTTATTCAATTTTTGAGTGCCAAGGATGCAGAGAAGACTATTTCGGGGATTTTGACCACAGCAGCAGGTACTTTCTCATCTTTCATCCAAGCTGATTTGCTGAGGGCATTTATAGGGAAATCGGACATTCCCACTAAGCTTGAAGGTAGAGAGATGGTGGTGTTCAAGCTAGATGATGAACGCCGCAGTGTGGTTGGGCCTCTGCTGGCAGCGGCAATGCACTTGATGATTGTTGGTAATTTGAGCCGTCCCCGCAAAGACCCGTTGATTATTTCTTTGGATGAATTACCATCAATTAAGCTAGACCGACTGCCACAGTGGATTAATGAATATCGTTCTAATGGTGCCTGCTTTATTCTGGGTATCCAAAGTTTAGAGCAACTTTACGATATTTATGGGGATAAGATGGGGAGTGCGATCGCTTCTGCGTGTAGTACTCATGTTTTGTTCAATCCTGGTAATTACAAAACGGCTGAGGATTACTCTAAACGCTACGGTGAGAAGGAAGTGCTGATTAAAAATCGTACCACGGGGCGATCGCTTGGCGGACAAATGAGCCGTTCAATTAGCTGGAGTGAGAATTTGCAAAAAATGCCTGTAATCAGTGCTGACGAAATTTTGAAATTTCCTCAAGGCAAGTGCGTAATTACCAGTCCTGGTTATAGTTCAGAGGGACAAGCTTCTATTCCCTATCCTTTAATTATTCCAGTGTCCAAAGCCGATGAAAAACGGGCGCATGATAGTGAGGCTCTTTGGGACACACAAGTTAAACCTGCTTTAGAAAGTCAGGTGACAATTCCAGATATTAAAACGCTAACACAAGCATTACATGAACGGATTGAGTCAGCAGCGCGGATGTTGCCATTACCAGAGGAAGATGTAGCACCTGCACATGAGTCTAATAACAGTGAAACTGATGTTTTAGAAAATTTTCCAACACGAGTTTATCAAACACCCGGATTGCAAGGATAAGAGGTTGGTAGCTTTTAATAAGCGAAATATTGTTGTAGAACCAGCCCTTTCAAGGTCTTGTAATTTTCCCCAAATTATAGTTAGTTGAAAAAATAAAGTTGGTAAACGGGGAATAGCTAGAATGATTATAAGTCAAGTGTTTGAGCGTTTTGTAGAAGAAAGTCCGGTTTCGGTCATGGTTCGCGGACTTCTCGAAACAATTTTATGTCCTCAGAAACTTGACGAGTTATTTGAGAAAAGTGCAAAAACTCAGTATACAAAGGAATTACTGTTCTCTACGGTAGTAGAGATGATGAATACAGTCACTTGTGGCATTAGACCTTCAATTCATGCTGCATATCAAGCTAAAACATCACAAATGAATGTTTCAGTTACTTCTGTCTATAACAAGCTAAATGCAATGGAGACTGATGTAAGTGCTGAATTAGTAAGGGAGACAGGAACTTCAATGGAAGCGATTATTCGGCATTTAAACGGAAGCTTACCAGATTGGCTACCTGGTTATCGGCTCAAAATTTTAGATGGCAATGCAATCGGTGCAAGTGAACATCGTCTAAAACCTCTTCGTGACTGTAACAGTGCGCCTTTACCAGGGCAATCATTGGTGGTGCTTGACCCATCTCTAATGCTAGCAATTGATGTTTTTCCTTGTGAAGATGCTCATGCTCAAGAGCGTTCCTTATTACATAAAGTTTTGACCACAATAGAAGAAGATGATGTGTGGATCGCTGACCGAAATTTCTGCACTTTGAACTTTTTGAGTGGTATCGTAGCGATAAAGGGCTATTTCATCATCCGAGAGCATCAATGTTTTCCTTGGTATGATGTCTCAGAATTTCGCCATATTGGTTCAGTAGAAGGAGGAACAGTTTTTGAACAAACTGTTAAAGTCAGCGATGATCAGGGCTATTTATCGAATATTCGGCGTGTAAAAATAATTTTAGATGAAACTACCCGTGATGGAGACTCAGAAATCTTTATCCTGACTAATCTCTCCACAAAGGTTGCTAATGCTTTACTTGTGGCTCAAATCTACCGTAAACGTTGGACTATAGAAACTTTATTCCAGATTTTAACTGAAATATTTAATTGCGAAATTAAAACCCTCGGTTATCCTAAAGCTGCTGTGTTTGCTTTTTGCGTTGCCTTGGTTTCCTACAATATCCTTTCTGTTGTCCTAGCTGCTCTGAGAAGTATTCATGGCATTAAAAAAATTGAGCAAGAAGTGTCAAGCTATTATCTCGCTGATGAAATTCGCGGGACTTACCGTGGCATGATGATTGCAATTCCCCCTTCAGAATGGAAGGTTTTTGCAAAAATGAATCTAATTGAACTGGCCAACATACTTCGAGACTTGGCATCTCGTGTTAATTTAGTTGTTTTCGCGTCCCATCCTCGCGCACCAAAAAATACAAGAAGGGTACTAAAACGTACTCGTCCTTCCAAACGACCCCATGTTTCTACGGCTAAAATTCTATCCCAAAAATAATACCTAAAAACAGACACCTTGAAAGGGCTGGTTCTATGTTGGATATATTGTTGCTCACAGCGTAGAATCTTCAGTGTTTGCTGTTGGATTTAGGCAGCCTTTTTTCGCTTTTTTAGGTTGTGTTCACCTCGTTTAACTCAGTGTTATAAGCTGTCGCATCTGTAATTTTCTAGAGCATTACAGATAGCAGTTATTTCTCAAATTTGGGTAGATAAGTGCGATCGCCCTCCCGGAAAGTGACATAAGAGGGGTATTACGGCGGCTTGGGAAATGCGATCGCCATTCAAAAACCAAAAACTCTAACTACAAAAATGCGATCGCTATTTTGTGCTAGTTTTGGTACTTTTTTCAGGAGCAGGCTATAAGCCTCTATCTGTTCCTGGAGAGCGATCGGATTCTACTGTTATTTCAGGAGCTTTTTTAGGTTCTTTATTTTCTACTTTGATATTTTGATGACTTGATGCATCAGATTTTATGTCAGTGCCTGTATCTGTTCCTGGAAAATGATCAGATTCTACTGTTATTTCAGGAGTTTTTTTAGGTTCTTGATTTTCCATACCGTTTTTTGCACCCAATGTATAATAATTAACCCTTATGTGAGAATAATAGCATCTTCTTCTCTGTCTACTGCACCAAGAGCTTTCAATATATTTTTCTCAGGTGTTGTTAAACCACTTGCGTTTTTAATATTCATACCTTCATAGGGTCTATCAATTCTGATGGTTTTTACACATTCACCTGTTTCAACATCCCAAAGCTTGATGGTTTCGTCTTCGCTGCTACTAACTAAAATGGGACTATTAGGACTAAAGGCAATTGACCGTACAGCTTTGTGGTGTCCCTGAAATGTTTTGAGAACAACACCTGTACTGGTATCCCACAATTTAACAGTCTGGTCGTCACTGCCACTAGCTAAAATCTTGCCATCTAAATTAAAGGCAATTGTTCTAACTCGATATGTGTGACCTTTCAACGTTTGTAGACATTGCCCCGTATTAACATCCCACAACTTAATAGTCCGGTCTCCACTGGCACTAGCAAGAATATCTGCACGGAGATTGAACATAACATATAAAACCCAATCACTGTGTTCTGACAAAGTTTGTAAACAAATTCCTGTACTTACATCCCAAATTTTGATAGTGTTGTCATCGCTACCACTGGCTAGGATTTTACCGCTAGGGCTAAAAGTAATTGTTTTTACTTCATGAATATGTCCTTTCAACGTTTGTAAACATTCTCCCGTATGCCAGTCCCAAAGCTTTACCGTTTGGTCACGACTGCCACTTGCTAAAATTTGTGCATTTGGACTGAAGCTAACAGAATGTACCCAACTATCATGTCCCCAAAGTGTTTGTAAACACTCTCCTGTACTTACATCCCAAAGTTTGATAGTTGTGTCGTCGCTGCTACTTGCCAGAATCTGACTTTTTCGTTGCTTCCCAATATCAGATGACGTTATGCTTTTTTCACCTGTGTAACCATCTAGGTCTTTGGAAGCAAAGGTAACTGATGATACCAGATTAGTATGCCCTTGTAAGGTTCGCAGGTATTGTCCTGTCTTCACATCCCATAATCTCACCCGTTGGTCTTGGCTACTACTCGCCAACATTTGACCATCTGGACTAAAAGCAACGGATAATATCCAATTAATATACCCATCCACTGTTCTCAAACATTGTCCAGTGCGGATATCCCATAACTTCATGGTTTGGTTTTCACTAATACTCAGCAAGCTTTGACCATCTGGATTAACAGCAACCAACCAAATGCGTGAAGCGTTGCTATCGCCTGTAGGTGAATTACTACCCTCATACAAAGTTTGCAGACATTTTCCTGTAAAGACATCCCATATTTTAACAGTTTTATCCTCGCTCCCCGTCACCAGTGTTTGACCATCTGGGCTGAAAGCAACTGCCCACACATGACTGTTGTAATCTGGTAATATGTTTATGCATTTACCACTGGCTAAATCCCAAAATTTTACCGTTGTGCGATCGCTTCCTGTTGCCAGTGTTTGCCCATCTGGGCTAAGAGCAATAGATAATACCCAATTGATGGGGATTTCTAGGACTCGCAGGCAAGAACCTGTGTTTACATCCCACACTCTCACAGTTTCGTCTTCACCCCCTGTTACCAAAGTTTGTCCATTGTCAGTGAAAGTAGTAAAAATTACCCGATTGCTATGCCCTAACAAAGTTTGCAGACATTCACCAGTTTTGACATTCCACAATTTTACCGTTTGGTCGTTGCTACCACTGGCTAAAATTCCTCCATCTGGACTAAAAGCGAGGGATTGCACCCAACTTGTATGACCTCGCAGAGTTTTCAGACATTGCCCAGTATTGACATTCCACAATTTTACCGTTTGGTCGTTGCTACCACTGGCTAAAATATCTCCATCTGGGCTAAACCTAAGTGATTGTACCCAAGCAGCATGACCATTACAGGTAATAATTTGTTTGATGTTTGCAACAGACCATAACCAAATCTCATTATCAATGCTTGTTCCTAATAGTTTTCCATCTGGGCTAAAAGTCGCTGCTAAAACACCCCCTAAAGTTCGAGTCAAAGCAGACTTACTAAGATCCGCATTGGTGAAGTTAACTCGATGCAAATTCATATCCTGTAGGTAAGCTTGCCAAACTGTTAAGTTAGAAAAATCATAGCCACTCAGATCAATATTAAGCTGCCAAAGTAAATTGAGAATATTACCACCCGCATATCCTGGTTTTCGAGGGGCAAAAGACTTCAGCTTTGATAAAAGTTGATTCAAATAGTTTTGCACATTTTCTGGGACACCAAAAAGGTTTAGTAATTTATCTGCAATGGGCTTGAGGAGTAGCCGAACTTGTGCATTTCTCACATAATCTTTGGCAGTAGCTCTGATTAATGCACAACTATCAAATAGGGCTATTTCTCCAACTTGAATTTCTTGACAAATCCGCTCAACTAAGCTGTTGATAACATACTCCATCACCACTGGTTGTTGAGTAAAATTTCCAGCAGTCTTCTCAATTAGTGAGCGCAATTGTAGAGACTCTAAAGTTTCTAACAAATCTCTGAGTGAAACAGCAGGAATAATGTCCTCTTGTAATTCCCTAAATGATACCCATTCTCGATTAATTGTCAGCCAGTACATTACCTGTTGTTCTAAAGTTGACAATCGATGAAACTGCTGGTCAAGTAAGTCAGAAATATCACCAAAAACAATGGTTCCTTGTTCCAAAAACTGAGCAACATTTCCGTCAAATAACTCATGAATAGTAGTTGCAACAATCTTCAACGCTAAAGGATTGCCTGCATACAACTCTATCAACGATTGACATTCATTTTCTGAAACCGAAAAGCCTTTTTCTGCGAGAATTTTCTCGCCTTCTCCCCCTGTTAAGCCAGATAACCTCAGTGAACGAATCGGAGAATTGATACCTTCTTTAATCCTAATTTCTCTGGGTTTCTCCCTACTGGTCAACACTAGACAACTTTGATGGTCAGTCTCTCCCAAACTTCTGAGCAGTTGTCCATATCCTTCATACCCTTGGCGATATGCTCCTGCACGTTTGTCACTTGATAAAATTGACTCTACATTATCTAAGACTAATAAACAACGCTCTGCACGCAAATATTCTATCAAACAACAGATTTTACCGTCTAAGTTCTCTGGTAAAGTTGTTTCTTGCTGATGGGACAAAAACTTAATTAGGTCATTCAAAAGCTCATGAATTGGTGGCGCATTACGCAGACTTCGCCAAATCAGGTACTGAAATTCGGTTTGCAAAAGCTGCGCTAATTTTACAGACAAAGCTGTTTTACCAATTCCACCCATACCGATTAAAGTAATCAGTCGGCAATGGTCATTAATAATCCATTGTTTTAGTGTAGCTAATTCTTCGGTGCGCCCGTAGAAAACTGAGACATCAATCGCCTCTCCCCAGTTTTGATTATTAGTGGTTACTGCTCCAGTATTTTTATCTTGATCTACAGTCCGGGACGGCAGTTCAAAATCCAAATCAGCGATTTCTCTCCACGAGAGTGCCAACTTCTGACAAAGTTCTTCAAACGTTAGATAGTCAACTGGTTTACCTGTGAGAAAGTTGCTGACTGTAGCTAAAGCCAACCCTACATCAAAAGCCAAAGCTCTTTGGCTGGGGAAGCCGTTACGTTTGACTGCCAGTTTGACTTTCTGAATGAACTCCTGACGAACCCTAAGCGACCTTGACATGGCTCGTTTGATTAGGACTTGATGAATTTTACCACTAACGCGTTCAAAGTCAGTCACAACTCAGAAATAAGTCAGTAATCCTCAGGCGGTAAGCCAGTATGCAGTGGGTTTTGATAAATATATCAGGTTCAAACCAAAGGGAACTCAATGCCAGCTTGATAACCAGAGTTCCTAAAAAATAGAAATTCACATCGATTTTACTAAGGAAGAAAGAGAATGTTGAAATTGAATTACTCTGAAAAATTATCAGTCAAATCTGACTTAGTACAGACCAATTCCTGGGAAGTGCTTAAGCAGTATGTATATCCCATCGAGCAAGTCGAAAATTTGGCACATGAAGCTTTTCAAAATAAACGAGGTCTGGCTTGGCGAAAAATTCAGTTCCTTTTATTTGACATGAACTTGCGCTTAATGCGAGAGGGGTTTGGGTTAGCAACTCCCCGCTTCCTCAGAGAATGGGAACTTCGCCACCTGATTGAGCAAGTTGAGCAGCAATATTTACCCCAGGAGCAACTCCCCACTGAACTCGATTGCGTTGAAGTTTTCATGCCGTGGCTAAAAGAGCGGATTAGCCAGCATCGCGTCAACCACCATCCACTATTTAAGCTGTTTGATCGCGATGATTTGAGCGATGAAGAAGTCCGCTACTTCCTTGCCAATTACCGAGTCAACATGCAACGCTTTCACCTGCACGTTGCCGCCTTCAGCCTGATTGTACCTTTTGAGATGCGCGAAGAACTTTATCACAATCTCCATGACGAGTTCGGTCAGGGGGATTTCGCCCAGGCTCACCCCAATTTATTTGAACCCCTAATGGATTACTTCGGCGGAGCGCGGGAAGAAGATATTAACCCAGAGACTTGCCACTTGCTCAATACCAAGATTAACCTCTGCTGGTTTGCCGATGGACTTCATTACGGCATTGGCGGGATGGGAGCCTTAGAATTGGCAATTCCCCTCCAACAGCGCCGAGTTTTGGCACACCTGCGCCGTCGTGGTTTGAGTGAAAAGATGGTGAAATTTTTTGTCGTTCACTGCGAACTCGATCAAGACCACGGTGAGGGGTGGTTTGCTGCCGGAAAACCCTATATACACACCTCTCTTGACTTGCAAAAGGTGTTCTCTAGTGCGATGCGGATGCTGGAAGCCAGAGCCGGAGTTTATGACGGCATTCTCAAGGGCATTTTAGAAACCCGCAATCAAGCCAATAAAGGACTCTCCTTCGCTTAAATGGAGGATGTTTGAAAAGTATTGTTGGTAACAGCAATACCTCCCAAACCTAGCCCCCTGAGCAAGCCTTCCATATAAATAAATGGCGGTTTCAAAGCCTCTCTTCTGAAGAGGGAAATGAATGGAAGCGGGGTTTTAAGTCTGACTTTTCAAACATCCTCTTAGCCAAGAACAAAGAAAGATTCAATTAATTTAAATAAAGAGCAAGCAAATGTTAAAAAACAACCAAATGTCAAAAATACTTTCATTGGGATACAATTATACAAACAAAAGTGATGCCCCAATTCCAAGAAAAGGCCAATTGATGAGCAATGGGCAAGTAAAGTTCGACCCATTCCCATACAATTCCATCAACGACAGGGTAATTAAGTTTTTAGGCATGGAAAATGTTTCCTTACCGGATGATCTTGAGTTCGTACCTTATCAACCAGAGATTAGAAAAGGTGTTGGAATTCACACAATATTTAGTCTGGTAGATCAAGACCCGCAAGGTTCCGATGCCGCAATTCTTAAATATGAGGCAGGCGCATTTGTTGCCTTGCATGAACATATAGGATATGAAATGGTTTTAGTGTTAACTGGGGATTATATAGAGAATGGTGTCACGTTCTTGCCCGGATCGTTAATACTTCGTTCACCAAGCACTTTTCATACAATGGCTTCCATCAATGGCTGCACCATTTTGGCTACACGTTATATCAAGGTCAAGCAGCGACCTGATTTGTGGAACGAATTTGCTTCAGGCAACGAAGATGTTAAGCCTGTTTCAGGATAGTCATCAGTGGGAAGTACTCTGATCATAAAATCAGAGTATAAGCATCTTCAATGGTAGTTTCTTTGTTTTGGTTAGGCATACATTCCGGCATCCCAAGCAAGTGGGTTTTGAGAATTTATGTTACTAAACTTTACAATATGGGTAATTTTGCACGTCCTTCGTCATATCCCACGATCGCTATATCAGTTCATATTAATAGAGAACCTATGCATTCCTATGTACCCTTGAGTCCAACCACTTTCTTAGAGCGCAGTGGTCAGGCATTTCCTAACCGAAGCGCGATCGTTTACCCTGATGGAATAGTGACTTACGCCGAGCTATTGCACCGCTCTCGCTGTTTGGCACAAGTGCTAAAGCGACTCCAGGTGGGGTATGGAGATCGGGTTGCTCTCTTAACACAGAATAATCAACAGACAATCGAAGCCCACTTCAGCATTCCAGCCATCGGTGCAGTGATCGTCATGCTGAATCCTTGGCTGGCAGCGCCAGACCTCCTATCTCTGCTGGAATATTGCGAGGCGAAAGTCTTGATTGTGGATGCTTCCTTGAGCGAGAAAATCCTCCTTGACCCTCAGTTTCCCCTTGACCACTTACAACAAGTAATTGTGATCAATGGTGCTGCCAACCCAATCTATTCTGGAGTCCTCGACTACGAAATCTGTCTGGCGGGTGAAAATGGCGATTTTCGGCTGGATCAAACCGTTGTCAACGAACTAGATCCCCTCGCTATCAACTTTACCAGTGGTACTACTGGTCGTCCAAAAGGGGTAATTTGCAATCACCGAGGCGCTTACCTGAATGCACTGGGGCAGGCGCTGATGATTGGACTCAACCGAGCCTCGAAGTATCTGTGGCTGCTCCCCATGTTTCATGTTAATGGGTGGGGGCATATCTGGGCAAATGTCGCCGTGGGAGCCACCCAAGTTGTCCTGCCAGGTGATCAAATCTGCGATGGGTTTGCAGATATAAGTCAGGCACTCTCCCAGTACCAGATTACCCACCTATCTGGTGCTCCTCGCCTTGTGCGATCGCTGGCATCAGCCCCTAGCGACAAAAAAGCATTTCGGGGGCTGACGATTACCACGGGGGGATCTGCTCCTGCTCCTACCCTGATCCAACGATTAGATGAGATGGCGGTCAATTTCATCCACCAATATGGGTTAAATGAAACCTTCGGTCCCTACGCCGTCTGTGAGGAGCAAGAAGAATGGCAGGCATTGCCAGCTTCAAACCGTGCCCTTAAGCGTGCCCGTCAAGGAGTAGCAACTATCCATGCTGGAACGGGATTGCGAGTGGTCGATGCCTCAAAGCGAGACGTTCCTTGGGATGGTCGCACCTTGGGGGAAGTGATTGTGGCGGGTAATACAGTAGCGACAGGCTACTACAAAAATTTGGAAGCTACCAAAAAAGCCTTTCGGGATGGGTGGTTCCACACCGGCGACATGGCAATTATCCATCCAGATGGCTATCTAGAGATTCGAGCTCGCCTGAAGGACTTAATCTATATAGAAACTGACTATGGTTGGGAGAACATTTCCTCCATAGAGATTGAGAATGTGCTGTGCCGACACGAACTTGTAATAGAGGCGGCAGTCATTGGGATCTCACCCGAAGATCTAGGGAAAAACCACACCCTTTTGGTGGCTTTTGTGGAGGTAGGAGGCTCCCAAGCCCTCACCAAACAAGATTTGCGCGATTTTTGTGGGTCTCAACTTGCTTGTTACAAGCAACCCCAAGTGTTTTTCTTCACCGACTTGCCCAAGACGGCGACGGGCAAAGTTCGCAAGGACTTATTAGTAGGGGAGGCGCTTAGGAAGATCCAATAAAAAATGTCCCGCTGTCCCTTTTTACTGGATATCAAAAGCGCCAATATGTCAACGCTATGCCTAAAATATTTATAATTCGGCGGGAAATTTTTTCAAGTCTTGTGCCTTACCTACTGCCAACTGAAAATTTAAAAATATTCAGATTCGTACTAGACAAACTTGTCTGTCCAAAGTATCTTTATTTTATGAGCTTACAAAATTTATCTAGTGACTCCAGTACAAAAATCTTACAAACAGCATCTAGGCTGTTTTACGAGCAAGGCTACCATGTTACTGGTATCAATCAAGTGATTGCAGAAGCAGGGGTATCCAAAGCAAGTTTTTATCACCATTTTTCCTCTAAAGAAGAGTTGTGTATAGCGTACTTGCACAAGCGTCATCAAAATTGGTTTTCTTGGTTGCAGCAAGAGGTTGAACTCTATGAAGATCACCAAGAACGTTTGTTGAGCCTGTTTACTTTTCTAGAACGATGGTTGCCTGATAGCAACTTTAGAGGCTGTGCTTTCTTAAACATCGCCTCGGAATTTCCGTCACCCGACAGTAAAATTCGGCTCTTGGTTGTAAATCACAAAAATGCTTTGCAGGATTACATTAGGCAACTAGTTGACAGATTGAATCTTTCAACCAAGAAAAATAATACAGTAATGCTTGCGGATTTCATCTATCTTCTGTTTGAAGGAGCAATTATTGAGAGTCAAATATATAGATCAACACGAGCTATTCAAGCTGCACGAGAAGCAGTTAAGCAGTTAATTAATTAACCATTTATTTTTTGTACAGACCAGTCTGTACAAAGCAGTTAACAATTTGAGGTGAATGTGTATGCTTAGGCAATCAAACAGCGATACTGGTAGCACCAGAAAAACAGCGTCTTGGATAATTTTTTTTTATAAGTTCAAAGGAGATAATAGTAAACTACCTCCTAAGCATTCGGCTAGAGCAATAATACTTGCTTGGTTAGGAGGATTTCTGGCAATCAGTGCGATCGCGCTTCTCTGCAATACATTTTCTGTAGCACTTGTACTAGGCTCTTTTGGAGCGTCCTGCGTTTTGGTTTTTGGGTTTCCAGATGTACCCTTTTCACAACCGCGAAATGTACTCGCAGGTCATTTTTTGAGTTCCTTTATTGGTTTAGTATGTCTGAGGCTTTTTGGAGCAACGTGGTGGTCAGTTGCTATAGCTGTTGGTACTGCCATTTCTGTGATGATGCTTACCCGAACAACTCACCCACCAGCAGGCTCCAATCCAGTTATTATTTACCTGACAAAACCAGTATGGACTTTTCTGCTGTTTCCCACTCTTTTTGGAGCAATAATTTTAATCCTTGTTGCGCTTCTCTATAATAATTTTACCCACGAAAGTAGATACCCGAAATATTGGTAAAGCAAATTCACTAAATCAGGGGTATGAGTAGCATTCGCGCAGAAAACTGGGTTAATAGATATTACATTAGTACCAATACCTCTGCCAATTTACGAGGGTTCAACGCCTATAAAAACGGGATAACTATATTAAATATTAGGAGATAAAATGACCAATATTTTAGTAAACAACGCTAGTCATGAAAGCCAAAACCTCTTAATTAAATGCTTAGAAACAGCAGGGTTTGAGGTGATTATTACAGAAATTGGTCTTGTTAGTGTTCATCTAAAACAGGAGAACTTATCTACTACCACCGAAAGGAAAAAATCAAATACTCAAGAGTCCATATTTCCATCCATTCCTCGACTGTGTGAGGTCTTTGAGTTCATTGAATTAAATTATCATCAAAGTATTAGTCTGAAAGAAGTAGCTCAAGCAGTCGGTTATTCCTCAGCTTACTTAACCGACTTAGTGCGACATCTTACTGGTAAAACGGTCAATAATTGGATTATCGAGCGCCGGATAGTGCAAGCAAGCACCTTGCTTTTAGAAACTAACGAGTCCGTTGAACAGATTGCTTTAAAAGTAGGCTATCAAAATATTAATCATTTTTATTGTCAGTTTCGCATTTCTTATAAAAATACTCCTCGTGCTTGGAGAGAAGTACAGCGTTGTAAAGTAGCTTAGAACCAAATACTGCAAACATTAGAAGGAATGGCTGGTTAAATAAGTCTTACATTTGCTGACTACAATGCTTGTTTGGCTTATGTTACTATTGCTAGTTGCAAGCGAAATAACCTCAATTACCAAATACTCAGTTTGTAGATTTACCAGGTTGTAAATGAGCAGCAGTGAGTAATTGCTGAAGCAATTACTCACTGCTGCTTTTTCCTTTAAGTTTTTTTAGAAGACATTTATCATGTCTAGATTAACTAAAGTTTCTGGATAAAAATATTATAAACACCATTGTTTGTAACTAATACCCAAAACCTGTTTTATTATAGGGGGATATTTTTAGATATAATCATAAAGTTTACACATTTTTAAATTGGAATGCTAATCCTAAATTTTAGAGAATACTTAGAAAATCTTAAATATTTGATTTCCAAGTTTTTTTGAGGACAATCTAAAAATACTTAATCATTAATTATAATTTTACCTAAAAATAGTTAATTGTCAATAATATTGCATTAAAATACTATGTATATATGGAAAGAAAAGAGAGCAAATAAAGTTTCAAACTCTTTGATAATCTAGGAATTAAATTTTAATTACTATGATTATTAATTAAAAGCTTTCCTGCAAACAACTTCTAAACAACAAAACTCAATTATTCAAGGAGAAAAAACAATGGCTGCTGTAGTGCTTTATAATGATATCAATTTTGGTGGCGATGCATTAGGTGCTGATTCTGAGATACTCGATTTGAGTGCCACAAATTATAATGACCAAGCTTCTTCAATTGTTATCAATGAAGGAACATGGACATTCTGTACTGATGCAAATTTACAAGGTACTTGTAAAGTTCTCGATCCAGGAAGTTATGCTAGGGTTGAAGACGTTGGAATTCCTAATGACACCATCTCTTCTTTTAGACGAGTAGGCTAAGTTTTGGAATTTGGAATTACAGCCATATATCCCACAGAAAGTTAATAAATAAAATTAACTTTCTGTTCTTTCAAACTATACTTTTATATACCTACACGTATGGTTATAACAGAGAGGTGCAGGACATAATAGTCCCTATTGACTCTACCCTACTGATATTGCACATAGCTAGTCAAGTTTCCGCAATGGGGATTGGTTGTATAGGAGGCATAGACCTCTTGCAAAAGTCCTAGATAAGTGGGAAAAGTAGATTAGACTTTGGGTAGCATCTATGACCTACGAACAAGTGAAGAGCCTAAAGTCAGAAGACTTTAAACGCTTGTGTGGTGTACGTCCGGATACTTTTAAGCAGATGGTAGAGGTAGTGCGATGTCTACGACGGGCTGCGCCTACTCACAGTCAGCCAAAACAGAAAACAGGACGGCCGGGTAAATTAAGTTTGGAAGACCAATTGTTAATGACATTGGAGAAGAATCTATGAGTGAAAAAACTTTAGTTGGCTACTTTGAGAGTTGGTCAGAGAACTGGGCTAGCGAGCCGGAAAAGCAAAGCTTGTCAAATATAGCCCTGTATGTGAACACGGTAGTTGTAGCTTTTATAAAGCCAGATTGTAGCTACAGTGGAAACTGCAATCTTAAAGGTACAGGCTTAGGATTCTGGTCTGATAATAACGATAGTGATGGCACAGTGGTGAGAAACGCGATCGCCATATTGAAAAAACGCAATCCTAATACCAAGGTGCTAGTATCAATCGGGGGAGCCAACGAAGAATATAACAATTTTGCTCAACTCAATCCTACAGCAATTGCCAATATTATCACAGACTTTGGTTTTGACGGGGTTGATATTGATTATGAGCATAGTAATGGTACGAGAAGAGAATTTAGCGATCTTATGCGTAAAGTTGTGAGCGAAATTCGTCAGGTTCTACCTAGACCTTATTTAGTTACCTTTGCGGCATGGAGTATTGGTGCTTATGGTGAAGATGACTGGATTGATGCCAAACCTTCAAACAATAAGACAGGTATAATGCTGGATTTCTTGCGTTCTTCTGAGGCTACAATGATTGACCAACTTCATGTCATGTCCTTTAATGGAGGTCAAATTTACAACCCTCAAGAAGCTTTAAAAGCTTATCAATATTATTTCAAAGGCAGAGTAGTTATGGGAGTGCAAGTACCACCTGAGTGGAATAATAATAACTATACTCTATCAAAAGTGCGCGATCTAGCACAAGCAGTTGTTGATAACGATGCTGCGGGGATAATGATATGGACTCTACAAAAAGAAAAAGACTCAGATAACTCATCAGATGATATGCCAAGTGCTGAAATGATTGTTAAAACAGCTTGTCAAGTTTTGTCGATTGGGAATTGCCAGCAGCCACTATTCGGAACTGCTAATTAGTCGAATTAGTCTTTTACACCATTTCTGGCAAATTCAGGAATAATCTAATTTGCCAGTACTCAATGTTGCATAAATCTGTACGGAAACGGCAGTTGAAAACTCACAACAACAAGGAAAATATTAATGAATACACACACAACCAAACAGGGTGACAACTATAGAAAACTTGCTGAAATCTATTATCATAATGGAGATTTGTGGCCTAACATTCAACACGCCAACCCAGACATTGATATGAACAACATTCCAATAGGTGCAGTAATTAAAATTCCCGAATCACCCGATCAAAATAAGCTGAGTAATCAGAGTAGCACAATATCATAGCCAGTGGAGATACACCTACTATCTGGAGATTACTTTTGGCTATTTTTGGCAGGGGTATTTATTACCTTTTTCAACCGAAGTATGACTTTCCAAATAGTGCTGTAACCAACTGCAACTTTTTGTAACTAATTCATCAAATGATTCAATATTCCACAACTTGGTAGTTCCGTCTTCTCCCATCGTGACTAATTGCTTTCCGGTTGGACTAAAAATCACTTTTGAGGTTCCACCTGAATGTGCCATTAATTCTACCAATTGCTGGTAATTTAAGTTCCATAGGCGAATGTAACCGTCTTTTCCCGCAGTAGCCAATAACTGCCCATCTTTACTAAAAGTGACATCTTTAACTGCACTTGTGGGATGGGCTTTAAATTTCTTTTCTGGCGTCTTGCTCTTGCTTTGCAAATTCCAAAAGTAGATAAATCCTGCTTCATCTCCAGTCACTAGTTGTTGTCTCTTTGGATTAAAGCTGACACTATTGATGAAGCTTTGATGTGGAAATGCTGCCAAGCTGTCACCCTGTAAATTCCATAAGCGAGCTGTCTTATCATTTCCAACAGTAGCCAGTTGTTGTCCATCCGGACTAAAGCTGACACCATTGACATTCTGCTGTTCGTGCGAAAACATTTTCAACATATCACCCTG
This sequence comes from Nostoc sp., assembly GCF_036919675.1. GTDB lineage: Bacteria > Cyanobacteriota > Cyanobacteriia > Cyanobacteriales > Nostocaceae > Nostoc. Next base: position 33,689 of record NZ_JBALCP010000061.1, read on the forward strand.
TAAGTTCCGCAAATGGGCTGTGAAGTCCCCTTTTCCTGCTGCAACTAGCTGCTGTCCATTAGGGCTAAACTTTAGGCTTGTAATTGGAAAAAAATACCCTTTGAATTTTTTTATCAAGTGCATATTTTGCAGATTCCACAAACGGACAATACCTTGTTCATCTCCGGTAGCCAACTGCCCTCCATCAGGGCTAAAAGTAAGACTGCCGATTAGAGCAGAATTGTCTTTGAGTTTTTTTGTTAAGCCCATATTTTGCAGGTTCCACAAACGGACGATACCTTGTTCGTCTCCAGTAGCCAACTGCCGTCCATCGGGGCTAAGACTAATACTTTTAACCGTCTCTCGCTTCTCTTTAAACTCAGCAATATGCTTATCCTGTAAGTTCCAAAAGCGGATGGTACCATCATTTCCTGAAGACGCCATGTCTACTTTTTGTCCTATCTGTCCTTGACTATTCGGATTAAAACTGATGCTCCAGACCGCACCTGCATGTCCTTTTAGTTCTTTGAATAGCTGAAGTTGATTGCCTTGCAAATCCCACAAGCGGACAGTACCTCGATCATCTCCAGTAGCCAATCGTTTTCCACTTGGGCTGAAACTGACGCTCCAGACCGGGCTTTCATGCTTTTTACATTCTAACTTTTGATAACTTTGCAAGTTCCACAAGCAGACCATACCGTCATATCCTGCGCTAGCTAATAGCTGTCCATCCGGGCTAAAACTGATGCCCCAGATAGAGTTTTGATGCTCTTTTAATTTTTTCACATGTTGATCTTGTAAGTTCCACAAGCGGACTATACCGTCCTCTCCTGCTGTAGCTATTTGTTGACTATTCGGACTAAAACTGACTCTCCAGATACCTTTTTTATCCCCTTCTTGATCCCCTTTTAATTTTTTCACATGTTGATCTTGTAAGTTCCACAAATGAACAGTGTTGTCACGCCCTGCACTAGCTAATAGTCGTCCATCCAGGCTAAAACTGACACTGAAGACCTCGCCTTGATGCTCTTTAAATTTTTTCTTTTCTTGACCCTTTAAGTTCCACAAGCGGACTATACCATCCTCTCCTCCGCTAGCTATTAATTGTCCATCGGGGCTAAAGCTGATACTCCTGACTATGCCTTTATGTGCTTCCCATTTTCCGACCTCTTGACCCTTTAAGTTCCACAAACGGACTGTACCGTCATCTCCTCCGCTAGCCAGGAGTTTGCCGTCTGGACTAAAAATGACACTGGGAATACTACTGCCTTCATGTCCTTGCAGACGATTTAATTCGTTCACTTGATAAATAGCCTTTTGCAGGGTTAATCTGACTTCATTTTGTAAGTCATTATCTGGCTTAAATACCTGCAAAAGTGGGTGTTCAAGGGACTTTACTGACTGTAAGCTAAATAGCAGCGCATCGAACCCAAGGTTAGAACGCAAATTTCCTTCTGCTGTTTCTCGAAAAGCACGAGTTTTATCTATTTGCGCTTGTCTATGACTAATCCCAGCAATAATAGTCAACCCGCTTAAGCCTAACATAACTGCAATCGCAATCCGCCACCGCCAACTACTATTCCGACGTTTTTTTAAAACACTTTTCTGTATAAATTCTCTTTCGACTTGGTTTAACCAGTTGTCATCACCATGAAGTTCTCGATCTAATAACACCAAATAGGGATTACTATCCCAAAGAAATTGGGTGGGGTTCTGCCGAGATTGCCCTTGTTGATTCTGCGAATGCCGTAACAGTCGAGCCAAGTGAACAGAAATTTGAGTGAATAAGTTTTCGACAGTAAAAAGTCGTCCATCTAACCAATCTAAAACAGGATCAACCTTGTCTAAAACTCTTTTTGGCTGTTCTTTATCCTTATTTTTAACACTTTCCCACTCCATCGCCGCTGGAGTCAACCGCCGTTGCAGAATTAAATTTTCCTCATCCTCCTGCTTCCACATCAGCAGCTTTTGCCATCCCCGCACTAAAGCATCATGGGCAGGTTCCAAATAGGGATTACCTTCAGCATCTTCTCCTTTAACTAATAACCGTGCTTTGGTAAAGCGTTCAATTACTTCTTTAGCTGAACCATTTTTAGGAGGCGGATATTCTAGTTCCGATAACGGAACTTGTCTGCGTGCTAATTCACCTCCACCAAGGGCAACCATTCGCAGCATCACATGGCGGATAATCTGGGCATAAGCTGGATTCTCTTTAACTAGTGCCTCATATTCTTCATCAGCTCTTTGCCTCAGTGATTGGATGACTCCTCCCAAATCTTGATAATCTTCTTGAGTCAGCGCTCGGTCAATTGTTATACCTCTATTTTCGGCATCCCATTGTCGCTTTAAGTACTTGAGATAAAGTTCGCTTAAGGCAAAAGAAAGCAGGGGCAATGCTCCTGGCATATCCGCCACTTCATCAATCAATTGTTCTACAAGTTCGTGGGGCTGAAAATACATTACCCGTGTTTCTGCGGGTTTTTCAATCGCTTCTCGTAGTTCCCCTCGTGTCATCGCTGGCACAATAAATCGTCCCGTGTGCCAACGATTTTTAAGCACTGTGTTTGCGACTTTAACGACTGTGGGGACAAACTTCAAGCCAATATCTCTGATTTGGGGTTCAAAGTCAGAGCGTAGGGATAGCACTACCCGCAATCTATCGCTATGGGCATTGATTGCTTTGAGTATCTCTTGGAAAAACTCCTTGCGCTCATCCTCGTTTTGACAGAGTGTAATAATTTCTTCGCTTTGGTCAATAAACAGTAATAACTTATAGTTGGGGTAATTTTTCGCCCAAACATCAATACCAATCGCCAGGTTCTGCTGTGGGTTTTGGGCTGTTAGTTCTGGTAATTGGGCATTTTTCCAAGCATTATTTAACGCCAGGAAAGGAGTCTCACCAGGACGGATGGGTGGTAAAATATACCATTTATCTGTATCGTCTTTCCGCAGTTGGGGAATTAATCCTGCCTTTACCAAACTAGATTTACCCGAACCGGAAGCGCCCAATACTACCGTCAGGGGATGAGTTTTGACAAAATTCTGTAGCTTTTCTACTAATTCATTTCTACCAAAAAACAGCTGGCTGTGTTCCTCGTCAAATGATTCCAAACCTCGGTAGGGATTTTTCGAGGCATCCAGAGATGGTGCTGGCGGTAAGTTAAGTGGATGTCCAGGGGAAAGGAAAATATACTCCCCTTTATCATGCTTCTTTAAAGGCCAAATCCCAGGAGTTTGTCGTTGGCGATGTTCTTCTGTGGCTGGTTCTATGGCATCACGCAGATACAAGTAGAGTTCGGTAGCAGTAATTACTCCATCTCCTAGAGGTTTGCCATTAGTAGAAGGAGGGTAAATATCAGCCTTACCTTCAATCGCTTCGATTAATGCTGCTGCAAAGGGAGAATGGTTGCCATATGAGCCACGTTCTGTATTCAAATTAAATACATCTAAAGCTTTTTGGTCATAAGCAGCGCTAGTTATTACCTGCCAAGCTGAATCGCTAATAAAACGGTCGTAACGTTCTTTATGGATGACCTCTGGTGCTGTTAATAAATCCCTGTTGCTTGACCAACGAAAGGCTCCAGCAAAACAGCAGTCGAGGATTCCCAAGAAATGGCGACAGGGTAGTTTCTCCAAGCATTCTTGCAACTTAGCCATTGGTAGATAGGTTTGGGTAGCATTTAATTTAGCATCTTGGGGAATTAAATAACCTGCTGGGCCATCATCTCCATTCAAGGCTATTCCATGACCAGCAAAGTAAAATAGCAAGCGGTCATTTTCATTTACTTGTTCTGGTAACGTTTTTTCTAAAAGTTGATTTAAATTCTTGAGGGTAGCTACTTCGTCTAAACACACCCATACTTGATATTCATGCTTTTCTCGCAATACTTCAACTAGCTTTTTAGCATCATTGGTAGCATTTTGTAGAGAAGAAATACCGTTTATGTAATTATTGATGCCAATGATAAATGCCAGATTTCTAGAGAACTCAGACATAAAAATAGTTCCTTCATCACAATACCTTAGCCAAAATAAGAGCATGAAGAGGTAGAACGTTTCGTAGTAGAGTTATTGTCTCTCACAACGACAACTCGAAAACCACAAGCCGCCCATGCCGGATATCTTATCATTGTTACAATGCCTGTTACCGCAGATAAACGCTACAACGCTGCGACAATTGAACCAAACAATCCTGGCAATGTTAGCAATGAGCGGCAGAGTCACTATGTTGGGAATCTCGCGTTGGACAAGCATGGGTGGTAGTTACCGGACAATATTGAGATTATTTCATACAGTAGTACCTTGAACAACATTGTTTTGGCTGTTTTTTCGGAAACATTTGTGGAAACGGGATGAACACGACCATTACCACTAAGCTTGGCAAAAATCTGGGTTAATAAAATAGGCTCAGGGATTTCAGTCTCGCATTTTTAACGTCTCGGCTTCGCTCGACGTTAAAGCTGAGCGTAGTCGAAGCTTTAAGATTTCACGGACATATAGAAAGCCATGTTTGCGATGCCGCAAGCGCCCACCGTAGGTGATCGCACCCCAGCTTGGAAATTTATGCGAAGACATAACTCTATTACACTGGCCCTCTCTCTTCATCCTCTTATTTTGGCTAAGGTATTGAACAAGCTAAACCTGATGTTCAAAAAACCTTAATTCTTAAAGGAAAAGAACAATGGCAACTTTTACATAAAATGGTCTTGTTAGCGTTCATCTAAAACAGGAGAAATCTTCTACTAACAACGAAAGTAAAAAAGTAAATACTCAAGATTCCATATTTCCATCCATTCCCCGACTGCGTGAGGTCTTCGAGTTTATTGAAGTTAATTATCATCAAAGTATTAGATTAAAAGAAGTAGCTCAAGCAGTTGGTTATTCCTCAGCTTATTTAACCGACTTAGTGCGAAAACTTACCGGGAAAACGGTCAATAATTGGATTATCGAGCGTCGGATAGCGCAAGCAAGCACCTTGCTTTTATAAACTAATTCCTCCGTTGATGAGATTGCTTTAAAAGTAGGCTATCAAAATATCAATCATTTCTACTGTCAGTTTCGAGATTACTATCAAAATACTCTCTGTGCTTGGAGAAAACTACAGCGTTTTCACTCATTGTTGTAATGACACCCTAAAATATTATCTAAGTATTAGGCGCTAATTAATAAACTAATATATTATCGTGCATCTGATCCGCTTATTATGCAATTTGCAAATAAGCGTATTTATTATTGTGAGGTATCCCCTCAATACTTCGGGGTAGGCAATTATTCTGATTGCCACGACCAACCAAAGGGATTACCAGAAGATTTCTCACGAATAATAGTCGCAAGAGAGTGGATTTTCCCAATCTTAGAAATACGGTCACGCACATACTCAAAAAAGCTGATTTCCAACTTCCGAGTAGTGGCAACAAGAGACATAAAGGTATCCCAAGCTTTAGTACCAAGAGTAGTTTGAGTTGCATAGCTAATATTACGTCGTTGCACCATAGTCCTAGCGGCTAGCTCGGCAGGATTATTATGTAACGGTAGTTCCGGATGCTCATAAACGTGAAGCAACTCCAATGCTTTAGCAGCAGTTAATCGTTTTCGTTCATCCAACTGCTCATAACTACTTTTTGTATCGAACAGTTCCCAGAATTTAGACTTTAGTTCCCGTGCGAGTTTTGCATTTGGAGAATCTCTATAAGCTAGTAATTCTCGATAATAATTCCAAAATGTATCCAAAAACTGCTCTAAAATCTGTTGATGGCAAGCAACCACAGGACTCAACTTTTTGTAGTGTCTCCCTTCATGTACCCAGCACAAAGCCAAATCATCAGTTATTAACTTGAACTGAGGAGCATCATCACAAACAAGAGTATGCACCACTGGCCAGTCGGGTTGCTGATGATAAAAAGCAATCGCTGCTGCTTCTATTACACATATCCTCTAAAAATTCCAGCAGCTTACCTTGGGTCATATTGCCCCCGTAGTACAAACGGGTAGCAAGGGCTTTTACTCCTGGACCAAATTCTCCCTCGTAACCCAATGGTAGTTCTGCTAAGTAGGTTTTTCCCTCGGATGGAGAGTAGTATTTCTGTTTACGGAATAGTACGTTATCGGTTGTGAGTTTGATGTCTTGAACGATTACTTCTTCATAACCCTTGAATTGTGCATCTTCTGGCAGTAATTCTAGGCGATATTCTAATATTTCTTCTCGGTCTATTTTTAGATCAGCGTTCTTACTGCTTTTGCTGTGCTTTTTTGGGATTTGTCGTTCTTTCTCGGATGAGTGGTTAGTTTTTTCGTCTTTGGGTTGCTTGGCTTTAATAGCTGGTTTTCCTTGTTCTCCCTTCAGGCGGTTGTTTTCATCCCGCAACCTTTGATTTTCTTCTCGTAGTTCTTTGAGTTGTGAGTTTAATTCTTCTACGAGATTTAATAATATCTCTACAGTTCGACGCACGGACTCGTCTCCAATCCGTGATGGGTCGATGGCTTGCAGCAGCACGGATACTGAGGAGTCAAACGATTGCTTTTGCCTCATGTGTCATATTCTATGACGTTTTGTGGATCTTGCTCATCTTGTTATTTTTCTCTCGTACCCCGGATTATTGAGCCGATACATTGTGAGAATAATCTAAAAATACTTAATACTTAATTAGTCTCTTACCTAAAAATAGTTAATTATCAATCCAATTAATAAAGAATAGTATTGAGATTAAGAAAGAGCGAAAGGGTTAGCAAGCAAGCTAAACCTTGCCTTTTCCAAAAACTTAACTTATTAAATGAAGTTTAAGGAGTAAAATACCGTGTCTAATCCTGTAATATTGCCTAGTGGCAATGGTACTACTTTTCCGACATGGGCTGCTGGAGGTAATACAACTCTTTGGGTAGAAAATTTAGAAAATCAACCAGGTCAAGTGAGTGTAAACGCTGGGGCAGGACATGAATATGTAGACGTTAACCGATTTTAACTAAAATCTTGCCAGAAGTTCAAAACTTAAGTAAATAATGTGTATGCAAAACAACGCTCTGAATAAGCAATTTAATGTCAAATACTTATGATGAAAAATTTTCACAAAACATTGGCAGTAATAGTGATTATAGCAACCTTCACAAGTGGCTGTAGGTCTACAGATGAGTATAAAAAATTCGCCGAGTCTGGAAAAGCTTTTGCTGAAACTACTAACTCTCTATTAGATACTGCTGGTCAGATTAAAATCAAGGCAACATCTGAACAGGTATTAAAGAGCAGAAGAGATAGGATACAAGTCAATGGTAATAAACCTGCTGATGGAATTGTTAATACCTATAATGAATTGTCAGAACAAGATAAAAAACGGCTTTCACTTATCAATGAACTTCGTAAGCATAATGAGTTATTGCAAGCATACTTTAGTAAACTTATAGAGCTAGCTGATTCTGACTCTCCAGTTAGAACTGAGAAAGCAGTTGGGAATATAACTGCTCAGTTAGAGGAGAGTGATAGCAAGCTTATAAATTTAAGCCCCATCAAAATTGATAAGTTGCCATCAGTCACTCAGATAGTTCTTGATTCTCGGATTAATGGCTCACTTAGAAGAGAATTAGAAAAGCGAAAATACACAATTTATCAAGAAATAACAACACAAGAAAAACTCCTGAAAATCATCAGTAAATTAGTGCAAGAAGATGTCGAAACAATACAAGACTTACAAGAACAACGCCTTGTAATTGAACCTCTTAAATCAGAAAGTCTAGATAATGAAGATACGTGGATTAACACAAGATTAACTGTTCTGACACAGAATGCTGATATAATATTAGCAATAGATAAAGCAAGTAATAATTTAAATAAATTTAAAGAGCTTTTTGTTGCTTCTATTGAAGGAGAATTAACTAGTAAACAACTAAATAGTTTTATACAGGAAACTAATTCCTTATCAGCACTTATTCCCGAAAAAAATAGTCATTAATTAGGAGAAATTAATTTATGTCTACTAACTCTGAAGCAGTAATTGAAGATTTAAGAAACATCTACAGGAAACTTAATCAAATAGATATTAACGATGTTGAACCAGGAGAAAGATTAGCTTTTATCAATAAACGAGATAAACTTGCTGCTGAAATTGGGAAAGTAGAAAATACAATATTAGAAGGACTTTCAGCAGACCTACGACTAAATGAATCTTCACTCCAACAAGGAATAGACGACTTAAACCGCGAAATTGAAGCAGCTAATAGTATAGCTAGAATTACAGAGGGAATTGATAGGCTCTTTAGTATTCTAACTGCGATAGTGATTCCAACGCGAGGAATCGAAAGTCGGAAATTATACGCTTTGCTTGTGGGAATCGACAACTATCCCAACCCTAATCATCGCCTCCAAGGCTGTGTAAACGATATTACAGCAATAGAAGAGTATCTAAACGAACGATTTGACAAACAAGAATACCAACTGTATTTACAAACACTTAAAGATGAACAAGCAACCCGTGAGGCTGTTATTGATGGCTTTCGCAACCATCTTCGTCAAGCTGGAGAAAACGATGTAGTTTTGTTCTATTACAGTGGTCATGGTTCCCAGGAATTAGCACCAAAGGAATTTTGGCACATAGAACCAGACCATCAGGATGAAACTTTAGTATGCTACGACAGCCGTACCGAGAACGGCTGGGATTTGGCAGATAAAGAATTGGCACTACTAATTGCGGAAGTAGCAGAAAAAAAGCCGCATCTGACCATTATTCTAGATTGTTGCCACTCTGGTTCCGGCACCAGAGACCCAATGCAAGAAGCTAAAGAACGACGCTTAAACACAGACAAGCGAGAACGTCCACTGAATAGCTTTATTTTTAAGCTGGAAGATTTAGAGAAACTATCAGATTTCCGTGACCGTGACCCCGAAAAACACCCGACTGGCTGGAAGATACCCACGGGTCGTCATGTTCTTTTAGCAGCTTGTCGAGACTACGAAACAGCAAAGGAATATCCTGGTAAATGTCGGGGTTATTTCTCTTATTTTTTGATGGATACACTTTCCAAAGCCAACGGAAAGCTGACTTATCGGGATTTATTTGGACGTACAAATGCCATTGTTCGCAGTGAAAGGTCAGATCAGTCTCCGCAATTGGAAGTAAATCACATTGAGGATGATAACAAATTTTTCCTCAATGGTGCGATCGCCGAAATTGAACCCTACTTTATTGTTCAGCAAGATCAAACCTCTGGCTGGGTGATTGAAGGTGGTGCTGTCCACGGAGTGCAACCACCCAAAGATAGTGAAACTACTTTACTGGCACTGTTTCCCTTTGATACCACTATCGATGATTTGCGCGACCCCTCAAAGTCTGTGGGTAGAGCAAAAGTGACTCAGGTATTGCCAACTAAGAGCAAGATAGATATCGAAGGAGTGCAAAACCTGAAAAGCGAAAGCGATCGCACTTTTAAAGCAGTTGTTACCAGTTTACCACTACCGCCTTTAGGGGTTTACTTTGAGGGAGATGAAACAGGTGTAAATCTGGCGCTTGAAAAGCTCAAAACAGCCGGACTTAATGGTAAACCCTCAGCCTATGTCTACGAGTCACAAGAAGTTGGCAAAGCCAATTTTCGCCTGTTGTGTCGCAATAACCAGTATATAGTAACCAAACCGACAGATGACCGACCCCTAGTAGCTCAAACTGATGATTACACTCCAGACAATGCAGACAAGGCAATTAAACGCTTAGAACATATTGCCCGTTGGATAACAATTGCTCAACTTGCAAATACTGCGGCGACTCAAATTAAACCTGGTAACGTGAGGATGGAACTCATCTTTGCTGATGAGGATTTATCACAATCAAAGCAGATACGTTTGCAGTACAAGTATAAGGATGGTGAATGGCAAAAACCGGAATTTAAACTTAAACTTACCAATACAACTAGAAAGCCACTTTACTGTGCTTTGGTCAACCTTTCAGATAGTTTCGCTATTAGCGCCCCGTTTTTTGAAGCAGGTAGTATTAGGCTGGAAGCAGGAGAAGAAGCTTATGCTCTAATAAATGGAGAAGAATTGGTGGAACTCGAAGTCCCTGATGAGTATTGGAAACTCTTAATTACTGAGTACAAAGACATTCTTAAATTGATTGTGACCAAGGATGAATTTAATGTCAGATTGCTAAATCAGGATAAACTTGATGCTCCTCGACCTATAACTAGAGATATAGAATCCCCAAATCAAAGTAGTCTTGAGCGTTTAATGACTCGCACGCAAGATCGCGAACGCGAAATGGGAGCGGCTAAGAGGTTTGATGATTGGTACGCTGAGGAAATCACAATCACTACAGTCCGTCCTTTAGATTCTAGCCCAGTTTCTCAGGAACAAGAACAACAATTAGCGGGAGGGGTGAAGTTACAACCCCATCCCAGCTTAGTAGCAAATGTTCGCCTTACAACTACACCACAAGTCAGCCGAGATTTAGGTAATAAAATTGTCCCCCCGATTTTACGAGAAAATCCAGAAGTTATTCGACCCTTCCAATTTACTACCAGTCGCGGTACAGACCCAGGATTAAGTGTACTGGAACTGAGCAACGTTAAAGACCACGAAGTTGTCACCCCAGATGCACCTTTAAAATTATTAGTTGATGGACAACTAGCAAACAATGAATACCTGCTTCCTGTGGGTTATGATGGGGAATTTTTCTTACCCTTAGGTCGCGGGAAAGCAACCGGAGATGGCAAAATCGAAATTGAGTTAGAAAGATTACCAGCCCCCGTTAGCGAGGGAGAACGTAGCCTGGAAGGTTCTATTCGCATCTTTTTTCAAAAAGTGATCGGCCAGGGTTTGGGACGGGAATTTGAATATCCTATTTTAGCAGTAGCCTCTGTGGGAGAGGACAAGAAAGTAACCTATAACCACGATGAGAATTATCTTAAGCAGCAGATAGCGCAAGCAAAACGAATTGCTCTCTACATCCACGGGATTATCGGCGATACTGAAAGTTTAGTATCTACAATCAAACAACCTGTTTTGCAACCGGATGGGCAAAAGTCTTCCATCAGCGAACTTTATGATGTAGTTCTCACTTTTGATTACGAAAATCTGAATACTAACATTGAGCAGAATGCCCAACATTTAAAACGACGACTAAAAGATGTGGGTTTATCAGAAAATCACGGTAAACAATTACACATTATTGCTCATTCAATGGGTGGTTTGGTATCTCGCTGGTTTATTGAGCGAGAAGGAGGTAATAAAGTTGTCCAACACCTGATTATGTTGGGTACACCAAATGCCGGTTCTCCTTGGGCTGTGGTGGAAGATTGGGTAAAATTGACTCTGGGTATTGCACTCAACGGTCTTTCTACAGTTGTTTGGCCAGCAAAAGTGGTGGCTATATTGATGGGTACATTAGAAAAAAATATTCGGGTAGCCCTAGCCCAAATGAACCCAACTTCTGAGTTGATCAAATCTCTGGCTGAGAGTGATGACCCTGGCATTCCCTACTCAATTATCGCTGGTAATACCTCTATTATTCCCGCAGCATTAGAACAAGAAGCAGAGAGAGTATCGATCATAGAACGGCTACAACAACGTTTATTTAAGAAAGTTGTAGAATTGCCCTTTTTTGGCACGCCGAATGATATAGCCGTCAAAGTGGATAGTATCATGAGTATTCCCAAAGGGCGATCGCATCCTCCCAACATTCAAGAAGTACCTTGCGATCACCTGAGTTACTTCCTGAATGAACCTACTACAGTTGGCTTAGAAGCTTTAGTTGCAGCTATTAAAATTTTGATGTGATATTTCCCGAAATAACTGGATAACAATCGGTAGTTAGACTTGTCTAGTGGTCTGCCAAGCAAACTTTGCCTAGTAATAGCCGAAGCTAATAAGCTACCGAATATAAAGAAATCAAAGTAGCATCATGGGAAAAAAATATATCGTGGATTTAAACTTAGCAGAGCGATCGCAATTATAATCGGGAACTAAAACAGGTAAGCACAAAGCTCGAACTATTACCCGTGCCAATATTCTTTTAACGGACAAAAACTAGTTAACCATTGGAGGTCAAAAAAAAGCTCCTGAACAGGAATAGCATTTAAGACCCGACTGATTAGACGAAACATTTGATTTTTGTTGGATGAATTAATGACTTTTCACAGTTTACGATCAGGCTTTCAGGCTTTCAGGCTTTCAGGCTTTCAGACTTTCAGACTTTCAGACTCTAACCCGACCATTGATGGGTTAACGGTACAAAACTGACTTGGAATTTGGGAATAAATTTATGGCTTATAATATTTACGCACTTCTTGTTGGTATCGATGAATATTTAAATCCTGGAAATACACTAAATGGATGTGTAAGTGATATTGAAGCGGTCAAAAGATTTTTAAATAGTCGCCTAAAGTATCAACCTCATATTGAAAAGCTTATTAATGAGCAGGCAACTCGACAAGCTGTAATTAATAAGTTTGAAAATCACCTTTGCCAAGCAGGTAAAAATGATGTAGTACTGTTCTACTTCTGCGGTCATGGCTCACAAGAACTAGCGGCACCGGAATTCTATGTCTTGGAGTATGACAAGGAACCAGATAAAAAAAAGCTGGAGACAATTGTATGCTATGACAGCCGAACTGTAGACGAAAATGGCAATGAAATCCGAGATTTAGCAGATAAGGAATTGAGATATCTAATTGCCAAAGTAGCGAAAAATCAACCGCACATTCTTGTTGTGTACGATTGTTGTCATTCGAGTTCTGGCACTAGAGACACAGACCGCAAGGAGAGAGTTCGTCGGCTGCCCACAGATAGTCGTCCGCCAAGAGCATATAATCAGTTTTGTTTTGCTTCTGATCCCGCGATCGCCCACAACCTGAAACAGGGGATATTTCCTGAAGGGCCACATGTCTTCATGTCTGCTTGCCTTCATACAGAGACAGCGAAAGAAATTAATGATGAACATGGGAAAGGTCGGGGACTGTTCTCTTACTTTCTCATCAAGGAGTTGAATAGTCTCAACGCCGCGCTGTCTTATCCTGACTTGCTCAATGAAGTTAAAGGTCAGGTTCATAGTCGCAGACGGGATCAAACGCCTCAGCTTGAACCTATTGCCATGAGTTCTCAAGACTTGAACAGGATGGCTTTTTTGGGTGATGCAGAAGTGATTAAACCACGAGAGCCATACTTCAATCTGATTTATCGCCAAGAAATACCAGATCAACAATCCGCAGAATGGATAGTTACTGGCGGCGAAACTCAATTTTTGCAAGTAGACAGTGAACTGGCTGTTTATCCAGAGAATTGCACTTTTGATGAAATCAAAGGCAAGTTCCGAAAACTGGGTGACGTGAGAATTACAGATGTTCGGATAGAAGAAAGTGTCGTTAAGTTCATCTCTGAGCCTGAGCTTTCAAAAGATTCTGCTTACAAAGCCGTTTTAACTAAGCGACCTTTGCCCACTGTGCGCTTTTACTTTGAAGGTGATACAGAAGCACTAGCGCAAGTAGAAGAAAAGCTGGTAAATTCTCTCGTTGTAGGAATAGAACGCAATCGCAGCAAATCCCACCAGTATCGCCTCTACGCACGGGAACAGCAGTTTGAAATTACGGATGCTGATGATCGCTTGCTAGTGGTTGCCATTGAAGGAAATGGCAAATATGACGTAAATAAAGCCGTAAAGCAGGTGGAACACATTGCCCGGTGGACAAAAACACGGCTACTACAGAACCCCAATTCGAGCATCCCTAATGATGCGATTGATATTGAAATTACTTATAACAACAAAGTTTATACCAATTCCGATCTGCGGCTAGAATATGTAGGCAACCAAACGCCAAAGATTCAGCTGAAGCTCAAAAACACTCGCAAAAAACTAAGTCAACCGCTTTACTGTGCCATCCTGGACATTTCTGACAGCTATGCAGTAAGCATTCTCAAGGTCTTTCCTGAAGGTGGTGACGGGACATGGATTTGCCTTAATCCAGAACAAGTGTATCAGGCACAAGCGCGTTCAGGAGCCAATTCCATTAACGATATCCCATTCGGGATGCCACAGGAAGTAATAAACCAAGGCTTTACAGAATATCAGGACGTTTTCAAACTAATCATAAGTACGGAAGCCTTTACAAATCTTTCGCAGTTTGAGCAGAATAGTTTGTTACGTGCGGATCAAAAATCTCGCGAAATGCTCACTGATCCCCCAGTTAGTGACTGGATGACAAAGCAGATTACTCTGACAACACTTCGAGCGAAAGATAGTGTGGAATTGACTCCGCAAACTGAAAACGTTCTCTCTGCTGGTGTTCGGGTTACGACACCGCCGGGCTTACAAGCAACTGCCAGTCTCAAAACGCTTTTATCGACAACCCGAAGTATGAGCAGCGCGTTGCCTGCCCTTCTGGATAATACGGAAGCGTTTCAGTTTTCGAGAACCCGCAGTTTAGGTGAAGACACGAGTGTGCTGGAGTTGGAGGTAAATCCATCGACACTCAATGCCGTAAAACTAGATTCACCAATGGTGATATCAGTTGATTGCCCCTTACAGCCGAATGAACGGGTTCTTGCTGTAGCTTATGATGGTCAGTTTTACTTTCCATTGGGAATTGGGCAGACGAAAAACGGTAAAACTGAGATTAAGATTGAACACCTCTGCGAGCCTCAGCAGTCCTACACTAAAGAACGTGAAATTCGTCAAGCCATCCATATCTGTTTTCGCAAGGTTGTGTTGGATAATCTAGGTCAAAAGTCCTCCTATGCTTGGCTAAGAAAAGCAACTGTGAATGGGGACGGTACGGTTAGCTACACCAAAAAAGGAGATGTGGACACTGTTAAAGCAGCCGTTGCCAAAGCCAAAAGTATTGTTCTTTACGTTCATGGTATCATTGGCGACACAGAGAGTATGATTCCGAGCGTGCGCTATGTCAAAGTGACTGCGAATGGGCAGAACAAATCCTTAGAGGAATTGTATGACCTGGTGTTGGCGTTTGACTACGAAAGTTTGAATACATCCATCGAAGACACTGCTAGGGAACTCAAACAGCAACTAGCGGAGGTCGGGCTTGAAGCAAGCCACGGTAAGATACTGCATATTTTGGCGCACTCAATGGGCGGCTTGGTAGCCCGAAGTTTCATTGAGCAGGGGAACGGCAATCAAGTGGTCAGTCATTTAATTATGGTTGGCACTCCTAATGGCGGTTCTCCGTGGGCAACGGTGCATGACTTAGCAACTACCTTGCTATCTTTTGGTTTAAATCTCTCTTCTGTGCCGCTTGTACCCTCGCTGTTAGAGAAATTGCTTGAGGCGATGAGCGTAACACCGCGGGAAATGCACACCACCAAATCTTCATTTATACACGAACTAAAAGCGATCGCCGATCCCAAGTGTCCCTACAGCATCATTGCAGGAAGCACCGCCTTAATGAAGCAAACCTCTGAGGTGAAACAGTTGTTAGATGCGCTGAGAAACAATATGCGTCGAGCGATCGCACTACCCTTTGGAGATCAAGAAAATGATATTGCTGTCGCTGTTAGTAGCATTATTGATGTGCCAAAGGATCGATCGCCTGCTGTTTACACTCCCGCGCCGATTGCTTGCGATCATCTTTCCTACTTCCGACAAGCGGCAGGACTACAAGCGATCGCAAGTGTAATTGGTCGAGCCTTTGGCTATCCGCCCGAACCCTTACCGCCTAACAGTCCGCCTTTTTCCCCAGTATCCTCTGGTAACATCGGCATACAGCCGACCGGGACAACTTCTTAGAATGCACCAACAGAACAAACTCATCATTCAAGTGCTTCCACAAATAGAAATAGTTCCGTCCAGACTATGATATCTCAAACGCCTCCTTCTCCAACCCCAGAATCTGCTCAAGTTTCACCTCCATCTAACCCAAACCATGAAACTCAAACCACAAAATGGTTTGATACAACTCATGTCCTAGCGATCGGGATTAATCGCTACAAACAGCCAATTGACACACTTGAAAACGCGGTCAACGATGCTATAAAAATTTACGACCTCTTTGACGAGAAGTGTTTACTTTCTGGAGAAAGTATCAAGAGATACAAGCTACTGGATCAGGAAGCAACCTTCAACGCAATTCATCAGCAGTTGAAAACATTAACAACTGAAGTTAAGCTGAACGATCGCCTGATATTTTACTATGCAGGACACGGAATTGCGCTGCATAGTCAGGAAGCGAAGGATGAGTCCCTGCCAAAAACCAAAAACAAACCTCGCGGCTATCTCATTCCCTATGATGCCGAGATGGAGGGTCGCAAGAATTATCTATCTATGGATAATTTACTTGATTGGTTGAGCGAAATCTCATGCCGCCATTGTTTAATTATCCTGGACTGCTGTTATGCGGGTTCAATTCAGTGGTCACTCGATAAAACACGAGAGGCTTTACTAGATCAAGTTTATCCAACTGTTTTAGATAACTACATCGACAAAAATGCTTGGTTTATCCTAACGTCCTCTGACGAAAATGAAACAGCAAACGACGGGGAGCCTATCGAACTCAATCCAGAGCAACAGCTAACAAAGAAAACTCGTGGTTTAGGCAAAACATCAAACTCTCCATTTGTTAGGTGTCTACATGATGCTTTAGTTGATGGTAAAGCTGATATATATCCGGAGCATGGTGGAGATAAAATTATTACGACTGTCGAACTTGAGGCGTATCTCGGCGAAGTCACTAATACAACAAGTCAAACAGAAAACCGCCAAACTCCCCAACGATTCAAAGTTCCTGGCAAGCATGGAGGAGGAGAATTTGTCTTTCTTCTCAATGACATTGAAGCAGTTAAAAAACAATTGCCCGAAGATCCGGATGTCACTGCTGATCATGAAAACAACCCCTACCGAGGCTTAGAATCCTTTAGAGAAGAAGATAAAAATTGCTTCTTCGGTAGAAACAAAGTTACAGAGGAATTATTTCATCATGTATGCAAGCATCCGTTAACTGTTGTTGTCGGTACATCGGGTGTAGGCAAATCAAGTCTTGTTAAAGCAGGACTCATACCCAAATTTCAAAAAGAGTCTAATGCAGAAAATAACGAAGAGTTTAATGCAGAAAATAACGTCGACCAGATGCGTCCTGGTCAATCGCCTGCCGATCTTTTGCAAAAAAAATTAGAAGAACTAAATAAGTTGCCTAATGAGACAAAACGTTTACTGATCATCGATCAATTGGAGGAAATTGAAACGCAATGTGCTGATGAGAAACAGAAAAAGGCTTTTTGGAGCACACTGATTGAGCAATCGAAAAGCAATTCAAAAAACCTCTATATTGTTCTCACCTTAAGAGCGGACTTTGAAGCTACAGTGCGAGGTAAATTTGAAGCTGCGAAGAACTACAACCAATCTAAAACTAAAAAATCTCAATCAAACTCATTGGGTAATCCTGAATTTACGCTCAATTGGTCACGATTCATTGTACCAGCTATGGAGCGCCATGAGTTGAAAGAAGCAATTGAAAAACCTGCGAAGGAAAAAGCTGTTTTCTTTACATCAGAACAAGATCCCGAAGGAAAGATTCAACCTCGTCTGGTGGAACACCTAGTTGATCAAGTTGCAGGAATGCCAGGAGCATTAGCACTGCTGTCATTTGCGCTGTACACCATGTATCGTAACTTTGCTCAACGGTATGTGAAATCGAATAAAACGATTAAGCGGGAAATAACTTGGGATGACTATAAAAACCTCGGTGATAATGGCGTGCTTGGTTCGGTGACTCGAAGAGCTGACGAAGAGTTTAACAATCTGCAATACAAACTCAATAAAGTAGAAGAGAATGACAAGAGTCTTCTTAAGGTTGTCAAAGATCAGCAGGGAAAAGGTGTTCCAGAAGAAGTTAAGATCGCGGAAGCCCGACAGGAAATGCTCAAATGGGTGATGCTGCGGATGGTAAGTTTGGATGACGGTCAGGTAGCCCGCAGACGAGTCCTCAAAACGGAACTAAAGTATGATGAGCGTTACAATCTGATAAAATCTGAGCAGCTTGATCTAGTTATTCAGCTGTTTGACCAAGCCCGACTCTTGGTTCAAGGGAATACTGAAGTCGTGAGCGAGAAAGTTGAGAACGGTCAAATTACTCAAGAAACTGAAAAAAAAGAATATGTTGAACCTGCTCATGATGCACTGATTACCAATTGGGAACGGTTAAGAGAGTGGATTAAACAAGAAAATGAAAATATTATTCTACGCGAGCGCGTCATTCCAGATATTAATGACTGGCAAAAACTAAAAAACAACGAAAATCCTTCCAATTGGCATCAGCACATTTTTAACGCTTTAGGAAAAGGTTTCGATTGCACTGTCGAGCAACTTTGGGTTAGATGCGAGTTGAAGCGCTTAAATAACCAAGAGAAAAAGAATGCAAAGCCAAAAAAGAGCTTTGCTGCGTCAAAACATGGTCATTCTTCTAGCGATGATATCAAGTTTGCTCAGAAAGCAGCCGAGACAGCCTCAGAGAATTTGCCCTCCAATGAGAGTAATACTACTGTAGAAGAAAAAGCGCCTCCACAAACTGATTCTAATAATACACAACATATAAAATCAAGCGATCGCCTTTGGGATAAAGAGTCTCGGCTAGAAGTGTTGGGTCAGCAATTAGGCAAATTGCGGACTCATAAAGACAGTTGGTTGAACAAAACGGAGGCAGACTTTGTACTGCAAAGCCTGATTAAGCGGGAGAAGAGTCAGGCAGGGATGATTATTGGACTTTGGATTTTTGTAGGCATCTTATTGCTACTAACAGCTCGGGTTTTTAATGAACACCGAAACACACTGGTTGAGCAAGTTCGGACATCTCGACAATCCGCAGAAGCAAACTTACAAGCAAATCGTGACTTAGAAGCACTCACCGATATTTTACGAGCAAGAAAGACGTTTGATAATGGTTTGATTAGTATACCGCTTATTGGCAACTCGTATTTAAAGTGGGTAAAGTGGGGAACAGAATTAGAACAAACACAAGTTCGAGGAACATTGTATAAAGCGATTTATGCGACAAAGGAGCGTAATCGACTTCAATTAGATCGAGCAGTAATTAATAGTGTAGCGTTTCATCCCAAAAAAGATTTACTGGCGATCGCGGCAAATCGTGGCACTATTCGGCTGTTCAACAGTGCCGGAAAACAAATGGAAACATTTCCGGCAGGCCCCAATGTTTCTACTTTGGCATTCACGCCAGATGGAAATTGGCTTGCAACTGGAGGTGGTAATATAATCAAGCTCTGGAAAGTAGGGGAAGATGGAGTAATCGAAACATCTAACCCATTAAATATAGAAAACAAATTGCAGAATTATGATGTGAGGAATATATCATTTCCACCTAGCAATAAACAAGAAACCGAAGGTAGTGGTGATTACAAAGTACAGATGGCTACGGTTAATCTTATTAAGAATAGTACGGATGTTAAGTATAAAGTGCAGATTTGGGAGCTTCAAATATCAAAAGACAAGCAAGCAAAGCTTCAAGCCAAGCTTATATTAAAGTCAGAAACTAATGAAAAACAAAGTAGCTCTGGTGTAGCATTCCGACCAACCAACAATAAAGAACAACCAAATCAAATTGTCACGGTTGATGACCATAATAAAATTACATTATGGAAGACTGCTAACGATAAATTGACTCTAATCAAGACGATTAATACACATCAAACAAATGTTCACAGCATTGCGTTTAATAAAGATGGCAATCTCGCAACAGGTGGAGAAGATAACACAGTTAAATTTTGGAAAATAGAAGGACAAGGTAATATTAAAAAGTTGATCCCGCTTTTGACAGGGCAACAACAAGTATTTCAAACGCCGCCAAAAAATATCTATGGCATGGCATTTGACGCTAATGACAAACTTGCAATATTTGGCGAAGATAATGCGGTTACACTATTGAATAATTCAGGTAAGATCGACAATCTAATTCAACCCCAGGATACGTATGTCAACGATGCGATCGCAGGAAATATGGCTTACAGTCCTGATGGTGAGAATGTGGCGGTCATTGCTGGGGAAAATACAATTCGATTGTGGAACCTGAAATCAAGTAAGCAGTTACTTCAGTTCTCGATCCCAACTGATAAATATGGAAATGCTATCAGCCTGGCATTCAGTCCGAGTGGCAAGGAATTTGCAGTGGGAACCAAAAATGGATATATCACACTTTGGAACACTTCGGGTGAATTTCTGAATGAGGTGCATACGCAATGGAATGTCAACGAAGGCGTTCCAGGAAAAGGCTCATCTGTGCAGATGAGTTTTAAAAATCAGGCTATTCAACGAATTATATTTTCCCTTGACAGCACACGGCTTGCAGTGTTTGGAGAAAGCGGTGATCTTGGGTATCTGTCGTTTGAGAAGCCGAACACCCAACACGTTATTACAGGGCGACCTGAATTCAAACAAGTAAAAAAAACAGATTTGGGTAAAATCAAGGACGTGGTGTTTGATTCCAGGTTCAATAAGTTACTTTCCATTGACTCCGAACAGAATTTTAATGTCCAATTTCGGAACAAACAGTCGGCTTCGCCGCAAAAGGTTAAAACTCAACAGAATTTTAATGTCCAATTTCGGAACAGACAGTCGGCTTCGCCGCAAAAGGTTAAAACTCAAGCAAATAGTGTGGCGTTCAGTCCAAATGACTCATTCTTTGCTACGGCTGGCAAGGATGGTAAGGTCAAACTATGGGAATTTAATAATTTAGACAAACCGTTTCTCGAATTCGATACTCACCAGAAGAACATTAAAAGTATTGTATTCAATCCCAAGAATAGCAACGATCTTCTGACTGGTGGAGAAGATGGTACTGTTCGATTGTGGAATATCTTTGGTAATAAGCCCACACAATTGCTTGTAGAAAGATACAAGCCTGACCATTTAGCCATTAGTTCTGATGGTAAGCTAATGGCAACGCTGAACAATAAGCAGCTTTTGATGTGGGAAAGGGGAGAACAGGATTACTTTACACAAAAAAATATTTCAGAAACAAAGTTAGCCCAAGGAAAGAACTATACATATATTTCTTTTATGCCTAACAGTAACCGTTTGCTGACTATTGAGAAAGATTCTAATGTCAAATTATGGGATAGCGAAGGTGAGCAGTTTGTGTTAATCAAGAAGAATATTACAAAGCAGCAGCCACCGATTACTTGGACTGAAGATGGTAAAGTTCTAGCTACTTTTGGAGAGATAAATGTAAACAAGTCAAACAAAAAATCAGAGACAGTCAAGCTGTGGGATTTTCAAGACAACAAGTTCCAACAAAGAATTCTTGCAGATACGGAACTAGAAAAGTTCCAAAAGAAAGTAGAAATTACGAGTGTTGCGTTAAGTTTTGATGGCAAGAAATTGGCAACGGCGGAAAGATCAATAGGTCGAATTAAGCTGTGGGATGTATCGTCAGACGACAAGAACAAGCAAGGCAAAATAATTAATCAATTCCAAACGCAGCAAGGCGAAATTAACAATATCGCGTTTAGCCCGGATGGGAAAAGATTAGTAACTGTTGGAGGAGAGAAAAAAACTCTCAGGCTCTGGGATGTTTCAGGGGATCCACTTGACTTAATACAAGAAGATGAGATTAATCACATCATCTTTAGTCCTGATGGCAAGCTATTAGCAGGAGTGAAGAATGATAGTCAGTTAATGGTGTGGGATGTTTCGGGCGACAAATTCAACCCCCTCTATGGACAAAAATTAGATCAGAAGTTTGGAGTCGAAGCCTTTGAATTTAGCGCCAACGAGTTAATAACACTTGGACAAGAAGATAGTAAGGTTAGCCAGTGGCAAATTAATGAAGAACAACTACTTGATCAAGCTTGCGGCTTAGTACAGGAATATCTAAAGAATAATCCCAATGTTGCTGAGAGCGATCGCCATCTATGCGACGGCATAGATAAGATTAAATCTGTAGATAAGGCAGAAAGTCCCTCAATACAGCCAACCATAATAAATAGTAGCGATACCAAAGGTAAGGAATTATTGCGAATAATTGCAAAGGAATATTACCATAGGGGAGAAGAAAAAATTAGCCCAGATCAGATTAATAAACAGCCCAAGAGTGCAGAGGATTATACCAATAGAGGTATTAACAAATTCAGATCAAAAAACAGTCAAGACCCAAATTACATAAATAGTATTATTAACGATTACAACACTGTCATTAACAATTATTCTAAAACGCCTAAACCTATTGAAGCTTATGTAAACCGAGGGATTACTTACTCAACTAGAGATCATCAAAACGATCAAAATCTAGCAATACAAGATTATAACAAAGCTATAGAGTTAGATAGCCAAAAAACAGATGTTTACATTAGTAGAGGTATCGCTTATGCCGCTCTCGGTAAGCTTGATAAGGCTATTGATGATTACAATACGGCTATTAATATCAAGCCCAATGACAATAAAACTCGTGCAAATGGTTACTTTGCTATGGGTTTGACATTAGCTACGTTAAGAAAAGAAGACGCAAACGAACTTACACGAGCACTCGAAGCTTACACAAAAGCCAAAGAACTTTACAAAATAGAACTTAAGAAGGCAAAACCTGAAGATAAAAAGCAAATACAATCATATTTGAGCCGTACACAAAAGAATATTAATTATTTGGAAAGTAAGTTGCGTTCTAATCAATAGCATAGATAATAGACCTCTTGCAAAAATAATTCATGGTACAATAGTAAGCTTTAAAATTTGCGCTCCATTTGAATCAAACATACCAATGAGGTAATAAAAGTTCTCTGTATTAATTTAGATGTGCATTTTTAATAAAACCGCCAATCATACCACAAAATAATTTTGCAAGAGGTCTAGTAATTATTTGGTCAAAAATTAGGGTTGCTATCTATATGAATCTGAATATCTACGCATTACTAGTTGGTATTGATGAATATCTAAATGTTTCTCCATTGCAGGGCTGTATAAATGATATAACTGCAATTAAAGAATACTTAGAAGGGCGGGTTGATACTGATGGATACCAATTACATCTACGTACATTATTGAACAAAGATGCTACCCGACAGGCAGTCATTGATGGTTTTCGTCAACACCTGTGCCTTGCTGGAAGTGAAGATATAGTATTTTTCTACTATGCTGGTCATGGTTCTCAAGAGGAAGCCCCAGAGGAGTTTTGGACTATAGAACCAGACCGACTGAATGAAACCCTCGTTTGTTACGATAGCCGGAGTCCGGGGGGTTGGGACTTGGCAGATAAGGAATTGGCAAAGCTGATTGCAGAGATAGCCGAGAAAAACCCTCAGATTACGATCATTATGGACTGTTGCCACTCCAGCTCTGGCACCCGTGGTGATATCGAAGCGGACACCGCAGAGCGCAAAGCTCCTATTGATAGAAGAAAACGCCCCTTAGAAAGCTTTATCTTTTCCAATAAAGATGCCGAGCAACTATTGACTGAGCGTAGTCTGACAAAAAATACCACTGGCTGGACTTTCCCACACGGAAAACATATTTTTCTAGCAGCTTGCCGCGATCGCCAAACAGCGAAAGAATATAACGTCAGTGGGCAAAGTCGGGGAGCATTTTCTTATTTCTTACTCGATACCTTGAAAAAAGCTAATGGCAGTTTAACTTATAGAGATTTATTCAAACGCACTGATGCTTTAATTCGCAGTAAAATTGCAAATCAATCCCCCCAATTAGAAGCAACAGTACTAGATGATTTAGAACAACCGTTTTTGGGAGGAGCGATCGCTGGACGTAAACCCTACCTGACTGTCACTTATCATAAAGACCATGAGTGGGTAATTGATGGGGGTGCGGTTCATGGAATTCCCCAACCTTCAGGGGATGAAACAACCGAACTTGCATTATTCCCCTTTGATAGTTCCCCCGAAAGGATGCAGGAATTGTCAACAGCCATAGGTGAAGCTAAAGTCATTACAGTTATGCCCCAAATGAGTCTAGTTAAGATTAGTGGTATTGAAACTTTAGAATCAGAGATGACTTTTAAAGCAGTTGTCACTAGTCTACCTCTACCGCCTAAAGGTGTTTTGATTACTGGTGAAGAAGCAGGAGTAAAATTAGCCCGCGCCGCACTACTGACCATTGGAACCGGAAATCAGCCCTCACTGTACCTTCAGGAAGTTGCAAAGACCGAAAATGCTGAATTTAAATTACTGGCTCGGAATGGGCAATATTTAATTACTCGCCCCGCCGATGACCGTCCAATAGTTGCTCAAATTCCGGGTTATACAGAAAAAAATGCCTTGCAAGCGATTGAGCGATTGGAGCATATTACCCGTTGGACAAATATTGCTGAACTCTCCAGCCCTCCTACCAGTAGCATTCCAGCCTCGGCGGTGCAAATGGTAATTTATCAGGAGGGGCAAGAAGTTAAAGATGCGACTATTAGCTTGCAGTATCAACAGCAAAATGGTTTGTGGAAAAGTCCGACTTTTAAAGTCAAACTCAACAATACTAGCAATCAAGAACTATTTTGCGCCCTGCTAGATTTGACAGACAGCTATGCAGTTAGTCCGGAATTATTAGAAACCGGAGGTGTTTGGCTCAAACCAGGGGAGTCAGCTTGGGCTTTGGGAGGTGAAAATATCTATCCGACAGTGCCAGAAAAACTTTGGAAACAGGGAATAACTCAGAGCCAAGATATTCTCAAACTAATTGTTAGTACGGCTGAGTTTGATGCTACCTTGTTGAGACAAAATGAACTGGACTTACCTTTCTTCCCAGAAAGAGAACCAGGTCGAGGGCGGGGAACCCTAAACCGTTTGATGAAGCGTGTGCAATCCCGCGACCTGAGAGCTGCACCAGAAGAAGAGGAATTGTATGATGACTGGATTACCAGTCAAATCAACATTACTACAGTGCGCCCCAAACCATAATGCTAATTTTCAAACCCTGATCTGTGTTTTTGAATTATTCCTAGAGGTAGTTGACATTTGTACATCAAGCTAAACTTGCTTTGTTATTAGAGGATGTTTTAAAAGTATTTGATGATGTATCGAATACTTTTAAATCCCCCTAAATTCCTCTTAAAAAAGGGGACTTTGAAGATATATTCTCCTTTTTTTAAGGGGGGAAGGGGGGATCAATAAATACCTAAAGTCACAGCCAAGCACTTTTAACACAACTTCTTTGATAACTAAAGTATTTATAAAAGTCAGTCACAAGTCAGTAATCTCCAGACGGGAAGTCAGTATGCAGTGCTGTTTGATGAATATATCAGATTCAAACAAGTAGAACAAACAACCAACAAAGGAACTGTTTTTATGGCTGAATTTTCTAGAAACATGGCATTTATCATTGGCATTAATAATTACACAAACGGTATTTCCTCTCTACACAATGCTGTTAATGATGCCAAAAAGCTAATTGAAATACTGCAACAAAAGCATGAATATAAAGTACAGGAGTGTTTGGATGAAGTAGCTACTCTCAATAACTTAAATGAATTTTTAGAAAAAATACTACCAGAACAAGTAAGTGAAAATGACCGCTTGCTATTTTACTTTGCCGGTCATGGGATAGCCCTGAATGGCGATGATGGTCCAGAAGGTTATCTGATTCCCCAAGATGCCAAATTGGGAGATGTTCAAACCTATCTACCAATGACTAAGTTGCAGGAATCCCTGAGTAAATTACCGTGCCGTCATTTTTTGGGAATCCTCGACTGCTGTTTTGCTGGAGCCTTTCGCTGGTCAAGCAACAGAGATTTATTAACTGCGCCAGAAGTCATCCACAAAGAGCGTTATGACCGTTTTATTAGTGACCCAGCTTGGCAGGTGATAACTAGCGCAGCTTCTGACCAAAAAGCCTTAGATGCCTTTGCACTTAACTCAGAACGCGGCTCAGATGGCACCCATTCCCCTTTTGCTGCGGCATTAATCGAAGCACTTGTAGGTAAAGTCCTTAAAGTCCTGGTTTCTGCGTGGACCATTCCAGCCAGACCAGCAGTGGCAAAATCAAGTCTTAATAACCTTGCAAAAGGCGGTTTATCAAGTTAAAGAACTCAATCATTGGCAAGGACCTCAAGGTGAGATACGCGGTATATTTTTAGGTCAAGATGACAAGGTATGGATCGCTGTTAGCACTACTGTTAAAACAAATGACGGTGATGAGAATAATATTATTAGCTTATGGGACTCAGAAAGCCGACAGGTTACAGAATTACCTTTAGGCAATTTCAAAAATGTCAGTTTTAGAAATATCAGTTTTAGTCCCGATGGCAAACTGGCTATCGCAGGACAAAACAAAACCATCTACTTATGTGGTCTGGAGAGCAAGCATTGTAAGGACTTACTAAAGGTTCCAAACTCAATTGAAATTGAAAGCGTCAGTTTTAGTCACGATGGCAAGAGCTTAGCTTTCATTATTTCCAGGCAACGTGGTGGTGGTGCTTACTCATGGGAGAAGCCACGCAGTGTTTACTTATGGAATTTGCAGAGTCGAGAAGGGTTAAAAGAATTACCGGGGTATTCAGAGACTCAAGGCATTACCGTAGAAGACGTGAGATTTAGTAGTGATGGCTACCATATAGTAGAAGTTTTCAAAGACCACAACAATAGCAGTAGCAAAATTCCTGATATCTCACTCTCCAAGATCCATTTTTGGGACTACTTATCGAAGCGCGAATTAGGTGTAACTGCAAATAATTCAAAATTACTACAATCGGATCTGTCATCACATAATAATTTAAAGGATGTAATATTAAGCTCTGATAGCAAAAAAATGGTTACCATTCCACTAATAATAAGTCCCGGCGTATCCAAGATTTGTTCTATCGATTTTTGGGACTTGTCTTACATTGGCGCTAATTCTACGCAAAAACCATCAAAAAATTTCGACGAAGGCTGCTCCGCCGATTTCAATCCCAATCCCGATAACAACCAGTTAGCTATTGGAGGAATAAACGGCGACATTAGTTTTTACAACAGTAACAGTATGCATTATTACGATAGTAACAGTTATAGTGAGCAAAAATTGACTGAATGGAAGGCTCATGAAGGTGCAGTTAAAAATGTCAAATTTAGCAGTGATGGTAAACGATTAATCACTATTGGAGAAGATGGTGTTATCCGCTTGTGGAATACGCAAGAATCGCAGTCAAGCTTACCTTCACTTCCTATAGACAAAAAAATTGAAAGTATCAGTGTTAGCCCTAATGGTCAACAAATAGCTCTTACAGACTCTCAGGGTGCTGCTAGTTTGTGGGACGTGTCGCATCAAACTTTAACCCCACTGCCAAGAACTGAAGGTAGTTTCACCAGTGTTATTTTTACTCCCGATGGAAAACACTTTGCTGGTGCTAACAAAGACAACACGATAAGCATTTTTGATATTTATGGAAAACTTGTTTCTCCTAATAAATTTAAATTACCTAGTGGTAATTTAAAGAATATGATTTTTCGCCCTGACGGGAAATTATTTATAATTGTGGAATATGACAAAGACAAATATTTAACTTATTATATGGTTGATTTTTCCAACAATTCCAAACCTAATGAAATTCGCATAGGAGGATACCTAAATAAGGGGTATAAATTTATGGGGTATACATTTTATAATGGTAAATTTGTAGCAGCCACTCCAGATATAGAGGATACCAGGGGTTCTACATCTGGTAAGGTAAATTTGAAGGATTTGTCATTGGACAATATTATTAATAATATTAGTACTAAAAAACTAACAAAATTAAACGCAGATTTCATGACAGATAAGGTTGCATTTAATATTGATGGGAACTTAATGGCTATAACTCAACAAAAAATTGGTAAACCAGATGGGACTGTTATGTTATGGGATATCGATGCTAACCAGATAGTTCAAAATTTTAAAACGTATTCTAAAGTATATGAAAACAAAACTTTCAAAGACACAGAATTACAAACAGACGCAATTAAAAGCCTAAGTTTGAGTGCTGATGGCAGCACACTGGCTATTCTTGGTCAGGACGGAAAAGTCATGTTGTGGCATACAGGATTAGATGAATTACTCATGCAAGGTTGCCAACAAGCACATAACTATTTAGCTACCCTTGGTGAGAAAAATAGCGATCGCCATCTCTGTGACAAGAATTAAAGCTTCTCAGTTGCCAGAACAAACGCAGAAAACTAGTACAGGTGAAACAATTGCAGTATCAACTCCCAGTAGTTTGGGTGTGTCAAAAGTAGTTGGTAAGTGAGCGATCGCTATCTCTGTGACGACGTACCAGTTTCAGTTACATCTCAATTTTCTACTATCCCTTCTCCCGCTACATCTCCCCCTACTGCAAAGAAAATTCTTCCATAAAGCGTTAAAAGCTGACCACAACATAACTCCACGAGTTATCAACGTCGATAAAAATGCCGCCTATCCACCTTCAATTAATGAGCTGAAAAAGTCACAACTATTACCCGATGATTGTGAATTACAACGAGTAAAATATTTAAATAATCATGTGGAGCAAGATCATCGATTTATCAAACGATTGGTTAAACCAGGAATGGGATTTACCACGTTCAACACCGCGAGGCGAACCTTGAGAGGATATGAGGCTATGAACATGATCCGTAAGGGACAAGTCAAGGGAGTTGAAAAAACAGACATTGCTGCTCAAGTAAAATTTGTTGCTCAAATCTTCGGTATAGTTGCATAACTATTTAGGCAGCAGATTTCTCTAATGCTTGGTTTAAGATATGCCACTGCTGTTTGCGAGTATCCAATGGCAAAGATAGGATATACAGTGCCAAACGAGTTAGGGGGAGACGACCTAAATTAATGTCGATTTCTACTTCTGTGCGCCTTAATTTACCCATATACTGCATAGATAACTTTGACGGCGCGAATAGACAGCAAGTGCTATTTATCAACATTATTTTGCCATACTTCTTTGAGAAACTTTTTGAACTCTTCTATAATCACAGGTAAATCACTATCAATTTCTTGGGTTTGTTGCCCATTTGTACTTGAACGGAAGAGACGACGACCTCGACTATCAAAACCAATTTTATCCGCAACTGCCATAAAGATTGAGTAATCTTCTGGTACTGGTAAATCTCCACCTTGGCGCTGAAGAATCAAAAAGCTAGTGATAATTCACAATCCACATTCTACCTGAAAATTCTCTGTAGGTAACTGAATGGAAGCAATTAGCAAAGCCATGTCTTTTAATAGCCATCGGCGAAAGTGTGCTTGGTTAGATGAAGAAAGAATTCCATTAGACACCAAAATACAGACTATTTCACCAGGTTGCAATTGATTTAAACACTGTTCTACAAATAAGCACTCTTGTTCTGCTTGGGTTTTCAACTTGGATGTAATCACGTAGCTTCCATCTTTGTGTTGTATCCATTTATAAGCCATCTCAAATCGGGCTAGTTTTGAATCGGAAGTGAGATTAATTTTGCAATAGGGAGGATTGGCAAGTGCTACAGTAGGCAAGGAAATTGGCAGAGGAAGATTACTGACACAATTTTGAAATAGTTGTTGCCACTCAGTAATTTTAATTCTCATCAAAATAAACTTCCTTGCAACATATTTTCTGCTTTAGTATTTTCATACTTGATACCATTAATTAGCAAACTATTATTTAGCTTCGTTTGACGTGTTGATGCGGGAGTTTCATACTTTAAATTTGGTCGGATAAAAGAAATCCCCTTGCCAGTCAGGGTGTCTCCGATGACTAAATCTCCGCCCAAACTAGGAATAGGCAATGCCAAGTAGGGAGCGTAAAGCATGAAGTTTAAACTTGCTATTTTTATTAGTAGTGAATCCCACTCCCAGCCTGTTAAACTGATAGCATAATTGGACATTTCCAATGCTAATCGTCCTGTACCAAGTGCTGGTTCATATATATGAAATGGTGCTATTGCAGCAGAACTGACAACTGCTGCAATAGCCATTGTCTTGGCTGTCCAAGTAGGAGTAGGATAGAATTTAGCTGTTGATTGTCCGTAACGATTAGCAGCCAACAAATGACCGAAGTAATCGAAGGGACAAGAAATCAAAAGCTTCAGTTCCAATTCTTGAATAAGACGATTACTCGCACCGTTACATCCCTCTGGCTCATGAGGCAATTTAGCAATGCTGGGATGCCCTAGAGCATAAAGTAACCAGTCAATGAAATAGGGAATAAATCTGGAAGGACTGCCACATCCACCTGTAGGAATAGATTGCAGACAGCTTGAGAGCATCTGTAAAACTTGAGGATGTCCTAAGTCTAAAAACTCAGTTTGCGGTATTTCTTTAGGTAGTTCTCCAGTTTCCATTGTCCATCGCCATTGCTCCCACCTACCTTGATATTCATCATCTAATTTCAGTAATTTTGATAATAGCCATCCATGTTCAACAGTTGATTTGAGTACCATTGATGTTATCTTTAACAAGCATTTGCCAATGGCAGAGGCATTAGCCTCTTAAATCTTGACTTCTGGAATAGCTTCTAAATTGACCATTGACGATAACTCAGGAATGACTATATTTGATTGTGATTTTTTATCTGGAGATTGAGTCAGTAGTTTAATTAACCATTTTTCAGTCTGCATCTGATCCTTTTTATTCCAGCGTACATTTAATCTTTGGGCGGGTTTAACAGGATGTAATGCTAAAATTACGAATTGTATTTGGTTAGGAGTAACTGAGTATTGTCTAGCCGTAGTCCACAATTTTACCCGGTCTTGCCAGCTTAAATGTGGATGGCGTACAGCCCATTCATAAAGCCTGGGAATACCTTGTTTAAATGCTATATTTGTTAATACTTGAATAAAGTGCTTATCGTCATTAATTGCAAGAGGTGCAATTACTGGATTATCGACTAATAACTTTTTCCGAGATTTAAAAATTTCTGGTGCAAGTTCCTGTATTTGATCAACCCACTGAGCAATTTGAGGATAGGCATTTAATAAAGGTTCTACAGTCAGTCCTAAAAATAGTTGTCTCATCACCAAAGAGAAGTTATCTGCAACTATAGAGTCAAAGGCAGAGCGATTTGGATGAGATTTTTGAATGGGGAATAGGACTTGTTGTTGTGTTTTAGTAATTTGTTGAATATCGGCAAGATTAATTACTGGCATGGTGGAGAGAATATAACATCTCTCCAATGCAGCGGTAAGCTGCAAATTAATTATACGTACAGCCAAGATACAAGAATTAGCTGTCAATCAAGGACATACACCTATTCGTCAGGCAGTCATTGATTACAGCATATTAGATTTAGAGATCGATCAGATTGTTCGGCGGTTGATTGCTATGCACTCAGCGATAATACGGTTAATATCAGGCAAATAAAGCACATTCAATAAGAACTGTAAAATTACTGGACTAAATCTGAAGCAGTATTGTATTGTCACTTTGGATATTATTCAGTTTATTAGAGCTTCAATATGCGATCGCTCCGTTTTATTTTTATTGGTATCATTACTTCTCTATTTGTTACAAATGTTGTTTTTCTGCGAAGGACTCTCTCTGTCCTACTCTGTGGCGTTCTGAGCTTTAACTCAGCAAGTTGTTATAGTTTCTTAAACATTTACGGAAAAGCCGACGCTGCTGCACCTCCTAGTAGTGCTGTTGTCACTTCCAAGGATTTGAGTGTTGTTCAGAAAGACGAACAAAAAATTGCGGATTGTTTCTTGGGAGTCTGTGTAAACCTTCCCAAATCGCCTATCCCCATCCCCGGTGTACCCAGTGGAAATCCTATAGATATAGCTAAAACTGCCGTTATTAAAGAGATTGGGGAAGCAGTCGGAGTTGGTTCACCACTACTGTTAGACCAAAAGACAGCCTATCCTGATGTTTCCGATCAAGTCAAAGATTTTCACCCAAAGCCCTTAGCGATTACTTCTGATCAAGACCTGCAAAAGCCTTTACCTCCGGGAGACTACAGTCTTGATGTGATAGCTTATTGTACCCAATTCTCTATCCATGCACCAGGGCGAGGGCTACCCTATAAACTTGCTCCTTTGACAGGAAAACAAGCACCTGCAATTAGTGCTTTGCTGTCCCGTGGAACGTTGCAAGGTATTGCTCCTGCCACACTAAACGCAAATTCATGGCGGATTCAGGCAGGTCTACCGTTGAAGCAATGGTCGCAACAAGATCAAGCCTTAATTCACAAGCTTATCCCTGAGTATGAAAAAGGACTAGAAGGGGACTACCTGCAACAAATTGAGAATACCTACAACCAATTCCGCTTAGTTCCTGGTATCCCGTCACTAAATGACCTACTCAGACAGTCTGGAGCGCCTGGACAAACTGTACTGCAACTGCGACAAGCACGCCAAGCCCTTACTAATCAAACGATTTCCGCAGAACGCCTACCGGATATGCTCTATGAGCCGACAGGCGACGGTTTACCGCGTGTGCTTCCGGCAGCTAAAGATTCTTCACCGTCGCATTGGGCAGAAATTAAATCTGGTGTTTTTGCTCGATTCACAGTTATTGAAGGAAACTTGGGACGAAATTTATTAGAGTTCCGAGTTACACCCCAGGCAAGTGCAGCTATAAATAATTCTGCTACAGTCGTTGCACAAAATCTGGATAAGAATCTGCAAGTAGGTGATCCTAAAACAACTGTTGCAGTAGCACCAATACCATTAGCACTAATACTTAATGGAGCATTCTACATTGGATATTCTATCGGTCGTGCAGCACAGGCTCTCATTTTTGCTGCTCCAATTAATTACTGCCCTTATATTCCAATTGCCCACAATACATCTAGAGTTATTTCAGCAAGTGGACCTTACAAACTAACGATCTACGTTACGGGAGCAGACAATACTCCAGGAATTGGCGCGGCTTTTCCTGGTGGACATGCATGGATTAGTTTGTCCGATGGACAAACTACGAATTACTATGGTTTTAGTGCAGCGTTTAGATCCTCTTCTGAAATCCCTGGAGGGACATTGCTTGAATTACCTTATATATTTTTCCCGATTGGTATTCCAGGTATTTTTCAGGATGAGAGCGGAAGACCTTACAATGTATTCCAAGAATACACAATCACTCAACAGGGCTTGAGAGATGCGTATCAGGCAATTGTAGATTGGGATGACACCTATAATTTAGCTTTTCATAACTGTGCAACCTTTGCTTCTACAGTTGGAATTGTGTCTGGGGCATTACCAAGCAAAGATATTAACCTTCTTTTATCGATTATTAATCCTGCTAGTTTAGCTAACTACTTACTTTCGCATGGAGGAAAGAGCCACTGATATAAAACTTTTTTAACAGGCGTTTTTTAAGTGCTATTATCTCTTGTCGTAGGTTAGGTTGATGAACGAATCCCAACATTAATTAGCTCAAACAAAGTGCGATTGCTCCATAAGATAGTTTGAATAAAATGGTGATACTCTGATTATCGATACCTATAAAATTAAGCACCAGCGATCGCATAAAAACACAAAACAAGACAGGGATTCCATTAAACGAAATTCCAAGATTCATTAGCTCAAACGAAGTGCGATCGCTTTCAAAAATGTTTTGCTCAAAGGAGCGATCGCTCTGATTCTGGATACTTAGAAAAAAGTGAAGATAATACAAAAATTGATTCTTTGGAGGCAATCTGAGATGCGTCTTGTGCGCTCAATACAGGCTCAAAATGTCTGCTATGCAGCATCAATTCCGGTAGTCTACGCTATGACTAGATTCACTATGAAGCTAGCAGCAATTCTCCTGGTGATTAGTGTGGCAAGTTGTAGCTCTAGTTCACCCCCGGAGGCAGCCAACTCCCCCTTACAGATTTCCAGTTCTTCATCTCTAGAAAAAGGCAAGACTGCTTTAGAGACCTTACGGAAACTCCAAGACAAAACTGAACCAAACAGTATTACTGGCAATGGCATTAAAGCACAGACATATCCGGCGGAAGTGAATGAGTTAAAATCTGCAATTGACACTTATACCAATAGTGCCGAGGCTGGAAGTCAT
This sequence comes from Nostoc sp., assembly GCF_036919675.1. Classification (GTDB taxonomy): domain Bacteria; phylum Cyanobacteriota; class Cyanobacteriia; order Cyanobacteriales; family Nostocaceae; genus Nostoc. The sequence goes on from NZ_JBALCP010000061.1 coordinate 67,504, forward strand.
CCCGAACTTACCAAGCTTTTACAACATGCATTGACTGGACACATGCTTGCACTAGATTTAATAAAAAGTACTCCAGGAGAATATGTTAAATCTTCACAGGTTGATAAGATTTTTCAGTACTCTCCAGATATTAAGAAGCATATATTTGGTCAACCTGCAAAAGATTCAGGAGAAATCCTTTATCGAACTGGTGTCATTCTTGCGGGAATCTGGAGCCAAACAGGGGAAGATGCTCGACTTGCCTCAATTGAAGTGAATCTTTCTCAGTAACCTTGCAGTAGTTTTCAAGATGGAAGATATACAGATAGGAGAATTTTCTTTATGTCATCAAATCCCAATGTCCTCGGCTATTACCTTTACTCGCTGGTTGTGATTGGTGCATTTATCTATAATTGCCGTAATTGGAAATTTATTCGGGTGACTCTTCTCTACTATATCTTCCTGACATTTTTTGCATATCTTCTCATCTACGGTAGCGCTTATAATTTAGAATCACACCTGAATCAATTGCATAAAGATGGATTATTCACAGCCTTTCCTTTCACTATTGGCGGTGATAGGCCAGATGTAAACACGGTTCTTAAAACAAGCCCCAATTTTTTTCCTTGGACTCTGACATCAATTTCCTTTTTTGTAACATTCCCGCAAGCTGTGACTAGAGGAGCGCGAATCCATAAGCGCAAATCCCCAGAAAAGGTCATGGAAAAAGTACTTGACCATTACAATCAGATACGAGATATTTTAAGGAATATAACTAATATTGTACTACCTATTATAAACGATATCTATATTGTTGGTGAATGGGTATTTGTATTAGTCTAGAGCGGTAAAACTTGCTAGAGTAGATTTTTAATGATTGAAATAGGCGTAAATAGGTAAACCAAAATTTTCAATAATAACGAATTTACTAGGTTTAAGTTTTTGCTCTAGCTAGTTTTGCCACGCTAGGTATTAGTTACTATTTCATCACTTGTTTCCCCATTTCCTATGCACAGTTGGTATCTGATGCTCCTTGGTTGTTTTTTTATCTTACTAATCACAGGAACTGATATCACCATTGGCATAAAAGGGCCTATCGCTATTATTTTAAGTGCCTTTGTCCCTGGTATTATCTACAAATTGCAATAGTTGTCAACTGTTGTATTGACGGTGATGATTTTGCTTGTGAGTCTTAGCATAGCCATATTTTCTGGCACTCTCATATTTTCTCTAATTGAAGTCATATTTCACACAAAAAATCCTGGTATTATTACTATAATTATCATCTTTGCTCTTGAAATTGGCGTGCTATCGTTAAGCTTTACATATCTCTCCAAAATCATCACCTTCGTGATTGATAAACTAATTAATTGGATGGGTTATCGAAGCCATCAATAAAATCAGATTTTCAGCTTAAAGATATATTACATATATGATTAATCTGGCATTTATCATAATAGCTGTTATTGCTGTAACTTACTCTTTGTTCCTCATTATAAAGTTTTTATTACCTATATTCCGTTCAATAAAAGTAAACCCAACATTCATTAGCTCAAACAAAGTGCGACACCGAATAGCCAGTCACTATCAGGCTACGCCTACACTCCATATCTTGAGAAAGATATTGTGGATAGAATGCCAATACGATCAATCCTCTACTTCCGGTTCACCAATTGTCTTCTGTGCGCCATGACGAATATGGAGAATTCTCACCGTTGGAACAGGCTGATCTTCAAGAACCGTAAATAGAATACGATAGGTTTGCTTTCCTTGCCCGTAAATAAGCTGACGAATTTCTTGACTAAAGAAGGCATCCTCTCGAGCGATTGGACAGCGCCGAGGCATTTCTTGCAGAGAGACGATTGCTTTAATCAGCCCTTGATACCAGAGTTGGGCGCGTTCATCTGTGGTAAACTGAGAAAAACTTAAGAATGCGGCATCCGCTTCGGCTTTCGCAATGCTAGAGAAATCAATGCGGTACGTCATGCTTCAAGAGACAATCCATATTTCTGATTTTGTTCAGCAATGAAGTCCTCTAAACTCGAAAATTGTCCTTGCTCAAAATCATCAAGCCCACGTTGGATTCCCTTTAAAGCCTCAAAAAAATCTTGATCGTCCAAACTCAGTCCTAAAGTCAGCACCGCTAGCGCCATTTGCGAAATATCTTGTCCAGTACTTTCAGCACGCTGTCGCAGCAGTGCCTCAACTTTCGGTGGCAGATCAAGTGTAATGGACATTGTGAGTTTTCCGAGCGTGATATTGGTTTTATTATAGCGATGCCTGCTCTGGGCGTAGCTGCGGCACCTCATAGATTGGGTAAAGCGGACTGCTCAAGTGTGGGAGTGCTTCAGCTACGCCCGTTGTAGACATCACGCTAATTCTAGATACCTGTAAAATTAAGCTGCAAGCGATGGCAACTCTTAGAGACGCTACGCGTAGCAAAATGTCAAAATTACCTGCTGTACAACAATCCTAACTGATAATGACTCAATCCCAACCTCCATTACCACAACCCAAACTAGAATCTGCTGGTATTACCTCTGACCAGTATTTTGAGTTTACTCCAGAAAAACTAGAACTGAGTAACGGATATTTGGGTTACGGTGGACAAGACCAACTTGGGTTTCATTTGTCTGTTCTCACCAATATGGGATTGTTGACAGCAGTTCGACATACAAATTTGTCGCTGTGGCTAGAAGCACTCAAAGGTGTGGTGAGGGAAAAACTACCGACTGTCAACGCCCAACCAGAAGTAGCAGAAGCAATGCTCGATCGATTTAATCAGGCGATCGCAGACTTGGAGGCAGTGATTGAGTATCTGGAACAATATAAATCTGGAATTTGAGCGATGTCTACGACGATACTCGTGTCAAACATCAGGTGTAGCGATGGTCTCCGACCGATCGGAGGCGATCGCATCTAATAACACTAAACCCATTTGTTTCAATAAAGCAGTGTTACCATCAGGACAACCATGTTGAATTAGACACTTGGCACAGCCAGTATTGCAGTTGCAATCCTGTGCGATCGCACTAGCAGCACCAGCAAGTTTTGGCAGATGTTTAAACACAGCTTCAGCCGCACCATTACCGCCATCACTGGTATCATAGAAATAACCTGTGTAATTGTTATTTTCCCCTAACTCCTTCACTACTGTAAAATTCACCTGTTTAGGGTCAACTCTAGCCACCAGCTGCAACGCTCTCATAATTTGATGCCCAAAGGTGTGGATAGCAATCAAGGTAGTGGAATATTCCCACAACTGTTGATAGCCTGGTGGAATCGCTTCTCCACTGCGAGTAAGACTAGTTCTAGTTTCCTTGGCATTGTGCTGGATGTATTCTCGCGCACTTGAGTTAATCGTTACTTTAACCATTGGTGCTGAAAATTGAGTACGGAAAGGCTGCTCAAACTTTTCTTCTGACAGGGTTTTCACAATTACAGCTTTGCGTGTGAGTTTGCTACAAAGCGGACAACGATGTTCTTTAGGTAGCGGCTCTTTGTAGTTAAGACACCGCTTGTTCAAACAAGTCTGCTCATAGATTTGGGTCATTAAACTGTAACCACTGGTAATGTGCTTAACTTCACCAAAACTAAGTGACAGGGTTAAGTATTCCTTACAGTCATCAACTTCACTGACTTGAGAAAACAGCAATGGTAACTTTACCGGATCTGTCAGCACTGTTAGGCTACTGGTTTCTGATTCTGTAACTGCAACTGTAAATAGTGGGCTATCTGCTGTCTGTTTTAATATTGCTTGCTTGCTGTTCAAGTCAAGGGAGATGCACTGATAAGTCAGCATTCGTCCATTGGTATCTTGTCGTTTGTAGATGGCTTGGGGATGGACTTCCCGGTGAGCAATATCTTCTGAGATTTCCTCCAGTTCTTCCCCAGATTCTGCATCTACTAGCTTGATGGTAGTTTGAGATAAACCACCACGAAAGTTAACATCTTTATGGGGATAACCCTTTGCCCACAGTCCATTACGACCTTTATTTAGATGCCCTTGGGCTAACAGGAGTTTTGCTACCTCGTAAGCTGCTGTGCCAAAGTAGTGCTTTATTTTATTAGTAGGAATACCAGTTTCTGCGGCTGCACACATCAAATGTTTAGCAGCAAAGATGGGATATTCGTCATTAAAGAATACTTCCTCAGCTTCTCCTGACACCAGCATTTCTGGATGTTCAGCTACATAGCAGTCAATGGGATTGAGAGCATTGGGAAGCAGCACTGTTAGTCCAGGTTGTGAACGACCGGCTCGACCACTGCGTTGCTGATACGCCATTTTGGAGCCAGGCCAGCCACGCAAAATGCAACATTCTAATTCTGGTAGGTCAATTCCTGCTTCTAAAGCTTCTGTGGCAATAATCCACTTGAGCGTGCCAGACTGGAGTTGGTCAACTACTTCTGCCCGACGCTCAGAAGTTATGCCACTGTAGAAGGCGGCTACTTGGTTTGATTTGAGTAATTCTGTTAGTTCCCGCACGCTGCGACGGGAGTTACAAAAGGCGATACCTGATTTACCTTGATTGAGCAAAAATTGAATAATCCGAGCGATATCACCAGTCAAATTGTAACTGGGCTGAGTGATAATTATTTGTCTAGATGGTGAAGCTGCTCCACTTTTGCGAATCCAAATTAGGGGTTTGGGGTTGAGTTTAGTTGGTTTTAAGCCGGAGATTTTCAGAGCCAGTTGTTTAGGATTACCACAAGTGGCACTCAGGAAGATAAATTGCAGTTTCTTGGAGTCACCACCGTAATGATCTACTGCTAGTTTAATACGACGAATCAGCCAGGACATATTTGCGCCATAGCTGCCTGAGAGGGTATGAGCTTCGTCAAGCAGTACATAGCGTAATCGTTGATAAAAGTTTGCCCAATGCGCGGATTTCCAGGCTTGCTTGAGTTGAAAATGGATTAATTCTGGTGTGACACCCAATATATGCGGTTCGCTCTTCAGGATTTGTTCTCGTTTTTCTGATTTGACATCTCCAGTGATCATTGCCAATATAGGTCTGGATTGTGTTGGTATGGTAGAGAGTAGTTCAGAGATTTTGTGGAACTGGTCTAGTGCTAATGCTCGTAGTCCATAAAATGCTAATGCTCGATGTTCTTCATTTATACAACCTTCCAGAATGGCGGGGTATGTGCTGAGAGTTTTGCCACTGGCTGTGGGAGAGGTGAGGATTAAACTTTTACCTTGTCTAATTGCTTGTAAGGCTTGAAGTTGGTGAGAGTAAAGTTGGGTGATTCCTAATGAATGAAGTGCTTGAATTAATTTATTTGGTAGGTCATTAGGGATATTTTTCAGATTAGGTTCTTTGGCAGAGATAGTCTGTTGCCATAGTAAATCTTCACCTATAAATTCAGCAATATCTGTTGGTTCATTAGGATGGTTATTTGAGTTAGAATTTTCTGTAATGGGTGTACGAGGTGGTGTCCAAAAGCTTTGTAGTAAGGCACTATAATTGGGCGTGTTCATGGTGGTGTTTTTCGCTCATTGCCCTAAAAAATCCCCCAATGGGGGAGTGATACTAAATTACGATAAGTAGTAGAGTCAACCCTGCCCAAAAATGTCTTTTATACGCTAAGACTGAAACTAAGATGGGCAAGTTCTTTAGCAAATGCTTTCTATCATAAAGTCAGTTAGCAACTATACAGTATAATAGTTTGAAAAAATCAACGTTTAGGTCAATTATTAGCGTATTAGGGAAGAAGTTGTGGAACTAAATAGTCAAAATCTACACCCTAGCTCATCTGATTTACCTCAAGTACCTCCAGCGGACTGGACAACGACCCGTAGGAAAATACTCTCATGGCTGAATCAAAATAGTAGCTCTCTAGCAAATTTGTATGAAGGTGCAGTTTGCTTAACTTTTGGAATTCAAATTCCTGGTAGATTAAGATTTATATCTCATGCTGTTCGTGAAATTCGTAATAGATTGCCTGATTCTATTCCTAAAATAAGTGAAAGACTTGAATATAAAGATGAAGTTGAAAACCTAGCAGATATTTGGGAGAGTAATGGCTTTGGTTTAGATGAAACACCTTTAGAGAGTGAAGATATTACTATTAATTTTCAAATATTTAGTAAAATTCAGCAACTTATAAAAAAACATAAAGCAGTAAGATACAATAATAAAAAAATAACCTTTCTCTTTTTTGAATTATGTATTTCTGAAAATAAACTTGACCTGAATATATTAGAACCTATAGTCAATCACTACTGGGAAATAACAGAGTGGTTTATGGAACAAACACATGAAACACATGATAGCGGTAAACCTAAATTAGATCCAGATGATCTTAAAATCCGTCATCAATTTGAGTTATTTGAGTCATTTCTCGCTACATTTGCTCAAAATTTCTACACTACTGTAGATAAACTTGATGAAATCTTACAAGAAGACAATCCTCAGCAGATAGAGAAAGTTATAGGATTCCTGATTCACCCACAGCATTTTAGTTACTTTTTCAATCGTCTACAAAATCCAGAGTGGATTAAACCGTTAAAGGATAAAGGGTTTTTCAAGAATCCTCCACAAATTATTGAGGATGTTAGTCAAGGCACTGTCAGCTTTCCTATGTGGCCTCAGTCTCGCTATCTAGCGCGAATGGCTGAACACAAGCCGAAAGAGGTTCTAGAAATTGCACGGCAGATAGAAAGCAACAATCCCCGTGTCCATGAAGATTTTGTTGATGCTGCACTTGAGATGGCATTACAAGAAGCAGTGCAATTAGTTCCTAAAGTTAAAACTTGGATTAAATCACTATACTCATCCTCTCTACTTCCAGAGAAAGTTGCTGCCCTCATAGTACATCTTGCTCAAGGTGGTAAGATTAAAAAGGCACTAGAACTGGCCAAAACATTACTTGCTGTTATGCCAGATTCTAGTTTGAACAATGGGGACAATAATGATAATAATGTTTACCTTTCCTCACCCAAGCCAAGAATACGTTTTAATAACTCGCATTATCGAAGAATTTTAAAAACCTTAGTGCCAGAATTAGTAAAGATAACGGGTGAAGAAGCGTTAATTATGCTAATTATTCTGCTTAATAATGCGATTAAGTTCTCTAGACGTAATGCAGAAACTGAGGAAAAGCAGAATAATTCGCCTATCTTGGAGGATTACTCACGTATCTGGCGATATGCAATTGAGGAGCATCATCGAAATCACCCTCCTTACGATGTTAGAGAAATTTTAGTAGAAACAGTAAGGGATACAGCAAAACAGATATTAGAATCGGATCGGACGAAAATCCGAAATATTGTGCAGAAGTTGGAGGAGCGACGCTGGCGAATTTTTCATCGCATCGCACTTTACCTGATTCGTGAGTATCAAGATGTAGACCCCAATTTACTGATTGAAAAACTTATTGACTCTAAGCGTTTTACAGATACTAGTTCTTACGAAGATTATGAGTATGCACACTTACTCAAAGATAATTTTGCTCAACTTACTGTAGAGAAACAAGCGCAAATTCTAAGTTGGATTGAAAATCCGGAACTGGACTTTAATTGGGAAGAAGATCAAGAGAGAAAAGCTGAATGGGTGAAATATTGGCAGTGGCATAAACTAACAATAATAAAAGATAGTCTTTCAACATATTGGCGTGAACGCTATGATGATTTAGTCAATAAATTTGGCAAGGAGATTGAACTTTCAGATATTGTTTCTGGAGGTGTAGGTCAGGTTAGAGTCTCAGGTGTTGGAAGTCCAAAAACTGACTCAGAATTAGAATCTATGAGTATTGAGGAGCTAGTTGCCTTTCTTAGAACATGGGAGCCAAATTCTACAGATCCCTTTGAAGAGCCATCACGCTCAGGGCTAGGATCTGCTCTGGAAAGACTGGTTGAAAAAAGTCCTGAACGTTATGCACAGGGAGCCGCTCAATTCCAAGGTCTACACGCAAGATATATATCGAATTTGCTTAGAGGTTTGCGTCAAGCTTTAAATAATCAATCAAAACAACAGCAAGAAATAAGAGAATTTGATTGGATATCTGTTCTAAGTCTCTGCAATTGGTTAGCAGAGAAATCTGAAAAATTCAATAAATCTCAGACAATTTATAACGAACCCAGCAGCAATTGGCTCGAACCTTGCCGAACAGTGGAAGACTTGCTTGGAGTCGGACTGAACGTTGATACAATAGCAATTGAGTTTAATTTTCGCGATCGGGTTTGGAACATCCTCAGACTTTTAACTCAACATCCAGACCCCACGCTAGAAAGAGAAATGGAGTATAGCTCAAATAATAATTATAGTGAACTGGCAATTAATACTGTTCGCGGGGAAGCAATGCACACAGTTGTTCGCTATGCCCTCTGGATTCGTCGCCACTTTGAGCAAATACCTGAGAGTGAAGAGCATTTGCAACGAGGTTTTGATGAAATGCCAGAAGTACGGCAGGTACTTGATGAACATCTTAACCCAGATATAGAGCCATCTTTAGCAATACGCTCAGTTTATGGTCAGTGGTTTCCTTGGCTGGCTTTACTAGATCCGCTATGGGCAAATCAAAGCATAGGAAAAATATTTCCACAGAATGAAACTTTCAGCAATCTGCGACGTGCTGCTTGGGAAAGCTACATTAATTTTTCTGGTATTTATAACAATGTTTTTGATTCACTACATGAGGAATACCGCTATGCAGTTGAACAGATAGATCCCACATCGATTGAACGACAAAAATTGACACATACTGATGAAGGTCTTGCCCAGCACTTGATGACTCTCTACTGGCGTGGGAAGCTGAATTTGGATGAGCCAGGAGCATTGGCAAGGTTTTTTGAGTTAGCTTCTGATACGTTACGTGGCTATGCTCTCGAATTTGTGGGGAGAAGTCTTAATAGGACAGAAAATGAGATAGATCCAGAAATACTCAATAGTCTCCAATTGCTCTGGGAAAAGCGTTTGGAAACAGCACGTAATTCTACCGAACGTAGTTCCTATACCACTGAACTTGCTGCTTTTGGCTGGTGGTTCGGTTCTGGGAAATTTGATGACGTTTGGGCTATTGCACAGATTAAACAGATTCTTGAGCTAACTGGCAAAGTAGATCCTGACTTTTTGATGCTCGAACGTCTAGCTGTACTTGTTGATACAATGCCAGAATCATCTGTCGAGTGCCTTGAATTGCTCATTAAAAATGATAAGTCTGGTTGGAGTATCTACGGTTGGCAAAATGAAACTAAGGCTATCCTCAGTAAAGCTATTCAAAGCACCAGTGGCCAAGCAATAAAAACTGCTGAAAATATTATTCAAGATTTGGGCAAACGCGGACACTGGGAATATCGAAATTTACTCCCTCCTTCTGGAAGCAAATAACCCTATTCCGTCAAAGTGGACAGTAAATCATCCAGCGAACGCAAAACTTGATTGCTTTTTCAGTTAAAGGATCTAAATTAGCTGTAGATTCATCTAAAGTTAAAATTGGTAGATTATTGATGATTACCCTGGCGATGCCTGCGGCGGGCTACGCCTACGCTAATCGCTGCTTCTGCCCTCCACATTTGCCCTTACTGCGCTGGATATTGTATCATATTTTTGCGGAAATTGGCTAAATGTAAGAGGCTGAGGCAATGGAAATAGAGATTAAAATAGAGTTAGCAAAGATAGAGTTTACTTGATTAGGAGATTCTATGATGACTTTACAAGAAATTATTAATTCTATTGAAAGTTTGCCCACAGAAGATCGAGAGTATTTATTTGAGTTTCTTCGCCAGCAACGAATTGAGAATCGGCGAGTTGAAATTTTGGCTAATGCTCAAGAAGTGATGCAGGCTTTTAAGGATGGGACAGCTCATAGGGGAAGCGTTGATGATTTGATCGCTGATTTACTAGGAGATGATGATGGAAGTTGTCTGGAGTAGTGGATTTAAGCGGTCTTTTAGGAAGATTACAAAGAAAAACCCGCAATTAAAGAATCAAATTGTTAATGTATTAAGGCTTTTGGCAGATGATCCATTTACACCGTCTTTGAAGTCTCATAAGTTAACAGGAAATTTATCGGGGTTGTGGTCTTGTTCTGTTGCTTATGATTGTAGAATTATCTTTAATTTGTCTGAGGATGAGAAGTTGTTAGAAATGGTTATTTTATTGATTGATATTGGCAGCCATGATGAAGTTTATTAAATGGTAAAATAGAGGCTTAAGCAATGGAAATAGAGATGAAAATGAGTCAGCAAAGTTAGGGTTGACTTTCGAGGAGTTTCTATGATTAGTTTACAAGAAATTATTAATTATATTGAAAGTTTGCCTCCAGAAGAACGGGACTATTTGTTTGAGTTTCTCCGTAAAAAGAAGGAGGAATCTAGAGGGGATAATTTTTGGGAGGGATTACAAAAATTTAGAAGCGTAATCCAAAGCGAGGGGATTATCTTTACTGATGATGATTTCGCTGACTTACGATATCGCAGTGTGGTCAGAGAAATTGATCTATGAGCTTGAAATACTTACTTGATACCAATATTCTCAAGAGAGCCAGCACGTCCTATTCCTAAAATGAGAAACATAGCTTGTGAAAGTTTTGTTAGATACTAATATCATTATTAGTGAATTTGGATTTTAGACTGGAATCAAATATACAATCCAAAATCCAAAACTCTCAGTCAACTTTATGTTGATTAAGTTAACTTAAATAACCTACTAACACCAAGAATTACTGGCAGTAAATCCTTCGCATCAGCACCTCTCTTAATAGACATTTCCAAATCCAGCATCATAGTTACTGCTTTAGCTAAAGCGTTAATGCTTGTATTTGCTACCTCCTGACGCAAGTAATAAATGCGATTAGGATTACTGAGACTGCACAGTTGAGCTAATTCACGATCTTTCTTAACCCCAGAAGCGTAGGCGTAGCCCGTCGCAGACATCGCAGACTTAACCCACAGCCAAGTTCTAAACTGCGTTAGGAGAGTAGCAACAATCACCATTAATGGTTCCGAGCGTGACAGTAAATTATCCAGCAGGCGCAAAACTTGATTGCTTTCTCCTTGACGAATAGCAGATGCCAGTTGTAGGCTATTCTGAGTCTGACATGGCACTAACTCTTTTACTTCTGCAAACTCTAGTTTTCTGCCATTACCATAAATATACAGTTTGCGTAACTCAGTGGCTGCACGAGTCATATCGTTACCAATTGCTTCTGCTAGATATTCCACTGCATCCTTTGACAGCACTAGCTTGATTTTTTTAGCCTGAGTTGCGATCGCTCTCTCAATCAAATCATTCCGCCAAGGTGGTATCAATAAAAACTCAAACAACTTGGCATACTTGACAATATGTTTGTAAATCTTCAAGCGCTTATCTACATTGGTGGCGACAAACACCAGAATTGTGAATTCAGGCACTTGAACAAGCTGCTGCAAGGTTGACAACTCAGTATCACCCCACTGCTTGAGGTGGCAATTTTCCACAATCACCAGTTTTTTACCACCAGTCAGGGAACGAGTGCGAGCTACGCTGATGGCTTGGTCAAGGCGATCGGCTGGAAATCGATGATAGCAAAGTGTGAGCCATTGGGCATCAATCTCTGCTTTGTATTGGTTCAGCTGTTCCTGGATGGCGTGTTGGTCATCACCTGTCAGCAAGACAATCATGCTTTTACCCTCCCGTTACTGCTCTTGTTGGCAGTTTTAATTAACACAGTCATTGGTTGTTGACTTTGGGTAGCTCGTTGCAGCATTTTAGCGATCGCTTCTTTACTACTTTCAAACTTCTTGAGGTAAGCTGGTGTAACCTCTAAAATTGCCTTGTCACCTTGCAATTTAACGAGATTTGCATGAGCCAACAGCTTTTGATTACTAGGTTTAGCTGTATCCATCACAGAAAGCCAAATTTGAGCCAGGTTAGTAGTCTGATCTGCAACTGTTTGTAACAATTTGTCATCTACAGGTTTAGCTGTCACCTTGTTTGTGGTGTATACTCCAACTGTTGGTAACAACTTGCCGTGATGCACAGGTTTAGCACTTAGCGTCTTGGTTGCACTGACAGGCAAGAAACTGGGTATCAGGTTCAGTAAGCAAACTTCTAGCCACACAGCAGCATTTACTGTGTGCCGCAGATAGTTTTCTGCTTTTTGTAACTCTGCTAGAGACAAGTTAAGCGTCTCGAAATTCCAGTGATTTGCTAAAACCTTGAGTTGAGCATAGCTAACACAACCAGTTAGCAGGGATTGCTCTTTGGATGCAGACTTGACAATCAGTAAATCTCGGTATGTTTGCAGTAAGTTGGAGAGAATCAATTTGGGCGTTTTACCAGAGTCCACTAGAACTCTTGCTACTTGCAGCAAGTTAAAGGTGTTGTTGGTGGATATTGCCTGTAAAATTGACATTAATTCTGTTTCTGTCACACCACCAGCGATTTTCATAACATGATTGGCAGTGATATCTTCATCTAAAAGACTCACCTGACCCAGTAATTGCAGTGCATCCCGCAATCCACCATCGCTGAGTCGAGCGATCGCTGTTAGTGCCTCATCATCAATAGAGATAGATTCTGCATCTGCTATAATACGGAGATGCTGCACAATAGTCTGAACAGACAAAGTGCGGAAATTAAACACCTGACAACGGCTGACAATGGTAGGCAACACCTTGTGCAGTTCTGTTGTGCAGAGAATGAAAACAACATGAGGTGGCGGTTCTTCAATACACTTAAGTAAGGCATTGAAGGCGTTACCGGTTAGACAATGGCATTCGTCTAAAATAAAAATTCGGTAACGTCCTGCAACAGGTGCTAAGGTACTGCGCTCAATTAAAGCACGGGCATCATCTACACCATTATTAGAAGCAGCATCAATTTCACTAACATCTAGGCTATTGCTGGTTTCAATTGAACGGCAGGATTGACAAATACCACAAGGTTGGTCAGTTGGTTTTTTAGTGTTGAGACAATTGAGAGATTTAGCAAATATCCGAGCAGTTGATGTTTTACCTGTGCCTCTAGAACCTGTGAATAAATAAGCTGGTGCAATTTGCAGGTATTTGACAGCATTAGTCAGAGCAGTTTTGATGTAGGGCTGTCCAACTAATTCGGCTATTGTCTGGGGTCGATATTTTTGATGTAGGGCGACTGTAGACATAGGATTCATTAACCTTAATTTGTCGCCCTTACCCCTGTTAAGGGGGTGTAATTTTGACTCCAAAGTAGGCTGATTTGCTCAACCGTTTCCAGCAGGATTTAACGATACCAGAAGTTGAGTAAGTTTAATTATTTAAATGTCGAAACAGATGGATGAATTTGGCATTTTGGTGGCAAATAGTCGGGTATCTACCGCCAAAATGCACAGTTTATATTTGTCAAAATCGAGGATTTTCGTTCATATTCTCAGTTTTGTCCAGAGTTCCTCAAATCCCCGTCTAAAATAAACACCACTCGTATCCAAAACACCCTACAAAACTTCAAAATTTTGATTAACATTTATTAAGCATTTAGAGTGTACAGTGGCAGTAAGAATTGACGCATTTCCATTTGCAGTTCTGGATTTGGTCTATCTCCATAAGGAACCAACATGGCAGGATGATCTGATTGTTGGAAGTGCATTTTGATAGCAGAACTGGGAATTGCCTTGGCTGCTTCTACTAAATACTTGAGGTTAAACTGGATATTCAATGACATTTCTGATGGTAGATGAGCAGCAATAACTTGATCGCCTTTGCCAAACTCCCGTTCAATTGATAGTCGTAACTGCTGCAAACTTCCATCAAACTGTAAGTAAATACCTTTCTCTTTTTTATCTGTTAACACAGCTAACCGTTCCAGTGCTTTGACTAAGAATGCTTTTTCTAGGATTACTTCTCGGTCAAAGCTAAATCTTGCCAATAGCTGTTCGCAGTCAGGGTAAGTTCCTTCCAGACATTGACATCTAAGGATAATATCTTGCCAAGCAAAACCCAAGCGATTACTTTGGGCATCATACAACAAATTAATGAATTCGACAGAATCATCCAAGTTACGCGCTAGTTCCTTGAGGACTCGACCGGGAATAGTAAATTGGATTATCTCTTCAGATTCTACTTGTTTGCGGGGTTTTCTACCAATTCCTTGAGTTGAAAGTTCAGTGGTTGCAATTCGATGCCCATCAGTACCAATAAATTTTAATTTCTCCTGTGTAAGTTGGATATGAACTCCGGTCAAGATATATTTATTTTCATCAGTGCTGACAGCATAAATCACACCTTTCAAACCATCTTTGAAAACTGTTTTTGGCAGAGGGATGGGAGTAGCATCAATTGTATAAATAGGTGGAAATTCTTCAGCACTAATGCCTCTAATTTCATATTTTCCATCAGCATCAGATAAACTTAGAGAGCAGATTTTGGTTTGCTTATCCTCATCAGTAAGCTGTATAGTTTGAGTCTGGCTGCTGAGGTTGATATTACCATTAGGGCAATGCTTAACTATCTCAAATAGCATTTCCACTGGCACAGTAATTTCACCCTTGAGCAAAACCTGGGCTTCAAAACTTGCCTGAATTGTTAATGCTAAATCAGTAACAGTTAAATGTATCTGTTGTGTTTCGATATCTGCAATGATTAGAGCATTAGCAAGAATCGGATGGGTAGGTTTAGCTGGGGTAGCACAACTAACTAAAGAGAGCGCATCGTGAAATTTAGTTTGTGAGCAGATTACCTCCATTCCTAATTCTATAACTGGTTGAGAGTTTAACTCTGATTTGGCAGAACGTTTATTAGTAAGCTTATTTGAGATAGGTTCAGTTGAAGTATCAGTATCTAGAGATGTAGTTTTTTTCTTTTTACCTGTAGATATTTCTGGGATATTTGCTGATACTTCATTTTCGGCTTTAGGAGTAGCTACACTTGTTTGTTTTGTCTGATTGGCAGGCTTTACTCTTTGTTTCGATGCTGTTTGAGTCATGATGATTTATTTCTGGTTGCGACATTGTTAGAAGTGTGACTGCGATAGCAGAAAAGAAAGGCTGTGAAGCTTTGAATCAGATGCTTTTACCCTGTGAGACATACGGAAGTTTACTGATATATCCCATTGAACGGCTCTCAAGCAAGTCTTGATTATGACCAGAGGCGGAACATCTCCGGCTCCGCTCCTAAATTATTAAGTTCTACAAATGCCTCCAAAAGTTCTTTCCAATGGTTTTTAAACTGATAACTTTGCTGTTATTACCAGATTCTTCTGTAGTCTTCTCAGCCAGTATAGAATCAGTTTCCAACAAAGAGTTCAGCAGTGATAGTTGATGATCAACATCTGCCACATTGCGGTATATTAGAGACGGCTCTATTTTCATTCCTAAAGGTGTAGGAACAATTTTTAAATATTGGTTTAATGTATCTAGATAATTTCTATTGGCAAATTGTCTTTGTGCTACATAAGGGCGCAATATGTTCAGTAATTGGATAGCTCTTTTGATTTCTAGAGAATCAGAAGTACTATCAATTTGAGGTTGGCTTTCTCGGTAGCCTTTCATTTTCTTCTCAGCCACGAGATTGTGGAATTTAGAAACTGCTTGTTGATAATTACCGAAAGAGTGAACTTTTTGCTGAGATTTGTAGCCGACTCTACCCCACTCAACAGTTAGATTACCTTGCTTCACTTTTGCACTCCAGAATTTGTTACTGTTCTGAGCCGCATTTACAAATATTAAGTAAACTTCCATATTTTTGACATAATTTAGAGTAGAGTATTGCCATGTCAAATGAATATCTCAACAACAGATGTTCATTTGACAAAAGCTTCAAATCATTACTAATTTTGGAATACCTAATTAGTAAAAATTCAATGTGGAGTAGCTTATTTAATTTTGGCGTTCCCGCTTTGGGTGGCCTACGGCATCGCTTCTCTTCTTAGGCTGCGCCCTAAGCGAGGCTATGCCGTAGGCTTTACGAGACGCGGTTAGCGATGGGCTACGCCCCGAAGCGATCGCTAACCGCAGACATCACTTCTTGGTCTTAGAAGAAGCGCGTTTATCTAATTAGTGCGGAACCTTGAAGTACGAAGCCCTTTCTTAGACACCTGCACAGGACTGGAAGCTGGTCGAGCAATTTTTGACCAAGACTGCATCCGCTCAACAGCAGCAGCATCTTGAACAGCTAAAGGGGTGATGTTTTGTTGGCAATTTTCTAAATCAGCTAGTGTAACCTGCTGAGGTCTTTCCTCATCGAAAGCCAGTAGAGCTGCTTCTGATGCTAGGGTTTCCAACTCAGCACCACTAAACTTGTCAGTAGCAGCAGCGATCGCCTCTAAATATTCCTGCGGAACTTCTATACCAAACCGTTCTAAGTGAATCTTGAGAATCTGGCAACGTTCCAACTCAGTAGGCAGGTCAACGAAGAAATTCTCATCAAACCGCCCTTTCCGCTTAAACTCAATAGGCAGCGCTGTTGGGTCATTACAAGTTGCCACTACAAACACCCCTGCCGTACATTCAGACATGAAAGTGAGGATATTTCCCAGAATCCTTTGTGAGACTCCAGAGGTATCGCCATTAGCTGAAAGTGCTTTCTCAACTTCATCAATCCACAAGATACAGGGCGCAATAGCTTCAGCAGTCTTGAGTGCGCGGCGGACATTGCCCTCAGATTCTCCCACCAGGCTACCAAGCATTGAGGCAATGTCTAATTGCAGCAGTGGAAGATTGAGTATAGTTGCAATGTTTTTCGCTACTATCGATTTACCCGTCCCTGGTGGCCCTGCCAGTAGCACCCCTTTAGGCTGAGGTAGATTTAGCGATCGCGCTTCTTGGGAAAATAAGCGGCTGCGGCGTTGCAACCAATCCCGCAACAGGTCTAGTCCACCAAACGGTATGGTCGCCGGTTTACCCAATTCAATACCCATCTGAGACAGTAGGCGGGTTTTGTATTCGACAACTAAGGGAATGACTGTAGCATCAATTACTA
Organism: Nostoc sp.; assembly: GCF_036919675.1. Taxonomy (GTDB): domain Bacteria; phylum Cyanobacteriota; class Cyanobacteriia; order Cyanobacteriales; family Nostocaceae; genus Nostoc. Next base: position 84,362 of record NZ_JBALCP010000061.1, read on the forward strand.
TGCCTTTAGAAGTTAATCGCTCTTTAACAGTGAGCCGGAGAAAGTCGCTAATTTCCTCCAAGGTTAGCCCTAACGCTGCCCTTGCCAAGGTTTCTTTATCTTCAGTGGTGAGAGATACTGCAAATTGTACCTCTTGCTCACTAGCAGATTCTTGCAAGTACAGCAAATATGATTCTAAGTGGTCTTGAATTTGCTCAATGCTGGGCAAAGGAACTTCACAGCAAGGAATTAGTCTCAGTAGGGATTCGTGCAGTTGAATGTTTTGACCTAAAAACACAATTCGCTTTTCAGTCGGTTTGAGGCGATGGTACAAGTTTTTTACTCTGGTGAGGACTTCCCAACTCAATTGCAGGGAGTTTTTACCCACAAAAGGGTGAACATCTCCGAGGATGAAAACTCCATTACCGCCGAAATTGTTGATGTACTCGAACACATATATTAAAGGGTCTATGTTAGGAGGCTTTTTATACGTCTCGACTGACTTGAACACCAGTCCACCATCGTCAGCAATCAGACATTGCTCCAAGCTGGAAACTCCCAAATTCCAGAAGTACACTGGACTGTTAAGTTTGTCCATTACTTCAGTAGTTAACCACTGAATGATAGTGGCTTCTTCGGGGGACAGAACATCTATTGCCACGATGGGTATTTGAGAGTCAATGGTAGTAATGAGGTTTGATAGTTTCATTATTGCGAATTTTGATCGGGTACGGGAGTAAGTTCTTCGTGAGTGGTAACAAGATGCACGACTACTTCGTAAACTTCGGCATCGCCGTTAAACACTTCAGCAACTCCAGAAGAATTTGGATGAGCAATGGCGGAAATTAGGGCATTGACTAAAGCGCAAAGTCCCTCCGCATTTCCTTTGATAATTACTGGTTGCCGCACTCCTTTTGAGGGGTAAATATGGAGCATCGGATAATCTTCAGGTAGTTCGCTCATAGAAAAATTGTGCGGGGGAATTTTTCTCGTTCCCCCATCGAATGTTTATTGGTGCAGTCGTTGTTGATGAGTAATGATGCTACGAAGCTGTTGCTGAGATTCTGGTTTGTAAGTGCGATCGCTGTGTACCACACCCAAAGCTTCCTCAAAGGGTTGGGTTGCTTCTAGACAGGACAAACCCTCAAATCCCTCGGCTTCTATTTTCACTTCGCCTGTAACAGTGTCAAAATGTATCAATATTGCCCGTTCCATAAATTACCTCCGTACTTGTTGAGTTTGCTGGTGTGCTGAAAATGCAAGGCGCAGGGTATGTACCTGACCGTTGGTTTCTTCTGTGATGCTGCATTCTCCCAGATGTTCTTGTAACTGGGCTGCTTTAGCGCGAACCATGTTCTTGCCGTAGGCTTCCACTAGGGTGTGAGAAAAGAAGTTTTCTCCTAGTCGAGGTACAGTTTCATAGGCATCATGGATGAGTTGATACACCCCTGCCTCTTGATCCCACTTAAACCCGATATCTGCGCGAACACTTAAACTACGACCAGGGACAACAATCTCAGCACTTTGTCCTTGGGAGTCGTCGTAATAACCTCTCAGCGATTGTGGTTTTTCATAAACTTGGACAGTAAGCTGCAAATTTTGTAGAGCTTGTACTAAACATTCACGGTTAGTTAGTTTTGTAGTGACAGTTGAAAAATGTGACATTTCCTACCTCTAAATACTGTGGACTGGTAAATTAATGCGAACAGTGGTGATAAACTCAAAGGAAAACCCTACGTATCACTTACCCCCTTAATTGCCTAGCAAGCCTGGGAAGTATGGGTGTATTGTCTTGCTCTACAACGCCACTTGATGCCAGTCGCCTCAAGTCGGGAAACCCGCCCACAGCGCTGGCTCCTTTACGCCGGGAAACCCGTCCACCGCAGTGGCTCACACCTCGTTTTCGATCAAGGACGATACAGATACGTTCTTGATTGTTTTTTCTAGCGAAGTTTGAGAGACATCGCTGTGGCTCTGGTTAATCCCATGCCTTCATCACTTGCTAATCGTTGGAGATGGCGTTGTTCATCCAGAAGCTTGGAGCAAATTTCATCCATTTTTTTCTGCAACTGAGAACGCCCTTGTGAATCCAGCTTTTTGGCATCCACAGAAGCGTTTTCGAGAACATTTTCTAGATGAGTCATCATTTGTCCAAGGCTGCTACCTGCTTCAAAACTGGCGTTAGCCAAAAGCATTTGGACTTTTTTGAAATGACGTTCCATCTTCTTCTTGAAGTTGACTGGCTTGCGTCCTGGTTCCCAGTTGCTCAAATCTTCGAGCAACTGGGCTGCTAGTTGTTCGCCGAGAGCGATCGCTGATTCCCTCAGTGTTTGTTCTAAATTTCTGTCGTACTGCTCGATAAAGCGAGTTATTTGCCCTAAGCATTCAGCTTGTTTCTCTGACAGTTGTTCACTGATGGCGGGAATAATGACAGGACGACCAATTACTACTTGCAAATAGTCCTCTAGTTCCTCTAAACAGGGAAAAGCTTTTACTAGGTTCTGCTTAACTTCTTGTTGTTGTTCTACAGATAACTGCCAAGCATTGAGTGAAAGAAATTTATCAATACGTTCTTGATAGTCTGTGTACCCCTTTTCATACTCTTCTTTCAGTTGAGTGCGTAAAACAGGTGCAATGTTATCTCGAATTTCGATTAGTTGATTCCAGACCAAGGGCGCTAAGTCTATGGGACAAATCCAATCACCATTGTCATAATTCATCCATTCTTGGACTGAAGTAATTTCTTGCCTTAATTGGCTCGCTGCTTCGTCTAAAGCTTTAAAGACTTTGATGCCCTTTAAACCAACTTCTGAGGTTGTGACCTTAACTAAGTCAGATTCTTGTTCATCTTGAGAATATTTGAGAACATCTTTCAATTTGGGAGCATTACTCTTGGTTGTCTTCTTTAACTGAATCTTGAAACGGATGCGAGTTTTATTCAGCTTAGAGAGATTATATCTTTCAACAACAGCGTCTTTTAGAAAGGTTTCGGTTGAATTGGTAATCACTGCTTGTACCACATTTACTAGGAATAATAATGTTTTTTACCTCAGTGAAATAAAGCGTAAGCTTTACCTTATAGCCACTAAGTCCGGCTAGAATCTTATTCATAAAAATCATTTAATTGCTTACTTAATATAAATAAATTTGATTGTAGTTTTAAAAATAATGGCTCTACCGATACCCTACTTAATTTGTGAAAATTACAAGGCACAGAACCCCGATTTATCTAATAAATCAGGGTTCTCATTATTCACGAATGATTAATCGTAATTTTGTGTCGAGATTCATATACACCATTGTCACCGGATAACTAATATCCGTTGTCTGGCCCGTGAGCTAGAAACATAGTACAAACGATTAAACTCTCTAATCTTTGCCAGTACTGCCTTACTGTCATCTCCTCGTTCTGGATAAAGTCGCTTACTCAAATCTTGACCATCAATACCTGCTTCTAAGAAAGTGCTACCTTGACTATTGTGAACAGTTAATGCAAAGCAGTTTCTGAGGTTTGCAAACTGCTCTAAATGTTTGTAGTACTGCTTCCATAGAAAGGGATTACGCTTGGCACTTTTGAGTAAGCGTTTGGTTTCTTGGTCAAATTGTTTTTGCTCATCTTCATGCAGAACATAGATTTGACGCACAATCCCTTCATCTGTCTCTACCTTTAACCTCCAAGTATCATAATTGTTGTAACGATCCCCAAAGACATCTAAAACAGTAAACTCTGTAGATGTAGAAAGAATCGTAGTTTTACCATCGGGAGCCATCACAGGATCTCTGGTGATTAATCTCTCTCCTGGAATAAACCGATTGATATTTTCACCATATAAATGTGTACGAATCTGCTGATTGTAAAAGTCAACTTGAGTATTAGTCCAGGACAAAATTCGGAAACAATCTGGGTTTTGAGCAAATTCTCTCTTCATCTTTTTGCAGGCATAACGCAGCAAAGTTTGACGTTTAACCATCAATGCCCCATTACTTTTATCAGGGAGATATTTAGCATAAGGCTCAAAAGGAAACTTGCTCTTGATGACTGCATAGCGAGAAGCAGTGACAAACTCTAACAAAGGGCTACCAGTTCCTTGACGCACAACTTGAGTTAAAACTGCTTTTTCTGGCACTTGAAAACTAGGGGATTTTCCTTCATTAACTGGATTTAACTGTGCCGGATCGCCCATGAGAATAATTTTGATTTTTGTCCAGGTGGATGATTGGTTAGCAACATCCTCAATCCAGCGCCAGAGTTGTTTGCCAATCATGGAACATTCATCAATAAAGACAACATCAAATAGATTGATGTAAGAAGGCCCTGTTTGGTCAAGTACTTTTTCTTTACCTCTAGTTACCATACCCAGTCCTAACAACTGGTGAATGGTGAAGAATTCTACGCCAGTTACGCCATTTTCTGCCGCCATGCGTTGCAGCACGCCTACAGCTTTATTAGTGGGTGCAGTCAGTACAACTCGCTTACCCGTAGCAACAAGAACTTTAACTAGTTGGAAAACAATAGTTGACTTGCCAGTTCCGGCATAGCCAATCAGCAGAAATAAAGCAGCCATCACAGTTGGCTGTATAAATGTCCACATTGATAATAAAGCTTTTTGCTGCTGTTGGGTGAGTTGAAATGGAAAAGAACCTGTTGCAGCGAAAGTAGGAAGTGTTTGGATCATCATCGCTTCGCTAATTCCATTAATTGATCGACTCAATGCAGCGATAGCTGTTAGTTTTACTTCTCCGAAAAACAATACTCCTTCTGGTTTGAGGAATATGTTTCTATATCCATTCGGCATCATCAGAAATCAATATATTAAAAGTTTTGGTGTTGCTGAATCATGGTATAATTTCGGACAATTTTGAACAAATTTTCAATGGTTTCAACCGCCAATTAATGCCGCATTTATGCAACGCCAAAGTTTTTTAAGATTCAGATGATTTAGTTAAATCTGGAGTTGCACATATATATTTTTCCATGAAGGTAAACATCTTCAATCTTAAAATTATTGCTACTCGGAAATCCTACTTAAATTCTTGTCATTACAAATTTTCGTCCATGTCACCATACATTAGACCTCACTACGCATTATCACGTATTTAAATATACTCAATATTTTATTACACTGAAAATAGTTTTTAGCATAGGCGTGACCCGCACTTCTCTACGAGACGCTGCGCGAACGGCAAAGCTCAGTGACCACCGTAGACATCGCTCGTTTTTTATCCGGCCTCACAAAATCCCATCCCGTTGCTCCCATCTCTATGTTATTTATCAAACAAAAATACCTGCCTTACAGGATTGCATTTTTCAGTGTGGGAGTAACCTTGCTAGTCAAGTTGGGACTAGAGCATCTAACCGGAATTACAAATTGTTTCAGCTTGTGGCTAATTGCGATCGCTATAAGTACTTGGTACGGTAGCATTATTTCAGGATTGATAGCAGTGTTTTTGGCTACTTTAGCTAGTCATTACTTTTTTACAGACCCATCTTCTAATCTCAATAGTCTGGAATTTGTATTATTTGTTATCGAGGGTCTATTAATCAGTGCGCTAACTGCTAACTTCCAGTCAAGCAAACAACAGTCAGATACTGATAAAACAGAAGCCCAAATCAATCTAAAAGATTTATTACAGAGTCAGCGTTCACTCCGTCAAGGTGAAGAACTATACCGAACATTAACCCAAAATCTACCCAATGGAGTAGTTTTTCTCTTTGATCGAGATATGCGCTTTATGGGTGCTGAGGGTACAGAACTACAAATTTTTGGTTTACCAAAAGAGGAGTTCCAAGGTAAAACGCTGCACGAAACTGTTCTCCCTGAGACTTACGATCTGATAGAACCAGCTTACCGTAGTACCTTACAGGGTACTCCAATGTGTATTGAAATCCCTTATAACAATCAAGTTTATTTAATACAAACTTTTCCAGTCAAAGATGAAAATAGCAAAATTATGACGGGCTTGGCAATCTTCCAAAATGTCACGAACCGCAAACAAGCAGAAGCAAAAATTATTAAGCTGAACCAAGCTTTAAATCGACGAGTTAAAGAACTACAAACTTTGTTAGAGGTGATTCCAACTGGCATTGGCATTGCAGAAGATCCAGAATGCCGAACTATTCGAGCTAATCCGGCTCTTGCTAAACTGCTGGGCATACCTGTTGACGCAAATGCCTCTCTCAGCGCTCCTAATGATGAACGTCCAACTAACTTTAAAGTTTACCAGTCAGGCAGAGAATTAGCTCCAGAAGAACTGGCTATGCAATATGCTACCACTCATGGGGTGGAAATACTGGATTCGGAGATTGAGGTGGTTCGTAATGATGGTATGAGAATTAACCTGTCGCAATATGCTGCCCCTTTATTTGATGAAGATGGAAAAGTGAGGGGGTGTGTAAGTATATTTCTAGATATTACCCAGCGCAACCAGGCAGAAAGAAAATTGCAAGCTGCTAGAGATCAGTTGCAGACTGTACTGGAGGCTGTACCTGGAATTGTATCTTGGGTCAGTTCCGATTTGTGCTATCTAGGTGTCAACAAGCACTTAGCTGATAGTTTTAATTTGCCTCCCGAAGCTTTTGTTGGTCAGGATATTGGTTTCTTAGCTAGTGGTAATGGGTTTCGTGAGTTCGTGCAAAATTTCTTTGCTGGAGATCAATCTGAAGCACTATATGAGTTGAAATCCATAAGCGCAGATCGTAGTTATTTAATTGTGGCTCAAAAATATGACCAGAACAGAGCCGCATTTTTAATCGGCATTGATATTACCGAACAAAAGCGCGTAGAAGAAGAACTGAGACAAAAGACTGAGGAACTGGCAGAAATAAATCGAGTCAAGGATGAATTCGTCGCTGTCTTGTCTCATGAATTACGTACTCCCATGCATAATCTCCACGGCTGGGCGCAACTATTGCTAACTGAATCTGAGATGGATGAAGCACTGAAAATTGAGGGACTGGAAACGATTGAGCGGAATGCCCGTCTACAAGTTTGCTTAATTGACGATTTGCTGGATCTGGCTAGAATGCAGAAGGGCGAGATGAATTTGGAAATCGAACCTGTTGATCTAGCAAGTGTAATTCGGTCAGCAGCAGATACTATTCGATTGTCAGCCGAAACAAAGGGCATTCAAATTAAGTTACATCTTGATGCTGTGTCCAACGTTTTAGGTGATGCCATTCGTTTACAACAAGTAGTTTGGAATTTGCTTTCAAATGCAATCAAGTTTAGTTCCAAGAATGAAAGTGTAGAGGTGAGGTTGGAGGAAGTTGAGTCTCAGGCTCAGATTACTGTTATTGATCGAGGGAGGGGCATAGAAGCAGAATTTATACCATTCGTCTTTGAACGGTTTAGTCAGCGTGACGCTTCCACTACTCGTTCTGCTGGTGGATTAGGGTTAGGACTAGCGATCGCTCTCACAATTGTAGAACTCCACAATGGCAATATCACAGCAGCCAGTGCAGGATTCGGCAAGGGTTCGACATTTACGGTGAGGCTACCTATTGTTAGAATGACAGGGCAGTTAAGCAATGATGAACTATTCCTTGGAGAATTGCTGCATGGCAATAAGGAAATTGCCCAATTGCAGAATTTGTGCATTCTGGTTGTGGATGACGATGCAGATGCTCGGATGTTAATGCAGACTGTTCTTCAGAGCGCCGGGGCAGATGTATTAGTGGCAGCATCAGTAAAAGAAGCATTGGCACTTTTAGAACAGCAATCGCCCGCTCTACTGATTAGTGATATCAGTATGCCAGATGAGGATGGCTTTACCTTGATTCGTCAGGTTCGCTCCCGCACTATGGAGCAAGGGGGACAAATTCCATCGGTAAGCGTTCGCGGAGCGTCTCGTAGAGAAGCTATGCCGAAGGCCATCGCTCTCACCGCATTTGCTGGATCTGAAAATGAGCAACGTATTTTAAAAGCAGGGTTTCAACTTTTTATTACCAAACCAATTGAGCCAATGGAACTTGTGGACAAGATCATTGAGGTATTAAAAACTTGATCAACAGTATAGCAATCACCTGACGGCATTCGTGGTGAGTTAACTGAAACTCACGGTTATTGCAGCGAATGGTAATGTGATAACAGTATCTGGCATCACCGTGCCAAAACGGGAAAATTGTACGCGCTTGGAATTGAGACTAACCTAACGCCGTGAAAATACCTTGTTTTCAGCAAAGGGCACATCTCTACTCTTCATCCTAGACTTGTCTAATGTCTTTCCAGTTGGTGCAGAGTACTAATACTACCCTGCACCAACAAAATAAGGGTAATCAGCCGCTCTTCGGGTGAAGGGGAAAAAATCAGTGGCTAAGATGCTTGCTAGGCAAGCTTTTCAGCCAAGCGCGTACAATTTTCCCGTTTTGGCATGGTGATGCCTATCTTGGTTTGATCTCACGGGGTTTTCTGGACATCTTTCAGCTAGCGAGTGAGGTATTCTTGCTTGAATACCCCACTGATTACCTTACTATTCCTGTCAAATATCGCCTGACTAGCATGGTAGTATTTGGCGGGGAAAGTCATGGTGTGTAAGATGGCAATAGAACTGTATCCATCATCCTTTCGTTGCGACTGTGGGCATCAATCGCATTTCTTTGAGAATACCGTCTCTGATATGAAAAACATGAGCATCCGTAAACGAGTCACTTTAGGAGACTCTGAAGATAACGAACACAGAATTGTTTTTTTCAAGAGTAAGGCAATAGAGATTATTTGTCCCCAACTCGGAACCTGCACAATAACCGACTCACAGTAACGGGCTTTAGAGATGAGTCACCACGCCTCACTGTCAAAACTCGATGCCCTCTTCGCCTCCCTCCACCATTGAGCCTTGAGATGATAATTGTAAGATGAGTGCCATGCTGACAGAATTTACCCTCGCCAGCTTCAAAAGCTACAGTACAAGCCGATTGCCCCTTGGATCGCTGACAGTACTAATAGGTGCAAACGCCGCAGGTAAAAGTAATGCCCTGGAAGGTCTGCGCTTTCTGTCATGGCTGGCGCAAGGACAAAAACTTTCTAGCATTCAATATGCAGTAAATAGTGCAGAGCGCGTTGTGCGCGGTCGAGTCAATGACTTGTGCCATCGGGGACAATCAAATTTTACCATTGGTTGCCGTTTGGACTCAACAGAGTGGAACCAACTCGATATAACCCTGAATCTGCGTGACGGCGAACTGCACATTAATAGTGAGCGGATCATTGGCTCGACAAGTCTTGTCCCACTATATGACCTAGATCAACCCTCTCAAGGGGCTATTACTGATGTTGGTGTCGCATATAACAACTTTACAAGGGGAAAAAACAAACCACGAGTAACGTGCAGCGATCAAATGGCTATATTCGTGCAATTAGATAGCCCTGCTCGGTTTGATGCAAAATACCCCAAATCTCAAAAGACTATTCCTGAGACTGTCCGCGAATATCAACGAGTCTTAAAGAATATCTTATTTCTAGATCCCGTCCCCGCCAAAATGCGCGAATACAGCTTCAAATCCGATAAGCGATTACAAGAAGATGGTACAAATCTTTCTAGTGTTTTATTTCGCTTGTGGGAAAACAACCCCGATAATCAACAGGCAATTCTGAACTTTATCCAAAGTCTACCAGAACAGGCTATAGATGGGCTAGATTTTCTTTTCGGCCCACGGGATGAAGTCATGGTGCGGCTAGCGGAAACCTTTGGGAATAACCGTCGCTATTGTGAGGCGGCATTATTATCCGATGGCACTTTGCGGGTATTGGCTATAGCTGCTGCTATGCTATCGGCTACCGAGGGAAGTCTAGTGGTTATCGAGGAAATTGACAACGGTGTTCATCCCAACCGCGCCAAGCATTTACTCACCAGTATCCGGGATATTGCCGAGCGACGGAAGTTACGGGTGCTGCTTTCTACCCACAACCCAGCCCTAATGGATGCCTTACCTGATGCGGCTCTCGGTGATGTAGTGTTTTGTTTCCGAGATCCAGAGTCAGGAGATAGCCGCCTTGTACGGCTTGGGGATATGTACGATTTCCCAAGTCTGATATCTCAGGGGCTGCTCGGTCAACTAGTAACTGCTGGGGTAGTGGATCGGTTCGTCAAGTCGCCGCACACAGCAGAAGATAGAAAACAGCAAGCTATGGAATGGCTGTCTCGTTTGCAGGAGTATGGCAATGAGTAGTATCTGCCTAATAGATACCAGCATATTCCTCGAAATACTCAACGTTCCCAACTATAATCAGCATAGAGCAGCAGTTCTCGAAGATTTTCAGACCTATGCTCAATCTGGCTGTACTTTTTTGTTGCCTATGGCGACGATACTTGAAACAGGCAACCATATTGCCCAGAACGGCGATGGCACAATGCGAAGGAAAACCGCCTTACGTTTTGTTAAAGAAGTTAAAGAGGCATTCACAGGCGTAGCTCCCTGGAGACCTACTACATTCCCGAATACGGCAGAGATATTGGAGTGGATTGACCAGTTCCCGGAGTTGGCTGGCAAAAACAAAGCTCCTAATAAGCAAGAAGGAACCAGCTTCGGCGATTTCAGCATCATTCAGGAATTTCATAAGTCCTGTCATCTCTTCCCAATGAGTGAAGTGTTTATCTGGTCGCTAGACAGCGATTTACAGAATTATCACCAAAGGGGAAAATGACAATACTTAGCATCAGCATCCAGATTAGGGCGAACGCATATTGTCATTAAGAACCCTGTGTTCTCAACAAATTCTCAAATAATCGCATTAAGCAATGCTTACTGACTTATCACTCAATTCGCTTTTTGACCGTCGTTATCTTCCTGCTTCAAAATTCTTGCATTAATTAATTTTTCTATTTTCAAATTTTGAATTATCTGAATTTAAACCACATCTATTTTGAGAACCATAGTTTTTCAAAGTAGTGGGAGCATCTTGCTCACTATTGGTACTATGCGCGCACTTTCAACATGGACAGGTTTAGTAAAAAGAAATGTATTTTCCCCTGTGCATCACCTCTAGCGTTGCTGTCCTAGTCTGAGTAAACGGTCATTTAAGGCGATTCTTCCTAATTCAGAAATAACCTCAACTGGAACACCAACAGATGTAGCTGCTTCTTTTATTGTGACTCTGCTATTTCGTAACAGGTCTAAAAGTTGCTGCACTTTAGGAACAACTGGATCGCTTTTGTTGGTGTAACCCCGATTAATAGCAATTCTCAGCCCGTTTTCAATATCATCTACTCTCGCTCTGCGATTTTTATCTATTAATAGTGTCTGCTGTCCAGCGATCGCACTACTTTCAAAAGCCGCTCCGCGTCTTGGCGCAGTGCCGGAGGTAATCGCATTTGCAATCTGAATACCAACATACCCAGTCTTTGTACGCTGGGGAACGATATCGAAGTTGTAGAGTCGTTTTTGTCCCGTTTTGTCTACAGTTTGGACAAGTAAGTTAGTAATAGCAGTGGTGGTAGTCCCTGGAAACTTTAGCGGTTGGATTGCCCTCAAAAATATAGTTGTAGCGCGTCCGCTTTTTAAATCTGTATCTGTGGTGTAGACCAGTTGTGAAGGGTCTGCTACCAAAATGTAGGCGATCGCCTCGTCGGTTTGAGTGAAGCTAATAGGTGTAGCACGTCCTGGAGTAATTTGAACCTGAATCCTATTGCTTGCAGCCATATCCCGTTCAATCAAGCGATATGCAGGAGTTTGTGCTTGTGCCTGTACAACAGGTGCTGTCACACCGAGCATTAATGTGCTAGTGCCGATGATAAGAGTAGCAAATTGTTTCATCGTTCAACTTTCAAAAAACTATTGACGACAACTGAGACTTCTGTACCTTCAGGTAAAAACTGGATATTTGGACGTTGTAATAATTCCTGTACTGCTTGGTCAGAGCGTCTAGACAGACGTTCACTGACTGGACTAAAAAAGCCTTCTAGCGCCGCCGCCCAAATCTGAGGATTAGAGTTACTAGTAATAGTACTTTGGTTAAAAGTGCCACTAGAAACAACAGTGCTAGATTGAGTGCGGGGCTGATTCACTATGCTTCCCACCTTACCCAAACTACTGAGTAATCCAACTAATAAATCTTGTTGGGCAATATCTGTCCCCACATCATTCAGCTTTTTAGCAATTAACGGTTGCTGTCCTCGACCGCGAATTAACAGAGTCTCAGCCGGAATGGTTTCCTGTTTGACTGTACCTTGGGAGTCAGGGTAAATCAGCGCGATCACACTAGCAGATACTAAGTTACTCTTTTTACCTACTGCCACTGTTTTCGTTACTAAAACAGTACCAGCAGGGAGTGCCACCGTGCCATCTGTGGCTGTGAGAGGTTTGGTTAACTCGATAGCAAAGCGATCGCTCTTATTATTCCCTTCCTGATCCCAAATCATCGGCATGATAATTCTACCTTGGGCAGATGTACCTAGTGCTACCTCTTTAGTTTCATTTACATTGAGATCGGCTGAAGATACAGGGGTGCGATTGAGGATACCTACCATTCCTGGAGTCAAGTTATCAGTTTTACTGTCAGTGCTTTTAGAGCCAATTAAAACTGTTTGAATACCAGGGTCTTCGGGAGTGGAAATGGATGCCCTAGCCGTTGGTTTCGAGGCTGTTGGAGTTTGAGTGTTCAGTGCAACTTCTGACTGAGTTTCAGCTACTTTAGAGTTACCGATTTGCGACTGTCCCAGGCTAGCTAGTTGGTTCCACTGCTGGAAAGGATCGACATTACTTTCAGACTGTCGTATTGGTGGTGAAGCTTGATAACTTCCAGGATTGGGAGAAATATACCGTACTACTGGGGGCGCAGGTTGAGAAATTCTTACAGGAGTTATTGGTGTTATGCGTGATGCAGGAGTTGTGCGCGATGAAAAAGTCTGAGGAGATGGCGTTGGTTTAGGTTTATTTTGTAAGGTTGGACTTGGGGATTTAGCAGCAACAGGTTCCACTTTAAGTTGTTGCCGTTGGTCTTGAAACGCTAATCTGCTTTTAAGTTCGGCAGATTCATCCAAAACTGGTTCGCCTTTTGGAGATGTAGTAGGAGTTTGAACTACTTGTTTAACAGGAGGTTTCGGTTGGAGAAATCCAAACCAGATCAGTGCTACAGAGCCAATAACGATTCCGACTAAGCCAACCACCGAACCTAGTCGCACACTAGGTTTTTCTGCTAACGGTCGCTCTACCGCTCCTTCTGCATCTTGTTTCAAGCGATATTCTTCGGAAATAAGGTTACTTGCGGTAGGGTTATAACCTGCCAACAACTGCTCCTCTTCAGGGCTGATATCATCATCAGCCACCAAAGTGGCTTGGGTAGAGCGATGATTGCCGTTAGTACTGTTGAATTCCGGCGAAGAATCACCAGAATTTTCGTTTAGGTAGTCAAATTCATGGTTTTGATTTGAATTGGTCATAATTCTACCTTTTTCCTTTAGCGTCGTTGCTGAGAATTGAACTCAACCATCTTGGTAATTTGCAGTCCAGACGATCGCACTTCATAAATTTTCTGTTCTACCAGGGGGGCCTCTTTACCTAAAGGAGATCGGGGAATCTCCACTGCTTGGACGGTAAATGTGCGGTTAAAAGGAATACGCTCATCTCTACCAGTAGTTCGGTCAACTAAGATGCGGGTAGCAATCATGTCTATTTCCCATTCCCCAGGTCGTACTGCTCTTGGTTCTGACAAATAAGAAATAATAGTGGTGCTGCGAAGCTGACCTGAAAAGACGGTAGTAGGAACTAATTCGGCAATCTTTGGTAGAGAAGCTTTGGCAAATTCCGGTTCTAGCAGCAGGGAAGCAAGCCAAGCATTTGTGGGAATTCGCCCATTTCTACCAACTTGAATGCCTTGGTCTGGTTGATTAGTGCCAGTGAGTTTGTCATCCCAGTTAAATGTTAGGGTTGTCCAATCACTAACTAGCTTTTGAATTACAGCTGGATAGCGCCAGTTGCGGTCTTGCTCGGAAATGTAGATTGTCTCACCATTTACCAACTGGGCAAAAGTCGTCTTGCGATCGGCAATTTTATTGACCCTGAAAGCGGTGAATAGAGTCAACAAAAATATCAGACCATTAAATGCAGTTAGGCAGAGAAAACAAACAGCTAGGAGGTTTTTGGCTTCTGGAAGCAGTGGAGCTTGAAGTCGTTTAATTTGCAGAGTCATACCAAATTGGCATAAGTAGTATTGTTTGAAAATCCACCGAACAGGCTTGTGTTAAAGGTTTTTAATTCGTTTTGGAAAGTTCTGCGTGTAGCGTCTCTAAGAGTTCCCATGCCGCAGGCTTTACCCTGCGCTAACGGAGCGGCGGAAGTCGGCACACCCTGCGGGATCTTGCTACAGACTTTCCGCAAAATCCAAAATCCAAAATTGGTATTACCCCCTACGGAGTAGAGCAATACTGGTTGCAGTTCCAATGGCACTGCTAAAAATATCGATTAAGCCTTTGACATTGGCAGAAATGCCGTTATAAATCGCCATTCCCCCACCTCCAGCTATCAATACCGCCAAAACTGGTGCAAAGATGCTCAGGAAACATAAAAATGCTACATCAGATGCTAATTCAGCACCCGACTTCACCAGCACGACGGCTGCTAAACCTACTAAAATGTTGTAACCAAGTTGAACGCCAAACAAGGAAATAAACCCTGTCAGCCACGCCCAAATAGGACGACCTTGTAATGGCAGCAAAGATAAACCAACTGCGATCGGTGCAAATAATGCTGTCAGCAGTAGAGCAGCTTCCAAAATATTTACAAAGCCCCATTGCAGGGCATACAGGATAAAGCGAATAATGGGGATGGCAGTATCTCGAAACACACTACCTGGATCGTTGGCAAACTGAACAGCAGTACCGATTTGACCAGGCAAAGTTCTATTCCAGAGAAAACTACCAAAATCTCGTAGTGGTTGGAGTGGAGATTTAGCTTGCTCTTCAGCTTTGGTAACAATTGCCTGTGCTTGGGCTTGCTTTGAGTTCCAGCATTCAACTAACTCTGTACCGACTTTTCCTTGACATTCGCTATAGAGGTTTTCTAGCTGTTGTCTAGCGATACTGCTAATTGCCACATTGGTAATAGCATCTCGAAATGTTAGTTCACCAACTTGAAGCTGAAGAACGCTTTGCACTTGGTTGTAAGCAAAGCCTCGGATAACAGTAATTGTCTTCGCCAGCATATTGCCGTTAGCCCCCAAGAAAATCATAATCACGATGGGCCAAACAAAAATTGATGCCAGCTCTGACCATGATTGCTTTTCAATGATTTCTTTACCGGTGGTCAGCGCTACAAATAAGATACTGGCAGCTCCCAAAGTGATGCCCAATTTAATTAAGCCAATCCATAATGCCGAACCGAGCGGATCTAAAGTAACTAGCCAGACGGTATTCCACGACTCAACTGTGGCACGAGAAAGTTCTAAAGAACTGGAGATAATTTCTAGGGCATCGGATTCTCCGCCTGTTACTGGAAATGATTGAGCAATAATGTGGATCATGAGTGTCATCAAAGAGGAAATGGGGCAGGGGGCAGGGAGCAGGGGGAAAACCCCATAAATAAATTTAGGGGCTTGAAATCCTTGATTGCTGGGGAATTCCAGAATCTTTCTCCCCTGCTCCCTGCTCCCTTGCCTCTTTGGTCAAAGCTACTGATTGGCACCAAGGGTAATGCCACCAGGCATGATCAATAAGCCCGCCTGTTGAGTGGCAGCATTACCTGCGGCAACACTCTTACGGCGATCGGCAGTATTGATGGCTGAAAGTTCCTTGGCTGTTTGAGCGGTTAAGGTGTTACTCAATGCCCTGTCAATGCGTGCTTGCTGCGCTTCAATAAGCATCCGCTCGTTGACGCGACTGGTAAGGGCAGTCTGTTGGGATAGGTTTTGCAAAATCTGTTGGGTGACATCTAAACTTTGGGATTCCTCACCCAAGCTGACGCTTTCTTGAGTATCTTGTTGAGTAGCTTGCTTAATTTGAGCCATCTGACTTTGGGCTGCTTGGCTCAAAGTAGCCTGATTAGCAATCTCTGTGGCAACTGTTCTAGTAGCGTATTTACCAAGGTCTTCACGGATGCCATAAGAGCTTTGACCATTGGTTTTATTCTCCAAAGTTTCAGACAGCACGGCACCAGGGTCGTTGTTGGCAGAACCGTTCATGATTCCTGCCAAAACTTTGTTTAAATCTGGAATTTGAATTGCACCCAAGGCAGAATTGAGCAAATTGCCAAGAGGATTAAATAGGTCATTTTGAGCGAAATTTTTGACATCTCCCACAAAATCACTGATTTGAGATGCTGTGTCTGAGGTGAAAATACTACTACCAGTAGTTTTATTACTAACAGCCGCAGCTACCGGATCTCGACCGTTGTCTTGAGTGCGAGCAAGGGCTGGACTGGCGATAAAACCAAGTTCAAAAATTAAAATCAGTGCTATCAATCTGATAAAGGTAAGTTTAGATTTCATGATTCACCCTCCTTAATGCAGTTTCTAGATATATCAACTTGCAATCAGGCTACTTTTAGCCTGTTGGTCATCGTTACTCTCTTGGCGATCGCCTTCTCCTTGCAGAGATGCTCCACTTTGATGCAGCCTGTCCGCAGGACTTACGGTGGGGTGTAGCCAATCGCGCAATACTGGGGTTTGATCTATCTCTTTGCCAATATGCTTAAAGCCTCTGTTTTCCTTCAAAGCAGGAATGTAAGCATCAGTAAAGGCTCTCAGTCCTAACAGATTGCCTTTAGCGGTATTTGGATACTGAGCCATCACCCGTTCTCGTGCTTCCCGTTCATCTTGGTTATTGGCAACACTGGCCAACATCATTTCGCCAGGGTAAAAGCGGGTACGCCAGAATCTACCACCTGTTTCTACTAGCCAGCAGGAATAAAGGTCGCTGGTACGGGGTAAAAATGTTTCAGTCGCATTCTGACTGATAATATTGACGGGATAGCCCAGATACCGTTGGAAAGAAGCAACACCACTACTGGTAATACGTCCGGTAATCCGATAGGTCATGTTCTGCATAATTTGAGCGCCTGTCGAACACTCACAAATGGTATCCGGGTCTTGGGACAACAGCAGAACAGCAATGCCTTCCTTCCTCCCCGTGGCACAGGTTTCGCCTATAATCTGGGCAAAGCCATCTTTACGTAACAATACGGAAAGCTCATCGCCAATAAACAAACTCTTGGGATGGGATAGGGCATTACGGATACAGGCAGTATGGGCGTTAATTGCCATCAAGTAAGCATCCTGTTCGTTACTCAATCCGCTAAGAGCAAAGAATTTAACAGCAGGTTCAGGGGAAAAAGTGCTGGGACGAGCGATCGCTTTCCCTAACCTAGATGCGAGTAAAGCACTAACCTGATTTTGGATTTGGTTGAGTGCTTGTCGGTCAATCTCTTCAAAGGATCTGAGATTAAGGCGCTCTCTGGTACAGAACTTGACGAAATCTGGTAACGTGGGTATCTGCTGCCACTCTGGTGAAAGCCAGCCCATCTCAAAGGCTCGGTTGTAGCGAGCAATAATTTCTGGGTCTTTTAGAAATACGTCCAAAGCTTTAACCAGCAAGGCATCAACCCGTTGAGCTAGATGAGGATTTTTGACTTTACCCATTGCGATCGCTGTTAATGCTTTGCGAATAAAGTCCTTCCAAGATTCCATGCGCCGTTCCCGTTCTGACTTGTCGAACCGTCGCAAATCTGGCGGTTCCAGTAGGTTACTGCTGCCACTGGAAATATCGTAATATGCTCCTTGCTCGCCCAAAAGCTCAATCGCCGTCTTGAAAGTGCTGTTACCACTGGCAGAGATATCCATACCAACAACGGGAATATTGTTCGCTAATGCCTCTAGAGCAAAGCGCCATCCCAAAACGCTCTTTCCTGAGCCGGAAGTACCTGTAATTAGCGCGCGTCCAATCTGTTGGTGAAATAAGTCAACATAAATAGGCTTGCCACCACGACTGGTAAGGAATTCCACACCTTGTTTATCGATGTCCTTGGGGACAGTTAGGGGCATAATCCCAGCTACAGTATGAGTATCTAAAGTTATTCTGCGTTCGCTGAGATTGCCTCCATGCAGCAACCATTTGCAGGTAATCGGCAGGGTTTGCAGCCAAATTTCCCAAGCAATATTACGCTCTCGAATTACTTTGGCAGTCTCAAAACTATTAGCCAACAAGTTGCAAGCGTGGGTTAACTCTTGGGCGCTGTGACGATAAACTAGAAATACAGGCGCACAGTGCAATGCTTTCGTCCCTTCATAAAGTCGTCGTTGGGCTTCAAAGGATTCCTCCTGTTTGATTTCCGCTCCAACGTCCCGTCCCTGTCCTTTGGTGATGGCTAAAGTACGGGCTGTTTTGGATTGTTTTGCCTGACGCGCCAGGTTGTCTTGGATGAAGAAGTCATTGCTGCGGCTGATTTCAATCCAAGCTTCTGTATCGTGGACGTAGCTGGAAGCAAGGATTTTCCACACCCACTTTAGCTGGTCTTGGGCATTAGACCAACCAACGGGGGGATCTGCTACGACCATGACTCCACAAACCTTGCTTTTACCTGTCAGATAAACTCGGTCATTATCTCCCCGATGTTCGGGACAAGCAGAACGTCCCTGTTGTCCTTCAATCAGTAATGTACAGATGTGTTTGTTGGTGGTTAGGGTTTCTGTTAACTCCAGTCCCGTCTCAGTTTCCTTCAGTGTAATAACTTGGGGAATAGGAGGTGCTGTACCCTCATTAAATCGATTCCAAAGCCACTGCCACAAATCTGTAGCATTGCAAGGTGTTACTTCTAAGCCAATTTTGGTATTGAGCAGCAATTCCCACTGGATAAATCCTTGCTGAAACCCTTGCAGTAAAAGCCTTTGGAAAAACTCCTCTTGGTAAATGCGCTTATTTCCTGTAATTTGTTCAACTGCCCAAGAGCCGAATTTTCTGCATTTTTCAATCAGTCCACCCACAAAATCCTTGTGCTGTGAACCAGCTTCATCATCGCTCGTCCAAGTACAGAAGGCCATTTGGTTCCAGATTTGGCGAGAACCTGCTTCCTTGAGTTGTTCCACCCGCAATTGCTCATTACGTAACAGCACAGAAACTGGTTTTAGCTGGCAATCGTCTGCTAAGGCAGTAAGTGGGGTTTGGCGTTTGTGAGGTACTCCCTTGGCAGAGCCTGTGCGTAGGGGATATGACTCAGTATCATCACTATAACAGCCTGTACAAAAAGTAATTTTTTCACCGGGGGGTAGTTCTTTCAAACCCTCTTCGATAGAATGGGCAAATTCGCTGACCTCATTTTCATGGAGTATGTCATGCAGTCCAGCGATGCGAAACCCAAACACGAGTTGATACTGAGAATTGCCTTTATCCAATAACAGGGCAGCCACTTCACGATCGTTCTTCTTAATTTCTGCAATACAGCAGATATTTACTTCATTTTGGAAGGGCATGAACTTACTTTTGCCTCCATATTGATTCGGTACAATCAGTGGCTTAAATCGGATTTGCACTTGCGAGTCTGCATAGCGCCGACGCACCCACCAGGATCGATATTCGGGGATCGGTGAGATGTAAATGTTGTTACTATTGCACCACTCTGTTCCCGGTGGATTACGCCATCGATCTAAAAACTGATGGGGCTGTTTGCCTGTGAGAATCCACCAGCTGATAATTAGCCAGAACGAGGTGGCAAAGAACCAACCCATACCCAAACTGAGTAAACCATTGGTGAGAACATAGCAAACTACAATGATGGCAATCCAAGGAACTAGCTGTTCAGCCGGAATAGGCCCAATGCTGGCTTGCTTGCCCAGAATCCGATTTACTTTGATGAATTCTCGATTGTCTTGTGCCATATCTGACGAATGTTTTCTAACTTCTGAATTCTTATTTAATGGGTATAAAATTCAAGTTGGGTTTACCTGATGGCTGATGTTGTTCCTGCGCCATTACCGACAAATATAAAAGTGATGACATCAATGGCAATTACGATGGAGAACGCTAAACCAACTTGAGTAACAATTGGTCGCCAGTCATTACCTTGCTGTGCTTGGTTATAGGCAAATAGAGAAGCAGAAGCAACCAGCAGCAAAAATGCACCTCGGATTAGGTTGAATGTCAAACCAACAACGTTTGTATCCAAAGTGCTAGTAGAACCGCCTCCGGCTTGGGAACTTTGTTGGGCTAGATTGTTGAAGAAGCTTTCCAAGCCGCTTAAGAAAATAGCTTGGGCTGGAGTTGTAAAGGTATCGAGTAAAGCGGTAACAGTGATAATGGCGGCAACAATATGCCAGAAGCGAATTTTTCTACCTAAATACTTTTCTAGAATTGGTACTGTCCGAATTACGTACCCAATACTTAAGAAAACAATGATGGCACATCCCAAAATAGTGACGAATATGGGTTTGGTCGCTAACAAATAAATTCCAATTGCAAGACATAGTAAAATGAAAAATAAGTCAGTGCGGTTTATTTTCAGGTTTCTCAAGTTGGTTGAAAATTTCCGAGATGGCAGCAGTTTTAACTGAGAAATGTGAGATTTTGTATTGTTCATTTTTCTCTTCTCGTTTGTAGAATTAAACTTGCATTTCTGGTTTGCTGGCTTTTCTTTGAGTTTGTTTCTGGCGTTGCCTTGCAGTATCTTTATCAGCCGGGGCTTGGGTAGAGCGAGTTGATTGCTGATTGTCCAGTAGCGTTTCTATCTCACGCAGGGGGATGCTACACTGCAAAATTTCTGGGGGCTGCCCTGGTACTAGAACGGCATCAAGCACTTGTTCATCATTACGATTAGGGTTAAATCCTTGAAGTAGCCGTGTATCATTGGGCAGTTTCACTACTTCAAATTCGTACTTGACTTTGCCCTTTTCAGTCCAGGTGAATGTCGGTTCATCGTCGCTGTTAAATCGGTTAGGTAGTTGTTCTTGAAATTTTTGAATTAATGCTTGGGTACTGGCTTTGAGGGCGTATTCTTCTTTCGACTGTGGCAGTTTGCAGATGCCCGTTTTTTCATCAGGGCTGAGATTGTCTTCAGCGATTGCCCACTGTCCCTGAGTGCGAGTAGCAGCAAAAAGTGTTTCACCTTGGGTATTTTCTAAAGCGATCGCTACCTGCTTGTCCTGTGCTTCTACCCATAAAGTTTTGTTACTGGAAATGGCGATCCCTGCTTGGGGTGATTGGTCAAATAATTCACTAGCAACTTTGGCAAACCCCACTAAAGCATCGGCACAGGCAGCTTGTTGTTGCTGTGCTTGGCGTTTCGTTAGATGTTCTAAAATGTCAACGTCTGCTGGTGGCTGGTTAGCAGAGTTAGGTTGGACAATATCTGCATCAGTTTCTGACTCGACAACAGTAGAATTATTTTGTGGTGCTGCTATCTGTTTTTCCAATCGGCTAATTACCATTTCTAAACGGTCAAGTCGCTTGGAAAGAACTTTCAGGTAGGCTTCAATTTGGTCAAGCTGTTCGCTGACGCTGGCATCCTTATCTAATTCAAATGGTTGAGATTGGTATTTGGGGTCTAGTTGGGAACCAAGATTGTCTACTTTCGAGCCGATTTTGGTAGCAGCTACAGCCAGTGGATTATCTGCGGCTGATTCTTCAGATACAGTTTGAAAATCTTGAGACTTTTGAGACTCTGGTGAGTCCGGCTTTGCTTCTTGCAGGCGACTGGCTATGTTATCTACGCGGTCATTCTGCTGTTGCAGTTCTTTGAGAATTCGTTCAAGCCGCTTTTCATCAGCCTCGGCTGCTAGCTGTTCCAAAACACCTTGTCCTACCGCAATTCCCAGAGATGCCAGTTGTCCTGTTAAGCCTGCCAAATTCACCCCATTCACTTCTCGCCCATTGGTGGCAGCTGTAGCACTTAAACGCGAAGTTTCGTCTAGAGGCTCTCTGGATTTGGAGTTTTTGGCAGCAGTTTTGTTGGTATTAACTCTGTCCTGAGCTTTAGTTTGTGTTTTCAGTTGGGACTTACTTTGGGTTTTATTTGAAGTTTTGACTTGAGTTTTATTTGAGGCTGCGCTAACACGACTAATAGATGGCTCGTCTTCTTCACCTAAGTCATCTAGGTCGTCTAGTTGAGTATTGAAATCGTCATTTGATAGGTCGTCTAGTTCGTCATTTATATCATTTAGTTCTTCATTTTCTTCATCTAAATCGAGCAGGTCATCTTCTAATTCATCATCGAGATCGTCTAGTTCTGTTTCAGCAAAACCGCAAATTTCAGCAATGTTAGAAGGGGTGAAGTAGTTTTCATCTTTGCTGGTAATTCCTTCGAGGTTTTTAATCAGGTACTTGCCACTGGTTCTGTGGTTGGGATCGCTGGTGAGGTAGAAGCGATAGCCTCTAATCTCGTCATCATCCCCACCTCCTACACAGAGTTCTACTGTGATGGGGGCTTTACCTGATTCCTGGCTGTAGTTTTCTACATAGGCTTTAAAGTCTTCGTGGGACTGGATAGAATCATCTTGAATTGAGGATGCGATCGCTTTATCCAATGTGTTTTCAATATGGCGGAGTTTGCGGCGATCTGTCAGGTTTTCCCATGAGCGATTTTGAGAATTTTGTCTTTGCTTAGGTTTGGTCAGTGTTTTGGTAGCCATAGGTACTCAAAGCTGATTGCCGATTCTGTTAGCCTAACAAGGCTTGATCTGGAAACAGCTAGACCAAATGGCGATTTATAAGTTGTCCAGTTGGCTAATGTTGACTCCTGGCCTTTCAAACGTAATTCTTGAATTTTTGTCTTTAGTCCAAGCCTGGGTTCTGGAAGACTTAAGCCATCAGAAATCTCAATTAACCTGAGTTCGGGTTAAACATATGAAGGAAAAAGCCACTACAGTTGAAGGCTGGGTTTCTTAGGTTGATGACAATAAGCGATTAATCCGCACAAAACGTTAACACAAAAATTGACGGGGCTTCGGTGTCTAGAGTGTTCAATCTGAGAAATGTTCTTGAGTTGGTCGTTAATTGTTTCAATAATTGAGCGTTTGCGGGACAAAAGCTTATCATGAAGACGCATGAGCTTATTTTTCATGTTGCGACGAGGTTTGGCAAAAAATTCAATTCCGAAGGTAGCTATGCCGCAGGCTTTACGGGGCGCTACGCGTAGCTTGTTTCCCCGGAGGGGTATGGAGACGCTAACGCTAACACTGAGACGTTCCGCGAACTCAGTGTTAGCGACGTTAAGAGCGTCACCTGAAGAGAAGCAAAAGTATCTATGTCAAGCATAATGCAAGTATCCAATGCCAAATAGAGAACACTTGCTTTCTTGAATTCCAGTTGTGTTTAGAGTGATGTGATTCTGAGAGCGGTCAAAACTTGATTTCATCCTAATTTCATTTCTGAATGAAAGACTAGTAAGAGAGTGTATTTCTAAAACTTAAAAGTACTTTTGACCGTTCGCAATATCCTCTCTCCCATACTCAAGGACTTTTAATAGCAATGTCTAACTCTCTGCGTTCCCAAACACCTACAGCTATTGCTTGTGTTTCTGGTACATTCCTGAGCCTGCTGTTATTAGCAAGTCCTACAATTGTTATGGCTCATGGCGGACATGGAAATGAGTTTCAAGGAGGAAGTGAAGCCACTTCAACTAATAATTCTATTCAGGTTGATGCCGATACAGCCAAACGTCTAGGGATTAAAGTCGAGCCTGTCCAACGTCAAAGGTTAGCCATTGGTATCAAAACTACTGGACAAATAGAGACTCTTCCCAGCCAAAAAGTAGAAGTGACTACCCCAATTCAAGGAGCGAAAGTAGTTGAATTGTTAGTGGAACCTGGGGCATCAGTAATAAAAGGTCAACCTGTTGCTGTTGTAACCAGCCCAGATTTAGTGACATTGCGCGTAGAATCTCAGAACAAATTAGCACAAGCTCAAGCTGATTTACACTACAGCGAAGCTGATTTAAGACTGGCTCAACAAAATTACGAAAGATATCAACAAATAGCTGACTCTGAAATTGCCCAAGCACAGAGTCAACTTGACTTTGCTCAAGAAAAGTACAACAAAGATAAGCAGTTAGCTGATGATGGCGCTTTACCCCGTCGCAATGCTTTGGAATCTCAAACTCAGCTAGCACAAGCAAAAGCCGAACTTACTAAAGCGAAGAGCCGTAGGGACGTTATCGCAGCAGAAAATCAACTCAAACGCGCTCAAGCATCAGTTCAACTAGCAAAGTCAAATATTAATCGCAGCAATACTAGTTATCAAACTCGACTTGCTCAACTGGGAAATCTCCCAAATTCTAAAGGACTAGTAACAATAACTGCTCCTATATCTGGTAAGGTTGCTGATAGAGAAGTGACTATTGGTCAAACTTTTAATGATGCTGGTGGCAAATTAATGACGATTGTCAACGATAGTCGGCTTTTTGCTACAGCTAACATTTATGAAAAAGATTTAGGTAAGGTAAGAATTGGTGAGAGAATTAGATTAAAAGTTGCTAGTGTGAGCGATCGCACTTTTTCTGGTCAAATTTCTCACATTGGTACGGTGGTGGAGGGAGAAACAAGAGTTGTACCAGTACAAGCAGAGATAGAGAACTCACGCGGACAACTCAAACCGGGAATGTTTGCGGAACTAGAAGTTTTAACAGACCAAACGTCCTCTGCTATTTCAGCTATTCCTACCTCAGCAATGGTAGACGCGAATGGTAAAAAAGTTGTTTATGTGCAGAGTGGTAATGCTTACCAAACAGTTGAAGTCACATTAGGCCAGACTTCTGGCGATATGGTTGAAGTCAAGAGTGGCTTATTTGAGGGAGATATGATTGTCACCCAACGCGCACCACAACTCTACGCCCAATCTCTGCGAGGTGGTACCCAGATAAAAGCCTCGGAACATACAGAAGTTCCATCGCAGACAACAGAGGTTAAAACAGTACCTTTGTGGTTGCTAGGAGCAGGTGGAGGTGCTGCAATAGCTCTAGTAGCTTTTATGGTGGGTCGTCGCAGCAATCATCAACTGGTTCCAGTAACATCAGAACTTACCTACAGCTTACCAGAAGATTCTTCTAATGATTCTACAAACCTAGATGATAACCATCATCCGCCTAATGAAGAGTCAAAAATCATAATCATTACTAAAAATACTCAACAATAAAAATATCGCAATCCCATATAGTCTTAATATAAGGAATTTAACGCTTTCACAAATGGCAAGGATGACCATTGACCAGTTACAGATTTTCCTGGCGGTGGCGCAGCATTTGCACTTTACTCGCGCCGCCGAGGAGCTTTACATAACTCAACCTTCTGTAAGTGCTGCCATCCAAAGCCTTGAGGAACAGTATGGAGTCAAAGTGTTTAATCGAATTGGTCGTCGCATTGAACTAACCCTTGCTGGGAAGATGCTACAAGTAGAAGCACAAAAAATTTTGACTCAGGTGGAGTTAACTGAGCGAGGATTGCGAGAACTAAATGACTTGAAACGGGGTGAACTCAAGTTAGGTGCAAGTCAAACTATAGGTAATTACTGGCTTCCCCACTTCATTAGCTTGTTTAAGCAAGATTATCCTCATATTTCTGTGGATTGTACATTAGGTAACACTACTGAAATTAGCCAAGGAACAGTTACAGGATTGTTTGACCTCAGTCTAGTAGAAGGGGAAGTTGAACCATCGGTTTTAGCTTCTCTGGAACAACAAATTGTCGGCGGAGATTGTCTACAAATTGTTGTCGGTCAATCTCATCCTTGGTTTGAAAAAATGGTAGTTGAGGTAACAGAATTAACAAACACTACCTGGGTAATGCGCGAAAAAGGCTCAGGAACCCGTCAGCAGTTTGAGCAAGTGCTAAGACAGTGGGGTATTGAACCATCACGGTTAAATGTAATTTTGTTAATGAAAAGCGGTGATATGGTCAAAGCAGCCGTTGAGAGTGGGGTAGGAGCTGCGGCTATTTCTAACCTGATTATTATTAAAGAACTACGTCTTGATATGCTTCGTTGTATTAAAGTTACAGGTGTTGCGAGAAATACTAATGATCCAGACCCACTCTCACGACCTTTCTTTTTATTAAAGCATCGAGAACGCTTTCAAACCCGGATCTCCCAAGTGTTCGAGCAATTGCTAGTATCGGCTCAATCTGCGGAATAGCTGGATGTCTATCTTAATAGTTTAAACCTATCGTTTAAATAGTTAGGAACGTTTGCTTCTATTATTTAAACCACCTAGAGTTATATCAACCCTTAATAGGAGGTTGATATGAAACAAAATATTAGGACGAACAAGAGAGTGCAGATACCGGAACTAACTTCAGAACAAAAACTCTTGTATCGAAAAATTGTGTTTTTGGGAGCGGCTGGATTTTGTCTAACCCCTTGGGCTTCACCACCAATAGCACTGATGTTGGGGATTCTTTTGGCGCTGACTCACGAGAACCCATTTCATCGGATTAGCCGCCCAGCCGCTAAATATTTACTAGAAGCATCTGTAATTGTACTCGGCTTTGGGATGAACTTAGCAGTTGTGCTAAAGGCAGGTGCAAGCGGTGCTTTGTTTGCTATTGGTAGCATTACAGCAACCTTCATTCTCGGCTATTTTCTAGGGAAATGGTTGAAAATTCCCATCAAAGCCTCTGCTTTAATTTCAGCCGGAACAGCTATTTGTGGTGGAAGTGCGATCGCGGCTGTTAGTTCAGTAATTAACGCAGCCGAAAGCGAGATTTCTGTAGCAATGGGGACTGTCTTTGTCCTCAACGCTGTTGCTTTATTCGTATTTCCACCTCTAGGACACGCGCTGCACTTGACTCAGGCACAATTTGGAACCTGGTCGGGTATAGCAATCCATGACATTTCCAGTGTAGTCGGTGCAGCATCACATTATGGTCAGAGTGCGCTATACACAGCCACAGCAGTCAAACTTTCCCGCGCTCTGTGGATTGTACCTATCTCAGCAGCAGCAAGCTACATATTTCAACGTCAGCAAGCAAATTCGGGTGAGAGTGCGATCCATAAACCCCAAGTCCCCTGGTTTATTGGCTTGTTCATCCTTGCTTCTGTAGTGCGGACTTTTATTCCAGAAGTTGCTGCTTGGTCGCCAGTGGTAACACACGTTTCAGAAGCGGGTTTGACGCTAACGCTGTTTCTAATCGGTGCAGGGCTATCACAACGGATGTTGAAAGCGGTTGGTTGGAAACCGATGCTTCAGGGAGTGGTGCTGTGGATATTTATTAGTGCTACTTCCCTTGGTGTAATTTTATTAGTCGTGCATTAGTGCAGACAAGAGGAGAGACTATGACTAACATTTTGCTTTATTTACTGTTGGGCGTATTAGCGGGATTCTTAAGTGGGCTGGTTGGCATTGGTGGAGGGGTTTTGATTGTCCCGGTGCTGGTCTTTTGGTTTGGATTGTCACAGCACGAAGCACAAGGTACAACATTAGCCTTGTTAGTACCGCCCATTGGGTTGCTTGGCGCGTTGACATATTATAAACAAGGCTATGTAGATTTAAAAATAGCAGCTTTTATTTGTGTAGGCTTTCTTTTCGGGGGTCTTTTCGGTGCAAAGCTGGCGATTGGGCTGTCTAATGCTGTTTTAGAAAAGGTGTTTGGAGTTGCAATATTAGCGATCGCACTCAAGATGATATTTTCACGTTAATTATTCATGATTCAAACTAAATTTTACTGCATTTCATCCTGATTTCATCTTCATTTGAGACATTAGATACAGTGCCAGATTGTTCAAATTACAAATTATCCCAGATAGATTCACTGTATCTTCAAGCAAAAAACCCTTGATTCGTCTCAAAAATGCTCAATACCATTGTTAAATGGTCGATCGCCCAAAGGTGGCTAATCGTTATTGCCTCGATATTAATTAGTTTGTGGGGATTGCGTGTCATCACACAAATGCCCCTCGATGTATTTCCTAGCTTCGCTCCGCCGCAAGTGGAAATTCAAGTTCAAGCTTCCGGTTTAGCACCAGAAGAAATTGAGTCTTTAGTGACTCGCCCAATTGAGAGCGCGATTAATGGCACACCTGGATTAGAGTCTCTGCGATCTTCATCTGCTATTGGGATTTCTGCTATAAAAACTGTCTTTAGCTGGGATACTGATATTTACCGCGATCGCCAACTAGTAACAGAGCGATTACAAGGGGTAAAACTGCCACAAGGAGTTGAACAGCCAGAAATCTTGCCTATTAACTCGCCCTTGGGATGGGCTGTTAAATATGCTTTTTCTGCTGAAAGCACTGACATGATGGAGGTGTGGCGGATTGCTAATTGGGATGTGAAAAATCGCTTGCTGGCTGTACCGGGGGTGAGTAATGTTTTTCTCTACGGAGGCGATGAGCGGCAATATCAAGTTTTGGTAGACCCAGACAAGCTTAAAGCCTACAATGTCTCGCTGCCAGAAGTCACCAAAGCAGTGCAGAATGCTAATGTCAATGTGCCGGGAGGATTTTTGATTACTCCCGATCAAGAAACACTAATTCGGGGAATTGGGCGAATAGAGTCGATTAATCAACTCAAGCGTTCAGTTATCAAAGCGACTAAAGGTACACCCGTATTACTGGAACAAGTAGCAGAAGTCAAAATTGGCCCAGGACTAAGACGAGGAGATGGACTATTTCAAGGGAAACGAGCAGTAATTTTAACTGTCTCCAAGCAGCCTGCGGCAGATACTCCCACTGTAGTCAAAGCTGTGGAAGCAGCAATGGAGGAGATTAAGCCAGGGCTACCGGAGGATGTCAAGGTTACTAAAACCTTTGACCAAGATTTATTCATCGAAGCTTCGGTGAAAAACGTTGAGGAAGCCTTACGCGATGGCATCATTATTGTTTCAGTCATCCTGATTATCTTTTTGATGAACTGGCGCACCGTAATTATTAGCCTTAGTGCGATGCCTTTGTCATTACTATTAGGCATGATTATTCTGAGTTGGACTGGACAAGGTATTAATACAATGACCTTGGGTGGACTGGTAGTTGCTATTGGTTCAGTGGTGGATGATGCGATCGTTGATATGGAAAACGTCTACCGCCGATTGCGAGAAAACCAACTAGCAGGGAACCCGAAAAATCCTTTACAAGTTGTATTTGACGGTTCAGTGGAAGTGCGTGTCAGTGTTTTATTGTCCACTGTGATTATTGCAGTAGTTTTTGCACCGATTTTCGTCCTGTCTGGCGTGGAAGGTCGAATTTTTACGCCGATGGGAATGGCATATTTGTTATCGATTCTCGCTTCTACCTTAGTTGCATTAACACTAACTCCAGCATTATGTGCCTTATTACTAGCAAATCAACCTTTACCAAGTACGGAAACTTGGCTTGAGGGCAAAGCACATCAATTTTATCGTCCAGCGTTGAAGTTCTCGATTCGTTACCCCAAGGTGATTTTAGGGGTGGCACTTGCGGGGTTTATTGCATCGATAATTATTCTTCCTGGGTTGGGAAAAGTCTTTTTACCTGAATTTCAAGACCGTTCTTTGGTCAATTCAATGGTTCTTTTGCCTGGTGAATCTCTGAATGCAACTAACCAAGCTGCTTTGGCGGTGATGGATGCCCTTAAAAGCGATCGCCGTTTTGATTTCATTGCCTTACGATCTGGGTTTGCTCAAGGAGATCCTGAAGTGGCTGGGGTAAACTTTGGCGAGTTGGATGTGCAGATTAGCGAAGAAGGAGCAAAAAACCGGGAAAAAACTATTGAAGCACTCCGCAAAGAGTTTGAAAAACTTCCTGGTGTGGCAACTAATATTGGTGGATTTATCTCCCACCGCATAGATGATATCCTCTCTGGCGTGAGAAGTGCGATCGCAGTGAAAATTTACGGGTCTGAACTAGAAGAACTCCGCACCCTTGGGAAACAAGTACAATCGGCGATGAATGGTATTCCTGGCATTGTGGATTTGCAATTAGAACCCCAAATTCCGGTTAAACAGATTCAAATTCAATTTGATCGTGATGCGGCGGCTCGTTATGGGTTAACTGTGGGTGAATTGGCAGAAACGATAGAGACTGGATTGAATGGTAAAGTAGTCTCCCAGGTGTTGGAGAAGCAACAAACGTTTAATCTCGTTGTATGGTTGCAAGATAGCTCCCGTAATAATTTGGATGTCATTGGTAACTTGTTGGTAGATACACCCAACGGGCAGAAAATTCCTTTATCCCAGGTTGCCAAAGTTGATTATGGCACAGGGCCAAGTACCATCAATCGTGAAAATGTTTCCCGGCTGATTGTGGTTTCTGCCAACGTTGCTGGGAAGGATTTGGGTTCTGTAATTAAAGATGTACGCGATCGCGTTAAACAAATTCAACTACCTGGAGGTTACTATGTGCAGTTTGGCGGTCAGTTTCAGGCACAGGAACAAGCAACGCAGACATTAATTATTGCAGGTGCGATCGCCTTTGCAGTGATTTCCGTACTGATATACTTTGCTGTCAAGTCAATTCCTGCCACAGTCATGATTATGATTAACTTGCCACTGGCATTAATTGGTGGGGTTATCTCTGTGGCCTTGAGTGGTGGTATTATTTCCGTTGCTTCGATGGTTGGTTTTATCACTCTATTTGGTGTAGCTACTCGCAACGGATTACTGTTAGTGGATAACTATAATCATCGCCTCGCTGAGGGAATACCACTTAAACAAGTAATTGTTGATGGTTCGATGGAAAGATTAGTTGCAATTCTTCTGACAGCACTTTCGTCAGCACTAGGTATGGTTCCGCTAGTGATTGGTTCTGGTGCCGGTAAAGAAATTTTGCAACCTTTGGCTGTGGTAGTGTTAGGAGGCTTATTTACTTCTACTGCTTTAACACTATTAGTTTTACCAGCTTTATATTCGCTATTTGGGAGGTTTTTAGTTCCGAATAAGACTACAAGAATATACGATATTAAAGTTACTCAGGAGTCAATTATATGAACAACTTTGATGTTTTATTCAGGGAGGTGGATTAAAAACTTTATATAGACTCAATGCCAGGATCTAAAAATATTGCAAAGACTGGATTGCCAGAGAAATCTTATCTCAATTATCAACACATTTTAAATGAGGAATAAACCAATGAAATCACTTAAATCTAGCTTAATTATTCTTGGAAGTGTAGGACTACTATTTTTAGGAGCTTGCAGTAACGATAATAAAGCAGCTAATACAGAAAATAGTCCAGCCGCTTCTACCTCAAGCGCCCAGACCCCATCTGTTTCAGCTTCACCTGTTACTAAAACAGATAGCCAGCATGGTGAATCTCATGGAGGCCAAGTTGTAGAGACAGGAAGTTATCATCTAGAATTTGTTCCTGAGAAAGAAGCAAGTGCAACTCACATGGATTTATACGTGCTAAAAGGTGACAATCACCAAACAGTACCTGATGCAAAAGTAACGGCTCAAGTTCAGCTACCTGATGGAAAACAAAAGACAGTTCCTCTTGCTTATGATGCTAGTGGAAAACATTACACAGCACAGTTAACTGAAAAAGCAATTGGTCAATATCAGGTAAAAATTACTGCTGATGTTAAAGGTGAAAAAGTAAACGGCAGGTTTACTTTTAATCAATAGATTTTTCCTAAAATGATTAGCTGAAAAACCATAGATAAATAAAGATAGTTTGTCTATATTTATCTGTGGTTTGACATGAGTTAAAAAACCACTACAGCTTGAGATTGTCTGAAATCTCTTACTTCATGAATTTATCTTAGACTCTCTAGCTGGCTAGAGAGTCAAGGGATTTTGCAAAATTCTTTTTAATGAAGTCAAAAGTATCACACTTTCAGCTAGTTCAGTCCTTTTTGGAGAAATTGAGTTACTACCTAATCGTTCGATTTTGAGTATTCATTGGTTGGAGCAACTGCTGCATTTGAGCAATTTCAGTACTTTGACTCTTGACAATGGATTGAGCTAAATTTTTTACCTCGGTGTGCCTAGCACTGTTGGCAACCATACCAGCCATCATTGTCGCCATTCGGTGATGGCGAGTCATTTGACGGAGAAATTCCTGATCAAAGTCAGGCGAATTTTGCAAGCTTGTCATCATCTCCATATTTTGCTGCTGCATACAAGTTTTCATTGCTTCGCCCATATCCATACTTGCACCCATATTCATACCCCTACCCATGCCCATACCTGTACCCATGTTCATGACGTTTTTAGGGACTTCTTTGCCATACCACTCCTTGTACCAAGTTTGCATCTGCTGAATTTCACGGGTTTGGTCTGAAATTATGGATTGCGCCAGCTTTTTGACTTCAGGGCTTTTAGCTCGGTTCAAAGCCATTTGAGCCATTTCAATACCGCTTTGATGATGAGGAATCATCATTTCAATAAACGACTTATCTACATCAGCCCTCATGTTCATTCCACTAGGCATAGGGCTTGTACTGGTTGGATTAGGAGCTTTAACTTGATTGCGATCGCTAGCTTTGGCGCTCTCAATAATGGAAAAAGCTGTAATAGTACCGCTTGTCAGTAGAGTAACAAGACTGTAAGTTAAAACTTTGTTATTCATTTTAATGACTTTTATTCAAAGGTAAATTGGGTAGCATATATTCAGATCCAGGGCATTCTAAATAAGCTTGAATGCAAGTTTTAAAGATAGATTCGTAGTTTGAGTCATAATTTTCTTCCTAACTAAATGAATCAGTTATGAAGCTGTAGTTATACTTCTAATACTTTACGTTAGACGATTGTCGGCGTAAGAGCATCTATCTAATGGCATGATGCGAATTTATTCCTCAGAAAATGTGTAAATTTCATCCTGATTTTATTTAGGTATGATAAAGACTTTATTTAACAGATTATGAGATTTTTCTGCAAGCTTTATTTTATTTATATATTTTAGTTACAAGTATGAAAATTTCATCCTAATTTCATTAGGACTTGTCATGCTATTAGATAGAGGTAGCATATCTCTTCAGCAAGAACATCACCGAAAATTTGAACCTGACAATGGCAAATTAACTGCCTATTTATCCTGATTAATAGCTATATAAAGGGAGTATTTTGTGGTTTTGCCCAATTTTGATCTATCTATTAAGAGCAGATTCACTAACAAAACATGAACCTGCACTTTAGCTAACGGATTTAATTATTTTGGAGGTAAATATGAAGAGGTTATTGATTTACGCTGTTATATTGACTCTGAGTGGCACAGCTATTATTACTCCTAGCTATGCAAATACTAGAACAGATGATGGTAGAGTTATCCATATTGATGGAAATACACAATTCCCTCCCACACGCTGGGGAATTTTTAGACATACTTTTCGTTTACACGTTCCCAAAAATAGCAACGCTCTTACCCAAATAATTATCAAAGTTCCAAGTAATGTAACTGTGAGTAATGACGTTAGCAATATTGATGTTGTTGATGAAAATGAACATAAGATTAACACCAATATATCTATTAACGGTCAAACAATACTACTAGTTTTCCGCGAACAAGTTGCTCCTAACACTAAGTTGAGAATTGACCTTAATAAAATAAAAAGACGAAGTATTGGTAATGGTTCTGTCTACAGCTTCTCAGCTAAAGAGGTTGGTCTTAATGCAGAAATTCCCATAGGTGTAGCTTGGTTTCGTCTTTATTAAGCTACAAGTTATGATATTCAATATGGTTTTCATCCTAATTTAATAAACTTCTGTGAGATTATTTATTAGGGTAAAAACCTATTGCAATTACAGCCTATGTTTACATCACAAATTTACAACGAACCTTAAACTGCTGAATTTGATATGAGGGTGCTGCTAGTCGAAGATGAGCCAGATTTAGGGACTGCTATCAAGCGTACCTTAAATCAACAAAAGTACTTAGTTGATTGGGTAATAGATGGGACTGAAGCGTGGGCTTACTTAGAAAATAGTTCGGCACAATATACAGTAGCAATTTTTGACTGGATGCTTCCAGGAATTAGCGGTTTAGAACTGTGTAAAAGATTGCGTTCTCAAGCAAATCCCCTTCCTGTCTTGATGCTAACTGCTAAAGATAGGATGGAAGATAAAGTTACTGGCTTAGATGCGGGTGCAGATGACTACTTAGTGAAGCCCTTTGGCATGGTAGAATTGCTAGCACGATTGCGGGCTTTGCAGCGTCGCTCTCCACATTTCCAACCTCAACAATTAACTGTTGGTAACTTGACTCTAGATTATGGTAACAGTACAGTTGTAAGACAAAATACTATAGGCGAACAGCAAAGCATTCCTTTAACTAATAAAGAGTTCCAACTATTGGAATATTTTATGAAGCATTCCAAGCAGATTGTCACTACTGAACAAATTCGTAATCAAATTTGGGAAGTTAATGCTGAATCTAGTAGCAATGTAGTGGCGGCGCAAATACGTTTGTTACGTCGCAAACTTACCAATAGCGACTGTCCTAATTTGATAGAAACTTTGCATGGTATGGGGTATCGTCTGAATTTCACCAATGAATCAGAATAAGCTGTTTCGACTTACCCGTATTCGGTTAGCTCTGTATTATGCGATCGTTATGGGTTTAATTTTAAGCATATCTGCTTTCGGTTTTTATCGAGCAGTGTTTCATGCTCATGTGGTGGCTTTAGATAGTGAAATCGAATCTGTAGGGGGGACACTGCACGATAGCATTGAACTAAAATTACAGTCACCTGGAGATTTGAAACCTTTAGCGCATCAGTTATTCCCAAATCTAGATAACTGTGGAATTCAAGCTACTAATTGTATTCAAAAACATCCCCATTCTAAACGCCATCTTCTTGGTATTGTTACTAAAACTAGCTACTATATACGTTTTTTTGATATTTCAGGAAAATTAATTGCTAATGCTGGTTATTATCCCAAGGGATTACCTGATGTTTTTGATCCAAAAATTTGGCAATTTCTCAAAGATAGTAAAGGTAAGGATTACCATCAAATTACCCTAGCATTGCATACCCAAAATTATCAAGACTGGGGATATATGCAGGTAGGGCGAAGTCTACAAGAGTTTAATCATTACTTGGATAGTGTAAAACTAATTTTGGTGTTAGGGCTACTAGTTGCAATGGGTATGATTGCTGCTGCTAGTTGGTGGTTATCAGCATTAGCTATGCAGCCAATTTATCAATCCTATCGGCAAATTCAACAGTTTACAGCAGATGCAGCCCATGAATTACGAACGCCTTTAGCTGCAACAGGTGCAACTGTGGAGTCAGCACTTTTAATGTCTCAAATAGACGAAGAAGAAGCACGGGATATTTTGCAAACTATACAGCGTCAGAATCAGCGAATAACTACTTTAGTTGTTGATTTATTAATGTTGGCACGTATGGATAGACAAGCCCAAAAGTTACAATATGAAATTTGTTGTCTAACAGATATTGTTAGTGATTTAATTGAGGAATTTGAAGCGATCGCAACTGCCACAGAGGTAAAGCTGACATCTTTGATACAATTGAATGAACCTCTGAATATTATAGGTAATTCTGATCAGCTTTATCGCTTAGTTTCCAATTTAATTGTCAATGCAATTCAATACACACCCAGAGGGGGAGAAGTAACAGTTTTATTAGATCGCAATGACTATAATGCTGTAATTAAAGTTCAAGATACAGGCATTGGTATCCCGAAACATGAACTGAATCGAATTTTTGATCGTTTTTATCGGGTGAATAGCGATCGCTCTCGTCACACTGGTGGTTCTGGTTTGGGATTAGCCATTGTTCAAGCTATTGCTCATGCACATAAAGGTAATTTAAATGTACAAAGCGAATTAGGTAAAGGCAGCACTTTTACAGTTCAATTACCTTTGGATGTTACTCCGTTAAAGAGCGATCGCTTCACTCGACCATTTGTCAGGATTTGGTACAGGCGGCGTGGAAGATGATCTCCTTTGCAACTTCAGTTCAACTCTATATCCTGACTGCTAACATGATGCCCATTGTTTGATAACTCATGTTTTCTATGAAATAATCGCTCCCTCTTTAAAATCATATCTTCTAACTCATTTGCGGCTGCTTCTGAAAGTGAAAATATTTCCTCACCCGTCTGTAAATTGCCTCGACAAATCGTCCGCTTACCTTCATTTCGCACAATAAAATCACCACTAGGTTGCACATAAGCAGTCCAATGACTACCAATTTTGAACTGCTCAATTTCATTACTTGCAGATTGATTGGCTTGTCGCTGTTCGTAGGTGGTAGCGATCGCTCCTACCAAATTATCAAACATTTCTTTACGCCAGAGTTCACGGTGAATAGCTCGGAATTGCCCAGCAGTATCTAACTTTGGTTCTGATTCCGGTAATGAAACTTCTGGCAGATTGATTGACTCAGGATTAACCTTGAGGATAATACTAGAGCCATCTGGTTGCAAAGTAGCTGCAAATGTAGCACCAATCGGTAGTTTCGGACTGTCAGGAGCAAAAGTGCCTAAATTATTGCCATCAATCTGTAATATCGGTGTACCGTTGTAACGATAATGCTCTGGATGTGATTCGGGTAACTCAAAAACTCCCACTTTCAGAGTAACGCTGCGCTTTTTCCATTCCTTACTAGCAAAGTTTTCATTGGCGAAGTGATTGTATTTGATACCCAACACTTTAATTTCATCAAACTGAAAATCCTGAAGCTGCTGACATACCTCCTCTGTAAACAGGTTATATGCCAAAGCACCAACACCTGAATCCTGACGTGATGTTGCCCAACTATGATCTGCTGGAGCGATAATTCTTAAATCCTTGGGAATATTAAGTTCATCTAAATCGTTAATGTTTTCACCAAATTTAGCAGCTAATTTATCAACTATTTTGGGGGATAAGTCTTTCAAAGCAAATTCAATCAGAGGTAATTGAGGATGAATAGTGGCATCAAATTTAATTCCCTTTTGTTCTAAAGATTCTTTCCATTTAATAGCACCTGCACCGAAAGGAACACTCAAAACATAAATATCCTGTGGTAATGCAACGCTTGGCAGTTCATAATCATGCTCAAACGAAAACGTAATTTCCATTTGTTCTGCCAGCTTTAAACAGTCTTTGCGATGCCGATCTAATTCTGGACGGGTGTGTTGTGTGTGCCACAATGCCGCCGCCCCTTCTCTGCGAGACGCTACGCATTGACTGAGCCTGTCCGCAGGACTTACAAACCTCTCTTCTGGACTGGTGAATAATTCATCAATTTCCGCCCGATAGCTTTCGTAGAGCTTTCCTAGTTCCTCATTAAAGGCTTCCCTGTCATCTCCCACCCGTTCCTTAATTTCGTCTCTGGCTTGCTGAAACCTTGTTTTCAGTTCTTCTGCCCATTCCAAGGCATCTACAGATAGCGTCTCTTTGGGAAACAGGTAGCGAAACTCGTGTCTATCTCTGCTGCGAATGCGTGTTGGTTCCCATACAGGATTGACAACAACTCTTGCAATGACGTTGATTGAGCCGGGAGCATCCGCAGGCATGGCAAAGGAGCGATAAAGCCGTTCATCTTTCTTAAAGTCAAAAAAGTAACTGGGGTGAGACTCTGACCATTTTTTGGCATCGGCGAGCAAATTTTCCCCACCTATTTCTTTGATATCTTCCAATCTTTCTGCACTTTTGGGCGAATCTACCTCAACCTGAAGTGCCTGAAATAGACGGTTTAGTAGCTTCCTTTGTCGTTTTTCAAATCGCTCTACATTCTCCCCGTCTTTGGCCATCGATGACTGTACACGCCCAATGTTTGTTGCTACCAGCCCTACTTTATTTTGACTGCTGGCAGCAGCAATCTCTGCTAAATTGTTGTATTTTAAGTTGCCTTCTTCGTCTGTAATTTCCGTATACGCCAGCTTAGGGCGTTGTTTAACTGGCTCAAATCGTCCCGGTTCACCTGCGCGAAGAGTTTCTTGAGCAATATTAGGCAGTTTACTAGCAGGGCTGACCATTAATTGGTCGCCGTCAAAATCGGCTTGATGGTATTCCTCGGCATCTTTGGGGTGAATCCAAACTACGTTGCGAGTTTTCTTCAATTCTGGATCGTGAATGTTACTGTAGAGGCGGATGTTGTCTGAGTTGACAATGGGGTAACGGGTGAGAATGACATCTCCTTCCGGTAGATGGGGTACACAGATTGTGCCACGAGTTAGGCGATCGCATGGCATTGCCATACCCGAATTATGGTTGTATCCTCCCTTAATAGCTAGGTCACGCCATTGATTTGCTATGTAATCGGTAGCAAACTTGCGAAATTTGGGGGTTTCAATCAATTGACCATATTTATCGCTGCGGAGTAGGGAAATCCAGCGAGATTCCTGTGCTTGATTGTTAGCATTACCCTCAATTTCGTTAAAAGCTTCTTCTGACTGCTCTTGCTGCGATGGCGGAACGCCCGCCGTAGGCGATCGCTGTTGTTTGTCATATTGTTGGATGATGTATTTTGCCAACACCAAGGGATTGCGCTGCAACTCGGCAAGTTCTCTAGCTTTTTCTTCGGTGGGTTTGCTCAAATCTTGTTTGACTGCTTCTTCTGAGTACCAAATGGTAAACTGCCAACTATTATCATAGCTGGTGGCTTTGGCGTTACCTCGATTACCGATTACCGCTTGAGGAAACTCATAGTCACCACAGGGAATTAAGTTTTTGAGTTCTGACTTTTTAATGCCTTTAATTGAGGAACGCTCCATAATAATGTCGTATCCTTTGGCATCAGTCAAATTGGCATCGGGCAGGAAAGTACCTTTGGATAAGAAGCTGGTTTTTGGGCACTGGAAATTATCTGGTTCAGCCCAATTACTCCTCCAGGCAAACCGAAATTGAAATGGACAATTGCCTTCTCCTCCCAATTGTTTGGCAAGTTGGGGCGAAATCTTGCCGTGACAGTCTCCTGTTTTATAATGAGCATACTGTGGATCTTCAAAGTCCACAATTTTAACTCGCAGCCCTGTAAAAGTTTCTGAGCCTTTGTAGCAATTGCTAACTAGTAAAGAACCATAGCGACAGGCAGTATCCGGTTCTGTAGCGAATAAGCGTCTAATTTTTTTATGCAGTGAACCATCAGCAAAGTAATAACTATTGCCAGAACTGAAAGCTAACTTGCGTCGGATTCCATCCTGAAAGGTTCTTTGTCTTAAATGGTTGGCATCTGGATTTTTACTGTCAATTTTAACCAGTAGTAGAGATTGTAAATCTTCTGCTTCAAACATCTGTTCAAGCAGAGAATTTTTAATGATTTCTGGTTCAGATAAATATTTACCCTTACCATTGTTATACGACCCATCAAAGATAGGTATACTCAAACCAGAACCTTCTAAGACTCTAGTGGTTAAATCCATTACTAATAATCTATTAGATAGCTTATCTAGCAAGCATGAGATTGCAATATTCACCTTGGCACGAAATTACACTCGATAAAATCATCCAAGTGGATAATTTACTGATTTCATGGCAGACGTTATTTTATACGGTATTAGCTCTGCTAGATAGCCCTCAATAAATAATAGTTGACAATATAGACACAATCTGAATTCAAAGCGAGCGCTATTTCAGTCACCCAATTGACTTGCTTGTATTTTGTCCAATTCCCTAAAAAATTGACTTCCTACAAAAACTGTATTTCGTCAAGCACGAATACTTGACCGACTCTCTAGCAGGCTTCCGAGAAAGTTAAATACCTGAACAGCACTTTTAATCGTATTATCCTTTGTCTACTGTATTGCTCAAGTTACATACACCATTTTTAAGCTACCACTAGATTTTATGAATAAAAGAATTCAACGACTAGAAGATGGTTTATTAGTAACGCTTTATGACGATGACCCAGATTCACCAGGAGATGAGTTGATCGTTCCTTCTGATGATATATCTCAAGATGAGCATTACCCCGAATATGCTCATCTCAAACCTGGTGAAAGCATAATAATTAAGGAAAATCCTATCAAACCTACATCAGGTTATTATTATCCAAGTGGATATGAAGATTTAGATGAATTTCTCAATAGCGATCCTGGAGCAATTGATCGACTAGGTGATGAAAGTTCAACTACTCGTGGTTGGCGTCCACCTGAACCAGATCAATCTTGGTAAAACTTCCCTTAAGAGGATGTTTGAAAAGTCGGTTAGGCAGTAAAAGAAGCTCTCAGGGCATAAGCTGTAAATACGTAGATACAGCACCATTGAGAGCTATGAGTAAAGTTTACCTTAGTAACCTAACCTGGGAGCAATTTGAACTGATTAGTGGGTTAATACCATCCCCAAACCTGGTGGTCGTAAGCGTGAAGTCGATGTGCGTTATAGAAAGTGAGGCTTCATATTTTTTTACGCCTAAGGATCAAGATAACTGACGACAGCAATATCGGTAATCAGTTTATCTAACGAAAATCTGACATTAAGCGGTGAGCACTGGTTTTACTTTTGCACGTTGCTTGAAACTGTCAATGTCTATCACCTCAGACCTTTCTGCTGCCTGCCAAACCTCATTAACTATTTCAAACAGAGACGGGATAGTGATCAGAATATATTGTCCAATACCTTGATTGCGTTTGTCTGCCACTTTAATGACTTTAGGAAAATCAGACCAATCTGGCATTACTCAATAGACTTCATCATTAAGAACAACTAACTTTTTGTCTCTTAACTGATCATTAAAACCTTTATCATCTAAGAACTCGATTATTTTTCTCACTATTTGCAGTGAGATTTCTTGCCTAAGATTTTTGATCGCACGGATTTCTAACACCTGTTCCCAGGTGTAAATCACTGTTGGTTTTTTGGTATTGCCGTAACGTTGAGGCACAATAAGCCCTGTTCTTTCAAGATACTGTAAACGGTTAGATGTAGTTCCAGCCAGGGCGATTGTCTCTTGTCTGGTGAATCCATTGATAACAGTCATGGTAGTTACCCTCGCCCAATTAATCTCCTTTCTGTTGTTTTATTAGCATTACCTACAAACACCATATATCGAATCAACATAAATTTTATAAAAATTTAACGTATCACATATTTTTTAATTTAGAATACATTATGTTACCTTTAATAAAATAAAAATACATACAGTATACAGTTCAACAGAGTCAACTCTACAGAGATTGCATATAGCGAAAATTACATTTATTCGTTTGGATGCTAATATTTTGAGATAGACAATATCCGCTACAGACTATTGCCAATTTAGATAGAGAAAATTAACTATGGCTAGAGGAGCAATCGCTGCTCGTATTCAAGGAGATGATTATCAAGCACGATGGTTTTGGTTTCAAGTTTGTCGTCTTTTTAGTGAGTGTCCAAAAGTTGTGCGTGTTGGTTATGAAGCTAACAATATTAAATCATTTGATGATGTTGTGGTCTATTACCAAGATATGGAAGATGACGAGGGGAATCCTCTCAATGCTGAATACTACCAAGTGAAATTTCACGTCACTTCGGCGGGAGCTTTTACTTGGGAAGGCATGATGGACCCAAGTTTTATTAATGCGACATCAGTGTCTATACTTCAGCGCCTAAAAAATGCTCAGGCAGAATATGCTCCTAAAGGAACTGAAGCACACTTCATACTTTATTCACCTTGGCAGGTTCATCCTGATGATCTTCTGGCAAAAGTACACTCCCAAACTGATGGCAGACTTGACTGGTATCGCTTGGCTGAGGGTAGTCCAAAATCCAAAATGGGTAGGCTACGAGCTGCCTGGCGTGAACATTTAGGAATTGAAACAGACGAAGAGCTTTGCACGATTCTGCGTTCTTTGAGGATTCGTCAAGGACGAACCCTTCAAGAAATTGGTGGGTTGCTTAACGATAAATTATACAGAGCAGGACTTGTTCCGGTTGAAGACGGGCGCTTGTGTAATCAATACGATGATTTAGTACATAAACTAGTGCAGTTAAGAAAAACCGAATTTACGCGAGAGGAAATCGAAGTAATTTGCAAAAGGGAGAATCTTTGGATGGGGCATTCTATTCCTGAACCTGATGCTTATCGTGTTGGTATTCGCAGTTTTCTTCGGTGGGCTGAAAACTTAGAAGATGAAACTAATGCCATGCTAGATTTGCTTCGATACTTTAATGGTCGTAGCATTCAGGCTCCTGAACTCTGGCAACAGCAAATATACCCAGCAATAGATAGTTTTCTCGCCAGTAACTTGCGTTATGGTTCTAGCTGTCATTTGCATCTTCACACCCATGCATCAATTGCTTTTGCTACTGGATATTGCCTTAACTCAAAGTCTGGGATTAATGTCGCACTCGTCCAGTCTACCGGAACTGGACGAGAAATTTGGCGACTATCTCCGCAGTCTAATCTTGATCAGTACTCTACTTGGACTTTTATTCAAGAATTGATATCGGAAGAAGGCACAGATGTAGCTCTTGCTCTCTCTGTAACTCACTCAGTTACTTCAGACGTTCAAGAATATATTGCACAAGAACATCTGTCAGTTCACCGCATTTTTTCTTATACGCTTCCTAAAGGGGC
Source organism: Nostoc sp. (assembly GCF_036919675.1). GTDB lineage: Bacteria > Cyanobacteriota > Cyanobacteriia > Cyanobacteriales > Nostocaceae > Nostoc. Next base: position 126,600 of record NZ_JBALCP010000061.1, read on the forward strand.
TAGCTCACAAGCCATAGTAGATGCAAATCACGCTAAACTGCTGGCTGATCAATTGTGCGATCATCTTAGAAACGATCGCACAATTCCTGAACGCCAAAGGATACTACATATTTTTGTCGCTGCGCCAAATGCCTTAGTCTTTTTCATCGGTCAATTAGCTAGCAGCTTTGGCTTATGCATCTTCTATGAATATGACTTTGATAGCAGCACACCTGGTGCGTATCAGCCATCTTTGATGTTTCCGCCTCCTGTGGTGCCTGAGCATCAATAATCGAAATTAAAATTTTTTACACCGTAAATATGATGGAATTGCCTAGTTATTTTAATGATTTTCTAGCTAAGATCCGTTCTCAAGAATACCATGTTAATGACTATAAAACTGGTCATCGCACTTTACGAGACCGACTTAAGGCAGATGAGGAATTATCTCTGATAATTGTCAATACATTTCTACAAGGCAGCTACCGTCGTGCTACTGCAATTCGTCCCCAGGGTGAAAAACGGGCAGATGTTGATGTTATTGTTGTAACTAAACTTAGTGAAAACGAATATACGCCTAAGGATGCACTTGAATTATTTATTCCATTTCTAGAAAAGCATTACAAAGGCAAGTATAAACCACAAGGGCGTTCCTTTGCTATTGAGTTATCGTATGTCGATTTGGATTTAGTCATTACATCAGCACCTTCTGAAAGCGAAGTAGGAATCTTCAACGCTGATAGTATCATTTCTGACGATACTCCTGAAACGCCTGAAGCAGATGAAGACTGGCGCTTAGTGCCTTCTTGGGTTTCTGTAGGAAGGAGGTCTACCATTTCATTTTCCGACAAGAAGTATTATCTGGATGCCGCACGCATACAAGCCGAGTGGAAACTTTCACCCCTTCGTATTCCTGATCGTGATACTGAACAATGGCAAGATACTCATCCCCTAGAGCAAATTAAGTGGACATGGGAAAAAAATCGTAACTGTAATAAATATTACATTAATGTTGTCAAATCCTTGAAGTGGTGGCGAAGGATAAACCATCCAACTCCTAAGTATCCCAAAGGATACCCTGTTGAGCACTTGATAGGACAGTGTTGCCCTGACGGAATTACCTCAGTGGCTGAAGGAGTAACCAAAACACTAGAAGCCATTGCCGAGCAATACAAAATTAACGCTTCTTTGAAAATTACTCCCAGTCTGCCAGATCATGGCGTGCCATCACACAATGTGTTTAAACGTGTATCTGGTGACGATTTTGCAGAGTTTCACCGTCAAGTATGCGAAGCGGCAAAGATTGCTCGTCTTGCATATAATGCAACAGACATTCCCACAAGCGTTGAATATTGGCAGAAACTCTTTGGTAACAAATTTCCAGATGCCCCTCCTAATAATGGTAATGGCGGCAAGGGTGGTAACGATCCTAAAGGAGGTGGTTTTACCCCTCGGCAGGATGTCACTCAACTAGAAGGAGGTAGATTCGCATAGTGAGTGATAAGAGAATACCTTCCACAGAGCTTCTTGCTGCTCGTAGAACTCTTGACGGTATATCATGTGTTAAACTTTTGCATGACTGGACATGGAGCGAACAAGTAGCAAAATGGACATTGCACTGCCGCATACATATTCATTCGCAACCAAGTCCTTTTATTCCACAATCGACAGACTGGTATGTCCTCGTTAGTCCAGAGTACCCTTGGGGGGATATTGGGTTTTATCCAGCAAAAGAAAATGGCCTTATCCATACTTTTCCTCACCAAAATTTTAATAGTTGTGGTGATAGTAAAGTCCCCTGGCGTAAGGGTAAACTTTGCCTAGATACCAGTGTTCACGCTTTAGGTCGTCAAGGCTACCATAGTGAACCCTACGATTATTACTGGAGACTGGAATGGCACTTTAGGCGTGCTATTGAATGGTTGGTGGCTGCCTCGGAGGATAAACTTGTTTCTCCGGGCGAACCCCTTGAGCTTCCTTATTTTCCTCTAAGAAACTTTTTAACAATTGCTTTCTCTGAAAGTGCAGAGTCTTTTACTCAATGGCAGAAAATTCCTGATCCGGTCGGACTGGTTCACCTAGTACAGCTGCGTAAAAAACCAGATGTATTTTTTGTGAAATCGTTTCAATCAATTCGTGGCAAAGAGTTACTTAGGCTCATGTGGGGGAAAGAGATGAACGAATTGAAAAACGAATCAGTGTTAGGAATATGGATACGCTTAAAAAAAATCCCTGTCTTTAAGCCCTGGCAGGTTCCATTGATATGGAAAGAATTACGAGAAGTCTGTCGAGAACAGGAAATTAACATTAATGAACAGTTAAAAATAGCTGCAAAGTTCATACGTGACGGGAAAAGCCATATTGCTCTTATTGGTTTTCCGATTCCTGCTGAGATAGATGGACTTTTATACCAGACACATTGGCAAGCACTACAGTTACCTATTCTATCCGAAGGTATAAAAAATGCTAAAGGTTTCAGAACAAACGAAGAAGGATATTGGCAGCGAGACAGAACTGAAATTTTACGTGGAGATGTAAATTTAGTTTGGGTTAACTCAGAGAACTGGCATATTAGTCATATTGCAACTCGTGGTAAGCTTCCCGAACCTTTAGCTTCTAAGAAAATACTTTTATTAGGTGCAGGAGCCATTGGTTCAGCAGTTGCTGAAATGTTGAGTCGAGGGAATGCACAAAAGATAACTATCTTAGACTCAGATACATTGGAAATAGGGAATTTGACACGACATACCCTAAGCTTGCATTACCTAAAAGTAGAAAAAGCTACTAGCATTGCTGCTCGTCTTAACAGTACTTCTCCCTACGCAACTGTGGTAGGTATTGACCGCAACTTTCCTCAACTTGAAGAAACTGACAAAGTTGACATTCAACAGTCTGAGATAATTCTTGACTGTACAGGAAGTGATGCAGTGCTTTACCACTTAGAGCATTTTTTATGGGGGAGTCGTAAACTATTTATTTCTATTTCATTAGGGATAGGTGGCAAACGCTTGTTCTTATTTTCAGCTTATAGTGATAGTTTTCCTAAGGCTACTTTTAGAGCAATGCTTAATCCGTGGCTACAAAAAGAACTTAAAGAATATGAAGGACAGCAATTGCCAAGAGAAGGTATAGGATGCTGGTATCCTGTGTTTCCTGCTCGGATTGATGATGTGTGGATGATGGCATCGATAGCAGTGAAATACATTGAATCATCTTCAGTTTTGCCCCCAGAAAAACCAAATTTAGCTGTTTTTGAGCAACTATATGCAAATGACACTTTTGTGGGGGTTCATCAAGTTGACTGCTAAATACGAGTTGAATGATTTAGAGTTCTGGTCGGAAGACAAAAGATTTGGGCTAAAAATACATAGGAGAAAAGTATCTCAATTATTAAAAATGTGTGCTCGTGCAGGTGTGCAAGAAACAGGAGGAATTCTTGTAGGTTTCTACACCGAATCGCACAACTGTGCAGTGATCACAGCCGTCTCTGATGCTCCGTCAGATTCTCATAGCGGTCACAATTGGTTTCATAGAGGAACAAATGGCCTCCAACGATGGCTCAATCACTTATGGAATAGAGAAAAGCAATATTATGTGGGCGAATGGCACTTCCATCCGTTTTTCTACCCGAATCCTAGCCAAATAGATATTAACCAAATGCAGAAGATTGGAGATTCATATTCTTATCAATGTCCTGAACCATTACTATTAATTATTAGTAGTGATCCAACTACTCAATGGGATATGAAAGTTTACATTTTTCCCCGAAACCATCCTTTAATAGAGCTGACTAGATGCTCTTAAGGCTACAGCGACTATGGTTTCTCAGTTAGCAACTGGCTAGTGCTAGTGAAGGTATTTGAGTAATATCCAGGCAATAACTTTCTGTAAGGGCCTATTTTTACACGCACCTCTCGAATGTGCAAGCCCTTAGCTCGACTTTATCCAATTAAGCAGCATAAACAGCAATGTCCCGCAAACGTTCAAACAAAGGGTGAGGTACTTTTACCATATCAAAGGATTCATGGGACATTGAAAAAATAACGCTCAAGAGGAAATATCAACCAGGTATAGTAATTGTAGATGCAGGATATGGCAACAATACATCTGTTTTATTATAGTTAGAGAAGCGAGAATTAAAGTATTTAGGAGGATTAGCGAAAAATCGAAAAGTGACTATTAGTACTGAAGATAATATTAAACAAACAATTAGGCTATATTAACTAGCAAAAACTTTATCCAAAGAGGCTTTTACGGAAAATCAATTAAATTTAGATAAGCCTAAAAAAGTATGTATCTTAACTAAAAAAATAGAGATTTTATTCTTTGGCATCAGATGACAGGCGGCTTAAGACGCAGGCGGGCAAAAACAAACCATTGAACACTTCTACTGAAGCTTTAGAGGCTTTTAGAACAGCTATGTATTATCGATTTTTCGCCCTTAACCGTGACGTGTTTGCTGCTTATAAAGCCAGTTTAGGCTTTATTTGGGCTTAATTTTTATTTAAGTCCGGCAAATCCTTAAGCTCGATTATTCCAAACTTTTTATGCTGATAACATTTTTGAATAAGCTGTTTGCACAGGTAAATAAACTGTGAAGATACTGCCTTTCCCAACAGTCGATGAAACAGAGATGTTCCCCTGATGGGCTTCAACAATTTGACGGGACAAATATAATCCTAAACCGTTCCCCCGGCGTTGATGCTTGCCCTGTCGAAAGCGATCAAATAAAAGTAACTGTTCTTCTGGATTCATGCCAATACCTGTATCCTCTACTTCAATCGTTACCCCTTGAACAGTGGAATTGAGGCGAACTTCTACTGACCCAGCATCACTGAAGCGAATGGCGTTACCAACTAAGTTAGTGAGAAGTCGGCGTAGTTCCAGGCGATCGCCTCTAACCCTAACAAAAGAAGCTTCAGTACCCTTTATCAAGACAGCTTTGAGAGTTAAATGTTTAACATCAGCCAAAGGTATTAGTTCTTGCACTACTTGCTGACATAATTCCCACAGGTCAACTACAAAGAAATCCAAAGTTTTGCCTCCAGCTTCATACTGGTAAACTTCTAATAAGGTATCGACCATTGACAACAAAGTTTGGTTACTCTGAGCCATTTGTTCTAAAGATTCACGCATTGCTGATAAGGTATTGCCAAAAACACCTCTTTGCAGCAACTTCAGGAATTGGTCAGCAGCTATCAACGGAGTTCGCAGGTCGTGAGTAAGGCGAGTCACAAAATCTTCCCGTCGCTGAATGAGGAACAGTTGTTCGTCCATACTGTGTTTCAGTCTCAACAAAGCCCGCACCCTGGCCAGTAATTCCTTCTTATCTACTGGCTTGCGAATAAATTCATCTGCACCTGCATCTAAACCTTTGACGACACTTGATTTTTCAGAACCTGTCACCAGCAAAATTGGGATAAAAGGTAAGTTTGAATTGTGCTTAATTTGCCGGGTAACTTCGTAGCCATCCATATCCGGCATCACCACATCAAGGAGTACTAAATCGGGAGGAGATTCGGCAATTTGTACCAATGCTTCAGCACCACTGTCAGCTATGGTCACGTTGTATCCCTTCAGCTTCAAAGTGACTTGCAGCAAGCGGAGGCTGTCAGCTGAGTCATCCACCAGCAGAATTCTTTGGTTTCTTTGTTCTGAAGTTGTATTCCAAGAGAAAGTGTTCATAAAACGCCTTTGATAAACTTAATTCCTTTTGAGTACAGAAAAAGAGTAATAAAGCTAAATTTCGTTGTCAAAAGTGTATTTTCAAGCGCCATGCTAACCACTACGCGGCGATGAAAATTCATCAGATTTTTCTAAAATTCAAGGCATTGATCAACATAATTACTAATTCGTAATACTCGCCTCCGGCGAGAAGCAAGCTACGTAATTTGTAATTAAGAAACTGGTTATAGTCTCCCATTTCTACAAGTCACAATCTTATGATTGAGGTCTAAATTCCCAATTCATAACGTAATTACTAATTCGTAATTATGAATTGTTAATCTGGCTATGTTATGTGTAAGAGCAAGGGTTCTCGCTTAGAAATAAGTTACATCCTCCTCTAAGTGTGATGTGGACACAAGTCAGAATAAACTGTAGTGGTTTCAGTTTAACTTCAGTGCTTTTATATTTTTTTATACTTTAGGAAGATTTTTTCAGAGAATTTTCAGATTAAACGATGTTCAAAATGGACATTGAAGCTTTTTCAACAGCCAGTTGAGATATGTAGCCTTTGATATATAAACTTTTCAGCCAATACTGTAAAAACTACTGGTTTCAACCTGGATGAGGTTTAATAACATTGAAATGCCGCTTTCCATCTCAATAGCCACATTTTGGCTGAATAGCTAAAATTTTTCGTCCAATGGAGTAATCCTTTCCTTGAAACCATATTCGACAGTTAAAAAAGTATAGTTACCAAGCTGCTGAGGTAAATGATGGTAGATATTCGAGTAGCAATTATTGAAGACCATAGCTTAACGCGGATTGGGATGCGTAGTTCTCTCAACGAGCAAGAAGGTATTCAAGTCGTAGGTGATGAAGCTACAGCAGATAATGGCTTGAAACTGCTCCAAAGTACAAAACCAGACATAGCGATCGTTGATATTGGCTTGCCGGATAGAGACGGAATATGGCTGGTGCAGCAGTTTCGGGAATCTCTAGTGTCGGAAACAGCAGCACAGACAAAAGTAATGATGCTCACTTCCTTTGCTAAAGAGCAAATGGTACTAGCAGCGTTTGCAGCTGGGGCAGACTCTTATTGTGTGAAGACAATTAAGTTCGAGTTGTTGCTGGAAGCGCTGCATATCACCCATGAAGGTCAGTCTTGGATTGACCCTGCGATCGCTCGTATCGTTCTCAAGCATACTCGTCAATCTCCGGCGGCTGTGGTAAAACCGAAACCGAATACTACTCAGACAGTAACGATCTCTGCAATTGACCCAGAGCAAGCAAGCATTCTGGAAGCAGATCCACTGACAAATCGGGAAATGCAAGTCTTGGAGTTAATTGTCCAAGGCTATAGCAATAACGAGATTGCCCAGAAACTCTATCTCAGTCTGGGAAGTGTAAAAGTATATGTACGTGGGGTTTTGAACAAGCTTTGTGCAAGCGATCGCACCCAAGCAGCTGTATTAGCTTTACGGGCTGGTTTGCTTAATTGAAGTCACTGTACAGAAGCAACTGTACAGTGCTTGGTTGTTAACTTAAGAGGGGAGCGATGTCTACGACGGGCTATGACGCTCAATGACTCACTACCGCTTCTCTACGAGACGCTACGCGAACGCTATCGGCGTCGCACAGGAGTGACCCAGGAGAATCGCCTGCATAATACTGACTTGCGTTGTATACAGAGATTTTCCGCTACCGCTCTCTAAGTCGAAATAAGTAGCAAATCGTCGTAGTTTCCCCATCGTCAATTGCAACAAATAATCAAAAGCCTCAGCAGCAACTCGCTGGTTAATGCTCAAGGACTGGCTATTGAGCAAAGCCATTTGTTCACAGGACAAGTTGTTGTCTGCCAACTCTTCTGGTTGTGAAACCAGTAGATCGGGTTGCTGTATAGTTGGCGCAGGTAAGCGAAAGCAGCCCAAAGCCTCAAAATCATAGTCATTGGGGTTAGTAGACAGATGGGAACCTAACAGTACTTGACCACTGCGTTTGGAGTTACCGCAATCCAAATGCCAAATGTGAGGCGCTCTGCGATGAGTGTTGTGCTGGAGTACTTGGGTAATTGACTCTCTGGCTTTGGCATTATCTACGCAAGCAGTGACAACAATTAGGGCATTGTAACTGGGGACAATCCATTCGGGTTGGAAAGGTTGAGCGATCGCTGTAACTTCCATCTTCCAAGCCAGGGAGTAGCGCAGCGCCAGAGTTTTGGCTTTGTTGAGTCCAATTTCTGCATCACAGAAGCACTGTCGGAAAACGTTAGCTGACTCAACGCGATCGGGGTCAACAAAGTATAGTTTCACCTGTTTACCTTGCTGAGAAAGAACTCTGCCTAACCGAACCAAAGAAGGAGCCAACCAAGAACCAGTACCACCGCACCCAACTAGCCACAGTTCTATCTTCGAGTAGTTGACAGTCACGACAGGAGAAGCATTTGCCAAATCAAGATTTAGCTCCATAGTAGGCATCACCGTGCTAGTACGGTTGGTTAAGTTGATACAGGTATCGGTGAGGGGAAAGGCATTTGCCAAATTGAAATTCACCTCCATAGGTTCTCCATCACATTTACAGGCGATAAATCGGTACTGTAAAACTTGGAGCCAGATAAAAGTGAGACATCAACCATAAAAAAGTCTTGGTCGATGTCAAACACTGCTCTAGCAGGTACATCCCAACAGTGGCGAAACAGTCCAACCCGGATTTTAATCTCTGGTTTCAGGGTATTAACTCTACCTAGTACTCCATAGATGCGAAAGCCAGATTCGTCAGCATTATCGGTGGTAGAGAAAAAGGCAGGTAAGGAACTGTGGGAATGGATGTCTACAGCCGCTTTCTGGTGGGAAGAGTCACTCCCAGAATGAGTTAGCTGGCAGCTAGTTGGAGTTTGAATTTGCTCTGGGACTTGTAAATCCCAGCCTGCATCAGTACAGTGGAGGTGAAAGAGAATTTCATGAAATTGATTGCCAGCTTGATAACTCGACCGCCACATTTCCAGTAGTAGCGGTTTGGGAATTAAGGGAGTGACTTTGAGATAAGGTGTTAGATGAGGTAGCCCTTTGATAGTTTGGGAACACAAGCAAATAGGCATTAATACCTCTATGCCAGGACGAATGGCTCTAGCAAAGATACCATTTCCGGCATAAAGGTACTCTAGTCCACTGCTGGTGTGTGTTGGCAGAGATGAAGTTGTAACAATTTTGTAACCAATAATGCCTTCAAGCAATGGGTTCATCGAGGATTTCCTGTACAAGCATAGCGACACTTTTCTGATTGCCGATAGGCACAAGGTCAGATACAGGATAAGTTGAACGTCTGCATCTTTTGTGCAGTTTTAGAAGTTGCTGACGAACATCGTTGCGGTATTTTTGTGATTTCCTTATTGTTAAATGGTTGGTGAAAATACTGGAAATAAACAAATTCCAAGCATGGTTAATTGATAGACTATTAGCAGCAGGTGGTTCGTTCACCCCCCAACACACTTGTCCAGAACTGTAGACATTGGGTAGTGGTACATGAAAGGCTAGTGATTGAGGAGTAAATTCCTTGTCTTTAATTGCCCAAACCCAATATTTTAATCCCTTACCCACAAACACCATTGCAGGTAGCGGAACAGTTAAAGAACCGAGTTCATCGCAGTTAATTGTATAATTGGCTGGCGGTATGAATTTTACCAAATATGTGTCTGTACTGCCCGTACCCCAGCGCACAATTCCCGGTTCCATCCAACCGGTATCAATGGGTTCATTGCTGAAGGCAGTTCTCAAGGCTGCGGGTGAGATACATTTGTAAATATGAGCTTCGGGAATTTCTTTGTCTCGGTGGTGGAATATATAAATACCATCCAAAAAGAGCAATTCTGCTTGAATAACTGGAGATTTCCGGGGAGGGTCTGCCAAAATTGCTCGTAGAATCTCGCCGGATAGAATTGCTGTGGATGTAGTGTCGTTTAATGTGGTTTCGATGCTTGTTTCCATATTTGTAGTAGGATTTGAGCATGAGGTTTCAAGTCTGCTTCTAGCCAATCAATTAAGTCGGTTGCACAGTTCAGCATTCGGCTGGCTTGCTGCCATTTTCTGGTCAGGAAGTTAATTGATGCTTTTGACCAAGGCAGAGATGTGCTGTCAGGTTGGTAGTAATAATCGTCCGCGTACTCGTCTAGCCAGATGTTTTTGGTTTCATGATCTAGCAGCCTTAAAGCTAAAGGATAACGCTAGATGTAGGAGTGCAGGCTGTTAGGGATTTTAGGGTTTGGTTGAGTGACTCAGAAAATTCTGTTCCAGATGCGATCGCCTCTTCAATCTGGGCTGATAGCTGTGCTGCATTTTGCCAGTCAATTCCAGTGATGACCTGACGTTGACGCATTTGGTAGCACATTTGGACTGCGGGGTTGATTTCTTCAGGAGCCACTATCAGGCAATCTAGAGAAGAAGTACCTTTTTTACCGGGCTTCTTGATGATGTGGATGGGTTCTCCTGGTTTCCGCTCAATGTCTGCGTTTGCCAGTTCAGCGCAAAGAGGAGTGAAGGCATCCCGTAGGAATTGGTCATTAATGGCGATCGCTTCTGGAATCCAGTGTTGTTGACCTTCGTAGATGACGAGTAATTTGTTACTATTTGTAGTAGTCATGGCATTTAAAAAAGTGAGATTTGCGTAGTGTTACTGGCTGGTTTAGTAGTATCTGAGCTAGCAGTTTCAGTGCGAGTTAGAGTCTGGGAAGTCTGTGCTTTATTGGTTTTGACAACTTTAGTCTGGGCTATATTCCGGCGAATTTGGCGATTAGGAAAATCGGCTTTCAGTTCGTCCAGTAGTTGAACAATTGCAGGGGGGAAATCACCCAGTTCGTCTTGATAGAGCATGGCAACCACAGGGAAATCACCGTGACTACTGGCAGCAATAATTACAGGTCTATCTCCTGTTTGTCCTCTAGGTAGTAAAGTGATGACGATTTGAACTTTGCATTGCTCGAAAATAAATGGTTCTAATTGATTTACAGTGTTGGTAGCAGATGTTTGTATGTCATCGTCGTTTAACTGATGAGAGTCGATTTCATCTTCGGCGTAGCTATTTTCATCACTTACTGGTTCTAAAAGTTGCAAAAAGTTAGCTTTACCTGCACGCAGGCGTTCCCTGTCAAATAGCAATCCTAGAGCTTGGAATTGTTCTTCAGCAGTGATTTTTCCCTGTGGTTCTGAAATGTAAGATTTTAAAGTTTCAGATGTAACAGTGAGATTGGCTTTGACAATGGCTTGTTCTGGTGTTAGCCATTTTGTGGTCATAGCTTTTTTGGCCTTGTTAACTGGTGTGCAAACATTTATGGCGGTAGCCAGAAGCAAAAACAAGTTGTCCACAAACTTTTGAAACCCAACGTAAAAACAAGAGTTTCAGCCATAGTGAATCAGGAGTATTCACCATTGCTTTAAGAGCTTAGACGCTTATAAGGCTTGTCGCCAAACATCGCTTGCTTCTGAGCTTGTGGTATCGCCTTAAATGCTAACTAATAGGTTGTTTTGCTCCCTCTCTGTATTTACCTGAAATGTCCTCTGTCTTGACTTATAAAAAACTTTTTGGTTGACGTATAAGTAGCAGCCAACAAAACAGTAAAATTCCTGCTGTTGGCTGATAAATTAGTTACAGCACCTGCGTCTATTATGAGGTACACTAAATTAAAATACAAATACTTTTAAATGAAGTCATATTCTGTCGATCTTCGAGAAAAAATAGT
>NZ_JBALCP010000062.1:0-7602 GCF_036919675.1 Nostoc sp.
TTGTACCTGAGTGCTGACCAGTCGAGAGTTAAGTAATCTGCTTCATTATTAGTCAGCAGCTGTGCAACCAGATTAAGACTCCGCTTCATCGTCGGTTCTGACCCCGGCGAAAGCGTTGATAGGTAAACTGAAGCTGGGTGTTCCGTCAGTGGCGGCGGAATCCTCAAAACCAGAGATGAAGCAGTACTAACAGACATCACTTATCAAAATAGAAATTCTAGGAAGAGTTATTCTGCAAAATAATATTTTGATAAGTAATCCACAATCGTGCTGACTGAGGACGATTCGCACTCAGTATTTTCCTCTGGGAAAAAATGACAATAGTTCTCAAACTCAAAAGCCCAGTTGGGATGACTGGGCTTTGAATGATGCGATCGCTTCCCATTTTCTTAGAGGATAAGGGACTTCCAAAAATTAAATTACTCAATTCCTGTAATCCAATACGACTATCCGATTTCTTCTCCCCCTGCAACGCCAGCTCCCCCCGCTCCCTCTGCTTACCAAAACGATTGATTATTTTTTTATTTGGAAGTCCCCTACCTAGAAAAACATCGCTCTCGCATTGTCAACTACAGCTATTACCAGGCTGAACAGGTCTGTTCCATTGGTTCTGGGGCAGTTGAGTCTGCGATTAAACAAATTGGCACAAGGATTAAAATATCTGGGGCACAGTGGAATCTTGAAAGTGTCAATCAAATTCTTTCTGAACGCTTACGCTTATCTCAATGGTTTACTTGCTATTTGAGTGTTTCTGCCAAAACTGGATGCTCCCCCTAGATTTCCTAGTAGAAGATTTACCCAAGTTATTTTCCTCAATGCAAGTTGGAGCAGTCCGGATTCAAACGATTGTGCAATCTTTACGGAACTTCTCCCGTATGGACAAGGATTCTTATACTTTAGATGCGTTTGCCCTGGTGACGATCGCAGTAGAGTTGGACTTTAATCACGCAAGAGTTAAAAACTCGTTATTCACCATCAATTCAAAGACAAGCCCTTGAGGGAAATTCCCAGCTATTAACTGGTTTCGGATTACAAAAATTATTAAAACGCCAAGAGCAAGTAGTAAATGTTAACCCAGATACCTTAATACTCGTTAACTGTAACATCATAGAAACAGAGGTCGATGATTTGGAATTTGATTTGACTGTCGAAGCATATTTTGTAATTGGAGATGCAACAGGACAAAATCATTTTCGGGCTAATAGGATCGGACTTTGGTCAAATATATGGGGTGATAAAGAAAAACTTTTCATGCTTTGTGCTAGCAAAGTAGTGGCGATTGTCGGCCCACAGAATGTACCAATGCCATAGAAAGCATGAAGCAAACCAATTAAATTAGCAGTAAATAAGGCTCAAACTCTTTCTTCTCCTGCTCCCTGCTCCCCGTATTATCCCAACAATAATTATTTATGCCAACATGTCTAGTATAAATATTTACTTTTAAATAAATTAATATTTATATGCATAAATATAGATATACCTTTAAATACTCTAGTGAGAGAAATAAATCAGTAGAGTACTTTTATAAGAGTCCGATGTCTGCTCTCCAATTTTCACGCAATAATTTTGGAAGCCGCTGATCTGGGCTTAACTAGGATTTGAAGAGTTAACTTGACTTGAATTTTGGGAATTATTATAGGAACAGCCAAAATCCATTGTAAAACAACATTCAGGCAAGTAATAGTGTTTAAATTAATTGCTCGTATCCCGGAGTACAGTATTACCAGTTTAATTTATGAAGCTACTGCCACAGTAATTTATCGAGCATACTGCAAAGCTAACGGAGACTCAGTTGTGATTAAACTGCTCAAAGCAGAGTATCCTACTGTCAAAGAGATTGCTCAGATCAAGCACGAATACGAAATTATCCAAAATTTGAATATTGCAGGTGTAATCAAAACCCATAAATTAATCAATTACGACAATGGGTATAGTAATGGTCTAGCAATGGTTTTAGAAGATTTTGGCGGAGAATCCTTAAAAGATCAGATATCTACTACAGGGTTTGAACTAAGAAAATTTCTCAATATCGCCGTTCAAATTACTGAAACATTAGGAGAGTTACATAGTCACCACATTATCCATAAGGATGTTAAGCCTGAAAACATTCTTTATAACCCCAATAGCGAAAAAATAAAACTGATTAACTTCAGCATTGCTTCGCTACTGTCAAAAGAAAGCCCAGAAATCAGTAGCTTCAACCTGCTAGAAGGAACGCTGGCTTATATGTCGCCAGAGCAAACTGGACGTATCAACCGAACATTAGATTATCGGACAGATTTTTACTCATTAGGCGTGAGTTTTTACGAAATGCTGACGGGTCGGCTCCCGTTCCCGAATATTCAAGATCCAATGGAGTTGGTGCATTGTCACATTGCGAAAATTCCAATGGCTCCTGACGAGATTAATCCTAATGTACCACTGGGAATCTGTGCGATCGCCATGAAACTCCTGAGCAAAAATGCTGAAGATCGCTACCAAAGTGCTTACGGGTTAAAGGCTGACCTAGAGAAAGCAATGCTTGAACTGGAAACAAAAGGAAGGATTGACCTTTTTAGCTTAGGTGAGCAGGATTTTTCGCATCAATTTCAAATAGCTCAAAAACTTTATGGTCGGGAAGTAGAAGTGGCGGCTCTTATGGCTGCCTTCGAGAAAGTTAGCCTTGGTTCGACTGAAGTTGTGTTAGTAGGAGGATACTCAGGTATCGGCAAATCCTCACTGGTGAATGAAGTTCATAAACCTATTGTGCGGCAACGAGGTTACTTCATCGGTGGCAAATTTGACCAACTCAAGCGAGATATTCCTTATGCTTCTTTGATTCAGGCATTTCGAGAATTGATGCGACAACTGTTAACTGAAAGCCAAGTCAGAGTTGAGGTTTGGAAAAATAAATTGCTACAAGCATTGGGAGTTAACGGCCAGGTCATTATTGATGTTATCCCAGAAGTAGAACTGATTATCGGGCAGCAAGCGCCTGTACCGCAGTTGGGTATTACTGAGTCTCAAAACCGTTTTAATCGGGTATTTAAGCAATTTATCCATGCCTTTACTGCTGCGGATCATCCCTTAGTACTGTTTTTAGATGACCTCCAATGGGCAGATGCTGCCTCTTTGAAGCTGGTCGAGAATTTGATGACTGACTTAGAAAGCCAGTATTTATTGATGATTGGGGCTTACCGAGATAACGAAGTTAGTCCCACCCATCCCCTAATACTCATGCTAGAGGCAATTCGAGTATCTGGGGCAACCGTTGAAGAACTGCTCTTGAAGCCATTAGCAGCACCTCATATTACTCAACTGCTTACTGACACGTTCAATTGTGAATCATCCCAGGCAGAACCTTTAGCTGATTTACTACTTCAAAAAAGCCAAGGTAATCCCTTTTTCTTGACACAGTTATTAAGAGTATTACATCAAGATAATCTTTTGACATTTGATTACCGTTTGGGTTTATGGCAGTGGGATCTTAGCAAAATTCAGTCACAAGCCATTACCGATAATGTAGTCGATTTAATGGTGAATAAAATTCAGAGACTGTCAGAACCAACCCAGCAAGTTTTACAATTAGCTGCTTGTGTTGGTAATCGTTTTAATTTAGAAATTCTAGCAGTAGTAAACGAAAAATCTGCATCAGCAACAGCAGTTGATTTATGGTCAGCTTTACAGGAAGGATTAATTCTTCCCTTGAGCGATACTTATAAAATTCCTCAGTTGTTGAATCAGTCAGAATTGGCAATATACTGTGATGCTGCGGTACAAGTTGACTATAAGTTCTTGCATGATCGCGTTCAGCAAGCTGCCTATTCTTTAATTCCAATCGGTCAGCAGCAACAAGTACACCTGAAGGTGGGAAAATTACTACTACATAATAGTGAAAAAGCCCAGTTAGATGAGCATATTTTTGAAATTGTCAACCATCTAAATGTTGGAGAATCATTGATTGTTGAACCAGCAGAAAGATACGAGCTAGCAGAATTAAATTTGAAAGTAGGTCAACGAGCAAAATCATCTTCAGCGTTTGTAACTGCCCTAAAATTGTTGAAAACAGGGATAACTTATTTACCTGAAAATAGCTGGCAAGATAAATATTTATTGACATTAGATTTATATTTAAAAACTGGAGAAGCAGAATTTTTAAATGGTAAATATGAACAAGCTTTAATGATTTTTGAGCAGACTTTCAGCCAGGTAAAAAACACTCTTGATATGTGTCAAGTAAATGAATATCGGATTATGTGTTATCGCATGGAGAATGACTTAAACTCCGCCTATGAAATTGGGTTAAACACCTTGAAGCTTTTAGGTTTTGAGTTTACAGCTTATCCAGATGATGCATATCTATTGGAAAAACTTAATCAAACAAAAAAAGTTATTGGCGATCGCTCAACTTTTAGTCTAGCAGAACTACCACAAATGCAAGACGAAGAGAAGTTAATGGCTCAACGCATCTTAAAAGAGGTTTGGCCTATTGCTTACTTTTTAGGATCTAAAGCGTTGCACGTTACATCTATGAATCTGACTCAGCTTTCAGTTCAATATGGCAACTCACCGATTTCGGTATTTGGCTATATGCTGTATTCCTTCAACTTAGTATTTCAATATGGTGAGGTAGATTCCGGTTATGAGTTTGGACAGCTTTCTCTCCAACTCCATGAAATTATGAGAACGAAGGAATTAGAAGCGAACATTTTGAATATGTGGGGAGGTTTAATCTGTCATTATAAAGACCATATTAGCCAGGGAAAACCTTATTTGTTAAAGGGATTTAATAGCGGTTTAGAAACAGGTTCTTACCAATGGTCTGGTTATTGTTCAGTTAATTTTTTATGGCAATCTTTGTTTGGGAATGAATCTTTAGAAAAAACCGCAGAAGTAGCCGAAGATTTTATTCCTACCCTCCGCAAGATTGACAAAAATATGTTGAACTACCATCTGCTGGCTATGGAAGCGATCGCTAACCTGACTAAGCCAGTAGGCAAGATTGACGAGCTTGTTGGAACTTGGGCAGATGAACAGCAAGTGCTAGAGTTTGCGTTGGCATCTTCAGATATGTTGAGTGCATTTGTAGTTTACATCTATAAACTTGCGCTCTGTAACTGGTATGGAGAGTATACCAAAGCTGTTGAGTATGCAGAGAATGCAGAAAAATTTGTTGGGGGATCACGAGGAATTTTTATTAATCCTGTTTTCTACTTTCACCAAAGTATTGCTTTGGCAAGAGCTTATGCTGAGGTAGATACAACAACTCAAGTCATTTATCTGCATAAACTAAATGTCAACCTGGAAAAATTTCAGCAATGGGCAATGCACTGCCCAACCAATTATCAACACAAGTTCCTGCTGATTCAAGCTGAAATTGCTCAGATTTGCCAACAAGATTATCAGGCAATGGAGTTGTATGACAAGGCGATCGTCTCTGCTGCCGAAAACGGTTATTTACAAAATGAAGCCTTGGCAAACGAACTCGCATTTCGATTTTACTTGGCCAAAGGCAGAAAAAACCTTGCCAAAGTTTATCTTACAGAAGCCCGCTATCGCTATCTGAAGTGGGAAGCTATGGGTAAAGTACAACAACTAGACGAACAATATTCTCAATTTTTTACAGATACAGCAGCAGAATCAACTCTTCAGGGCACTGCTACAAACCCAATCAGAGATATTTCTGAAGCTAAAACCCAAATTCTAGATTTAAGCACAGCAATTAAAGCATCACAAGCACTGTCGAGTGAGATGGAGCTAAATCGGCTGCTGGAGAAGATGATGACGATCGCGATCGAGAATGCTGGTGCCCAAATGGGTTATCTACTTGTTAAACGGGAGAACCAATGGCTGATTGAAGCTGAGGGAAACGTTAATCGAGACCAAGTGACAGTGCAATCATCCAGCCTGGTTCAAGTAAAGCATAAACTACCAATTTTGCTGATTAATTATGTTGAAAGAACAAAAGAAAATTTGGTTTTAGACGATGCTAGCCACACAGAGCGTTTTGCCAGTGACAACTATATTATTGCCAATCAACCTAAATCAGTTTTGTGTTCGCCTTTCACTCATCAGGGTAAACTAACCGGAGTTCTTTACTTGGAAAATAACCTCACTACCGGAGCCTTTACCGCAGAGCGATTAGAGGTACTGAACTTATTGACTTCGCAAGTTTCCATCTCTATAGAAAATGCTCGACTTTACACAAATTTGCACATATACTCCCAGGAGTTAGAGATTTCGGAAACACAAGCGCGTCAGAAAGCAAAGGAGTTAGAGCAGACGCTCGATGAATTGAAGCTCACCCAGTCCCAGATGGTGCAAAGCGAAAAAATGTCTAGCCTGGGGCAGTTGGTAGCAGGCGTTGCTCACGAAATCAATAACCCAGTCAGTTTTATCTACGGCAACCTTACTTACGTCAATAATTATATCAAAGACTTGATGAGTGTAGTACAACTTTATCAGCAGCAAAACCAGAATTTACCACCTAAAGTTCAGAATGAAATAGATGCGCTTGACTTAGATTTTTTGATGGAAGACTTACCTAAGCTGTTGGCTTCAATGAAAGTGGGAACTGATCGCATTCGCCAAATTGTATTATCTTTACGAAACTTTTCCCGTCTAGATGAAGCTGAAGTCAAAGCTGTTGATATCCATGAGGGCATTGATAGCACCCTAATGATTTTGCAAAATCGGCTTAAACCCCAACCACACTCTCCGGGAATTCAGGTAATACAGGAGTACGGCAACCTGCCACCCGTAGAGTGCTACCCTGGACAACTGAATCAGGTATTTATGAACCTGATCGCTAATTCAATTGACTCTTTGGAAGAATTTAACAAACATCGGACTGATGCCGAGAAAATACGTCGCCCAGGCATTATTACAATTCGTACTACTGTTGAAGACGATCTTGCTGTCATTCGCATTGCTGACAACGGTTCTGGGATCTCTGAAAATATCCGGCAGCAACTCTTCACACCCTTTTTTACTACAAAACCTGTGGGTAAAGGAACTGGTTTAGGGCTATCTATTAGTTACCAGATTGTAACTAATAAGCATCAAGGGCAGTTAGAATGTGTATCGGTTTTAGGACAAGGGGCTGAATTTATGATCTCTATCCCCCTTCAGAGATGATTTATAAAGTAAACCTTAACTTGTAACGTGCGGAATCGCCTTGTCTCGAATGTGTATTTTGACAACGAACGGGAGTACATTAAGTTCAGCAACGGCAGGACATTGCGAGTAGACACTGCCTACCGATGCGGCTGGAACAGTACTCTAGAATATGCCACCACTGACAATCCTATCCTCAGACAATAATCTGTTACCCATTGCCCGATTTATTTAAATACTCCCAAGGACTTTCGGATTAATTCGCCTTGCTCAAAAATCAAGATGAATTAAAGCGATTATTCATCGAGGGGCTACTTACAAATTGCGATCGCGCACAGTAGAAACATAATAAATAAAGCTGATATTTTTTGGAAACTTAAGTTCATTTAATCGCTGCTTAGATGCCAATACGATTGGGAGCATCTCACCTTTGCAAAAATATCAGTTAGTAAGTTGACCATTGAGATAAGCAGCTCGAAGTTGTAACATTCGAGGCACATTTTCCAA
>NZ_JBALCP010000063.1:0-61543 GCF_036919675.1 Nostoc sp.
ACTATTTTTTCTCGAAGTTCGACAGAATATGACTTCATTTAAAAGTATTTATATTTTAATCTAGTGTACCTCATAACAGACGGAAGTGCTGTAATCTACATCCAAGAGTATTTTATCAATCCCTTGTAGAGGCGCACAGATATGTATTGGTGTCAACTTAAGCTAAAACCCTTTTAAAACTCGTTACTAGCCAGAGGCTGGTAATGCACCTCATTGCGGCTCTGCCACTAGTAAACTTGGATCTAGGCAAAAGTCCTAGAAAAAATACTTAAATTTGCATCTCACATCTTATTAATAAAAACCTTATTTTTATGTAAGATAATTTAGAAAAATTATCTTACAACTTTAATTAAGCCATAAATCGCAAGGTAAATTAGTCAAAAAGGAAATGAAGATAGATATTAAAATGTATGAATATAAACAAAAGATTGATGAAATTGAAAAAGCTGGTAAATAGCTGTTTCATCCATTTAGTAGATATTTTAAATATATTGAAGAATATGAAAAAGCAAAAATTCTCCTAGAAACCGAAAATGATAAAGGACAAGCTTTAGTCAAACAGATTCACAATAATATTCGTGAAATTTTAATTAGTATTCAGCTATCTTTTGAGTTAAAGATAATTGTAGGTTGGGTTGAACATAGACGCCAGAGGCGGCTTAAGGCAGGGTAGTGAAAACCAACAAATGCCCGTCTAGGTTGGGTTTCGTTCCTCAAACGCCATTTGCTTCTCCTAAGGGGAAACGCGCAAGGGACAAGTTGGGAAACCCGCTTGGGCACTGTGGCTCCCCAACCTACGCAATATATTTTATGTGGCTCCAACCCAAGCGTATTGCCGTATATCTGGATGAAGATCGATAAATACTTGTAGTTCTGTGTTAGCGTTAGCACAGCCTTTTCTGAGAAAAATTACTGAAGTGGGAGACAAACAGTAGCTTTAGCTATTTGGAATGCAATGACTTTGTGGGAATCATTACTAAACCCCAAAAAGTATCAAAAATTATTCTGTAATATAATAAACTATGTGTTTTTTATTAAGTACAATTTATGCCTTATCGGAGAAAATTTTTAACAAGAGCAGGATACACTACCCTTTCTGCCTTATTGACTATGGGGTTTTTACAAAAGGATAAGCAAAGAGAAGACCAGAGCACGAATTCTATCGCAGCAAATAATCCAATTAGAAATGTAAATTCTCCACTTCGGCAATTAGCTGCCGCCAAAGGAAAGCGTTATGGCACAGCAATTGATGGTGACTTTTTGCGAAAAGAGAAGGGTTACGCTGACCTGATTGCTCGTGAATGTTCGATTGCGACACCAAATGGTGAATTAAAATGGGCCGGCACTGAACCACAGCCAGGAAAATTTACCTTTGAATCAGCAGATGCGATCGCCAATTTCTGCCAAAAGCATAATATGACAATGCATGGTCATACCCTTTTTTGGCACTTGTCAAAACCAGACTGGGTTCCTTACCCCCCTACTCTTAAAATGCTCGAACGCCATGTTACTGGTGTCATGGGGCATTATCGCAAGAGTCCGGTTTTAAAATCTTGGGATATTGCCAACGAAATTATCGCTGATACTCCAGATGGAACTGACAACTGCTATGGTTTGCGTAGAGGGGTAAAACCAGAATTGATTCGAGACTTATTTTTAATAGCAGCTGAAGTTGATAAAAATAAGAAATTTTGCCTAAATGATTTTGGCATTGAAGGCGCTACATGGAAATCAGACCATTATTTAAAAATGGTGGAATACCTGAAAAATAATGGGGTCAAACTTGACTGGGCAGGTCTGCAATCGCATTTATGGTTTTCTAAAAACTATCCTTTTGACGAGAAAGGATTTAGTAGCGTCTTAAAACGGTTAAAAGACCTGGAAGTTAAACCAGTAATCACTGAATTAGATATTATTATTGATACTCCATTTCCTGATAGTATTGAAAAGCTCGATCAAATGATAGCGGATAGTTACAAGCGATTTCTTGAGCTGTGCTTTGCAGGTGGAGTTGATACCGTGATTACATGGGGAATTACTGATCGTCACACCTGGATACGTTATCCTCAATGGATGCCACAAAAATACAAGGATAATCCAGAGTTCCAGAAATTTCTGCGTCCGCTTCCCTTCGATAAGAACCTGAAACCTAAACTTGCCCGCAACGCTATTGCCCAGGCTTTTCAGTAAGCAACTTATACTCGCACCCAGATGTAAATAGCGCTTTTAAGTGTCATTCTGAACGAAGTATGTGGCGAGATTCTTCCTTATTTACAAGGATGAAAGTTGAATACAATATCTTGACTGTAGCGCTTTTCGTTTGTACGCAATACACTTTGACCTCTCTCCTAAAAGGAGGACCCACTGCGTTGGGGAGCCAGCGCGGTCTTCTCCCAAAGGGAGAGGCTAGCGCCTGCCGTAGGATGCCCGAACGCAAAAGTGTCTCCTGTCTTGAGAAGGGCTGTACATGAGCGACTGGCGTCCGGCTCTGCCGACAAGCCTTGCATGTGACGTCAGAGGCTTTGAATTTACTCCCCAATGCTACAAGGGTTGGGGCTGTTCTTGTTAGGTCTGTATTGCGCTCAATTGAGAAGCATTATAATTAGTGATTAAGCCTTATACCATTTCTTTGTGAGGCTGCACCAAATTTTTTTGGCTTCTTATTTCTTTCTTTCTTTGTGTCCTACCCTACAGTCAGCTACTTCTCAACTCTTGAAGAGGCTGCACCCTAAGCCTGCGGCATAGCGTCTCGTAGAGAAGCTATGCCGCAGGCTTTACGAGGCGCTTTGCGTAGCTTGCTTCTCCGTAGGAGTACGTGTCTATGCGTTCAACTCTTGGAGACCCAACTCTTAGAGAGGCTGCGCCAACGGCATGGTTCGACTGCGCTCACCAGCCGCTCAGGGCATCGCGCTGCGCGAATGCGGTTCGTTCCTCATATAGTTTGGCGCATCTTCAAACAGAATTGGTATTACCAGTATTTTATAAATTCATGACGAATTGAGCGACCTACTGGTAAGGCTTGGCGAGACTCAATCACGCTACAAACTTGTGAAATCTTGTACTAAGAAATAGCAGCATTCTATTTCTTTTTTGTTTACTTGAGATACTCCAAATTTCTCGTAAAAATAATGTGCCAACAAACCAAGGCTCAAGTAAGTAACGTCTCCAAAGTCTTTTAGGTTCACACAACAAGCGATACAACCATTCCAAGCCGACCTTTCCCATCCAGCGAGGAGGAGTGGGTATTGCTCCTGATACATAGTCCATGCAGGCTCCACTAGTCAAAATAGTGTTGGTGTGAATATGTTCAAGATTTTCGGAAATCCAATATTCTTGGCGTGGCATACCCATCCCCACCATTAATATATGGGGTTTGTAAGCATTAATTGCAGCCAGAGTAGCGAGATTTTCTTGACTATCTTTATTCATATCAATGTAGCCATGAGCGCAAGAAATCTGTAAACCAGGAAATCTCTGGCGCAAAATACTTGCTCCTTGTTCAGCAACTCCTGGCTTTGAACCTAAATAAAATACACGCCAGCCTTTATCAGCTGCTTCCGCCATCAGAGGCCATACCCAGTCAGCATAGGTTACTCTTTGTTCTCGTTTCATTGGAAAACCCAACAGCTTTCCAATAAACAATAGAGGCATACCATCAATGTGGATATATTCTGCCTTGGCATAAAAAGCTTGCATTGTTGGATCATTATGGAAGAGATAAAGACTATGCAAGTTGTGATTAGCAATAATCAATTTCTGATTTTGCTCAATAGATTCTTTAATCAAAAAATTTAACTCAGGGATAGAAAGGGCATCCACTTGAATACCAAGAAGTTTATAAGATGAAGTCCGGATCATAAATTTTTTTAGTATTAGATTATATGAGTAAAGGTTTAATACTACTGAGTATGCGATCGCTGTTTTTTCAATATTTGTTCAGCACCTTCAACTAAGTTCTGTACCCTAGCAGCCCAACTGTGATGATTTACTATCTCAATGCAAGCAAATTGTCCCATTTCTGGCAGTGCTTCTCTTTTCTGATAAGCTTCCAATAAGGTACGTTTTAAATCATTTTTATCACCTGGTTTAAATAGGAAACCTGTTTTGCGATCGCAAATCAACCGTTTAGCATCTTCAAAAGCTGATGCTATGACTGGTTTAGCCATTGCCATGTATTCATAAAGTTTCATAGGTGAGAGATACATTTTTCCCATTTTTAGTTGAACTTGCCCAGAGTAACCAATATCAAATCCAGCGATATACTGGGGTACTTCTAGCCAAGAAACTCGACCTATAAAAGCTACATAAGGCGAAATACCTAATTCTTGACTCTGCTTTTCCCAAGCAGATTTCATTACGCCATCGCCTACTATTACTAGCGAAATGTCTAAGCCTTCGGCTCGTAATTCAGATATTGTTTCTACTAATAAGTCTAAACCAGCCCAAGCATATAAACTACCTATAAAACCTATAGTAAAACCTGAAAATATTCGCTTTGGAACATGTAGTTTAGGATTAATAAAATCAATATCGACTCCGTTTGGTATCAAGACAATTTTTTCCCTCGAAATCCCAAAATCCTGTACTAAAATTTCTTTTAAAGTTTCACTTACACAGGCTAAAACATCACATTTTTGATATGATCTAATTTCCATCCATTGAGCTAATCTATACAGGATCAATGCTTTTCGTTCTGCCTTTGCTTCATAAAAAAGTAATGCTTCAGCTTGCAAAATCCAAGGTATTCCCTGACGTTGGAATATCCAGCCCAGACATTGCAAAGTCGCAGCGTACTCATACACCCAATCAACTTGATTTTTAAGTTCTTGGTAGCTTCTCCACGAGTTAATGACACCAAGACCGAGACGCATAAAATCTACTGCTAAGGTGTAGAAAAATCCTTTGCTAATTAATTCACCAGAACCATTCGCCGACCACTTTTTTGAAACTTTATCTCCGACAATAAATGTTTCGATTTTCCACTCAAGTGTTTGAAAGCCCTTCAGGATTCCTAAAATTCGGGAACGGGGTCCAGACATTTCTGCATCAGGATGTGTTGAAATCCGAGGTGCTGCCGCTAAAAAACCAAGCCGTCGCTGCATTTTGGAACTCCTTAAGGTTGCGAACTACTTTGTGGAATTTCTTCTGCAAATGTGGGAGATGCAGCCAAGTTTTTGTAACCAATAATGGCTCGGAGATAAGGTAAACACCAATAAATTACCCAGAAAAACCCGGAGTGGCGACGACAGAATTCAGTCCAAGGTTTGAGCGGAAATGCTTTGACTTGGATTACCTTTCTTAAGCGTTCTAAAACAGATAATTTTGTATCTACCCAACTGTTGCGGATTGAGTTTTTACCACAGGTTCCGACATATCCAGGTACAACCCATATTGAGCAACCACTCTTTCTTGCTCTCAAACCATAATCTAGGTCTCCTAAACTGTGGATAAATGCTGCATCAAGATTCCCTACTTTCTTTACAACCGCACGAGGAATTAGCACGCAGTTACCAAACATCGTGTCACATTCTTGAAAAACCTGAGTTGAGCCTAAAAATTCATATTTATTAGAGTACCATTTGCAAGATTTTACTGCACCGCCGTATGAAGCTTCTCTTGTTATTGAATCTTGAGTCGTACCAACTAATATTGAATTTTGTCGACCAGATTCTAATAATTTTTGATGAAGCGTCAATAGACGTTCTAGGGTGTTTGATTCTAGTATTGTGTCGTCATTCAGCCAGAGATAATAGTCATAATCTTTTTGCATTGCTTCAGCAAACGCTAGTCTCATTCCTCCCACCCAGAATAGATTCCCATTGCCTTGAAGAATCTGGACTTGTGGATAAAAAACTTTCACTGCCTTTGAAGTACTGTCATAACTTCCATCATCGGTTAAGTAAACATCAAAAGACTTTGTTTGTTGAGCTAAGGCACGCAGACAATTCAGAGTTGTCTCACGCCTATTAAAACAAGTCATTATTACTGCTAACTGTGATTCATTCATAGAATATTTTTTTATATAATCTAAATTTTTGCAATACAAATTAAAGGTTTATTTCGCTTTTTATATAGAAAAAACCTCTTGAAAATTTTTCCAATTATATTTATACAATTCTTCAAGTTTTATATATCGAGATTGGATGCCATTGGGTGCAGCAAAGCATTTTTCTCTCATGGCATCTGGTTGTATTTTTTTACCACCTTCTTGTTCAATAAGATTAGCGATATAAGTGCAATAAGCTAACCTCCAATCATTCATTTTTTTCAGAGTTTGTTCTCGAATCTTTTTTGGATCAGGTGCTAACTGTTTTAAAGTTTGCACAGCTTCAGCAACTTTCTCAGGCTCTGGAGCAACAATAACGGAGTTCTCAGAAGTAAAGAATTCATCTCGTCCACCTTTACTTGGAGTACTGACAACAGGAATTCCGCATAGTAAGTACTCGCTTGATGCTAGATTTGCTCCTTCGACTGCTGAAAGAATCAAACCGACAGAGGACTGATTATACTTTTTTGCTAACTCTGTACGTGCAATAAAGTCTTTGTTGAAATCTGCATGTTTCAATTCCGGACAAAATTTATGTAAGTCACCACCATAGGATACAACCATCAATTTCTCTACGTTTTTTGCCAGCCCAAGACGCTTTGATTGATTGAGTTGTGCCGTATAAATTGCATCATAAAGCTTTGGTTGATCGATAACTTGATATAAATATTCATTAATATAAAAATTTTGGTTGAAGTGCGCTCCACGAATTAAAAAACGTTTTCGCAATTCTTCTTCATCTGA
Organism: Nostoc sp.; assembly: GCF_036919675.1. Lineage (GTDB taxonomy): Bacteria > Cyanobacteriota > Cyanobacteriia > Cyanobacteriales > Nostocaceae > Nostoc. Next base: position 6,791 of record NZ_JBALCP010000063.1, read on the forward strand.
CGCATTTACCATTAAGTGATGCGTTCTTCCCTCAATGCCATGTAGGGTTGCCTTTATCTTTCTTAGTAACATTTGCTTAGGTGTTCCACACCACCCAGGGATATGTTCTAAAACGTGTTTGGGACGAAACCATTTAGGTAGAGGTTGATATGTGATTTTGCTTTTTTCGTAAACCACTCCCCCTAATAAAGGATAGCTTCCAAGAAAGGAAACAATAAGCGGTCGAGTACTAAAAATATAAAAACCGTGAAATAACATTTAAATACTTTTCCTTAATTAACTATGTAACTCACAGGTGATAATAATCATTTAAAATTTTGCAATTTTTTCTATCCAATTACTCACTTGACTATTCAATTTAAACACGCGTAGCTTTTGTTCTATTTTCCTGAGAGTCAACATATATCGGTGCATTACTGATGTGCGCGGCATCTTATGTCTAACAACTCCTTCGGATAACCATTGATATTTATCTGAACTTCGATTAAAGTTTTTTAAGCTTTGAATTTGTGCATTCCAATCATTATAAAAAAACAAATTAAAATAATGTATCGACACTATGTCATCCCAAGCTTTAAGTCTTGATTCTTTAGATAAGCGATTGTGTAAAGGTAATGGATAACTATAAGCACAAGAAAAATGAGAAATATTTTCTTCCAGCGAGCATAAAGTCACAGATAAGACTGACTGTTCCACAAAATAAATCCCTTGAGGAGGGGTAATATTCATACGCATTACCTTCTCAAAGTTTTCTTTCCAGGCAGTAAATATACCTGCACTCCTTCTTACAGCAACTAAACCAGAATTCCAGTAGGCTCTGATTTTTTTATTACCAATTGGTGTGTCAACAAATACCTCACGCTTCACATTCAGCACTTCATATAGTTTTTGCCAGTACCATTCTTGAGGGTCTCGCAGACCTGTAGAACCAATTCCTTGACCATACTCAGGACGTATGCGAATGTTACAATTTACTGGCAATAAAAATTCGTTTGGCTCATAAAAAAAGCATTTGTCACTGTCTAAAAAAACTAATATTTCTGCATCGATATGTTGTTCGGCATAGGCACAAACCAGGGGTTTATTGGCTAGATAATATTCATGAAATTCTTGATTGATTGGAACTTGTTGATGAGTCACCTGCAACGCTTCAAATGCTTGTTGGGTTTGCTTTGATATCGGTTCACCCACTCTAGGATGAAAACTATATATAGGCGTATTTTTCAATTCACCGCAGAACTTACGAATACTTTCTGCAAGCATCAAAGATTGACCTTCTAAACGACCAGGTTCTGTACAAATTATAAACGCTATAGGTATTGACATATTATGAAGTGTTTATTTACTAAGTTAATTAATAAATGAAGATTTCTTTGTTGTAATTAATATCTCCTGAAACAAAGCTAAATAACGACGTGCTTGAAGTTCCAGAGTGAATTCTTGTTCGGCTTTATCACGAGCATAGAATGACAGCTTGTGCAGCCTCTGCTCATTTTCAAGTACCCAGGTAATTCCTTTAGCAAAATCCTCAACTTCATAAGGTTTAGCCAAATACCCGTTCTGCTGATGATCAACAATATCTTTTAAGCCAGTAGAATTAAACGCAACAACTGGAGTACCACAAGCGAGTGATTCAGAAGCTGTCTGTCCAAAAGATTCTTGAAGAGACGGTACAAGCATCACATCAGCTGCTGAGTAAACAGTTGCTAAAGATATATCATCGTGTAAGTGTCCCAAATAGTGTGTTTTTAAGCCCAAATCAGGTGGATTATCAGGTTGAGATGCCCCAAAAATCACAACTTCCAAGTCATCCTTCCAGCCAGATTTACTCAATTCTTGTAGAGCTGGTTGCAACAAATGAAATCCCTTATTTCTATCGCTTGTTGCTTCTATCGCTCCAAACAGCATCAGCTTCTTATTTTGGGGTAGATTGAGTGCTTCTCGTGCAAAATGTTGATTAATAGGTCGATATTTTTGAGTATCCAGTCCGTGGGGAATTACCTCAACTCGCAAATTCTGAAACAAAGAACTGGAACGAGCGCACTGCGCTAACCAATGACTTGGTGAAACTAAAGTTAAATTCAAATTTTTCCAAGCTTTTACTTTGCGTTGCCATACCCAACGGGATAAATCCCATTCTTTACCACTGTTGAGTTGAGGACAAGCTCCACAGGATACTTTATAGCGATCGCATTCTCCAGTAACGTGACACCCGCCAGTAAACCCCCACATGTCATGGAGAGTCCAAACTAGAGGACGCTTCAGTTTAGGGAATGTTTCTATCTGCATAAAACCTGCACTAATCCAATGCAAATTAATTATGTCTGGATTAATCTGAGCAACTTTAGGAATAACTCTATCTGGCAACCATTGAATAAAAAATGGAGTCTTTTTCTTTTGAGGATAAAGCTTTAATGGTAAACTTTCAATTGTCAACTTTGCCTTAGCGATGCCTTGAAAGAGTCTAATTTTAGGTGCAATTACTGTTTTATCATTACTATATTTTTCCTGAACTAGCATTTGTGACTCTAGTCCTATATCCTCTAAACCTGTATGCAAACGATATGCAGCCCTCGCTGCACCTCCACTAATATCATTGGTACTAATATGTAAAACTTTCATTTTTATTAACCTTATAATTACTAAAATTATTTCTGACTGCCATAATAGCTAGTCGACTAAAATATTTTTATGATTTCGTTGATATTCAAGAGTCAAAGATAACGACGTGGTGACATACATTAACCAATTCCAACTAGGAGTTAATAATCTGGCTTCTGAGAAATTTACTATGACAATAATAAGTAGCATCTGCATTGGCCAATAATCTTCCGGTTTTTTGGCGACAGAAATAATTCGAGTCAATACCATTACAAAGAACCGGACAAACCCTGCTGCAAAAGTCAAAAAACCTAATAAGCCTAATTCTAAGAATAGTTCTAAGAAACCATTGTGAGCATTACTTGCCCAATCATAAGTAGCTCTGAGATTAGATGCAGTATTACTAGTCCAAAATCCCGAAAATCCATAACCTAGCCAAGGTCTTTCCAAAATCTTGGAAATCACTAGCCCCCAGAGGTCAGAGCGTCCATTGAATGTAAGGTCTTTACCAGAAGTACCAACTACAGTTTCAGCATTATTGAGAAGTAATATTGAAAAAATAATGAGTAACATTAAAGCTGAAGTTATCATAATAACTTGTAATTTATAATTAGTTTTTTTCAGGAATTTGTAGAAAGGTAAAAATAATATCATTGCTAATAAGATCGTTAAAGATGTTGTTGAACGTGAGAGAATAATTAGACATATAGATATCCCACATAGTGCCCACATCAACCAGCGATATTGATGGCTACTAAGAGCAAGGTGTAAAAAGACTCCTGCGCTCCAAGCCATCATGTAACCTAATTCATTTTTATGACCAAAAATTCCGCTCCACATATTTACTAATTCAGGTGATTGGTGAATATAACCTGGTATGAATGCAGAGAATATCATAGATAATAATGCCGCTACACCAAGTGCCCAAGCTATTAGCCTCATTTGTTCCCTAATGGAATAACGCATTGCCAAATAGATTGCAAGAAAATATATTCTGATTAGACCTTTTATATCTTTTAGAGTAGAATGTAGGTCTTCTGACCACAATATAGAAAATATAACTATTGTTAGTAAAAAAAACTCTAATGGACTTTTGGTAATTACATAAATAAAACCTTTCCAATATAAGCTTATGAAATAAAATAAAATTAAATATGAAACTATATTCAAGAAAGTATCTACCTTATCGCCTCCAAGGGTAGACATAGAAACTTCTTGTGCAGGGTGGATTGTTAATGCCCCTACAGCAATGAGTAATAGCAAAATAGTTAATAGTTTTTCTGTTGATTTTACCTTCATTGCTGACATTTAATTTATTAGTTTACTAAATATATTGCTATTTTTTTATCGTTGAGTAATTCAATCTTTTCTTCACTTCCTCTTTAAAAATATCCAATACAGTTGCTTTATAGACTGTTTTCTGGGTAAATTTATCTGCCTCTATATTCCTCACGATAAACGGTGGATGTTTTAGAGGAAATTCCATCGCTTGCGTTGGCATATTGATGAACGAAAATTCTTGATTAGAAGTGAAATGAGTTGCGTCTGCACCAACACCAACATTAGAGATTAAATTGATGTTGGGAATAATACTTAAGCTCCCCTGTATCCAGCAAGCAAATGTCCATTGGTAATCCCAGGTTATACCTGTAGGATTGTTATAAACAGACTGAAATATTCGTCGCCAAAAATTTACTGCTTTTGGGTCTATAAGAATGTCATGTAAAAGATTTTCTGCTTGTACCTCTTTCCAGAGTTTGATGGTCAAATCATAATGTTGCCAAGCACGTCTCCAACTTGCCCAACCCCAGCAGTGGTTATAGCGAGAAAAATAGTAACTGTAATTTGTACGTTTTCGTCCCACTTGAAGATTTTGAGCAGAGATTGTCGCGATTCTAGTATCGTTTCTATATTTTTCCAACAGTTCTTCACTAAATCTGAAAAATGTTGAGTGAGGGATACAATCATCTTCTAAAATAATTGTCTCTTCAACATTATTAAATACCCAATCTAAACCACTAGATACTCGTTTTGCACAACCTAAGTTGATATTAGAATAATTCTTGATCACTTCGCAGTCCCAATCAACTCTTTCGATGATTGCCCGAGTTGCTTCACACTTTTCTGCCTCACCTTCACGGTCAGTGCGGGGACCATCTGCAATTACAAAAAGTTTTGTTGGCTTGGCTTGGCGAATAGCATTAAAAACTCTCTCTGTTGTTTGTGGGCGCTTGAAAATAATAAAAGTTACTGCTGTTTGCATAATATAAAAGTTAAATATAAATGATCAATATTTGTAAAAAGTAAGAAGCGATCGCACCTGAATCTGAAATATTTTTTGTGTTCTTGAATCAAATGCATTACATAGAAAAGTAGCAGCAGCTTGAGAGATTATGGTTGCGATCGCAGCCCCAAGTCCTGCATATTTAGGAATCAATAATAAATTGAGAATAATGTTTAGTATGGCCCCAAATAAAGTCTTACCTAAAGAAACGTGATTCAAACCTTCAGCAATAAACCACGGTGATGTTGCAAGACCCATAAATACAAACAAAGAAGTCCAAATATGAACTGCTAATATTGGCCCCGCTTCTGCATATCCACTTCCAAACATCACCATAATTATCTTGTTAGACAGGAATGTCATTGGAAAAGCAATTGCCAAAGATATACATGTCATTAAACTGAGTAATTGTCCTATTCTGTGATAGTAAAGACTTTCTGATTTTTCCTTGGCTGCATAAATTGCAGGAGCAACAGAAGAAACAATAGCTGCCGGAATAAAATACCAAATTTCAGAAATACGCACAGCAGCAGAATAAACTCCAACCTCGCTATCTCCGATCATTTGACCTAACATCACCTGATCGATTCTCATAAAAATCATGATAGCGAACCCCGAAAAAATTAGAGGTAAACTCTCTTTTAAAAGAGTTTTTGCAGATGCAAAACTCCAACGCCATAACCACAATGAAGACCCTTTGAGTTGATAAACAATCAGCAAGCTAATTGCACTCATCGCAAATTCTGCTAATGTTACCCAAGCAAAAGCTAGCAATGGTGCTTTTGTTAAAATTAGTGCGATTTTGATGACACTATTTAGCAGAAATGCTGTATTTTTAGCAATTACAGTGTATTTTGACTGCACCTGTGATTGAAACCACAGTTCAATAGTATCAGCCGCCCTAAAAATTCCTGCCATTCCTAAAATTGCAACTAGCCATATCTTCAGTGTTTCATGCTCACCTAAGAAAAAGATAGTGCTAATTGCCAATAAGACAGAAGCAATTCCACCCAGCAATTTTAGCCAAAAAGTGGTTCCTAAAATTTCCTCTTTGTTTGATGATTGACGGACAATATGGCGAACTACTACGTCGTCCAGTCCTAAAGTGAAAATTGGGCTAAATAAGCTAACAAAAGCTAAAGCATAGTTAAAGAGACCATACTGCTGTACTCCTAAATACCGTGCTACCCATACTCCTACGACCAAGCTTGCACCCATACGTAGAATGCGGTCAGCAAACAACCAACCTGTATTGGCAATAATTGCACGCAGCCCAGAACGAGATTTAAATTTTGATAAGTTTTTAATTTTTAATTTACTTAACATTATTTTTATGAATTAATCATTTAAAATTCTCTACCTCTTTCAATATTGTGAATTTTTTAACGGATAAAACAACGTACATCTATGCATGACTTTACATTATTTATCGCCTACAATATTTTTAATTTACCAGTTATAAAAATTTTAACAAAGTAGCTAAGTAATAACACTATGCCCTTGATTTTCCAAAAAAAACTATGTTCAAACAAAAATATTATTTTTAAATACAAAATAAAATCTTTATATTTTGGACATTGGATTGTTTTTAACTCATTGAGAGATGTGAAAGCCAAGAATAATGGTGAACTGAAATTATTTTTTTGCAGAATGTAATTAAATAGGGAATTGCGTTTCCAGAACCTCTTATATTCATAGTTGTTGTCTATATCTAAAAATTTCTTATTATGATACTGGTTATTTTGATGGATTCTATACATTACTAAAGATTTCGACAGATAAAACTTTTTAGCTCCTACCAAAGAAGCTCCCCAGATCAGACAGTCATCAGCCCTTACACGCCAATCTTCTATATATGGAATAGGTAAAAATTTTCTGATTATTTCTCTACGTATTGATAATGTTGAAGTTATGGAACCAATCCATTCACCATTATATAAAGTTCTGATTACTGAATAACCCAAATCTAAATCAACTACATCACTTTGAAACGTTCCTTCTACTGCTCCAAATTTTTTATACGCACAAAATAGAAAATCACATTCACTACGTCCCTTATAAAACTTTAAGGTGGTTTCTAAATATTGAGGTTCATAAATATCATCGGCGTCTAAAAAAAATATAATGTCCCCAGTTGCAGCTAAAAATCCTTCGTTAAAGGATGATAATTGTCCTTGATTTTTTTCTTTCAAGATAGATTTAACATTAGCTACTTGAGTAAATTTAGTGATGACTTCCGCAGAATTATCTGTAGATGCGTCATCAACAATAATGATTTCATCAAATTTCACTGTTTGATTTAAAGCGCTATCAATTGCCTCTGATAGAAATTCAGCGTAATTGTAGTTATTAATTAAACAAGATGTTTTGATTTGATTTTTATCCATGTAAAAATTTCTTGTTCATAAAAAATAAAAGAGGTTGAAATGTTTGTAGTAAGGGTCGCTTTCACGATTTATAGGATAACTTAACGCTCGTTAGAAAATTTTGTTAAGCTGCTAGATACTAAATCTTGTTCAATTTGTCGTTTTTTGGTGTCATAAAAATAATTATTAGGTTCATTTTTAGTATTCACACCATTGATGACTATCCCTAACACCTTCTGACCTGACTGAGTTAAAAACTCTTTAGCTGAATTCGCACTGTTAAGGTCAACCACTCCAGGACGAACAACTAATAAGATACCGTCAGTCAGGGTACTTAAAACAGCAGCATCTGCTATTCCTGATAGAGGAGGAGTATCAAAAATCACAAAATCATAATCTCTCCCGAAGTCACTAACTAATGTTGCCATCCGTTGAGAATCTAGCATTGCTACTGGATTGGGAGGCAAAGCTCCAGAAGTAAGAACCTCAAGATTAGGCATCACTTCTTGCACAGCTGCATCTAAAGAAACTTGACCAACAATGACATTACTTAGTCCCATTGTATTTGTTAGCCCCCAGATATGATGCTGTATGGGATGACGCATATCTGCATCCACCAATAACACCCGACGCCCGGACTGAGCCATAGTTACAGCTAAATTTGCAGATACGTCAGACTTTCCTTCTTTGGCAACGGAACTTGTAACTACAATGCTTTTGAGCGGTTTATCAGAACGGAGGAACTTCAAGTTCACTTGTAGTATTTGGTATGCGTTACCAAGAGGGAAGTAAGGAATATCTCTGCCAATGATTTTGGGAATAGCTCTATCAAGTCCTGCTATAGAAGAATGATCTTTACCATTTCTACCTTGTGTGGGAATTACTCCCAAAACACTGTATTTCAAGACTTCTTTGGCTTCTTTGACAGTTTTCACCGAGCGGTCTATCAAGTCTAAACTAAAGGCGACAATGATACCTAAGAAAAGACCAATTCCTCCTCCACCAACAATAAACAGGATTTTGCGAGGCCCTTCTCCTATTTCCGGGATTAAGGCATAGGAAATGACACGAGCATTAGGAATCTTTTGGTTCTGTGCAATATCAATTTCTTGGCGTTTGTTTAAGAGCGTTTCGTAAGTTGTTTGAGCTGCTTTCAGCTTCCGTTCTAGTTCTCGTTGATTCTGTTCTAGCCTTGGCAAATAATTTGCTCGTTTGATGTAAGCATCTTGCTGTCGCTGGAGTGTGCCAATTTGTCTTTCTAGACCAACGCGGTCTGCCTGAGCACGAGTAATATCTGCAATTAGGCTTTGCCGCAGTTGTCCAACCTGTAAACTTCCCTCTGTTACCTGCGCTGTACCAGCGACTTGTGCTGTCCGCTGTTTTAGCAAGCTCTTAAGAGCTACGACTTTTTCTTCTAAGCTAGTAATTGTAGGGTGTTCAGGTTCAAAACGGGTACGCTCTAGTGCCAGTTGGCTTTCTGTTTCTTGGAGTTGGGCAAGCACTTTTTGAACTCCAGGTGCTTGACTCAATTCAGATGCGATTACACCTTGCTGTGAATCTACCTGAGCTTCACTGCCTAACTGTTCTAAACGACCTTTGACATCATCTAGTTGAGCTAATGCTTGAGAAATTTGGTTTCCTAACTTGGAAATTGTATCGACTGCTGCGGTTGCTTCTTGTTCTAGGACAACAACTTTATTCGTTTCTTTAAATAGCCGCAGTTTTGATTCGGCTCTTCTGACAATTTCTTCAGCTTTGGGTACTTCCGTTACAAGAACCTCTTTGGCTGTCCGCGCTTCATTCTGATTAGCCTTGATATTTAGGTCGATATAACTGTCGATAACTTCATTGACGATTTTGGCAGCTAGTTCCGGATCACCGCCTTGATAAGAAAGTTGTACAACATCAGTGCCTTTAATTCCTTCTATTTTTAGTTGTTTTGCCAAGCTGGGAATCGAGAGTAGTTTCCCTTGACTATCTTTGAGGTTGAGGGAATTAATTGTTTTCTCAATCACTGGATTTGATCCAATAACTCTCACCTGAGTTTCCAGGGGATTGTCGTTCATATTCAGAGCTTCTAGGCGTCCTATGTCTTCTGGTAAGCCTGTGAGTGAGGAAGAGCGATTTGTTTTAATCATCAAACTTCCTTCTGCCTTGTATGAAGGTTTTTGTGAAAATGCATACAAGCATCCAAAGGTAACAGATATGGCAACAATTCCGACTAGAGGTAGCCAACGGCGTTGAAAAACTTCTAAGTATTTCTGAATATTTACTTCTTCAAAGTTGGGCAAAGATTCCATCGTCATATATATGCAAATTTTTATAAAAGAAGACTATTTCCTTACAGCAGATTTTTCTCAGTATTTTCCTGGCAGTAGCACTGTAGCCAACTTCGCGATGGTAATATTTGCGTTGATTGTCAGCTAATGCCTTTTTACTGAGGTTGTTCAATAGGTGAAGTAAACTAATAGTTTGACAAGTCGCGATTTTAACTTAGATTGCTTGATATTATCCTGAGAGCAAAACAGGATAACTAACAACTTTCTCCATGTTTAGTGGATTTCTATTTTTTGGATTAACTTAGTTTTGTGTTACTAATGATGCAAGTATTGATTAATAATCTAATACTCAACATCATATTATGTAAGAACACTGAATTTGATAACTTTACAAAAAATTCATAGAACATGCTAGTATATTCGCTGTCGATTTACTGATTTTGAAAAGACAAGAGGAATTAATTACTTAAGGGTAAGGAATAGAACCATTGTGCCAGCTACAAGCAATGGAACAACTTCAGAGATAGGCTTTGTCCAGTTAAAGTAGACACTTGGAAAGACTGGATGGATATTTATGTAAGCTGCTTAAAAGCTTTCAGGAACAATTAATTATTGCTCTGAATAATGGTCAATCTTGGGAACGATAGGGGACTGGCAATATTAAGATTGTGTGATTTTAGTATTGAACTTGTAAAGACTTGCTATCAGTTTAATTTGCCCAGGCTGGTGAAAGACTTTTTTTGATTTTGCTTGAGGTGTGGAAATTACAACACAGTGAGCCTTCCAAAATTTATCTAATATTGTATCATAAATGTAACCTGATAGTAATATATAGGATAAATAAACGGCTAGTAAGTCAGTTGGGACAATAAAACCAAACTATGTTAATAAAGATAAACTAGGCTACAACCCTCTTTTCGCCTGCCTCTTTAAAGTTTGATAGCCGGAAGCTGGCGCTCGAACTTCTCTCTGCCTCCCGCCTTGTGCCAACAACAAATTTTTACGCCTACCTAGCTATTAATACGCCTAACAGAATATGAGTTAGTAAGGTTGTAGCAGGAAGCAGATAACAGGCGAGTATCAAATTACGATGTGGTTAGAGCATGGATTGCTCAACTGCCTCCTGCCAGACAAAAGTCTACATCTCACTAAACTTCACTATATTTTTAATGAAGTTTAGCTATACTTTTTACTACCTGTGTTAATCTGAAGGACTCAAACCAGGCTGCTATTTTTTCGTTTCTGTATCTAGCCAATTGTAATTATTAAACTGATATTAAATGTTAAGAAATTGAATTATGAAATCCTCTTCCATCATCTTAGTCGTTGTGATTAGCGCACTTACTCTCTCTCAGAGTGCCTATGCTAACCAAGAGAATGTTCCCATGACAACAGGCGATGCTCTGAAGGAGCCGTTTCAGGATCGCAATCAGGCTGGAGTTTTATTGACGGAACCAGCCACGATTAACACTACATGGAGTAATTTTATCGGACAGACTAATAATCCAAAACAAACTGCTGAATCAATTTCGCTAGTGCGAGAGCGAGGATGCGAAAAAATCAACCCGCTTGAGTTGATCAATAACCCAGAGGCTTTCTTTAAGCAATGTCAGAAACCAACAAATACCCAAAGTTCTCAAAGTAGTGAGCCAATTGAGTATCTCAAGGTTCCCAAACTCGATTCTGGTATTAGTGTGACAGTCACTAAGTTTTGATATAATAACTTTTTTAACAAGAGATAACTAATTCTTGGTAGTGTAATTTATCTAGATAATTTCCGCTAATACATGGATGAAATATTTATGCTGGCTGCTTTAGCTCAAAGCAGAAAAGCTTTGCCGGAATGTTTACCCAACCCACCAGTAGGCTGTGTGATCGTAGATGCCCAAGAGATAGTAGCTCAAGGATATACACGGACACCAGGAAAACACCATGCTGAGGCTGACGCACTTAACCAGATTCAAGACAAAGCTTTCGACTTCTTGAAAATGTATGTAACTCTTGAACCTTGTTCTTTTCATGGACGCACACCCGCATGTGCTTTAGCGATCGCCCAAGATCGGCGGATACATGAAATATATGTATCTATAGTTGATCCAGACCCCCGTAATAATGGTCAAGGATTAGACATTCTCATAAAAGCAGGAAAGACAGTTAATGTCGGGTTATGCGCCAATGATGTGAATGCTTTTCTTAACGAATATCTAATAAGGTGATAGTTGAAGAGTTAGATTGAAATTGCAATGTAGTACCATTTTCCCAAAAATCTTTGCAACAAGTCAATCATCTATATGGATGCATAACTGTGTAATTGTGTCAATTGAAGCTGAAAACTAGTAAGAAAGAAAGCTTTAAGATGTTGTCTCCTTAAGAGTCTCAGATGATTTCCGACTTATTAAAGAAGTGGGAGATATTGTCCGTTTAAGTATGCTGCATAACAACCAACCACCCACCTCTAAACGTAAATCTTTTCGCTTAAATTAGGATATTAGTGGCGATCCGTGGGTGTTGCTGTCTTGCCAAGTATTATCCTTGATGTTAATGTGACCACTGTTACTACTTTTAGTCCAGAAAATGTCTCCAGGAGTAATTACATTGATAATACCGCACTCGATGCAGATGTCTGCGTGCAAGTATCACACAAGTGCAATTGTCACAGATATCCACCTCTTTGTCATCCTAAATCCCTGATTACAAGTATTTACCAGACTCTTAAAGAAAGCTGTTCTTGAGCAGGGGCAGCAGGAGAAGGACTTTCTTTGATATTTAACGATCGCCCGCTACGTACCCGGCTTCAGATGATTGGATTATCTAGCAAAATATTAGAGGTCAACAAATGGACATTTTATATTTAATTAATTCCCATTGAATGAGAATTCTCTGGAAGTATAACCAGACTATTAACATTTAAAAAAATAAATTACTGATGGCTTAACTATTGGAAATTACTTTAAGAGTTACTGTGATTAATTTATTTCTTAGCTAATTAAATCATTGTCCGGCAAACTTTTTATTTTTTTCATGAACTGCATTGAATAATTAAAATAAATATAATTCGGGTTTAAAAATATGCAAGAATCAACAATAAAGGAGTGTAATTACTTCAAAGGATATCTTGATGATCCTTTAGGTAATTGATTTGTGACTGGTGATGATGTTAGTATTAAGGGGTGGGTTGATTTTGGGTTTATTATCTCCAACAATTGACTTGTAATGTATCATAGACCAGAATTCATCAGTATTGCCAATTGATTGATTAGCAGTGTGAAATGGCTATGGGTCTGAATATCTAGACTTGATACCAATAAATTGATGAGGTTACAGAGGAGCAAATAACCATGAGCAACTTAACATCTCCACATACCGAAGTTCAAAAAACGAAGAAAAAAAGTTTAGCAGCAGATAAAAAACCTCGAGCTACAGATGATATTGTGCGTAGTTATCTGCAAGAGATCGGGCGTGTAGATTTGTTGACTCGCGAACAAGAGGTTATTTTTGCCCAACAAGTGCAGCAGATGATGATTTTACTAGCTGCTAAGGAAGAATTGGGTGTGAAATTAAAGCAGGAACCCACGCTGCAAGAATGGGCAGATCAGGTGGAGTTAAGCGTTGAGGTGTTAGAGCAACAGCTAAATTTAGGACACCAAGCCAAGCAGAAAATGATTCAGGCTAATCTCCGGTTAGTGGTAGCAGTAGCGAAGAAATACCAGCACCGCAACCTGGAATTTATGGATTTAATTCAAGAAGGTACTTTGGGTTTAGAGCGAGGGGTCGATAAATTTGATCCGGCTCTTGGTTATAAGTTTTCTACCTACGCTTACTGGTGGATTCGTCAAGGAATCACACGAGCGATCGCTCAACAAGGACGGACAATTCGCTTACCTATCCACGTCTTTGAGAAACTGAACAAAATTAAACGGGTGCAGCGAGAATTATCTCAACAGCTAGGTCGTGTTCCCACGACTGCTGAAATTGCTAAGGCGTTATCTTTGACACCCAGCCAAGTTCGAGAGTGTTTATACTTAGCCCGTCAACCCTTCTCCCTAGAGGCGCGAGTTGGTGAACAACAAGATACAGAATTGCAGGACATACTGGAGGATGATGGCCCTTCTCCGGAAGACTATGCCGTTGAAGAATCTCTCCACCAAGACTTACAAGACTTGTTGGCAAAGCTGTCTCCCCAGCAGCGAGAAATATTAACCTTGCGCTTTGGTCTGAGTGATGGATATGAACTTTCTTTAGCACAGATTGGCGATCGCATGGGTATTAGTCGAGAACGGGTGCGTCAGATTGAGCAAAAAGCTCTCAGTCTCCTCCGCCGCCAAAAAGAACAAGTACGTAGTTATCTAGCTAGTTGAGGTTATTTTTTCACAATTTAGAGCATTTAAACTCAGGAAGTCACCAGAATGGCTATATAAAATTCAGTCATTTTAGGGGTAAATAAACCTAAATAATCTCTCAAAGATTTGATATGGGCACATCAAAGACAGTGCAACAATTGCAAGCACAATGGGTGAGTTCTGAAAATTTTTGTCGTTATGGACAGGTAATTTTTGCAAGTCTTGATGGCAAAGCTTACGATGGGGAAGATGCCCAGTTAAACCTGCAAAACGGGATTCCACGATTTTATATTATGCGATTGGAGCAGAGAGGGCGAAAGTTTGATAAAATTACTCGCCATGTCCAATGCACTCAATGTCTGGGTTCTTTGTCAGGGAAAGATTGGTTAATTGCAGTTTGTCCTCCTGATAATGATCAGAATGAACCAGCATTAGAAGAGATTGCTGCATTTCGCATTCCAGGAAATTGTTTTATCAAGCTACATGAGGGTACTTGGCACGCTGGCCCCCATTTTGACCATGAAGCTGTGGATTTTTATAATTTGGAATTAGCTAATACAAATGTAGTGGATCATTTCACTCATGATTTTTTTAAGAGTCATCAATTAGAGTTTGAGATGGTATAGGTGAGATTGGGTTTAATTAGAGATTTTCAAGAAATAAATTATTCAAAGAAACAAACCACTCCAGACGCAGAGAACACAGAGAGGATTTTTGCATCTGTTTTGGGATATTTTTATTTGGAAGTCCCTTAGAGGCATAAACTAGTTATAGATAGCAGTGGTTATCTTAGACTTGCGATCGCTATTTTCATTTCATGTCTAATAGCGCTTCTGGGTTGAGTTCAATATAGACCTAACAAGAACAGCCCCTTCCTTTGCAGGAAGGGGAGTAAGTCTTAAAGTCAGGAGGATGGTTAACCCAAGGCGGACTTTAACTCACTTTCTGCTTGTTCCAACGCTTCTGGTAATTTACTCGGATCACGTCCGCCTGCTTGGGCTAAGTTCGGTCTTCCACCGCCACCGCCACCGCAGATTTTAGCGATCGCACCGACAAATTTACCAGCTTGCAAACCTTTTTTGTTTACTTCTTGACTAAAAGCTGCAACTATGCTGACCTTATCGGCTTCGGGAATAGAACCCAGCACCACTGCACCTTTACCGATTTTTTGCAGCAAGCGTTCGGCTGCGGTTTTCAAAGATTCTGGATCAACGTCTTCTAATTGGGCGACGATAATTTTATAATCGCCTACAGTTTCGGCTGTTTGCAACAAGCTGTCAGATTTTGCGATCGCTAACTGTACCTTCAAGGTTTCCAGTTCCTTCTGGCTGGTTCTCAGTTCGCTTTGCAGACTTGTGATTCTATCTGGTAGTTCTTCGGGTTTAACTTTAAAGCGATCGCTCAAATCTTTAACTACTTTATCCCGAAGGTCGAGATAATCTAGGATTGCCGGCCCCGAAACAGCTTCAATGCGCCGCACCCCAGAAGCTACACCAGCTTCTGAGATAATCTTGAACACGCCAATTTCAGCAGTATTACTGACATGGGTTCCACCACACAGTTCCATTGATACGCTAGGGAAGTCAATCACCCGCACTTCCTCGCCGTATTTTTCGCCGAACATGGCAACAGCACCCCTAGCTTTCGCCTCTGCTAAAGGTAATACTTCCACTTTTGCAGCATGTGCTTCAGCAATCCAAGTGTTCACCTGTTCCTCAATTTGTTGCACTTCCTCTGCTGTCAACGCGCGGGGACAGTTGAAGTCAAAGCGCAATCTGTCAAAGGAAACTAGAGAACCAGCTTGAGATATGCCATCATCAACAATTTTCTTCAACGCCGCTTGCAACAGGTGCGTTGCGGTATGGTTAGCTTGGGCACGACGCCGACAAGCCGGATCAATTTGGGCTGTAACATGATCACCGACGCGCAGTGTACCGCGTTCGATGCGTCCGAAGTGAACAAAGAAATCAGATTCTTTCTTCATATCTTCCACCCGGACTAGAATACCATCACCAGAGATATAACCGCGATCGCCGATTTGTCCCCCGGATTCAGCATAAAATGGCGTTTTGTCAAGGACAATTTGCACCTGTGTTCCCGCTTCTGCTTCCTCTTGGGAAACACCTTCTACCAATATCGCTTCGACTTTCGCAGTCGCCGCAGGTTGGGTATAGCCTAAGAACTCCGTGGCTTGGATGTTTTCTGCTAATTTGTCGAGGGAACCTTGTACAGTTAAATCGATGGTTTCATGTGCTGCTTTGGCACGTTCCACCTGCTTTTGCATTTCGGCATCAAATCCGGCTTCATCGACTGTCAGATGATTTTCCTCGGCAATTTCTTGAGTAAGTTCCAGGGGAAATCCGTAGGTGTCATAGAGGGTAAATGCGCTTTCACCGCTAATTTGAGTGTTCCTTTGCTGTTTTACCTCTTGGATGATTTCTTCTAGGAGTTTTTCGCCTCTATCCAGAGTTCTGAGGAAATTGGATTCTTCCCGTTCCAACTCAGCTTTAATTGCTGCTTCCCGTTGGCGCACATTGGGGTAAGCTGATTCAGAAAGAGCGATCGCAGTTTCGGCAACTTGGGTAGTAAATTCGCCAGAAATCCCAATTAATCGCCCATGACGCACCACGCGCCGAATTAATCGCCGCAGCACATAACCCCGTCCCACGTTGGAAGCGCGAATTTCATCGGCGATCATGTGGACAACAGAACGAACATGATCACCAATGACTTTCAGAGAGACTTTGGTTTTTTCGTCGCTGCTGTGGTAGTCAATCCCAGCAATTTGCGCTGCTGTTTGGATAATTGGGAAAATTAGGTCAGTTTCGTAGTTATTGGGCACTTTTTGGAGGATTTGCGCCATTCTCTCCAAACCCATGCCGGTGTCGATGTTCTTGTTTTGCAGCGGCGTTAAATTGCCTGACGCATCCCGGTTATATTGCATGAAGACGAGGTTGTAAAACTCGATGAACCGGGAATCGTCTTCTAAATCTATATTTTCGTCACCGCGTTCTGGGTGGAAGTCATAATAAATTTCTGAACAAGGCCCACAAGGCCCAGTCGGCCCAGATACCCAAAAATTATCATCTTCGCCCAGGCGTTTAATTCTCGCTATCGGCACACCGATTTGATCACGCCAGATACCAAAAGCTTCATCATCTTCTTTAAAAACGCTGACGACGAGATTTTGGGGGGAAAAACCAAAGACTTGTGTGGAGATTTCCCAACCCCAAGCGATAGCTTGTTCTTTAAAATAATCACCAAAGCTGAAATTGCCCAGCATCTCAAAAAACGTGTGATGCCGTTTGGTGCGTCCGACGTTTTCGATGTCGTTGGTACGGATACACTTTTGCGAAGTCGTAGCCCGCTTAAATTCTGATGTGCGTTGCCCCAAGAATATCGGCTTAAATGGTAGCATCCCCGCGATCGTCAGCAGTACGGTTGGGTCTTCTGGCACGAGGGAGGCACTTGGGAGAATTTGGTGTTTCCGTTGAGCAAAGAAGTCGAGGAATATGTTGCGAATTTCGTTACCGCTTAGGTACTGAGGATTTGAAGACATGGGTGTTTTTAACTTTAGACTTTAGACTTGGGCGTAGCAGCACTAGGTAGGTGTATTTTCATAAATAGCTTTATATATTCTTGCATTTTGTTTCATATTAGTGCTAGCGAATTGTAGCGGTCGATAAGCCATATACAGTTATTGTGATGCTTTTACACCACTACCTTACTTTAGTAGGATGCGCGATCAGATTTTGATGGTTAAGATTAATCCTTAAGAAATGATTTAAAATTTCCATAATTAGGTAACAAATGGCACTAAAACTAAAGGTATCAAATATTACTTGTGAGGGATATGCAGAAACAATTACTGAATCCATCCACGTTATGGAACCTGAAGCCAAGGTGGATGTCGATGTTAATGCTAAAACTGTCACGGTAGAATCCGCAGCTTCTGAGGAGTCAATCAAACAGGTAATTGTTGCTGCTGGTTACGCAGTTAAAGGTTATTGATCTAATTCTAGCTTTTCACAAAAGTTTAGATTTTAATATCTCAGGCTACACTAACAAAATTTTTTTATATTTTTCCGCCCTTTCTCCAAGCGGAATCGAACTTAATATTCCCACATTAGGGGCAGGTTTTGACATGGAGTTTTTATTTAGCTTTTTTCTAGATTTATGATGTTGGGGCAAATTAAAAAAGATGTGAATTAAGTAGACAAACACAGATAAAGGTTAAGTAGAGACATTTTTTTCTCCTTCTAACACATTGTGATACTTGGGTTCAGACCTTATTTAGATTGGAGATTTTTTATGGTATCAATTCGATCTGTAATCGTAATGATGTCAGTGGCAGAAAGCTACTTACCTTAGTGTGAGTGGGTTTTGCTACCTATTTGATTAACGTTTTTATACAACTCAATCCCTACCTTGATACTTGATAAAAGCCGATTCATTAAAGAAAAAGGCTGAAGTGTTCTATGGGTAATAATATTTTTAAGTCAATGAGAAAATATTGGCTTTCATAATTTATTTATTTTTCTTTATAGGAATAAAATTTGTGGACTAATGTGACAGTTATTACAAACTATTTATTTTGGTAATTACCTCAGTAAAATAACACTTAAGAAACTACTGTAAGGGTTTTTGGACATGTAAATAATATTCAGTAGTTTTACTGATTTAAAAATATTCTGTAAAGAAGACATTAGTTGTCAGAAGTGAAGCTTTTAGAAAGTCTAGTAATAAATGTCAAGTCTTAAAAGGATATTGAACTTGGAAAGTTATTGTGAATTTAGTGTTAAAAAAACGAGATATCAAGAAACATAACTCAGTTAAAAATATCATATTTAGTATTAGGCAACAATCTCAACAAGTTTTACTAAGTTAATCTCTTGAAAATTTAAATATGATAAAAAATAAAGCAAGGAATATTTCTATTCTGGTCTTTGGAAAGAATAACTTTAGCGCCACACTTCCAGATCAGATCCGTTATGCGACTACTTTTAGTGTAGAAGTTATAGACAATCTTAATCAGGCAGTGTCGCGGATTCAAATGACCCCCCCCGATATAATATTTGTGCAGGCTAGCCTGGATGGCAGTATGAAACTGTGCAGTTGGTTGAAAAAGCAGACAAAACTATCCTGGATATACAGTATTCTGTTTGAGGATCGTCCCCAGCAGCTTACTGATAGAAATAAGTATGGTTGGCAAAGGGAATTGGAGATGAGTGCTGCGGCATTAAAGCAAGGAGCCGATGCTTATATTTGGTATCTTATTGAAGAAAAAACAGACTATACCTTAGCAGAGTTGACCGCTAACCATGGCCTAATACTTGCTCAATTAACTGTTGGCTTGCGGAAAGCGCAAAAATACCAAGATTTGATTCGGACAAATGATATGTTATCAGCGATCGCCTTAGCCGATTCCTTGACAGAATTAAAAAATCGTCGCGCTTTAGCATGGGACTTACCCAGACAAATTAAAACAGCTAGGACTGAAAAAAGTTCCCTGAGTTTGATTATTCTGGATATAGATCATTTCAAGAAAGTTAACGATACTCACGGGCATTTAGTAGGCGATCGCGTCTTGCAGTTGCTATGTCAGCGTCTGCAACACAATCTGCGCTCTCAAGACACAGCATTCCGCTATGGTGGCGAAGAATTCGTGATTCTTCTGGCTAACACTACCGACGACGAAGCACTATCAGTAGCCCGTCGTCTCAATCGCTTAGTCAGCGACGAACCATTTGCACTCAGCAATAAACTGACAATTAATATCACCATTAGTCTGGGCACAGCCTGTCTGCAAGCTGAGGATGATGATCAAGGAGAGAGTCTGCTGTATCGTGCTGATCAATGTCTATTACAGGCTAAAACTGCTGGGCGTAATCGGGTTATTAACTCGAACTACGTATCTAATGTCTCACGTTTGAAAGCTGTTTCTTCGTGAACTACTTACTCCCCACTTCCTACTCCTAACTCAACATGACAATCTTCTACCGAAGTGCGTTGTCGCATGGCATTAACTAAAGCCTCGTAGCTAGACCAATTTTCTTGCAGTAGGGTTTTTGCCTGGAGGGTATGAAACCGCAGTTTCTGCTGATAAACTGATTCAGAAAAGCCTAAAATTGTCAATACTCCTATCAGCTTGTTTTTATCATCAGATCCACCTTCAGCATTATTAAAAATTAGGGTTTCAGCAGCAATACCCGCCATCCAAACAGTGCAGTAGCGGTCTAGCATTTGGGCACTGATTTTACCCACTTTTAGTTGAGATGCTAATTCGCCATCATCAAAGCTAACGCCGCCTTGCCCAGATTGCCCCTGTTTCCAGGCTTCCCAAGCGCTGAGAGTATAGCCAGTAACGGGAATACCTAACAGGTAAGCAACCAAAAAATGTCCTGCTTCGTGGTGGACGATGCGATCGCGGTGTTCACTTGAAAAACCCGCAATCCAATCTAAAAAGATAGTACCACCCTTGCCTTGCAAGCTGAAACTATCTAACGTGGCTATGCCTAAGATGGTGAAGGTAGCAAGTGCCGGTACTGCTGGCGATAAGTTTAAGAATGGCCCCAGCAGTACCGATAGGGTCATGAGAAAGATAGATATTGCAACTAAATTTAGACTAGTCTGGCTCATTGAGAGGTTTCTGAGAATCTGCTTAATCTTTCTTCATTATGAGGCGATCGGACACCTTCTGTATCAACTGTCTTTACAAATCCCTTGACGACGTAATTTCCCGCACTGGCATTTGACTAGAAGTGAAGAACTTTTACAAAAGTTTAAGAAATTACAACTATCTAAAACTAGGGCTTGTTACCAATAGCATAAGCGTGTAAATTAATACTAGTCAACTTAATTAGATATTTCCCAAAACAGCCATAGATTTTAGATATTTTTTTATTAGCAATATGCTCGTGGTTTTGAGTTGATAAATCGGTAATTACATTTAAAAGTAGTCTGGCTGATCATGAGGTGAGATTAGCTACAAAAGGAATGTGATTAAACAATACTGCATTTACTAAGAATAACTTCTAGCT
The DNA here is from genome assembly GCF_036919675.1 of Nostoc sp. Classification (GTDB taxonomy): domain Bacteria; phylum Cyanobacteriota; class Cyanobacteriia; order Cyanobacteriales; family Nostocaceae; genus Nostoc. The sequence continues at coordinate 27,701 of NZ_JBALCP010000063.1, forward strand.
CATTCTATATCTGCTCAAGTTATTGGCGCTTTTGGTAAATCCACATCTTTTCAGCCTGACTTTGTTCCAGAGTTTCGTTGTGAGCTTTTTCCTCTATAAATTGAGATGCCAGTAGATGGATTCTGACATCGCGCCCACAGACTTCTCCTATTTTTTCTAAAACTTTCTGCTTTTATGCTTCAGAAATTTGAATTTTTCCATTTAAAGTATCCTCTGAATGATATAGCCTATCGAAACCTTTTTTGGTCACTTTATTTATTTGACTAATAGAGTGCTTAATTTTTACTATTCCACTATCAAACGTCAAAAATATCGCATCTATTAAAATGGAATGTGGGTAAGATTAGTTTTAAAGTTAAATAATGCGTATTTGTAGCCTTGAAATCAAAAATTTTCGTGCGATTACTGGTCTTAAGCTTACAGACTTGGGCGAGGTTGTTGTTATTGCTGGGCCAAACGGCTGTGGGAAGTCATGCGTTTTGGATGCAATCCGACTGTTAAAGTCATTCTATGGAGGTTATCAGGAGAATGAGTTGCAACAGTGGTTCAATGAATTCCAACTTAATAGGAGTAGACAAGAAGATATCTTATCTCTGTTTCAAGATAAGAATCAGCCACTAGAAGTAGTTGTAGAGATTTTGCTATCTCCTGAAGAAAATAAGTACCTTTTAAATGAGGCAAATAAGCTGTTACAAGATAATGCAAGTAGTCTCCTACAAAATCAAATTTGGCAGGGGGTCTCACTTCAACCTTGGCAGGGGGGATTCACCAATGTACAATCCCTGGCAATGCAACAACGCATATACACGCCTATTGTAGAACAGCGTACCAGAGAGACAGTTTCATCTCTGATTAAGGATTTAAAGCAGACTTCTCACGTTGGCCGTATCAGAATACAGCCTGATAGTAGTATAGAAATAGCACCATCACAAATTCTTGAGCTTGTATTCGGCAATTATAAGCCCCAGCACATTGGCATCATTGATTATCATGGAGCTGGTAGAAATTACGCCCGTGAAAAAATTAGCGCAATTAACCTCAGTCTTGAGTCGAATGAACAGCAATTGCGGCAACATACACTCTACAACTACACAAACAAATATTTAAACTTGAAGGCAGAAATGGCTTCAGGCTATATTCGTCAACTTCTTGCGAAAGAGATTAGTACAACAGGTGGCAAAATTGATACGCTAACTAATACATTAAAAGAACTGTTTACAACTTTTTTCCCTGGTAAAGAGTTTTTAGGAGCGCAAGCTGGGGCTGATGGACAGCTCCTATTTCCTGTCCGAACGACCTCTGGTGCCATACATGATATCAATGAGCTAAGTTCTGGTGAGAAGGAAGTTCTCTACGGCTATCTGCGTTTACGGAACACGGCTCCTCGGAATTCTGTACTTCTAATGGACGAACCTGAACTTCACCTAAATCCACGCCTGATAAGTGGTCTAGCATCTTTATATCACAAGCATCTTGGAAAGCCATTAGGAAATCAGTTATGGTTAGTTACGCATTCTGACACTCTTATCAGAGAAGCCGTTGAGCGTGATGACTTCCAAGTATTTCATATCCAACCGCCTAGCAATTTGGACAGTAAAAATCAGGCTACGGTAGTTAAAGCAAATGAAGATGTTGAGCGAATAATTATTGACCTCGTTGGAGACCTTGCAGCTTACCGCCCAGGTGCCAAAATTGTAATTTTTGAAGGTGGAGGTAATACTGAGTTTGACCGTTGGATGGTTAGTCAGCTCTTCCCAAAATTTTCAGATGCAGTCAACTTTATATCAGGTGGTAACAAAAGGCGAGTTGCAGACCTTTACGAAGTACTGGAGAATGCGCGGCGTGCTGGTCATATCCCTGCAAAGTTTTACGCCGTAACTGACCGCGATACAGATGAGTCAGATGTGGTAGAAAATTCCAATCGTATGAGTTGGGATGTTTACCATATTGAGAACTATCTCCTCGAACCACATTTCATTTTCCAAGCTCTTCGGGATATAAATGCCTTATGTAAGGAAGTTGTGACGGAGAAAGATATTGATAAAAAACTTACGGAGTTCGCCTCTGAGATAATTACTGATATGGTTACACATCGGTTGCGTAAGTACGCAAATCACCAACTTAAAAACAAACTCGGTCTTGGTTTTGATCCAAGTATCCAATCTGTAGGATCTGAACTTGCAAAAGCAGTTGCTCGATGCCATGATAGCATTGAAAAATTGACTTTAAATGAGCTTTCTGAAAAACATCTTACTGACCTTGAAACACAATATCGCTTAGAAGCAACTACATCTCTTGGAAATGGCACTTGGCGTATAAATTTCCGTGGGCGCGACATTATAAAGCGCTTTGTAGGAAAATTTGGGCAAGGCATTCCTTATGAAAAGTTTCGAGATTTGATCTTAGCTCGTATGCGTGATAATAATTTTCAGCCAGCAGGCATGAAGCAAATTGCTGATCGGATAATTGCCGATCATTAGGATTTGAAGGTTTAATTCGGAACGCACAGTTACAACTCCTTCCCTGCACTCTCGGAAATTTCTCTACTGTGATCGCCAAATTGTAATAGACGGGACGCTTGAATGTTTGGAAACTCAAGGGTATTAATTTTGAGCAGGGTTCACACCTTTGATTGAGAAGCGCTATCGAGGGAATTGAGGATTACTCATGAAGACGCTTTCTAACTTGAAAACTGCCTGTTTAGATTCCTTCGGATATAAAATCACTCAAATACTACTGTCCTATTACCATAGACTAATACACGATTTTGTAAGTGTGATCGCACCGCTCTTGCTAATACAACTCTCTCCAAATCTTTGCCTTTTCTCACCAGATCATCAACTTCATCACGGTGACTGACTCGCACTACATCCTGTTCAATGATTGGGCCTGCATCTAAATCAGCAGTGGCATAATGCGCCGTTGCCCCAATAATTTTTACCCCACGTTCAAAAGCTCGGTGATAGGGATTGGCTCCGATAAAAGCTGGTAAAAATGAATGATGAATATTAATAATCTGCGGAAATTTATTAATAAAATCTGCACTAACAATCTGCATATATTTCGCCAATACAACTAAATCTATTTTGTACTGGCGGAGTAATTCTAATTGTTGGGCTTCTTGTTCTGATTTATTGTCTTTAGTGATGGAAACGTGCTGGAAGTCGATATTAAATTGTTCTGCAACTACCTTTAAATTAGAATGGTTACTAATAATTAAAGGAATTTCAGCCACAAATTCTTTAGCGCGTTGTCGCCAAATTAAGTCAAATAGACAATGGTCTTGCCGACTTACCCAAATAGCAATGCGTGGTATTGTATCAGAAAAACGTATTTCCCACTTAGCGTCTAAAGGTTGTGCGAGCACTTCGTGATGCTTCGCAAACGCATTAAAAGCAGGTGCAATAAATTCTCGCGGTAAATTAAACCCATCTAACTGCCATTCAATGCGAGTAAGGAATAACCCAGCAGCAAAGTCTGTATGCTGATCTGCATGGATAATATTACCACCATTAGAATAGATAAAATTGGCAATTTTTGCCACTAGTCCCCGTTGATCTGGGCAGGAAATCAGCAATGTTGCTGTCGGATTTGTCATAATAAATTATAAAAAATAGTGAGATTTAAAGTGTCAACTTAACGTTAAATCAGCGGTTCAAAACCGCGTCTACACGAAACTTTACCCACTTATCATGCGGGAACGCCAAGGACAAACGTAAGTTTCAAACCCTCAATTTTTCCTTAGTCGGCGGGGGCAGACTTTGCCTGTGTAGCCGCTATCCTCATTTACCATTTGTCGGAGTTGGTAAAGGGGTGCTGAGTCCAGGTAGTTTCTGACTATTATCTACAGGTTGCTTCCACTCTGATAGTTCACGATTCACAGCATTTGCAAAATCTGTAGATACTAACAACACATTTATATTCCCATCGGGTTTAGCAGCAGAGTCAGCTTGAGCATACAAGAAACGTCCGTTAAAGTTAGATTTACCTAAAATCAATTGATGGCTTTGTCGGTTTTTCAGGATGATATTGATAGTGGCTTGAGGTTGATCTAAGGCAAATTCTCCAAGCTCTTTTACTGGAGTTGATAAAGTGCGATCGCTCTTACCTTTGACCAACAAATCCATCAAATAAGAAACAATAGCATCATTTGCTGGTCCCGATATCGGAGATTTGATTAACCACTTGGGGTTACTAGATTCAGAGCTACGTTCCAGATTCAAGGTGAGTTTTTTTGTCTTGACTGTTAGAGACTGCACATCATCTTCTGCAAAAGAGAAAATTTGCTGCTTTTGCTCGTTGATTTCTTCTCGCACAGTCGCACCCCTAATTTCATAGAGGTAAACAAAACCACCTAAACCCAGCGCTAGCAGTATCAAAATTAAAGTCGTTCGTGGCAATTTCATTTTTTAATCATTGGGCACTTGTAGTGAGCATCTCGGCTTCTCTACGAGACGCTCTTGCGTTCGCTCGATGGAGCCGGCGTCGTTGGCGCAGCCTCTCCAAGAGTTGTATTGAGCATGGGGTATTGGTGAAGAGTTAATATTTATAACTCCTGTACAGACGCGATTAATCCCGTCTCTACTCCTAACTCCTGTACAGACGCGATTAATCGCGTCTCTCCTTTCTTACCTTCGTTTCCACCAAATAATAACTGCGATCGCAAACCCAATTAAGGGTAAAACTAACAGAGATGACAATATTAAAAGATTGGCTTGTGTGGTTGTCAGGGTTATCCGACGGTTTTTCGGTTCTTTGGGGCGAATGGAAAGGGGTTGCTTTTCCTGCTGACTCAGCCAAGTAACTGAGTTGAGGAATACATCTCCATTTAATTGCTGTTGAAACAAGCCATCAGTGGCGAAATTGGAATTTCCTAAAACCACTAACCGGGACTCAGTAGCTGTTTGAGATGAGGGAGTGGGGGAAGGAGTGGGAGCAAGAGGAGCAGGGGAGGCAGGGGGAGTGGGGGAAGCCTTGCTTTGAGTGGTTGGTGATGGTAGGGGTGAAGGTATCGGGGCAGCTTGGGGAGTGGAAGCAGATTTAACTGCTTTTCTTGTTAAGGCTACGCCTAAGGTTAGAGGCCCTTTCAAGTCTTTATCTGCATTAAACTCCAATTTTTCGCTTTGGAGGTCGCTTTCCGCCCAGCTTTTGGGATAGGGTTTGGTTCGCAGCAGTGGAGTAGCCTCAACACCAGGCACAGAGCTAATTTCCAGGGGTCGGGCAATCGGATAAAAAGAATTGCCGTTACGGAAATCTTTGGTAATCGGATGTTGTCCGTATTCTGTGACTAAGGGCGTAGCAGGGCCAAGTCCCACGACACTTTCGCCAGAGACATCGACCGCTAAACGATTATCCAGACGAACACCCCACTCTTGTAGCAAGCTGTCAACTTTGGGATCGGTATTAGGATCAATCATCAGCAGTAAGTTACCGCCGCGATTAAGATACTCTTGTAAGGCTTTGACTTCGCCTTCAAACAGCCCTCGCTTCGGGCCAGCCACGATCACGACAGCGGCATCTTCAGGAACTTTGGAAGTTTCTCCTAAATTCAGCGGTGATGTTGTGAAATTTTTGTCGCCTAATCCCTGAATTGCTTGTGATATTGCACCTTTACCAGGCGAAAGTTGGCGTTCGCCATGACCTTGGAGTAAGTAAACTTTGGCTGTGCTTGAATTTGTTAGTTGTTGCAGACGACTAGTTAATCTGACTTCCGACAGGCGTTCATTTTCATTTACTGTTTGCACTAATTGCCGCTTATCCCCAGATTCTAAATAAACTTCCCCATAATCTTTAACGCCAAACTTTTCTGCAAGTCCTGGTCTAGCTTGGGGGTCGATGTACTCATATTTAAATTTTGAGCTTTGCCGTTGATAATTTTCTAGTAATTCTCGGTCTTGGGGATTCTGGTTAATATCAAACACCCACACCTTAACTGGCTGTGGTAAAACCCTCACCAATTCCCGTGACTGGGGCGCAAGGGTAAATAATTGAGTTTCTGTTAAATCTGCCCGCAAGTGGTAGCGAGTTCCCAAAAAGTTAATCAATCCCAAAATTGCCAACACTGCTAGAGTTGCTACTAGAGCATTAGTCCCAGCTTGGGTAGAACGACGCCTCCACCAGTTACTCTGGTAGCTTTGCCATATTACCCCCAATCCACTGATCACAATTCCCGCAATCAGAAATGCTAATGGAATTAGTCCCCACTGTTGAGAGACTAACCCAACTGTTAAGCCGACAGTAATTAGGAACGGGCCCAACCAAAACAGATATTTCCACAGTTTCTTTTTTGCAACTATCTTCATATTCTTAAACTGAAGTGAGGAGTTAGGAGTTATGAGTTTTAACTCATAACTTCTAACTTTTAAAGCCTCGACTTTGCTCGGCTTTAACCCTGAGCGACTTGTGCCGAGCGGAGCCGAGGTAAGCCGAAGGGTTAACTCATAATTTATATGACTACTGCCTTTGAAAGCGCAGTGCATCAATTGATTGAGCTGTGAGAAAGATGCCCAAAAAAATGTAACTGGCGAATAAAATCAAAGCGCTGGTATCAAAAATGCCTTGAATTAAGGTGTTGTAATGTTTCAGCAATGAGAGATAACCTAAGGCTTCACCCACTGGGCCAGGGACAATTTTGGCGATTAAATCAATCAACAACAACAATAAAACTGTTGCAAATGTGAGAACAGCAGACAGAATTGTGCTGTCTGTTAAGGAAGAAATAAACATTCCTAAAGATAAAATTGCCCCTGCTAGCAAGATTAATCCAAAATGACCCAGCAAAGGAATTGAGAGCGCCATTGGTGGATTTGATCCGCTGATGGCGATCGCTTCAAACACTAGCATAGGTGCAATTATCGTGGTGAAAAATGTTAGCACGCCTAATAACTTACCTACAGCTACCGCCCAATTGGTGATTGGTGACGTGGCTAGCAGTTCTAAAGTGCCCCGCTTACGTTCTTCGGCATAGAGTCCCATTGAGAAAATTGGCAGGATAAACAGCAATAGCCACTCCATACGCTCCAAAAATACCTTGATAAATTCGTAGGGGACATCTATTGGCGGTACTGGCACTCCTAGTTGTTGCCCTTGTGAATCTATTGCCGCGACTCCTACCAATATGCCATCTGGCCCTAGCAAAATCATCACGAAGAATAACCCCGCGAGCAACCAAAATATGCCTGCGATCGCATAAGCTAAAGGCGATACAAAATAACTCTGTAACTCTCGGCGATAAATGGCAATAATATTACTCAGTACTATACCCATTTACGCTGCCTCTCCTTCGTTGTCTGCTGCTAAGTCTACCTCAGTCTCGAAATTCTTTTCTTCTGTGGTCAGTTGCAAGAACACATCTTCTAAAGTGGCGTTAACACGCCGCAGTTCATGTAAACCAAATCCTGCACGCACTAATGTTGTGGCAATATCCCGTCCTGGTTCTTTTCCCGGTTGCGATATCACCCGCAGGTAAGCGCGATTTGCCTGTGGTTGATTACCAAGCATTCCCGTCGGAATTGATTCTATCAGACTCACACCCGCGACTTTTTGCAATACTTGTTTCGCTAGGGCAGCTTCTCCTTCTATTTCCAACTCATATCCTGAACCGCCTGTCAACTGGGTCATCAGGTTTTCTGGTGTATTAGTTGCCACAACTTTGCCCTGGTTGATGATGGCTACACGGCTACAAGTCATGCTAACTTCTGGCAGAATGTGCGTGGAAAGAATAATTGTGTGAGTCCCAGCGAGGCTTTTGATTAAATTCCGCACCTCAATTATTTGTCGAGGATCGAGTCCGACAGTGGGTTCATCCAGAATGATCGCTGGTGGATCGTGGACGATCGCTTGAGCAATTCCTACCCTTTGGCGATATCCTTTAGAAAGTTTGCGAATAATTACCCGCCGCTTATCTTCTAAATTGCAGCGTTTTATAGCGGCTATTACCTTATTGGTGCGCTCGCCTGCTGGAACTCCCTTAATTCGTGCGACAAAATGCAAAAATCCCTCCACCGTCATTTCTGGATATAACGGTGGTGTTTCCGGTAAATAACCAATTCGTTGGCGCACAGCCAGGGAATTTTCATGGACATCATAACCAGCAATCCGGGCATTACCATTCGTTGCCGGTAAATAACCAGCCAGAATCCGCATGGTTGTGGTTTTACCAGCGCCATTGGGCCCCAGAAGCCCTAAAATCTCCCCTGGCTCGACGCTAAAAGTTACATCAGTAATCGCTGGGGTGGAACCGTATATTTTACTTAGATGCTCAACTTCAATCATCGGTATCAAGCGATCGCAAATTATAGGATACCCAACAATCTTAGATCACGATATTCAGCATGGGGGATTGGCACTAAGATTCGCCGACAATGGGTAAAGTTCCTGAAAAACTTAACTACCAAGCAAGCTTCTGTACTAGAGAAAGGCGAAAAATCAAAGCCTCTCTCCTCTTAAGAGGCTACGGTGTACACACAAGTCTAAAGTAGTTTACGAATCTGGTTTTTACCCCACCCTAACCCTCCCCGATGTATTGGGGAGGGAACTGGATTTCCGGCTTCCCCCCAATACATCCTACGGTGTACACACAAGTCGAATTACCCCCCTTAATCCCCCCTTTCCAAGGGGGGAAACAAGAGATTCTCATTCCCTCCCCAATACATACGGGGAGGGTTAGGGTGGGGTAATTCGAGGACTGGTAGTGATTCGATAACTTGTGTGTACACCGTAGCCAATACATCGGGGGGATTGAGGGGGGTAATTTAACTTGTGTGTACACCGTAGTCTTAAGAGGAGAGAGGAATGGAAGTGAGGTTTTGCAGATTCCGTAAAAAGTTTAGCATTGTCAGTCGAAACAATCGCATTGTTAGCCGAAACAATCGCATTGTCAGTTAAAACAATCGCATTGTCAGTCGAAACAATCGCATTGTCAGTCGAAACAATTGCATTGTCAGTCGAAACAATCGCATTGTCAGCCAAAACAATCGCATTGCAACTCTAAAAGACTTGTGTGTACCTGACTTTTCACGTTATGTAGGAAAGCCCACGAAAAACCTAACCCCTAATACCAATTCACGAAAACCCTGATACAAATAGATTTATCGTAGAGCTATTTTCAGGTAAATAGACCAAGCGGTAGGGGCGCAAGGCCTTGCGCCCCTACGACAGATGTGGTTCAAATAGATGAAAACTGCTGTAAGCAAAAACTCCTTTAAACCTCGTTAACAGCCTCTGGCTGGAAATGCTCTTTCATTGCGGCTCTGCCGCTAGTCTTGAGGCGGAGCCTCACATTAGGCATTCCCAGTCGGAGACTCTTAACGAGACAACGAGACAATCTCTGAAAGCTTGTTCTAGGCAGGCTTTTTCCTTAAGTTGACACTAATGAGCATTGCCATGCCCCTACCAACGTATTTGTATCATTATTAAAGTGAAATGGTATAACCCCCTTCCCGACACTCTAAGGGGGAAAATTCAAAGTCTCTGACGCCACGTGCTATCCTGCGGGAACGCTAAGAGCGAACAAGTCGGCAGAGCGCAAGGGCGCAGTGGCTCCTCCTTTTAGGAGATAGAAATAGAAGTGAGGTTTTCCACATACTGTAGAAAAGTCAGGTTAATAATAGCTGCCAGATTTCCGATGCTCCAAAGCAGTGATACCATCATTTTCCAACACTTCACCGTGATTGATGACGGCATAAATTAACCATCTATCGCCACATTCAAGCTGATTTTGCACCGTACATTCTAAATAGGCTAATGCCTCATTTAGAATCAAACAACCATTAAGAGCAGTTTGTGTAGCAAGATTTGCAAAGGGATTATCTCCTAAAGTGCTATGACGAGAAAAATAGCGTCGCACATTTCTTCCTTCTTTGAGGATATTCAGCACAAATTTATCACCAGGATGATGCATTAAATCTGCATTTTGCTTCTGAGCGATCGCAATCATAATTCCTGGCGGGTTAAAAGTTGCCTGAGATATCCAAGAAGTTAAAACCCCTTTGTGGGTTTCTTCATCACGAGTTGTCACAACACACAGAGAACCAACGATCCGCCCCACCGCTTGTTCGGTACGATCTACATGGGTTTCTGTGACAATCTGGCGCGAAGTCCGCAGTTTTTTAGTTTTCTTCAAGTTTTGGGCAAAGGAAGCACCTGCTTCTTGACACTGCTGAAGAATCTCAGCAGTCGGGCTGAAACGCACCCGAATTGTTTCAAATCCTAGTTGATAATTTGCATCACTGAGCTTGCTTTCGATTAAATCTATTGCCTCGCCACTCCAACCGTAAGAACCAAACACCCCTGCTAACTTAGTTTTAGCCGCCACCGAGAGGACGATTCCTAAAGCAGTTTGAATTTGAGTCGGTGCATGGCCGCCCAATGTGGGTGAGCCGATAATCAAGCCATCGCAAGTTTCTACAATGCGGTTAATCTCCGCAGAATCGGCTAGTTCACAGTTGATTGATTCTACATTAACTCCATTTTGGATCAAACCTTGAGCGATCGCATTCGCCAAAGTTGCTGTATTTCCATAAGCAGAAGCATAAAGCAAAGCAACACTCAACTCCTGAGATTTTTGTCCTTGACACCATTGACGGTAATCATAAGTAAAACGACTCAGGCTGTAACGGACAACCGGGCCGTGGGCTGGGGCATAACATCTGGCTCCCAAAAGCGATATTTTATCTAAGGCTACTTCAACTTGTTTGGCTTGGGGTGCATGGAGACATTCAAAATAGTAACGACGTTCTGCATCTAATCCCTTCCAATCTTCATCAAACAAAGTATCTTCGCAAATATGAGCGCCAAAAAGTTTATCTGTATAGAGAATTTTTGTGGCGGGATCGTAGGTACAAAGTCCATCCGCCCACCGGGGAGTTGGTACGGTGATAAATGATAGAACATGTCCTTGTCCTAAATCTAGAGTATCTTGCGATCGCATCGCTTGAATAGGTGATTCAAATTCGGGAAAGGCAGTTTTTAGAGCATTGGCGGCGGGACGAGAACAAATGAGAATGGCTTGAGGAACCAGAGAGAGCAATACTTGCAAGGTTGCTCTGCGGTTCGGGTTGACATGACTGAGAATAATGTAATCGAGGGAGATAAAATCTAGATGTTGTGCTAGTTGCTCAAGGTAAATTTCGGTAAAAGATTCGCCGGGAGGGTCAATTAAAGCTTTTTTATCAGCTTGAATCAGATAAGAATTTGCTGTAGTTCCCCGTTGGCGGGAATATTCCACCTCAAATTTTAGTCTGTCCCAAGTCCGCGATCGTAGAATCAGAGTATTTTTACCAATTTCAGCAACTTGTACATCTCTGCTATGGTTGGGCGTTAATGTGGCAGCAGACATAATAACCTCTCTTAATTGGGCATGGGATATTGGGCACTTGTAACTGAGCGAACGCAAGAGCGTCTCGTAGAGAAGCTGTTGGCGCAGCCTCTCCAAGAGTTGTATTGGGCATTGGGGATGGTTCAATATAGTCAGGACTTACGCACGGGTCATGGAAGAACGAACCACAGAGACACAGAGTACACGGAGGAATGAGAGTTTGAGAGGTTTTTTGCGTAAGTCCTAATAATCAATAGTTCTTTCCTCTGCTTCCCCTGCTTGTGCCTAATGATTATTGGTTTGTGTTAATTCAGACTTGGCTAGATTTTTATAGCGTTTAGATGCTTCTTGTTCCGGGTCGATACCTTCAAAGGTCGGGGGTAGCCAAACTCTCAGAAACAGTAGTATTCCCAGCACTAATAAAAAGGCACAAGTTGCTAAAACTTGACTCCAATTAGTTTCTAAAACCCCTTTTACAATGACTTCTCGCAAAGCAGAAACAATGGAAACTTCAACAGCTACCCCAATCGATACTCGATGTTCCTGTAGGTAAATAATCAGCAGTCGGAATAACTCAACTAAGATAAGTAAAAAGAGAATATCAGCAGTAACAGCATGAAAATCCAGAGGCGGAAGTAAGGAGAGAAACATATCTCTCACCTGAAGCACCATAAAGCTAAATAAACCGATACACAAAGAAATTACAATTATATCTTGGATAAATTCCAAGGTTCGCACGACGCGCCCCCGATTGATTTCGTACATGGTAATTGAGGTATTTTCAGCAGATTTATACATAGTTTTTTGGGAGACGCGATGAATCGCGTCTGTACAAGAGTGGGTAGAGACGCGATTCATCGCGTCTATAAGAAGCAGAAGCAGGAAAAGTCGGAAAAATAAGGCAGGCAAGGGGACAATGAGAATGACCAATGCCCAATGCCCTATTTAGTAATGATTGCCAATTTTGCGGTGATGAGCGGCGGTAAGTGCATTTAGCTTGGCAACTCTTCCAGTTTGGACTGTGCTATAAATTACCCAATGGTCTCCACAGTCCATGCGGCTAGTGATTTCACATTCCATATAAGCTAGGGCTTCAGCTAAAACGGGCGATTCATTGTTTGCTGGATATGTTTTGACTCCGGCAAAGCGATCTGCACCAGGAGGAAAACGCTTCAGAAAATGTTTCATTAATCCTTGATATTTACCTTCTTCTAAAACGTTTAAAACAAAGCGATCGCCAACGCGCATCAAAGATTCAATTGCCCGCTCTTTGGATACTGCGATCGCTACTCCTAAAGGTTCAAGACTCGCTTGTGTCACCCAAGAGGCCAACATAGCACTCTGAATTTCTGCTTTTTTGGCGGTGATAATGTATAATCCTGTGCTAATACGCCCTAAAGCTTTTTCTAGCTCGGTATTGATGGATTTGATCTGTTTAATGGTGCGATCGCGATTTAGCCATTGACCCATATCTGTCCCCGCTTCATCACAAAGCTGTTCCATTATTTGGGTAGGAATTTCCTTAACTAAGATAGGTGCAAAAGCTTCAGTTAATCCTAGTTCTTGAAACTTATTGCGTAAAGGGTAAAGGGGTTCATCTTCTCCCCCTCCCGACTCTAATAAACCAATTGTCTGTTTCTTGTAAACAGCAGCTAAAATAATACTTAAACAAGCTTGAACAATCACCGAAGATTGGGGTGGCATTGCAATTACTAAACCAGAAGATTGTGCAACTAATTCTCGAACTTCTTGAGGCTCAGAACTATTGAGAGGAAATAATTCTACTGCCACGCCTGTTTTCGTACATCCATGAGCTATACTACGGACTAACTGTTCGCTATACCCGTAATCTTCAACATAAAATAGAGCCACTAAAGTCTCTGTTTTTGCTTGTTCTAAACTCCAGTTTTGATACCGTCCAAGCAATTTCGAGATATAGTTTTGTAAGAAAGGGCCATGTCCTGTGGCAACTGTTCTTATTTCTAACTTTTCAATCCGCTTTAAAGCTGCCAAAACAGATCGGGCATTGGGGCCCATGAGACAATCATAGTAATATTTAAAATCCTCCTCTATTGAGGTAAGATTTTCATCATAGGTGTGGTCATCACAGTAGTGCATCCCAAACACATCACAGGTGTAAAGAGTGCAAGTTTTGTGGTCATAAGTGAAGATTGTGTCAGGCCAGTGTAAGTTAGGTGCAGAGATAAATTCTAATTGGTGTCCCTTGCCTAAATCTAATAGCTGTCCACTTTTCACCTGCATTGATTTAAAGGGCTGGTGAACCATATTTTCTAAAAATTGAATAGCTACCTTAGCACCGACAATAGTAATAGAGGGAGCTAATTGCAAAATATTTTTCACTAAGCCACTGTGATCGGGTTCTGTGTGGCTAATAATCAAGTAATCTATTTTAGTTGGATCAATTAATCCCAGCAGTATCTCAAGATATAGCTGCTCAAACTTGCGGTGAGATGTGTCAATTAAAGCAACTTTTTCTCCTTGAATTAAGAAAGAATTATAGGTCGTCCCATTCCGTAAACAAAACTCGATATCAAAACGTTCTCTATCCCAGTCGAGACAACGGATAGCAGTCGTTTGAGGAGCAATTTCAACAGTTTGAATCGTCAAACGTCCTGGGTTGGGAGTAACTTGAGTGGGCTGGATGAGTGCAACCATTTGTTTTCTCCAAAAAGATTATTATTTGAAGCGAGAGCTATGTTTCTTATATTTACCTGAAATACTCAATTAGTAAAATGTTAATTTCTAAAGCTAATCATCAGAAAGATTTATTGGTCATTTAGATTGATTTACCATTGAAATTACTCAATGTTTATCATTACTTTTATCATTAATAATGAATGTGAGAAAATGTAAATACTAAGTTAGAATGTTAAGGCATGTCGTTAACTTTTATTTCTCCTCCTCTACAACAAATCAACAGCGAAATTATCCGCAACGCTGGTGTTGATCTGTATGTACTGCGCCTCGATCTGATGCACCGGTGGGTTAACGGCAACAAGTGGTTCAAGCTAAAGTACAACCTTTTGGAGGCCAAGCAGAAAAATTTCACGAGGTTACTCACCTTTGGCGGCGCTTATTCCAATCACATCTATACAACTGCGGCTGCTGGTAATCTTTTCGGTTTTCGCACCATTGGTGTAATTCGTGGAGAGGAGAGGCTACCATTGAATGCGACACTGAGTTTTGCTGTACAGCAGGGTATGCAGCTTGTGTATCTGAACCGTGAGATGTATCGACAACGCAACACAGCAGCGCTACAGGAATATCTGCAACAACGTTTCGGTGAGGTGTTTATCATTCCCGAAGGTGGGAGTAATTTAAATGGTGTGCGCGGTTGTACAGAGATAATTGGTGATGCGATGCCTACGGCTGGCTACGCCTACGCATTTGATCATATATGCGTAGCTTGTGGTACAGCTACCACACTGGCTGGTATTGCGCTTTCGTTGCATCAAGGACAAAAAGCGATCGCTTTTCCAGTATTGAAAAACGGGGCATTTCTGGCACAAGAAATCGAAAGTCTGCTGACAAATTACCTCGCCTCTGGTTTACCCGCAACATATAGCCCGGCATCTTGGGAATTGGTATGTGATTACCACTTTGGCGGCTATGCAAAGGTAAACGATCAGCTGCTGCTGTTCAGCCAACAGTTCAGCGAGGAACATGGCGTACCTCTTGATTACGTATATACCGCAAAAATGTTTTACGGAGTGATGGATTTACTACAGCAGGGATTTTTTGGTAAAGGCGATCGTTTGCTGCTGGTACACACAGGCGGCTTACAGGGCAACGTTGGGATGGAGGAAAGGTTACAGAGCTAGTACCGCAAGGCGGAAGTCAAAAGTCAACGGTGAGCGAAGTCGAACCGTTGACCCTGAGCGAAGTCGTTGGCGCAGCCTCTCTAAGAGTTGGTTTAATGCATAATTTCTTTGTTCAATTCCAGCCGATGCCTAAAATGCTGTAAAAACTTTGATAGTACATATGCTCACCTTGAAAGGGCTAGTCCTAATATTTAATGAAGTTAGCCCAAAGAGGGCTAAGAACTCACGCAGTAGCGTGATGATTTTGGCTTTTGTAGAACAAAGACTGTGCGATCGCTCTTTGCAAGACTTACCAACCCTGAACGCTCACGCCACCAAAGATGCTACGGTTCACCTCGCTCGTGAAGATGCCGTAGGGAAAGGCGGGGTCGAGCGCACTGCTCTCGTCTAGCATTTGAAACTGTTCGGGGGTGAGGCGAATCTCTAGCGAGGACAGGTTGTCGTGCAGTTGCTCTAGCTTGCTGGCACCCAGAATGGGCGAGGTAACGCCGGACTGCGCAAAGACCCAGGCAAGGGCAACCTGCACCAGTGGGCAATCGACCTGTGCCGCTACTATCCGGAGGGTGTCGAGTACGCGCCAGTTGCGCTCAGTAAACTTTGTGTTGCCAAACGGATTACTGCCGCCAAGCCGCCCCTCTCCAGTGGCTCCCGCATCTGCACGCTGGTACTTACCCGCCAGAAAGCCGCCTGCTAGAGGACTCCAAGGACACACGCCAAGTCCACCATCGCGCGCGGCAGGCAAATGTTCACGCTCGATGCTGCGCTCGACGAGCGAGTACTCAAGCTGTAGGGCGATCGGTGCGGGAAGGTTGTGTGCTGACGCTAGTGTGACCGCTTTGGTGGCGTACCAGGCAGGTAAGTCTGAAAATCCAAAGTAGCGGATCTTACCCGCGCGGACGAGATCACCGAGCGACTGTAGGACTTCTTCAACGGGTGTCACCAGATCCCAAACATGCATCCAGTAGAGGTCGATGTAGTCGGTTTGCAGTCGGCGCAGTGACCCTTCGATCGCCCGGTAGATATTCTTGCGTCCGTTACCACCTGCATTGGGATTGCTAGGTTCGCCGCCGTGAAAGCTGAACTTAGTTGCTAGTACCAGTTGATCGCGCAGACTGCGATCACGTACATAGCCGCCGATCAATTCTTCGCTGCGTCCCTTGGAATACACGTCAGCCGTATCAATGAAGTTGCCGCCCGCATCGACGTAGGCGTGAAAGATAGACTCAGCAACCTCGTCGGGCGCACCCCATTGCGGTGTGCCGAAGGTCATAGTGCCAAGGGCGATCGGGCTGACAATCAAGCCAGAGCGACCGAGGGTGCGAAAAGCAGTAAGGTTCATGGAGTTTCTCTTTTAACTGGAACAACGGTGCGTGAATTTTTTAACTGCTGAACTCTCGCTTGACTCCAAAAGTCCAGCATCCAACCAGGGTACTCGGTAGGAAGTTGGCTCACTTGATCTAGCGATTGCAACTCCTCCTCGGAGAGAAGAATATTGATCGCGCCCAAATTGTCCGTTAACTGCTCAATCCGTTTTGTTCCGAGGATGACGCTCGTGACGCGGGGCTGATGCAAGAGCCACGCAATAGCAAGTTGTGCCACAGAAACCTGTTTGTGTTGAGCCATCTCCTTCAAAACATCAATAATGTTGTAGGCGCGCTCCATCTCCACAGGCGGAAATTTGAATGTAGTGCGGCGGCTTCCTTCATGCTCCTGCTGCTCTCGATTATATTTACCGCTCAACAGTCCTCCAGCTAGAGGACTCCAGACCAGCAGACCGAGGTCTTCGCTACTCAGCATTGGCACGATCTCACGTTCCAAGTCTCGACCTGCGATCGAGTAGTAAGCCTGAAGCGAAGCAAACTTTGCCAGGTTGTGGAGGTTGGAGATGCCGAATGCCTTTGCAATCTGCCAAGCCGCCCAGTTTGAAACCCCGATGTAGCGAACCAGTCCCTGTCTGACCAGATCGTTCAAGGCTGTGAGGGTTTCCTCAATCGGAGTGGCAGGATCAAACCCGTGGAGCTGATACAGATCGATGTACTCCAATTGCAGCCGTTCAAGGCTTGCCTTTGCGCCATCGAGAATATGACCGCGTGAAGATCCTTGCTGATTCGGCTTTGAACCCATGTTGCCAAATACTTTGGTCGCTACGATCACCTCATCGCGTTTTGTCCCCAAATTCTTCAAAGCCTGTCCGGTGATCCGCTCGGAATCACCCTCTGAGTAAATATCAGCGGTGTCGATCAGGTTGATGCCCGCCTCAAATGCCCGCGCGAGCAAGGTATCTGCTTCTGTCTGCTGCACCTTGCCGATGATGCCAGTGGCTCCTCTGCCTCCGAAGGTCATGGTGCCGAAACATAGTTCCGATACGAAAAGTCCTGTAGACCCTAGTTTGTTGTAGCGCATTATATTCCAAATAAGTGCGTATTGCGATTTTTAACACTAGCTGAACTTCAACGATAGATCAAATGCAATTCCTTGACTAGATGGCATAATCAGCATGAACTGATGAAAAATATGCAGTAATGAAGCGGGATGAATTGAACGACTTAGCCGCCTTCGTCGTGGTTGCCGACGAGATGAGCTTTACACGCGCCGCCGCGAAGTTGGGCATGTCTGCCTCTGCCTTGAGCCATGCCATGCGATCGCTCGAAGACCGTCTTGGGTTACGATTGCTAGCGCGAACAACCCGGAAAGTCTCGACGACTGAAGCGGGTGAGCGACTGTTAAGAACGTTGCGACCTGCCTTTGAGGACATCAGCGCCGAACTGACTGCCTTGAGTGAACTGCGGGACAAGCCTGGTGGGACAGTACGTATTACTACGTTTAAGCACGCCGCGACTTCAATCCTGTCTCCTATGCTGCCCGGTTTTCTCGAAACCTATCCAGATATCCGCGTCGAGATTACGATCGATGAAGGACTGACCGACATTGTTTCAAGTCGTTACGATGCTGGCATCCGGTTCGGCGAGAAGGTAGCTAAAGATATGATTTCAGTGCGGATCAGCTCAGAGGTACGATGGGCAACGGTTGGGTCACCCGTCTATTTCGCCCACCACCCGATTCCCAAGACCCCGCAAGATCTCGCCGAACATCGCTGCATCAACTACCGATACACAACTTCTGGAGGTCTCTATCTGTGGGAGTTTCAGCAAGATGGGCCATCGTTTCAGGTCAGAGTCGATGGTTCGCTCATCTTTAATGACAGCGATCTGATTCTAGCGGCGGCATTGGCGGGACAAGGAATTGGTTACCTCTTCGAGGATCAAATTGTTGAGCTTGTTGCCGAGGGTCGGTTAATTCAAGTCTTGGCACAGTGGTGTCCGACCGCTCCAGGTTACTACCTTTACCACCCAAATCGCCGCCAGATTCCACCCGCATTAGCTGCGCTGATTGATGCGCTGCGGATTAAATCAGACGACAAGCAACATTAAGGTTCGGAAACTAACTGAAGTGGCATCACATCATGGAAGTGCTTGTAGTCCAGGTTGCGATCGCCTCGCCTTATCTCAAAGAATATGACAAGCCTGGTTTAGAGACAGTACTACGCTCTCATGTTATACCGACGATTATTCTTGAATGGTCAAGAGCCGATGTACTTCCTGAACACGTCTTGAGTATTTTTATTGAAGAAAGGACAAACCTCTTATTAGAGGCTTTCAGGCTGAAGTTAGACGGAATTGAATTTAATGTTTTTGATATGGGCAATCGCACAGATAAAATCTATTTATAAATAAGCGATTGTCCAAAAAAGAGGCATTACTGGGTGAAAATATGAATTTTCCTCTGGATGAGATTCTTATACTTTTATTCAGCAACTGCAAAAGCTTCTTTCACTTTGTCGCTACACCAATAATATGAGGACTAACAATCGGCAATTGTGTATCAAATCGCTGATAATTCACGCTAGCAAAACCAGCATTTTCTAAAGCTATCCAAGTTTCTCTATCTGGATGACAACCATCACCTATCACCTTCCAAATCGGACTAATTGTCCTTTGTAGTTGTCGCAATACAGTTCCTTGAGGTGCGGCAACATGTTCAATAAATAAGAAACGTCCACCTGGTTTAAGTACTCTTAAAATTGCCTGTAATGTATAATCTATATTCGGTACTGAACATAAAGCTAAGGTACTAACAACACTATCTATGCTGTTATCTTCAGCATCTAACCATTCAGCATTATTCATGCGAAGGTCGATATTTAAATTTAATTTTTGTGCTTGTTTTTGAAGAGAGGAATGCATGTGTGGGTTTGGCTCGATTCCTATCCACTGAATATCTTTAGGATAGTACGGTAGGTTAGTGCCAGTTCTTGGCCCAATTTCTAACACTTTACCTTGGAGATTAGCAAAAAGAGAACGTTTGCGTTCGCCTACAATTTTATCATATGTACCGCTATTTTGAGCCATCATCCAGGTAAACAAATGTTTACCAAAGTTGGCACAAATCTGATTTGGTAAATCTCCAATAATTTGGTTTACAGTCATCATCCACTTCCTAATTTTTGAGTCTATAAATTGGTATATTCAGCAACCATTTTTAGCCTTAACCTACTATATTTTATATTTCTTGTACCTCACCCTTTTGATTCACCTGATTGGGTGATTTTGATTAACGCACACATGTAGCGAATTACCGCAAGCTACCACAGAAAAAACAAAAGTGCAGAGGACGAAGTAAAATTTGCTATCTATATAGCAGTCCTAAATGATTTATGAAATTCTCTGTTTCTTTTCTTCTCTTCTCTACGAGAGGCTTCGCGTTGGCGAAGCCTCTCGTAGAGAAGGCGCTCTTGGCGGCTTGGCGGTTCGATATTTGAATTTGACGTTTGTTTAATGCTAGATGACCCAAGTAAGCAGCAATTCCTAGAAAATATTTTCCCAATAGCAACAACACTATAGGACTCATATCTGATTTCTGAACAAGATTTCAGAGCAAACCCTGATAAAACGGGCTTTTGAGTCTCAGTATGTTTTCAAAAATCAAATCGGAGTCCTATATTATTCGTTGGTTTGATGAAATTATTACTTATTTTGATAATGGGTGATTGAAGGAATTAATAACAAGCTTAAACTGATTAAACGTTCTGGCTATGGATTTAGAAGCTTTGAAAATTTCAGAGTTAGATGCTTATTAAATTGGCATTTTATTTATTAATTTGGCATAACAAGTACTGAATAACCAAAAATATTTATTAGCAATACAAAGATAACAAAAAGCGTTCCCCAATTGGAAACGCTATATTTTAGTAAATTCTGTTAAGATAATATGAATTTAAATTGAAAATTGCTAGTTGATAAAATCAGGCATGGAGATTTGCTTGTTCCTGCAACCAAGGATCTACAGGTTGTCCATCTTTGCGGCGTAATTCAATTTCCACTACCATCACTTCTTTTGAACCAGGAGGCGCAGGTTTTTTATGGAAAATAATGTCATAATCTTCTGGATTGTGTTTGCGTTCTTTCAACCATTCCTGTACCTTGGTTGTGGCAAAAAATGATTGCCCTTGCTCAAACATTCGGGTAATCTGCAATTGCAGTGTGTAAGGATTTATGCGACTCATTTTCTACCGCCTTTGTTAAGTTAATTTTAGGACAAGTAATCTGCTTACCGTAGATAATCTAATGTTAGTGCGAAGTACCCACACCTGACACTTTGGGTACAGGTGGGGCTTCCAACTTAACCCACTCTGCCATCCAATACCCTTGGGTTAGAGCCACATAAAATATATTGCGTAGGTTGGGGAGCCACAGTGCCCAAGCGGGTTTCCCGACTTGTACCCCTACGGAGATATTGCTAGCAAGAGCGTCTCCCCTTCTCACATTGCCAGAGGCTAGTGTCCGCCGTAGGATGCCCGAACGCAAGAGCGTCTCCTGTCTTGAGAAGGGCTGTAGGGAGAAGCAAGTGGCGCTTGAGGAATTGAAACCCAACCTAGACGGGCATTTGTTGGGTTTCACTACCCTGCCTTAAGCCGCCTCCGGCGTTTACGTTCAACCCAACCCACAATTATCCTTAACTGAACTGTATTGCTCTGCCATCTGTAGGAATAAAGTCTAACCTAGTTCGGTAAGTAGGTAGGCATTGACTGCACTCCACCAGTGAAATTTCGCGTACAGGGACAGATGAGAGGGCGGATTAGTTAAGGATGGTTTAGCATTTCCCACTGCCTCTACAACATTTCACTACTTAATTCTGTTATAGATTGGAGAGAGGCACGCCGCTTCAAAAACTGACCAACAGACTGAGATGGTTGTTATGAAGAGCAAAAATCAAGCTGTTTTCGCTTTAATTGTAAAAAGTACTATTGTCTTTTTACCCTTACTGTTATCCGTTGGAATTGCCAGTGGACAATCTGCACCATCACCCTCCCCAGCACTAACTCTTACTCCGGTGTTATCAAATCTGGAACAGGAAGAATTAGTGCGACTACGAGCAGAAAAGCGAATTCAACAGCAAGTGCAATCTGATTTTAAGAGCGCTTTTAGCCGTACAACTATCTTACTCGATATCTGGCTAGTTATATTAAGTCTATTTCCAGTCGCAGTCATTGTTTTATTTTGGCTCCTGCGACGGGTGGTAATCCGGGAAATTGTTGATAGAGCAATGCAACAACTACAAGGAATGGAAAAGTTACAAAATCAGCTAACCACGGTTAAGCAAGATGCTGAAAATATTATTCAAGAAGCTAAAAAAATAAATTATGAATTAGAACAGGAAACAGTTAGCTTACAACAAAAAATTAAAAACGAACAAGGAAATTTATCTACCCTGACATCTGAATTAGATTTAGCTAAAGCCCAGGTATTAAGTAGATTAGAAACGGAACTCAAAAAATCTCAAGAAAATATAGTAAATTTAGAGTCAAATTTTGCTTCTGGGCTATCTAAGTTAGAGTTTGATGCTCAACAACAAAGAGATATAGCACTGGAAAATCTAGGAAAATTAGCATCTGTCATGGCAGAGGAACTGTCTAATTTAAAGTTAGGGCTGCAACAACAGCAAGAACTAGCCGTTGCTGATTTAGAAATATCAAGGTCTGAGTTCACATCTCAACTTTCTGGATGGCAGTCTGATGTTCAAAAGCAAAAAGATATAGCTTTGGAAAGTTTAACAAAATTACAGTCAGAATTTGCTGATCAATTATCCGAATTACAAGTAGATACTCAAGCCAAAAAAGAGATTACATTTGATAATTTAGGGAAATTAGATAATCAATTTAAATCTCAATTATCTGAATTACAGGCGGATGCTCAGGAGCAAAAAAATAAAATTATTGATAGTTTAGCAATATTACAATCAGAGTCTGCTGCTCAACTATCTGAATTACAAGTAGATGCTAAAAAGCGGAAAGAGTTAATCATTGAGAATTTAGAAAAATCTGGCTCGGAATTTACTTCGCAATTCTCAGAATTACAATCGAATGCTCAACAACAAAAGATTCTCATTTTGGAGAAGATAGAAAGATTAGAAACTGAGTTTGTCTCTCAACTTTCTGAGTTACAATTGGATGCCCAACAAAGAAAGGATCTAATTCTTCAAGAACTGGTTGAGATGACATCTGCATCCATCCCAGAGGCAGTGAATTCTGAAGTTGAAGTTGAGATGACATCTGCATCCATTCCAAAGGCAGTGAATTCTGAAGTTGAGGAAGAAATACAGGAACAGCCACAAGAACCAGAATTCACTGCTGATGAGTATGTAAAACAGGGAGATGCGCTGTTTTATGAAAGGCGCTATGAAGATGCGATCGCAGCTTACAACCAAGCGGTTAAAATCCAACCTGATGAACCTGTGGCTTGGTTAAAACGAGGTCTAACTCTCGGAAGATTAAAACGCTACAAAGATGCGATCGCATCTTATGACCAAGCTATTAAACTCCAACCAGATTATCATCAAGCTTGGTGCGATCGCGGCGTTGCTTTTGGTAACTTACAACAGCATCAGCAAGCCTTTGCCTCATTTGACAAAGCTACACAAATCAAGCCTGACGATGCAGTTGCTTGGTTAAATCGCGGTCTTTCCCTAGTAGCATTGGAACAATACGAAGAGGCAATCGTATCCTTTAATAAAGCGCTGGAATTCCAACCCAATTCTCCCAAAATCTGGGATAAACACGGTTATACTTTGGTGAGATTGGGACGCGATGATGAAGCGATCGCTAGTTTTAACAAAGCCTTAGAAATTAAGTCAGATTATGCCAGTGCCTATTATAACAAAGCAGCCTGTTACGCACTGCAAAGACAAGTTGAACGATCTCTACTAACTCTACAACAAGCAATTGAACTTAATCCCAGGTATAAAGAAGATGCAGCAATTGACCTAGATTTTGATGATATTGCTGATGATGAACGGTTTATGCAGTTGGTTGCAGAGTAAAAACCTAAATACATTAATTACTCCCCCATTCCCTACTCCCCACTCCCCACAATTGGCAGATTCTGTTTGCCAGACATCGCTTTTAGTTTAGATGTGAAAGACTCAGAGCGATCGCTTTTTTCTGGGGTAAATTGCCCGATTGGAGCATGAATAGCAGCAGGTGGGAGGAGTTTTGCCCGTTTATGATGGAATGGTGATGGAGAGGACGGTGGACTTTCTTGTGAAGTTTGCCTTTGGCTGACAGCAGATGATAGCTGAAGTGTTGCCGAAGAGGCAAATTTCCCAGGAAGGGGAGACTTTAGGACGGTTTTATTGTCTCTATCTTCCTGCTTCCCCTCTTCTTCACTCAAAGATGCCTTTTGTTCGTAACTTTTCAATTGTAGAGTTGCAGTATTGCCGTGTTGATAGCCGTTGCGAATCTTAGCAGGTGGTAATTGAGGACTCGTGACTTTCTCTACAGTAGGGTCTTTCTTGACTGGTGGTAGGGCTGGAGCAGGCGATGAGGTTAACCTTTGGGGAAATTTGCTACAAATCATCCGTTCAAATTCCATGTTGAAATGATATGTAGCCTGATCTCGGCGCTGCCAAAATACTAAAATTTGTTGCACGGAAACCGCTTTATAACGACCTTGATATAGTGCCTCAATCACTGCCAGGTGTAGCCAATTAAGGGGATATTGCGTTTGCCAACGCTCAACTAGCTCATTGGCACTATACCCACTGAGATCGAAACTATAGTTAATTAATAAAGCGATCGCCAAGTTGGCAGAGGTGTCTGGAAGTGTTGTTAACATGGGGCTATTAGCTTTAGGCAATAGGTCTAAGATTTGTCACCCATCGCATATTAGCCTAACGTGCTTTTAACTACATGATTTTTTTTCCACGAGTTACTAAGCCGATAGGCAGTGTTTCCTATTCTACTTGTCAACTTCTAGAATGCAACCCTACATAGACAGATTTAATTGCAGGTGTTCGCCCAATGGCAACTAATGCCTGATAAACCATTGCTGCAACTTCGGCGCGTGTTGCCGAACGTGAAGGTGCAAGTACTTTCGGATCTGGATAGTTGACAACTATTCCCCGTTGTGTAGCAGTGGCAACAGCTGTCCGGGCATAGTCAGGAATGGTATGACGATCGCTGTAAACTTCTAAAGCATGGCTATCAGCAGAAGGTAGTCCCAGTCCGTTTACTAGGGAGACAACCACCTGTAGCCGCTGGACATTTTGATCAGGGCGGAAAGTGCGATCACTAAATCCGCCAACAAAGCCACCGCTAGCCGCGATTTGGATTGCGCTATAAGCCCAAAAATCCTTGGGTACGTCCGTAAAATCAGGTGCTGGGATTTTAGGAAATGGGTTAAAGGCGATCGCCACCAAAGCCGCGTACTGGGCGCGAGTCATGGGTTTATCTGTCTGGTAGCTACCATCAGCGAAACTATGAGTTAAATCCATGCTCACTAATGCCTGAATAAATGGTTTTGCCCAATGTTCATCCAGTTGAACAGGCGCGGGGAGTTTTTCAGATGGGGATTCAGTCGGAGCCTCAGAGAAACTGGTGCTAATCGCTACTCGAGCGGCTGGAAGCAATTCGACTAAGCCTTTGACTAGAGCAGGATTCAACTGATTACCTACCGAAACTAGCTTTTGTGTAGTGGCATTGTATAAATCGAATTCACTATGATCACGAAAAATATTATCAGCAGGATCTTCGGTATTACCTAAGTCAGGAATTGCATTGCCATTGACTAATAAACCACCTTGGGTATTTTTAACAATGAGATTTTGACGCAGCACAGGGCGGGCGTTGCGAGAAAGTGCGATCGCTGTGCGATTTTCTGATAATTTGTTATTTGCGATCCCAGGAGCGGCAAAGTCACTAATTGCTATGCCTAAAGGGTTTCTTTGAAATACATTCCGCAGTACTTCTCCCTGGCTATGACCTGCCATCACTAACCCACTAGCAGTATTTTGCACAAATATGTTATCTAAAATTGTGGGTTTGGCAGTACCAGTGGTAAACACACCTTCCCGCCCACAGTCGCTCAAAGTATTGTTAGCTAAAGTAGGCGCAGCCGATTCAATCCAGATACCAGTACCTTTGGTTGAGGGATTGGTGACAGTTACACCTAAAAGACTGGCATTATCTAGCAAGAGAAACGTGATACTTTGGATACCAAAGCTGGGACTTTGATACTCGCCACTCCCAGAAATTACAATCCCTGCACCTTTGTTCGCTTCGTTACCTACCACTGTCGCCCCTCCAGGGATGACTAGTGGGAACACCTCACCACTAGCAGCGCTGTAAGTTCCCGACTCCAGATGAATTATCGTGGAGATTTTGGTTACTTTTAAGGCTCGGGTGAGGCTTTTAAATGGACTCAACCGTGAACCAGTATTGGTATCATTCCCTGTCATAGGGTTGACATAGAGTGTGACAACGAGGGTAAAGTTCTCCATTGATAGTTGAGAGTCGGTTGTTTTAATTATGACAATCATAAATAACACTACTTGTAGCAAACTTTTTCAAAGTAGTATCCTTGTGTGGAGAAAATATATCCACGTTACTTGTTCTTGCAAGCGGATAATGTGTACACACAAGTTATAGACTCTCATGCAACATTCCGAGTTCTGATCTGGGCGTTTTGAGTTCTGATCTCGGCGTTTTGAGTTCTAATCTCGGCGTTTCGAGTTCTGATCTCGGTGTTCCGATTTCTGATCTTGGCGTTCGGTGTTCCAAGCTTGAAGTTCTGAGTTCTGATCTCGGTGTTCTCAGTTCCAAGCTCAAAGTTCCGAGTTCTGATCTCGGCGTTCCGAGTTCCGAGCTACTAGTTCCGAGTTCTGAGAGCGATCGCATCCAAATATATTTTTCAGGGTGCTGTCTTAGCTACACAGCGATTCTCTTGTCAGTGCCAAAAGTAATCACCAAAAACCGGAAACTAGTACAGCACGGCGGAAATAAGCAGACCATTGAAAAGCCCTAAAGAGCTTATTCCATAATACTTTTGACTTTTACTTCGGCTACGCTCAGTACAAGATCACATTGATGGGATTATATCGTTTTGTAATCGCGATCGCCTGATTCATATTTTGATTCAGCAACGCCTTTTTTCGACTTGTGTGTACACCGTAGTCTGCAAGGAGGAGCTGACGAGCCTTGCTATGTGGCGTCAGAGGCTTTGAGGCTTACTCTCCAACGTTACTAGGGAAGGGGCTTTTCTTGTTAAGTCTCTATTGGACTCAATTACAAATTGCTCTAAGTTTTCAGTCCAAATAGTTTACTTGTTAATGTTGACTGATTTAACTAATTCGCCTGATATCCCGCCGCTATAATCGGTACTGCGATTTAGCGGCGGGAGATGTCACACATTTTCATCCAGGATGGTTCCTTCTATATTGGCTCCCTCCAAATTTGCTCCACTCAAATTTGTCTGGTTCAAATCTGCTTGAGTGAGATTTGCCTGAGACAAGTCGGCTACACTTAAGTCTGCACCACTCAAATCGGCTCCATCTAGATTCGCCGCCATCAAGCTTGCTTCCTGTAAATCCGCGTCACTCAAGTTAGTTTCAATCAGTTTAGCAACCGTCAAATCAGCCTGACTCAAATTAGCTCCTTCCATTGCTGCTCCATCCAAGATAGCTCCATCCAAGATGGCTCCACTTAAGTTGCTACCAGTGAGGTTAGCATTGCTCAAATCTGCTCCATTTAAGTCTGCCTCAATCAAACTGGCTTGGGCTAAATTAGCGTGACTCAGATTAGCTCCATCTAAAATTGCTCTATCTAAAATTATGCCACTGAGATTGGCTTCCCTTAAGTTTGCCTCGCTCAAGTTAACACCAGTAAAGTCTCTGACACCTGCTTTATAGTTTTTCAGGAGTTGATCTGCTTTCATATCTGTCGCTGTGCTAAGGAACTTTTAATTGAGGCTATCCAGGTTACCCATACAGGCAGTAAATCCCTAGTACGCGCCACGGGGGATTGGTGGAGTGAATCAAACCAGAGTCTATATCGCAATCACTTTTATCTAAATTAGCTATCCTCAACTACTAGCGCTACTACCTAAAGTTATGAGTTACTTTCATCCTTGAGACGGATGTTGAGGAATTTAAAAATTTAAATTAGTGCAAAGCGATCGCTATACTCAATTGTGGTGTCCATCTGGCAGAGGTTATGGCAAAACCAATTCGTATTCTTTTGCAAACTACGATTCCTACGACTGAAGATGACTGGAGCATTTTTCGTTTCTCGATGTTACAAGATTACTTAGCATCGATTCAAGACGAAGCAGGAAACTCCTTATTTGAAGTTACAGGACGCGATTATGAATCAGATGCAGTAAGTGGTGATCAAGTTTTAAGTAGTCTCGACAAATCAGATTTTGATGAACTTTGGCTATTTGGCTTAGAGGTGGATAACGGTTTAACCGAAAAAGACATTGCCGGAATTAATGCTTTTCGGCAACGCGGCGGCGGTATTCTAGCAACACGTGATCATCAGGATATGGGCTGTTCGATGTGTGGTTTAGTTGACATTGGTGATGTTCACTATTTCAACACAAAAAATCCCGATCCCGACGAATCTCGCAGGAGCCGAGATGACTCATACACAACTTATATTTCCTGGCCTAACTATCATTCGGGAGCTAACGGCGATTATCAAAAAATTACCATTGTTGAACCCATTCACGAACTTTTAAAAAATCCCAACTCACCTACAGGAAGTATCAATTTTTTCCCAACACATCCCCACGAAGGTGGAATTGGCGTAACTTTGGGCAATACAAATGCGCGGGTAATTGCTCTGGGTAAAAGTTTAGTTACAGATCGTAACTTCAATTTGGTTGTAGCGATCGAGCATCATCAAGATGAACAGGGAAATAAATTAGGACGAGCAGTAGCTAACTCCAGTTTCCATCATTTAGTAGATTACAACTGGGATATTAACCAAGGTTGTCCCACTTTTGTAGATGAGCCACCAGGAGATGGCATGAAAAAAGAGCCACGCGCCTTAGAAGATATCAAAACCTATGTGCGTAACGTCGCTTTCTGGCTAGCAAATTGATTTGAATTGAGGCATTCCCCCGTGAGACTAGTACCACAAGGCGGAAGTCAAAAGTCAAAAGTATTATGGAATAAGCTCTTTAGGGATTTTAAATGGTTGCTCTATTTACGCCGTGGTGTACTAGTATAGTACGGCAAGAATCCAGCTACCATCTCAATTAACAAGACTTGGGGCAAAATCCCCTTGTTAAAGGTAGGCAAACTGACGCCGCACTGTACTAGAAACCTGAAGTTAACCCGCAGTACCGGGTATAGGGGCGGGTAGTTCAGGTTTCCCCACCAACCACTACATCTCGAATTCGGAGACTAGGGCCACCACAACCCACTGACAAGCCGTTTTGCCCTCCTTTACCACAGCCGCCGGATTCATCCCAGTAAAAATCATCACCAATTGCCTCAATATCCGCTAAAGTTTGGAATACATTTCCCGAAAGCGTTACATCCCGCACAGGTTCAGCAATTTTACCGTTCCTAATCATCCACGCTTCCCCAGCACTAAAGGTGAACATTTCACCATTTGTCATCCCACCCAACCAATTACGGGCATACACTCCTTCTTTGATATCGGTGAATAAGTCTTTGACTGGTGTTTTACCCCGTTCAATCCAGGTATTTGTCATCCGCACAATCGGGGTAAAGTGATAGTTGAGACAGCGGGCGTTACCCGTAGGCGCCTCCTCCAATTTGCCAGCGGTTTCACGAGAATGTAAACGTCCAACTAAAACTCCATCTTTAATTAGTTGAGTAGTAGTAGCAGGCGTGCCTTCATCGTCGTAAAAATAGCTACCGCGATGTCCCTCTGAAGCAGCACCATCGAAAATTTGGAGTTCTTCTGGCCCAAACCGCCGTCCAATCGTCATGACTTCTAACAAATCAGGGTTTTCGTAAGCCATATCAGCCTCAGAAAGATGTCCAAAGGCTTCGTGGACAAACAAGCCGGTAAGAATTGGGTCAATAACGACGGTATAGGTATTGCCTTTCGCCGATGGCAGAGATAAAGCTGCGATCGCTCTTTGGGCAGCACTTTTGACCTGTTCATCCAAATCAGTTAAATCTTCGTAAGCTTTGCGAGAACCAGTAGTTTCCCGTCCAGTTTGTACGGTTTCGCCATTTCTGGCGGTGGCGGCAAAGCGCATTTCCATATCCACCCAAGATTGCTCGATTAAAGTCCCTTCCGAGGTAGCAATGATCACTTTTTGGGCACTGTCTCCATAG
Source organism: Nostoc sp. (assembly GCF_036919675.1). Taxonomy (GTDB): domain Bacteria; phylum Cyanobacteriota; class Cyanobacteriia; order Cyanobacteriales; family Nostocaceae; genus Nostoc. Next base: position 57,509 of record NZ_JBALCP010000063.1, read on the forward strand.
CGCACCGAGGTAGTGGTAATCCGGTGATCAAAGCTTTTGAGCAATTCAGCATAGCGATCGCACAATTGTTTTTTCTTTGAGAGTGAGATTTTTCGCGGATCAGTACCTTTTAGGGGTAGAATGCATACTGCTTGCACCGGGTCAATGGGTGCAAGTAAAGTTTCTTCATCACCAACCATCCGCGCAGCAGCGATCGCTTCTTCTATCCGATCCTGAATTGTTGCCAGCTCGTTAAAGCAGCTCAACCCCCATCCACCTTTATAACAAGCGCGAATATGTCCGCCAATTGAGATGCCTTCACTGAGGGTTTCTACCTTGTCGCCACGCAACAAGATATCAGTCCCTTCTGCTTCTTCAAGGCGAATCATCAGATAATCTACACGCTTTGAGTAGCGGGGGATGAGGTCAGAAAGCACATTTCGTGCGTCAGCAAGTGTAGTCGGCATTTTCAGGTAGTAACAATGACGAACTGCATTTATTTTGCAATTATTTGGGGAATTTCTGCTACTCAATGTCGGAGTTGCCCATGAATTCATGACTTAGAGGATGTTTGAGAAGTGTTTGGCTGTGATTTTAGGCACTTATTGATCCTCCCTAACCCACGCCAATCGCTCCACTTGGGGAAACCCCTCTGAGCGCTGGCTTCCCTTAAAAAGCAGGGCTGTTTCGTCCCCTAAAGGGCTTTGATTTACAAACGTATAAGTCAAAAAAATCAGGTTATTAAAAATTGCTACTGAAGAGAGGACTTTTAAAACATCCTCTGAGAAGGCATCGGGCGATCGCTGACTCTTAGTACTTCCTTTTTTACGGTGGGTAAGAACTGAATGATGTGCTAAGGTAATTAGGTGAGAATAAAATTCGGTTACAGTGTTTGTTTTTAGTATTGACAGGCTTTTCCCTTTTGGTCTTAACAAGCTTGTCTCCGAAATCTAAATCTCTACACACCTATGATTTTGGAGATAACGCATGTCAATTTATGTAGGTAATCTATCCTACGAGGTCACACAAGAAGACCTCACTTCTGTTTTTGCCGAACATGGTTCTGTAAAACGTGTTCAGTTGCCTACTGACCGTGAAACTGGACGCCCTCGCGGCTTTGCTTTCGTAGAGATGGGTACAGAAGCTGAAGAAACAGCTGCCATTGAAGCTCTTGATGGTGCTGAGTGGATGGGACGCGACCTCAAAGTGAATAAGGCTAAACCCAAGGAAGATAGAGGTGGTTCCTTTGGTGGTGACCGTCGCGGCAGTGGCGGCGGTGGAGGATACTCTCGAGGACGTTACTAAGCTTTATTTAAGATAAAAAATTCAGTTTTAACGTTTTAAGGGCAGAATCATTATCTGCCCTTTTTGCGCTCCGGTCTACTGGATGGCTTAAAATTGCCCAGTACCAATTAAGTAGGAGATGAAAATGACCCAAGTATTTGTGGGTGAAAATGAAGGAATTGAGTCAGCCTTACGTCGATTTAAGAGGGAAGTTTCTAAAGCAGGTATTTTTCCAGACATGAGAAAGCATCGTCACTTTGAAACGCCTTTAGAAAAACACAAGCGCAAAGAAGTCGCAAGGCACAAGCAACGTAAGAGGAATTTCCGTCGCAATTGAGAACATGCGATACCTACAGTAAGCTACGCTAATGCACTCTCTGATTAGATTCTTAGCTTTCGAAGAGGCAATCGCTCTACTCCTGTATGTAAATTTAAAGGGTAGGTTTTGGCAAAGCCATTACTATTACTGATTATGGGATGGGGAATGTAAATAACGGTGTGTCCCCCATCTGACAAAAAACCTGTTATCGTTACTTCCAGGGTGGCGATCGCTACGCTGACTTTACTACATTTGGCTGAAGAATTTATTTTTTGGATTCCCTTAGTGGTCAACAAGACTTTTGAAAGGTCTGTCTATTCGTGAGAGGTTAAGACAAAATCAATTTTGTCAATAGTAATTAGGCGATAAATTAACTACTTGATGACGGAGCAAATTAAGCTTTTTACTGAGTTTTTCGGGTAAGGGTAAATGAATGATGCTTTTAAATATGACGCGTAGGCGTAGCCCGCCTTCTCTACGAGACGCTCCGCAAACGGCATCGCCAGCTTTAAAATTGTGCTTTCTACCCGGATTTCAACATAATTTTAAGCACTATTACTTATTTACAAATTGTTTATAATCTTAACCTATCACTGATGGGGTCTGTCTTGGAAAGTTGAGCCAAGACTTTGGACGGGTAATGCTCGACTTGTACTCCTTCTGTCAACCGAGAAGGTTAGGAAGTAGCGTGGAAACCCCCAATTGGGCGGACTGCTGAGATTAAGATTGGGTATACATTTACTCCCAACAGTGATCGCAGCCTATTGAGTAGTTGGTCGATCTTGAGGGGTTTGGGCAAGAATGTTGCCTCTGCCTCTAAACTTCGGTGGTGATTTATCCTCGAAGACGATGATTATAGGACTTACGCATTGACAGGAAAGACCAAATAATGAATGATTTGAAAAATCACATCTGTCGTAGGGGCATAGCATTGCTGTGCCCCGAAAGTGCAGGTCTATTTACTATCAAAGGATGATTAATAAAAGCCTGAAACGACCTATGCATGGTAAATGCATACCATAATTAATTTGTACAGTGCGTAAGTCCTAGATGAGAACAGAACGGGTTTGGGGATTCGCTTGTAGGTGAACTATTAACTCAAAACCATCCATATTGGGCATGGCTAGATGAGCAGAATCAGATTTGGGTTGTGTTCAGTTGCTACATATAGCGCGTGTTTGCAAAAAAATAACTGATAACTATGAAACACTATATTTCACTCACAAATTGAGATGTGCTTATCATAGTTTCATTTTTTGTTTAGTATGATTTCCTAAGTTTAGGGGACTTTTTCCTCTTGAGTAGAAAGAGAACGGATTAACTCCCGAATCACATCGGTTGCTGGTCTGCCCGTCATTGAACAGTATTGTTCAAGCTTCTGTGCCTCGCTTGATGTGAGATTGATTGTAAGTCGTTTAGTAGCCCATTTTTTATTCATGTAGTAGAAAGACAAGCTATATTTTTAAACTACTTCTCTAATATCAATCTTTTAAGCTGCTACTACAATGGTATAATTAACGACATTTTATTTAAGTAATCATGAAGCAGGATATTATGTTTTTCTAAGCAATAGTGAAGACGTAGGGTATATTCTCAAGAATGAAGTTTAGCTACTTTTAGAGCAGTAATTATAAATATAATGTAAAAGTAATATTAAAGTAAGTAAACACAAAATAAGTATTCTCAACTAGTGTTGTCGGATTTTAAAGAATTAAGATGATTTAGTGAGGCAAGTCACTAAGTCATGTACCAATAATGTATCAACAGCATATTTAATAACATCAAATGACATTCCCGACCTTTCTGCAATATCTAGCAGAGTATGGTGACCATCAGATAAATTCAAAACCCACAACATTGCTATTTAATTTAGCACGCTATGTTTGTGCTCACCATCAGCCCGATATATTCCTCTTTTTCCTAACTGTGGCTCACATTTGGGATTTAAGTTGTAGTAGATTTCGTTATTGTTGAGGATATGTAATATCGAACTACATTACCAGAATGACTCGGCAAGATATTGGGATTGAACAAAATTTAAATTATCTGCTGAATTCGAGAAAACTACCATGAGGCGATCGCATCAAGCAACCAACAGCTAGATTAAATCTAGGTGAACAGTATTGTCGATCATTAATGTTGTGATCGTATCTTCCCGTGTTAACCAACTGAATAACTTTGCTACCGCTTTAGGGTTACGATCTATTTTTAGAGCCTCCTCCAATGCTTGCCAAGCTCCAGACAGATTTCCAGCCTGTAGCTTTTGATTGGTCGTGGCAACCAGAATAATGCTAATTAATCATCTTTACAATCTTCTTTTAAAATAAGTTTTTCTGTTGTTTTAACAGTACCTTCCAACAATAACAAAAGCCTACCCGAATGCTGAATCGGGAGGCTTTGGTTAGATTATTAAACTTGGCATCGAGCTATTTTTGCGTAGGGCTACCCCTAAA
>NZ_JBALCP010000064.1:0-135323 GCF_036919675.1 Nostoc sp.
ATAACCCCCTAACTGTTAAGGGAGAAGTCGGATTTTCTTGGCTCTGTTCAATATAACGGAATGTAACAATACTATCTTTGGCAACTTGGTATTATGGCGCTAAATAACTTTGCTATCAAGGTGAATGTAGCAAGTAATCGCCAGAACTTTTTAGAAAGTGCTGGTATTGAGCCTGCATTTTTAAGTAATCTGAAATGTGATGTTCAACCTAATATATTTGCTCAGGCACTAGTGTCAGGATTTAAAAATCATCAAATTTATAATAATTTTAACTATCACCCGTTGGTAAACTTACTTGAGTCTTTACGGGATTTAGCACCCATCTATGGATTTAGAAACCAAGATGTAGAATTATTTAATCGTTTAGCCGAAAAAGGTCAGGAAAATTTAAGAGCATTAATTGCTCGTCAAACAGTTGGCAGAATCGAATCACCTATAGGAAACGCCATAGGTACAGGAGTGTTAATTACAAAAAATTTTTTACTAACCTGTCATCACATTTTTAGTAAGAGCCAAGTGCAAAAAGCATGGGTACGCTTTGGCTATAAAGATAGAAGTTACGAATCAGAAAAGGATGTTTTTAAATTAGATTTTATTAGTAATAATAGTCACCTTGATTATACGTTACTTAAAATCAACGCTCAAACACAACAAAAATCTATTTTTATTAATGAAACGTCTATATTAGATAGCGGTCAAGATGTTCGTATTATCCATCATCCGCAAGGAAACCCAGTGATAATTTCCGACTTTGGACAAATTACACAAGTAGGAGAAGATTACATTGACCATAATCTTAAAACTGATGACGGTTCCTCTGGCGCACCAATTTTTAATCGCCAATGGGAACTTATTGCAATTCATCAAGGAAATCCTGGTATAGGACGTACCGTGACTCCAGGTTCAACGGGAGGTATTCCCATTCGTGCTATTTGGAATCAGATTTCACCGCATTTAGGTTGATGTGACAGAGGAATAATTTTATGAGCTTTTTCCAGAGTTTATCTGAAACTTTCAGCCATGAGGCTCCAAAATATAAAACCCTTTCTCTACCGAAACATCGAGTTGATGTAGACTACGATGAAAAACCCATTGTTGCAGGTGAAGCCTATTGTCGTATCTGGCTAGTGGAGATGCGCTTGGCTAAAGATGTAGAATAGTTCAAGCAAAGATATCCAGTTGTTCATGCTGCTGTCCGCTTCAATCACGGTGGTAAACCCGTAATAATTCCCTATCTAGCTGCACCTGGACAATTAGAAAAATCAATAGCAGATAATCTGGATAAAGTCATTCAGTGCAACTATCCTTTGACACCCTTATTTCCTTTCAATGATGGATTAGTGGAGTTACAGGCAGGCTTATTTAGCATAGCTGCTAATGACTCTATTGGTAAGTTTATTAAGACGATGGGCAGATTTTCTGAATTGTTACCTGTGCCGGAACTTTCAAGCGTTATAAAGCTAGCAGAACCAGTATATCGGGGTATTGAAGATTTACTCTATATTGGTGAGCGTCGCTTAGAACTAGGTTACCAACAAACATTTTCTGAAGCTGATGGAGGTGGTAGTAATTCTCTGAAAGCAGGTTATTTTGCCGCAATTTTAGCGCAGGATAACAAGATAAACAGCGATAATCTTTGTATTGTCAATGATAGCCTCTGTTTTGGTTCACCTGGGACAACGAAAACTTTTAAACGTGATGGCAAACCCCTGGAAGGCTATAGCTATATGCTGTTTCGGATAGAAAAGCGCAAACAGCAAGATTGGGAGTCATTAAAAACGATAAAAGAGCTAGTTACTCAAGCTCAAAATGCTATTTCTTCAGGAGAATATGATGAAAGTAAAAAAATTTGTTTTACCTGCTATTGAAATAGCTATTTTCCAAAGTACTGATGTAACTAAAGCTGACCGACGCAATATGAAATTGAAAATTGAAGAGGAATTGAAGGAACTTGGTTTGCAATCTACAAAAGTGCAAAAGCGATCGCTTTACTCAATTATGCAGCGACCTTTGCCACAGATTGACGCAGTGACGGAAGCCGAATTAGCTTCTCTAGAGCAGCTTTTCCAGCAAAGTGGTTAATATAACTAGCCTCTAAATTTGTTGTGTAACAGTGTTATCTAACCGCAGAGGCGCAGAGATAAGCACAGAAGGGGAGAGTCGGGGAAAATTCTTCTTTTCTTCTATTCCCCACTCCCCACTCCCTACTCCCTACTTCCCCTTAAATATGAATCCCACATTCTGTTTTTTCACTTCCCCGCCAGCGTCCGGCGCGTTCGTCTTCGCCTTGGCCTACTTTGGTGGTGATGGGTTGGTCGCCGATGCTGGGATAACCTTTGTCGTGCAGGGGATTGTAGATGACTCCGTGTTCAGCCACGTAAACCCAGCTGTCTTGGCGTGTCCAGGCGGCTATGGGATTTACTTTCAGCCGACCTTTACCGTCTAATTCAAATATGGGCATATTAGCACGCGTTACTGCTTGGTCACGGCGACGTCCGGTGATCCAAGCGACGCTGTTGAGTTCGTCTAGACCCCGTAGCAGTGGTTCAATTTTTGTAACATGGTGGAATTGGGCAATATCCTTGTCCCAAAGTTTGTCGCCGTATTTGGCTTCAAAGGCTTCGCGGGTGTCTACATCTGGAGTTTTGTAAGTTTGCAAATCCAGGTTGTAGACTTGTTTGGCTTTGGCAACTAATTCTAGGCTTTCGTCAAAGTGGTGCAAGGTGTCGAGAAATATCACAGGAACGGGATGCTTCAGTTCACTGTAAAGAATATGGGTAATTATCATGTCATCCACGTTAAAGGCGCTCGTTTGCACCAGTCCCGTTGGGATATTGTCTATAGACCATGCCAGTATTTCTTTTGGAGTGGCAGTTTCAAATTGCTCATTTAATTTGTCTAAGTCAAAAGTGATCGTTTGGTTTCTAGATGCCGTGGAAGCTGTCATGATAATTTTCTGATCAAATATTTTTACCTTGATTAATATTTATTTTACCTCACAAAGGCGCGTATTCCGCTCGGAGATAAGGTAATTATTCTGTTCGGGAATTACTACATTATGGAACTGGAGAGACCAGGAGAATAACCTACTATAAGTAAAAATTAATACACAGGTAAGAAATCCAGTATTTACTAAGAAATTTTACGGTTTCTTAAGTTTTACAATACTTTTATGGATATTTATACTGAGGTTGATATGGTTAAGGAACTATTAATAAAAAGGATTTTACTTAAATGAACAATTCAAAATCCCGCAATCCCTTAGGTGAATCTATTATTATGGGCGCTTTAATGATGTTGACCAGTGTAAGCATTATTACAATAATGAACTTTTTCTAAAATCAAAGATTTCTAATTTTAGCAATAAAACTTCACATAGTCCGGCTCAAAACTGAGCAGGGCTTTTACTTTTCTGAACCACACATATCAGTATATATTAAGCCTCTTCAGTGACTTCCGGTAGAGAATAATCTTTAAACCGTGTTTTTACGTAGTTTTGCAATTCAGAGAATTTAAGATTACGTGAGTTTGACGGGTTATATCATGTCTGCCTAGTTACGTCGAATCAAAAAACCTCTAAGAGGTTTGACTACGCAAAACCTGTCCTTCTCCGACTCCCAGAGAGACTGCCTTGAACTAAAGTTCAAGGCAGGGAGAGGTTTGTCGAACTCATGTTAAAATGGGGGTGTGATCGCTATTTACCTTAAACAGCAATTCATCTCAACACTGTACCTTTCAGGTACAGTGTTGAGATGAATTGCGAGTGAGGTGAGGAGTGTAGTCTGACCAGATTTGAGCGCAGCGAAAACCGGGAGGAGTACAACGACGAAACGAACAAAATATTCTGTAATGGAAGAGCACAAATACTTTGATTCTGTTACGATGAATACGTATTCACGGTAAGCTCGAGCCATGTACAGAGCGCTGTTAGTTAGAATCTATCCTACAGATGAGCAAGAATCCTATCTGGCTCAGTGTTTCGGTAATACTCGTTGGTTGTGGAATGTTTCTAACCATGGTTAAGTACAAAGCTGAGAAATTTGGTCATACATACCAAGAGATAGGTAGATTTTTTGCCTCATCTCAGCTTTGTAATCAGACTCTACTACCAATTCCAATGCTGCAAAATGGCTATGATTCTTTGGGCGTGAGGTTTGTAGATTGTCCACACTGTCAGAAACAACATGACCCCGACATTAACGCCGCGACAAATATTAAAAATGAAGGATTGCGATTATGGGCGTTAGGAGCTAGCGCTTCTGCCCTTGGAGGGGACGTAAGACCAAAGTCTTCAGGACGGAAAAAATCTATGAAGACCCAGGCTTTCCCCAATGAATTGGGAAGCCTACACTGTACCGTCAGGTTAGTGTAGGTAGTTCACTTTACCCCTAATGACCGACTGGCGCTTTCGCTCTTGCACCGCCTTTACCCAGGAATAGTAACAGGGGTAATGAGCAAAGGAACGCCACGCCTACGACTCGAAAGCAATCTGCGTAAGATAAAACAGCAGCTTGGGTATCTACTATTTGACTTAATAAAGCTAGTGCTTGTTGTTGAGATGTAGTCGCATCGATGCCTTGACTTTGGAGTGCCCCGTTGAGTGCATCAAGGCGCTGATTGGTTTCTACATCATAAGGAGTAAGTTTTGCTAACAAGATGGCTCGATGAAAAGCCTCTCGTCGATCAAGCAGAGTGGTGAGTAGGGCAATGCCGATGCTACCACCTAGTTGTCGGGTGAGGTTGTAGAAACCAGAGCCGGCAGAAACATCTTGTTTGGGTAGCGGGCCTAAAACTGCCAAACTCAAAGGGAGAAACATCAACACAGTAAAAGCCCCACGCCATACCAATGGCCAAAATAAATCATCTATGCCGGTTTGTGGGGTTATTGTTGCTAGTTGAAACATGACTCCAGATGATCCGACAGCGCCCATTGCAATTAAAAATCGGGCATCAATTTTACTAGACAGTTTGCCTAATAAAACCATAACGATCGCAGACGCTAAAGCCCCAGGTGCTAACAATAGTCCTGTCTGCGTTGCTGTAAAGTGCAGCACACTCTGAGCAAATATCGGTACAGCAAAGAGTGTGCCATAAAGCCCCATACCCACCAATGCTGAGAGAACGCTTCCCGCAGCTAAAGAACGGTGACGCAAAACTCTCAAATCCACAGCCGGGTGATCTGTTTTCAGTTCTCGCCAAATAAACAGTCCCAATCCGATAATACTAGCGATCGCCAACGTGGTAATGAAACCGGAGGAAAACCAATCGTCTTCCTCTCCTTGCTCTAACAAAGTTTGCATACAGCCAACAGCGATGACCAAAAACCCAATCCCGAACCAATCGACGGCTTGGCTTTGTGTCTCGTTCTTGTCTTTGTCTTTGAGCAAAAATACAAAGGACATCGCCACTGCAACGATCCCGAAGGGAATATTAACAAAGAAAATCCACCGCCAGCCCAAACCATCTACCAAGAATCCTCCTAAAGTTGGGCCAATTGCTGGGCCAGAAATTACACCTACCCCAAAAACTGCCTGGGCCATACCTTGTTCAGCAGGTGGAAAAGTCTCGAACAAAATCGCTTGTGCTTTAGCTAGCAACCCCCCACCACATAAACCTTGAAGAATTCGAGAAAAAACCAGCATCGGTAAATTAAATGCCAACCCGCATAAAACGGAGGCAAGGGTAAAGCCAATCAACGAGAAGATGAAGTAGGTTTTGCGCCCAAAGTAATCTCCCAGCCATGCAGATAAGGGAATTAAAACGACGTTAGCGATCGCATATCCAGTCACCACCCAACCAACTTCACTAACAGTTGCACCCAAACTAGCTTGGATGTCAGTCAGAGCAACGTTAACAATACTGGTATCAATCACTTCCAAGATTGCACCAAGGGAAGCCGTGAAAGCGATCGCCCACTTCAATGGCCCCTGCACATAACCAAATTGATCAAAAGTTGAATGTTTAATGTTGGTAGCCATTGTTAGCACAAATAATATTTGGAGGATGTCAAAGTGATACCTGGCTTTGGCGTAGCCCAACCCAAAGCTAAAATTAAATATTGTATGTATACGCTACGGTAGCGTATCATATAAAAACGGTCAAGAGAGTTTTCAATGAAAAGTGGCAGAAATACTTATGCTAAAGATGGATAGTCACTCCTGCTGTTTTCATGTATAAGAATTGGGTCATAGGGCTTATTTGTTTTCCATCGGGTATGTTCTATGCCCAGAAGTAGAAGCAAATGGCCAAGAAGATATTGCTTGGGGATGATATTTTTATGAGTAACCAAATTAACAGCCCTTCTGGACGCCCACGCAGCATCCACGCTGACCAAGCTATTCTGCAAGCGACTTTGGATCTGCTTGCAGACGTAGGATATCAAAGTATGAGTATAGAAGCGATCGCTTCCCGGGCTGGAGTTGGTAAAACGACCATCTATCGGCGTTACACTTCCAAAGAAGAACTAGTTGCAGACGCGATAGAAAGTCTGAGGGATGATTTAGCGATCCCCGATACTGGCAGGTTTTGGGGAGACATGGATATCCTAATCAATAATGCCACCAAAAAAATACATAGTCCCCTTGGTCGTCAAACACTCGCCTTAATAATTAGTACAGCGTCTAGCAATCCTCAGTTTGCAGAGGTTTACTGGACAAAATATACAAAACTTCGACGTGAGGCCTTTTCTAAAGTACTTGAGCGTGCAAAGTCTAGAGGCGAAATTCACAAGGATGCAGACGTAGACTTAATTATCGATCTTGTGAGCGGGTCACTATATTATGCACTGATCTTCAAACCTACAACCGAGCCAGTAGAAGGGTACATGCGCCGCACAATGAATCTTCTCCTCAAAGGTATTGGGAATGGCGCATAGGGCATTGGACATGGCGCATGGGGACAAGGAAGACAAGTCTGATCTAAGGCTTTCTTAGATCAGAACTTTAGAGGGACAACGAGAATAACCAATTCCCAATGCCCAATACTTCGGCTTCTCTACGAGACGCTACGCGAATGCTCAGTACAAGTGTCCAATGCCCAATGCCCTATGCCCAATGTCCAATGTCCAACTTGTTACCAAAATAACTTTTCATCAACGGTCGTAAATGAGATGATGGATTAATTAGAGAAAAAGGTAAACAATTGTTATTTTTCTCCTTCCGCTTCTGGTTGCAAAATGGCATCACAGTATTGAATGAGAGTTGTCAAGCGATCGCTAATCGTCTGAAGTCTTGTTTGTGCAGTAGAAGCCTGCCGCGCTCCTTGCAAAAACATCACATCTATTTCCAACAGGCGCAGTTGCTTGCTCATCTCCGTTTGATAAGACTGCACTCGCCAGTTTTCATCAGCCAAAGGCACAATTTGCTGCCCGAAAAATTGCCGCAACGAGACTACACGCACTCGCAGTTCGGGCGCAACGACTTGGTTAGTTGTGGCATCGGAGCGTAATTGCTCTAACAAGGTTACGAGTGCCAGATATTTCTCACGATTTAAAGACATCTAGTACTAATTAAGATATATTAATGTCAAGTAATTTTTCTTCTACAATAAACTTTCTTAAAGACTTATCAGCACTAAAAGCCTCAAATCATGATTTGAGGCTTTGTTTCCCATCAATCGATTTTCTTTATGATCCTTGAAACTTACCCCGGATGACTACCAACGGCAATTGGAGAATCATCCTGACACTGTTTTTTCTACCCGTCTCTGGGCGACAGCATCTTCTTAAGGCGATGCTGCCAGTTTTATTTATCATTCACATTATCTACCGATCCACTCTAAACCCAATTGTATGAGCAGCCTAGCTATAAATTCATTAGTTGATCTAACCATTCCAGAATGGTTAAAAAAATGTTTGAAGGAGTCATCGACAATTAGCGGCGAAGCGGAAGATGACCGAAGGCACAATGATGCAGTTTTAATTGGTCGCGCATTTGAATTTGCCTACCAACTGCATCAAGGTCAATATCGCAAATCGGGAGAACCATACATTGCTCATCCCATCGCTGTAGCTGACTTGCTGCGTGACTTGGGAGGTAGTGCTGCTATGATAGCAGCTGGATTTCTCCATGATGTCGTTGAAGATACAGAAGTTACAAGTCAAGAAATAGAAGAACGCTTTGGACCAGAAGTGCGACAATTGGTCGAAGGTGTCACCAAGCTTTCTAAAATCAATTTCACCAGCAAAACCGAAAGTCAAGCGGAAAACTTCCGGCGGATGTTTTTGGCAATGGCACAAGATATTCGGGTAATTGTGGTGAAGTTGGCTGATCGTTTGCATAATATGCGAACTTTACAATACATGTCAGAAGCCAGCCGCCGCCGCAGTGCCCAGGAAACGCGAGATATCTTCGCGCCTTTAGCCAATCGCCTGGGGATCTGGCGAATTAAGTGGGAACTGGAAGACTTGGCTTTTAAGTATTTGGAACCGGAAGCTTACCGCGAAATGCAGGAGCATGTTTCCGAAAAACGGACGGCGCGACAAGAGAAGTTGGACAAAACTACGAACATTTTGCGAGAACGTTTGCAGCAAACCGGAATCCAGTTTCAAGAACTCAGCGGTCGCCCTAAGCACCTTTATGGCATTTACCAAAAAATGCACCGCCAGCAAAAGGAATTTCATGAAATTTACGATTTGGCTGCGCTGCGGATTATTGTCCAAACCAATGAGGAATGCTATCGGGCGTTGGCAGTGGTTCATGATGCTTTTCGCCCAATTCCTGGGAGATTTAAGGACTATATTGGATTGCCAAAGCCTAACCGTTACCAGTCGTTGCATACTGGAGTGATTGGACTAACTGGTCGTCCTTTGGAGGTGCAAATTCGGACTGTCGAAATGCATCATATCGCGGAGTATGGGATTGCTGCCCATTGGAAGTACAAAGAAACAGGAGGTTCTAGTATTAGCCATTTGACAGCGACAGATGACAAGTTTACTTGGCTGCGGCAGCTGCTGGAATGGCAAACTGATCTCAAGGATGCACAAGAATATCTTGATAGCGTCAAAGACAATTTATTTGAAGATGATGTCTATGTCTTCACCCCTAAGGGGGATGTTGTTCCTTTAAGTCCAGGTGCTACTACTGTAGATTTTGCTTATCGCATTCATACGGAAGTGGGGAACCATTGTTCCGGGGCGCGGGTGAATGGGCGAATGGTATCTCTGTCAACACGGCTACAAAATGGCGATATTGTAGAGGTTCTCACCCAAAAGAATAGCCATCCGAGTTTGGATTGGTTGAACTTTGTCAGAACTTCGGCGGCGAAATATCGGATAAAACAATGGTACAAGCGATCGCGCCGGGAAGAAAATGTCGCTCGTGGACGGGAATTGTTAGAAAAGGAACTTGGTAAAACTGGTTTTGATAGTCTGCTGAAGTCGGATGCAATGGAGATTGTCGCCGAAAAGTGTAACTACCACAGCGTGGAAGATTTACTTGCCGGTTTGGGTTACGGTGAAGTGACATTGAATCTAGTGCTAAATCGTTGGCGAGAAGTGGCGAAGGGACAACAACCAGTTTCCACTGTGCCGCCATTTCTCCCCAAAGAACCAACTACATCAAAAGCTTTGCGAGATGCACCTGCAACTACCTCGCGCTCCACAGATTCGCCAATTGTTGGGGTAGAAGGTTTGGTGTATTATTTAGCTGGGTGTTGTACGCCGATTCCTGGCGAACCGATTATTGGTGTAGTGACGCGAGGTAGAGGGATTTCAATTCATCGCCAAGGCTGTCATAATCTGGAGAGTGTGGAGTATGAGCGTTTAGTACCAGTTAGGTGGAACCCAGTCGCCGAAAATAGTGGTCGCCCGCACACTTACCCAGTAGATGTTCAAATTGAAGCCCTTGACCGCGTAGGGGTGCTAAAGGATATTTTGTCACGGTTGAGTGACCAAGGAATCAATGTCCGCCATGCCCAGGTGAAAACCGCTACTGGTCAACCTGCATTGATGGACTTAGGAATAGATATACGCGATCGCTCTCAACTAGAGCAAGTGTTCGTCCAAATTAAGAAAATGAGCGACATTCTGAATATCCGCCGCGTTGGTCAAATTGACGAGTAGTAGGGGTATCAGTATCCCCATAACAAAAAACCTTCTCTTGCCAACATCCTAGCAGCCTGTTGGGAAACTCAATATGGTGGCTAGAAATTACGTCTAAAGAGATAAAACCTTCCTGGTCAGGTTTGTCAATCATTGATTTGGGTTATCATTAATGACATGATTTTGGTAAACTATAAAACATTGAGCAAAATAGCTGTGTTTACTGAAAGGGAATTTATCCGACTTACGCACTGTACAAATCAATCATGATATGCATTTCCCAAAATAGGACGTTTTAGGCTTTTATTAATCATTCTTTAAGGGGAAATAGACTCGCGCCTTACAGGCACAGCATTGCTGTGCCCCGACGGTAGATGTAGTTTTTCAAATTACCCATATTTGGTCTTTCCTGTCAATGGGTAAGTCCTAGTTTCATCAGAAGATTGGAAAAAACTCCCTCAAGCGTCAGATCAGGATGATTTATTTAGTTATGCTTAGTTTTGTTGGTTCATTATTGATTCTATCAAAGGTGTTTTATGTTGATTACACCCGATGAACAATCACTTATTTGATTTTAAAGTTGTTAGGAGGAATTAGAAATGGTTGGAGATAAATTTTTAGTAGCGAAAGGGAAAGCAGGGATGGGAAATCGTTTTCTCGCTCTCTTGGACAGTATTTTATATACTCAGCTTACTAATAGAAAGATAGTTGTTGATTGGAGCGATGAGACTTACTCCAATAATCGCAGCAATGTTTTTCCTAATTATTTTAATCTTCATCATCTTACTCAAGCTTCAGAAATACCTTCTACTCAATCTGTCAATCCAAGTTTATGGAAGAATAACTTAGAGAAATCTGTGAATGAAGTATTGGGATTATATGAATCTGAAGCTGATTTGAGATACAATAACCCTAGAATATGGGCAAAATATACTACTAATATGTCCCGGATCGATTATAGTGAAGATGTTTTGATTAGATGGTCGTTTTTAACAGAGACTTATAAGCTAAGACAACATTTTTCAGGTGATTTTGCTTATCTCCAAAGACTGAGTAATGAAACTATCTTAAAAAAGATAATTAGAGAAAATCTGAGTTTACAACCTAATATTCAAGCAACTATAAAAAAAACTATAGATAATTCTTTTGAAGATAATGTAATGGGGGTTCATGTTAGATATACTGATAGAAAATCTTCAATTAATACATACTTAAATTTTATTGATAAGATTTATGAAAAAGATCCTAAAATTTTGATATTTTTAGCAACTGATAATAAGGAAGTAGAGGATTTTTTTAGAACTAAATATACTAATATTTTAGTAACAGATAAGTGGTATCCAATGTCAGGATCTTCTTTACATCAGAATCCTGAATGTCCAGATAGGTTTGAAAATGGTGTTCAAGCTTTAGTAGATATCTATCTTTTAAGCAAATGTAATTATCTAATATACGATAAAACTTCTACGTTTGGTGTAGTTGCAAAGTTAATTTCTGATATCCCAGAAACTAATACAATTGAGACTTCTCAATACACTTTAAGAGGAAAAGTCAAAAACTTAATTTCTTGGCTCAGAGAAAAGGAAATTCTTTAGTGACTATAGCAGTTCACAATTCAGGTGTAACGGATTCGTGATTTGGCGTTGTGGAATTTAAGTTTGAAACCCCAATTCCACAGAATTATACCTAGCCTGACGACTTCACCAACCTTTCAGCAATATTGTACTTTGTTTTTGAATTGAAAGAGATAAACTTAGGACTTACGCAAAAATCGCCAAAAAGCTTAGGGCTAACTTAAATTATACATTAGAAGGCAACTTAGTATAAGTTAGTTTTTTAGTGTGATTTGCATTGCACAGATTACCCCCCTGTAAAGGGTGGAAATGATAAATCATGTTCCCTCCCCAATACATCGGGGAGGGTTAGGGTAGAGTAAAGCTGACGCTCAAACCCAAATTTGTAAGTTATTTCAAACCTGTGTATACACCGTAGCCTTATATAGCGGTTCTCAATTGCATGGAATACAGACCTAACCCCCAGCCTCTTCCCTACTAGCGTTGGGGAGTAAGATTCAAAGCCTCTTTCCTTTTAGGAGAGAGGTCAGAGCGTATTGTATTCAAAGGAGAAGCGCTATAAAGGGGGGTTGGAGGGAATCGAGTCTTATCCGAACCGTATTAGAAGATGAGGGAGAAGAATTACTAACTCCTAACTCCCTACCCTCAGTCGCCCCCTAATTCCACCAGTTTGCCGATATTAAAATCAATCTTTACCCAGCCTTTGAGTTGTTGCAGATTTTTTAGCAGAAGTAAGGTAATCTGCCAATGGTGCAAAGTTAAAAATGGTATCGGATCATCCATGCGATAGACGGCATCTGTGCCTCGGACTAAGTTCTTTAACCAAGTTTGCAATTGTTTCCCAGAACGAATCCCAGTCAATCGCCAGATTTCGTGATATATCCAGTAAGTAGGCTTGCTATTAGTTAATGGTTCTAGAGGTGCAGGTAGAGGAGTTTTACCAAGATAGGCTTCTGCAACACCTGGGTGATTGTAGAACATTGTAATTGCCGAATGGGTGCGAGGATTACATTCAATGGCGTATGCCGTACCATCTTCAGCTTGGATAATGTCAAGAGACACTTGTCCAGTCAGCCCCAAACTTTTGACGAAGTGTTGCACCCATTCCCGAATTTGGGGATTTTCGACATTTTCGTAGTTAATCTGAAATGCAGAAGAATTTGAGCAGCAATGCAACCTTAATTCTCCATCCCGCACCGTGCTATGGGTGCATAATTCTTTCCCAGGAATAAATTCTTGCATAATCCAAGGTTTTTCTGGGTTGATGGGTAAACTCTTGACAAATGCTGCTGTTTCTTCAGGGGTATCACAGGGAAGTTTTGTTAAATTTAAGCGGCGAACTGAGTCGTAATAAATACTCTTAAGAATATATTTGCGCGTTTCTTTACTAAAATCGAAATTGATAACTTGCTCAGGATCAATGATTTTAAAAGACTTGGGAACAGATAAACCAAGCGATCGCGCCTGATCGGTAAAGGCAAATTTATCATCCAGCATCTTGGTTATATCAGCATCGAAGTGGAAAACCTCACAGTATTCTGACAGTGCAGATTTTGCCAAAGAGTCGTAATAACTAGCTACAGGGCTGGATACGGGTACATAAACGTCAATATTTTCTTGTTTGACAATTTCCAATAGCGCCTGGGTGTAGGCTTCTGGGTCGTCTTGTGGTGTAGGAACCGTATAAAAACGACTCACAGCATTTGAGAATCTATGCCCAGATAGCCAGTATTTGTGACCTTCAATCAGAATAACTCTGTGTCCTGCTGCATGGAAGGAACGGGCAAGTTGCAATGCTTTGGTCATTTTGCCCCCACTCACCAAGATATTCTGAGGATGAGCAGCAAAGCCAGGTTTTTTTGTAAACAGGCGACGCACAATGCCCCACAGCAGGGATAGTAAAACTACAAAACCGTTGATAGGCAAGGCTATCAGCAATAGTGCTAGAGTAGCAAGAGTCTTGAATAGAGCTACTATTTTTGTCCTCACACCCTTTAATGGCGTTATGGATTCAGGAACAGATAAAGAAACTGATTGGGCCATAATTTTATTCCTTTGCGTGGAATGCGGTCTTTTGTAGGGACGTACAGCTGTACATTGGTGTCAACTCAACGTTACGGCGGTTAGAAACCGCGTCTACACAAGCTTTACCCACCTCGTGGGTTTCAAACCCTCAATTTGTCCTTAGTCCACGGAGGCGGACGAGAGTTTGTGTAGCCGCGAATTCTATTCGCCCTAGCTTTAGGTTGACACTGTACGCCTCTATTGGATATTGCATCCAAATGAGAACCGCTATCAAATCGCCTTTTTGTGATGCCTTGAATTGAGAACTACCCGAATTTTCTGCACCTCTTACACTAAGCGTCTAATCAAAGTCAGACCATCTCGTATGGGTAACAGAACTTGCTCTACACGAGGATCTGCGGTGACAATACGGTTGAATTGAGCGATCGCCTCGCCATTGGCAGTCCGCTGTTCAGATGGTAGGTAAACTTGTCCCTGCAACAGAGTATTATCTACGCAGATTAACCCGTCGGTAGCCAGTAAGTGAGTATCCAAAATCACTTTAAAGTACTCTACGTACTCCTTTTTATCGGCATCAATGAAGATCAGATCAAATGATTCTTGTGCGGCCGCCAGCTTGTGGAGTGTTTGTAGAGCGGGTGCCACTTCTACAACAATCTTGTCACCGTGGGGAGACTCCTGAAAGCAAGTTTGAGCAAATTCGGCAACATAAGAATCTACCTCACAAGCAATCAGTCGTCCATCATCTGGTAATGCTTCCGCCATCGCCAAAGCTGAATATCCTGTGAACATTCCCACTTCTAGGATGGTTTTGGCCTTGGTCATATGCACAAACATCTTCAGTGTCTGTCCTTCAAGATGTCCTGAGAGCATTTCCTGCTCTAGTTGACGCACTGTTTCACCATCACTAAAGCGTTTACTCCAATCTTCTTTGCTGGTTTTCTGCGCTAGTGCTGTCAATGCTGTCGATTCGGGGGTAGTGCAATCATCCAGGTAAGGATCTAAACCCACCGCCAATTGGAACCCTTGGCGCAGAGATGTCAATATCTCTAAAGGGATATTACTTTCCTCTGCTATTCTGAGGGTTTTCTGTAGCTGCGCCACCAGAATGCTGTGTGGCGTTATCGGTCTAGCGGTATCTCGTCCTAAAATACTGGTCATGTTTTCACACTCCCAATAGTTTGGATTCTTCTTGAGTTTCTATGTAAGCGTCAATCCCATCTCCACCACGAGGGTATGTAGCACACAGATGTTTGTGTTCGGCTAAGGCTGCATTTAATTCTTCACGGGTAAAATCGTTGACAAAAAAGCACTCACCAATGGGTTTCGGCATCGCTGCGCGTTGTTTGCCATCTCGCGTCAAGCTAATACACTGGGTAGCATACCAGAGCAAATCTCCATCTAGTAGAGGATGATCGATTGATAAACCTATACGATTCATCAGGCTTAGAATGCGATCGCGTTCTTCAGGTGTAATGTAGCCACGTCTTGCTGCAATGGTTGCAGATAAAGCCATGTCTATATTGACTGCATGACCGTGATACAGGGGTATCATCGGAGCTAATTCTAAGGTCGGACTCCAAGTATGACCGTAGGCAATGACGCGATCAAGGTCTAATTCATGCAAGTTAGGAGTTTCTAACTCCAGCATAGTTTTAATTGCCTCGTAATTGAGTTTGTGAGCGATCGCTTTCAGTTCACTTGTGCCATTCACATATCCAAAGTGAGTGGAAAGCAGTTCTTCGCCATACTCATCCAGCAATTCAAAGACTTCAGAGTTAGCAACAACAGCAATTTTGACTAACTCTGCCATCCCATTACGAACTTGAGCCGTTGGTAATGTTTGTAAAAAGGAGAAATCAAGGATAACTTTCAAAGGAGCATGATATGCACCCAAGCGATTTTTAAACTTGTGATGGTTGACTGCAACCTTAATCGCCACACCTGCATCAATCAAACCAATCAGTGTGGTAGGAACGCGAATGTAGTTACTCTTGCGACGGTAAGCAGCACACGCAAACCCAGCTACATCAGTGATTAAACCACCACCCACTACTAACACTGGTTCCTTGCGGATTAAGCCAAAGTCAGAAAAAGCATCAACAATTTTTTCAAAGGTTGCAAGGTTTTTAGCTGGCTCAGTAATCACAATCGGAACTACAGTTAGATCAATGTCATAGTGTCTAAAATATGACTTGATTTGCTTGCCATATAGTCGATTGACATTCGCATCAATCACAGTCAGACAGCGACCAAATTTTTTATAGCTGTCTGCAATTTCTCTGTTATTGATATCAAATGCACCGTTGACATAGACAAGATTAAACTCAATTTTTTCGTAACCTTCCACGCGAAATTCAGCTTCCGTTGCTTGAAACGATGCTTGAACATTATTCATTACTGTTAACCTTGATCTAATTGAGAAATTTGTGAAAATTCCGGCAAAATTTTAGATTCACCCTGATGTGTGGCAATAACAAATGAGGCTCATGGACACCGAAAACTTCCGCCACCCTAAAGCAAGCTTTCTCAAGAAAAGCTTATTACTATTAGCAAACGATGTTACTAACTAACACCGTTATTTAGCTAAATTCTGTTAACCTCTTATTCGAGGTTGCCTCAAGACTAATCAACTAGTCCCATTCAAAAATATAGGCATGACACTTGCGCTCTTTTGGGATTGTTGACCTAAATTCAGCAAGTTAACCTTAATTTAGATTAACTCCTGTATTGACTTATAGTAAATTCACCTGAATGCAGATTAACTTCACGATGAACTATGCTATATCCATCTATAGATATAGAGGTTTTACAACTGTTTTAATTCGCAAAATTTCTAAGAGAGAAAACTGGATAAATAGTTTATCTCCGGGCTTCCATTTGAGATTACAGCCCTGATTAACCTTCAGTTCGCTGTTTTTTAGCATTCGTCTCGAACCTTTTATCGCTAAACTTGCTACACTCTGTTTTACCCAGAATGGCAGTGGACTTCTAGTTTGATTCAGTTAACTTTCTGTTCAGTATTTAATATACCAAAGTCAGTAACTTTTGAAAACCAAAAATTTTAATTTATCAGAGTTACTAATTACACATATCAGTTTAACTCAATACATGAGCAATTATTTTTTACAAATCTTAAAAAAGAGTTAAATTGGCTTTTTCGTTCAAAATCATGGGATTTCAGCTTAAATTGAGAGATAACTTGCTGGTACATAACATAAAATGCGACATATGTATTCTGCCAAAAGTATATTGAGAAGATATTTTTTAATACTAAAAGTTGCTCCTACGATGTAGCGCGGATCTCAGTAATGATGGATGATTAATATTGATTAGTGTGTCTATTTGTTCTGATCCCCATGCAACAGCTATTTCCCGGAGAGGTATTCGCCAACACTGCTGATTTTGACACTGGTATTCGCCAACTGTTACCCAGATACGATGAGATGTTGGAGGTAATTACCCGTTGTCTACTTTCCCCAAGTGGGCGTATTTTAGAATTAGGTTGTGGTACAGGGGAACTTAGTCTCAAGATACTCAACCGCTGTCCAAATGCCCAAGTAATCGCCCTAGATTACTCACCTCGAATGCTGCAATTTGCCCAAGATAAAATCACAGTAGCAGGATATCAACAACGGTGGGCTGGTACACAAGCAGACTTTGGCGATTGGGCAAATAATCCAGGGAAGTTAGATATTGGTAGCGAATTTGATGCCTGTGTCTCATCTTTGGCAATCCACCATCTCCAGGATGAGATGAAATTGAAGTTATTTGAGCGAATTGCTGCTAGCCTCAGTAAAGACGGCTGTTTTTGGAATGCAGATCCTACTCTACCAGAATCACCAGCCTTAGCAGAAGTTTACAGAGCGGCACGAGAGGAATGGGCTGTCCAACAGGGAATTAGTTTAACAGAGATTCGCGCTAAACGTGGCACTAGCACTACCCAAGGTTACTCCAGTCAAGACCAGGTAGCTACCTTGGATGCTCATTTAGAAATGTTGACCAAAGCTGGATTTAAGATAGTTACAGTGCCTTGGAAATATTATGGTCTGGCGGTGTTTGGTGGCTGGCTATGAAAATTTGAGGTTTTGGATGCCTAGATTTAGGATTTACCTGTCCCCAATCGGTATTTATAGAATTAGCAGCCTTATGGTAACAAAACAGCAATAAATAAGATTATTTCCCTTGATAAGAACTAACATATAAACGCGTTAGGTCTGTGAAGGAGGTCTTGCTAACTCACCCAAGGATTTTGGCTGAAACTTGCGATATCGAAGCTGTCCTTGTATTTTTATGCAATATTTACACATCAGAAGTACCCGTAAGGGTACTATCAATCCTCCACAGACCTATCTAAAAATACAAAGGAGAGAATTTTCTTCAGAAAAAAAACCAGGGAGACGCGATTTTGATTCGTTTTTCTGCTCTTTTCTCCAGTGCAGTGAAAGCCACTGTTTGCCATCACTTAGTTTCAAAAGGAGAATATCTTGGATGGCTCGAAATAAAAAGAAATCAGCTGGGTTTAAGTATGAGCGTCCACTTGCCTCTAGGTGCCCGATTTGTTGTATTGTTCCGCCCCACATGCTGGAAAATGTGGCGGTGAATGGCAACCCCCAGCAGCGGAGTTGGGCTTTTCATACATTAAATGTTTCGGCACAATTTCTGGGACGGAGAAATGTCATAGGTAATGTCTCATTTGCACCTTCTCCGGGTGAGAAGCGCCGCACTATTTATGATGTTAAAAATGGGCAGCAACTCCCCGGCACATTGGTGCGTGCTGAGGGCGATCCTCCTAGCAGTGATACAGCAGTGAATGAAGCCTATGATGCTGCTGGTGCTACTTATGACTTGTTTCATGAGATATTCGATCGCAATTCGATTGATGACAAGGGACTGCGTTTAGACTCCACTGTGCATTATGGCGTCAAATATGACAACGCCTTTTGGAACGGTGACCAAATGGTTTATGGTGATGGGGACGGAGAACTGTTTCAAGGCTTCACGAAGTCAATTGATGTGATTGGGCATGAGCTAACTCATGGTGTAACCCAGCATGAAGCGGGTTTACAGTATTATGGCGAACCAGGGGCACTGAATGAATCCTTTTCTGATATCTTCGGTTCCCTCGTGAAACAAAAGACCAAAAATCAAACTGCACAAGAGGCTGATTGGCTGATTGGCGAAGGTCTTTTGGCATCGACTGTCAAAGGTGTTGCCCTGCGCTCAATGAAAGCACCAGGAACAGCATACGATGATCCAGTACTGGGTAAAGATCCGCAACCAGCCCATGTGAAAGATAAATATACTGGTTCTGATGATAACGGCGGGGTGCATATCAACTCAGGAATTCCTAACTATGCTTTTTATCTAGCGGCTGTGGAAATTGGAGGCTATGCCTGGGAAACAGTTGGTAAAATATGGTACATAGCTTTACGCGATCGCCTGAGTGCCAAAGCAGATTTTAAAAAAGCTGCCACCGTCACCATTCAAGTTGCTGGTGAACTCTACGGTGATGGGAGTAATGAGCAGAAAGCTGTGCAGAGCGCTTGGCAAAAGGTAGGAGTTATAAAGAGTTAGGAGTGAGGAGTTAGGAGTTTTTTCTTAACTTCTAACTCCTAACTTTTAACTCCTAACTTTACTTTTAGATGTGTTGTTTGTTGTTGCTAAACTGAGAGGTGAAAACTATCATTTCCCAGTCTTTGTATTTCTCCCAACTAAGTAGCACAACGGAGAGCAAAAAAATGCGAATATCCTTTGAACGCACGGGCGGCTTTGCTGGGATTACCAAGAAAACAACCGTTGATACAGACACTCTCCCGCCAAATGAAGCCGCCACACTTTCTTGCCTAGTGGAAGCTGCTGATTTATTTAGATTACCTGAACAAATTACTTCGCCAAATCCCCAGAGCGATCGCTTTCAGTATAAGTTAACAGTAGAAGATAACGGTAAGCAGCATACAGTGACTGTCAGTGAAGCAGCATTGCCAGGAACCTTAAGACCCCTAATTGAATGGCTACAAAATTTAGCACAAAAAAGGTAATTTGCTGAAAAAATTAAATCAAGGCTGACATAAATCCTAAATTTATCAGGGTACTATGAATAAACCAATCAAGCGAGCTTTTTTAGACACCGAAGATGGACAAATTCTTTATCGAATCGGTGGTGAAGGAGAGCCTTTGTTACTGCTGCATATGAACCCCCGCAGTAGTGACGAATATCGGGAATTAATGTCAATTTTGGTAAAAAAGTACCGTGTGATAGCGATGGATTTCATGGGTTTTGGTGAGTCTGATAAACCGCCAAAATTGTATTCAGTGGCGGACTACGCTAAAACTGTTATTGCCCTGTTGGATGAGTTGGGTATTGAACAAACAAATATTCTGGGGAACCACACGGGCGCTTTTGTTTCTGGAGAAGTAGCCGCAGCTTATCCGGAACGGGTCAATAATTTAATTTTGTGTAACGTTGCTGGTTTTGGGGAAGCTGGAAAAGCAGATTTAATGAGGCGGTTTCAGGAAGGTTTCGTCATTAAAGAAGACGGTTCACACCTGATGGAAAGATGGTTAGCCCGTTCCAGATATGTGGGTTCTGCTGATTTGAATCATCGTTGGGTTTTAGATGATTTGAAATGCTTTGGCTATCCTTTGTACGCAGTTTGGGCAGTAGGAAATTACTGTATAGATGCCGCTCAAAGGTTTACTTCAATTAAATGTCCTACACTGATAGTTTGGGGAATTGATGATGTGGAAGAATTCCAAAAATTAGGTTTAGCACTGGCGAAAGACCGATATTTCTTATCACAAGCAATTCCCCAGGCTAAGGTTGTGGAGTTGCCTGATGGAAGCATCTGCATGATGAACCAAATCCCTAAAGAAATATCAAACGTAGTTATAGAGTTTCTAGAGAATACAAATGTTTAAAACTCTATGCTCTTTTTAAATAGCGTCCAGTAGGCGAACCCAAAACCTGCCCATTGTTGTAAATCAAATTTCCACGCAAAAAGGTACTTTTCACCCTCCCAGTTAACTCTACTCCTTCAAAGGGTGTATAACCTTGTTGTGACTCCGACTCAGCCGCACGTACCACAAAGCTTTCATTGGGGTCTACTAAGACCAAATCAGCATCATAGCCAATGGCAATGTCACCTTTTTCTAACAAACCAAAGCGCCGGGATGGGTTCCAAGACAGCAACTTAGCCATGTGGTTATAAGACATTCCCCGCTTGCTACCTTCACTAAATACACCAGAAAGTAAATATTCTGTACCGCCAAAACCAGACTTTGCTAACCAAATATTATTCGGGTCTTTAGCACTTCTTTTTTGTTCAGCAGAACAGCAAGCGTGGTCACTAACTATCCAATCTACCTGATGGTTGAGTACTGCTTGCCACAAGTATTCCACATCTGCACGGGGACGAATAGGAGGGTTGACTTTTGCCCAAATTGTATTGGGAGTATCGACATCTAATAGCAAATGTCCAACAGTAACTTCTCGCCGAAAATTGATATGGGGAAAAGCAGTTTGCATAGTCAAAGCTGCTTCCATTGCTTTACGCGAACTCAGGTGCAACAAATTGATATTTGCACAGTTAGTTTCATGTGCCAAATAAGAAGCAATGCAAATTGCTAAACCTTCAGAATGAGGAGGACGCGCTGCACTATAGGCGTGTAGTCCGCTAAGGCTGGAGTCGTTTTCAACTATTTTGGTATAAGCGTTGAGAATTTCTGCAACTTCGCAGTGCAAACTCAAGCTGATAGTATCTCGCGCTTCTGGATGTTTTTCTATCAAGCGAGTTAGACCGCGCATAATAAATTCAAAATGGGCGAAGTCGTACCGTTCCTCTTTGTTAATCATCAAAAAGAGGTTTTGCTGGTCTGACAAACCATGCAACCCATAACCGCCATAAAACATGAAAATTTTAAACGAAGATACACCGTGTTCCTCAAACAATAGAGGTATTTCGTCGATATGCTGGCTAGCTATAGGTGCAACGTGATAGCTGTAATCTACAAAAAAATTACCTGCGGATAACGCCAACACCTCTGGAAAAAAATCGCGGTAGGAGCCGCCTTTGTTAAGATAATACTGCCCTGTACGGATGTAATTTAAGCTGGTAGTCACGCCTCCCATAGCGGCTGCTTTGGTTTCAGTCACAGCATCTTTGTCAAGGGGTTGATAGATACCGATGTGCATATGGGCATCTACGACCCCAGGAAAGCCTAGCAGGTTTTTGCCATCAAATACCTCTTTACCTGTGTCTGGGCTAATATTAGGGGCAATCTGAGCAAATTTTCCATCCTTAATTCCTAAATCAAGTAGTGCGTAGGCGTAGCCCGTCGTAGACATCGCATCCTGATGGGGACGAACTACCCGCACATTTTTGATTATTTGATCTAATACAGGGGTTTCAGACACAGTAGACCTCACACTAAAATGAGTTTAGTCAGGAATTCCAACATCGAATCGTGACAAAGACCAAATCTCATCATTATATAACGGTTTTTTATGAAATCATCTTCAGGAGAAAAGACAATGGAAAGTTTTAATGAGTATCATATAGACCCAAAGGGATTTACTTTTCTCAAAAGTTTTCAAGATAGCTGGCAAGTGATTAGAGATGAGTTTACAAGCTTTATTAATAATGCATCTAATGAAGAGTTAAAACTCACTTACGAGATTCTAGGCCCTAAAAGTAAAACGATTAAAACAAAAAGTAATGCAAAATATACTGCTTTTGGAATTTTATTTCAAGGTATATTTATTGAAGAATATATTCAAGCACATCAAATACAATATCCTGATTATGGGTTAGATGATGCATCAGAAAAAGCACTTGCATTAAGAGAGAAATATTTTCCAAATTTGGCTAAGGTGATCGAAAAAGTAAACTTTAGCGATGATGGTGTACTCAGAAATGTGTATTTTGGTACATTCCATCCAGGCTTGGATATCAAGCTACATGTGAACTATAATCCTCATATGAATCGTGGCTATCTAGGATTGATTGTGCCAGAGGGCGATGTGGCTATGAAAATATGCCATGAGCAGCTTTATTGGCATGAAGGAAAATTTCTGGTTTTAGATCACAGCTATCCACACTGTCCGCATAATTACACCAATTATGACAGAACTGTCTTGGTTGTAGACTTTTTTAAACCGGATAAACCCAGAGAAGAAGTTATCCGATTTGAGAAAGAGCAAGTTACACAAAGGATGCAAGATAATCCTTACAGCTTAGGTGTTTTTGGTAAAAGCGATAAAGCTAAAGAAGAAGATTTTATCAAGTATGGTTTAGCTCATCAATTAGAGTGGGAGAAAGCCTTATAAGCTTAATATAACGCACCTTAGAGGTTGTTTCAAAGTATTTAGCTATGATTTTAGGCACTTATTGGTCTCCCCTAATCTACGCAAGTAGCTCATAGGAAAAACCCTCTACAGCCCTTCTCCTAAAGGAGACGCTCTTGCGTTCGGGCATCCTACGGCAGGCGCTAGCATCTCCCTTCGGGAGAATACCACGCTGGCTCCCCGTAGGGGGAACCGGAATCAAAGTCTTCCTTTTTAAGGGGGATTTAGGAGGATCTACAAGTCTTTGATATATCACAAATAACTTTTCAAAGATATTCTTAGATTGTTGATGATCCGTTAGCTGAAGACATAATGTACCCTACATTTGAATGGTACTTGCTTAAGCAAAAGTTACAGCCCAGAACCCCGACTTCTTCAAGAAGTCGGAATTCTAAATCAAGCTATATTAAATTTATTAATATAGCTTAAAATATTTGCGCCAATTTACTTGATAAAAGATTCTTTTACAACCCACCTTCCACAACTAGTAATATCATAGAGGCTCAAAAGCTATACGTTAAAAACAATAATTGACGAGTAAGGTAAAACTAAGATTTAGATATGAACGTAACAACATACAGAAAATTAATAGCAAAGCAACTGAATCAAGATTTTAAATCTGCCGTTGAAATTGTCGAAATTTCTATTTCCAAACCTGCTGCTAATGAACTTTTAATTAAAAACAAATTTGCTGGCGTTAACGGTGGCTTTGATACCTTACTTTGTCGTGGTGATGTTCCCTATGTCAACTTAATTCCTCCCTTTGATTTAGGTGTAGAAGCTATAGGAAAAGTTGTCGCTATGGGTGAAAATGTTAAAAATTTTCAAATAGGTGATGCTGTCATAACTACAGCGCGTGGCGGCGGTTATCGAGAATATCAGGTTGTAGATGCAAACTTAGCAGTTAAAGTGCGTGAAGCTACACCAGAAGTTCTAACCCTGATTCCTACAGGTGTATCAGCCTTGGTGGCATTGGAACAAGTGGGGGAGATGAAAAGTAATGAAGTGGTTTTAGTGACAGCAGCAGCAGGGGGAACCGGTCATATTGCAGTGCAATTGGCAAAGTTAGCTGGTAATCATGTGATTGGTACTTGTAGTTCTGAAGCGAAGGCGAAGTTACTAAGAGAATTAGGGTGCGATCGCATTATCAACTATCGCACCGAAAATCTCAATCAAATCCTCAAGCAAGAATACCCCAATGGGATTAATCTCATTTTTGAGTCTGTAGGTAAAGCCGTATTTGATACTTGCGTTGAAAACTTGGCAGTGCGGGGACGTTTAGTACTGGTTGGTTTCATCTCTGAATACGCAAATCATGTAGAAAAAATTACACAACCACGCATTTATCACCAGCTATTTTGGAAAGCTGCTTCTGCCAGAGGCTTTCTCATGCCTCATTATAAAGAATATATACCAGAGGCACGCGATCGCCTCTTAAACCTGTTTTACACAGACAAACTTAAAATTGCCGTTGACCCAACACAGTTTCAAGGCATAGAATCAATACCCGACGCTGTAGAATATCTTCTCAGTGGTCATAATTGTGGGAAAGTGGTAATGAGGTTTTAAGTAACACGGTATTAGTTTATATCCAGTCGGGGGTGAGAATGACACAAGATTCAGAAAATACTTTAAAAGTTGCTCAACAAGCATTTGAGCATTTTACACATGGTCTAGCAACAGGAAATTGGGAAGCATTTCTAGATATGCTCACAGAAGATTTTACCCTTTGGTTTCCTGTGGGGAAATTCCACGGGTTAAATGTGGGAAAAGAACGAGCTAGAGAGTTTTTCGAGTACGTTTCTGAATCATTCAAAGGGGGAATCACCCTGACCCTAGACCGTTATACCAGTAATGATACAACGGTTGTTTTTGAGTTTCGGGATGAGGGACGTTTGTTGGAACAACCTTACAAAAATCGTTTAGCGGTTTCCTGGGATATTCGGGGAGACAAAATTTGTGCCTATCGGGAATACTTTGGCAGCGATGGGAAATCGTATTAAATAATTCCTAATAGACGCTCTCTACGAGACGCGCAAGGGAGGCGGACTCGTTGGCGCAGCCTCTCGTAGAGAAGAGAGCTGCGCTAACGTAATTCGTAATTAAGAATTATTTCATTCACTCTCCTTAGTTCCTTTCAGGGTTGAGTTCGTTGATTTCTCTGCATTTAGCCTCTGCGGCTTGATATGCTGCTAAATAGTCTTGACCACCCAACATCACATCACCGTAATATTCATAAGGTGGATGACCATAGATTGGCAATGGATCATCTTCTGGATAATCTTCTTTCGATTCTTCAATGATGGCTTTCAGTTTTTTAACAGTCAGGCTTTGTGCAGCAAAATACCAGAGTTCTTGGGGATTTTTGTTCAGGTGCGGTAATGTGGGATCGACAATGCGGACATCGGAGACGTCGCCTAGCTCAATCCAACTGTGTTCAATTGGTCTGTATGGCTTCCCGACAAAAGCTAAAAATCCCTGAATATATCTTGCTCCCTCAGTCGATAATACTGCTTTATAAGCATTATCAAACGGAGTGCTAGCTCTGCTGTTTATGAGTTCAGCAATTTTGATTGACAGCGTTTCATCCAATAGTTTGTTCATCAATAGCAGGGATTAGAGCAGCCATGAAAACATATTACCACTGCTACTTCCTGTCTTGCTTGGGGATTCAGAAGGCTGAGGGATATAGGGGAGGCTAGGAAGCTCGTTCATCAAGCTCAAAGACTCATTCATCCACCTCAGAGATTCGCTTATCCACTTCAAAACTCCGTTCATCCACTTCAAAGACTCATTTATCCACCTCAGAGACTCGTTTATCCACTTCAGAGACTTAAAATCCCCACTCTGAACTCCAAACTCCAAACTCCAAACTCCAAACTCCAGACTCCTAACTCCTAACTCCTAACTCCTAACTCCTAACTCTACTTTTAACTTCTCGAATTTGTTTGCCT
The DNA here is from genome assembly GCF_036919675.1 of Nostoc sp. GTDB lineage: Bacteria > Cyanobacteriota > Cyanobacteriia > Cyanobacteriales > Nostocaceae > Nostoc. The sequence continues at coordinate 25,939 of NZ_JBALCP010000064.1, forward strand.
TTAAAATCTTTGGCAAGTTCACGAAGATGGGTGGCAACTGGCACTTTATCACCTACTTTTTGGAATGGCAAAAAAAAAATTTTCTTTGTCTCGTTCCCAGTCTCTGACTGGGAATGCCTAATCAGAGGCTCTGCCTCAAAACTAGCGGCACCGCAATGAATTGCATTTCCAGCCTCTGGCTGGAAACGAGATTTTAAAGGAGTTTTTGCTTAAGTTGACACATATGAGCAATGATGTGCCCCTACAAGTGGTCTGTATTCCATGCAATTGAGAACCGCTATATAATATGTAGAAAATTTAAGGGCGCACAGCTAGCTATGCGCCCTAACTATGTTTATTTATAAAATCACGGGTTTTGTGGGGGCATCAAGTTTTATCCGAACCGTCTTGGGACAACAAGGGCTTCCCCAACAAACTTGCCCAGAAGGCATATTAGTAAAAACACTGCTACGAGCGCCAATCACAGCATTAGCCCCGATTTGCACTCCCGGCCCAACAAAACAATCTGCTGCCACCCATGCACCATTGTTAATAGTAATACTCGCTGTTTTCAACCCAAAGGCAGGGTCTTGGATATCATGACTACCAGTACACAGGTAACTTTTTTGGGAAATTACGCAGTGTTCACCGATGTGGATCTGATCGAGGCTGTATAAAACTACGTTATCTCCAATCCAACTGTAGTTGCCAATGGTAACTTTCCAGGGGTAGGTAAAGCGGGCGGTAGGTCGAATTAATACGCCTTTACCTATTTGAGCACCAAATAGTCGTAGCAAAGCACAACGCAGAATATTTAACGGTTGAGGAGTCAGGGGAAAGGCGATCGCTTGTACAAACCACCATAAGAAAATATACCAGCTTGGACGTCCCCGATCAAACCAAAACTGGTCATATTTGCGTAAATCTACGAAAGCGTCATTAGTCATTAGTTATTTATCAGGAATCAATGGTCAATAGCTTTCCTTCTGCTCCCCTGCTCCCCTGCTCCCCATCTCCTTCCTTTGGGCTAGTTGCAGTATTTAAGTGACCACCACAGTTGCGTAATTCGTAAAGCTTAACGCCAATTTGATATTCATATTGACTCAGCAAGCGTGCATAGATATATCCTGCTTTGCCATCCAAAAAACCACGTTGAATAATATAAAATAAAACAAACCGTAAAATGGGTTTAAATGGTAGGCGTACCCACACTTTTTTCAAAAAGCGCTTGCGTTGGACTGCATCACCAAATAGATTGGCATCGATAGTACCGCTATTATCTTTACCTGTGAGAATATTAAGATAAACACTGGCTTCCCAGTTGGAATAGCGGTTGTGTCGTTCTAACCAGTGGTAAAGGTCGCGGAAGTCCTCGTGGAGCATATCATTTTTGAGATACTCAACTTTGCCCTGCAAAATCACATGTTCGTGAACTTCATTGTCACCAGTGTTGGCAATATCTTCTGTATGTAGATTTTCGTAGCGACCCTTTTTATGCTGAAATAAACGTAGATTCCAATCGGGATATTTCCCACCGTAACGAATCCATTTTCCTAAGAAAAATACGCGGCGGTTGAGATAATAACCTGCATATTCCTTGTTTTGAATTGCTTGGTCAATTTCTTCCCAAAGTTGAGGAGTGATGCGCTCATCACAATCTACAATTAGTACCCATTCGTTGCGGAACGGTAGATTATCTAAAGACCAATTTTTCTTTTTGGGCCAGCGTCCATTGAAGCTGAATTGCACGACATTTACACCGTGACTTTTAGCAATTTCAACACTGTTGTCGGTACTTTGAGAATCTACTACAAATATTTCATCGGCTCTGGTGAGACTTGCGAGACAGGCAGGCAAGTTTACTTGTTCATTTTTTGCCGGAATTAGTACTGAAACTGGTATTTTAGATGGCATACTAGTAGAAATTATGTTATTAGTTATTTCTTATTTGATGTGGATAAAAGACCCTGAATAGCAGCATTTAAGTAACCAATCTGACCGTAAGCATATACAAGTTTGTCAAACCGTTCTGCTGGATCAGAAAAATATTGCAATGCCTTATACAAGCCGCGCACAAACCGTTCGCTACCTCGCTGCAATTGAGCGATTCCAGCTTTACCAGCGAGTTGTTCTCGATAGCATTCACTAATACCCTGCCACCAGCCTCGGTTTAAAAACCAGGAGCGTTGGAGGCGCTCTGGGGCAACATTGTGAGCGACTAGTGCTTCGGGAAGATAAGCGACTTGCCAAGCACGCTGTAGGGCAAATTCGGTCATTTGCAGTTCTTCATTTGATAATAGATTTTTCCCTACTCGACCGAGATGAGGATCAAAACCGCCAATTTCATCCAGGAAACTGCGGCGGATGGAGTAATTTAAGCCTCTAGGTGTTAAGCCAGGTTGCTCGATGTAGATGCTACTGTCACCCAAATCGTATGCACCCAGATTTGCAGCTAGCCCTGGAGACAGCCACCGTGGTTGTTGGATTCCTGGGGGCCATAGGAGAGTGACTTTGCCACCTGCGATCGCTAGTTTAGAATTATTGTAATAGGCAAAATATAAAACTTGTAGCCAGCCAGGGCTGGCAACCGCATCGTCATCCAGATAAGCAAGAATATCACCAGTGGCTACTTTTGCACCCGTGTTGCGGGCGACAGATAAACCGATGGTGGGTTCAAATACATACTTCAGACGCGGATTGTGGGCCCTTTGTTCTACAACCTCACGGGTGCGATCGCTAGACCCATTATCAACTACCACAATTTCAAAGTCAGCAGCAAAATCCTGCGCTAAAAGACTATCAATTGCAGCCCCTAAATAGGTATCTCGATTGTAGGTACAGATAATGGCAGAGATTTGCGTGTCTGGCATAGATTTAATTTTGGATTTGAGATTTGAGACTTCGGTTACGCCCTTCGACGCAGCTCAGGCTAAACTCAGTCGAACGATTTTAGATAAAAATCTTAAATCCACCGCATAGCTACTGAAAGTCAATCTAAACCAAAAATTACCAATCTACCAACCGAGTTTCTTCGGAAATAATCTTTAAAACTTTACGTTTGTTGAATATGACTGTGTAAAACTACAAGTGTTTGGGCTAGTTGACTTAGACGAGTTTCCAAAGATTGCTTGCGCCCCAACAGTTGACGTAACTTTTGGTAACGCGCGATCGCCATGCTAACATTGGCAACCTGATCCGCTGGACATGGGCGCGACCAGACTTTACCAGCATCGTCCACACCACAGAGGCGATAGCCAGTAATAGATGATTGATAAGATACTTTCCCTCCAGTGGCGCAAATTTCTTCTACGTAGTTCATCAGGCGGTCAACTTCTGCGTGGCGCAGTGTTGCAGTTCCTCCCGGTTCTGGTTCGGTGGGATTGGATTCTAACCAGCCATTGACAATTGGACCTTCTAAGTAAATATCCTGAATTTGCTCCAAGATATTTTGCAGTCCTGTTTGCCAACTGGCGACACTTTCCTGAATTTCTTGCAATAGATTCATCGCCAATGCTGGATTAGCTCCGTGGCGATGGCTACTAAAGCTCGGAGTTTTCAACTTGGGTAGGCTGGGTGTTTTGCTACCATTCTCTTGTGCTTGAAAGGTCTGCACGGAGTCATGGTGAGGAAAGAAATTTTCTTCAGGGGGATAATCACTCTCAGTATCTACACTGAGGTCAACTGTTTGTCCTTGTGGATTGAGTTCCCCATCCTGGGAGGATGGAGTCTGTGTACTTTCTGTGGGTTCGTTGGCTCCGACGCTGATTCTAAAGGAGAAAGGTCGTTTTGTCGAATCACCTGCTTCGGCGGCAGAGGCAGTGCCGCGATTCCCTAAATCGTGTAGAGTTGCTTCAATACGTTTTAAGCCTGCGTTCATAAAGACATCCTAAAGTTTGCTGTCCCCAATGGTGTTGAATAATTAAGAATGGGGTTGTTGGGATTTTCGGCTTTTGCCAGTTGTAACATCAATGATGCTGGTGCTAATTTTATCCCTTAAAAGTTATTTGAAACCAAAAATCTCACCCACAAAGTAAAAACTGCGGTGATAAATTGCAATTAGTACAATGTGGTGAAAGTTTGCCTACTTTCAACTTGGGGATTTTGCCCCAAGTCTTGCTAATTGAAATGGTAGCCGAATTTACGCGCCCGTTGTACTAGCTACTTATTGTTAAGATACTCAGGAAACAACTTTGGGTAAAATCATTTTAGTAACAGGGCCAGCACGATCTGGTAAAAGTGAATGGGCGGAAACTCTGGCTATGCAGTCAGGAAAAGCAGTTGTTTACGTAGCAACAGCCACCGATAACCCAGATGACCAAGAGTGGCATCAACGCATTTTAGAACACCAACAACGTCGTCCCCAAGACTGGGTAACTTTATCTGTACCTGTGGAACTGTCTGCTACCCTTGCTGATGCAAAACCTTATACCTGCCTTTTAGTTGATTCTTTAGGAACTTGGGTTGCTAATCTTTTAGAACAAGACGAACCTACCTGGGAAAGTATCCTTACAGAGTTATTAGAAACGGTGGATCTTGTTGCTGCTGATATGGTGTTTGTAGCAGAAGAGGTTGGCTGGGGTGTGGTGCCAGCTTATCCGATTGGAAGGACGTTCCGCGATCGCCTGGGTTCTTTGGTGCGCCAGCTAAGTGCGTTCAGCGAAACTGTTTATTTAGTGACTGGTGGTCATGTTCTCAATCTGGGCGTCCTTGGTTCGCCATTGCCAAATAAAGGGGAAGGAGGAGTGAGGAGTCAAGATTCTTAACTCTTGATTCAAATTAATCCAAAATCTAAAATCTAAAATCTAAAATTGTAATATGGCAACTAAACAAGAAGTTAGAGGATACCTCGCCTACTGGTTTCAGTTGGGTAAGAAATTGATTACGGCCAACGGTAAGGCAAGCTTTTTGCCCCAATCGGTGCTAGATGGCGATCGCTATAGTGAAGAATTTGAAGAGTGCTGGCAAAAAATTCTCTCACCCGATTCGGGTGATTGTTACCTAGAGGGTACGCAAGAAACCATTGCTGAACTTTTGACATCAGCATGGGATATGGTGGCTTGTGGCCGTTGCAGTATGCCAGTAGCCGCGCGAAACGTCGGGATGCCGACATTGTTATGCCCCTGCAATAATTTACCTAACTGGCCTAATACCGAATTACCAGCACCGCGAGAGCCAATTAAGACTCAAGACCAACTCAAAACAATTCGCGAGCGGCTTGTAGATAATATTGCGTAAACAAACAACCAATTTGTAAATCTGACAAGTTTTTTCTAATTATTTGATTATTTTTATTTCTTCTGTAGTGGCTTTTAGTCCCACCACAGAACTTTTGTATGTTTGTGCTAGGGATGCACAGTTAAAAAGGCGGTTATATTAGAAACCGCGTCTACACAAACAAAACCCGCCTATCGTACTTGCGCTGCACTCCGCGCACCATAGGGGTTTCAAAATATTGATTTTCTATTAGTCCGCAGAGGCGCAGAGAAGCCAGTGCGTTGCGGGAGTTCCCCCGTTGTAGCAACTGGCCAGGCACAGAGAGAAGGAAAAAATGCTTAACTGAACTGTATTGGGTTTTGTACATGGTTTTTTCTCATTTGTGAGAAATCCAGGTTAGTTCACTTTGGTGGTTGAGAATTTGGCGTTGGACAAGTTTTATTAGCAAAATCACACTGATAAATATATGGTTCTTGCCAACTCAGAGGAATTTCTAATAAGTCTCGCGTTCCTGTCATCCCTTGTCCAATAAATAGCAACAAAGCAATACAGTTTAAAATCGTATGGACGATGCGCCAGCGATTGGACTTATCTTGATAAATATCTTGAACAATTGCTAATGAAAAAATCATCAGCAATGCTGCGGTAATGCCAATATAATAATGTGACCAATACCACTCATTCGTCAGGCGATATACTCCATCCTGACAGCCTATAATTACTAAACCTGCACCAGTTAAAGTGGCAAAAACTGCCCGCCACAACCGCTGCTTTGCCCGATAAAGAAATACTAAAGAGGCGATAGTAGCAGCAAACATTAACACGATAAAAACAACTTGAAAAGGTGTTTTATTCCACAATTGATTTTTGATAATATTTTTGCCAATAGGATAGCTTAATCCGATTAGAGTTAGTCCGACAACTGCACTTGTTAGTCTTTCACCTAACTGCTTATGTTCTCCACCCACCACTGGAGGAATTTTGCTCTTACTCCCGGCTAAAATTTGCAATCTGCGTTGGCGTGTTTGCCAAGCAAAATTAACCACTGTACCGATGAGTGGAAATACGAATATAATTGCGATCGCTGGATGTAAAAGACCAAGAAAATCTGTTAATTGCATACAACACCTTTCAAGGAATCATTAAATTAATATCAAATGACAATATAAAACATCAGATTATCACTTAAATTAATTTCAGATGAGAATCTGTTTAAGATTTATTTTTGTTATTCTTAGATTATTTTAAGAAAGTAAGTATTTGAATATTTTATAAAAGATTATAACTTTTATGAACAGTTTTTCTGCCCATCCGCATGAAGCATCTAATGTGTAGCTTCCCACGCTATCTATCAACTGGCAAATAACTTATTCTTAGGTGGGATATTACGTCGGCGCAACTTAGGAAATTTAGTCAATTTCCAAACCGAATAATAGTTGTCGCTGTAAACAATATCTGTCTTTAATTTATACTTTTTTTCAATTGTTTCGCGCCAAGTATCTGAAGGATTGAATAAAAATACATCAGCAAAACCATCAGGAATTTTGGGAATTTTTTGGTTATTCACCAACAGAAATCGCACTTTTGGTTCCAAAAGATAGCTCAGAGAAAAGACATTCCCATAATTGTCGCCCAAAGCATCACTAATCAAAAGTGGACGAGTGGTTTGGTTAATGATTTGGGCAACTTGTGGATTGCCATAGCTCATACCCTTATTCCACCAAGTTTCTGCCTGGGAACTCACCTTATAAGAAATTAGACCACAAATAATTACTAATACCATGATTATGTGCCAAATGCTTCGGCGTGACGCGTTCCCATTATATAGTTGCGTAGCTAGTAGGTAAGCAACAGCCACTTGGATTCCTAAATAAGATGGTATTAAATATGGCTCGCTAGATGATTGTATACCCCCAACAATTAAATCTGGCAGTATTAAGGGTAGTGCTGGTACCACAATTAATATGATGATAAACAACCAGACTTTATAATTAGTTGTTTGACAAAGAAAATAAATTGAATATCCTACCAAAGTTAAAACTAATGGTGTAATTAAATAGCCTGCAAAATTGTCTAAACTAAGGTCTACATCAAAAAAAATCCGGCTTAACTGCATCAGCAAAAATGGAAATATAGGTATCAAAGATGATTGGGTTGTTATCTTCTCTGCTGAAATCAAAAATTGAAAAAAGTCACCCATCACAATTGTTATCCAAGGCATGAAAGCTAAAAAACCTACCAGTGATGCTAACAGATAAGTTCTGACAGTTCCCGTCAACTGAAATTTGGCGATGCTCATGACATAAATTCCGTGAGCAACTGCTACAAATCCACTCCAAAGAAATGTATAAAGACTGATGGTTAAAGTTACTGCATAAATACTCCAGATAGCGAATAAATCTGGTCGTTGTCGTTTTTTTACTAACTCATCTTTATCTTGTGATTCCAGCCGCATTGCTCGCAGCAGAGACGCACTGGATAGCAATATGGTGACTAACCAGAGAATATATTCTTGTGCTTCTTGAGCGTATACTAGGTGAATTGGAGAAATTGCCATGAGTGCGATCGCTACACCAGGAACTGATAACGGCACATTAAATAATTCTCGGCATAGCCAATAAACACAAGGGAAAACCAGCAAACTGATGAACACAGATAAACTTCTAATCGCCGTCACCGAATTACCAAAGATTTCCATCCACAATCTGGCTATTATGTAATAAAGTGGTGGATGGTGAGAATCTTCTTTTGCCAAAGTCATGATTGTGTCATTTAAGTTTTTTTGTTGATTTGCACCTTGAAACTGGGCAAAACTTTCTCCAGCAATGACACGATTATTAAAAATTTGCTGTTTTACTTCAGTTATTGTGTAACCAGAAATTCGTAATGAAGTATAAGTTTCATCATGCCAGTAAACTTTGCCATCAAGGTTAAAAAAGCGAAACAATATACCCATCGTTAATAAGAAAATAATTAAAAATCGCAACCAACTCGGAGCAAATTTGAGATGGCGCATAAGTAGTTTTCCTAATAACTTGTTTAAAATAATCCAGTCAGCAAAGAGGACTATTGGGACTCTTGAGACAACCCCATATCTAATATTGGGGCTTGTAATATGGACACCTTGTATCTAGCACTACGTGTCTTTCCCCAAATCTTTTTTTGTATTCCATAATCTTTAGACAGGGGCTTGTACCGATATAGAACAAGGGTTTTTTCAACAGTCCCCAAGTCGTCCCAATCCGGTTCGGATAAGACTCAATCCCCCCAATCCCCCTTAAAATGTGGGGCTAAGAATGGCTCTATTTCTCCCTTACAAAGGGGAATCTTTAAGAATTGAGCAGCTTAACCGAAGCGGATTGAGAGTCATCTGATTTTAAATATTGACAATAAATACCTCTCTTCTATTAACTATGAAAACAATTGCATAAGGTTGTATCAAATACGGCAAAACTGACCTTTTTTTTACAGCCAAGATGCAGATGTAGAGTAAAATATCATAAATATTCCTATTCTTACAGTCCGTGTATGCAGACTTTGTTCCTGTAGCAGCGACTGAGCGCCATTAGGTAAAAAGATAATTTTTACAATATTTGGTAACGCCATCTAGCAAAGTCTTTGGTATTAGATATAGCTAAAAAATCAATAGTCTTAAAGTGTCGGTCAATAGCTGGAATACTGCATATTTTAGCTCCAATATTCAAGTATGCCTGCAAAATTTTGGGAATTTCAACATTATATGAATCTGGAAAATATTGAGGCATTTCTAGACAAGATTGTGAATTTGGATAAACCAAAATACTTGGATGCATCAAGCCATTTTGCTGAAAATAATCATAAGCGTAAGTAGCTTGCCAAGGACATTGTGTTAGTAATGATGCACAGCCAAAGAAATATTGGTTTCTACTCCAGATCAGATAATTTGCTAGCCCTTTCCATAGTAGTAAAAGTGCCTGACTGTTGCGGTATTCTTTAGCTATACATGCACGCCCAACTTCAACTGATGCCTGAAGCACAGAATGGGGAATCGCATTAAGATTAAATATATCGGCAGCATCAAAGCCTAGTCTTTGAGAAGCCATTGTATAGGTTTGCATCCGATAAGTTCCAATGGTTTTACCCGTTTGTTTGGAGATCAGGATTAAATGATGGCAAACTGCATCAAACTTATCTATATCCATCTGGGTAAAGTTAGAAGTAGAGAATCCCAACCCTAGTTCAAGATTAAAAACTTCAAACCGCAACCGAAAAATTGATTCTAGTTCTTCTTCAGTTGATGCTAGCCGTAGGGTATATTTTTCAGTTTGAAGGACAGGAAAATCTTCAAGAGGGAGAGGAGGATTCAGTGAGTAATTGATGTTGCGTCCAGAAACTTCCATCGATCTTCCTACTTAGATTTACGAAAATATCCTACTAGGATTTAGGCACTATACGAATAGCTCACATTATGCATTAATGTGTCGAAGCGTGATTGAGACGGTTTTCGATAAAAGAACCTCTAGAGAGGTTTTTTACTCTCTTGGATTAGGGGTAGAGTGCTTTTATTATGGACATTAATTCACCAAAAATCTGGCAATAAGATACAAAATTTTCCTTTGATATCCGCTATAAATGCAAATCAGCAAAGAAAGTCAAAATCAGGGCAGAAAGCCCCTGGATTTATCCGGGGGCTTGGATAATTTTGGTTGCGATGTGCTTTTGCCTTGGGCATTGCGTAGACGTAGCCCGTCGTAGACATCGCCTATGGTGGGCGGGTACGCGATCGCAATCTGCGGTAAATGCACTCTAAAATACTTAATCAATTACGGTGATTATTGCTGTAGTGAACCCTTGTACCTGCCCAAAGCAACTTCTCTCGCAGCGTCTGATAGTAGGAATTGTTCTCGCGCAAAATAATAAATTTAGCCCGACAATCTGCCATCCGCACATCAACGCGGTGTCCTGGCCAAATTGAAGTCCCCAAAACCCCATCTGTCCACAGCTTGGTACTCAAATCGTAATCCCCCAAAGGCCAAATACTCACCACAGAACCAGGGGGTAAAACCAGGGGGCGACTAGAAAGGCTCATTGCACAAATAGGAGTGATGGTAATCGCCTCCATACCATCATGCATAATTGGCCCATTGGCAGAAACCGTGTAACCAGTAGAACCTGTGGGAGTAGCAATTATTATCCCATCCCCGACGTATTGATCGACTACCTCACCGTCGATTTCCATTTCCAGAATTGAAGTAATCATCCGGTCAGCGGAGGCTGGTTTGACACAAAATTCATTCAAAGCCAGGTAATGCTCACTCACTGGCTCCAAATTAGACCCATGACCCTCGTACACAGCAGCTTGTAACATCATCCGTCGTTGGATAGCATAGCGATCCTCAAACAGTCGATCCCAAACTTTCTCCGTATCCTGAAACTCCTCCACTGACTCAGTTAAAAACCCCAGATGACCTCCCACATTCACTCCCAGAATTGGGATGCCAGCTGGAGCTAAATGTCTGGCACTGGTTAAAACAGTACCATCGCCACCGAGTACCAAAGCGAGATCGATTGGTTGAACCGCCGAAGCCAAAAAGACTGGATAGGGGTTGTCTTTCGGCCCGCTAGGCCCCATCAACACATTGCACTGGCGACTTTCTAGTTGTTTAGCACAGACTTCTGCCCATTCTTTACTCTGGGCATCCCGCGCTTTATAAGCAATGATTACCTGCTTGAGTTGCACGCAAAATTACCACTTCAGGAGATTAAACTGCTCCATATCGACGGTATCACGGTTACGATAAATGGCAAGCACGATCGCTAAACCCACCGCAGCCTCGGCCGCCGCCACGGTGATCACAAATACTGTGAAAACCTGACCTTTAATTAATGTTGAGTCGAGGAAGTTGGAAAATGCCATTAAATTCAGATTAACAGCATTGAGCAGTAACTCAATTGACATCAGCACCCGCACAGCGTTGCGGCTGGTAATTAAGCCGTAGATACCGATACAGAATAAAGCTGCTGCTAGTAATAAAAAGTACTGGAGTTGCATGAATCTGAGTATCCCTCCTGTAAAAACTGGCTTTTTCTCTGCGACTGAGGTCGCAAATCTTACTCTTTTGTTTCGCTGGTTGTTGATACTAGTTCTCTAGGGCGTTCTTGCAAAGTCAAAACAGTTTGCCCCAGTTCGGATAGCGTCACTTGATCTGGCAAATACTCGCGACGTGCCAAAATAATTGCTCCTACCATCGCTATCAGCAGCAAAATGGAAGCCAGTTCAAAAGGCAATAAAAAGTCAGTGAAGAAATGCTCTCCAATTAAAACTATAGAACTTTCACCACCCACCACAGGAGCAGTTGAGTAGGCCCAAGGAGTAGCCAGTACCATCGTACTTAAAAGAGCAAACAATCCTACACTGACTATACCTGTTAGCACTTTCCGCACCCAAGAGTTGGGAAATGCTACAAAATTCTCCCGCTTGTTCACCAACATAATGGCAAACAAAATCAACACGTTAACCGCCCCAACGTAAATCAGTATTTGTGCAGCTGCAACAAAATCAGCATTTAGCAACAGGTAGATTCCCGCTATGCTGATGAACACGCCCCCCAGCATAAAAGCAGAATAGACGATATTGGAGAACAGTACCACGCCAATCGCTGCCCCAATCATCATCACGCCCAGTATGCCAAGCGATACAAACTGTACTCCTTCCGCTAGATTCACTGTTTTTTGTCCTTAGTCAATCAATTTTGGATTTTAGATTTTAGACTTCGACTTACTTCGACTTACTTCGACTTCGCTCAGTACAAGTCGCTCAGTACAAGTCGCTCAGTCGAACGATTTTAGATTTTTGTTTTAATCCAAAATCACTAATCACAAATTTGCATGGTCATTGGTCATTGGTCGCTAGGAAAAGGACAAATGACATTTATTTTTCTGTTTGTTCCACAAGGTCTTCTGGACGCGCACCCGCACGTGGCGCATCCGCAGGCAGTCCGTGGGGTTCAAGGACGCCCTTGGGTAGGTAAACTAGTTCGCGTAGTGGTGTAACCATTGGGTCATCTGTTACCTTATAGGGCAAACGGCCCAGCGCCACGCTATCATAGTTCAATTCATGGCGATCGTAAGTGGAAAGCTCATACTCTTCTGTCATGGATAGACAGTTAGTGGGGCAAAATTCCACACAATTACCGCAAAAGATACAAACTCCAAAGTCAATGCTGTAGTGGTTGAGTTTTTTCTTTTTGCTGGCTTTGTCGAATTCCCAATCGACTACAGGCAGGTTAATCGGACAAACGCGAACACAAACTTCGCAGGCGATGCACTTATCAAATTCAAAGTGAATTCTACCGCGAAACCGTTCGCCAAGAATCAGTTTCTCGTAAGGGTACTGTACGGTAATCGGACGCCGCCGCATGTGGTCGAAGGTGACAGAAAGTCCCTGACCAATGTAACGCGCAGCTTGTACCGTTTCTTTGGCGTAATCACCAACTTGTTTCAGGAACTTTAGCATTTTGTGTCTCTCTCTTTTGGATTTTGGATTTTGGATTTTGAATTTTAGATTTCAGACTTAATCCAAAATCTAAAATCTAAAATCTAAAATTGGTTTACCCGCCAAAGGCGAAGGGAAAGGCTAGTTTCAGGGCGGCGGTTAATAGGAGATTAGCCAAGCCAACTGGCAACAAAAACTTCCATCCTAAATCTAACAGTTGGTCAATCCGTACCCGTGGCACTGTCCAGCGCAACAGGATAGCGACAAATACTAGTAAATAAGCTTTGAACACGGTCATCGTGATCCCCAAAGCCGCAGTTACTATCTGGAACACAGGATTTAGTTCACTGACTCCCAGCCAACCAGCGATGAGGTTAAGGGGAACGGGAAAGTCCCAACCACCCAGGTAGAGAATTGCTACTAGTAGGGAAGAAAGGATCAAGTTAACGTAGGAACCCAGGTAGAACAGACCGAATTTCATGCCTGAATATTCAGTCTGATAGCCTGCTACGATTTCTTCTTCCGCTTCCGGTAAGTCAAAGGGTAATCGTTCGCATTCAGCTAGGGCGGCTATCCAAAAGATCAGGAAACCGACGGGTTGTCGCCAAATGTTCCAGCCCAGGATGCCATAGCCAGACTGTTGATTGACAATATCAACAGTGTTGAGGCTGTTAGACATCATAGCGATCGCTAACACCGCTAGTGCCAAAGGAATTTCATAACTAATAGATTGCGCTGCTGCCCGCAACCCTCCTAAGAGGGAGTATTTGTTATTAGATGCGTAGCCAGCCATCAGCAAGCCAATGGGTTGAATGCTAGACAAGGCAATCCACAAGAATACGCCCATGCCCACATTGCTAATTACGATATTCTGCCCAAAGGGAACAATCAGGAACGACAGAAACACCGGAATTACAACAATAATTGGGCCGAGGGTAAACAGCCAGGGGTCAGACTTGGCTGGCACTATATCTTCTTTAAATACCAACTTCAGACCATCTGCTACAGGCACCAGCAACCCAAAAGGCCCCTGGTATTCTGGCCCAATTCGCTGCTGTGCTGCGGCGGAAATTTTCCGTTCTAGCCAAGTAGCAACTAATACCCCCACTGTTGCCCCAATCAGCATCAGTATCATTGGCAGGGGCATCCAAATCGCTTTGGCTGTTCCTGCTGGTATACCTAAATCCCGGAGGGATTCAATAAAAGTTCCTTGGAGGTCAATTCCTGAGTTCATGTTTCCGCTCTTTAAGACATCGAGTCATGGTGAGTTACAACTATTAGTTGAATTAATACCTGTAAATTCACCCATTTATAATTTTTGCTGTGATGACGCCCGATTGAAGATTTGTTGCCAATTCCCATGCCTAGTATATCGTTGGATGGTTTGAGCACCCTGAAGCGAGATGAGAACTCCTACTTATGGTAGGCATTGATGATTGGCTATTAAGCAGATAAGGAAACAAGGGGAGAGTATATATTTCAGGACTTACGCAGTGATGCGATCTATGAAGACCGCCCAAACAGCGCATAGTGTATGGAGCATTGGTTCGATTTTCCATGCCCAATGCCCAATGCCCAATGCCCAATGCCTAATGTGAGTTAACGTTGGTCAATGGGGGTATAAGTAACTTCGTGCAGACCGTTGTAAACCTGGGTAGGACGGAAAATCCGGTTTTCTGCTAGTTGTTCTTTCCAGTGGGCTAACCAACCGGCAACGCGAGCGATCGCAAATATTGGTGTAAACAAGTCTGTGGGAATACCCATTTTTCTATACACCAAACCAGAGTAAAAGTCAATATTGGGATAAATCCCTTTGCTACCGAGTTTTTCCTCTACCACTATTTCCATCTCTTGGGCAATGTCATAGAACTTGTCATGCCCAAACTTTTCAAACAGCTGTTCGGCTAGACCTTGTAAGATTGTGGCTCGTGGGTCTTTCACTTTATAGACACGATGTCCAAAGCCCATAATCTTAGATTTACGTTGCAGACAATCCTCTATGTAGGGACGGACATTTTCCACAGAGCCAATTTGTTCCAACATCTGAATTACTTCTTCATTGGCTCCACCATGCAGGGGCCCTCCCAAGGTTCCCACGGCACTAGCAACCACAGCGTAAGGATCAGTCAATGTGGAAGCTGTCACCCTGGCACTGAAGGTGGAAGCATTCATTGTATGCTCGACCTGAAGTATCAAGCAAATATCAAAAATCCGCGCCATCAGAGGATCGGGTTCTTGCTCATTGAGCATGTATAGAAAGTTGGCGGAATAGTCTAAGTCATCACGGGGACGCACGGGGTCATTGCCTTTTCGCATCAGTTGGAACGCCGCCACCATTGTGGGAATGGTTGCTATCAAGCGCACTACCGAATCTCGAATGTAGGCAGGATTATGTAAATCGCGGAGCGAATAAAACAACCCTAAAGCAGCAGCAGAAGCTTGCAAGGCATCCATCGGGTGACCGCTTTCTGGAAAGCATTTCATCATGTCCCGAATGCGGTACTTTATCCGCCTGTGGAAACGAACTTCATGCTCAAATCCTTCCAGTTGTTCCTTGCTTGGCAGTTCACCCCAGATTAAGAGATAAGCAGTTTCTATGAATGTACTTTTTTCTGCTAGTTCTTCAATCCGGATGCCACGATATTCTAGTATTCCTTTTTGCCCATCAACATAGCTGATACTTGATTGAGCGGCGGGAATGCCTTCTAAACCAGGCTTGTATTCGCACACCATCATGGCAACACCATTTGCTTTTTGAAATATCTGATCAAGCTAACTTACCAGAAATTTATTGTCGCCATAACAGTAGCCGTTCTAACAACAATCAAAAATGTTGAAAAACTGTTATAGCAGGTACTTGGGTGGTGTCAACCAAAACATCTGACTACGACCCAGAGGAGAACCTGTTTCTGGTAGTTTTATCCCAATCATACCTGCTTTTTTCAAGACCAAGCTTGCTTTGACTTCTCCCCATAAGAGAATTTCTGCCCAATTGGTCAAATCAGGTTCGTGTCCAACCAGCGCCAGTTGGGTATTTTGGGAATAATTCCTTGGCTCTAACCAGTCTTTTAGCCAACTAGAAATTTGACCATCGTGGGTGAGGTGGCTAGATTCCTCTAACTGGGAGCTTAGTTTTTCTGCTATAAGGATTTCAGCTGTTTGGCGGGCCCGCACTAAGGGACTGGTGAGAATCAAATCAAAGCTTAAACCCAATTTAACAAGTTTCTGGGCAACTTTCTCAGTTTTTTGCCTTCCTTCTTTGGTAAGGCTGCGCTCCTCATCCTTGATGCCTAATCCCTTGTCTTCGGCGATGCCATGACGAATTAAATATAGTTCCATATTTTGAATTTTGTTAGCGTAGGGGGGCGTAGCCCATACTTAGTTAGGAGTTACGTCTGATGTTAATTAACCTATCCTAAAAGTCGATTACTTGACGCTGTGCTTCCGCAGGAAGGGATAAAAACTCATTAAACAATTCTTGCCGTGTCATTTTTATACCTCTCAGAAAAATAAACTCACTCAAATTAGCGTTGTTAAAAACTCATCTGGCAGCATTGCCGGAACTAAAGAAGCCACAAAATCGGGTGTGTTTCGCGTCACAATTATTTCTAAACCTGCCGTAAGCGCCGCAGCACTCGTTACCGCATCCTCAAAATCCTTAATTGGGCTATTCAAAGCTTGCCGAATAACTTCATCTGTCACGTTGGCAACTTGAAGGTGCTGCAATAACTTTGCTAATAGTTCACGCGCTACTTCATTACCAACTTGACGACGCAGAATATAGAAAATATTGGTTACTGCATGACCTGAAACATAACCTTGTACTTGATTCTGCATTACTGTATTTAACGCTCGTGCAGAAGCTACAACAAATGGTTGACGCTGTGCCAAAATATCGAGCAACATATCGCTGTCGAACAACACCCGTTTCAACAGTATTTCTCCTCTAAATAATCCACATAATTTTCTGTCGGATTTTCTTCTCCTAGCTGGATTACACCTATTAAACTCTCAGTCCAGGGGTCAAGGTCGGTTAAAGGTTCTAAGGTTGGACTGTCAGTAATAGACGAGAGGGTTTCTTGTTGAATTGATGCTAGAACAGACTGAACTAAATGCCAACGTTCTTTAATGGATAATTGCAGTACTTGTTTTTGTAGTTCTGGCAATGTCAAAAGTTTCGAGAACTCTTGCTGTGTCATTGTTATACCTCTCAAAGAGCATAAATGATCAACATTTTAACGCTAGATCAAAAATGTTAGGTTAGCGGTCTAACGGCACAATTCAGCAGAGGTAGACAACTTGGCAACTACACCAAAAATTTTCCTCAGTATCGCATTCTTCCTTCACAAATAACATTAGGCACGAACTAAATCTTCAATCAGTTCAGCCTCCGTGAGTTTGAAGGTGCTGATGTCATATTTTGCTAGTTGGGAAAGGAATAAAACTTTGGGAATACCCGCTTGCGTTAGCTGCTGCTTTTGAAGAGAGTTTCCCAAGTTCGTATAACTTCATAGCAGCAGCGAGAAGAACTTCACCTTGTAGCTGTTCTGGTTTTACATTCAGAGGCAATACAGTTTCTTCTAGAATAGTCAAAGTGAGTTGGTGCATGATAATATCTACGCTGCTTTGTTTAGGATAAGAAGAACGCGTTCATAGAACCAAACACTTTGACTCCAGCATTAGTTAGGAGTTCACCTTATCCTCTTCCTCTATTCCGACTGAATCGGGTTGTCTCTAGGATTAACCAACCTCAGCAATTTTTGCTTAATTTGAGCGTCGAATACTTCCCATTTCATTTTCGCATAGGCGGAATTTTCGTTGCTACCAGATAAGAAGCCCATCGGAATTTCAAAGCCGCCTGCGCTTGTCCTTCCACCGCCGAAAAAGCGCCCGGCGCTATCTTGCCCAAAGGCTTCTTTGATGAATTCATCGGGGTCAAGGGTGAGTTTGGTGGTTCTCAGGGAGCCAATGACTATTTCTAGTTCTTCGTCTTCATCGTGAACAATGCCGAAAACTACGGCGGTGTGGACGTTTTCTTCAGTGACGAGAAAATCAGCCGCTTGGGGGATGGCATCGCGGTCATCGTAGCGTAAGTAACCAACACCAGCAATGGAAAAGTTATTTTGGACGATGCGGTTTTTGAGCGATCGCTCGATCACATCCATTACCCGCTTGGAACAGTTCGCCTGTAAAATGGCGTTTAGCAATTGGGCGTCATAAAATCGGCTTAAATACGCAGCTGCCATAAAGTCTTCTTCTTGCGCTTGCATTAGCCGATTTGTATCTGATCGCAAGCCGTGCATCAAGGCAGTAGCGCATTTGACGTGTTGATTTATGCTGGTATCTAATGCCAGTAATCCCGTTTGCAGGTATTGAGTAAAAATTGTTGCCGTTGCTCTTACATAGGGACGGATATCCTCAAACTCTGCTTGGAGATCACCTTGGATACTGTGATGGTCAATCAGGGCTACTAAGGGAATTCCAGCCTGCTGCACCGCTGACAGTAGCTGTGAAGTGGTTCCCTGGTTATCAATTAATACAAAACCTTGATAAGATGACAAATCTTTGGTTTTCAAGGTTTGCGGCGTCCAGCGGTGGATAGGTAAATTAGTCAACCTCACCAAGGCAATATTTTCTTGATGGCTCAATGCGCCAGCATAAATGATTTCACATTTGATATCATATTGCTGGGCAATTAACTGGTAAGCCCAGGCACAGGAAAGGGCATCAGGGTCAGGAAAATCTTGCAAAATTATCAGTTGGCGATCGTGTCGGTGTGCCAGAAAGGTTTTTTGCAGTTCTTCTGACTTTTGTTGTACCAGAGAATTACCACGGTGATTGAGATATATAGCTCCTTCACCTACCGATGGCGGTAATGACGGACTCTTAAATGCAACTTCCACTGGCGCTTTCTCGATTTCAGGTTCCTCTGGGTTTGGCTCTGTGGTCAATGACAAACTCTCTAACTGAGTAACGGGAGAATTCAAGTACATAGGGAACTTTTTTAAGGTGTGAGGCTCCTTTAATTCAGAAATACTACGAGCAGCAATTCACTGAATTTAGCCACTTTCTTATGATCTTCGCAAAAATATCAAGACATTGCACTATACATCTAAGTATATTTTTTATCCGTAACAGCGCTCAACAATCAACTAAATTCCACTAGAGGGTGTATAAGCGCTGGAACAAGGAAGTTTAGGATATCGGGCTGTATCTGGCACCATAAATCTGTTTTAGGAGCTTTTTTTCTCTTCCGTAAATTGAATAAGGGAAATTTTTATCTGGCTTAGGGTATACTTCCTATTTTATACTTTTAGGTTAGTCTTTGATATTTGAAATATTTTTATGCTCAATCCTCTCATTATTGTGACTATTGAGCGATTAGGGACTGACAAAAAATAAATTATCCAAAATTATTTGTACATTTGTAGGGGATCTTGTCCTTGCGCCCCTACGATGGGATGTTTTTTTAACTGGAAGTCCCTTAACAATTATTTTTAATGAACAACGCGTGTTTCATATCCCCTTTGAAAATTCTGATAATTTAGAGTGAAGCCCAGTGCAAGATGGTAGGAGGTGAGCCACCCCGTTGCAAAGAGAAGTCACAGCGGCGACTTCTGGCGATCTGAACTTCTGCTTCAAAGACGCTCTTGTTAGCTTGCTTCCACGAAGTGGTACGGGACGTTCTCCCAGTTGTAGGGAGTGGCGGTAGCGACGTACCCCTACAATACAAGTAAGCTACGCGTAGCGGACGCACCAGAAGGAGCGTCACCCGTAAGAATGGACGGGTTAAGAGGCATAAAGGAGCCAGTACCGTGGTGTTAGCGTAAGCAAGTCATTTAGCGTCAGCGGTAGCAACCTAGTACAGCATGGCCTAAATAAGCAGACCATTGAAAAGCCCTAAAGAGCTTATTCCATAATACTTTTGACTTTTACTTCGGCTCCTTTCGGCAACTCTTAGAGACGCTGCGCGTAGCTTGCTTCTCCGTAGGGGTACGCTCAAGGCAAGCCGCTCAGTACAAGTGACTTTTGACTTTTGACTTCCGCCTTGCGGTACTAGTCGCGTCGGCTGCTGTCTTTATTGCCTAGATTTATGCAGACTACTGCGTTGATTTCTGCCAAAAAATGTCCATTACAATACCTGGACAAACCTGAGCCAACAGACAATTTGTTAAAGCAAAAATAGTCCAACAAAATTTTAGCCAGACTCTAAAAATAATCACAAACGCCAACCTGTGACTATTTCTTTATGCTTTTAGGATTAGGTTACGTAATGTCAAAGACCTATAACATACTTTTGCCACTCTGTGTGTAATCCACTCTTAAGATGTTTGCTGACCTCGAAATAGAGGCTGCTATAAGGTTGGCGCGGGGGATGACGCAAAGGCATATGAGCTTCGTGGGGAGTGCGACTACCTTTTTTGACATTGCAACGGACACAAGCGGTCACAATGTTTTCCCAGGTATCGCCCCCGCCGCGCGATCGCGGTATTACATGGTCTAGGGTCAACTCATCCCCTGTGTAACCACAGTATTGACAGCCATGACCGTCACGGTGCAATATATTTCGGCGAGTCAGAGGAATTTCTTTATAAGGAACGCGTACATAATGACGCAACCGGATTACGGTTGGCAACGGGAAATCCGAGTAAAGGAATTTACCGTTATGTTCCACGCGTTCTGCTTTGCCCTTGATTAACAGAACCGCAGCACGACGCCAACTCGTTATATTGAGAGGTTCGTAAGATGCGTTTAAGACTAAAACCTTCCCCATTTGTCTGCGCTCAGGGTATTAGCTTTACATAAATATTAACACAAATACACCCTGCTAGGGAGATGAGAATAAATTATACTTTCGGGAGAATTCGGAAATTAAGTTATGAGTTGAGAGTTAATAATGCAACATCTTGTATCTATTCCAATATGAAGGGTAAACTTCCTATTTAATCTGATATCGCTTTTAGGAGCGTGTATAGATAGATAACTTGGAAGTTTAGCCGTGGTGGAATAGGAGTCAGTACAAATGTTAAGTCGTAAACAAATCCCTGGTGTAGTTTCTAATCAGCAGTGCGACACCTACGCGTGGTTTTCGCAACGAGCCTGGGTAGAAATTGATTTAGGGGCGTTGTCGTACAATATACAGCAATTGGTGCAGTTTTTATCACCGCGTACCCAGTTGATGGCAGTAGTAAAAGCTGATGCTTATGGACATGGAGCGGTAACAGTCGCCCAAACTGCAATCCAATCGGGAGCTAGTTGGCTGGGAGTCGCTACAGTTCCAGAAGCTATTCAATTGCGAGAAGGCGGAATTCAAGCGCCCATTTTGATTTTAGGGGCAACTCATACACCAGAGCAGATTTATGCGATCGCCCACTGGAAACTTCAGCCGACACTCTGTAGCCCTAAACAAGCTTTGGTATTTTCCGATATTCTAGAATCCATGAATTATGGTTCCCCTATTCCAGTACACATCAAATTAGACACGGGAATGTCCAGGTTGGGAACTAATTGGCAGCAAGCTGGTGAATTTGTGCAATTAGTGCAGCGCTTACCACATCTTTCCATTGCCAGTATTTATTCCCATTTGGCAACAGCAGATGATCCTGACACCACGGCAATGGAAGAACAGCATAAACGATTTGAGGAAGCGATCGCTCAAATCAAAGCAATGGGAATCCAAGCGCCTTGCTTGCACTTGGCAAACTCAGCAGCAGCACTCACAAATCCGGCATTGCACTACGACATTGTGCGAGTAGGTTTAGCCGTTTACGGACTCTACCCAGCAACCCATTTACAAAATGCGATCGACCTCAAGCCCGTTTTGGAACTTAAAGCACGAGTTACCCAAGTTAAAACAATTGCCGCAGGAACTGCTGTCAGCTACGGGCATCAATTTATTGCCCCGCGTGAACTCCGCCTCGCTGTCGTGGGAATTGGCTATGCTGACGGTGTTCCTCGCGGTCTTTCCAACAAAATGCAGGCGTTAATTCGCGGTCAGCGAGTGTCGCAAATCGGGACAATTACAATGGATCAGTTGATGCTGGATGTGAGTGCCATACCCAATATCCAAGAAGGAGAAGTAGTCACCTTACTAGGGCAACAGGGAAAAGAACAAATTTTAGCGGACGATTGGGCAGAAGAATTAAACACTATTTCTTGGGAAATTCTCTGTGGGTTTAAGCATCGTCTGCCTCGTGTTGCAGTCATGTAATTGGGCACTTGTACTCGATACTTCGGCTACGCTCAGTAACCAGCGGCGTCGTTGGGGTAGCCTCTGGTAGAGAAGTATGGGGCATTGGAAATTAATTTCTCCCTTGTCCCACATTTTCCCTTTCCATAAATAATTTATTATGGTATTATAGTAAACTGATGCGGATATGGCGGAATTGGCAGACGCGCTAGATTTAGGTTCTAGTTCCGAAAGGAGTGAAGGTTCAAGTCCTTTTATCCGCACTTTTAAATTTGCGATCGCTCACTGATTGGGTAAACGCTGGTCTACTTTCATAATCTGCTGCGTTACACCACGCTAAGACACCCTAAATATTTGAGATAAATTTAAGATTAATAGGATTTACGCAATCGTGACGAAAAACCAAGTCTTTGCGATTACTTCGCTTCTCTACGAGAGGCTGCGCCAACGCTCATAATGACGTAAAATCGTAGTCCGTGCGTAAGTCATGATTAATTTTATCTATAAATTCAGCCTTTGATTTTCAAAAAAAATTAGATCGTTCCGCTTCGCTACACTCAAAAAGGGTAAAGAAAATAAGAGCAAAGGGCAAAAGAACTAAAGTGTAAAGGGCTAAAGAGTCCTCCCAACCGCGCAGACAACACGAAAACCAATATCGTAGCCGATGCTGCCGCGCTCCGCCCTAACGCTGTCGTAGCGGGACGCGGAACGGCAGCCCTTAGGATTGCTGACCCAGGAACCGCCCCGCAGTAAGTGATATTGATTATCATTATTTATCCATGCACTTCCATCTCTAGGCGCTCCTTTATAGCTGTCATGCGAAGTGTCTTGACACCGCTCCCACACCTGACCGTGCATGTCGTATAATCCAAAGGCGTTGGGTGGAAAACTGCCTACTTCTATTGTTTCTCTACGATTTTTTCCTTTTGGCTCAGAAGCGTAAGTAGAATTTTCATTGTAGTTAGCTAACTCAGTCGTTATCGTCTCGCCAAAATGAAAGGGTGTATTTGTTCCTGCACGACAGGCATATTCCCATTCAGCTTCACTAGGTAGACGATATTGCTTGTTTGTATATTGAGAGAGGCGATCGCAAAACTCAACTGCATCGTTCCAAGATACTTGCTCTACTGGTCGTTTATCTCCCTTGAAATAAGATGGGTCTGCTTCCAGGTCAAGATTAACTTTGGGTAGTGCTGCTACTCTTTTCCATTGCGCTTGGGTAACTGAGTATTTACCCATAAAGAATGATTGAACCGTCACTTCATGCTGAGGTTTTTCTTTATTACTTCCTTCCCCTGATGGTGAACCCATCAGGAATTTGCCACTGGGAATCGCAATCATTTCCAAGCTGACACCATTTCCTAAGTCTTCCGTGAAATATTGGGCTTTACTTCTGTCTCGTTTCACCTCTTGACCACTTGCATTTACCTTCACCACCTCAAACTGAAAAACCTGTAGTTCAGCTTTATGTGCTGTAGGTGCTGGCTCAGAAACGACTGATCTATCTCCCCTTGGTAAAGTAATAACTTCAGTAATTTTTGGAGGTGCAGAAGACTCTCCAAGTCGCTGGGCAATTCTAGAAAATGCCTCAATTGCTTGCATATCGGAACCCCTAGCAGCCACATTCACCCGAATCCATAACTGTTTGGCTAATTCCCACTCTCCTTTGACTTCCGCTTGATAAGCGTCAAGTTTCATCGTGGCAATATCATGGAGAGTGGCATAATCGGGCAACAAAATTAAGTGTAATTTGGTGGCTGGTTCAGCGATCGCATAGGGATATTGTGGAGTTTTCCGGTGCGTTTGATTTATTGTGGGTACTCTTGATTGTAAATATGTGTCCAATCTTTCTACTGTGGCGCAGTTTCCTGCACCTGCTATCCTCAACCCTTCTAACAACGCCTGGGTAAATGAGCCGTGTTGCAACTGCTCAATTTCATAAGACTTTTGACTGGGACTGCAAGAGTAAAAGGTGACTACTCCCTGATGTTCTTCACCAATACCCTCTCCTCGCCTGCTTCCTTCATCGCGGCAGGCATCTAAAAATAACACTACATTATCAGCACCACTACGGCGCAATCTTTGGGTAACATAATCAACAGGGATTGCCGTATGTTCCACATCACCTGGATCGCTATCCATCAGCATGAGATAGTCACGATCAGCTGACCGACAACCGTGACCAGCAAAGAAAAACCAGAGATTATCCCCTGGTGCCAATAGTGGCTTTTCAAAGTTTGCCCGTAAAAACCGCCGCAAGTTACCGTAAGTAGGCTGAGTGGGAATGGGTGGAGAAGTGGGAATTGCAATTGAATCCTCTGTAAACAGAAACACTCTGTCAAACCGCACTTCCTTTTCAAACCAATCGCGCATAGCTTCGGCATCTAGTTTGGCGTAGTTTAGGTGCTGAAGATTGTTGTACTGGTTAATGCCGATCGCGATCGCCCAATTTTTAGCCATTTCTGCGTTGGTGTTGACTAATCTGTTCTTCCCTATTGCAAGTTTACGTGTTACTACTGAATAATAGTAATGCACTGTCATGCAGTTTATAGTCTAAAACTAAAAAATAATTGCCTGCCATGACCAAACCTCAAATTGTCGTCAGAATTCCGCCGTATCTTCTCGAAAAGCTCAATAATTACGCTCAACAGACTGGCACATCTAAAACGGAGGTAGTAGTTAGCGCTTTGGCGCACTATTTAGGATGTGTTGAAAATTTACCATTAAACCAAAGAGTTGCCGAACTGGAAGCCAGAACGGCGGTGCTAGAAGCTTTGGTAAAAGCTACTTAAATCAGGAGCATCCCAAATGTGCAAAAACCTTGATAACCCTCATCCCCTAACCCCTTCTCCCAAACATGGGAGAAGGTGAACTAGAGTCATTTTCCCCTTCTCCCATGTTTGGGAGAAGGGCTGGGGGTGAGGGAAAAGAGTTAAGCAAAATTGAGATGCTCCGTTAAATCAAGAATAATTTCAATAATAAAATTTATGTCAGCAGAAAATTCCACCCCAAAAGCCATCTGGATTATTACCGAAGAAACGGCTGAAACATCAAGTACCACCAACGAAACATTCAGAAATATTGGAGCAAGAAGCAGTGGAGATAGAGGAGGACTACTCGGAGTTGAAACCACTGAAGAAATAGTTGTGAGCCGAAAAAAAGACGAAATAGTAATTACTAGACACAAAGTAGAGGTAACTAAACTCAAGCAAGAAATGAAGGGGTTTCTGGAAGCAATGCGGGAAATGCTTGATGAAGCTGATCAACCTGATTCTAAGATGCAGCTTGATGAGGTGGAACTCTCAGTAGAAATTAATGGCGAAGGGAAAATCAGTTTATTCGGGATTGGTGGTGCTAAAGCCGGGGGAAAAGGAGCAATGACTTTTAAATTCAAGCGGAAATAATTGGGACTTGAGTATGGGTAGGAATTGGGCGATTGTTGTTGGGATTAATCACTATGAGAATCTGCGATCGCTAAATTTTGCCAAGCGAGATGCTTCTGTAATGGCAACTTGGTTTCAACAAGAAGCGAGGTTTGATCAAGTTTTCCTTTTTACTGACGATTCTCCCCCAATAGCAACCAATCCGCCAATTCCCACTCAACCGACTTTAGGACACCTGCTGCGATTTTTAGGGGCACAATTTGAGAATGTTCAACTAAAGCCAGAAGATAATTTATGGTTTTTCTTTGCAGGTCATGGCAATCGATATAAAGATAAAGATTATTTAATGTTATCAGACAGTGACCCAGGTAATGTAGAACGTACAGCAATTGATGTTGATTATGTCACCCAAAGATTGCGCCGCAGTGGGGCTGATAATGTGGTGTTGTTTTTGGATGCTTGCCGAGATGAAAGTAGTCGTGGAGGATTGGGAATTGGTGAACAAAGGCATCAGGGAGTCATTACCTTTTATTCCTGCACAGCTAACCAAAAGTCTTGGGAAATTGAGGAATTAGAACATGGATCATTTACCCATTCACTATTAGAAGGATTGCGACTACAGGGAGAGGCTAATTGTGCCACGGTAGAGCGTTTAGCACAACATTTATGTTACCAAGTTCCCCATCTGAATACTCGCTATGAAAAGCCTGTACAAAATCCTTATCTTCAGGCAGAACCGCCCTACAAAATGTATTTTATTCTATTAGAGCAAACCGCCACACTTAGAGATGTAGAGCCATTAAAATATCAAGCATCTCAAGCTGAAAACAGAGGTGATTTCTCATTAGCAAAACAATTATGGGTGAGAGTTTTAGCTGTATCCCGTGGTGATTGGGATGCAATTGACGCTATTGAAAGGATTGCTGTGCGTCAGCGAGTCAGCTTTGAACAGATAAGCCCGACTTCTGAGAGCATCGATTCGTCAAGCGGAGGTAGATCGGCAAGTTCTGAACCAGTGCAAAAATCATTTGTTCAAAAGCAAAAAGAACACCAGCAGAATTTAGTTCGCTATGAGCAAGCATTCTTAAAAGAAATTAAGCGACAATATCTCCTCAGTGAAGCAACTCGTAGTGAGTTGAACCAATTGCAGCAATCTTTGCAAATTAGTAACGATGAAAGGGAGCAAATTGAACAGCCAATTATTGCTAAAAAGGATGCAGAAAATCGGAAACGTCAGCAAGAAGAAGCACAGAGATTACAGCGGCAGCAAGAGGCGGAACGGCAGAAGCAGCAAGAGGTAGAAAGACGCCGACAGCAACAAGAAGCGGCAAGAACAAATAGTACAACTCCAGCGATAATAACCAGACAAAAGTTTTTACAATGGGTTAGCTTTGCAGGAGCAGGTTTAGTGACAGCAGTTGTAGGTCGTGAAATTTTTAAGGGTCAATCATCGACACCTAAATCTACTAATCAACCTGCTAATAAATCGACAACTATCTCTGTAGCTGAACCTAAATATATTCCCCCTGCTGAAGCAGGGTCTAAAGCATTCGGATTACCCTTGTGGACGGTTGAGTTTGAAACGGTAACGGTAGATGAAAAGGGACAGGTAATTAAAAGAGATCCTAACAAGCAAGCTAAGTTCTTTAAGGAGGACTTAGGCAATGATATAACTTTAGATATGGTTCAGATTCTTGCAGGCTCTTTTAATATGGGTTCGCCACCTGGTGAAAAGGATCGAGAAACAATTGAAGAACCACAACATGTTGTAAATGTGCCTGCTTTTTTTATAGGCAAGTTTGAAGTTACTCAGGAACAATACCAGCAAATAATGGGTAACAATCCGTCCAACTTCAAGGGATTAAAACGTCCTGTAGAGCAAGTTTCTTGGAACGATGCGGTTGATTTTTGTAACAAACTCAGTCAAAAGACTGGGCGCAAATATCGTCTACCTTCGGAAGCTGAATGGGAATACGCCTGTCGTGCAGGAACAAAGACACCATTTTACTTCGGCGAGACAATTACAACTGAGTTAGCTAACTATAAGGGAGATTCCACTTATGCTTCTGAACCACAAGGAATAGATCGTCAAGAAACAACAGAAGTAGGAAGTTTTCCACCCAACGCCTTTGGATTATACGACATGCACGGGAATGTTTGGGAGTGGTGTCAAGATACTTGGCATGACAGCTATAAAGGAGCGCCACAAAATGGAAGTGCATGGATAAATAATGATATTGATTATCATTATTTGCGGGGCGGTTCCTGGCTCAACAATCCTGTAAACTGCCGTTCCGCGTGTCGCAACTGCAACTTGCGCGTCAACCTCTACTACAATTTTGGTTTTCGTATTGTGTGCGCTGCCGGGAGGACTCTTTAGCCCTTGATACTTTAGCTCTTTTACCCTCTGTACTTCTTTCCTTTACCCTTTTTGAGTGTAGCGGAGCGGAACGATCTAATTTTTTTGAAAAACTTGATTCAAGCATTTTTAGCATCTGCTGCTGTAAAGTGCGATGTCACTCGATTTAGCGCAAGCATCTACGCACTCCATTGCTCCTCGATGAAATAGGAGAGTGCGATCGCGTACCCACTCACTATAAGCGATCGCAAACAACGATTATCGATTTCAAAAATCAAATATAAATCCTAGTATTAGGGAAAAAAGTAACTATTTAAACATGACTTTGTATACAGGCGTGTGCGTAATTACTCCGACTATATTGAGAATATACAAATCAAGTAATGCAAGGCACATTAAAGGATATATGAACCGTTTTAAATCTATTCTTCTTGGCGGCTTATTAGCAGTTGCTTCAATTGCTGCTATTTCTCAAAATGCTAGTGCTGCTGAATTTAAATCTGATCGCGATCATTTTAATGGTAATACTGTAGCTTTTAATAACAGTAAATTCAAACACGAACGTCAAGTCCGTGAACAACGCGCTCGTGAATTGCATGAATATCAAGCTCGTGAACAACGCGCTCGTGAATTGCATGAATATCAAGCTCGTGAACAACACGCTCGTGAATTGCATGAATATCAAGCGAGGCTTCATCACTAAGAAAATAAATTTTCACTCACTCATATTACGTTAGGAGAGTAGCAATACTCTCCTTTTTTTCTTTGCATAAATCTGCTCGAATTAATGCCCAAATTCAGCTAAATCTGATGCGATGAGTTTTTCAATTAGTTCGATAACACCATCCCCACGACTACCATTAGTCACAAAATCCACATGCTCTTTGAGCATCGGCAAAGCATTCGCAACTGCTACTGAATAACCACAAAAATTGAGGAAATCATGGTCATTTTCTGCATCGCCAATCCCGACTACATTTTCAGGTGATAACTGCATCTCATTTAAGGCAGCGGCTAACCCTGTGGCTTTATTAATTCCTGACGGTAGCACCATCACCGCACCTTTATTCAATATGACTTGTAATTCTAATCCCATCTGGCGGATAGTTTCTAAAACTATGGTTTCTTGGGGATGCCAAGTAGCAACAATTACACGGCCAACTGACAGGGAATTGACTTGGCGATCGCACAATGCGTTAATAAATTCTGCTGGTGGTTGCGAACCTAATAGTTTCTCCTGACGGGTAGCTGGTGAGTACAGCAAAGCGCCGTTTTCTGCTACTACATAATCAAATAAATCTACTTGTACAAAAACTTGCAGCAATTCATCTAGTTGTCTACCTGTCACCAAGATAAGTTTGTAACCAGAATTCCGCAGACGTGAAAGTGCTGCCAAAGTATTTTCATTTACATGATTGTCAGTTGCTAGTGTACCGTCGTAGTCAGTGGCCAATACAGAATAACGCATAAAGCCAGTAAATAAAGACACGAAGCATTCAGCAATTATACATCTAATGTCTAATCTAGAGATATGGCGATGTCTACGACGGCCTATGACGCTCTCTTACCAGACGCTCTTGCTAGCTTGCTTCCCCGTAGGGGTACGAAGACTCGCTATCGGCGTCGCACTCACACAACATCTACAGTAGGAATAAACTGGCGATCGCGCAAGTTTTTTGGACAACTAGAACAATCCACCTGGAGACTTGGTTAATTTCACGCCTTTTTCTGGTATTGTAATTAGCCCTTCTGAATTATGTTTTATTTTTGTTAAAAAAATTAGTATTATTGCTGTGGTCAAACTGAAGTTACTCGATCCAAAGTGGCTTCATCTAGTCCTTAGCTAGTTAAAGACTAAATTTTACTTAAGTGTAAATACAGAAGT
Source organism: Nostoc sp. (assembly GCF_036919675.1). Lineage (GTDB taxonomy): Bacteria > Cyanobacteriota > Cyanobacteriia > Cyanobacteriales > Nostocaceae > Nostoc. Next base: position 55,423 of record NZ_JBALCP010000064.1, read on the forward strand.
TCAAATGTATTACCGTCAATAAAATCGGTATTATTCCTGTGGTCAGATAGGGGTTACTCAATGGAAAGTGGCTTCATCTACTCTTGACATTTTTATGTCTTATTCTCCAAAGATGTCTGTAAATCTCGGTAACAGGAAGTAAATTAATAATAATTTACGAATTTACTGAGATTTGCTCATTTGAAAATAACGTTGTTGTCGTTGAGTTTCACCACAATCCCAAAATATAAACTGATGTATTTTAAAATACAAATCCTTGATCCTTTTTACTTGATTGCAATTGTGGAATAACTCTGCACAAATTTAGCTTACACCTATCGAATTTAGCTGAAGTAAAAGTAAAATGAGCACAACTCCTATAGGTAGCTACAGGTTATTCCAGAAACTACATCCGCTATCTCTGTTGGCACAATTAACCAGTCGGCGTGCTACAGGCTGCTTAAATATATTTACTGAAATAGTTTCTTGGTCAATCTATCTAGAGGAGGGGAAACTTACTTATGCCTCCTATTCAGATAAACTATTTGAGCGCCTTGACAGTCACTTGCGACGCTTGAGCCAGCAAATTCCTGCTCTCAACAGCGCCACTCGCGTGCAGATGCGGCTGATGTTTGAGACGAAGAATGAACATCAATCAATACCAAATGCGGATTACCAAGCTATTTGTTGGTTAGTAAATCAGGACTATATCACCTCTGTGCAAGCAGCAAGGCTGATAGACGAATTGGCAAAAGAAGTACTGGAATCATTTCTATGCTTAAAAGAAGGTAGCTATGAATTCAGTCCTGAAAGTTCTTTGGATGAACTACCAAAGTTCTGTTGCCTGGATTTGCGATTACTTGTTGAACACTGTCAAAAGCAGTTACGAAATCGGCAAAATATCCAGTCATCAATTCCGGCTGGTAGAGGTTCCCAAGTTTTATCTAAAATACAACCGTCTCAATTTCAGCCACAACTGCAAATAAAACTTGGGCAAAAATTGCCGATCCAAATCAATTTTGATATTCCTGAGAATAATAAAACTACTCAGCCACCTGTTGGCAAAAAACTATATACAATTGCCTGTATCGATGATAGCCAAACAGTTTTGAATTCCATCAAACACTTTTTGGATGAAAACACCTTTTCAGTTGTGATGATCAACGATCCGGTAAAAGCTTTAATGCAAATTCTCCGGAGTAAGCCCGATCTGATTTTGCTAGATGTTGAGATGCCAAGTTTAGATGGCTACGAGCTATGTTCTTTATTGCGGAAACATTCGGCTTTTAAAAATACACCGATCATTATGGTGACTGGTAGAACAGGATTTATCGACAGGGCAAAGGCTAAGTTAGTCAGATCATCAGGATATTTGACTAAGCCTTTTACACAATCAGAATTGCTAAAAATGGTTTTTAAGCATCTTGGTTAATTTAGTAGTCAGAATTCCGGAGTTAGAATTCTGGAGTCAGAATAAGTAAGAAAACCAGCAAAGATATTTCAAGACTGACTTCTGAATTCTTATACCAAATTTAATCGCCTTAAGTTACTTTTTAGGAGATTTCATAGTGAGCCTGACTTTACTTGGCACAATTCTGATTGTAGAAGATTCTCCCAGCGAATTGGAATTAATGAGCCATTATCTTAAAGAGAGTGGTTACAACGTAATTAAAGCTTCTGGTGCAAAAGAAGCTTTAGAAAAAGCTGTGTTAGAAAAACCAGATGCGATCGTTACTGATGTAGTAATGCCCGAAATGAGTGGATTTGAATTGTGTCGTTCTCTAAGAAGAAATCCGATTACCGCAAAAGTGCCGATTGTAATTTGTAGTTCCAAAAATCAAGAAATTGACCGTTTGTGGGCAATGAAACAAGGTGCAGATGCCTATATAACTAAACCTTACACCCGCGAACATCTCCTCCATACTATTAAATCAGTGGGAATTTGAATCAATGACTAGTACAAACATTACACTTCCTTCAAAACCAATCCAAAATAATTTAGCGGATGGTTATCTAAAATTTCAGCTAAATCAACAGACTACTGCTGTTTTATCAATGAAAAATACGCAAGAAGCAATCATTGTGCCTATTGAATCTATCACCTCGATGCCGAATATGCCCCCCTGCATATTAGGATTAATGAATTGGCGGAGTCGGATAATTTGGGTAGTTGATTTGCCAAGAATGCTCAATTTAGAATCTCTAGATTATCGACTGCGACAGTACAATGCAATCGTTATTCGGGTGGAATCATTGGTGTTGGGCTTAGTTGTGCAAGAAATAAAAGGTACAACTAAGTTCGTAGCTGATGCTATTCATTCTCCTATAGGACAAGTGGCATCTAGTTTAGTTCCTTATTTATGTGGGTGCGTTGTGCAACAGAAAGAAATATTACTGGTATTAGATGCACAGGCGATTGTGCAGTCTTCTATTCTCCGCAGTGATTAGGGTGTACTACTAAAAAAAGATTTTTAGTATTCTTATTCACATACTTAGGAGAACTACTTTTATGTTTAATAAAACCAACACGAATCAAGGTAGTGGCGCTCAAAATCGAGCATCGCTGATTTCATCCCAAAAAATCACTGGTAGTGTAGTAAAGCTACCAAGTAAGCTTACTACTGAAACGGCTAATAATTCTTCCCTAAATCAGGCTATTGCCTCTTTTACAAAGCTGGGATTGATTAAAAAAGCGACTATTTTGGCGATCGCAATCGGTACAATACCAGTATTGGGCATAGGCGCGATCGCTTTTAGCTTTGCCAACAAGTCGATTACTAAGCAAATTACTCAATCTCAACAAGCCGAAGCCACTGGCTTAAGTGATAAAGTTAACCGTTTTATGTTGGGACGCTACGGTGATATTCAGGTAATATCAAGCTTGCCTTTTTTGACAAATTCCCAAGCTAGTGTCAGGATCACCACTCAAGAAAAACAAGCAGTCCTAGATCGCGTTGTCGAAGCTTACAAAGCTTATGACAGTGTTGCCGTCTTTGATCGCCAAGGTAACTTGATTGTGCAATCCACAGGTGAACCCCTGGAAAACCAAAAAGACCGTACCTATTTTCAAGACGCTTTACAAAAAGATACTCCTATAATCAGCAAACCTGAAGCAGCAAAAAATACAGGGAAAGTGGGTATTTATATAGCTGCACCTGTGAAAGAGACAAGGACGGGCCAAACTATTGGCGTGGTACAAGCACGTATGCCCGTAAAATCTTTAGAGGAAGTCATCAAAAACTACGTAGCCAATGGACAACAATACCATTTGCTCGATGCTTCGGGAACAGTTTTCTTGAGTCCACAAGAAGAATTATTGGGGAAACAGGCAAAGGGAGAGTATTCTGGTTTAGCTAAACTACTTGCAGCCAAAAAGGTAGATAGTTTTATAGAAGTTCCCAAAACTCACAAAAAACAAGAATTAGTCAGCTATGTACCAGCCAGTAAGTTAGACGGCTTGCCAGATTTAAACTGGCAAGTACTTTTATCCACAGATACAGCAATTTTATTTGAGCCGCAAAGACAATTGTTGTGGATTATAGCTATTGGCACAGCACTGACAGCATTGATTGTGGCTGCGATCGCATCTCGGTTAGCTAAACTTACTACACAGCCAATTATCAATGCAACTGCGGCATTAGCAAAGCTTGGTCAAGGTAAATTCAATACCCGTCTGGAAATTGAAAGAGAAGACGAATTAGGGGTATTGAGTGCAAATATCAACCAGATGGCCGAACAATTGCAGGTTTTAGTTAAGGAACAAGAACTGGACGTTGAAGGCGTAAAATTATTAGCAGATATTACCCGACAAATTCGGAGAACTCTCAAAACTGAAGATATTTATGACGCAGCAGTCAAAGAAGTTCAGCGATCGCTAAAAACAAACCGGGTAATCATTTATAGTCTGAATCCAGATACTTGGGATGGCGTCGTCGTTGCTGAATCGGTAACTGGTAATTGGCCGGAAATGATCGGAGTGCAAATCGACGACCCCTATTTTCGGGAACGTTATCTAGAAACTTCTGATGATAGCCGGGTGCAAGCAGTTGCTAACATTCATCAAGACCAAAGCTTGAAAAATGCCAATGGTTATATTCAACTGTTGGAAAAATTTGCTGTCAAAGGTCATTTGATTGTACCGATTCTAGCCCAAGAGCAACTTTTCGGCTTATTAATTGCTCATCATTGCGAAACTCCTCGTGTTTGGCAACAGCCGGAAATTGACTTGTTTCAACAGATAGCAACTCAAATTGGCTATGCCTTGGAACAAGCCAAGTTGTTAGAGGAGATAGAACAAGCTAGGAATTTTGCAGTAATCGGTTCTGACGACGAACGGCATCAAAAAGAAACACTGCAACAGCAACTTTTAGAACTGCTCAACGACGTAGAAAGTGCAGCCAGAGGTGACTTGACAGTGCGTGCAGACGTGACCTCTGGGGAAATAGGCACTGTTGCCGACTTTTTCAACTCCATTGTGGAAAGCCTCCGGGATATTGTTACCCAAGTTCAACAGGCTGCTACCTACGTGAATACTGCTATTGGCTCTAACGAAGGAGCCATCCGCCACTTAGCAGAGGAAGCACTCACCCAAGCTGCCGAAATCAACCGCACCCTTGATGCTGTTGACGAAATGACCCAATCCATGCAAGTCGTAGCCGAAAGTGCTGAAAAAGCTGCTTTCATTGCCAACCACGCCGCCCACACCGCCACTCAGAGTGGACACGCAATGGATTTGACAGTACAAAATATCCTCTCTTTGCGGGAAACTGTGGGTGAAACTGCAAAAAAAGTGAAACGCCTTGGAGAATCTTCCCAACAAATTTCTCACGTGGTGTCCTTAATTAACCAAATCGCCATCCAAACCAACTTGCTTGCCATCAACGCCGGTATTGAAGCAGCGCGTGCAGGTGAAGAAGGTCAAGGTTTTGCCGTAGTTGCTGAAGAAGTCGGCGAATTAGCAGTCAGGAGTGCCGCAGCAACCCAAGAAATTGAACAAATTGTTGAAAATATCCAACGAGAAACCAGTGAAGTGGTGCAGGCGATGGAAATAGGAACCACCCAAGTGGTAGAAGGGACTCGAATTGTGGAGGAAGCTAAACAAAATCTGAGTCAAATTTTGGATGTATCGCATCAAATTGACTCTTTAGTGCAGTCGATTTCCACTGCGACTGCATCTCAGGTAGAAACATCGCAAAGTGTCACCCAATTGATGAAAGATATTGCTGCTGTATCACAACGCACCAGCGATTCTTCTCGCCAAGTTTCCGAATCTCTGCAACAAACTGTGGAGATTTCCCAGCAATTGCAAGAGACTGTCGAGACTTTCAAAGTTAGTTAGTGGTCATCTGTCAGTTGTTTGGTTTTCACTACTTACTACTGACAAATGGCCGAATTTTAGATTTTCAATTTGGGATTTTGGAATTGTTGGCGGAGCCTCTCGTAGAGAAGATTCAAAATATAAAAATGTCTGGAGCAAGCGAATTTCAACATGAGAATAATTCTATTATCCAAAATCTAAAATTAAATGGCAAGCCTGTGAATTTAGGTATGGATCAATCTACAATCTAAAATCCAAAATTGTTTGACTATTAACAAAAACCATGCTGCAAGACAAAGAACTAGAAATCCAGATGCAGTTTCTGGAAGAAGCAACTGATTACTTAAATATTCTGGAAGGAGTATTACTGGAAATCGATACTACTAACCGGATCGATTTGGATAAAATCAATGCTGCACTCCGGGCTGCTCATTCTATCAAAGGTGGCGCGGGGATGATGGGATTTAGATCGCTAAGTGATTTATCTCACCGTCTAGAAGATTCTTTTAAAGTTTTAAAAACTAAAAAAAATTCTCTAGAAATTGATACTCAGTTACAAAGTTTATTGCTATCTGGAGTTGACTGGCTGCGTCAGATTGTAGAATTGCTTGCAGAAGGAAATGTTGTCGAAGATCAGTGGTTAGCAACCTTTTGTTACCCAATTTTTGATCAGTTGCACGATCGCTTGGGCGATCCTACCCCTGAGGATGCCTCAACCATGCTATCCCCAGAAGATGGGCAAGACATTATCCCCTTGCTATTTGGCACAGAAGTAGAAGAGTGTTTGCAGCATCTAGAATCTATATTGGCAGATAGTGAACAGCCCGGATTGCATGAAGAAGTTGTGATCATGGCAACTGAATTGGGCGGTTTAGGGGAAATGCTCCAGTTGGCTGCTTTTACCAAGCTTTGTGAGTCAATAACGCAGCAATTAGAAATTGTTAGCAGCTCGCGCATTCCAGAAATTGCCCAGTTAGCATTGCAAGCATGGCGGCGATCGCAAGCTTTGATACTGACAAATCAATTAGAGAACTTACCTACAGAAATTGACTTGAGTAGTTATACTCAACATAAGCCCCTATTACAAGCAGAAATAATACCACAATTTGTTGGTACAGACACAGATATCCTTGATGCAGAAGTAGTGTCAACATCTGTTTGGCAACCAGCAATAACTAAAGATGAAGCGTTGGCGCAGCCCGCCACAGGTATCGCTGCCAATTTTACATTTTTGGATACAGAATTTGCCGATGACGTGAATGCTGTCAATGTCACAGAGCAAAATACAATATTTGTTAGAGAACATAATCCTCCAGATGCCAGATTTGGTGAAGCCAAAGGAGAGTCAAATGGCGTTGGGAAAGAGCGGGATATTCATGAAAATAGCGTCCGAGTTCCCAGCAAACAACTAGAGCAAATTAATGATTTATTTGGTGAACTGATTGTTCAGCGGAATGGGTTAAACTCACAACTAGAAAGATTACGCAAACTCGTTCGTAACCTGAAGCAGCGAGTCCAAGTTCTCGACCAAGAAAACCAGGAGTTACGTACAGCCTACGACAAAATTTCTCCTCAAGCTGCCATGTCTCTTGGGGTGCAACCGCAAGCTGAAAATGGCCACCAAATACAACGCACAGACAGAGAATTTGATCCCTTAGAAATGGATCGCTATAACGATTTCAACCTGCGATCGCAGGAAGTGATGGAAACCATTGTTCAGGTACAGGAAGTCACAACTGATGTGCAACTCAGTGTAGATGATACAGACCAAATTGCTCGGAAACTAAACAAAACATCCAAACAGTTACAAACCAAACTAAATCATATCCGAATGCGGCCGCTGTCCGATTTAATCGAACGTTTTCCCAGAGCCTTGCGCGATTTAAATGTAGAGTATGGGAAAAATGTCCAGTTAAAAATTGAAGGTGGCAATACTTTAATTGAACGCAGCATTTTAGAAGCATTAAATGAACCTTTAATGCATCTGTTAAGGAACGCCTTCGATCATGGTATCGAAGACTCAGCCACCCGCCGCCTTCTGGGTAAACCAGAACAAGGATTGATTGAAATTACAGCTACTCACCGCACTAATCGCACCCTGATTACTATCCGTGATGATGGTTGGGGCATTTCTCTAGAGAAAATTCGCATCCGCGCCCTAGCTATGGGATTGGATGCTTCTCTACTCGCTAGTGCTAGTGATGAAGAACTGTTATCACTAATTTTTGAACCAGGTTTTACCACCTCCGAGCAAGTCACAGCATTATCTGGCCGCGGTGTCGGTATGGATGTAGTTCGCAACAACCTCAAACTAATTCGAGGAGATGTCAAAGTTGATACGGAGCCAGGAGTTGGTACTACCTTCACCCTATCAGTACCATTTACACTTTCTGTGGCGCGAGTTCTGCTGGTAGAAATCAACAAAATGCTATTGGCATTTCCCACAGATGTTATTTCAGAAATATCCTTACTCCAAGACGAGCGAGTTTTTCAAATGGCAGGTAGCGAAGTCCTAAATTGGCAAGGAACCATGCTACCACTGATTCGCTTGACTCCTTATTTAGAGTTTAATTGCCTGCGCTACGATACCTCAGAGTTAGAAACTCCGGCAGCAATTAATGCTAACAGCGTGTTAGTAGTCAAAGGGAATAATCAGCCAGTAGCAATCCAAATAGACCGTTGCTGGGGTGAACAAGAAGTTGCTATTCGCCAAGTCGAGGGAAATATACCTTTACCTGAAGGCTTCAGCAACTGTACGATTCTCGGTGATGGTCGAGTAGTGCCACTAGTTAATGTCAATGAGTTGCTGTATTGGATTGCTACAAATCGGCGGACTCCTAGAGGTACTCAATTACCATCAGCAAGGTTAAAGACACCGTTCCTGATATTTGACGAAGACAAAATATCAGCAGCGTCTATTAAGCAGAAAGGCACAATTTTAATCGTAGATGACTCAATTAATGTTCGCCGCTTTTTAGCCCTGACCCTTGAAAAAGGAGGGTATCAAGTAGAACAAGCTAAAGATGGTCAAGATGCTTTAGATAAACTCCATAGTGGATTGAGAGTTGAGGCAGTAATTTGTGATATTGAAATGCCTCGCCTAGATGGTTATGGCTTTTTAGGTAAGGTAAATTCAGACGTTGATACAAAAAATATTCCAGTTGCGATGCTGACTTCTCGTAGCAGCAATAAACATCGGCAATTAGCTATGCAATTGGGGGCGCGGGCTTACTTTTCTAAACCTTATAACGAGCAAGAATTACTCCAAACGCTGGAGGAAATAATTCGTAATGTTGCAGAAAAGGCAGCTTCTAATTAAAAATTGATAATTCACGCCGTGTGCAACTTATTCTTAGAACCCCGCTTCCAAACCTCTCCCCCACAGGGAGAGAGGCTTTGATTTTTGCTCCCTAACGCAGTAGGTAAGGGGTTGGGGATTAGGTTTGAGAGAAAGTTGCACACGGCGTTAATTCATAATTAGATTTCAGATATTTTCGTAGGGTGTGTTAGTGCCTTGGCGACTAGAAGTTGCGGCTATACGAGACTTTACCCGCCTGCGCGGGTTCAAAAACTAAGTTATATCAGCAATCATTGCCTAGCTTTTGCGTCATACTATTTGTGTGAATTGAAGTAATTTTTACATCTACTCAGTTTGTAGTGAACCTATGGATGTGATACTGATAACGGCTGTTGTGACTGCGATCGCTACTATACTTTCTAAACCACTAGAGAAAATTGGCGAAAATATTGGTGATGGTGTATGGGCAGCAAGAGGCAAGTTAATGGAAAAGCTCCGCCAGAAGAAGAAATCGCCATTAATCACCAGTGCTGTAGAGGGAAATGAAGCGCAGCGATTAGATTATGGTCAAGCAGTGCTGGAACTGACAGCAGCAGCAGCACAAGACCCAGAAATTGCTCAAGCAGTTATGGAAGTGGAAGCAGCAGTCAACAATAACCAGTCTGAGAGTGCTAAGGAAATTAAAAAATTAGCAGATGAAATCAAGTCCCAGCCCTCAGTTGTCAACAAATTTGCGAAGTTAGCAGAGAACCTCACTGTACAGCAAGGTGGAATAGCTGGTCAATCAATCTCTATTGGGACAATTAATAACAACTGACCGAAGTCGTCCCAAGGGGAGGATGGGACAAAGTTAACTCCAGATCGCTGGCGTGAAGTCTGCCGTGAAATACTGGCAGAACGGCAAAAGCTGACTACAAATCCTCTGACATTAACTGAGGGAGTGACCCTGCAAGTTGATGATGTTTACGTGCCACTGGGATTAGTTGAGCGCAAAAAACCATCCAAGCGTCATGATGATATTTCTCCAGAACAGGGTTCAGAACTGTATAAGGAGACAGAAATCACCAAAACGTTTGAGCATGATGTTTTTCTCGAAGAAGTTCTTAAACAGAAGAACACGCCTAAAAGTAAAGGTAAGCGAATTGCGATTATTGGCGAACCAGGAGCAGGAAAGACAACACTTTTACAGCAGATTGCTGATTGGGTATCTCGTGAGATTCACCAGTCCATTGTCATTTGGGTATCTTTAGCAGATTTGCGAGGTGAGGAACTAAAATCTTATCTATTTAAGACTTGGTTGACTCAAGCTGCTGAAAAAACAGGTAAAGCTGAAGCTACTGAGCAACTGAAGAAAGATTTTGTTCTTCAGTTTAATCAAAATAATGTCTGGCTGCTGCTAGATGGGTTAGATGAGATGTCCGCATCTTCAGGTAATCCTCTAACAGAAATTGCACGGCAACTCCGTGAAGGAGGGTCAATTTATAAAGCGCGAATTGTGCTGACCTGTCGGGTTAATCTGTGGGATGGCAGCATTAATGCACTTGATGATTTTGATACCTATCGCAGTTTAGATTTTTCTTATCCAGAACAGGTGGAGAGATTTATTGATAAATGGTTCAATAAAATTGAAATTCCCAAATTTGGGAAGCAGTTATGTAGTAAGTTGAAAGAATCAGGTAAAGAACGGATTCAGGATTTAGTGAAAAATCCTCTGCGGTTGACGCTGTTGTGCTTGAATTGGCAAGCAGGAGATGGCAAATTACCGGATACTCAAGCGGGACTCTATCAGCAATTTGTTGATGACTTCTACAAGTGGAAAAAAGAGGAATTTGCTACAAACTCTTACCAGCGTCAGCAACTCAATGTCAAACTATGGGAATTAGCTAGAGAAGCCATAGATAAAGAAGCAAACCGTTTTCGCTTGCGGCAGGATTTTGTTAGTCAGTTTTTGGGAGATGTTGATGATGAAAATTCACTGCTGAAATTGGCACTAAATCGCGGCTGGCTAAACTGTGTAGGGATAGATAAAAATAGAAAACCTGTTTACGCTTTCTTTCATGCCTCATTTCAAGAGTACTTTGCTGCTAAAGCAATTGATGACTGGCATTTCTTTCTCAACCACAATCCTAAAGATCCCAGTGAAGGAACTTATCGCATTTTTGAACGGCAATGGAAGCAAACAATATTACTTTGGCTAGGGCGAGAAGAAGAAAGTTTAAAAGAGCAAAAGCAACAGTTTATCGATGCTTTAGTTAATTTTAAAGATGGATGTCGAAAAATTTATGAATATCGCGTCTATTTTTTAGTCGCCGCAGGAATTGCAGAGTTTAAAGCTTATTTAAGAGCAGATGAAATAGTAAGAAAAATTGTCATGTTTACACTTGAGAGTGAGTTTGGTAGTAAGAGTTCAATCGAACCGGAACCTGAGTCAGCATTGCAACAAACAGACCGCACAAAAGTGATCGCTGCCTTGGTGCAACTGCTGCAATCAACAACTGTGGATGACTTCAACCGTATAGAGGTAGCATATAAATTAGAGACAATCGACCCTGGCAATAAATTTGCGATCCCTGCCTTGGTGCAACTGCTGCAATCAACTACTGTGGATGACTCCACCCGTTGGCGTGCAGCATATAAATTAGGGGAAATCGGCACAGGCAATGAAATTGCGATCGCTGCCTTGGTGCAACTGCTGCAATCAACTACTGTGGATGACTACAAGCGTATGGTTGCAGCAGGAGGCTTAGGGACAATCGACCCTGGCAATAAAATTGCGATCGCTGCCTTAGTGCAACTGCTGCAATCAACAACTGTGGATGACTCCACCCGTATGCAGGCAGCAGATAGCTTAGGGGAAATCGGCACTGGCAATGAAATTGCGATCGCAGCCTTAGTGCAATTGCTGCAATCAACTACTGTGGATGACTCCACCCGTTGGCGTGCAGCAGATAGCTTAGGGAAAATCGGCACAGGCAATGAATTTGCGATCGCCGCTTTAGTGCAACTGCTGCAATCAACTACTGTGGATGACTCCACCCGTTGGCGTGCAGCAGATAGCTTAGGGAAAATCGGCACAGGCAATGAATTTGCGATCGCCGCTTTAGTGCAACTGCTGCAATCAACTACTGTGGATGACTCCACCCGTTGGCGTGCAGCAGATAGCTTAGGGAAAATCGACCCTGGCAATAAAATTGCGATCGCAGCCTTAGTGCAACTGCTGCAATCAACTACTGTGGATGACTCCACCCGTATGCAGGCAGCAGATAGCTTAGGGGAAATCGGCACTGGCAATGAAATTGCGATCGCAGCCTTAGTGCAATTGCTGCAATCAACTACTGTGGATGACTCCACCCGTTGGCGTGCAGCAGATAGCTTAGGGACAATCGACCCTGGCAATAAAATTGCGATCACCGCCTTGGTGCAACTGCTGCAATCAACTACTGTAAACTACAACACCTGTATAAATGCAGCAGAAAGCTTAGGGAGAATTATACAGAATAATCAGGATCGCTTTGAGGTAGTTAAAGCTTTAAATAGTTATTTGCTATTGGATGATAACTTCTTCTATTTAGCCTGCAATTACGCCGATAATATGCCTTTCCCCGATTTCTATCAAGCTTGGCATCAGCATAATATTGCTACTCGTGTGATGCGAACCTTAAAGAGAATCCTCTTCACAAGAATAATTTAACTACTTTTGCAGCAGCGACGTTAGAAATGAAGTTCCCGTGATAACAATAGCTTGTGCATTCATTACCAAGACAGACGCGGACGTTACGAATGTTTGTCTGTTAGCAACAACAGCTTAAGTCTTAATTATAAATGGATACTCATTTACAGCAATTGTGTACCCGTTTATAACAAATGCTGTCGCATTCATAATAAATACTTAAAACTTAATCAAACAAATTAAGCATTTATTATCAATGGGTACTCACTTGTAGCAATTGCTATCTCATTCATAATAAATAGTTAAAATTTAATCAAACAAATTAAGCATTTATTATAAATGGGTACTCATTTGTAGTAATTGCTGTCTCATTTGCAGCAATTGTTTATGCATTTGTTATAAATGCTTTAACGTTAATCACAATAGCTTGAGTCTTTGTACCTAATGCTTGTGCAATTCTTAGTAACGCTTAAACAAAACATACAAGTCTTATACTATTAACAGCACAACTCAGATTCACGACAATGAAAGCAATTGAAGCCAAGGGAACCGTGAACGAATTGGGTCGAATTTTTTTAGACAAGCCGTTGACTATAGCAAAATACAGCCGCGTCCGAGTCATTATCTTAATCACGGAAGAGAATGAAGAGGATAATGAACTTGTCGAGTCTGCGAGTGAAAGTTTTCGTCAAGGTTGGTAAGATGCGATGACCGGAAATACTGTACCTATCTCTCAACTGTGGGAAGGTATTGATGTAGAGTGAACCACCTTTGATTCAAATCGAAGCCACTGCTAAATTTAAACGTTCTAGATTCATGTTTTTACCTCAAAAAATGGATTGACAATCTGTAAGGCATTTTCAATAATTAAGCCATTTTGCATATCTTCTCAGTACAAAATACTTGCTTGCCCTAAACACGGCACTGGCAACAATGAGACTATCCCAAAACGATAGCAAATAGCGATGTTTACGACGGGCATTAGTGTCAACTTAAGTTTAAATGCATGATGCACAGGCGTTTTACCCCCCTTTATAAGGGGGGACTAAGGGGGGTAATAATTCGATAAAAATTACAATATACCACTTTTCAAACAACCTCTAAGTACAAAAACGCACTGGCTCCCCTACGGATATTTCAAAAATCAAATATGAGTCTTATATTATAATGATGTATTTATCAACTTTAGAAGTGAGTTTTTTTATTTTTTGACAAATTAATCAGAGGAGTTTTAAGTGACAAAAAACAATAGAAAAAAGGCTGTCGCTCAAGCTATTTCCACAGCCGTTGCTCTGTGTTGGGCAATAATGCAAGTAGAATCAGCACAAGCTGCTACCTTGACGGTTAACAATCTCAATGACAGTGGTGTTGGCTCGTTGCGAGACACTATCAACATGGCAACTAGCAATGATGTGGTAGAGTTCTTATTGGGAAATCACCCTAGTACAATTGCCCTGACGAGTGGGGCAATTGCGATCGCAAAAAATCTTACTATTAATGGGCCAGGTGCTAATTTACTTACCATCAGTGGCAACAATCAATTCCCCGTGTTTGACATTAGTGCCGATCTCTACTAAAAACCTAAACATTGCCCTCAGCAACGTCAACGGCAGCAATCTTGACCAAATCAGCCCTGGTCTAGCAAGAGAGCTAGCTCTACTAACAATCGGCATAATTCTTCCACCCAATGCTATTATATCAAAAGCAGTACCCGAACCTAGTGCGATCGCTGGTATTATACTTGCGGGTAGTCTGGCTTGGCTGGCGAAGAAAAAGCAAGTAGCATTTCCCAAGGCAAAGGTATAATTACGTCTCAAAATAAAGTTTTACTTAAACTGCATTGATTGAAATGGTGTAGCCAAATCATCCCTTGTGTGCTTTTCGGATTAGAGTTGATGATGGGAGTTGATGATGGCGATCGCTTCAGTAGATTACACTCCAAAATTCTTCTCTATAGTCGTCAAACGAGTGATGACAAGAACAGTTAAAATAAATTCGCAAATAGTTTAAATACGAAGCCCGCGCAGGCGGGCTTCGTATTTAATAGGCAATTAGCCGGACATAATATTAATGTCCCTGAAAATAAAATACTTCCAGGAACTTTTATTAAGCCTCAACTTTTACACCCTTCCAGAAGGCTACATAACCCTCGATATTCTTAGCCTTCTCTTTGGTGCTGGGATAGTACCATGCGGCATCTTTGTTGACTTGCCCATCAACGTCGATACTGTAGTAGTTGGCGACACCTTTCCAAGGACAAGTAGTGTGGGTATTACTGTCTGTGAAGTACTGCTTGTTAATGGTGTCAGCAGGGAAATAATGGTTGTTTTCCACAACTACGGTATTATCGCTCTCAGCTAAAACTGTTCCATTCCAAATTGCTTTTGGCATAAGTGAGTTTGCAAATAAAGTATACATTTAACATTTTGACACGATCAGCTTATTTTATCCTCCTGAACGGCTACCTTACACGAGAGTCCGTCCAAACTCAAATGAATGGTCAGTAAGGTTTATAGAAAACTTTGTAATGCCAATATTATTTTACATAACTTTTATTTATCAAGTTAAGAACTAAAAGTATTTGTTTTTATCATAAATATTTTCTAGCATATTGGTATGCAAACTTTATTAGCTAAAACATAGTTGGATTTCAGTTTCTAGCCGAAAGCAAAAAATATCTAGAAGAGAAGATCATAATTACATATATGTGAGCGTTCGCACCTTCTATAAATGCTTGCGAATAAAAGATTTTATATAGCGCACCTTTGCCTTTTCTGAGTTATTACTTACTAAATCTTATACGAATTCCCAATTTCTGATATTTGGGTCAATTTGACTCAGCCGTTTGGATAATTAACAAATCAAGCTATCAAATGAACTGAGTGTAGGAGGTTGAGATTTATAAAATAGTGGACTCTATTACTAGATATCACAGACTGATTGTACTTTGTTCTACTTGAGGATAACTCTATGAAACTTACAAACTTGATAAATTCTGCACGTATTGTTGCTTGGATTAATTCTATGCCTAAAATTACTAGTCTTCATACAGCCAATGATAACAACAGTGGCGCATCAATAAATACAGTAGTTAACTCTGACACTTTATCTAGCTATTCCACGAATGTAAATTACCTCAAACCCTTTGATACTAGCTTTATTGCGTATCACATGATGGGTCTTAGTAATTTTGAATGATCTAATTTAACTTTGTTCTTTTGAGTTGTAAATTACATCATTTTAGCAATTATAGTTTTATATAATTTCATCAAATATTTCTGAATTGCTGCATTGTAATCTTATAGTTAATTTAGAAAATTTAAGATTATTCTAGCTTTTTTTAAATCCTCTTGCCAAAATCAATGAATAATAGATAAACCGATATAATGACTTAAAAGCAATAGTTTTAGATTGCTAAATGATAGATTTTTATTAATAGCCAATATTAATTAAGTTAGTTAAATAGAGAAGAATATTATGAGAGTTACAAACTTGCTCAATTCTGCATTTGTCGTTGCTTGTATCGCTTTTATACCTGGAATTGTTGGCGCTCAAACAGCTAATAATAACAATAGTGCCGGACAAATAAACACAGATATCAACTCTAATGCTTTACGTACTAATTCCCAAAATGCCAGCTATCTCCAACCTTTCAATACTACCTTTCTAGCTTATCAAGGTTATTTCAAAGAGCAGGGTATTCCTAGTGGGGGCGCTTTGGTATCTGAATTCCAAATAGGAAAAGTGACTGCAAAAGATGTGGTTCAGGCTGCTGTCAAAGCTAACAAATTACCAGCACAAATTTTGAATGATCAAAGTTATCTCAATGCGGTCGAGTCGCAGTTGACATCATTGAGTAATATTAATGATTTAGATAACTAAGGAACGTGGATTAAATAAAATGCAAAACTTCATCCTCTATCTTGCTTCCCTCTCTTTTATAAGGAGAGGGAATGAGGGTGAGGTAAGTTAGGGATATAAATTGTATGTTATTTAATTCTTATTCCTAACTACAGATGGGTCAAAGTTTGTAGATACGTTATAAAAAGCGATGTCTACGGTGGTCACTAAGCGGCTGGTGAGCATCTCGGCTTCTCTACGAGACGCTACGCGAACGCTCGATGGAGCCGCAGTCGAACCATGTCGTACCCCTACTCTTAAGCAAGCATAGCAAGAGCGTCTCGTAGAGAAGTGCGGGCTGCGCCTACGCTCCTGCTTATTCATAGCAAAACAAGCGATCGCTGTACTAAAATTAAGACTTACGCATCATACATATGTACTATAGAAAATTTGGGCTTTTCAGCCATATCTAACATCTAACATAGTAAATATGCGACCAAATTAACCTTGTGAGCAGCGCCTGAAACGGTTATTTTGCGTAATACACATTAGGGTTAGTTTGTACAGTGCGTAAGTTCTAATTTCTATGCTACAACGGTAATCGCCTGTTTTAAGAAGAGTTGGGATCACAACTGGTGACAGTTGTCAATACTTTTCTCCTTTACCTAGATTCGTAGGTAAACAAACCAGGCTGTGATTAGTTTATTATTCTCAGCTTGATTTAGTTCTAAGTCATGATCAAAAACACTATTCTAGAGCCTCTAGTTACGGATGTTCGGTGTGAAGAAATTTGTGGGATTTTGGGAGAAACTTACAACCAGGAACGCTGGAACGATTGGCGCTGGCAAATGCGGCATCGGTTGACTAAACTGGAACACTTTCAGAGGTTATTAAGGCTTAGTGCTGCCGAAGAACAGGGACTTTTAATCGCACCAGAGAAGTTTGCTGTAGCCGTCACACCATACTTTGCATCACTCCTTGATCCAGAAGATCCGCTTTGCCCATTACGGTTACAAGTCATCCCACGGGAAGAAGAACTAGTAGTCAGTGCCGCAGACATGGTAGATCCATGTGGTGAAGATAACGACACTCCCGTGCCAGGACTCGTACACCGCTACCCTGATCGGGTGTTGCTGCTTGCCCTAGACACTTGCGCTGCTTATTGCCGTTATTGCACTCGCTCTCGTTTGGTGAGCCAAGGTGAGATGTACCCAGTAACGCGGCGGTTGGATGCGATCGTTGCTTACCTGGAGCAACACACTGAGATCCGTGATGTGCTAATTTCCGGTGGTGATCCTCTGTTGATGTCTGATGAACCTTTAAACAATTTGCTTGGGCGGCTGCGTGCCATTAGGCATATTGAATTTATCCGAATTGGTTCCCGCGTGCCGAGTTTCTTACCGCAGCGAATTACACCGGAATTGGTTGCCTTGCTTCGTAAACATCGTGTGTGGCTGTCTTTGCACTTTTGTCATGTGCAGGAACTTACCCCGGAAGTGGCACAAGCTTGCGATCGCCTAGCTGATGGTGGCATTCCTCTAGGTAGTCAAACTGTGCTGTTAAAAGGTGTGAATGACTCTGAAAAAGCCCTCAAAAATCTGTTTCACGGTCTTCTGAAGTTGCGTGTGCGACCCTATTACCTTTACCAATGCGATCCAGTTGTTGGCACTGCACATCTGCGAACGAGTGTTCAAACTGGGATTGATCTAATTTCTAAATTGCGTGGTCATACTACTGGCTATGCTGTACCAACCTATGTAATTGATGCCCCTGGCGGTGGTGGCAAAGTCCCAATTCAAGCCGAGACGCTACTTGCCTATGAGAAGGGCACAGCTACAGTGCAAAATTGGGCAGGGAAGACATACACCTATGTAGATCCGTGGAGCAGGACTGACACTATTATGTGAGTTTGACCGCCATCATCTAAAAGAGCCAATTGGGATGGTTCTTTTAGCTTCTACCAAAAAACTGAGTAATCGCAGGAGAGTAGTTGGAATGTTGATTGTGGGCAATACAAACTTAAAAGGTCGAGGTGTCTTCGCACAGAAGGGCTTTTTGAAAGGAGAGATGATTGAGAGATCGCCAGTTGTGGTTATACCCGCAGAACAGGTTGAATTCCTAGATAAAACAGTTTTGAGTAACTACTACTACGATTGGGAAGATAAAAGTGCGGCGATCGCACTTGGTTTAATGTCCCTGTTCAACCATTCTTACGATCCGAATACTTACTATGTGAAAAAATTCGCCAAAGGGGAGGTGGAATTGATTGCCTACCGAGATATAAAAGTAGGAGAAGAAATTACTGCCAACTATAACGGTTCTCCTAACGATCAATCTGTTATTTGGTTCGATGTTGTTGATGAGATATTTTCGACTCCATTGAAGACTTAGTAATCAAAATTTCTGCAATTAACCTGAGTTGCATATTACAGCTAACAGCGAAAGCTTTCTTACCAGGAATTATCTATGGGGTTATTAATTGGTCTATGTTATGACCTGAAGGCAGACTACCTTAAGGCTGGTTTCAGTGCTTCTGAAGTAATGGAGTTCGACGATGAAGAAACTATCATCGGGCTGGAAAATGCACTATTTCAGTTAGGTCATCAGGTTGAACGTGTCGGCAATGGTAGAGAACTTGCTCTGCGCTTGGCCAAGGGCGATCGCTGGGATCTAGTTTTCAATATTGCTGAGGGTTTGAAGGGTCGCTCTCGTGAAGCCCAAGTCCCCGCAGTCTGTGAATTATTCGCTCAACCCTATACCTTTTCCGATCCGCTTACCTGTGCCTTAACGTTAGACAAGGCGCTTGCTAAGAGGCTGGTGCGCGATCGCGGTTTGCCGACAGCCCCTTTTGAAGTGGTGAATACTACCGCAGAAGCAACAGCCGTATCGCTGCCAATGCCAGTTTTCCTCAAGCCTGTAGCAGAGGGCAGTTCTAAAGGGGTAACCGGGCGTTCTCTTGTCAAAGAACGTCAAAAGCTAGTAAATACTTATCAATTGTTACGCGAACTATTTCAGCAGTCCGTACTCGTAGAAACCTTTCTTCCCGGTCGAGAAGTAACGGTGGGCATTATTGGCAACGGCAGCAACTCACGGGTAGTAGGTGTGATGGAAGTAATTTTTACAGGAGAAGCGGAAGCTTTCGCCTATACCACCCTCAACAAGGATGAGTATCTGGAACGGGTATCTTATGGTTTGCTCATAGATCCTGAGCCACTGGCAGCACAGGCAAGGCAGCTGGCCCTGGATGTTTACCATACTCTTGGTTGCCGTGACGCTGCCCGCGTGGATCTGCGTTGCGATGCTAGCGGTGGGTTGCAGTTTATGGAGGTTAACCCACTGCCAGGGCTACATTATATCCGCTCAGACCTGGTAATTATGGGACGTTTGGGTGATGTGACATACACAGAAATCATTGCTGAAATAGTTGAGTCTGCATGGCAAAGGTACAAATGTTGATTTAGTCATGAGTGGCGATCGCTCACTATGGGGTCTTGTTTTTTGGCGTTGCTGATTGCAGAATGATACTGATTGTGCATGGCGATAAAAACCCCTGTAGAGACGTAAAATTTTACATCTCTACATTCAAATTCCTCCGAACAGCAGTATATAGCTCAAAGCCACGGCGAGAATTGCTTTGCTCGCTCGGACATTGGCTCCAAACGCACGTCTATCGTTATTTCCTCATTGGGGTGAATATCTATCAAAGCAAATACTTTGCGTTTTTCAAGGTCAACCACGGCATTGGGATTTTGAGAATGATTGACTGCGGCGAACTTAGTTGAACCCTCAGCCGTTAAACAAATTTCCTCACTAATTCCAATGAATTTACCCTCCCTCAGAAATTCATCCGTTTGATCGGCATATCTAACCTCTTGGTAAAAATTGGAAAAGCTAAAGTCTATTATTTGCTCTCCTTCTAATATCAACTCCTTAGCAAAAAGCCCGTAACCGTCAATTCTACTCTTACAAACTTCACATTTAGGTGCATTGTTAATCAACTTTTCTATCTCTTCGGGAGTCAGCATAATTAAAAGTCTCTATGTCTTCATACTAATTCTCTATGAAGGTGTGCCTTATTAGACCCACCTGTAGTCCCCTCAAGGCATCGGGGAGACCCGCATTATGGCAACTAGCGTGGTACGGCGCTAGCCGATGGGTAAAATATATTGCAACTTTACGAATAAACGTTATAACAAAAGCATTATCCTCATCTCCCTCATCCCTAAATTGTTCACAACTCTGTATAAGTCCAATATTTTAAAGAATGCGGAATCTATCATTTTCCCTTTGTAGTTTTTGGTAGATTCAACTGTAACAAGTTGTAAATATGAAAACTCGGAGTGGACAAATGGCAGGTCAAAGCCTCAATGACTTTCCCAAACAAATCCTTCAAGAACGCTACGAAATTCAACAAGAGTTAGGCAAGAAAGCAGGAAGACGTACTCTCTTAGCCCGTGACATTCAAACTGAGCAATTAGTTATTATCAAGCTGCTAACCTTTAGTAATGATTTTGCTTGGGAAGATTTAAAGCTATTTGAACGAGAAGCCGAAACCCTCAAAGCAGTTGAGCATCCTGCCATTCCTCGTTATATCGACTACTTTGAATTAGATCCCTCTAACAGTAAAGGTTATGCTCTTGTCCAGAGCTTTGTAGAAGGTCAATCTCTGGAAAAATATATGAAAACTGGGCGGATTTTTACAGAAACTGAAGTTAAAGAAATTGCTACAGCACTGTTAAATATCCTGATTTATCTACACGGGCGACAGCCTCCAGTTATTCACCGCGACATCAAGCCCAGCAATATCATTTTGGCAGAGCGTAGCAATAGTGTTAAACAGATTTACTTGGTAGATTTTGGTTCTGTGCAAACCTTAGCAACCAAAGCAGGTAAGACAGTAACGATTGTCGGGACTTACGGCTATATGCCCCCAGAACAATTTGGTGGCTATGTAAACGCCTGCTTCTGACCTTTACAGTCTTGGTGCTACTCTTATTGCTTTAGCGACAGGTATTCATCCCGCCGATTTGCCTCAGAAAGATTTGCGAATTGCATTTCAAGACTTAGTTAAACTTAGTCCTGCATTGGTAGGTTGGTTGCAATGGCTAACAGAACCCAGTCTAGAGCAACGTTTAATGTCTGCCTCAATTGCCTTAAAAGCCTTGGAAACAGGTCGGTTGCCAGTCAATGACCTAGCTGCGGTGAATCCTCCCAAACCAGTGAACATCTGGGATTTATTGTGGAATGCCATCTGGCGTAGCACCTTTACTGGAGGCTTAGTTGTAGCAGGTTGTGCTGCTATTTATAGCACAGTTGTGTTTCCAGGATTCGGCAGCATTGCAGGACTACAATTTGGTGCATTAATTGGTTTTTCCATTGCGTTTGTTAATGGATTTTTAGTCAGCATTATTACGCGGTTATTCTTCTTCCCGCTAAAAAATGCCCACTTGCATCGACGCATAATCGGCATTATCAGCACTACATTTGGGATGGCTGCTGCTTTATTTGGATTCATGCTGCTGTTTCATGGTTCTTTTTCTGATGGGTCAATTATCACTAGTACAGCACGGCGTAAATAAGCAGACCATTGAAAAGCCCTAAAGAGCTTATTCCATAATACTTTTGACTTTTGACTTTTGACTTTTGACTTCCGCCTTGCGGTACTAGCCTATTTTTGGTGATTGCACCTTCTGTTATCACTGGGCTAAGTATGGGAGCAGCTAGCAAATTTATTGCCCAGTGGTATGAAAAGCAATATAGGTTATTAAATAAATGAACAGTGAAATATTTAATCAGCGTTATCAAGTCCAAAGAGAATTAGGAAGACAAACCGGAAGACGAACTTTTCTAGCCTTGGATTTGCATTCTTCACAACAGGTAGTGGTAAAAATCTTGTGCTTGGGGCAAGATTTCAATTGGCAAGACTTAAAGTTATTTCAACGGGAAGCGGAAACTTTAAAAGCGCTTGATTATCCTGCTATCCCGCGCTATATAGATTACTTTGAGCTAGATACGCCCGATGATAAAGGCTTTGGGTTAGTACAAACTTATGTAGGGGCGAAATCTTTAGAGGAACATTTACAAGCAGGACGAACATTTAGTGAAGCAGAGGTAAAAGAATTAACGCGATCGCTCCTGACAATTCTCTCCTATTTACACCACCAGCAACCGTCTGTAATTCATCGAGATATTAAACCCAGCAATATTCTACTTACAAATCGTTCTGGTAATAGTGTTGGTCAGATTTACCTTGTAGATTTTGGCTCTGTACAGACTCTAGCTGCTCAAGAAGGCGGCACAATTACTGTAGTCGGTACTTATGGCTATATGCCTCCAGAGCAATTTGGTGGTAGGGTAACTCCCGCCTCCGATCTCTATAGCTTGGGTGCAACTTTAATTTATCTCGTCACAGGATTGCATCCTACAGAATTACCACAGCAGGAGTTACGTATTCAATTCCGACAATCTTGCAATCTCAGTCTAGAATTTGCTGATTGGTTGGAATGGATAACTGAGCCAAGTTTAGACCAGAGATTTTCTACAACAGAAGTAGCAATGCAAGCATTAGAAAAACCCCCTTCTAGAAAGCAGACAACGCTTGCATTAAAAAAACCGTTTGCGAGTAAAATTCACTTAATCAAAACCTCTAAAAGTCTAGAAATTCTCTTGCCATCCAAAGGATTTAGCATTGGCTTAATTATGCTTATCTCCTTGGTCACACCTTTGGCATTGGGTTTTAATTTTTTGACGATTGGGGTGGTAGGAAGTTCTCCACCAATAAAGATAATTGGCTTTTGCATCCAAGGGAGTGCGATCGCTTTACTTTTATTTGCCTTTATTTGGGGACTATGCAAACGCACTCGTGTGATAATTGACTCTCATCAGTTAGTAGTGATGCATAATTTTATCGGAATCAAATGGCTTGTTGCTCCCCCAGCATTACGGAAAAATATATCTGTATCGAAACTCATCAAATCAAATTCTAATCTTTTAAATAATCAGCCTTTATTGCGGATTTCTGCTGGCTCTACTATTTATTATCTTAATAGATATACTCATTTC
Source organism: Nostoc sp. (assembly GCF_036919675.1). Classification (GTDB taxonomy): domain Bacteria; phylum Cyanobacteriota; class Cyanobacteriia; order Cyanobacteriales; family Nostocaceae; genus Nostoc. Next base: position 78,589 of record NZ_JBALCP010000064.1, read on the forward strand.
ACTGAGGCAGAACTGGAGTGGTTAATACAGGAACTAAATGAATGGTTAAATTTGTTAATTATCAATAATTCATGAACTAATGGCACCCATCTATTGCAATTCTATGTCTCGTTAAGAGTCTCCGACTGGGAATGCCTACTCTTAGGCTCCGCCTTCCTTACTCGCGGCAGAGCCACAATGAACAGCATTTCCAGCTAGAGGCTGGAAACGAGGTTTGAAAAGGGGTTTGCGCTTAAGTTGACACCAATGGGCACTGCCGTGCCCCTACACCTCGCAATATAATGTTGTAATGCATCTGAATGGGAACCGCTATATTTTAGGGCTGTTCAACCAGACTTATATCGGAAGTCAAAAGATAAAAACGCCAAGTTAAAAGCACTGCACCCATGAATAGCCCTAATACTAAACCTAACCATAAACCAATAGCACCCCAACCTAAAGTGAATGCCATCAAATAGCCCCCACCTAGACCAACGCCCCAGTAAGCAAACATAGTAATTAACACTGGTACTTTGGTGTCCTTCAACCCGATCAACGCACCAGCAGCAATAGTCTGAATAGAATAAAATATCTGAACTATTGCCCCTACGGCTAGGAAAGAAGTTGCCGTTTTAACTATCTCCACATTATCCGGACTACTGGTGTCCAAATACATTGCCACAATATAGTTGGGAAACAACAAAAAAATTAGTGCCACAATGCTCACAATGGGAGTAACAAGCGCAATGCAGACAAATCCTGCTCTGCTTGCACCCTTGAGATCATTTTCTCCCCTCAGCTGTCCTACTCTCATCGTGATGGCATAGGAAATACCTATAGATACTGTTTCGACAAAACTTTCTGTCTCGACGGTAATTTCATGGGCTGCTAACGTCTCTGTCCCAAACCACCCCATAAATAAAGCAGTGGCAGTGAATACTCCAATTTCTGCTCCATACTGCAACCCCAAGAACCATCCAGTTTGGAAGATATCTACAAACATATCTTTATCAAACTGATGTAGAGCGCTATCAAGCTGGTAATCTTTAAAGTAGTTGTCGAAGTAAACCCAGGCGGCGGCGGCGATAAAATTCAGGCAAAAAATGAGTGTGCTTGCCCAACCGATACCAGCTAAACCAAGGGCTGGTAAACCAAATTTACCGAACATTAGCACGTAATTTGCAGCCGCATTCAATAATAGTCCAGCCACTGTAATTATTGTTAGGAACTGGGGGCGATTCAGAGCAGAGCTAACTTCTTTTAAAATACAGAAACCGAGCGCAGCAGGAAAACCCCAAACAATAGACCGCAAATATGTTTGAGCCAATAACACATTGCTTTCTTCTTGACCAGTCAGCAGTAGGATATAGTCAAAGTGCCAAATGATAAACATCACAGGTAAGCACATCGTCACAGCTAACCAAATTCCTTGAGCTGTAGCACGGCCAACTTGGTCTATTTTTCCTGCACCAAAAGCATTTGCGACATTTACACCCGCAGCTGAAAGAATAGAACGACAAACGGAAGCTAGAGTAGAAAAGGTAACAGCACCTAAAGCACCCGCAGCTAAAGCTTGGCTGTTAAGTAAGCCCATCATCACCCCATCCAACAAAGGAATGCCCGCTTCTAATATTTGAGTAATTACCAGAGGAACTGCCAATTGCAGGCAGGCTTGGACTTCTAATATCAGTTCTGACTTAAATTCTTTTGAAGTTAACTCCATTGGGGCACAAAAATTAACAAGGGTGCAAAAAAAGTAAAATTTAATAGATTAAGTTATATTAACGCCTACAGGCGCACTAAACTCAACCTGTTGGCTGTGAAATAGGCGATCGCCTCACCCTCTCAACACAAAAAACAGCGTAGGCGCAGCCCGCACTTCTCTACGAGACGCTGCGCGAACGGCAAAGCTACTTCGACTGCGCTCAGTACAAGTCAGTGACCACCGTAGGCATCGCCCCACCTAACTATCCGTGAGTTCGACAATTCAGCTGGTATCCACTAATTAGTTGAATAAAAAGACCTCTAAGAGGTTTTACTACACAAAACCTGTCCCTCTCCGATGGGCGAGAGGGACAGGTTTGAACTTTAATTCAAGGCAGGGAGAGGTTCATGGAACTCACGTAAAATTGTATATGTGCTTTCCCTGCTCCTCTGCTCCCTGCTTGCTCATTTCTACCCGATTGGGTAAAATCACTGCGCCGGCAATTTTGGGTGTGTAGTCGAGTACTTTGCGACAATGCCAGAAATCTCAGGGTTGTAAAGTCTCAAATAATTCCAATAGTTGCCAAATACTTGACGCACATAATTTTTGGTTTCATCAAAGGGAATTTCTTCAACAAACTCATCCGGATCTTTTGTAGTTAGAGTTTGTAGCCATTTGGAGACATTGCCGGGGCCAGCATTGTAACTGGCGATCGCCAGCAAGGAGTTATTGTTATATTGCTGATGGGTATGATCCAAATACCATGTACCCAGCATGATATTGTCGTTGGGATTTTCGAGGTTTATTGTTTTGATATCCAACTTAATTTGTGGGGCGATCCATTTAGCTGTAGTCGGCAACAACTGCATTAAGCCAGTAGCATCAGCGACGGATTTGATTTTTGGCTCAAACCGCGACTCTTGACGGATCAGAGCCGTGACTAACAGAGGATTGAGTTTACGCTCAATAGACCATTTTTCAATCTCTCGCTGATAGGGAAATGGATAACGCGCTTGCCAGTAGGTGATCTGTTTACTCAGAGTCTGATATTGGGCAAGTTCAGCTGGTGTTTCCCGGTCTTCCAATTTAGAAATTTTATCAATTCCGATCAGATTTTCTCCCTTTGCCTGCCGGATTAACCCTTCAGTAAATTGCTCTGCTACCGTTGGCTGAATTTTATTCTGAAATTCTGTTTGCCATTGTAACCAGGCATCGCGGTCTTGACCCAGCAGATATAATTCTTTGAAAGTTTCAGAACCAGCAGGCGGTAATGGACGCTGGGGTGCGATTACTTCCGGGTTCATGACGCGCACGTTGTCAAAGTTGCCAACATTTAGCCCCAGCATCGTCGCGGCTCGCCATGCATAGTAAGAGTAGGGGAACTGGCTAATCACATACTCATAAGCAGTTTGAGATTCCTGCTGTTTCCTTAGTAAAGCTGCCCATTTACCTACCCAAAAGCCTGCTCTTGGAGCCAAAATACTATTGGGATTATTGGTGACAATTGGTTCTGCCCATTGCCAAGCACCGACGTAATCTTTGGTATTGGCTTTATCTTGGGCGATTTTCCAGCGATACTCTGCCGCTTCATCAGAATTTCCGTACTTGGCTATGAGTAATTGCCAAGCCTGGCTAGCTGACTTTTGATCCTTAAGGGTTTGGAGAGTTTTGGCTTTTTGTACCAGTGCAGTACTAGCTTGTTTCGGAAATTTACTAATTACCTGCTCAAGATAGGGTAAGCCGTCTTTAGGAGTTTTTGCAGTTTCTGCTAACCGCAGTAGTGCAGTCCCAGCTTCCTCAGTATTTGGAAATTGCTGCACTAGTTGTTTATAGGTGGCGATCGCTTTTTCTTTATCTTTGCCTCCTACCTGTAACCCCCGTGCAGTGCGGTAGAGGTTGCGCGATGTTTTGGGTGCTCTGGCATAAGCATTCGCTGCTTTCAGAAATTGACTATTTTCCCAATAGCTTGTACCAATTAGTTCCCACTCTTCGGGTTTGAGGGTAGGCTGTTTTACTAGCTGATCTAAAACGCCTACTATGCCTGGTTGATCATAGGCATATTTAGCCAATATTAATTGTAATTGTGGCTGATTGGGATTATCTTGCAAGCGTTTGCGGATAATTTCCCAAGTCAGAGGATTGGAAGGAAATTGAGCGATCGCAGTTTCTTGTTGCTTCGGTTGGGCAATCAGATATAGCGCTTTCACCGTGGCCGCTTCTTTGGGATACTGTTTTAGCACGCCTTGCCTCAGATCCGAGGCTTTGCCGTCTTCGCCCAGGATATCCTCTGCCTGAGCTTGTTTCAGCAAAATGTAGGGCGCGAGAAGGGGATAGTCTTTATCTAATCCGTCCAGTAAAACCAGCGCTTTTTTAGCTTGGGTTCTTTCAATGTAATCACTCGCTAAAAGATAACGAGCGCGATTTCGGTCTGGCGATCGCGATTGCCCGGCGATCGCTGCTAGTTTTGCCGCCCGTTCTGGCAGGGATTGTGAGATCAGTGGCAAGACGGCTGATTGGGCAATGCTACCCTCTGATGTTTGCCCTGCTTGATTATGACTCAGTTTGAGCCATTTCCCCAGAGATTTGCCAATCTCAGGTGCTGATACCATTGCCCCAGCTAAAAAGGCAAACAGTGCTGCACCCGCAATTATCGAAATTTGCTTTTTCTGTAGTTTCTTCAGCATGAATACCCGCTGAAAAGTTCCGGTGAATTTCTTGAAACTGTAGCACTCCTAACCATCAGTGTTACCAATTTTTCATTTTAGATTTTTAATTTTATGTAGAAAAATCCTAATTTTCAATCCTACAGTTAGCAGTACTGAGTAGATAGCACATATTAAATACTATTACATCTATCTTTGGTATATCATAAATGGCTTGTCAGATCAGCAGAGAAGTCTGTAGACGCTTCTGCGGTCAGGCGGTCGTAGTCTTCTCTACTGGAGTTTAGACTAGTACGCCACGGCGTAAATAGAGCAACCATTTAAAATCCCTAAAGAGCTTATTCCATAATACTTTTGACTTTTGACTTTTGACTTTTGACTTCCGCCTTGCGGTACTAGTTCGCGGTGCGAAATCTAAAAGCCTTACAGTGATTGAGATAGGGAAAAATGTACTCAATTGGAAGGCAGATTTGAGGTAACTCCTGTTATACGTATTAATACTAAATTTTGAATACATTTATTTTTTAGGAAACGCATAATCAAGCTTTTTGACATGCGTAAAGAAGGTTTTTTGTATAAAATAGTTTATTAATAAGGCAAAGATAAAATATGAATGAGTTGCATGTCGAATTGCCGATATATCGCGATATGTTTAATATAGAATTACGAACGTTTAAACCGACATATTGTTACTTATGAAAGAATTACGAATAGTTAATGTCTTGTCTGAACTTGATGCTCGCCTGGAAGCAGAACACAACCAATTTAAAGCACTCAGTCCCGAAGATCGCGGAAAACATCTAGATGAAATGATGCTGGCAGTTGGCTCACAAACTGGAGAATTATTGAATATGCTTCTCAAAACGCAAGGTGGCAAACGCATTCTTGAAATTGGTACTAGCGTTGGCTATTCAACAATCTGGTTAGCCGAAGCAGCGCGGGTAAATGGTGGTCATGTAACTACTCTCGAATGTGTTGCCGCCAAGCAGGCACAAGCAGTGGAAAATATTCGGAGGGTTGGTTTAGAAGATTTTGTAGACTTCCAACTTGGTGATGCCCTCAAGTTACTGGAAATTTTACCAGAAACATGGGATTTTGTCTTGCTTGATCTTTGGAAAGATCAGTACATTCCCTGCTTTGACCTCTTTTATAAAAAGCTTGCTCCTGGAGCAATTGTCGTAGCCGATAACATTACTTTTCCTCCTGATTTTCGGACAAAAATGAAGAATTATCAACAACATGTTCGCACTAAGCCAGACCTAGATTCAATTGAAATCAATATTGGTCAAGGTCTTGAGCTAACGCGAAAGGAAATTTCTTGATGCCTTTTTAATTGTCCTTTCGTAACTTAGGCAGTGTAAGTGTTTGAGGGCTAGCATCCTTAATATCACTTCTACAGGAGTTGATTTTCTTCCTGTTTTGGTTGAAAGTGGATAAGGTTTTGAAAAGTCTGCTTCCATAAACTCAAGGAGCTTTTCATCACATAGCAGATGGTCAATCAGAGTCATTTGCTGATCCATTTCACCACTCAACTGCAAGATAATGTTGAACTCCCGGTCAATGTGATATTTTTTCTGTAACACCTCAAGTCTGCCTTCCGATTGAGTACATTTTTCCCTATCTCAATCACTGTAAGGCTTTTAGGTTTCGCACCGCGAACTAGACTAAACCACGCGATCCCACTGCGTAGGAATGGGTATAAAAAATTAGAGGGATGCCTGCGGTTAAAACAAGCATCCCCCAACAGAAGATGAGAGAAGCACTACCCTTTGGGTGACGCTCCTACAGACGCTCATTCCGATGCTACGCACAGTCGCTACAGCGTGGAGAACCCCCGCAACACGTTGGTTCACCAACTCACATCAACCACTAACGTTAGTTTTGCTCAAGTTTGGAATTGCGCTTCATCAATCCAAGCAGCATGGAATCCATAGGGTACTCGCTGGGGAATTAGCACCTGCGCTATAGGCCCGGACGTGACATCTTGGGCATTTACTACGATTAATTCAGAAGTTTCTGAACCCTCATCATGAACTAAAGTTAGGAGCCAGCCATCATCCTCTGTTGTTGCGTGAGGACGTGGTACAAAAACGATATCTCCGCCATAACGCCCAACTCCGAATTCTAATGTTTCAGATTTGCCACGATTAAAATCGTACTTGATGAGCGCATCAAACAAGAGAATTGGATTATTAGCGACTCTTGCACTGTAGGCGTATCGTGTTTTTTTCCCTAGTAGCTGTTCATTCACACGGGGAAATTCAATGGGTACATTATCTAACATTATTTCTTTAACAAGACCAGTCTTGAGATTAAATCGCCACTCGTATAGAGGTCTGTTAACTCCTTCTTGTTCATCAAAGCTTTGGACTGGTTCTAGAAGTCCTGAGTTCTTCATTCGACAACCGATTAATACTATCTCTTCTCCTTCTTCGTAAGCATTGAGAGTATGAGGTACGAAACAAGCTGAACTCTCGAACCAACGGACATCACGATTATTTCCATGACGTGGTAAGATGCCAAAGCGACTGGGGCGATCGCTCTCGAATAATAGCAGAGGTTCTCCTCGTTGTACCCGTTCTGGATTAAAAGTCAGAGGCAGATCCATAAAAATTGTATAGTTTTCGCTGATTGCAAAATCATGCATCAACACTCCTATTGGTAAGTCAATTGGCTCAGTCCGTAACAACTCGCCTGCTGCTGAAATCACGCCATATTGTAAGTAAGGCGGTGTAAATGGAGAGTAGCCAAAAAACATCATCTCGCCCGTAACTGGGTCTACTTTAGGATGAGCAGTAAAGGCAGAAGCTAGCTTGCCATTGTAGGTGTACTCGCCAATTGTCTCTAACTCAGGCAGCTTAATAGCATGAGGCGCTCCTCCTTCCCATAATGCTAATAGTTGACCTGCGTGCCAAACAATAGCTGTATTAGCAGTATTTTTATATGGCTCATAAGGATTATCCATTTGCGGTGGTTCCATCAAACCAGACCAGATGGTCTTACCCTCTGCTTGCTCTATTTTCCATCCTTTGGTTTGAACGTAGCGATTGCAATAAATTGCTTTGCGATTGTGAATTCGCACACCATGCAACATCCCATCTCCATCAAACCAGTGATACTGACCAATTGGCTTCCACTGTGGATTAGCACCGTTGCGGACAAATATCCCCGATAAATCCGGTGGTAGTTCACCTATTACTTGCAAGGTGTCAGTGGTAATTTCTTGATGGATTGGTGCAAAGTTACCATCAAGATAAGGATTGACTGCTGTTATTGCCATTTGTTTTCCTGACGAAAGCGCCTAATTCTCTAGCTTGGTGTTTGCTTTTTATTGTAGACATCACAAATTGCTAATGTCTCAGCAAAGAATAGCAAATGCGATCACCGAAGTAGCAAATGCGATTGCCGAAGTAGCAAATGCGATTGCCGAAGTAGCAAATGCGATCGCCGAAGTAGCAAATGCGATCGCCGAAGTAGCAAATGAGGTCGCCGAAGTAGCAAATGAGGTCGCCGAAGTAGCAAATGAGGTCGCCGAAGTAGCAAATGGAGTCGCCGAAGTAGCAAATGCGTAGGCGTAGCCAGCCGTAGGCATCGCCGATATAGCAAATGCGTAGGCGTAGTCAGCCGTAGGCATCGCTTCTCGAAATTCTCTAAATTGTGCTTATTCAAGCAATCTTCTTCGCTTTTAGAGGAATCTCAATCACAAACTTTGTGCCTTGCCCCAGTGTGGAATCACACCAAAGATTACCACCATGCTTCTGGGTCACAATTTGATAGCTCATAAACAAACCCAAACCAGTGCCTTTGCCAACGGGCTTAGTGGTGAAGAAAGGATCAAATAGTTTAGAGCAAATCTCTTTTGGAATGCCTATTCCATTGTCAGAAATCATAATCATCACTTGATTTGTATCGATTTGACGAGTCTGAATCCAGATGGCATTGGGGTTAGCTGAAATGTCTTGGAACGAACGTTCCTGATTAGATTCTTCTAATGCATCTATAGCATTGCTTAAAAGATTCATAAACACTTGATTAAGGGAGCCAGCATCACATTCAATCAGTGGTAACTGACTATACTCTTTAATAACCTGGATCTGGGGGCGATCGGCTGTCGATTGCAATTGATGTTGCAAAATCACCAAGGTACTATCAATCCCTTGATGAATGTCTACCGCTTTCAATCCTGCTTCATCCAAGCGCGAGAAGTTCCGCAGCGATAACACAATAGTAGAGATCCGCTCGGTACCGATTTTCATGGACTGAAGAATCTTGGTAACATCTTCTCGTAAAAAGTCCAGTTCAAGTTTATCCAATTCTGCGTGCAGGGCAAGAGGTGGATTTGGATAGTGCTGTTGGTAAGCTTGCAATGCTTTCAGCAGACCTTGGATATACTCAGAAAGATAAATTAAGTTGCCATCAATGAAATTAACCGGGTTATTGATTTCATGGGCAACGCCTGCGACCATCTGTCCCAATGCAGACATTTTTTCACTGTGAAGCATCTGTAATTGAGTCTGTTTAAGCGTTTGTAGAGTTTGCTTCAGAGTCGTATTCTTTTCATTCAATTCTTCAGTTCTCTGCTGAACTCGAACTTCCAGAGTTTCATTGGTTCTGGCTAATTCGGCAAAAGCTAAACGCAGCTTGGTTTCTGCTTGTGTTCGTTCTGCGATCGTCGCTGTTAACACAAGAATGGTGAGTGTAATCACGCCGATAAACGATTGCAGTTGGATCAAAGATTGGTCGAGATCCTTAGTCACAAAACTACCTTTGCCATTGACAGTTGCGATCACAGCGATCGCAGCCACAATAAAACTTAACAGCATTGTACCCGGTTGCCCCAGTCGAAAGGCAGACCAGATCAACATCGGAATCAACATATACTCCAGGTGATATCCCTCACCAAAAGCAACTTTGCTGATCAGAATGACCAACCCCATCACGATAACTGGCTCTACTAGGATTAACCAGAATCTTAAAGGGCGTGAGTTTGCTCTTGAGTGGCGAAGATGAGAGAGATTTTCACAATCCTCTGACGTTGAACTGAGGGATAACCATTGCCAGATTGGATGTCGTTTTTTTTGAGTGAATTGCCCCCAACTAAGCAGAATCGGGGTGACGATAAAAATTCCCGAAACATTAGAAATCCACCAGGTTAACCAAACTGTCCCATACGCTGTCCAGGGAACTTTACCACTCAACGCCAAGCAAGCCACTCCAACAGTTGCATTGATGCTCGGCCCCACCATGCCGGTTAAGAGGAAAAATTTGAACACGTCGGTGACACGTTCTAAGGGATAGCGTTGGTTGGTAGTTTTCCGCAGCAGGAAGGCACCCAACATAGTCCCCAGGGTTGTTCCGATCGCAATGAAAAGAACTGGCAGCGTTGAAATCACCAGGGATAAGAAACTTGTTGGATCTCGGAACGCCCAGAAGTTGGCGAGAAATGAACCCAGTAAAACACCGGACCCGATCCAGTTACCAAACAACAGAACAGCCCCAGCAGCAATTCCATCCGGGGGCCAAACTGGAGTCACATTGTTTGGTGTGGAGGCAAGATGACGTGAAATTTCAGCCATTTCATAGTAGGCGATCGCCAAAACAAGGGTGCCTCCGATTTGCCTTAGCCCGTGAGGGAATATAGGGGATTTTTGTTGAAACATCTGTTTAGTGGCTGCTTGATATCAACGTTGCTAGTCTTTACATAGAATGCCCTTTTCCCTTAAGGTTGGAACATAAAGCAGCCATGAAAGTAGTTTACAAAAAGTATTAAAACAAGCGGTTCATCAAGCTGGTATTCAAAAAAAGGTGGGTTGTCATACGTTTCGCCACAGTTTCGTTATCCATTTACTGCAGAAAGGCTATGACATTTACACACTATAGGAATTACTCAGACACAAATATGTGAAAACTACAATGATTTATACCCATATTCTTAACCGTGGTGGAAAAGCTGTCCGCAGTCTCCTAGATTAGAGATAATATTTCTATCATCAGTAATTCTCTATCATCTATGACTCAAGCCATACCTAAGCTAGTAACCTTTGAGGAATTTGTCGATTGGCTACCCGAAAATCGACGAGTCCGCTACGAACTACATAAAGGAGAAATTGTTGAGATAGCGCAACCAGTAGGAGAACACGAAGAAGTAAAAGGTTTTCTAGGTATCAAAATTTCTGTCCAAATCCAACGTCTAGGATTGTCCTACTTCATGCCCAACCAAGTTATAGTTAGACCTCCTGAAAAAGATTCTGGTTACATCCCAGATGTGTTGGTACTAAACCGTGCAAATCTGGCAAACGAAAAATTATGGAAAAAAGAATCTATCGTTAGTTTAGGTGCATCAATACCTTTGGCAATTGAGGTTGTATCAACCAACTGGCGAGACGATTACTATTTAAAATATGCTGAGTATGAAGAGATGGGTATCCCGGAATACTGGATTATCGATTACGCTGCCTTGGGTGGACGTAATTTTATCGGTAATCCCAAACAACCAACAATCTCCATTTGTAACTTAGTTGATGGGGAATATCAGATAAGTAAGTTTCGAAATAGCGATCGCATCGTTTCCCAAACTTTTCCCGAATTGAATCTCACCCCAAACCAGATTTTTCAAGCTGCTGTGGTGTAGCGTTTATCTTTTGCCAATTCTGGAGTCCGCCCCTTCAAGCCAATCATTAACTTCAGCATAAACACCTTTAATACAGGTACTCGCTGCAAAAACCATAAACCCAGGCGACGAACCACCACCACAGGTAAGAAATTATTAGAAAACATCCGATCTAACAAATCGGTCAAACCTAAAATCGTCAGGTTTTCCAGCTGGCGCCAGCGTTCATAACCTTTAAGAATCTGAATGTCGCCAATATCTTTACCCGCTTGGTGCGCTGCTTGGATTACTTGCGCCAAAGCCGCTGCATCTCGAATCCCCAGATTTAAACCTTGTCCGCCGACAGGATGGCAATTGTGCGCCGCATCACCAATTAATGCTAGTCGGGGGAGAACATAGCGATCGCTTTGCATGAGTTGTACCTGAAATACAAAGCGATCGCCCAGTAATTCCAATTTCCCCATTTGATTGCCATAGCGACGGGTGAGTTCTACCAAAAATTGCTGATCATCTAAAGCACATAAAGCTTTTGCTTCTTCGTGGGGGGCTGTCCAGACAATGCGGCAACGGTTCCCCGGTAAAGGTAAAATCGCAAAGGGCCCGCTAGACCAAAATCTTTCGTAAGCGGTGTTGTTGTGCGGTTTTTCTGGTTTAACAAATGCAACTATGCAAGACTGCCAATATTTCCAGCCCAGAGTTTTGATCCCAGCAGCTTGACGAATCGGCGATCGCGCCCCATCTGCTGCTATCAGTAATTTGCTCTTGACTGTCTGTAGCTGATCGGCAACTTTAATATCTATTGCTACTATATCCTTCTGGTACTGCGTATTTACTACTTCAGCCGGACACAGATAAGTCACATTTGGACAATTTTGGACAAACTCCTGCAAAGGCTGCAACAGCGCTTGGTGTTCCGCCACATAACCCAACTCTGGTGTACCTATATCATCTATAACAAATTCCACCAAATTGGCTGAATCGGCATCAGAAAGATGAACTCGGCAATATTTGGCTATTTGAGGCAGCATTTTGTCCCAAACTCCAATTCCTTGATAAATTAGCGCCGAAAGCATATGAACTGCATAAGCTTGCCCTTTAGCTACAGCCGCTGATGCCACTTTCGCCTCAATCAGCAAGACACTCAAGCCAGAATCTTTTAAAGCAGAGGCTAGAGTTAACCCAATAATCCCACCGCCGACAATTACCAAATCATATTCATATCCCCGCTCATTTGGCGGTGTTAGTTGAGGGGAAATTTGCTTAAGCTGCGTTAAGGTCATTGTTAAGTTAGGTTACAGCGTCTTAACTCTTATTTTGACGCGATCGCGCCCTGATGAGCAAGTTAATTAAAAAACCCCGCTGATTGGTAGGGATTCCAGCGGGGTTAAATAATACAATTATTTTTTCAGAGAAACCAACATTAAACTTTATTACAGAGTTACTAGAAACTTTTACAACTAATAGTAACTATTTATAAGTTTTATGAGCTAGGTTTTTACGATGATGCCTGTGATGTCTAACCTTGTGATAACCTTTAGCAGATTTTACGCTAGTATGATGGATAACTTTAGCTTGAGCTTGAGATGCAAAAGCGGTTACGGGTGCTGCAAAGATTAGAGCCAAAAGTAAAACTTTAGCGAACTTATTCACTTAAAAATCCTCACCAGGTAATCAACAATCCAACTATCCAATAGGCATATGTCATAAGTTTGTGATTGATATGAATCTTTCATGTCTATTTTTACATGCGTAAAATTTAGGACTTATGGGGAATCCTTGGCGAGAAAATACTCACAGCCATAATACTTACTGACACTTCCAACTTAGATGTAATATTTTTTACTTTATCTAAAGAATTGCTATTTGGTGATGACGCCTGTGTTAATTTTGATTAATAAATACTGAGAGCCATCAATTCTTCTGATATGTCAAAGTTAGGTGTGACATTTTGCACGTCATCCAAGCCTTCTAGAGTATCAATTAACTTGAAAAGCGATCGCGCCTGATCCGGATCAGTAACTTCTACACTATTACTGGGAATCCAGCGCAATTCGGCATCAGTCACCTTAAAGCGTTGATCTTTGAGTATCTGGCTAAGGGTTTCTAAATTTGCAATGTCAGTAAATACTTCAGCCATCTCATCTTCAGTCATCTCATAAGACTGGGCACCGCCTTCGAGGGATGCTTCTAAAAGCTGTTCTTCGTCAACCACACCCTGCACCACACAAACGCCTTTTTGGTCAAACATCCAGCTAACGCAACCTGTTTCACCAAGATTGCCACCATTTTTACTAAAAGCTACACGCAAGTCAGCAGCAGTGCGATTGCGATTATCTGTGAGGGCTTCGATTAAAATCGCTACACCACCAGGGCCATAACCTTCGTAGCGAATCGCTTCAAAGATAGCATTATCCCCACCAAAAGTGCCTGCACCTTTAGCGATCGCTCGTTCAATATTATCATTGGGGATACTCGCTGCCTTTGCCTTGTCAATCGCTGTGCGAAGTTGAAAATTCAGCGCCGGATCTGGTACGCCGCTTCTAGCAGCAACGATAATCGCCCTGGATAACTGAGTGAAGGTTTTTCCCTTTTTTGCATCTACTACCGCTTTTTGGCGCTTAATATTTGCCCATTTACTGTGTCCTGCCATAATCTGAAATTATCAAAACTTTATTCAAGATTAGGATATAAACGCTTGCAAAAAGCATAACTTTAGATAATTGTGCAACTATCCATCAGAGGGGCAAAGTTGTTGTGAGGGAACGAGGAAAATTCACCTATCATTTTTATTAACATTATTATGCACGATTTTTTTTGTCTCCTCGCTATGCCAAGCGAACAAGAAAGAAAGCGTCACACTATCTTAGGATCTTATTGCTTGTATTATTAGGTGGGCATACTAGCTTTAACTAGATGTCAAAGTATTTTACCTTGTTCGCCTGGTTGCCGTTTATATGGAGTGGCGGCGGCGAGTTGATGAGTCATGGTTCACAGAACGCGGTAGCAGTACAGGACTTACGCACAGGTAATGGAAAATCGAACCACAGAGGACGCAGAGAACACGGAGGAATAGGAGTTTGAGAGGTTTTTTGCGTAAGTCCTACAGTAAATTTGAAAGATAATCAAGGCGCGTAGTTTACCGCCGTAGGCATCGCATTCTGTTTAAATCAGAAAAGGTTCAAGTTCGCGGTTATACCACTGATCTCTAATACGTTCAGTAATCAACGGTCTGATGATAAACTTGGGTGGACTACCATCCAGAACATCAATCCGCACACATGAGTAAGGCAGGCGGTTCTGGTAATTGTAGTCGTGACGACCCACAAAAAGCATTGAATCAGCAACTTTCCGAGTAGGTTTACCTGCAATTTCCGCAAAAGTCTCCATCAATTCAGTCCCCCTTCGGCGTTGATAGCGAGGACGATGACCACTACCACCAGAGATAATACAGTTAATGTGGGAGTCAGCAAATCCGGTATCAGTTGTGCAAAGATGCTCCAAACAGTGAGCGTGACCATTTAAAATTAAATCGACTATGGGACGTTCTTTAATTAGAGAACCAAGAGTTTGTGCCACTTGTTCAAACACCCAACGCAAGCGATGGCGAACCGCCAAGGTTTGTGCCTGATCCCACTTCGTAGCCTCTGTGACATAGGGCGGATGGTGGAAAAAGATTACACGTCCGCGCACCTCGGAGGTGTTCCAAGATTCAATGAGTCTGCTTCGCAACCATTCAAGTTGTTCAAAGTCGATCGCAGGCATTTCATCAGATGCCAATTGTTTTTCAATATCGATTTTTATCTCGTTTATTTGGTCTAGTTTGGCGCTAAGTTCATCGAGTTGTTCTGCTTCAGTGGGTTTATCTGGGTTGAGGCGATCGCATATTTCCAAAATCTGCAATTCTTGTTGATCTATTTCCTGGCGACGCTTTTGCAATTGGCGGCGGTAAATTTCTCCCTCTTGAGTTGCAGGTAAGGGTGATGGTGTATTAAAGGTGTTGGAATCTAAAGCAAAAAAGTCAATCCCGCCGTAACGAAAGGTGTAATAGCGATTGGGTAAGCGGGTAAAATTTCCAGGTTCGTAACGCAAACAGCGCCCTGTGTCAGTCTTAGCAGTATAGTGTTGATCTAAATGACGTTCCAACTCTTGTGGGGAAGCGATCGCCTGGGTGTAGTCCATAAATGCTCGCGCATAGGCATTACCTTGATATGATCCATGCCAGCCAATCTCGATATCTTTGTAGCGGAATAGGCGACGTAATGAAGATGTTGTTCCAGTAAATAAACGATACATCAACGGTACATCGTAATAATCATGATTACCGAGTACTGGCAAAAAGGGCAGATTAAACACCATGCGGTCATAGGGAATGCTTTTCGGGTTGTCGCCACCAACAAGAAATTCCCGGTAAGGCTCAATAAAGTTTGTTGAATAATACTCTTGGGAACCCACCACATAGATTACATCGCCTGTGTGCAAAACAAAACTGCAATCATCGCGGTGAGTCAGCATCAGTTCGGCAACTTTTCGTTGGGGGTGGTGTTGAGAATGGGATTTAGTGCCAGAATCACCGATAACCATAAAGGAAAATTCTGGACTATCCTGCCTGCGATCGTCAATAACCATGCTGGTTTGGTCAATTCCCCGTTGCACAAAACTTGGATGCATCCACCGCACCCGTTCCTTCATCTTTTGAATTTTTACAGGAATCGGTGGATCGGAAATCAATTTCATGGCTGATAACTCTTGAATGCCTAATGCACATACCGATTGTAACGAAATAATAAGGGTTTTAATTGGGGACTGGGGAGTCCCTGGCTGTCTAATCAGTATTTAAGAGCATGAGACTCAAGTCCAGTGCAAAGTTCCTGATGTTGATTGACCAAAGCATCCATCATTTATCCTTATTTTTTAGTTTGTCATTTGTCAAATGTGAAGAGTATGCAAAGATGACTATTTCCGCATGGATATCTAAGTAATATATTTACTGTGTAGTTATTGCGAGATTATTGAGATATTATTTATTTTCAAGCTAGACACCCACACAGAATAGCCTACAAGGAGAGTATAAAAATCTCTTTACCGTCAACAGTCAACTGTTAACCATTTTCTCTTTTAGTAGGACTTAGGCGCTGGCAAAAACCAAACATGAAGGATGGGTTTTAGGCATTTAAGCTGAATTTTTCGATCCTTGTTTAATGATTTCTAGTGAATAAGAATGATTAATTTAGCCTGAAATGACCAATTATGCTGATAACTCACACCTTGATGAATTTGTACAGTGCTTAAGACTTAGATGTTTAAGATAGTTAGATTCAGTGCTACGTACAAGCCTTGGAATAAGGTGAATCTTCGAGAAATTTGCTGACCCTCAAAGTTGACGGAGAAAGTATGCTGAAAACATCAAATTTCGGTGAGTTTTTGTGCCTGAAAACAGCACTAAACTCAAGGTTGAGAACTGAAGTTACTGAAAAAATCGATTTAGTCAGGTAAAAATTATGACAAATATCATTGGAACCAACGGTAATGATACCTTATCGGGTGGTGTTGACTCAGACACGATTAACGGTAAAGCAGGCAATGATACCATATACATATATAACGATTATCGTAGCGGTGGCGACACCTTGACTGGTGGAGGCGGCAAGGATGAATTTGTTTACTCTTCCGGCTACAATAATATCATCACCGATTTTAGTGGCGTAGGTAAAGGAACAAACCCGACAGCAGCAGTCATTGCCGAAGTGGACACTCTAAATTTACAGGACTATGGCTTCACTGTGCGAAATCTGCTGCTGACCCAGAATGGCAACAATCTGGAAATCAGCTTTGAAGGGAATCCTACTGAAACGAGGTTTATGGCTGCCAAAGTCATCCTGCAAAACTTCAAATTAGAAAACTTGGAGAACCTGAAAGCTTCTGGAGCAACACCAGCTATCGGCAATATCGTGTTTTTTGGGCAAACTAGCATCACGGACAGTTTTGATGTCCTCGATGCCAACTCCACTGATACTAGCATTGGCATCAAGAACACAGTAACCTTTCTCAATGACCTTTCTAACAATATTGTGGGTTTAGACAACTCAGATGATGTGATTAATGGTCAGGGGGGCAATGACATCATTGACGGCAAGAGTGGGAACGACCTTTTGAGAGGTGGCCCAGGCAATGACTCCCTCCTTGGTGGTGCGGGGAATGATACTCTCGTTGGTGGTACGGGGAATGACTTCCTCACGGGCAATGACTCCCTCATTGGTGGTGCTGGTAACGATTACTTGAATGTTGAATTTTCAACAGCCAATAACATCCTCAACGGTGATGCTGGTGACGATACCTTGGATGCTGGGGCTTCATCAGGCAATAACTTCCTCTCTGGGGGTGATGGCAATGATTATCTCTCCACTTCTAACGTTGTCAGCGGATACATCTCTTACCCCTCCTCAAGCAATAACACCCTCAATGGTGGTGCTGGTGACGATACCTTAAATGCCCAGTCTCCAAAAAACGGCAATAACTTACTCTGTGGAGGGGATGGCAATGATTCTCTCTCCACTTCTGGTGTTTCTACTTATAGAGGAGATGCTCCTAATTTTAGCTCTTCAGGCAATAACACCCTCAACGGTGGTGCTGGTAACGATACCTTGAGAGCTGAGTATTCAACAGGCAATAACTTCCTCTCTGGGGGCGATGGCAATGATTATCTCTCCGTCTCTGCCTATTTTTTCGGGTACAGCGGTGGTAGCCTTTATTTATCCTCCTCAGGCAATAACACCCTCAACGGTGGTGCTGGTGACGATACCTTGGGGGCTGAACATTCAACAGGCAGTAACTTCCTCTCTGGGGGCGATGGCAATGATTCCTTCTCTCTAAGCCCCACATTTGCAGATACTGCCCCCTCTTATTTCGTGACTCAAACGGTAGATGGGGGTAAGGGTGACGATTTGTTGTCCGTGGATTACACGTTAGCTACAGGGGGGATCATAACGACAATCAATCCTACTACTACCATTAGCTCGATTAAGGCGGGTAAGTATGGGGTTAATTACAAGAATATCGAACGATTAAATATCTCAGGTACAGCCTACAATGACAATATTGTTGGCAGCAATGGCAATGATACGCTCTCCACGGGCACGAGTGGCAAAGATACCATCGATGGGGGTAAGGGTGACGATGTGTTGTCCATCGATTACAGCAATGCTACTGGGGGTATCACAACCACTTTCAATGCCACTACTAACATTGGAGCAATTACGGCAGGCACAAGTCAGGTTAGCTACAAGAATATCGAACGATTAAATATCTCAGGTACAGCCTACAATGACAATATTGTTGGCAGCAATGGCAATGATACGCTCTCCACGAGCACTAGTGGCTCCACGGGCACTAGTGGCAAAGATACCATCAATGGGGGTAAGGGTGACGATGTGTTGTTCGTCGATTATAACAATGCTACTGGGGGTATCACAACCACTTTCAATGCCACTACTAATATTGGAGCAATTACGGCAGGCGCAAGTCGGGTTAGCTACAAGAATATCGAACGATTAAATATCTCAGGTACAGCCTACAATGACAATATTGTTGGTAACAGTGGCAATGATACACTCGACGGGGGCTATGGTTATGGCAATGATACGATAGATGGGGGAGCAGGTAACGATCGCTTGATTGTTCGCGATTCATCACGCAGCGATAATCTCCTCTCTGGAGGCGATGGTAATGATACTCTCACAGCCTCTCAGGCATATGGTAAGAACACCCTCATAGGTGGTAATGGCAATGACTACCTCACAGGTGGTTTTGGTAATGATAGTCTCTATGGAGGAACTGGTACTGATACCTTTGCTTTCAATGGTTACAGTGGAGGTGTTGATAGACTTTATGACTTCAACGCCACTAATGAATTGATTCAGGTATCGGCTGCTGGTTTTGGTGGCGGGTTATCAATAGGTTCACTTCAGAAAAATCAGTTTACACTCGGAACATCTGCAACGACAAGCAATCAACGATTTATATATAACAATATTACAGGTGCATTGTTCTTTGATCAAGATGGCAGTGCGTCTGGGTTTAGTCAGGTAAAATTTGCACAATTATCTGCTGGTGTGACACTAACCATAAACAACTTTGTGGTTTTTTAATCATAATTAGCGCTCTTTTATCACTTGTGGTACGGAATGGGAGGTATATTTTAATACCTCCCATTCAATTTTTCAATAGACATAAAAGTGATAAAGAATGTAGAGACGTAGCACTGCTACATTTATACAAAGGTTCTAGATAACGCATATTTAATTTCACTCCTATGTCTATTGGTTTCCACCAATTTGTGGCGATAGTAATTCTTGCTCCACAAAATAACAATAGAACTTTCCAAACTACCAGTAGAGATTTTTATGAATGAATATAAGGTATCCCTGCGAAATCAATCCCTATTAGAAAAGCTAAATTTTGATGAATTACATACATACCATGTTAGTTATCTAACTTTTTTAGTCATTATCCAATAGTCATAAAGTCGCGATCGCAAACTGAGAGTTGTAGATTTTTCTGATTCCCGACTTCTTTCAACCTCCAAAATATTCATTTTCTCAATACTTAATCCCAATATCTCATCCCTAATCCCCAATCTTTAAGGTAAATTTTCTCGCAGTAATGCTCGAAAGCCTGCTTGTTGAAAATGCTCATCAGCAGTCAGTGCTTCAGTGATTCCGCTATATTGCATCACAATAAAAGATACGCAATCTCCAAATCCCCATTCTTTCTCTGTTCGTTCCCGATATAGCTCGAAAGCACGTTCGTAGAGTTCCTGGGAGAGAGGAACAATTTCAACTTTGGAGTCTGCTACTAGAGAATTTAATAATATGATTGCCGCCTGACGATAAGGTAGTTGGGATAAGGCATTGCCAATTTCCAACATCACCGCCTGTGTTGTCACCAAACGTGTTTCTGCCGCTTGTAACATTTTAGCCAGATGTAAGGCTCGGTCATGCAAGCGATCGCTCGGTGCAGATAAGGCAATGGCAAATGATGTATCAAGAAAGACTTCAGAATGCATGGAAAGTTTACTTACTGTACAAATATTTATCTATATTGGTAGACCAGTCAGGTGGCCCATCTAAGTTGAGCGATCGCGCCGTTTGCAGAAATGATACCGTTTCATGTTCACTTGGCGGTAAAATTTCAATACTGATTCGCACGTGGGTATTGATTGGCAGTGCGATCGGTTCAGCCGGATAGAACACTTTGCCATTAAACACAGCTGTGATTTTTTCTACCATTGTTTGCAAAAAGTGCTTTTAGTCTATCCTAAGCTGGTTGGGACAATACGGGTAGAGTAGACGACGCAATAACTAGTGAAGATACTTATATCTATCTTACGAATTATATAGATTTTCCAGAATTGCCTAAGCCACTAACTGAACTAATGTTACGTGAGTTGGACGAACTTCCCCCTGTTTGAAATTAAAGTTCAAGTCTCTCCCACTCTGACTCAGACAGGGAAAGATTTTGCGTAGTAAAACCTCTTAGAGATCTTTTACAGACAAAAGGGGGAAAAATTTTGGGCTTTTTCCCAATTCTTAGCAATAAATTGTTGTGGCAATTCTATACAAAAATAATGTATGTAGGCTGTAAATAAATCAGCTTTTTGGAGTTGGGCAGAGCGCAGAGTTTAGACCCTACTTTTGCTACTTGTAAAAAAAATTGAATCCAGATGAGAACTAATGTTCTATATATCCTATAATTTTCTTAATTACGGTATTCGCCTAGAAATACCGTAGATTTAGGGGTGTATTCTGATGAGCAAGTCGCAACAACTGACACAATTAAGTAAATTCCTCACTGAGGGGATGCAGGCTTATGCCATGAAAACTTTGCAGACTATACAACTCTCGTATCAACACTCAATTAAGAGTTGGTTGAATAGACAGACTGTGCAAAGCTTTGTGAGTCTGTTTCTCATAAGTGCTTTTTTGAGTATAGCAGTTGCCTCCTGCTCTGGAAGCAGTTCAGCTAGCAAAAATGATGTTAAGCTAAAAATTGTTTCTTTCTCTGTTACCAAAGCCGCTCATGACCAGATAATTCCCAAATTTGTCCAAAAGTGGAAGCAAGAACACAACCAAAACGTCACATTTGAGCAAAGTTATGGGGGTTCTGGCGCTCAAGCGGCTGCTGTCATTGCTGGTTCGCAAGAAGCAGATATAGTACATTTGGCACTTCCTCTGGATGTCAGCAAAATTGCTCTTGCAGGTTTGATTAAATCAGGTTGGGAAACCAAAGCTCCGAGAAATGGTATTGTTAGTAAATCGGTTGCTGCGATCGTCACCCGCGAAGGCAATCCCAAAGGCATCAATACTTGGGCAGACTTAGCAAAAGATGGCGTGAAAGTGATTGCCGCTAACCCAAAAACTTCTGGTATTGCTATCTGGGAATTCTTGGCTTTTTGGGGTTCCGTGAGTCTAACCGGAGGTGACGAAGCGACAGCGTTAGATTACGTCACCAAAGTTTATAAAAACACTCCTATTCTGACGAAAGATGCTCGTGAAGCTAGCAATTTATTTTTCCAACAAAATCAGGGTGATGTCTTAATCAACTACGAGAACGAGGTAATTTTAGCAGGAAAAAATGGAACCAAATTACCTTATGTTGTACCCCAAGTCAATATTTCCATTGATAATCCTGTAGCTGTAGTTGATAAAAACGTTGATAAACATGGTACAAGAGAAGTTGCACAAGCATTTGTTGATTTTCTTTACTCGACAGAAGCTCAACGGGAATTTGCTAAATTACAATATCGTCCTGTTAACCCCACTGTTACCCAAGAAGTAGCATCACAATATCAGCCAATTAAAACTTTATTCACATCTCAAGATTTAGGTGGCTGGGATATTATCCAGAAAAAGTTTTTTGGAGAAGGGGCAATTTTTGACAAAGTTCAAGCTGCCAGCAAAGCATGATATCTATATTTTTCGTGCCGGATTATCTCCTAGAAGATAGCCAAGTATAAGGAATTTTAAGTCACTTTACTCAATTGATAATTTATGAGCTTTCATAGCAGATTTAAGGATAGCTTTTTCCTCATATCTTTAATGATTATTGCCAGCAGTATCACTGCTTGTAGCACCAATGAGGAAAAGAAAATTCAGGTGAGTATTGATGGTGCAGCTGTAGGTTTTCCTATTTCTTTAGCAGTTGCAGAAGAATACGGTAAAGTCAAACCTGAAGCTAAAGTAAGCGTTGCCTCAAGTGGTACTGGTGGTGGTTTCAGTAAATTTTGTAATGGCGATATTGATATAGCTGGTGCTTCTCGTACCATTCGAGATGAAGAAATAAAAAAATGTAAAAGTAAGAATATTAAATTTGTCGAGTTGCCTATAGCTTTAGATGGCATCGCCGTAATTGCCAACCGCCAAAATAACTTTGCCAAATGTTTAACTATTAAGGAACTGGGTAAGATTTGGGGCGGCAAATCAGACGGTAAAGTATTGACATGGAATCAAGTTAATCCCAAGTTTCCTAACCAAAAGCTGAAGCTATATGCTCCATCTTCGGATACGGGAACATTCGATTATATGACTCAAGCTGTGACTGGTAAAGCCAAGAATGGCCGTACAGATTACACTGCCACTCAGAATCAAAACCTTCTTGTACAAGGAGTTTCAGGTGATGTAACAGCTTTGGGTTATGTAGGGATATCTTACTATATTCAAAATCAAGAAAAACTGAATCTAGTTGCTGTAGAAAGTCTTACAGGAAAGTGTGAAAAACCAGTGCCAGTGGATAATGTGATCAAAAATATCTATACACCTTTGTCTCGTCCTCTGTTCATCTACGTCAGTAAAAAATCTTTAGATACTAAGCCAGCAGTCAAAGAATTTGTAGATTTTTATTTAGAAAATTCTTGGAAGTGGGTAGATAGTGTTGGTTATGTAGCACTACCGGATGATGCTTATCTCAAAGTCAAACAAAAATTTGCTACTGGTGAAACTGGGACAAAGTTTAAAAAAGCAAAACCAGGTGAGCCAATCACAAACTTTATTTAAATAAAGTCTCAATCATTGTAGTTAAATTGTAGTCAAAAATTCACTGTTTATGCAGAATACCAATTATCAAGACAATCCTTATCTACTATCCAGAGAGTCTCTGGAAAAAAATGCATCTGAAGATATTTCAGAAAAGATTATTGCGGCGATTTTATTTGCTTGTGCTTTAGTCTCGGTTTTGACTACCTTTGGGATTGTTGTAATTATTTTTCAGGAGACATTCAGTTTTTTCCAAGAAGTCTCATTTGCCAAATTCTTTCTTGATACTAAATGGACACCTCTATTTGCAGATAAACATTTTGGTGTTTGGCCATTGATTAATGGCACTTTCTTAACAACAGCTATTGCGATGGCAGTTGCTATTCCTTTGGGCTTATCTTCCGCCATTTATTTGAGTGAATATGCTGAACCTAAAGTGGCAGCAATTTTACGTCCAGCGGTGGAACTTTTGGCAGGAATACCAACGGTAGTATATGGTTACTTTGCGCTGTTGTTCCTTACACCATTGCTGCGGAATCTTATCCCTCTGGAAATATTCAACGCTTTGAGTGCGGGGTTAATGATGGGGGTAATGATTACTCCTACTGTTGGTTCTATCAGCTTAGATGCTATCCGAGCAGTTCCCCGTTCTTTGCGAGAAGGAGCTTATGCTTTAGGTATTACTAAACTGGAAACCATTTTTAAAGTAGTTCTACCAGCTGCACTTTCTGGAATCATCGCCTCAATTATTTTGGGTATTTCTCGCGCTGTAGGTGAAACAATGACTGTCCTGATCGCTGCCGGACAACAACCAAGATTAACTGTTAATTTTATGGAATCAGTAGAAACCATGACAGCTTACATGGCGCAAATTTCTGGTGGAGATAGTCCGCGTGGTAGTCTTAATTTCAAGACATTATATGCTGTAGGCGCTGTACTGTTTCTACTTACCCTTGCTTTGAATATTGTTAGTTACTGGATTGCTAATCGCTTTAAAGAAAAATACGACTAAATAGATATGGCTACAAGTTATCAACAAGATGATTCTTTAGAATCTGCACCAGAATTTACCGATAATGTTGAGAGTAGGGATAAATTAGGGAAAGTATTTGAAGTACTTTTTTTGTTAGGATTGCTGATTGGTTTATTTATCCTAGCGTTACTACTTTTTGATATTTTGAAAGACGGATTAGGCAGATTTTTATCACCCGGGTTTCTGACGGAAACTCCTTCTCGTTTTCCTGACCAAGGTGGTATTCGTCCTGCGATTATCAGCAGTATGCTTTTAGGAGCTGTTGTGATTTTCGTAACTGTCCCAATTGGTGTAGGAGCCGCTTTATATCTAGAAGAGTATGCACCTAAAGCTGGGTGGACAGCGATTATTGAGATTAATATCAGTAATCTGGCGGGTGTGCCTTCTATTGTCTATGGATTACTGGGTTTAGGGGTTTTCAATTATTTGCTTGGGTTTGGCCCCGCTTTGATTTCCGGTGCATTGACTTTATCTTTGTTGTCTTTACCAGTAATTATTGTGACAGCTAGAGAAGCAATTCGCGCTGTCCCAGATTCCTTGAGAAATGCTTCTTACGGATTAGGTGTCACAAAATGGCAAACTATCAGCAATCATGTCATACCCTATGCTATCCCCGGTATTTTGACGGGGGTAATTATCTCAGTATCCCGTGCTATTGGTGATGCAGCCTCTCTGATTGTTGTAGGTGCTGTGGGTTTTCTCACCTTTAACCCTGGTTTGTTTCAGAGATTTATGGCATTACCCATTCAAATTTACAGTTACATTACTCGTCCTGAACCGGGTTTTGCTAGTGCAGCAGCAGCGACAATTATTGCGTTGTTACTCTTGATTTTAGTCTTAAATGGTGTAGCAATTTATATTCGACAACGCTTCTCAATAAATTAGGTAATTAAATATTTAATTGGATACATTCACGGATATTAGGAGAACAGCTAAATGACTTATAGCAATAGTAGAAGTAAATCAGATAGTGCCATAATCGACCAAGACAAGGGTGTATTCAATGTTGAAGGTGTGAAGGTCTACTATGGAGGATTTTTGGCACTTTTAGATGTTTATCTAAAGATTCCTGATAAACAAATTATTGCTTTTATTGGGCCTTCAGGATGTGGTAAAAGTACCTTACTGCGTTGCTTCAACCGGATGAATGATTTAATCCCTGGAGCTAAGGTAGAAGGGAGACTTAATTATCGCGATCGCAACATTTATGATCCTAAGATAAATTCTGTAAAATTAAGACGAAAAGTCGGAATGGTTTTTCAAAGACCGAATCCTTTCCCCAAATCAATATACGAAAATATTTCCTTTGGGCCGCGTGCTAACGGTTATAAGGGTAACATTGATGAATTGGTGGAAGATTCCCTCAGACGCGCTGCTATCTGGGATGAAGTCAAAGACAAACTCAAAGAGAAGGGAACTGCATTATCTGGCGGACAACAGCAACGGCTTTGCATAGCAAGAGCGATCGCCATGAAGCCAGATGTATTATTGATGGATGAACCATGTTCTGCTCTCGACCCAATTTCTAGCCGCCAAGTAGAAGAACTCTGTTTAGAACTCAAGCAGCAATACACCATCATTATGGTAACTCACAATATGCAGCAAGCTTCCAGAGTGGCAGATTTCACGGCTTTCTTCAATACAGAAATTGACGAGCATGGCAAACGTCGTGGCAAATTAGTTGAGTTTAATCCTACAGCGCAAATGTTCAGTTCTCCTCAAACCAAAGAAGCTGAGGATTATATCAGTGGACGCTTCGGTTAAAGAGATATCACAGTTATAATTATGGAAAATATGCTGAGGCTTAATAGTACTAACTTAAAGTAATATTTCAGCTAAATACTTATACTGTATGTTATGTTTAAGCCTCTGTCATTTGCTTTAGTTGCAGCTACCGTTTTAGTGGCATCAATCAATAACCCCAATGCTACTTTAGCTAAAACTTGTGCCTCTAAGTGTGGGTCGCACCCAATTCAGTTTACACCTGGGCAACACATCCGTGTTGAAGTGATAAATAGTACACCTAACTTGATACAAATCCAAAAACCCTCTGGGACTGACGCAATATCCTTGAGTCCAGGGCAAAAATTAAATCTAGAACAAATAGAGGGTACGGAGCCAAATACATCTCTGATATTTTGGAGCGAAAAGGGTTTATCACTACAAGCAATTGTCTCGAAACCTAACTTTGGTACATTGCGGCTGGAACTCCGTCCGACTTGGCGCTCTCCGGGCGATCGCTCGTTCTATATTATGGATGATGGTAGGATAAACGTGTTTTAGATCGCAATTAGTGTTATGAGTTATGAGTTAAGAAATAACCTTTAATTCAAAATTCCTATGTACAGTAATTTATTATGTGTGATCAGTGACATACTACTGTCTTCTGTAGGACAATACCTTTCAGTTAAGCCCAAAATCCTTGGTAGAACACGCGGAATTTTGTGTCTCTACAGGTCTAAAATCAGTACCAAAAATCCTTAACTGAACCTTATTGTCTTATAATTGAATTCTTTGTTTGACAACAAATATTTCATGATCAAGCCAGCTTGCAATCTAGGTTCAAGAGTTCGTTACAGAGCTAATATCAAATTATCTAAAGAACAAGATCAAGAACTTAATAGCTCTTTGTCTCCTATATCTGAAGATACTACTTTACATGGTGCGCTTACAGCATCCAGAGTACTTAGTTATATTGCAAGAAAATTTACAGATGCTGGGTATGTTCTTTTTCCCACACTTTTAGATGCTGCTTGATATAGTGTAATCGCTGATATTAAAACCATTCAATTATTATTTTATTAATTTAAGTTAATAGTCAAGTTTATGAGTCGAGCTAATACTAACAAACATGAGAATTATGAAATTCTTAATCTAATTGGATATGGTTTGGCTAAATTTGATATGGATTTTGTTAGAGAATTTAGTTTTAAAACTAAGCAAGAGTTTTTTCTTTATTTTGTAAACAATGGTATTGCTAAAACTGTAGGAACATTAAAAAATAGACAAGATTTATTTGATCCTTTTTTTGATAATGCACGAAAAGGATGGTGGCTAAAGGGAAATACATATATTCATCGAAAAATACTAATTGATTCCCTTTTTGGATCAGAAGATTATAAATCTTATGCAAATATTATCAAACTCTACTTAGATAAAAAAATCAGTAGTATAGACACTATAGATACAAAACCTATAAGCCCTATTTTAAAGAGCAAATTTAAGCAATTACAAGATACTGGCAAAGCAGCAGAACTGTTTTTTATAAAAAACTATCAAAGTATTCAGGAATTTAAAGATGGTTTTTTAGAAGATGCCCGAACATTTGGAGATGGCTACGATTTTCAAGTAGATGTTTTCCAAAACGTATTTTTAGCTGAAATAAAAGGCATTAAATCTAATTATGGTAGTGTAAGATTAACAAATAATGAATTCTTGAAAGCGCAGGAATATAGAAAGGATTATGCTCTTGTTATAGTAAGTAGTTTGCAAGATGTTCCAAAATTTAGTATTATTTTTGATCCTGTAAGCAATATGAATTTTACAAGAAACATTATATTACAAAGACAAATCACTTTTAATTCTAAATCTCTTACTTGGTGATATAAATATTAATAATTATATAATTATTAATATTTTAAATGATTCATTAATTTTTCATTACAAAAGTTCACAGCTAGATTTTTGTCAGAGATAAAAACGACAATTAATTAGTTAATATACATCATAACTAATAACTCCTAACTTTTATTGTGCTAGACCGACCTGTATCTGAACTTTCAAAACCTAGCAGGCGCTTACCTAATCAGCGCTGGCAAATTTATCCGCAGAAACCAGAATTTGCCCAAAAGCTGGCGGTTTTGACAAATATTTCCCCCATTATCAGTCAGCTGCTGATTAATCGGGGTATGGAAACACCAGAACAGGTACAAGCATTTTTAGAGCCAGAGTCTTTAGTCTTACCTTCGCCGTTGGAAGATTTCCCAGATTTGGCGATTAGTTTGGAGTTGTTGCAAAATGCGATCGCCTCGCAAATAAAAATTGCTATTTGTGGTGATTATGATGCTGATGGGATGACTAGCACTGCTCTACTTTTGCGTAGTCTCCGCACTTTAGGCGCACAGGTAGATTATGCTATCCCCAGTCGGATGCACGAAGGTTACGGTATTAATAAACGCATAGTTGAAGAATTCCACAGCGAAGGCGTAGGACTAATTCTCACTGTAGATAATGGTATCTCTGCGTTTGAACCAGTTGCTAGAGCTAGAGAACTTGGTCTTGCGGTTATTATCACCGATCACCACGATATCCCCCAAAAATTACCGCCAGCTAACGCTATTCTTAATCCCAAACTAATAGCCGAATCCTCACCTTATCGGGGTGTTGCTGGTGTTGGTGTTGCCTACATTTTGGCAGTGTCTTTAGCACAACAGCTAGGGGAAACTAAAGGCTTGATCCAGCCGATGCTAGCACTGTTTACACTGGGAACGATCGCAGATTTAGCTCCCTTAACTGGCGTAAATCGCCGCTGGGTAAAACGTGGTTTACAGCATTTACCCAAATCCAACTTGGCTGGCGTGAAGGCGTTGATTCAGGTAGGCGGCGTGCAGGCGAGGGGAGATGAGGGAGCAGGGGGAGCAGGGGGAGCAGGGGGAGCAGGGGAGAAAATCCTCAATCCAAAATCCAAAATCCAAAATCCAAAATCCCTCAAGCCTGAAGATATCGGGTTTCGCTTGGGGCCACGAATTAATGCTATTGGTCGGATTGGTAATCCCCAGACTGTCATTGAATTGCTGACTACGGATGATATGGGGGTGGCACTGGAAAGAGCAATGCAGTGCGAACAAATCAACGCCTCTCGCCAGCTAATGTGTGAGCAAATTGAACAAGAAGCGATCGCTTATGTAGAGACAGAATTTGTTGCGTCTCTACAACAAAACCGTGTATTAGTTGTTGTTCAACCCAATTGGCATCACGGCGTTATTGGTATTGTTGCCTCCCGCTTGGTGGAACGCTACGGTGTTCCAGTGTTTATCGGTACTTATGAAGATGAGGAACACATACGCGGTTCAGCACGCTCAATTCCAGAGTTTCATGTATTTGAAGCTTTGGAATATTGTCACGATTTACTAGGGAAATTTGGCGGACACAAAGCAGCCGGGGGATTCTCTCTACCAGCAGCGAATTTACAGGTGTTGCGATCGCGTTTGATTGAGTTTGCTAACCAGTGTCTTGAACCCCAGCATCTCAAGCCTCTGCTCAAAATTGATGCCGAAGTCAACCTTAATCACATCAATCAGCAGCTTTATCAACAGCTTAATGCTCTACACCCCTGCGGTATGGACAACCCCGATCCAGTTTTTTGGACACCTAATGTTCAAGTGGTTGAGCAAAAAATCGTTGGTAAGGGTCACATCAAACTGACAATTGCCCAAACTGTTGATAATCAAGAGTATAAAATCAAAGCGATCGCTTGGCGTTGGGGCGACTATTTCCGCTTACCACTGCGAGTGGATGTCGCTTACAAACTGCGAGAAAATTACTTTAACGGTAACACCACCATCGAGCTAGAGTTAATAGGTGTTAGACTGCCAATTCAGCTTCAACAATTTTTTGCTTCGCCACCTATCCAGTCAAGCACAACTTTTGAATACAACAAGCGACATTATACTTGTGGTTTCTATAAAAACGGTATTGAAGCAGAATTAAGAATTAAAAATTCTGAAGGCAAAGTCTTAGCCATGCAGCCAGGACATACAATCGGTTTGCTGGGCACTAATCGTCAAAACGCCAAAGAAGTTGATATTTCTCAACCACAGTATGACAGTATTATTCAAGTTGCCCTTCAGGCGTTATCAGTGCTGAGTGCTGAGTTATGAGTTATGAATTATGAATTAACTTCTCATTCCTAACTCTTAACTGTTAACTCCTTAGTCAGCACTCAGCACTCTTATAAGTTGCCGTTGCGAAATGCCAGCAAAAAGATTACCACTGGCCCAGCAATCACAATTAGCGCCACGGACAGCAATTGGAAAATAACTTCCCAATTGATACTGGTAAAAGCGTTAAACAAGTCAGACACAGCGTCAAACATTTTTCCTCTTCTCCTCCCAATTGTCTTAAAAAATTCAATAACTTAGTTACAAAACCCGCAATCGATCATATCTGTCTATGGCTTGTTAGATTTAATTTACTTAACAAAATTATAAGAAAAGATATAAAAAAGTAAAATAGGGGCATGGTTATTTTCCTTGTCCCCTTGTCCCCACTCCCTAATTTAAAATGGCAACTTGGCAATGTGTAAAGCAATGTGGAGCCTGCTGTAATCTTGATCCAGCAGAGCGTCCAGATTTGGATGAGTATCTCTCTCCACCAGAACTAGAACTTTATCTCAGCATGGTAGGCGAAGGGGGATGGTGCGTTAATTTCGACCATACCACGCGAGAATGCCGCATCTACTCAGATCGTCCTCGTTTCTGCCGTGTGGAATCAGATGTATTTCAAGATATGTATGGGGTTGAACCAGAAGAAGTCAACGATTTTGCCATTGACTGCTGTCGCCAGCAAATAGAGGGAGTATATGGCGATCGCAGTTTGGAAATAATCCGCTTCAATAAAGCTGTTGGCTTGTGAAGAGGATGCAAGGACGCAAACACACCCGATAATTTTTTTGTATTCATCTCTGGAGTTGCAATTTATTACAACAATCTGAGAATATGATAGAAATATGAAAGCAACCTAACAACAAAACTACTGCTCGTGAAACTTGACTCTGCTCCTTTGGACATTTCTGGCATATCTGAGACTGAGATTGAGCTAGAACTGAAAGACAGCACTGATTTTAACTTAACTCCAGCGATCGCCCAGCCAGTTCAGGCTGTAGTTGCGGATAGTCCTCAAAAGCAGCAATCAGTGGTGGTAGTTTTTGGTACAACTTTTGTAACTATTTTTCTAGCAGAAATTGGAGATAAGACTCAGCTATCCACGCTGTTAATGAGTGCACAATCTCATTCGCCGTGGGTTGTATTTATAGGATCTGCGGCTGCGTTGATAACTACCAGCTTATTAGGTGTGCTTTTAGGTAGTTGGATAGCCAGCCGACTCAGCCCGAAAACTATAGAAAAATCAGCAGGCGTGATGTTGTTGGTGATTTCCCTAATGCTGTTTTGGGATATATTCCAAGGTTAGAGACGCGATTAATCGCGTCTGTACAGGAGTTAGGAGTTTTTCTCCCCCTGCTTCCCCTGCTCCCCTTTCTCCCCCACTCTCCTTCTTAA
Organism: Nostoc sp.; assembly: GCF_036919675.1. GTDB lineage: Bacteria > Cyanobacteriota > Cyanobacteriia > Cyanobacteriales > Nostocaceae > Nostoc. Next base: position 109,882 of record NZ_JBALCP010000064.1, read on the forward strand.
TCATATGGATTGGCATCTTTTAGGACTGAGCTTTATTACAGTTTTTTTATCAGAATTGGGTGACAAAAGTCAGCTAGCGGCGATCGCACTTTCAGGGCGTTCTAATTCTCCGCGGGCAGTATTTTTTGGCGCAGCAGGCGCACTGCTGTTGACAAGCCTGTTGGGAGCATTAGCAGGGGGAGCAGTAGCAGAATTATTACCTACACGCTTGTTAAAAGCGATCGCTGCTGTGGGATTTGCCGTCCTCGCTGCCCGCCTGCTGTTATTTAACAATGAACCATCGACGGATTCTGAACAAACACCATAACCAAACGTGAGTTCGACGGCTCATGTGGTATTGCCTAACTAGCTCAATCAAAATACCAGAGATTTTACTACCCAAAACCGTCCCTCTGGGAGTCCCAGAAGGACAGACTTCAACTTTAGTTCAAGTCTGGGAGAGGTTTATCGAAATCACCTTAACCAAATCACCAGAGTTGCACATCCAGCTAAATTACAAAGGTTCCCAACCGGTTCCTTTGTAGCCGTATTGAAAAATTTCTGGATGCAAAATTTCAGCCAAAATTTCTAGAGAATCTACCAGTCGCGGCCCTGGACGATTAAAGTAAGAATTGCCATCGGTGATGTAGACCCTACCAGCTTGGGTAGCGTGCAGTTTTTCCCAGTCTGAACGTTGAGTTAACAAATTGGCTTCTTGACGAGTCCGATTTAAATCAAAGCCGCAAAGCATAAAAACAATGATATCTGGGTTACTTGCTATTAGTGTTTCCCACGGCAAGATAGGAGAAGCCTGACCTGTAACGCTAAACAGAGAGTGTCCTCCTGCTAAGTTGACTAATTCAGGAATCCAATTGGCAGCGATCATCAAAGGATCAGTCCACTCGATACAGGCGACAGTAGGCACTTCATTTAAAGAAAGTCCTTGGATTTTTTGCTGACAAATTTTGACGCGAGCTTCTAAGTTTTCTAGAACTTTTACTGAGTCTACTTTAAAGGTGTTGCCGACTCGCTCAATATCAGCCCAAACATCTTGGAGAATATTAGGTTGTAAAGAAATAATCTGAGGTTTACTGTGAATGAGTGTAGCAACTGCCTTTTCAACCTCGTCTAAGCTAACAGCACAAACATTACACTGGTCTTGCGTGAGAATGTGGGTAGGCTGCAACTCCTCTAAAACATCTGTTTTGATTTCATAGATACTGAGAGCAGATTGCAATAAATTGTTCACGTCATCATGAATTTGGCTGCTGGAGGCATTGGAGTTTAAGCGGGCTTGGGTACAAATGGGGCGATTGTGGATTTCTGGAGGGTAGTCGCATTCGTGCGATCGCCCCACAATAGCATTAACCAACCCTAGTGTCGCTAAAATCTCTGTTCCACCGGGAATTAGGGAAACTATTCTCACATTACTATCCGTCATCGCTTCACCTCCATAAAAGCTACCGTCATCTTAGATTTTGGCAAAATTTGAGTCATTAGGTATCTTTCTCTAGGAGAATCAAGGTTGTTTTGGTCGTCATACCGATTATCTGTGAGGTTGCTCCTGAAACTTGGGTATTTTGCCCCAAGTTCATCTCACCAAGCTTGGTTTTGTGCAGTTTCACAAAGAATTGGTATCAGCACTAAGCAACAAATCGACTTACATCGCTTTTCAAGTAATGAAACTACACCACTCCCTACTTCCTACTTCCTACAGTTCCCTAGACCCAAATTTAAAATACTACTATACTACTTAATAGTAGAATTACTTGATAGTGAAATTATTTTAAATATTAATTATCCCCTAGCAAAAATCACTGGCATGAAGTAATAGAAGTTATGAGCAAAATATAGTTTGGAATTCCTTATCCAGAATCATCAGATTTGATTAGAAAAAATATACTTTCCGGTTATGAAAAACCCTATGAAGTAATTGTAGTTATACAAAGACGGTTCTAATTTTCCCTTAGAACTGCAAGGCAAAATTATTTTTTTTTGAGGGCAACTAATGCAGGTGGTGTTAGCTAGAGATATTACAGAGCACAAGCAGGCCCAAGAGGCTTTACAAATCAAAGAAAATGGTCGGCGAAAACAAAGTCAGACACTGGTGGAACTAGCAAGGAGCAAGACATTTCAGCAAGGCAATCTCAACGCGGTCTTAAGGGAAATCACAGAAACTACTGCTCGGACACTCTTAGTGGAGCGAGTTGGGGTGTGGTTATATAATCAAGAACGTTCAAAAATTGAATGCATCGATTTATATGATGTGAGTACTAAGGAGCATAGCTTTGGTAACTCGCTTTCACAAAAAAATTATCCAGCTTATTTCCAGGCTTTAGAAGAGGAACGTACCATTGCCGCAAATGATGCCAGAAACGATACAAGAACCAAAGAATTATCCGAGTCTTATCTTTCTGTTTTAGGCATCACATCCTTGCTAGATGAACCAATTTGGCTAGAGGGTCGTTTGGTGGGCGTAGTCTGTCACGAACACATAGGCGAAAGTCGCCAATGGACTTTGGAAGAAGAGACTTTTGCTGGCTCGATTGCAGATTTCGTGACCCTGGCTATAGAAGCAAGCGAGCGAAACGTCGTCCAGGAAGCACTGCGACAGAGTGAGGCGCAATTTCGGGCGATTTTTGAGCGTTCTTCTATCGGCATTGGACTTATAGATATGAAAGCGGAGATAGTCGATACTAATCCGGCACTGTGCGAGATTTTAGGATACAGCCGAGAAGAGTTATCCGGCAAGCACTTTATAGATTACATTTCTACACAAAGGGGGGATTTAAAACTTTACAAACAACTGGTGTCAGGAATTCGCACAAACTCAGGGAAAACTTCAAGGTTCGGTTTCCAACACTCCGAACTTCAGGAACAGCTTGTTGATAGACATCGCATTGAAATGGAAAGACGCTGCCTGCATCAAGATGGTAGCTTAGTTTGGACTCATATCTCTGTTTCTGTTATACCAGACAGCAATGGTGAACCGGAGTTTTTTCTAGCGATGATTGAGGACATTACTGAACGCAAGCAAATAGAGTTGAAACTGCGTGCCTCTCAAGAAGCAGCAGAAGCTGCTAGTCGGGCAAAAAGTGAATTTTTAGCAACCATGAGCCATGAGTTGCGGACACCTCTAAATGCAATTATGGGCTTATCACAGTTGTTGCAACAAGAAATAGTTGGCTCTCTCAATGAAAAGCAGAACGAATATGTAAGTTGTATATATAGTAGTGGTGAACACCTACTAGAACTGATTAACGATATCCTTGACTTATCTAAGGTGGAAGCAGGCAAAGAGGAACTGTTACTCTCACCTTTGCCAGTGTCAGATTTATGTAATTATGCCATATGGACAGTACGCGATCGCGCCTTAGAAAAGGGATTGCAACTCACACATGAAATTGACCTAGAAGCGGATATTCTGATTGCTGATGAGCGGCGCATCAAGCAAATGCTACTCAACCTACTCACCAATGCCATTAAATTCACTCCAGCCGGTCAGGTATCGCTGATAGTCAAAAAAGTACCGCAAGGGATGACCTTTACAATTTCAGATACTGGAATTGGTATAGACTCAAATCAGTTTCAATTTCTATTTGAACCGTTTAAACAGCTTGACAGTCAGTTAAATCGGCAGTATGAAGGCACAGGCTTGGGTTTAGCTTTAACACGCAAATTAGCGCGTTTGCATGGTGGAGATGTGAGTGTTACATCGATTTTGGGAGAAGGGAGTCAGTTCACTTTGTTTTTACCAAACCCAGTGCATCTGGGAGCAGCAGATGAAGCTAAGGAAGATACTGAAGCAACATCTTCCTCATCCTCCCTAGTTCTCCCCAAAAATAAAACTATTTTGGTAGTCGAAGAAGAAAACACTGGCATAGTGTTGCAAAATTATCTCCAGACAATTGGCTACCAAGTCAAGTGGATAGACAACAAAAACAAATTTTTGGAACAGGTGCGAACCCTACAGCCAGATTTAATTTTTTTGGATGTCCAATTAGTAGATGATATTAGGGACTGGGATTTGCTAAATATTCTCAAACAAGAACCTTCTTTGCAACATATGCAGGTGGTGATGATGGGCTTTAGTGAACCTCCAGAGAAGCTTTCTATTGTGCAAGCTGGTGCTAACGACTATCTTCTCAAACCAATTCAAGTATTTCAATTAGAGTCAATATTGATGCGATATTTAAATCATAGCGATTTTCGGATGAACGAAACACCAATATAAACATTACGCGATCGCATTCATATTTTTAGTCCCAAGACTTCGCCAATACAGCATCTATATTCTATATTCTAAGTATTTTGTCTAATACTTTTACTGGTTTAGCACTTTATGCCACATTTTGCACTTCATAGTGTAATACACAAAGATTTCCAATATCTGGCTAATGGCGGTTAAATAGCAATCGTAAATCATTAATAATTATTAGTATTAATGCACATAGCGCAGCCTCAACTTTACCAGAGGCTCTGCCAACGAGTCTGCGAACGCGAGAGCGTATGGGGTTTCCCCAAGTGGAGCGACTGGTATGGGCTAGGGGGGATCGATAAGTGCCTAAAATCACAGCCAACCACTTTTCAAACAACCTCTTATACTCTTAAATCTTAAAATTATGGATTCTTTTCAACCTGAGACAGGTGTGCCTCTAACTCTAGAAATTGCTCAGATTGGTTCGCCATCAACAACACTCACTCCTACCTCAACACCCACCCCGCGAATTTCCAAAGATGCTATTCGCACCAGTTTGAAAGCCTCCACTGTCGATGGTATCTTCGCAGCAGTTTTCAATATTGGCACTGGCGGGGTTTTGCTGGGTAATTTCTTGGTGGAGTTGGATGCCAGTCCGGTGGTGTTTGGCATGATATCCTCTATCCCCATGTTAGCGAATCTCTTTCAGCCGATGGGTGCTTACTTGTCTGAACGCAGCACTAGCCGCCTTCAGAATTCCCTTCGCACTCATGGAATTGCTCGGCTATTGTGGCTGATTTTAGTAATTGGCATTGCTAGCTTTAGTTGGGGAGGGCTTAATTCAAACCAATTGGTGATATTGTCGCTCTTGATTCTCGTATGCAGTCATCTTTTAGGAGGACTAGGAACTGCATCGTGGTTCAGTTGGATAGCAATGTTAGTCCCACGGCAATTACGAGGTAGATATTTCGGGCTACGCAATAGCTTTGCCAACCTCACCGAGTTACTCACCTTGCCAATAGCCGGTCTAGCTGTATCACATTGGTATGGGGGGACTATCCAAGGTTATGGAGTAATTTTGTTCCTCAGCATTATCTTTGGAATGATCAGCTTGGGGTGTCAGTATTTCCAGGTAGATATCAATCCCAAATTACAAAACACCTATTATGCAAGTTTATCTCAAACAAGTGAGATTCAGTCAGACTCAGCACCAAATGAATCTAGTGAGATATCTGAAGCAATCTATCTCCCGCAAATGCCGACCCCTCAAAATCAGATAGATAGCAGCATCTGGAAAAACTCTAATTTTTTGGTCTTTCTGCTTTATTTCGGCTTATGGGCGTTTGCTGTTAACCTAAGTGCCCCGTTTTTTAACCTCTACTTGCTAGATACGCTGAACCTGGATGTGAGTTGGGTAACTTTCTACACCAGTCTGCGAGCAGGGGCACATATGCTACTGCTCCTCGTGTGGGGTAAATTAGCAGATAGAATAGGCAATCGTTCGATTCTAATTTTTTGTGGAATTCTAATTGCCGTCATCCCCTGGCTGTGGCTGACAATTGGTTCTAGTCCCCTCGATCTCTGGCTGTGGTTTCCGCTATTGCACATTTTTATTGGAGTTAATTGGGGAGCAGTTGACTTGTGCAGTAATAATCTCCAGATAGAGATTGCATCAGTAAAAAATCAGTCTATCTATTTTGCAATCGCTGCTGCTGTTGGTGGGGCGAGTGGTGCTTTAGGAGCAACTATAGGTGGCTTCATCGCTCAATTTGCTGGGTCTTTTGGCATCGGGGAAGTGTTCGTTGTGTCTGGTATATTACGACTAGCGTCACTTATCCCACTCATTGTTAAAAAGGATCTGGGTAGGTAGGGCGAAATTGATTGGTTACGGATGTAAATAAACAATGTCGCACTCAGACTGGGGATTTCTCTACCTACAGGAAGAATTGTCCAATATAAAACAATACAGTTCAGTTAAGGATAATTGTAGGTTGGGTTGAACGAACTGAAACCCAACAAATGCCTAGAAATGTTGGGTTTCGTTCCTCAACCCAACCTACGCAATATATTTTTTAGGCTTAACTGAACCCTATTGCAATATAAAATTTTTTCTCATTATCACATGGGCAATACCAGCTTCTTGAAAAATTTCTCCTTCTTCTACAAAATCCAATTTTTGGTATAAAGATTTCACATATTCTTGGGCGTGAATCACAACTTCTGGAATATTTTTACTAGCTATAACCTGTAATGCCTCTACCATAATTTTCTTACCAATACCCTGTCCTCTAGCTGTAGACAAAACGGCAAGTCTTTCTATCTTGGCAGTTTTTTCATCTAAATACCTAATTCTGGTAGTACCTACGGCTTCTCCATCTAAATAAGCAATCAAATGGTCAGATATATCATCTTTACCATCAAACTCTAAAGCGGGATCTACCCCTTGTTCTTGCTGAAAAACTGATATTCTAATTGCCTGAATTGCTGGAAATTCTTCAGGTAATTCAGCAACTTTTATGACTAAATTACTCATCAAACTATAGTTTGCGGTTAGTATATCAAAAAAGGTGGGTTTTTCCCCACCTTTTTCTATAGTTTAATCTGCACCTTCAATTGGTGCAAAACCTTGGCGCTGAATATTTTCTGTCACCGCGCGTGGTTCCAGGAATTGCAGTAAGTAATCGGGGCCGCCTGCTTTAGAACCGACTCCAGAAAGTTTGAATCCGCCAAAGGGTTGCCGCCCAACGATCGCTCCTGTAATATTGCGGTTGATGTACAAATTCCCAACTTCAAATTCTGTCTGCGCCTGCTGAATGTGCGAAGGTGTTCTAGAATAAAGTCCTCCAGTCAAAGCGTAGTTAGTTCCATTGGCGACTGCTAACGCTTCCTGAAAATCTTTCACCCGAATTACCGCCAGCACAGGGCCAAAAATTTCTTCTTGGGAAATTACTGCATTTGGCGATACTTCACTAAAGATGACAGGGCCGATAAAATATCCTTGTTCGGGTGCTGGTAATTCCAACGCCACTTCTGCTTCTGCCTTACCCTTCTCAATATACTCGCGGATGCGATCGCGGGCATTAGCATCAATTACCGGCCCAACTTGTGTACTAGGTAACTCTGCTTCCCCAATATTCAAGGATTTTGTCGCTTCCACCAATCGCTGCACAAAGGTATCATAAATCGGTTCCAGCACAATCACCCTTGAGGCGGCAGAACATTTTTGGCCACTGTAACCAAACGCCGACTGCACTACCCCCACAACAGCTTGGTCTAAATCAGCACTTTCATCTACGATAATGGCATTCTTGCCACCCATTTCAGCAATCACCCGTTTCATATGCTTTTGTCCGGGTTTTAAAGTTGCCGCCTCTGCGTAAATTTTACAACCTACTTCTTGGGAACCCGTAAAAGCAATTACATGAGTCTCTGGATGATTTACTAAATAAGCGCCGACTTGCGAACCCTTCCCAGGTACGTATTGAAATACACCTTTGGGAAAACCAGCATCTACCAAGATTTCTGTGAGTTTGGCAGCAATGATAGAAGATGTTTCGGCCGGTTTCAGGAGAGTACAATTGCCTGAAACCAAGGCTGCGACAGTCATCCCACAAGCGATCGCTAGCGGGAAATTCCAGGGAGAAATCACTACAGCAATACCCCGTGGTTGGTAGATATAATGATTAGTTTCGCCAGGAATATCGTAATTAACACCTTTATCTAACCGTTCTATCTCATCAGCGTAGTACCGACAAAAGTCTATCGCCTCCGAAACCTCTCCATCAGCTTCCTTAACTGGTTTCCCAACTTCCAAAACTATCCAAACTGAAAGTTCAGCGCGGCGTTCTTCCATCAAATCACCCGCTTTCCGCAAAATATCAGCGCGTTGTTTAGCTGGTGTTTTCCTCCACCCAGGAAACGCTGCTTTGGCAGCTTGCATCGCCTGTTCCGCTTGTTCAACGCTCATCAATCCAACTTTACCAATTACCTCGCTGAAATTAGAAGGATTGAAAGAATCAACAAATTCTGGCGGATTAACATACTCCCCATTAATCAACGGCAGATAAGTTCTACCCAGTTGTTGACGAACGCTTTGGAAAGCTTGCGCTGCTTTCGTTCTCACCTCTTCCACCGCATAATCTGTATCCGCCGCCCCAAGGAAATGAGAGTTAGGAGTTTGGAGAGAGGCGATTAATCGCGTCTGTACGTTCTCCTCCTCTTTAACAATCGGCGGCGCTAATAACTCCTCAATCGGTCGATTTTCCATATTTTGCCGTAAAAAAGAGCTATTAGCTGTATTTTCCAATAACCGACGAATTAAATACGCCATTCCAGGTAATAATTCACCGTAGGGACAGTAAACTCTCACCCGATAACCCTTGTCAACCAACGCCTTTGCAACTTTATCCCCCATACCGTAGAGGACTTGCAATTCAAAGCGACGACGAGGGACATTTAAACTTTCAGCTATGGCAATGGCGCGAGAGTGCGATCGCACATTATGGCTACCAATGGCAGAATACACATATTGATGATTTTCTAGCAATAACTGAGTGATGGTTTCAAAGTTAGCATCAGTTGCCGCTTTGTCGTTGTAAACTGGTTGTGGCCAATGCTTTTGCGCTGCTTTGATAGTTTCCTGATCCCAATATGCGCCTTTCACCAAGCGGATTGTTAGGGGATAACCACGTTGTTTCAACCAAGAAATTAGGTCTTTGGTATCTTGTTCGCTATCACGCAGATATGCTTGAATTGTGATCCCAACATCTGTGCGTTGCCTAAACTCTTCTTCTAGTAACAGTTTTTTCAAGATGCTGAGAGTTATGTCTTTATAGGCATACTGTTCCATATCAAAATGCACAGCTGCGCCTAACTTTTTAGCACGACGTAAGAGAATACGAATGCGATCGCTAACTCGCTCCTCACTACCTTTAGCATCTAAAGGGTCAAATTGCGAATAAAACGCCGTTAACTTCACAGAAACCTGAACTTTTGGGATTGGTTCGCCATCAGCCTCATCAATAGCCGGGATAACTGCCCAATTTTTCGATGCTTCCACTAATTGTTGGATTAATTCTAGATAGCGTTCTAGATAAGACTGCGCTTCGGCTTCGGTAATCACCGCTTCACCAAGTAAATCGATGGTGAAAGCCATTTTTTCTTTTCGCAGTCGTTCAACTGTTTTGATGACTTGTTTAATATTTTCCCCAGAAATATATTTATGAGCGAGAGTTTCAACCGCTGTACCAACGGTTGTAGCAGCAACTTGTCCGGGCATAGAGTCGGGGTTAGCAAAGTTTAGCATTCCCTTCAAAGCTGCCGGTAATTCTACAGACTCCTCTCCTAAATATTCTTGTAAATGTGAGGCAATTTCTGATTTACTGTGCAAAGCCGGTAGCGTATCTATAAAGCGAAATAGTTGCACCCGCAACCCAGGATTACTCATCGCCCAAGCTAGTAATTTATCATCCCAGCGCATTTGATCCCGCAGGGAAGAAAAAAACGAACGATTTTCCTGCGTTGCTGCTAGAAGTTGTTTAGCAATTTCTTGGGTTTGAGCTTCGTAGGTGCTTGCTTGTACTTGTAATACCACTGATAATAAACTCCGTTAATCAAGGCAAGGCTTTTTGTACAAAGCCTATGTCTTCTATTTTGACGCTTTCATTTAGCTGTCACCATGATGCATAATTCGTAATTCATATACCACAATGATTTCATTGATTTAGAATGGTTTACTTACGCGGTGCTGTTCTAAGGACTTCCAATTAAAAAATATTCCATTGTAGAGGCATTGCGCCCCGACGATAGATGTGGATTAAATACATAAAAACTGCTATAAACTCTACTATGACAACGCACTTAACAATGTCCGCTTAAATTCAACTGCACTCTTAAAGTGAATTTCTGACTTATCAACCAACGCTAAATCAATCACCTGCGCTAGGGGTTGCATAATTGTTGCATCTCGTTGGCGAATTAGTATGGGATTATTCTGTAAAACTGCCAGAAAGGGATCGTCTGTGAAGTTGCGGGGGAAACAACCTGTTAGCAGCATATTGTAGAGACAAGCCGCAACTGCTGGTAACATTACCTTTAGGGTTTTTAGCTCAGTTTGTGAAAAATTTTAGAAGTATATTTTAATGTTTTAGACAATGTGCTAATTATAATTTCAAGAAAAAGTACTCCGTCGCAATAATTACTATTAGTAGGAGCAAAACTACTGTGTCCATATCTGTATATGCGATCGCTGGAGTTGTTGTTGGCTTAGTCGTTAATCTCGTCGGCAACTTGCTCTCGGCGGCGATTCAACAGCAAGTTTTTTCGGATAAGTTCAGCAGACAATCAACTTGGTGGTTAGTCGGGTGTCTATTAGTAGGCGCACTAGTTGGCTGGTGGTTAGGTGAAAAAATACAAGTGCCAGCGCCAACAGCCACACCACCACAGCCAACTACCGCAAATCCGGGAACTCAGCAGACAACCCCCGTCACCCGTTCGCGTAGCGTCTCCGATAGGAGAAGGGTGCGTTACGCTGGCGTGACAAAGCTAAATTGTTGCAATCATGGCGAACGCATTTATTACTTCGGCAAACGCATTTGTTATTTCGGCGAACTCATTTGTTATTTCGGCGAACTCATTTGTTACTTCGGCGAACTCATTTGTCACTTCGGCGAACTCATTTGTCACTTCGGCAGACTCATTTGTTGCTTCGGCGAACTCATTTGTTGCTTCGGCGAACGCATTTGTTATTTCGGCGAACGCATTTGTTATTTCGGCGTGTCCATAACGCACCCTACGAAACTACTAGAATTGAAACTTATGCTGGTCATACTTGTGTGTACACCGTAGCTGCAAGTAAAGGGAGGAAAATTTGTCCCCTCTTTCTCCTAACGGAGTTAGAAGGTGAGGTTCTACTTGAAGTCTTCTACTGCTGTTTTAACAGCATGTACTTATTTTTTCCAATACTAAGAATGGGTATACTCACTCTATGCCTACAGAAAATTTTATGGATATTTTATTTTATAACTGGCAACACACACTCCAACCCTTTGGCGTTGACCAGGTAGCAGCTGAGAAAGCCTTTAATCGCTTGGTTGCAGCTTATTCTACCCCTGGTCGCTATTACCACACACTAAAACACATTGATCACATCCTGAGCATAATTCAGATTTTGCAAGGCTACACGAACAACTTAGCTGCTGTTCAACTAGCTGCCTGGTTTCACGATGTAGTGTATGACACTCAAGCTCAAGATAATGAACAACGAAGCGCAGACTATGCTTTTGAATTGCTGAGTAATTTGGGTATTCCAGAAAGTACCATAACTACTGTCACGCGTCTGATTCTGAACACTAAAGACCACCAAGCTGCGGTGGATGACTATGATAGCCAAGTCCTACTTGATGCAGATTTAGCGATTTTGGCTACAAACGCAGTCCAATATCCAGAATACGCCCATGCCATTCGTCAAGAATATAGCTGGGTGGCAGAGGCAGATTATATCACAGGTCGTCGGCAGGTTTTAGAAGGATTTTTACAGCGATCGCCTATCTACTTTACGCCTTTAATGTTAGAGTTCGCCGAACCATCTGCCCGTGGCAATATCCAGGGAGAAATTCAATCTTTGGCTTCAGGATGTGGTTTTTGATAAAGAGTGGGTAATCACCTGGCAAATTGTTCGTCATATTGTAAGTGCGATCGCAATCCATCTCTTCAATTAAGACTTGCTCTCTCAGTATACCGCCATTGTTGGTAAAATTTGATTAAACTGTTAAATTGATTACATTTATAATACTTGCTTCAGTGATAATTTTAACTATTATTAGTTGGTCTGGCAACGCCATGAGCAGAGAGCTAGCTAAAAATCCTTTGTTTCAAAGGATTTTTAGCTAATTTGTGATTGGATAAATTTTAGTCCAACAAAATCAAATTTAATTAATCAATGTGCTTTTTTTGTTTTTAATTTATTAAGACAGACAGATAGATCCACCAACATTACCAAATGAACTGAATAAAAAAAATATTTATTTATGGCAACTACTTATTGCTCCTAAAAAAGATGTTATCCAGTTAAAAGATAATTATAAATTCTAGTGTCATCGCTATAAAAAAGGTTTATTTAATTATGATATTCACCAATTTATTACAGCAATCAACCACTCGAAAACATAAATAACAAGAACCTCCCCAAATTTTACCAAGTTCCTATTACTATGACACTTATCCTTTCACAAGCAGATTATTTAAAACTACTGGATCAAGCGGACATAATTCAGAATAATATTTTAGATAGTTTTGATATTACCAGAAAATATCAATTTGGGGAAGGGTATTGGCGACATATTCAGCTACGAGATGGCATATCTTTAGACATTTCCAATTATCAGCAGCCCAAATCATTAATTTTAAAATGTCACGAGCGAAAACATCCATTAGAATTTCGATTCTTTGTTTTGCTAGAGAGCGAATTTAAAGACCTTGAGTTCAAGACTGGAGAATACTTTTTGAGTGGTAGTGGGATGGCATCTGAGTGTGATGTATTCGAGGCTAAATCACAGCGAATAGTAGAAGTAGCTGTTCACATACATCCAAATGCATTTCGCTACTTTACAGAAAATAGATCTGGTAAACTTCCAAGAGAATTAGAACATCTTATTAGACGTTGGGATCAACCGAATTATGAACGCTATGGAACTCAAACTCCCGCAATGCAAATAGTAGTGCAGCAAATTCTTCAATGTCCCTACCAAGGCTTTACTAAACAAATTTATCTTGAAGGTAAGATTTGGGAACTAGTTGCAATGGTAGTTGATCAAGAAGTACAAATCAGGCAAGGTTGCTTCCAGATTAATCCACTCAAACCATCAGATATTGACTGCATCTATGATGTTAGGGAAATTTTGTTGAAACATTTAGACAACCCACCCTCTCTTATCCAGCTAGCACGACAAGTTGGTTTAAATGATTGCACAATGAAGCAAGGCTTTAAACAGATTTTTGGGACTACGGTATTTGGCTATCTGCACCACCGCCGGATGGAATTAGCCTATAAGCTGCTTATTGAAGGAAATATGAAAGTTACAGAAGTTGCACAGACAGTAGGCTATGCTAGCCTACCTTCATTTAGTAATGCTTTTCGTAAGAAGTTTGGGGTAACTCCTAAGTCCTGCCAGAAATAAAAATTCCGGATGGAATAAAAAAATTCCGGCTCGAATAAGACGCAAATATTGAAAAGTTGTATATTTTTACAATAATCAGGTTGGTATAAACACATTTTTTTCACCAACTTAATTAGTAACAGTACTTGGGAACTAGGGGCTGAGAAGGAAATTATACATAATTGCCAATTTCAAGACTTAGTACCCATTGAGGAGTGGATCTAAAATGTTCATCAAACTAAAATATCCTGCTATTTGCTGGTTAATATCTATTGTTTCTCTAACTTTAGCCAATCCAGCATATTCTGAACAACCGTTAGTCAAAAAGACTTTAGTGCGTTCAGGTGAAGTCTTCCAAGAAATTCAAACATTGAATCAGCTACAGCTTTCTAAAACTAATGCTTCATATTTATGGAGAGTACCCAGACAGAATAAATTTCCTGAACTTAGTCAAGCAACTACAGATGTGGTATTAGTTACGGATGTGAAGGTTAACTCTACTGATAAAGGGATAGAGTTAATTTTAGTCACAGCTAATTCTCTTAAATTACAAGTTTTACCGAAAACTGAGGGTAATTCCTATATTGCAGATATCCCTAATGCCAAGTTGCAACTAAGAAGTGGGGATTTTAGACAATCAAAGCCAGTAGCCGGAATTGCATTAATTACAGTTGCAAATTTAGATGCAAACACCTTGCGAGTAACGGTGACTGGGGAAGCTTTTGCGCCTGCGGTGGAGTTGTTTGATAGTACAAAAGAAGGTTTAGTTTTTGGAGTGACTCCTAGTGCTTCCACTGCTCAACAGCCAATAACGCCAGAACAAAAACCATCTACATCAGAGCCAGAAAAGCCCATTGAGTTAAATGTGATTGCTCCACCAGATACAAATTATCGGGTACCAGATGCTACTACTGCAACGAAAACAGATACACCATTGCGTGATATTCCTGCTTCGGTTCAGGTGATTCCTCAGCAGGTTATCGAAGACCAACAACCGCGTAACTTAATTGGGATACTCAGAAATGCTGGCGTTGTCCAAAATAATTTTTCATCTCGAATTGCAGACACTTTTTCTATTCGAGGTTTTACAGCCAGAAACGTTTATAGGAACGGCATCAAAGATCGCTTTGCAGATGTTGCTGCTTTTTCAAGTTCGCTGACAAATATAGATAGAGCAGAAGTTGTTAGAGGGCCAAACTCTGTAATTTATGGTCAAGTCAATCCAGGTGGAATCATTAATATAGTTACTAAAAAGCCTTTGAGTCAGCCTTACTATGCCTTAGAGGTAAGGCGTGGTGGTTATGAACTTTTTGAACCCTCACTTGACGTTTCTAGTCCTCTGACAAAAGATGGCAGTCTGTCGTATCGCTTAAATACCTCTTACAGAACCGCAGAAGACTTTACTGATTTTTATAATGAAAAGCGTTTTTTCGTTTCGCCTGTTATTAATTGGCGAATAGGGAAAAATACAAATCTAACTTTTGATTCAGAATATGAAGACATACAACAGTCGCTAGGTACTGGTGATGATCAGATTGCTAGTGCAACTATACTTCCTAACCCAAATGGCAAAATCCCTATTAACCGTTATTTAGGGGAACCGACTGATTTCTTTAACCGCCAGCTTAATAGATATAATTACAATCTAGAACATCGCTTTAACGATAACTGGTCTATTAGTAATTCATTTCAAGCTGCATTTTTAACCACTGATTTACGTGAAACAGATGTTTCCAGTTTACTGGAAGCAGACAACCGCACTATCCAAAGAACACAGATTACTTATTCAAAGCCAACAGAGTATGAAGCTTATACTTTAGATACTCATGTTGTTGGTGATTTTAACACTGGTAGTATTAAACACAAAATATTGCTGGGGTTTGACTTATTCAGACAAACCCGAAGCACTGGTATAATTAGAACAGCTGCGGCCCCTCTTGATGTCTTTAACCCAGTGTATGGTCAACCACTAGGTGATACTCTTGGAAGAATTGATATCTACACCAGAGATGATGCTTTGGGCTTTTATCTTCAAGACCAAGTGACACTTGCCAATAACCTCAAACTGCTTGTGGGCGGACGTTATGACTTAGTAGAGAACGAGTATGCTGATCGGATTGCATCAACGGCGAGTGTCCAGTCTGATTCTGCCTTTAGTCCAAGGGTAGGCATAGTTTATCAACCCATAGCGCCTGTCTCACTCTACGCCAGCTATAGCCGCTCTTTTGAACAAGTAACGGGTGCAGATAAAAATGACAGCCTTTTTAAACCACAGCTAGGTACTCAGTATGAAGTGGGTGTTAAGACTGATTTATTCGATAACAAACTTTCAGCAACACTTGCTTTATATGATCTGACACTAACTAACATTTTAACTACCGATCCTACCGATCCCGATTATAGTGTGCAAACAGGAGAACAAAGAAGTCGGGGAGTAGAACTGAGTGTCACCGGAGAAATTCTTCCCGGTTGGAATGTGATTGGCTTCTACGGTTATACAGACGCACGCGTTACCAAAGACAATGATATTCCAGTCGGGAATCGAGTAGAGGGAGTACCAGAGCATGTCGCTAGTTTGTGGACAACTTACACCTTTTCTGCTGGCTCTCTCAAAGGTTTTGGAGGTGGAATTGGCTTTAACTACATTGGAGATAATAAGCCAGATAGTTTGAATACATTTACAATCCCAAGCTACTTTCTCACCGATGCAGCTCTGTACTATCGGAATAATAACCTTAGCATAGGACTCAACTTGAATAACATATTTAATGTTCGATATTATGAAGCAAGCTTTGACTATCTCCAAAGAATTATTCCTGGTCGTCCGTATACAGCACAGTTGACAGTAAAGTGGGAATTTTAATGAGAACAACTCATTGGTTAGGCAAGTGTTTTGTCCGATGCCTGCCCCTTTTAGGGTTGCTTGCTGTGGTAGTGTGGCTAAACGGTTGTTTCTTTTTTAATTACCCAAAAGTTAGCCATGATAAGAGTGTTTCTTCTTTAAGTCAGGTTCGAGTAGTTCAGCACTTTATGGGTAAGACAATAGTTCCTGCTCATCCTCAACGAGTTGTTGTGCTTAGTGGTCGTTGTTTAGAAAATGCTTTGGCGTTGGGGATCAAACCTATAGCTGCCTCAAAGTTATTTGTCTCACAATTGCAGCGATTAGTAGGCCCGCTATCAGGTATTGAAGATGTAGATTGGCTGTCTCCTAGTATCGAAAAAGTCTTGTTTCTCAAACCAGACCTAATTCTTGGTATGCATTTTCATCAAGATATTTATCCACTGTTATCACACATTGCACCCACTGTTTTGGCTCCTCCTGGAGCCAGTGGAGCTTGGAAAGAATCTTTTGCTTTCACAGCCAGTGTTCTGGGTAAAACTAAAACAGCCCAGCAGGTAATGGATAATTATTATGCACGTTTAAAACAGTTTAAAGCAAAAATGGGCGATCGCCTGAACACAACTTTAGTCTCGGTTGCCGAATTGCGTACTGATGCACTTTGGCTGTGGGCGAAGGCAAGTTTTTCAGGAGTTATTCTTAAAGATGCGGGTGTTGCACGTCCTTACTCTCAAACTTTGGATAGTCAAGCAACCCTGAGTCTAGGGGGTGGCCCTGCTGCCTATGCTTTATCAGAGGAACTCCTGAGTGAGTTAGATGGGGATATTTTATTTCTAGTATCAGAAGACGCACTGGGCAAAAAGGATTTACACCCAATACTTGAGCAACTGAAAGCAGAACCATTGTGGTCAAAGTTGAAAGTTGTCCAACAGGAAAAAGTTCATGAGGTGGGGTTTTACTGGGTTCAGTTTGGTCCCCTTGCAGCCAATCGGATGATAGACGATCTGGAGCGATATTTAGTTAAACAGCAATAGACTATTTGAAAGTTTTTTAAGGGGGATCATGTTGAATTTGAGTGCAATTAGTAATGCAACTATGCAGTCAATTCCTTATAAATGGATTGTGTTTGAAAACTTGCTTGACACTTTAGTACAATCTGAACTAGCAAATAGTTTTCCGACTACAAACTATAAAGAATATCATGCTAGAGACTTTGAGCCAGATGGATACCCGGAATATACATATAATGACTACAGGTTTTTTGCACGCTGCATTCTGGATGAAAGTAAGTACAAAGGTCTACAAGATATTAAGGATCTGAGTCTTAGTTGGCAAAAATTGATTGAACAACTTCTCACTCCTGATTATCGAGAGGCGATGGAGCATCTTACTAATTTGGATTTGAAAAACCATTCACTAACAATTTATTTAACACGACATGATTTAGGGTTCTGGAACCGTCCTCATACAGATATCCCGCGTAAACATGTAACTCAACTTTTCTATTTAAATGAAGGATGGAACCCAGAGTGGGGAGGGCATTTCCGAGTTCTCAAAGATAATCAGACTACATCTGTAGTTAAAGAAGTTCCACCCTTGTCTCAATATTCAGTTGCTATTGTCCGTTGCGATCGCTCTTGGCACATGGTATCTCCTATTTCCTTGAATGCAACTCAACACCGTTTGCATCTACAGACTTGCTTTTGGCTACCAGAGTCTTAGGTTTATTGTTTAGCAAACTCTGAGGATAATTTTGCTTAAATTGAGAGCGTTTCAACTCAAAGCCACCTGCCTTGTCATCCAAAAAGCTTTCCTCAATATCGAATCGCTGGCTGTATTTCCGAAACGTCTGGAGGGTGGGAGTTTTTATCACGCTTAGATGTACCACAGTTCTCCACTGATAGGATCACGGGTGAATGCAACTCCCACAAGCCCATAAGGATCAGTTTTAGTGACTTTCACTCCTTGAAGTAACACAGTTTCTCAATAGCCCAGATAAAACTGTTTGATTTGACGCGGCGGCTTACCTCCACCAAACCCATAGGTCATTTTGCCCCGAATACGATAGTGCCAGAAAGTTCAAGCTTGGAACATGAAACTTCAAGTTGGGAAAGTGAAACTTTCAGTAAACACTCACGACAGGCTGTATTCTATGCAATTGGAATCGGCAATAAACGAATTACTTAACGTCTTCCACCGCCACGATAAGGCACTTCAGTCACTTCAGGCACTTCAGTCTCTTGTAGCTTTATTTTAGGTGCAAACACTTCTTGATGTTGTTCTTGATGTTGTTGCTGCTGAATTTTTTCCTGTGCAAACTTTACACGGGTGCGAACTCCGAGATCGGCATCTGTATCGAGCATTTGCTGGAGTTGATTTGTAATCCGCGACGCTTGATCAGATGAAGTGACTGCCACTGCAACGGCTAGTGTTTCTAAACTCGTCACTGCCGCATAGCGCACTACCCACTCTGGATCTTGAGAAATTAATAATAGCGCCTCTAATACCTGAGTCTGAACAGATTCCAGTTTCTCAGGCGGTACTTGATGCCAGCGCAAAGTGCCTAATCCCCTGGCAGCTGCCCGCCGTACACTTAAGGAAAAATCGTTTTTTGCTGCCTCTAACAAGGTATCGAGCGCCCGAACATCGCCAATTCCCGCTAAGGCACGAAGTGCCCAGGCTC
The DNA here is from genome assembly GCF_036919675.1 of Nostoc sp. GTDB lineage: Bacteria > Cyanobacteriota > Cyanobacteriia > Cyanobacteriales > Nostocaceae > Nostoc. The sequence goes on from NZ_JBALCP010000064.1 coordinate 128,736, forward strand.
TAGCGCCGTAGTTGTAGTCATCAATTAGTTTTAACAATGGCGGCACTGCGATTTCCCCGATCGCAATTAATCCATCTACCGCCGCCACCGCCGCCCCTGGATTGTTGTAGCCCAAAGCTGCAATTAGTGTGGGAACAGCTTCCTCCATACCAGCTGCTGCTAAATCCTGAACTGCATCTAATAAGCGATCCGAGGAATCTGCTTCTTCCACAGCCCGGATCAATATTTTGGCAAGATCACTGTTATTCATAATAATTTTTCATCGGTAATTAGTCGTCAGCCAATTGTAGCTTAAGCTATCCGTAGTTGACATCATAGATAAACCCCCTAGCCCTGATTTTGCAGTTGGGTTGGGGGTTTATGTGTGGTAAATATTTAATTTAAACGGATTAATGACAACTGATTATCTTGAATTTATCACTACAACAGCGAATCCATCAAATTAATGAGTTTAATCGCACCTTCTGAGAAAGTGCTTGGTGTTATGTGGTTAACTTGATGTTCTAGTAATCCTTTTAGAGAAATTAGCTTTAGGCTATTTTCAGCAAGAGTCTGGGCGATCGCATCTGCTGCGGGTAGATATCCAATCGCTCCCAAATCTGCTAACACTGCCCGACGCAATTGCAATTTTTCTCCCGCCAGAGCTTGTACCAACCGTTCTCCATAAACTGGTTCTTGGGTTAATTGATACATGGCTCGGGCGGCAGCATATTGCACTAATTCGATTGGATGCTCTAAGAATGGTTTTACCCAAGGGATGAACTCAGTTGCCCTCAAAGTTCCCAAGGCTTCTAAAATGGCGTCGTAGGGTTGAGATAAATCAGGCTGTGATATCAGTTGCCCATCCTGCAAACCTAGTTGTAATAGCTTGATTAGGGCGGGAATACAAACCGGATCGCCTAGCATCTCTAAGGATTGTGCCGCTGCTTCCCGAACATAAAAATCTGAGCAGTCTAAACACCTAATTAAAGGTGATACTGCCTGGCGATCGCCTAGTTTCCCTAAGGCTCTAGCTGCGTTCCGTCGCAGAGGATATCCGCCTTCTGGTGTCCTGTCGGCTTCATCCTCTAAAGCTTTGATCAGTCCTGTAATCGCAGCTGCTTCACCTATGCGAAACCTACCCAACCACCAGGCAGCATAAAATCGCAAGCCTAAATCTACACTTTCAAGATTAGCGATCGCTTGCTCTACTGTTAAAGATTCACCGTTGGCAAAGTCACCTGTCGGTGATAAATCTTCAAATTTTTGCGGACTGGGATTCATTAGAAGAAGGAGGATTGCTCTGTCCGCTATCTGTTTTAGCTTCAGCGTTCAATGGCTGAATGCTGACTATTTTGCCACCCAAGCGAGTAATCCGCTGCATTTCTTTATTCATCCGATTCTCAGGCACTGTGAAAAATACACTGCCACTAGAACGAATCGGATAGTTGGTTTTTTCGCTTTCTTCGCTTTGGCGCAGACCGACTACTTCATACCGAAAGTAGCGACTACTAGTTCTACTACTAATTTGTCCAAGCATAAAATTAATTCCAAATTATAAATTGTCATTAGTCTTTTGTCTTTAATAATGACTAATGACTATTGACAAATGACACTAAAGGGGTTTCACACTGGCTATTTTACCACCTTGTTTTACCACTCTCTGGAAGTAACTAGATAGTTCTTCATATGGTATAACTACCGCTTGATTGACACGGCGTGTGCTAGGATACCCACCTCCAAAAACACCTGCCACTTCAATGCGGTAGAGTCTGCCTTCTTTACCAAAAGTTCCCGCACCACCGAAAGTACTGTTGGGGGTAACACCTTTTTCGGAAGCAACGTATGAAAAGCCTGAGGGACCACCAGATGGAGGAACAACGATGGATGCACTATTGCGACCTAGTTCGCTGGCTAGGCGGGAGGACTTGCCTTTGAGCTGGGAGGTATCGCTACTGGCATAGCCGCGATAAAGTTGGAATATCCGGCTAAATCCTACAGTTTTCTGTCCTGTTTGGGTTTTAAAGCCGCGATAGTAAGGCGCAATATTTTCACCAAAGTTAGATTGATACTCTGGCGAATCAATGTAAGAATCGATGTCGGCTTCATATCCCTTAGCTTGATACAAGTCTAAGTGATAAACCACATCAGACTCATCATAGGGGGCACGACCCAACAAATGTTTATAGTTGAGTTCGATGACGCGAGTTTGGAAATTGTCGTAGAAAAACTTGGATTTGTATAGTTCTGATTTAGCTACTTGACGCACAAACTCTTGCACTGTATTTTTCCCATCACGCAGGATAGATTCAGCACTTGTGAGGCGGTCAGCTGCCAATATATAGTTATTGCCCAACACCTGACGATAGACGGCAGCAATGACTCTCTCTATGTCTTCTTTGGTTGCATTTGGACGCAATTCTACAGGAGCCTGATCAGTAAAAGGCTCTGTCCCCAGACGAGACGCTGCTGTTGTAATAGCCATTGGTAATTTTCCTTTTGTAATTAGTAATTGCTAAGGGGAGTAGTGAGTGGAGAATGGGGAGTGGTAAACCTTCCTACTCCCTAATGCCACTTGCTCCACTTGGGTAAACTCCAAGACCGCAGTAGCTCCTCCCCACTCCCTACTCCCCTCCGATTCCCTATTTATACGGCAGTAATGCTAATCACTCTACTGCCCTTGCGATTCAACTGCTGCAATTTACTAGAAAGTTGCTCGTAGGGGACGATCAATTCCGCAGTTCCCCGCCGCACTACTGCTGAGTTCGGGGAAGCTGCTTGTAGCACTCTAATCCGGTATGTTTCGCCGCGGCCACCTGTAGAGAGGCCTGTTAAGGCTCCGGCGGAGACTGGGTAAATGGGTGAAGCTAGATTCTTAGCTACTTCCCAGGTTAGCCGTCCTTGTTTTTGTCCTTGGGCGCGATCGCTATTGGCATAACCCCGATAAAGTTGGAACAGTCGGCTATAGCCAACATTTTTCTGTCCTACTTGACTTTTAAAGCCTCGATAATAGGGCACAATATTTTCGCCAAAATTCTCTTGATATTCTAATGAGTCAATGTAAGAGTTAATTTCAGCTTCGTAACCTTGTGAGTTGTAAAGCTCAACATGGAAAGAAATCTCTGACTCATCTTCCGGGGCACGCCCCAATAAATGCTTATAATTCAACTCGATAAACCGAGTTTGTGAGTTGGAGTGGAAGAACTTATCCCGATAGAGTTCTGATTGAGCAATGGCTAGCACAAATCCCCGCACGGAGATTGTACCTTGCTGCAACAGTGATTCTGCACTCTCTAGACGGTCTCCTTCGAGTATATATGCATTACCCAAAACCTGACGGTAAGCCGCCCGGATAACCACTGCCACATCTGCTTCTGTTCGATCAGGACGTAGTTCTACCAGTGGTGAGTTTTCAAATGCTCCAATCCCTAATCTTGCTGCTTGTCCCAAAGCTGCCATCTTTAAAACCTCCTCAGTTTTAACTGCAAAACTGAAAACTTTTTAGAAAATTTTTTTCTAGTCTTTTAACAGTCTTTTGAAAATAAAACTGCCCGGAGAGGTAAACAACTCATAGAACTTCCTTGTCATAAGAGCTGATTTCCTCTCCGGGCTAAAGAAATACTCTAGCTTAGAGTATTGATTACATAGTCGATGTAGGAATTTGCTTCAACACCTGGATCACCGCTTAGACCGTGGTTAGCTTTGATGTACTTGAGGGCTTCAATGTACCAGCTAGGAGATAGATCAAAAGTCCGGTTGATTTCAGCCAAGCCAGAAATCAAGAAATCATCCAAGGGACCTGTGCCACCAACAACTAAAGCGTATGTGATAATCCGCAAGTAGTAGCCGATATCACGTACACACTTGCCTTTGCCGCGTGCATCAGCTGCGAAGTTGGGGCCTTGTTGTTGAGTGGTGTAAGGGTACTTGTTATACACCGCTTGAGCAGCACCTTCGGTCAAGCGTTGAGCATTAGCGCTCAATGCTTTTGCTGCTTGTAAGCTAGCTGGCGCTTGGCGGAAGCGACCAAAAGCAACTTGAATCTCGGTGCTGCTGAGATAGCGACCTTGAGAGTCAGCCGATGCAATTGCTTCAGTTAGAGGTGTTTTTGACATTTTGGTATTTCCCTTTCAAAACTTTATGGTTGAAATTTTGTTTTGTCCGATGGACAATTATTTAGTCAACATCAGCAATGCTTGGCTTAAGCCACAGCAGCAGCAGCACGATCAAAATAGCTAGCTATTTCAGATGACAGAGCACTGCAATCTCCTCTGGTGATGTTATTTGTATCGTTGACAATGGCCAGGGAAGCTTGTTTCATCTTCTGAATACCAACAGCAACTGACGCTCCTGGAGTTCCCAATGCCAAGTAGGTTTCCCGCAATCCATTGAGGGCACGGTCATCTAGTACGCTTGAATCGCCAGCAAAGATAGCATAGGTGATATAGCGAAGAATGATGTCCAAGTCTCTGATGCAAGCAGCTGCGCGACGGCTGGTGTAAGCATTACCACCAGGACTGATCAATTGGGGTTGTTCTGCCCATAAATCACGAGCCGCAGCAGCAACAAGAGCAGACGCACTGCTGGTAATGCGGTTAACGGCATCTGTACGCTTGTTACCATCTTTGACCATTTCGCTCAATGCATCCAATTGTGCATCGGAGAGATATTCCCCACGTGTATCAGCTTGGGTAACTACTTTTGCAAATGCATCTAAAACCATTGTCTAAATCTCCTAATTTGCTTCGTTAAGAATAGTTGGACTCAAAACTGAATGGTTCAGTTTTTTTTGATGTCCGCACTGACTGACGAGTCCCGAAAGGTTTAAAACAGACATCCAAGAAATAAGTTTACGATCTCCAGGCTTTCAGATTAAAACTTTTGTTAAAAAACTTAAAACTTCTGTGAACGATTGGAAAACCTGATTAAGATGTTGTTTTTTACTCCCAAGTTCTCTTTATACAATGCTGCTGCCTCATTATTTATTACAAATTATTGTGATGTTTGTGAATTTTTTTTACATAACTTAACAGTTTTTTCTCTACCCCAAAAGATGGGATAATTTTGTGATAAATTCCTTAAAGAATGCGTAGGCGTAGCCCGCCGCAGGCGTCGCACACTGAATTAGTGTAGCATTGGCTACTTCGTAGTTCCTGCCAAACAGACTGCCAAGGACATGTGCGATATTTTGCGACTATATTGCATCTATTGCAGGGGTGAGTTCATAGCCGCTGTGAACCATGCAATCGGCAGACTTAGGATTATTACTAGCGCGGCCGAAGCTCTAGATTTGCAATGCAATATAAATAAAGCCTGCTTTGGCGGGTTATAAAGAATAGCTTTAGGGTAAACTACCCACATTTACAGGACTTACGCAAGAAAGCTCATTTCATGAGGATCTCACTTTTTTGCATTGCTCTCCTCTTCTCGTAGCAGAGGGGTAGGGGGAAAGGTTCTTCCAGGATTACTGAATTGGTGTTCTAAATAACATAAATACTACTAAATAACTATCGACTTGCCGTAGTATAATTTATCCGACTGGAGGAATACAGAGCAATTAAGTTTTGAGCAATACAAATTTGAATTTTGGCCGAATCGGACTGAAATATGTAGTGCATCTGTGTTGATTTTGTCGCATCGACTCCAGCCCAGTATTTCTGTGAGCTTTCCTCGATTGGAATACAAAGCTGTCTCGCAAGCTCTCAACTGTTAAATTGCCGCATTCACAAACCAAAGAAAAAAGACTTGATCTTGAATGAATTTCCATGATAGTCTGCGTTCAATCACAAAATACGGTTGACCGATAAGTTTACCGTATTTTAAACTGCCCAGTTTGTTTGTCACTTTGCTTTCCTCATAGTTAATGGAAACGGAAATCACCTCTTATGGTAAAAAACTGGTTTGAATGGCACGACCTCTACAAGAACGAACCAAAATTGCAACAACGCCTGCAAATTGTGCAGGAATACATTTCCCATAGCTTAAACTTGTCCCAACCAGGGTTAATCCGTATAGTTAGTGTTTGCGCGGGTGATGGACGAGATTTGCTAGGAACGTTATCAAATCACCCACGGACAAAAGATGTTTATGCTCGACTAGTAGAGCTAAATCCACAACTAGTTGAACGTGGACAAGAAACAATAGAATCGTTGGGTTTGACAAAACAAATTGAGTTTATCAATGGTGATGGAACTATCTCCTCTAACTATGTAGGAGCAGTACCAGCAGATATTGTGATTGTATGTGGTGTATTCGGCAATCTCGCAGATGAATCTGAACTCAATCGCTTGCTGAAAAACCTGAGTTTTCTGAGCAAACAAGGTGCTTTTGTGATTTGGACTCGTGGACACTCTAACGGTATTCCCCACTCTGAGGCTGTCCGTAAATTTTTCCGTGAATATGGATTTGAAGAAGTGAACTTCAAACTCACTGCAACAGGAGACATGGGAGTAGGTATTCATCGTTACCTTGGTGAAATGTTTGGCTGCACCCAAAGAGCAACAGTTGTTCGCCTTTATACCAAGTTGCAATAGATAGTATTATTTAATGGAAGTAAAATTGGTGTACAGTGATGCCTCGGACTCGGATTAAGATCATTCCTCACCTGGA
>NZ_JBALCP010000065.1:0-102539 GCF_036919675.1 Nostoc sp.
TTGGCTCTCCAAAATTTCACTGCTAATTCAAGTCCTAATCACAAAGAAAGCAAACTTTTTATTATATCATAAAAAACTTTTGCAAGAGTTCTTATGTAAAACTGCATAAAATCAACCTTGGTCAGACTTGGGGCTTAAGCCCCAAGTTTTGGATCAACCTCACAGGTAATCGGTATCAGTTAATATCAAATTATTGAATTTAGCTGAAAACTTGTCTACTTAAAAACTTAAAAACTAAATACCTGAGTATCCGCACTGCAAAATCTTAATTTCATCAGGGATTAGACTGACAACGACATCATCTGAGTTGAAAAAATGCAACTGCACGGGAGGCTACATCATATTAGCAACCCGCAGCGACAACTACTGATTAATCAATTCACAGTGAAGGTTTGGTGATCAAGGAATTGGGTGTGTCTGAAGTGAAAAGTCATGACGCTCGTCGCTGGGAATATTTGTTTTTCCCATCCCTGAAAGCAGCAAATGTCTACTTGAATGAATAGCCCGATAAAACCGGAATGATGGTGCGTCCCTCTAACCTGGAAGATATCTTTGTGGAATTAACGGGACGCCAGTTAGATTAACTTCATCCTCCTAACTGTCGCAGCATGGCTTCTACCCTGTTGACGCCATCTGAGTCATTGCGTCGCTTGTACAAGTCACGGGCTTTCTGAAGCAAGCTGTTCGCTTGTTTGGTTTGTCGTCGCTGTTTATACATTGAACCCATCAACTCATAAGTCTGGGCATTGTTTTTATCCAAGCCGATTGCTTGCTCGTATGCCCAGGTAGCTGCACCATAGTCTCCCATACGAGATTGCGTCACAGCCAATCCTAAATAGGCGTTAACATTGTTACGGTTCAGCTGTATGGCCCGACGATAGCCTTCCTTTGCCCCAGGCGTATCGCCCAAATTCGCTTTGATGTAACCCACAGCGTAGTAAAAATCACTATTGTTAGGGTTGATGGCGATCGCCCGACGATAAGCTGTTAATGCCGCCTGGTAATTTCCCTGTTGAGCGTACAAGTAGCCAATACCTGAATGAATTTTAGCATTCTTGGGATCTAGGCTAGCTGCTTGCTGATAAACAGCGATCGCACCACCATAATCGCCGGTATCCACTAACCTCCGTCCGTCTTCTAGTAGTTGCTTTAATTGGGGGTTTTTGCCTTGCGCCACTAATACCTGAGCCTGAGCCACTGAAGGTATGCTGAAGGCAAAACATCCTAGTAACACCACACTAAACACAAATGATGTTGGCTTGTACACAGTAAAATTCCTGAAATTTTAGAGGACTTTTTTTCTTGTACATTAAAACAAAAATATGGACTTTTGAAAACTGTATTTATTCGTATGAATTAAGATATTCATAGTTCATTCACTATAATCAGTGCTATATCACAGAGTTTTTACTGAAAGATGAAATGCGAAGTATAAATGCTGAAATGATGTTACTTTACATATAAATTCAGGACAACATCAAAATTACACTCTTTCTTATCAGTAGTTATACGTGTAAATTCTCAAAAGCCAATAGGTGATACGCCAATCCGATAAATTATTGAATATTAATTCCTATTGAGTATTTAACTTAACAACTTGCTAACTGTATATCCAATTTTTCCTTCTTTATACTACCTTTAGCGAAGCCGCACACCTTGCTTGCGAACAGTCGTTCTCCATCAATTGTCTACATCCTTTTTTGGTCATTACACGATAAGATAAATTCAAAAAGCAAAACGCTCCTTTAAATCTTGATTCATTTTTAGGACAATACTACAAGTGAAAGCGCAGTTGCAATGGCACTTCGTACCTGCTGAAAGCGATCGCAGTCTAAAATTGTGTGAGAGTATGTTTATCAAACCTATCTCAACGCAGGCTAATTATGAATGTGTAAATAAATTTACACTGATTAGAGGATTTTAATAATAAATATTAACCTATATGCTATCTGGGAGGCTAATTTATGATTATAACTACCACTGATGTGATTCAAGGAGCCGTTATTGAGTCATATTTAGGCATTGTGACAGCAGAAGTAGTTTACGGCAGCAATTTCTTGCGGGATTTTTTGGCTGGTATTCGAGATATTATTGGTGGACGCACTGGTAGCTATGAGCGTTTATTTGAGCAGGGTCAACGCAAGGCACTAGAAGAATTAGAACAACGAGCACAACGTTTAGGAGCAAATGCTGTGATTGGGATTGAAATTGATACTGGCACAATCAATATTGACCAGTCAGGAGTCCTATTGCTGATTACTGCCACAGGCACCGCAGTCAAGATGCGTTAATATTTTATTGGTTGTCTAATTATTTTTTTTCGTATCTTTTAATCAGGTTTACAAACTTTTGTATGAAGTTAAATTGCCTACAAAATAAAAGCTGGGTTACGATAGCAGCTAATAACTGTATTGTAAATTAAAATTTTTTATTTATTTTATATGGGGAATCTTTAAAAAACGATTAATTAATATATAAAAAATAAATCCGAAATTTTATTAAAATTTGTTAAGGAGGTCAGTCTGTTTTTTATCACTAAAGATAGATTTATTAAATATTTCTATTGATAGATATAAAAACAGATGATTTAGCTATTTAATCTTAAGCATAAACATGAATATACCTGAGCAGCAACTTTGCTGAAACAGCACTGGAGAACATAAGCTATGTCATACGTAAATCGGACAGGTGATGACACTATTCCTACTGGATCTGTGGTAGCAGGTCGAGTAAGTGAATATCATGATCTTGTTCGCTGGGGGCCGATTATTTCTGGATTGTTGGTTTCCTTAGCTACCCAATTAATTTTACTCGCTATAATTGGTGCAGTTGCGGCAGGCACAGTTGAAGGTTCAGGTGCACCCAGATCACTTGCCCCTAACGCTGCGGGTAATGCGGGGCTTGGGTCAACCATTGCTTTACTAATTTCCTTATTTACTGGTGGTTGGGTTACAGCCCGTGCTTGTGGACCGATGAACCGCAATACAGCTCTTCTTAACGGCGCAATTCTTTGGGCAACAACTTTGGCAGTTAGCTCGTGGCTGTTAGCAAGTGGAGTATCTGGTGCTTTTGGTGTTGCTGCTTCCAACGCTGGGGCAGTCATAAACCAGGTACAACAGCAAGGTGGTGTTAATGTACCACAAACAAACATAAGTGCCCAACAAGCTCGTGAAGCGGCAGGTAATTTACGTTCGGGATTGTGGTGGTTTGTGTTTGGTTCTTTGTTGGGTTTAATAGCCTCAATGATTGGAGCCGTAACTGGATCGCGTAGTCCTCGGGCTAACAATTACAATCCTTAAAGAATTGTTTGACAAACAAAATGTTATCAACTTTAAAAGCACCTTTTTCAAGGTGCTTTTTGTTTATTATTTAAGGCTGGCGTTTGTAGCGTCCAATTAATTCTGCCGTTGCTAAAACATGACTATCAATTGCTGCTAAAATTTGGCTTTTGTTAGCACCTGCTGCCAAACCTAACTTTTTATCTATGGCATAAAGTTTAAAAAAGTAGCGATGGATGCCACTGGGAGGACACGGACCACCGTAACCAAACTTGCCAAAATCGTTTTTGCCCTGTACTTCGCCATTGGGTAGAGTTTTTACAGCTGCTATATGTTCTGGTAATTGGCGAACTGTAGCTGGAATATCGTAAACAACCCAATGAATAAATAATATCCTGCTTCTAAGCAACAGAAATGTTTCTTAGAAGCGGGATATTTTGCTTGGCTATTTTTTCAAAGTCAATGAAACGAAAACTTCACTACTACAGTTCACCATTTCAGGTATGAAGCTTCAATTCCCTGCTCACGTCGAATTTTGCCATCTTTTTCAAACCAGGAAATTAGTTGCTGTGCTGTCAAATCTTCAATAGCAACGCCGTACTCTTGAGCGATATACTTCAAAAGCTTAAGTGATGAAATTGTCAATCTTGTTAAAAACTTTTCTGGGGAAGACAACAAAGCTGCGTCTACTTTTGCTGACTCTTCCAGGGTTAAAAATTGTGCTGATGGTTGCTGTGGTAATACGTCCATAAACGCTATCTCAAACTAAGTTGATTATTGATAATGGGTAGTTGCTATTTAGCTATTATCCATTACCGAAGCTAGATGTAAAAGCGAGTTTATTTATCAGAATTTAGCTGGCGAGCTTGTACCAAATAGCCACAACGATGTTCGCCGTTGATAATCCAGTGGGTGCGTTCTACGGTACAATCAGGTAAGACGGCAGCAAACATTTCTAATTCGTGACCACAGATGCTGGGGAAAGACTCGGCAACGTTGGAAATAGCGCAGTTATGCTCCATTAAGATAAAGCGATCGCTCTCAAAGCAGTCATTCACATCAACAGGGTGATACTCCGCCATGAAGCCTTCTGCTTTTCTGAACTCTACTAAGTTAGCTACACGTTCTCGTAGTGAACCGCTACCGACGCGATCGCGGTATTCTAATGCTTTGCGCTCCCACTGTTTCTGTAAAATCGATTTGAATTGGTCGTGTCCCATCGTTTCGGCTAAGGTGTCTAGCAGCGAAACCGCAAAATGACCGTGGCCATCACCAAAGCGATCGCTCATTGTTCGGTGCAAGCGATCGCGTCCTTGATGACTCAGTTGATAAACGTGCTGCGGACGCCCCATCCCTGCCGCCTGCACTGTCGTCGAATACAAAACTAGCTCGTCCGTCTCCAAATCTTTGAGATGCCGACGAACCGCTTGAGGGGTAACGTCTAAAACTTCAGCTAGCTCCAAAGCCGTTGCTTTTTCGTGTTTGTGCAGATACTCTAGGATATCTTGCTTGGTTGAGGACTGGTGGGTAGTCGCCATCTTCTGGTGCGAGACGTTCAGCTAACGTCCCAAAAATTTCTTGGAAAATTTGACTTTGACAACATTGTTGTTGTTAATTTAGCGTAAAATGAAGATACATTAAACAACATAGCTGTTGTTTTAGTCGTCCACAACTATTCTAGCAGCCGTGTAACCATTCCGTAACCTGATATGGGAATCGACTAAAGATAAAGTCTGTCTCCCATCTTAAAAGAGTTCTGAACACGAGAGATTATTACTGATGAGTGCCACTGTCAAAACCTTAGTCAACCAACCCTACAAGTACGGCTTTGTCACTGATATTGAAGCCGACACTATTCCGCGTGGACTAGACGAGGACGTTGTTCGCTTGATCTCCTCTAAGAAGAACGAGCCGCAGTTCATGCTGGACTTTCGCCTCCGGGCTTATCGCCAGTGGCAAAAAATGACGGAACCAACTTGGCCAAATGTCAAGTATCCGCCAATTAATTATCAGGATATCATTTACTACTCAGCGCCGAAACGCAAGAAAGAAAAACTAAACAGTTTGGATGAAGTTGATCCAACTCTTTTAGAAACCTTCGAGAAGTTAGGCATTTCCCTATCTGAACAGAAACGACTGGCAAATGTCGCCGTCGATGCAATTTTCGATAGCGTTTCTGTCGCCACTACATTTAAAGAAAAGCTAGCGGAAGACGGTGTTATTTTCTGCTCGTTTTCGGAAGCGTTGCAAGAACACCCAGAACTGATCAAAAAATATCTGGGTAGCGTTGTTCCTATCGCTGACAACTACTTTGCCGCCTTGAACGCCGCCGTATTTAGCGATGGTTCCTTTGTCTACATTCCTAAAGGCGTTAAATGCCCAATGGAACTGTCTACCTACTTCCGCATCAACTCTGGTGATACGGGACAATTTGAGCGGACTTTGATTGTCGCCGAAGAAGGTAGTTATGTTTCTTACCTCGAAGGTTGCACCGCACCGATGTATGACAGCAACCAGCTGCACGCCGCCGTTGTGGAACTCGTCGCCCTCGACAACGCCGAAATTAAATACTCCACCGTGCAAAACTGGTACGCTGGGGATGCTAACGGTAAAGGCGGTATTTACAACTTTGTCACCAAACGCGGTTTGTGTCAGGGCGTAAATTCCAAGATTTCCTGGACTCAAGTAGAAACAGGTTCGGCAATTACTTGGAAATATCCCAGCTGTGTGTTGGTGGGTGATAACTCTGTAGGTGAATTCTACTCGGTGGCGCTGACAAATCATATGCAGCAAGCCGATACTGGCAGTAAGATGATTCACGTAGGTAAGAATACTCGCAGTACAATTATTTCTAAAGGAATCTCTGCAGGTAAATCCAGCAATAGCTACCGGGGTTTGGTGAAAGTCAACCCGACGGCGATTGGAGCGAGAAATTATTCCCAGTGCGACTCGATGCTGATTGGGGATAATGCCCATGCGAACACTTTCCCCTACATTCAGGTGCAAAATAACGCTGCGAAGGTGGAGCATGAAGCTTCTACTTCCAAGATTGGGGAAGATCAGTTATTCTACTTCGCTCAACGGGGTATTTCCTCAGAAGATGCAATTTCGATGATGATTAGCGGCTTCTGTAAGGATGTTTTTAATCAGCTACCGATGGAGTTTGCTGTGGAAGCTGATAAGTTGTTGAGTTTGAAGTTAGAAGGCAGTGTTGGATAGGGTTTCTAGTCAGCACTTTAGTGCTGGAAAATCGCTACGAACTGAAAAGATTAACGCTTGTAGTCGGCGCTTTAACGATTTTATATAGCGCTAAAGCGCCGACTACGAACCAAAAAAGAAGAGAGACAACATGATTATTGAAAATAGTGAAATTGTGCTGTCAGTAAGGGATCTGACGGCTAATGTTGATGGGACACCGATTTTGAAAGGTGTGAATCTTGAGGTGCGATCGGGTGAAATTCATGCGATTATGGGGCCGAATGGTTCTGGGAAGAGTACCTTTTCTAAGGTGTTGGCTGGGCATCCAGCCTATGAGGTGACTGGCGGTGAGGTAATTTTTCAGGGGCAAAATCTCCTGGAATTGGAACCGGAAGAACGGGCCAGAAGTGGTGTGTTTTTAGCGTTTCAGTATCCGTTAGAAATTCCGGGTGTGAGCAATTTGGATTTCTTGCGGGTGGCGTACAATTCTCGTCGCAAGGCGCAAGGTTTAGAGGAAATAGACGCTTTTGATTTTGACGATTTGATTGAGGAAAAGCTGGATGTGGTGAAAATGAATCCCAGTTTTCTCAGTCGGAGTTTGAATGAAGGGTTTTCTGGTGGCGAGAAGAAGCGGAATGAAATTCTGCAAATGGCGCTACTGGAACCAAAGTTGGGAATTTTGGATGAGACTGATTCGGGTTTGGATATTGACGCGCTCAGAATTGTGGCCAATGGGGTAAATCAACTGGCAAGTCCAGAAAATGCCACAATTTTGATTACCCACTATCAGCGATTACTCGATTATATTGTGCCTGATTTTGTGCATGTGATGGCACAAGGGCAGATTATCACCAGTGGTGGTAAGGAACTGGCATTAAAATTGGAGTCTGGCGGTTATGATTGGGTGCTAGCAGAATTTGCAGCTGCTGAGGTGGGTGTGTAATGAGTATTCAAGTATCTCAAAATCAGGCTTCCAACACCTTGGTAAATGCAGATCCTTACCTGAGTGAGTTGTTAAATCAATTTCAGGGATTGATTTTCGAGGAAGTTCCTCAGCCGGAAACATTTGCTTGGTTACAACAAGTGTGCGATCGCGCTGCTAATTTCGTCCGTCACTCAACTATCCCCACTACCCGTGAGGAAGAATGGCGATTTACTGATCTGTCGTCTCTACGGCAAGTAAAATTCAATGTAGAGACACGAGGGTTTTGGTCTATAAAATTTGATATCACACAACTGACTTTACCAGAAGCTGTTGATAGTAGGTTGGTATTTGTCAACGGAGTTTTTTCGCCGGATCTGTCATCTGTTGCAGATTTGCCAGAAGGTATATGGGTGGAAGATTTAGCTGGATTTCCTTTAGAATATCGCTCTCGCCTACAGAATTATTATTCAGTCGAAGAAGAGGGTACGCAAGAAGTTTTCACTGCGTTGAATACGGCTGCTTTCACAAATGCATCTGTGGTATGGGTGGGAAAAAATGTTGTAGTAGAAACGCCAATTCATCTACTATTTCTGTCTATTCCTGGTAATTCACCGATACTATCACAACCTCGTTCTTTAGTAGTGGCTGAATCTGGTAGTAGTGTTACGCTCATTGAAGATTATCTGTATCAACCAACAAACATAGAAGATCCAGATCAAATAGAACTTGGGGAAGTAGTTCACTTTACTAACGCAGTTACAGAAATCTGGGTTGAGGAGAATGCCCAGGTTAACCATACTCGAATCCAACGTGATAGTGCAGAGGCTTTTCATATTGGTAAAACATCTGTCTCACAAGCTCGTGATAGTCGATATACTTGTCATGCCATAAATTTAGGTGCGAAGTTGTCGCGGCACAATTTAGAAATTTTGCAAACTGGTGAGCAGACAGAAACTACTCTCAATGGGTTGACGATGATTTCTGGTAAGCAGTTGTCTGATACTCATAGTGCGATCGCACTAAATTATCCTCACGGTACAACCGATCAATTGCATAAATGTATTGTAGGCGATCGCGCTCATGCGGTATTCAATGGTAAAGTTTTTGTACCCAAACCAGCACAGTTGACAAATGCAGCCCAGTTGAATCGCAATTTGCTGCTATCATCGAAAGCCAGGGTTGATACCAAACCCCAATTGGAAATTACTGCCGATAATGTCAAATGCGCTCACGGTGCTACCGTTAGCCAATTAGAAGATGACGAAATATTCTATCTGCAAAGTCGGGGAATTGATGAAAACGATGCTCGGAAGTTGTTAGTTAACGCCTTCGCTGCTGAAGTCATCAATAAAATACCGATTCCCTCTCTGCGAGAAACCCTTTTAAACATAGTTAATAATCTTAAGTCCATATCGCCTGACTCTTGAGAAAATTTTAGATTTTAAATTTTGGATTGAAGATTCAAAATCCAAAATTCTGTGGAGTTAATCTAAAATCTAAAATTGTTCGACTGAGCGACTTGTACTGAGCGAAGTCGAAGTAAGTCGAAGTAAGTCGAAGTAAGCCGAAGTCCCAAATCCCAAATTGTTTGATTAATCTACCAATGACTTTCACTCCTACCAAAACCCTTGCTGATCAAGTTCGTGCTGACTTCCCGATTTTGCATCAGGAAGTTAACCAGAAACCTTTAGTTTATCTCGATAATGCTGCGACATCGCAAAAGCCTTTGTTTGTATTAAATACCCTGCGGGATTATTACGAGCAATATAATGCTAACGTGCATCGAGGTGCCCATTCCCTGAGTGCTAAAGCTACCGATGCTTATGAAGGGGCGCGAGACAAAGTTGCTAAATTCATTAATGCTGCATCACGTCAGGAAATCGTTTATACCCGCAATGCAAGTGAGGCGATTAACCTAGTAGCCTACAGCTGGGGAATGAACAATTTGCAGCCGGGAGATGAGATTATTCTCTCGGTGATGGAACACCACAGTAATATTGTGCCTTGGCAATTGGTGGCGCAAAAAACGGGTGCAGTCCTGAAATTTGTGGAACTGACACCAGAAGAAACGTTTGATTTGGAACAGTTTAAAAAGCTGATTTCCGAGAAAACCAAATTGGTGTCGGTGGTGCATATTTCCAATGCTTTGGGTTGTATTAACCCAGTAGAAGAAATTGGTGCGATCGCTCACAAATCTGGTGCTAAATTCTTAGTTGATGCTTGCCAAAGTGTCCCCCACTTCCCCGTTGATGTGCAGCAGATAGATTGTGATTGGTTGGTAGCATCCGGTCATAAAATGTGCGCCCCAACTGGGATAGGATTTCTGTATGGGAAATTGGAATTGCTAGAATCAATGCCACCATTTTTTGGTGGTGGTGAGATGATTGCAGAGGTATATTTAGACCATTCCACCTATGCAGAATTACCGCATAAATTTGAAGCCGGTACACCTGCAATTGGGGAAGCGATCGCACTTGGGGCTGCGATAGATTATCTTAGCAGTATCGGCATGGATAAAATCCACGCCTACGAAGCAGAATTAACAGCTTATTTGTTCCAACAATTAGAGCAATTTCCCCAAATTAGAATTTATGGCCCTAAACCAAATGCTAAAGGTGAAGGTAGGGCTGCACTTGCGTCATTCACTGCCGGGGAAGTCCACGCTAACGACTTATCTACATTATTAGATCAAGAAGGCGTTGCCATTCGTTCTGGACACCACTGCACTCAACCATTACACCGTTATTTAGGTCTTGCTGCAACCGCACGAGCAAGTCTATCTTTCTACAATACCCGCGAGGAAATTGATATTTTCATCAAAGCACTGAAGGAAACTCTGGACTTTTTTGCAGGTTTCCTTGCTTAAAGTTACAAAATATTCAGACACTGATTGTGCCAAATATCAGCAACATATCTTGCTAATAGTTGGCACAATTTAATTATCTTAATTCTTTACAGGAGCAACTAAAGTGTCATCCAGTGACTTTACTTTAGACAGAGTTAGGAAAACCTTTGGTTTAACTATTTCTGATAAAATTTATATATTTGCATCTGTACATGAAGTAGAGTGTCCACCATTACTTGCAGAAGTATTGCTGGAAAATGTACCTTTAGCTCTTGCTAGTAATACTTAAAAATCCCGTTTAGAGATGATTATTGCGCCTATTTTAATTACTGTAAGGAAATATTTAAATAATCAAATAAATTTATTTTCTGGTATTGATTTTACTGTTGATTCAGCACAAGGACTAAATGGAAATTGCGATTTTATTATTAGCCGTTCACCATAATTACTAATTCTTAACGCACCAGTGGTGACAATTGTAAAAGCTAAAAAATAAAATATTAATGCAGAATTATGTCAGTGTGTCGCAGAGATGTTAGAAACTAAATTGTTTAATGAACGTGAGGGCAATAACATTCAGACAATTTATGGTACTGTCACCACGGGAACTAACTGGAAGTTTTTGAAGCTCATTGGGCAAGTAGTTGAAATTGACTTGAGTGAGTATTATATTAATGACATAGGTAAAATTATCGGGATTTTATCTAACATCCTGACGGAAAAAGTATTGTAATATGCTTATCAAGTCAACTCTTGCGGAACAGAGAACAGTCCTTTATAACGTTAGCTGGGAAACCTTTGAAGCCTTGCTGAGAGATACAGGTGAGGATAGAGGTTCTCGCTTTGCTTATGACTGCGGTGTTTTAGAAATTATGACCCCACTTTTTGAACATGAAAACCCCAAAATTCAGTTTGACCGATTGATATTCGTTTTAGCAGTAGAATTAAAAATTAAAATTAGAAGTGCTGGTTCTACAACATTAAAACGTCAACCAATAACAAAGGGAATAGAACCTGATACTTGCTATTATATTCAAAATGAGCCAGCAATTAGAGGTAAACAAGAATTAGATTTAAGAATAGACCCAGCACCAGATTTAGCAGTTGAAATTGATATTACTAGCAGTTCTGTTAATAAGTTTAATATTTATGCTGCTTTAGGTGTAGCAGAATTATGGAGATATGACGGTAAAGTTTTAAAATTTTATCAACTAGTAGAAAGCGAGTATATTGAGATTAACTTGAGTATAGCTTTTTCTTTAATCTCTGTTACTGATATGAATAGATTTATCCAGCAAAGTAAAATTATGGATGAAATTGATTTGGTGCAATCCTTCCGCGCTTGGGTGCAAGGGAAGATAGGGTAAAGTGTACCTCATTGATAAATTAGGGATTTTATCTACTATTGTAACGGAAGAAGTATTTTAATATGCTTGTCAAGTCAACGCCTGCTGAACAAAGAATAGTGCTACATAACGTTAGCTGGGAAACCTTTGAAGCCTTGCTGAGAGATACAGGTGAAGATAGAGGTTCTCGGTTTGCTTATGACTGCGGTGTTTTAGAAATTATGACCCCACTTTTTGAACACGAAAATCCTAAAATTCAGTTTGACCGATTTATTCTAGTCTTGGCTGAAGAATTAGGAATTGAAATTATAAGTGCTGGTTCAACAACATTGAAACGAAGAATTGCAAAGCAGGGAATAGAACCAGATACTTGTTATTATATCCAGAACGAATCCGCTATTAGAGGTAAGGGAAAGCTAAATTTAGAAACAGATCCGCCGCCTGACTTAGCAATTGAGATTGACATTACCAGCAGTTCAGTTAACAAATTGGGGATTTATTCAGTGTTGGGTGTAACTGAACTTTGGAGATATGATGGGCAAAATTTAAAATTTTATCAGTTGGTAGAGGGGCAATATGTCGAGTGTAAGTTTAGTATTGCCTTTCCTATAGTTTCAGTGAATGAGATAAGCAGATTTATTGAGCAGAGTAAAAGTATGGGTGAAATTGCTTTGCTGAAATCATTTCGGACTTGGGTGAGGGGAAAGATAGGATAATAGGGTCGGCAATGCAACATTTTTTAGAAATAATTTAGTGTATCTTGTCCACAACTGAATCAGCCAAACTTGATACTTTACTTTCTTGGGAATCAGATAAGTCATTTAGAATCTAAAAATAAGACTATAGCAGTCCATTCGTGAAAAGTTAGATCCCCGACTTCTTTGAGAAGTCGGAGAGCTGTGGCTTGCAATTCTCACAAATAAAATAGGATTGCTATAGCATGTACTGAAGAAGCAAATTAAGTAAATATTCTAATTACATTTAGATGGTAATTAAACTATAGTAATTATTTTACTTTTAATACAGCTAGGTGAAACCAAGCTCATATCCCAAGTTTTGAGGATTGCTCAAGGATTATTTTTATGAATTTATTTGGAATCGGCTTTGTGGCAGTATTAGTCATTATTACTGTAGGAATAATAGATAGTATTCTTAAGAATAAAAAAATTAAAAATCAAGAATTACTTCCTATCCTTGAATTTTTATATAAAAACCCTAATGAAAAATCCAAACATAAAGATTATTTTGATAAAATCAAATTAATAGATCAACAGGTGAAAAAAAATAGTACACCCATTTACTCCCCTGGTGAGTTTGTTTTTAATTTACTGGTTCAACATTCATGCAAGTATCCTACCGATACATTTGGATATGAAAGATTTATTAAAATATTAGATATATCTACCCAGATAAGTTTTCCTGCTTTTACATATCTAATTGAACAGATAGTAAAATTAAAAAATAATCATGTATTATATGAAATTTTATTTAAAAGTATAGTTGTATCTAAGTTCTTGCCAGACTTTATTTTTGAAATACTTATTAGTTATCTAGAAAAAAATCCAACTGACCCTTCAGCTCATTCAATATTCATTACAGGCATAGATAAAATTTTAGTTCCGAGAAATAACATTCATCAAATAGCTTATAACAAAACACTAGAAATTTTAGAAATTCATCCATAAGATATTAATGCAAAAAAATTTGTTTTAAATGTTGGTAGATGGCATTTTGGAAAATTAAGAGTTGGTAACCCAACAATTTATGATGAACAAGCAATTCAAAATGATATTGCTGTGCGCTCAAGTAGGTAGTTCAGTTGATTAATTGCAGTAGTTTGTTTAGATATATTGAGAACAAAATAAGTTATTAGTAATGGCGTGATCAAAATGATCGCTCCCCACATAATCAACTCAAAGAATCTGGATCTATCCCCAACCTTCGCAATTCTTGTGCCAATCTGTCGGCGCGTTGTTCGGCAGCAATAGCCCGTTCTTCTGGTGTTAGATATCTGATTCCTTCTTTGTCATACCAATACAACCAATCCCGCGTGATTCCCTGATAGGTTCCCCGTTCATAACCAATTGCTAAACCTATCTCTGATAACCAAATTATATTTCCTGGCTGTAATACATATTCCCCATTGACAAAGTGATAAACTTCTAAAGGGGGTTTTCTCCGGCGTTGGGGATTGTAGACAATATAATATAAAATCTCCATCTCAGCATAAAGTTTCTTTTTGCTGGTGTATTCCCCACGTCGTCTGTGAAAAACAATTTCTAATGCCATAATTTGGCATCACCTTTTCTTACCACAAAACATAACTTAAACGCAAGTTCTCATCAAAAACTCGCTCGACTCCTAAACTTAAAAACCCATCGGGCACAATCGGCGGTAGTTCAGGATCGTAATATATCCCCATATCAACTCCAAAAAACCAATCCATACGGCTTGTCCATAACCAAGCAAGGATGGCTTTGAGTAAACCGGGAATTAAATCTTGTAATTCATTGTCCACAGGTATATAGTCCGAGTCGGGCAGATCCTCGGCGGAGGGTAAGCAGTGCAATGGGTTGTAATTTAACATGGTGAGTGCGTAGGTGTAGCCCGTCGTAGATATCGCAAACTTATAATATTGATGATATCTATCCACCTCTGACTTTTTCTTGCGATAATTCCCAAGGGGGACGCGCTCTCCACTGGTAAGTTAAAGGGGGATAGATGACACTCAAGCGATTGGTTTTAATTTTTGTGCTGACGCCGATAGCAGTTCTGTTGGCAGTTTCGGCTTTATTCGGTAGTTGGCAAGAACCTCAGTTCCAAAGTCGCCTGGAACTGTACCAAACCAATATTGCTCTCCAAGCCCAAGCTTGGCAATCAGAAGATAGTAACGATGACAATCTCCAGGCGATTCGGGAAGCGATACTTGGTGAGCAACCCCTGGAAAGCGCCACAAACCAGTATGAGGAGGCGCGTCAATCAGTTCAAGCTAATTTGGACAAAGTTAATAACAAACTTGCACAATTACGCTCTCAACCTGAAATAACTCCCATACCTCCGAAACCTCTACCTGACGTTCCTCCCACTACTCAAACCTCTAAACAGGGACAGCAACAGTTACAGCAGTCCCTCAAGCAATTACAAAAATTACTGGCTGAATTAGACCTGCGCCTGGGAATTTTACAAGCACAGCAAGGACAGACGGATAAAGCCCTCAAAACTTGGAGCAAATTAGAACAACGCTCAAATATCAATCCAGAATTTGGGGAAACCGCCGCTGTATTGAGTGGACTGTGGAGCAATCCTTCCCGTCTCCTCCCAAATGCTCAACAACCAATTCAAAAGAATTTAGAAGGTTGGTTTCGCTCTACTGCTTTGGTTCAGCTATACCAACTCCAGCAACGACAAGACGCTTTATCAGCAGTTAAAGCTGCACAACAAGAATCTGCGGCTCAAGCAGTGGTGAAATTAGCGGTTATTGGCACTATTCCCACCTTGGCAGCTTTAATTGGTCTAATACTGCTGATTTTATTATTTGCTCAACGCTTGTTGAAAGGAAAAGCCTCGTTACTAGCTCAAAATGCTGATGTCCTTTGGTCAACACCTTGGGATGGTGAAACGGTTTTGCAGGTTTTTGTCATCGGCTTTTTCTTCATGGGGCAAATTTTTGTACCTTTAGTGCTATCGCTGCTCCCTATCCCGCGTCCCATCACTGATGTGCGACTTCAGGCTTTTTCTGTTTTAATTAGTTACTTACTGGTAGCATCAGGTGCGCTGTTAGTGCTGTATTTCTCTCTCAAGCGCTTTTTTCCACTACCAGAATTTTGGTTTCGCTTCCGTTTTCAAGATAACTGGTTTTTGTGGGGACTGGGAGGCTATTGCGCGGCTTTACCTATAGTTGTGGTCGTATCTTTGATCAATCAACAGCTATGGCAAGGACAGGGTGGTAGTAATCCCCTGCTGCAACTAGCGTTGGAAAGCCGAGATGGTGTAGCACTTGGTATATTTTTTTTCACAGCAGCGATCGCAGCTCCATTTTTTGAAGAAATCCTATTTCGCGGCTTTTTGTTACCCTCTCTAACTCGTTACTTACCCGTGTGGGGATCGATTCTGATCAGTAGTTTGTTGTTTGCGATCGCTCACCTCAGCTTGTCGGAAATTCTGCCACTGACCGCATTGGGAATTGTGTTGGGGGTAGTCTACACGCGATCGCGCAACCTCTTCGCTCCTATGCTCCTCCACAGCCTCTGGAATAGTGGTACATTATTAAGTTTATTTGTTTTAGGTAGTAATTAATACTATTTTGTTACTGTTGTTTAAAACAAAAATATCTGCTTTTATCTCCATAGGTAAGAACAATTTACTAGTGATAATTGGTTATAAGCATAAATACTAGCTGAAAATCCAATTAAGATAATGGCAAAAGCAAATCACAGAATGCTGTTAACATAGACAACAAATTATCTAGTTAAGCATTTATTTTCATCCGGGTGATTTTTAGCCAATAACTGGTCTAGTTATTGGTGCGATTGTGTTTCACGCCCACTGGAAGCGATGTCTACGACGGGCTACGCCTACGGAAAAAAATCCGGAAATAATACTGATGGACTTGTAAGAAGTGGTGTAGCAGTTTTTGCTGATTCTTGAGGTTCATTCTTCTCAAGATCAATGTTTTACCTGAAAATCTGCAAAACTGCCGCACCAGGGTTTGTGATCATCAAATCCACCAAAAGTTATTAAGGAGCGCCAGATTTTCAGGCTATGCCGCAAGACGTTTTAGCGTCTCCTCTGGAATAGAAGCACGCTGATTTTGGTTATTTGTCTTGAGGCTTACTTATACTGAAAAAATTAAAAATTTATTTATTCAGCAAATACAGTTACTTGCTTTCATTACAATAAAGACTTTATTTTTATACCTGACTTATCAAGGAGTAGCACTCATATGGCAAATATCAACCCCAGTCACCCTACCAAACAACTTCTAGCTGGTTACTGTGGCATTATTCTTGGAGCATTTGGGGTTCATAAATTTATTCTAGGATACGCTCCACAAGGCTTTATCATGTTGGTGATTTCAGTAGTCGGGGGTTCTTTCAGCTACGGTGTTGCCTTTTTAATTATGTTACTTGTAGGTTTAATTGAAGGCATGATCTATTTGAATAAGTCTCCTGAAGAATTTGTAAATACCTACTTTGTGAATAAGCAGGGCTGGTTCTAAAAACTTATATTTCACACTTGGGTTACTCTGTAAAGTTATATATTTTGAGTGAATATTTGAAAAAAATTGTTATTTCTTACATTTACAATTCTGTCTACCGTAACACTAAAGTGCTTATTTATATTCTGGATTAGCTAAAATTTGACAATTTATTACTATGAGATATCCCGAAATATAAGTAACAATAAATACACTTAAATTATGGTTGTCATTTATGGTTGAGAAGTGGCATCTGCACTATCTTGTTAGGAGCCTTAGGTATTCATATCATGTCCACCTAATCACTTACGATATGTCATTGCGAGTGTAACGAAGTGGAACGAACGCGAGTCCGTCTTGTAGAGTTGCAATTCGCTTGCGGTTCGGAGATTGCAACTCTACAAGACGCTACCGCGAACACTTCATACCCTACCGGAAGGCTGCGCCAATGCAATGACAACTAATTAGTCGGACATTACATCACGACCTACTATATTCTCCGTTTGTATAACCTATTACAGACTAGAGAAATGTATCTTTATTTTATTAACTCTCCCTTGGGTAAACTTCTTTCTTGAGTAACTATTAATTAAAGTTATTGTGTATTCTGTACAGATTTATAGGTATAAATAGATATTTTGGCTAAAAAATTCCGAATCCTACTGCTATGCTAACTGTCAAACGTAAACAGCTGATCTGGATACTCTTCTTTTTGTTGGGCTTTGGCTATTTCAGCGCCATGTCTAATTTGGAAATTCACAATTTTTGGAAAAGCCTGATTGTCCTCATGCCAATGCAGATGGTAGCTATTATCTATGTGACTTATCTCCGCTGGAGCCGTTATTGACCCTCAGCGAGATACGAGAAATTAATAAATTTAATAGGGTTGACATACAGTCGTAGTTCCATATTTCGCCTACGCTCAAATTAGAGACGCTTTTAGTCAGGCGTTGAATTTCTGTAGCGAATCTAAACACTTGCCATGCAACTTGTCCCGAAAACTAAGCTAGCCCCAGAATTTGACCCAATCCTAGAGAAAATTATTCTCGATGTTGGGGGCATGAAGTGTGCTGGGTGTGTGAACGCAGTAGAGCGACAGCTAACCCAACATCCAGGAGTCAAGAGTGCCTGTGTGAACCTGGCCACAGAGGTAGCAGTTGTAGAGTCAGAAACTGGTGCGGTAGATGCAGATGCACTAGCACAGCGATTAACAGCCGTTGGATTCCCGACTCAACCCCGAAAAGCTAGGGGCACAGTAGCAGGCGAGATATCTACCTTACCAGACCCCGCAGAACGACAACGCCGAGAAATGCGCTCTTCTGTTAGGCAGTTGGCGATCGCTGCGATGTTGCTGTTATTGTCGGGAAGCGGACATTTTGGTAATCTTGGTAGCTCAGTGCTGCCAGTGCTAAATAACATCTGGTTTCATTGTGGACTGGCGACAGTAGCGCTATTAATTCCTGGTCGCTCGATTTTAGTAGATGGCTGGCTAGGCTGGCGGCGAAATGCGCCTAACATGAACACCTTGGTGGGATTAGGAACGCTGACAGCCTACATTGCTAGTTTAGTAGCGCTGCTCTTTCCCCAAATGGGTTGGGAGTGCTTCTTTGACGAACCAGTAATGATGCTGGGCTTTATTCTTTTGGGAAGGACATTAGAGCAACAAGCTAGAGGTCGCGCTGCTGCCGCATTTAGGAAATTATTAGCACTCCAGCCACTCTTAGCGCGATTGATTGCCAACCCAGAGAAAGGAGGAGGATCTTCTAGTGTAGAGATTCCTGCTGAACAGGTGCGGGTTGGTGAATGGTTACAAGTGCTGCCAGGTGATAAAATCCCTGTCGATGGTGAAGTGGTGGTTGGTCAAACAACGGTCGATGAGTCAATGCTGACTGGGGAAGCCGTGCCAGCGATCAAGCAACCAGGAGATATGGTGACAGGAGGGACGCTAAACCAGTCAGGAGCGATCGCTATTCAAGCAACCCGGACTGGAAGTGATACAACTTTAGCTCAAATTGTCGCTTTAGTAGAAACCGCCCAAACTCGGAAAGCTCCAGTACAGAAATTAGCAGATACAGTCGCTGGTTATTTTACCTACGGTGTGCTGACAGCATCTGTATTAACATTTTTCTTTTGGTACTTTTTCGGGACTCACATCTGGACTGATGTCAGTATGTCTGGTGGTATGGAAATGATCAGCCACGCTGACCACTCCGTACAGACGCGATTAATCGCGTCTGTACCCACTCCCCACTCCCCCCTATTAATCAGCTTAAAACTAGCGATCGCAGTTATGGTAGTCGCCTGTCCCTGTGCTTTGGGACTTGCCACACCAACAGCCATTCTTGTCGGGACTGCTATGGGCGCAGAACGGGGTCTGTTAATCAAAGGCGGCGATGTTTTGGAAAGAGTACACCAGTTAAATACCGTAGTCTTTGATAAAACTGGCACTCTGACCACGGGCAATCCCATCGTTACAGATTGTCTGTTAATTTCAGAAATGGGCAATGGGAATCCCTACTCCCTGATCCAAATAGCAGCAGCCGTAGAAAGCGGCACTCACCACCCCCTAGCAAAAGCGATTCAGCAAGAAGCACAGCGGCAACAGTTATCTATTCCAGAGGCTGTGGACTTTCATACTGAACCAGGATTGGGAGTGTCTGCTGTGGTAGAGGGCACAGTTGTACTATTGGGTAACTGGGACTGGTTGAGTTGGCACGGCATTGCGATTAGCGAAACTGCACAACAGGTAGCACAGGATTTGGCAACAGATGGTAAAACAGTCGTTTGCGTAGCAGTTGGGGGAACTTTAGCCGGGTTAATTGCTGTTTCTGATACCCTTAGACCAGATGCCCAATCTACCGTAGACAAGTTGCGTCAGATGGGCTTACGGGTAATGCTGCTCAGTGGCGATCGTCCAGAAGCAGCTAGCGCCATAGCCAAACAACTAGGATTAGCTAGTGCTGATGTAATAGCGGGTGTCCCTCCAGCTAAAAAAGCAGCTGCAATACAAGCACTTCAAGGACAAGAGAGAGAGAGGGGGGGAATTCCAAATCCAAAATCTAAAATCCAAAATCCAAAATCCGTTGTCGCAATGGTAGGAGATGGAATCAACGATGCTCCAGCTTTATCCCAAGCAGATGTAGGAATTGCTTTACACTCCGGGACAGATGTGGCGATGGAAACTGCTGAAATTGTCCTAATGCGCGATCGCTTAAACGATGTTGTCGAATCTATTCAGCTTAGTCGTGCCACTTTCAACAAAATCCGCCAAAATTTATTCTGGGCTTTTGCATATAATACAGTTGGCATTCCTTTAGCAGCCGGTGTTTTGTTCCCTAGTTTGGGTTTTGTCCTTAACCCATCTGGTGCTGCTGCATTAATGGCTTTTAGCTCTGTTAGTGTCGTCACAAACTCAATATTATTACGGCGATTAGCTCATCACTCGTAGAATACTCTTTTGCACGTAAAATTTCCCAGCACAAATCTAGGTTATTCCCATCTCAAGTTAAACTGAGTCGCCCTGTCAGGATTTTACGCAGTCCACAAAGCCTCTTGAGACACTTCCCAAAGCTATCATAGCTACTGGAGTAGAACGGCCATGTTCTACTCTTTCAAGGTATTATGCAATTTCAAAGCTTATTTAGATCAGCACCACAGACTTATGGTGCGCGAGAATCGCAGGATACGATACTAAACAAATCTTGATTAATTACAGTTCCACCGATTTGTCAATGGCAGCAGAAACTAATGAAAACCATCTACTGATTATTGAAGACGATCAAGGTCGCAAAGAATTTTCTCTGGAGCAACCCGTCTACTCTATCGGTAGAGACCGCGAATGTAATATCCGTTTGATGTCGCAGTTTGTCTCCCGCCGCCATGCCACATTAGTGAGATTGCCACGAGAGCATAATAGTCATAGCTACTATTACCGAATTGTAGATGGCGATGCCAAAGGTAAGCCTAGTTCCAACGGTTTGATGATTAATGGACGTAAGATACCAGCCCACGATCTCAGAAATGAAGACGAGATCGTTTTTGGCCCTCAAGTCCGTGCCATTTATTACCTTTTAAAAAACACTCAGCGTTTGGGACAAACCGATTCGAGCGAGTACGACATTACACTAATAAACCCCGGTATGGCCGAGGATTTAGAGGATGTGGGAGATTGAATTCTAAACTACCAATCACAGTCTGACACTCTCACGGCTTCAAGTCGTGGGAGTGTCAATTCAATCACTCACTAAAGCTATCCTGCAAGACTTTCAATCAAATGCCAATGGCGGCTACTTTCAATCGCCTGCTTGATGAATTCAAACATTTGTCGGCAGTAATTATCTAGTTGGAGTGGTAGTTCTTCATTTTTAATCACAATACTCATCCGGGTTTCTGTTTCAGTAGATTTTGATTTATCAATCAGTACTTCTACTGTGACCAATTTAGGAAAAGGAACATTGCCGGGAACTTCCCGAGCGATAATGTAATCGCCCATGTGGTATTGAATATCCAACTGACAGTCCTGTAGAAGTTCTACAAGTAACGCCTGGAGATGGTCACTAGGAACAGAAACAATAAATGAACAGGTATAGCGAGCCATAATAGCCCCACGCCTTGCAACACTCCGTCCATCCTATAATACCGAAGCATCTAAACGGAAAGTCATTCAAAAGCAAAGTTTTTGAGATCAGGCATTACCAGATATACAGTCATATCTGTTCTATCGAGAAGAAAAGTGCCATAAGCTGAAAGTTTGATCAAAAACTTTACAATAAAGGTTTGGCTGAGGTAGAAAATGAAAGTCGCAATTACTGGAGCAACAGGATTTGTTGGTAGTCGTTTAGTACAACGACTGCACGCAAAAGGTGATAAAATAGTAGTATTAGCTCGGAACACCGCCTTTGCTGAAAAGGTTTTTCCATCAGAGGCTTTCCCCAATCTAGAAATCGTTGCCTATACACCAAATGCATCTGGTTCTTGGCAAAGTGTCATTGCTAGTTGTGATGGCATAGTTAATTTGGCAGGAGAACCTATTGCTGAAGGACGCTGGACAGCAGAATGCAAACAAGAAATTCTCAATAGCCGGAAGTTAGGTACACAAAAATTAGTTGAAGCAATAGCCAACGCTAACCCCAAACCAACAGTATTAGTTAACGCTTCGGCTATTGGCTACTACGGCACTAGTGAAAGCGCAACCTTTGATGAAACAAGTCTATCTGGTAACGATTTTCTCGCCCAAGTCTGCCAAGCCTGGGAAACAGAAGCGAGAAAGGTAAAAGATGCTGGTGTACGGTTGGTAATTCTGCGTCTTGGGATTGTTCTGGGCAATGGTGGTGCTTTAGGTAAAATGATTCCGCCTTTCAAACTCTTCGCTGGTGGCCCCATTGGCAGTGGTCGGCAGTGGTTCTCTTGGATTCACGTAGATGATTTAGTTAACCTGATTCTGCAAGCTTTAACTAAACCGGAAATAGAAGGTGTATATAATGCCACTGCGCCTAACCCAGTCCGAATGGCAGATTTAAGCCAAACTTTGGGACGAGTGATGAATCGCCCTTCTTGGTTACCTGTTCCTGCTTTTGCGATCGAAGCTCTTTTAGGAGACGGAGCTATAGTAGTTTTAGAAGGTCAGCAAGTTCTACCCAAGCGCACCGAAGAAACAGGCTTTGAGTACAAATACCCGAATTTACAATCAGCATTGACACAAATTCTTACATAGAGTTAAAAGTCACAGTTCAAAGAGACTGGGTATCAGGTATTAGGTACTGGGGACTGGGAAGAAGCAAGGAAGTTAGGGAGCTAACAATGCCCAATGACGCCACTTGCTTCTCCTGTTCAAAGACGCTTCTCTACCGGAGGCTTTGCCAACGCGAATAACCGGGGGAACCCCGGCAAAGCAGTGGCTCCCCAATGCCCTGTTTGGCCAATCCCTGAACTATTGACTAGAGAGAAATTTTCTTGAAACCCAACTGATAATACCGCTGAGAATGGCACCGCCCATAAGGATGCCGATCGCTGGATTAAAAACGGGTTGCCACAGTTTATGCCACAAATCCAAACCCAGGTTTACTCCTACAGAATCACCGATCGCGGCGATCGCTAACCAGACAAAGCCAAATAAAACCAAATAAACATCTGCGACTAAAACCATGTTTAGCCAATTCAACAATTTATCTTTCATCTATCCTTTTGTCTAATTGCCCCAAATTTTACGACTGTTAACTAAGTGACGGGTAAATTACAAGTAAGGATTACCGACTTGAATTTAACTCCTAACTCCTGTAAAGACGCGATTAATCGCGTCTTTACTCCTCATTCCTCATTCCTCCAACAGCCAATTTTTGACTTTTATCAAACTCTGCCAATCTGGTTTTCTACTTAAACCGTCTTCAATACTGCTTTTTATTTCATCACGCCATTCTGGGTTGACAAAAATTAGCTGTTGTGCTAGGTCAATGTGTTCTCGTAAACCTTTTTGTCCTGTTTCCAGCATTGCTAAGGCGATATTTACTCTAGCTTGTGGGTCTTGTGGATTTAACTTGACTCCCTTCTGTGCAGCTTTGTAAGCCAAATTGGGTTTGTTATCGAGTAGATATAACCACGCTAAACAAATCCAAGCAGAACTATTTTTAGGAGCGCGATCGCACACTTCTTTAAATACAGGGATTAAAGAATCTACTGCTTCTCCTGCTTTATAGCGCTCTAAACCTGTATCAAACAGGGATTCAACTGTTTGAGTCATAGTAAATTAATCAATAGTCATTAGTTAATAGTCATTAGTCATGGCTCAATAGTCAATAGTTAAAAAACCTCTACTCTTGACTATGGACTTATTGACCGGAGCTTTCGGAGTCTCAGGCTCCGGTCTTAACTAAACCCCAAATGACTTGCCGCAACCGCAAGTTTGGTTGGCATTGGGGTTAGTAAATTGGAAGCCACCGCCAATCATGGCATTACTGTAATCGAGCATTAAGCCGTAGAGATATAATAGACTCTTGCGATCGCTGACAATTTTGAAGCCATCATAGTCAAAGACTTCATCCTGAGGGGTGATCTTGCTAGTGTCTTCAAAGTCCATCATGTAAGACATCCCAGAACAGCCACCCTGACGGACTCCTACCCGTAAGCACAAGTCTGTGCCTTGCCTGTCCCGGAGGGATTTTACCTGGTGCAATGCGGCTTCGCTCAACAGAATTCCGCGTTGTTGAGCCTGAATTGCTTGTGTCATCTGCTTTTTTAACTCCTTAATTAGTCTAAGCGTTACCCCGTATCGGCTTGTTAATGCCTGTGGGTTGGCCTTGGTGTTTTTGTATTCATTCTAGCGGCTTAGATGTCGTTAGATGCCAAATTGTAAACACTCCGTCAAAAGCAGCCAAAGATTTCTATTCTAGAATTGAGAGATTCAGTGTATTTATACATTCGGTATTTCTGAAGTTCAAGTTTTGCGGCAACCTGAGAAGCAACTATCTTTCAGGTGCAGCCATAAAAATTTAATCCGAGGCTAGCTATCCCCCAAAGTTTACTTCCAAATTGCTTCTTTTGATTAACTTATTCTATGACCAGCTTTAATCGCTCTACCAGTCGTCGCTTGAAGAAATTAACTCAAATTCCTTCTGTATGGGAGGGCGATCGCCGTCCGTTGTCATCACCAAACCAGCACTCACACTCAGAAGAAAAGGGAGAATGCATTCTTTGGGTAGATTACTCCCAAGGTGTGGTTCGAGGAATGGACGTCGTAGCTTCAGATGTTGGACCAGAAGCAATAGTTCGTACCTTAATGCGAGCAATGGAGCATCCCCACAGTCCGGCAAGACCTGCCAGACCCCAAAGAATTGTAGTCAAAGACCGCGAGATCCAATTTTACCTGCGGGGGGTGCTGCAAGATTTAGATATTGCCATTGACTACGCACCAGAACTGCCTTTAATTGACGAACTGTTTCGCGGGTTCGCCGACATCCTCGATAGTCAAACCCCCGACTTACCCCCACAGTATGCACAAATCTTGCGAGAGAAAGCATTTGCAATTTGGCAAGCAGCACCTTGGGAATTTTT
Organism: Nostoc sp.; assembly: GCF_036919675.1. GTDB lineage: Bacteria > Cyanobacteriota > Cyanobacteriia > Cyanobacteriales > Nostocaceae > Nostoc. Next base: position 24,836 of record NZ_JBALCP010000065.1, read on the forward strand.
GGAAGAACAGCAAATTTTATCAATTGAGATTAATAAGTGGGATATTGGTACACTCTACGCCTCAGTCATGGGAATGCTGGGAATGGAGTATGGGATTTTGTTTTATCGCTCAGAAGAGTCTTTAAAACAGTTTCGCGCCGCAGTTTTAAAAGATGAAGAATCAACGGATCATCTAGAAGAAGCGTTCCTCAAGCAAGATTGCCTGTTTCTCACCTTTGAGAGTACTGACGAAACCGATGAAGATGAAGACGAAGACGAAGAAAGTGATTTGGCGGATCTGCCATTATCAGAAATTGACCCCACCTTTGGTAATATCCACCCCTTAGAAGGACTACGGTCTGTTTTGTATGAGGAAGAAGCACTTGTAATCTTTGTTGCGATCGAAAGCCTAAGCCGCTTTATTCGCGATCACCGTCGCCAGCTTCATGGAGAAACCTTCCCTACCCTCAGCCGTCGCTATCGCATTTCTCTGCCGCAGTCGGAAGAATCAACTAAATCAGCGGCTGTTACAGTCTCTACCATGCCGCAGTTAGCAGCAGAATTAGAGGAAATGGCTGGCTTTGATGTCGAAGAACAGGAGATTGGGAACCAAGGTTCCCCCACTTTCCAATCATTGCAAGATGACTTGATACCGGAAGATTCTTTCCTCAGCTTAGGTGTAGTGTCCTGGGAAATGTTGGAGTACCTGCGAAAGGGGGTCAGCTACCATAAGGCTGGTGAAATCAAACAAGTGGGTGATGGTTTACCGGTGATTTTAATTCAAACTTCTCGGCCCAAGGCTAAAATTGTAATTGAAAGGATTGAAGCAATAGGTGGACTAACAGCAATTTGCTTTAATCCAGGTGCCGACCCCTTCGATGGCGATCGTTACGACCTCGGTTTATTGCAAACTCAAAATGGCGAATTATTCCTATTTGGTGAATTTTTAGATGAAGATCCTATTCATGTAGAAGCCCGGAAAAAATGGAATCAGCGGTGTAAAAATACTTTGGGCTACTGTGGCTTAATCATTGCCAAAGGACTAACAGGAGCTTCCCGTGGCAATCCTCAATTACGAGATATGATGGCTTTGTTTGAAGCGCGATCGCTTTCACCTAAAGATTTAGGTATTGGCACTCTCCAACTCATGCCCCAACTTAAATTTGAATAGTTGCACGAATTGCCGCAATCCTCAATCTCAAATTGTGGCTATGAAAAATTAAGTTGATGTGCATTTCATTTGCATATTGATCAAACTCAGTACTGAGGAGCAAGTGGCATTACTGTGTCGTCAGTAAACTGAATACTTAGTACTGTTGCACCTAGAGCATCGATTTAGTAATCAAAAACCTAACCCCCCAGCCCCTTGTAGAGTTGGGGGAGCCAAACATCCTCTCTTTGCTTGCCTAACGGCAGGCTGACGCCAAGATCGAGGGGTTGGGGGAGAGGTTCTTCCAGGATTACTGAATTAGTGTTTTAGTACATGCCCTGCACAGCAGCCTTTTAACTCGAGCTAACGGAAACGTCTCCGGCTTTACTCACAACTCAGCACTTTTCATCCTTATTCATCCGCGTACCTCTCAAAGCGCAGCACTTTGCTATCCACATTCATGTATATGTCAACGCCAATAGGTGACCAATGATTAAAAGTTAACTTTACTTAAATTTCATGAAGTATCTGTATTCTCATAGTTTTCCAGTAATTTAATTTGAGATTTGCCAGTATAAATCAGTACAAATTACTAGAGAATTATTTACAAAGTCCGGTTTAATCAAACCTAACCGACGCACTTCAATATCAGAATATTTTTTTTAACAAGTTTTTGAGCTTCGGATCTTGTTATATATCAATATCATTAAGCAAAAGCTCAGGTAATAGATTTTTATTTGTAATTTTTTTATAAAGTGTAAAATTGATTTCATTTAGTATCTAAATAAAGTTTATTTAAAGCGTATAAATCATAGCTATAATAAATAGACTACCCAAAAAGATTGAAATATATCATTATTCTTACAAGTATAATTACTAATAAATAATAATGGAATTTTAGAAATTTTTTGATAGTAGTTTTTTCTTGTTTTTAGATATTAAAAACCTGCTCAAGATGGAATCTTTAGCGCAATAATCGGTGATAAATGATTTGTATAATCTGCCGATAGATGAATACTATGAATTGGAAAAAAATCGTTGGGTTTAAGACAAACTATATAGCTAGAGGGAGGAGAAAAACATCTAAAATTTTATCGCATATCTACGGGTAGTTAGTGTAAAAGCATGAAATGAAACTAAAATATTCTTATCAGCAACACTCAAATAACATCATATTTATTTCGAGGTTATTATCTGTGTAAAATTACAGATAATGCTGTCAAATTTTACCACAAAACTTGGCTATTTACACTCAGAAAACTGAGTCTTGTCCCCTGTTTTGTGCCTACTATATTGGCACGGAAAAGCAATCAGCTTGATCGAGGGGAGCCAAAATTTATAACCGTTCACGTGGCTCTGAACTTCTTGGTTACATTAATGGGTGCAGATGGGTGTTTGTTCTAAAGCGATCGCTTATCTGCTTACTTTTAAGTGATTATTTGCGACCTCTATAGACCATTTAAACCCGCCTGTAAGCCAGCATTTCAGCATGATCGTGATTCTACAACTTTATTTTCTGGTGTCATACCAGATGTTCTCTCAAAGCAGGTTTGGCAAACTTGGTTAACAAAGAAGGTCAAATGCTTTCGATGAAGAATAATTTTGTAAATCTTGATTGAGTCAAAAGTAGATGTCTCAAATTCATTTATAAAATTTCTTTGTCAGGCTTTACTTGTACTGTTAGTGGAATTATCAGCTTCAAAAGCAGCTATATGCTGTTTATCCTGTCAAAATAGTAACAAAGAAAGTGTAGTTTTTTGATTTTTTTAGAAAATGATGAATACTTTGACAAAACGAACATTTTTAATATTAATGGTCTTACTTGTTTCCGGCGACAAACTCTGATAATGTTATCGGTTCCCTCATTACTTGGACTCTTTCAAAAATACTAAATAGATACAGCAGATAGCAGCATGACAATGACAAATAAAAAATGGGCCGTAAAACGCATTACAGTCAATCTCGCAACACAGGAAGCCGAAAAACTAGATAAATATTGTCAACAAACAGGTAGACCTGCAACCGATGTGATTCGCGAACTGATTAGAAGTTTGCCGATCTCCGACGATAACAAAGATGTAAACAGGTAAGAAGATGCTTTTACGACTTACCAGATAACTGCTTTACCACAAAAAAATAGCTATGATACTTTTTTGAGTTTGCCATGATGGACAAGGTTTGTCTAGCCGATACAGACGCGGTTTTTCTCGCGTCTGGTCATTTAGGGGGATTAAACAGAAGTGATCAAAGAGGTTTTAGTATCGATATTGCCATGCCTTGATATGGTGGTGGAGTTGATATTAAGTAGCAAATTCCGACACCAACCCAGTTACAATCTGTAAAGAAACTGAAAAGGAACGACGGAATGCGCGTTGCAATCGTAGGTGCGGGACTGGCTGGGCTAGCAACCGCGGTAGATCTAGCGGATGCTGGTTGTGAAGTAGAGATTTTCGAGTCTCGTCCGTTTGTGGGTGGTAAAGTTGGTAGTTGGGTTGATGCAGAAGGCAACCATCTAGAAATGGGGTTGCATGTATTTTTCGGCTGCTACTACCAACTATTTGACTTGATGAAGAAAGTGGGAGTGTTAGAAAACTTACGCCTCAAGGAACATACCCACACTTTTATTAACAAAGGGGGGCGCACTGGTGCTTTGGATTTTCGTTTCCTTACAGGTGCGCCTTTCAATGGCTTAAAGGCATTTTTCACTACTTCTCAACTATCGTTGCAGGATAAATTGCAAAATGCGATCGCTTTGGGTACTAGTCCCATAGTTCGCGGATTGGTAGACTTTAACGGGGCGATGAAAACCATCCGCAAATTAGATAAAATCAGCTTTGCCGATTGGTTTCGCAGTCACGGTGGGAGTAATGGCAGCATCAAGCGCATGTGGAACCCCATCGCTTACGCATTGGGATTTATTGATTGCGAAAATATGTCTGCCCGTTGTATGTTAACGATATTCCAGTTATTTGCAGCCAGAACTGAAGCCTCAGTTCTGCGAATGCTGGAAGGTTCTCCCCATGAGTATTTGCACAAGCCCATTCTGGAATATCTGGAAGTTAGAGGCACCAAAGTTTACACGCGTCGGCAAGTGCGGGAAATTCAGTTTACATCAGACGAACAAACCCGCGTCACTGGTATAGTAGTTGCCCAAGGTGATACAGTAGAAACTATCACTGCTGATGCTTACGTTTTTGCCTGTGATGTTCCAGGAATTCAACGCATCCTACCCCACGAGTGGCGTAAGTGGTCAGAATTTGACAATATTTACAAACTGGATGCCGTGCCAGTGGCTACAGTGCAGTTACGCTTTGATGGTTGGGTGACTGAACTGAACGATGGAGAGCAACGTAAACAGCTAAATCATGCGGCTGGAATCGATAATTTACTGTACACAGCCGATGCTGACTTTTCTTGTTTTGCCGATTTGGCGTTGACTAGCCCTGCTGATTATTATCGCCCAGGACAGGGGTCATTATTGCAGCTAGTGCTGACACCCGGAGATCCGTTTATTGCCCAAAGTAATGAAGCGATCGCGCAGCATGTCCTTAAGCAAGTGCATGAACTGTTTCCCTCGTCACGTGACCTAAATATGACTTGGTACAGCGTGGTAAAACTTGCTCAGTCTCTCTACCGAGAAGCGCCAGGGATGGATGCGTACCGTCCCAACCAAAAAACACCAGTAGATAATTTCTTCCTTGCAGGGAGTTATACTCAGCAAGATTACATCGACAGCATGGAAGGTGCTACTATTTCTGGACGGCGGGCGGCAAAAGTGATTTTGGAAAGTTTGAAGAAATAACTAACCGCAAAAGACGCAAAGGAAGAAGAGAAAATGTCAGATTGGTTAGAGCATACTGTACAGGTAGAAGTAGAAGTTCCTATAGATTTAGTATGGAGCCTCTGGTCTGATTTAGAGCAAATGCCCCGGTGGATGAAGTGGATTGATTCGGTGAAAATTCCGCCAGATAATCCAGATATATCTCTTTGGAAATTAAAGACGGGCAGTTTAGAATTTACTTGGAAATCCCGAATTCTCAAAGTTATTCCCAACCAAATTATCCAATGGGAATCGATTGATGGTTTGCCCAATCAGGGAGCGATTCGCTTTTACGATCGCCAGAATAGTAGCATTGTTAAAATGACCATTTCCTACGCTATCCCCGGACTTATTGGCAAAATTATGGATAACTTATTTTTGGGGCGGATAGTTGAATCAACGATTCAAGCTGATTTGGAAAGGTTTAAAGAATACGCGCTGAATGTTAAAGCTAATTGATATATATGGCAAAATCAGGCAGTAGGAAACAAACTTTAAAAGTTTCTTGCTGTCTGAAGATGAAATATGGATTTTTAAGGGTTGGAGAAGGTGTATTGCGAGTTCACTATCTAGAAATTTATTAGCATACACAAAATAATGTTTGGCACATTAATCTTAAGAGGTTGTTTGAAAAGTGTTTCGCTGTGACTTTAGGCACTTTTAGATCCCCCCTACCCCCCCCTTAAAAAGGGGGAAACCAGAATCAAAGTCCCCCTTTTTAAGGGGGATTTAGGAGGATCTAGAACTTTTGATACCGACAACAGGACTTTTCAAACATCCTCTAATAGCTAAGAATTACTTCACTTTTAAATTTGACTATTCCACTAGGTAAACCGAGTAAGATTTCATATTATGCAGGCTAACGATATCACCTTTTTTGTAAGCCATCGGATCATTTGAAGGAGGATTAATTTCTGTTAACAAAGTAGCTGAGACAATCTCACCTTTATCATTAACTTTATGAACTCTTCCCTCAAACGGAAGTTCAGGATTGCTTTGTACAAATTTATCAGGCATTCCTGGAGACACGGGAGGAATTCTCTCGATAAACACTATTTCTCCTTTGATAGTTTCGCCAACCTGGAAACTATAATTATTCACTAGCTTCTTTGTATGATCCAACCTCTGTAATTTCTGTTGTTGACTCATGATAAATTGTCCAAATAATTTTATAGGTGTACTGTAGCTCTTCACTTACCCCTAACCATCAAAGATAATCAATGGTTTTGGCAATTTTATTAGGCTAGTGAGAATTAGCAAGTGTGATCGCGCAATTTTATAGTTCAGGCATACACTAACAAGTGAATTTACAACCTATTTAGGGAAAAAGAATCAGTAATAATACATAAAAATACTATTTAGACTAAAAAAACCTGCGATCGCGCAAATTGTGCAATATTTAGTTACCACCTAGTAAATTGCGTTAACGCACCCTACTTACTGTTGGTTCTGGAAGTGGATCACCTACAGCTTCGTAAGCAATAATTAGAGACTCTAAGGCTTCAATTCCATTTGCCACAGCCAACTCGTAAGTATCCCCATGAGTCCGCCAGCGTTGTCCTGGAAAATCAGGGAATCCTACTAAGAAGCAATCATCTTCCTCAGACCATTGGATAAGCATTTGGTACTTAAGTTTATTCATCTTCTTTTTTCCCTTCTACTTCCTCAATTGCCTGTTTTACTTCTTTCTCTTGGTAGCGTTTAGCATCTGCTCCATCTTTGCCTGAAACCGTGATTTTTCCACTATAGAAGGGATGCACCCAGTTAGTGTGACTGCCTTTTCCTGGGAGTTCTGTAAAACCTGCTTGGGAAAGCATTTGCTTCAGTTCCCGGATTTTCTTTGGCATTAATTTTCTGAAAAAATGCGATTAGCACTGTAAAAACAATGTGTCAAAGTTTTTTGGTATCTATCCAAAAAATCGAATCTCCGATTTTTTTATGCCTTGACTTGTTTTAACTCAGGTAATATCCGGGGAGAAATAGTTGCCTGAATTTCTTCACCCATTTTTTGTTCAGCTAGTCTAAGCTCATAATTTTTTTGTAAATTCATCCACAACTCGGCACCAGTACCAAACCATTGCCCTAATCGTAATGCTGTGTCGGCAGTAATTGCCCGTTCACCATTAATTATTTCAGTAATACGGTTTGTTGGTACATGAAGGATACGTGCTAACTCACTTGCGCTCATTTGCAATTCATGAAGCTCATCAGCAAGAATTTTTCCAGGATGTATGGGTGGTCGTGCCATCTTGTTCTCCTTTAAGGATGATAGTCTGTAATTTCAATGTTAAAAGGTGTAGATTCTTCATCTGCCCAATTGAAACAAATTCGCCATTGCTTATTTATCCGAATGCTATATTGACCTTTTCGATCACCCTCTAAAGATTCAAAATGGTTGCTCGGTAGTTTCATAAGAGATTCTTTGTTAGTAGCGGCTTCTAATATATCAAGTCGTTTATATGCTTGAACTATAAAAGCCTGAAACTCTTTTACCCTCTCACCTAAAGCAAACCGCTCCGTCCTTTTATCTTTAAATTTGGGATATTTGTCTGACGGAGACATAAATTACTAATGGTAGATATTATGCGTTACGTAACTCATAATTTACTCTATTTACGATAGCACAATTAATATCCGCATAGTATATTAGTCCTTCTCAATAGCAGGGGCGACATTACCAAGTTGGATCGCTAAACAAATTAATCGTCAATTCCTCGCGTGGCGGTACTGCGGTGAGACAAGCGCGGATGATCTCTCCATCCTCCAATTCGACGGTACAAGCGTGACAAGACCCCATGAGACAACCGGTGGGAATAAATACCCCAGCCCGGTCTGCTACATCTAAGAGGGCTTCTCCCACTTCAGCATCTACTGTGACATCATCTGGTAAAAAGTGAACACAAACAATCATCAATGTTACGCATTTAATTTAGTATTGACTCATAAAGGTTGTCATTGGTCATTAGTCCTTTGTAAAGACAAATGACTAATGACCAATGACAGTTTTAACGAAAAAATGTGCGATTTGTATGCACTTTAGCTTAAGACAAAAACAGACTTAAGTCTAAATGGCTTTCTACTTCAGTGGCTAAAGAATCCAAAATCTGCTCTCTCTGTTCCCGATAGTTAGCAACACCGGTGGGCAAAGATTTTAAACCCCGTTGTTGACGCAGCCGATTTAACCAAGCCCGTCGCCAAGGGCCATTGTCAAAAAGCCCGTGGAGGTAACTTCCCCACACCGATTGACAACTATCCACTAACCCTAAATTAATATCGTCAAATAGGGCATGGTAGGATTGGGGATCTATCCCTTGCTGTTCAATGCGCGATCGCCCTTGGTGAATTTCAAAGCCATTGACTGGCAAGCCCTGTTGCGGATAATTCGAGCTAACTTGGCGCTGGCGGGCGATTTTTTGTCCTGTAATTACAGTTCTGATTGGTAAAAGATTTAACCCCTGATACCTCCCAGCTTGTCCCTCTATCCCTTCTGGATCAGCAATGATTTGACCGAGCATTTGATAGCCGCCGCAGATACCTAAAACCGTTCCTCCAGAGGCGGCATAGTGTTGGATAGCCTCTGCCATACCGCTTTTTTGCAGCAGTAGCAAATCAGCAATTGTGGTCTTTGTTCCTGGGAGAATTACGGCATCAGGATGTCCTAAATCTTGCTTAGGACTGAGGTATTTTACTGAAACTGTGCTTTCTGATTCCAGGGGGTCAAAGTCGGTGAAGTTGGCAATTCTGGGTAAGCGGATGACGGCAATGTTGAGGTCAGTTTGGGTTTTATGCGATTCACGTTCTAGCAAATCAAGAGAGTCTTCTGCTGGAAACACTTCTTGTAAGTAGGGTATAACACCGATAACGGGGATACCTGTACGTTCTTCTAACCATTTTATCCCCGGATCTAGGAGCGATCGCTGTCCTCGAAACTTGTTAATTACTACACCCTTAATTAAGGCGCGTTCATCCGGTTCCAATAACTCTAGGGTTCCTACTACATGGGCAAAAGCACCACCTCGATCAATATCAACTACTAACATGGTTGGCGCATTCAAATATTTTGCTACCCGCATATTAGTTAAGTCTCGGTGCTTAAGGTTAATCTCTGCTGGGCTACCGGCACCTTCACAAACCACCAAGTCAAATTCTGTTCCTAAATGCTGTAGCGATTCTTCAATTGTCCGCCACCCCAGGTCAAAATATTGCTCGTAGTAATCTGAGGCATTCACTTTACCCACAGACCTACCTTTGATAATTACTTGGGAAGTCATATCCCCTTGAGGTTTGAGTAAAATTGGGTTCATTTCTACCCAAGGCACAACTCCCGCCGCCCAAGCTTGTACTGCTTGGGCATAGCCAATTTCTCCACCACTAGCAGTGACATAAGCATTTAAAGCCATATTTTGACCTTTAAAAGGAGTCACCCGCCAGCCACGCCGCGACAGAATGCGACAAATAGCTGTAGTTAAAAGTGATTTCCCTGCATGGGATGTTGTCCCCACCACCATAATTGATTTCATAATTGCTATCACTTAGTTTTTTAAGATACAGGGCTAAATTTTAGGAGGGAAGAAGACATGGGGAAATGCGGACACGGAGAGAGAATTTGATAATTTCTTGGCGTCAGAGCGTCTCTTCCTCTCCCTGTCTCGCTTTTTTACTCCCTACCAGCCCGATCACAAATTTCAATTAGATGATTATGGTAAAGACTTCATGAATCGGTGTGATGTTTCCGTATATATTGTTCCCTTTGATTCCCTAATCCTAACTCTTTGGTTTTTTATTCTAAAAGGGTATCCGTAACCAACGAATCACAGCATCGGATAAACGATCGCCCCATGAAGGAGTCCGCCAATTTTTTCCCTGGTATTGTTCTACTAACTGGCGACCCAAAGGAGTCAGGCGAAAACTATCTGTAATCCCCTGACCATCGACTTCTCGCCGCAATACACCCACTTGGATCAGCCAGCCCAAGGCGTTATCACATGCTAATTCTGACAAAGGGCGCTTAGTATAACCCTGCTTGAGTCCATTTTCTAGAGCGATCGCAGTTACTGACACGCTCTGGTGTGCCATCACTTCAAATAAAGATAGATTAAAGGGTGAACAGACTAGCGATCGCTCGGCTCTTTCTACTGTGCTTCGAGGATAGACAAAAATATTTGGGTTTTGGGAATCAACAGCAGGCATTGTGTATGGGGAGAAATTTTTCTTCTAAGAAAGATTAATTTCATAATATATTTTTTCTTGTATCAGCTACCTGATTTAACCAAAATTAGTTACCTCAAGTATAGTTATGCTATTTTTTAGTAATTATATTTAATCATTATAAATTAATGTAAAATTTCAAGTGCATCAACAATCTGAAACAGGAAAGGTTAATTATGCCTCTAGCAGTTGGTACGGATGCACCTGCATTTACCGCCAAAGATACAAACGGCAACACAGTCTCGTCATCTGATTTCGCCGGCAAGACGGTCGTTTTATATTTTTACCCCAAAGATGACACGCCAGGCTGCACCAAACAAGCCTGTAGTTTTCGGGATGCCCAGTCTCAATATCAAGGCAAAGATGTTGTAATCTTGGGAGTCAGTGCTGATGATGAAGTCTCCCATCAGGCATTCACCCAAAAATATAATTTGAATTTTCCCTTACTGGCTGACACCGACAAATCCCTTATCAAAGCTTTTGATGTGGATGGCGGCGGTTATGCCAAGCGCGTCACTTACGTAATTGACCCCAGCGGCAAAATTACCCATGTTGACGCTAATGTAAATACCACCAACCATGCTAGCGATATTTTAGCTGCACTTGGGCTGTAGTTTTTTACCTGATAACTAAGGATTTTTTAAATAGTCTTATCCCCAAGCTTTAAAAGCTTGGGGTTCTTTATTTGAATTCAGTTACCTGATGGTGGTGTAATTGTTCGTGGTATAACCACTGGTTGTGTAACCGCTGGCACAGTGGGAGTTGCTTGCTGTTGTTGACCTCGAATTAGTCTTTGTTGCCTTGCTTTGAAAGCTGCTGCGGCTGAGTTTAGTTGTTCGTTCTGTTGGTTAGAATCCCAATTGAGAGTCCCAAAATTTGCCCGATGAATCAGGTCAAACATGTTGAAATTGTCTGAGTTTGAACGGGAGAAAGGATCGGTATTTTGGTCTGTTGTAGTAGTACTGGGAAAAGCATCAGTTGGGCTGCTGATTTGAGCCGAACTTGGTTGAGCCATCAGCAAGGAAGCAAAGCTAATCCCTGCCACAGTAGCCACAAACAGTCTAGGAATTTGTAAAAATGGTTTTTTCATGGGGTTTTTACCCTAAAATTTCTCTATTTTATCTTAAGCAAGAGTCCGACGCAGTTGGGGCTGAATACTCACTAAGGCGACTACGGCAAAGCCAAACAACACCAGCAACGCTCCCCCAAAGGTAACATCGCCCCAAGGAGCCTGCATGACTACACTACCTAGTCCCCAACTACTGTGGAGATAAAGATAGCGAATTGGTTCGATCGCATAACTTAGAGGATTGAGAGTAGCCACAACCTGCAACCACTGAGGCATGAAGGATAGAGGAGCCAAAGCAGTACTAGCAAACAATAATGGTAGGTTAGTGACAAAAATCACTGCAATCAGTTCAATGTGTCCGGGTAGGGCGAAAGCCAAGCCGAGGGAAATGGCTGTCACGCCCAAAGCTAAGAGGAAAACAATTAGAGCGATCGCACTTAAACCAGTTATATCTGGTAGTCCAGCGCCCAAAAACGCTGCCGCCGCTACAATCACCGCTGCTTGCAGCAAACTTTGGCTGATGATAAAGATTGCCGAAGCAAAGACAATGGAAAACCGCGATGCTAATGGTGCTACCAGTAAACGATTCAAAAAGCCGAACTCGCGGTCAAACATTACGGGTAAACCAGCATTCAGCGCCCCAGCAAAGGCTGTAAACACAATTATGCCGGCAGCCAAAAATTGACCATAATTTGTTGTATTGCCAAATATACCTTTGGGAGCATTTTGGAATAAAGCACCAAATAGCAATAACCACATTATTGGCTGAATAATTCCGGCAACCAATGTGGAGGGACGGCGTTGCAACTGAATAAACAAGCGACGAGTTAAAGCCAACGTCTCTTGTACCAATTCACCGAAAAAGTTAGGTGCAGCATTAGCGTCAACTTGCGGCGATGCTAGCGGCTGCCAATTTATATCAGATTTAGGAGTAACACTCATAGCAATTTTGGATTTTGGATTTTGGACTTCGGCTTACTTCGACTTTGCTCAGTACAAGTCGCTCAGTCGAACGATTTTGGATTTTAGGGAATGGGGAGTTTTGAGCGCCCAGTGGGGAATCTCACTTTTTTACTCGGAAAAGAGGAACTGTTTTGTCCAATGCCCAATGACGCCACTTGCTCAACTTGGGGAGACCCCAGACGCTCGATGACTCGCTACCGCTTCGCTATCGCCCTTGGCGTCTCCCCTTGGGAGAAGACCGCAGTGGCTCCCCCATTCCCCATGCCCTATCTCATATTCTGCTTTTTCTCGGCCTTGGGATCGCGGGTGGCAACTGCTGCGAGTTCTGCATCCATCAGTGTGCGTCCTGTAGCGGCGAGGTAAACGTCATCGAGGCTGGGGCGAGATTGGGCAATGCCAAATATGGGCAAGCCTGCGGTATTCAGCGCTTGCTGGATGTTAATCAGAACATCATTCTGAGGTGTCACCACCAAGTTGAGGGAATTACCTTGAGCGCTGTTGATGATCACTTCTTGCACAAATGGCAAAGGTTGCAGCAGGTTTTTAGCTTTTTCGGCTTCCTGAATGGGGGAAAACTCGCGGATTCGCAAGGTGATGCGATCGCCCCCGACTTGATCTTTTAATTGTGAAGGTGTCCCACCGGCTATCACAACGCCCCGATCTATAATTGCTACGCGATCGGCTAGGGCATCAATCTCTTCTAGATAATGGCTGGTAATTACTACCGTTGTCCCAGAGGCGCGTAATTTTCGGAGAAAATCCCACACCACAAAACGAGTTTCTATGTCAAGTCCCACAGTTGGCTCATCCAACACCAAAACATCGGGTGCATGGAGCAATCCAGCAGCCAAGTCTAGGCGCTTGCGTAAACCGCCAGAGTAGGTTCCTGTTTTTTTATTAGCGTATTCTTGCAAACCGAGTAAATCTAATACCATCTCAATGCGCTGTTTGGCGATCGCGCCTGGAAGGTGATAAAGTGCTGCTTGCAATTGCAGCAGTTCTTTTCCAGTCAGCACCTTATCTATAGCAACTTCCTGAGCAACATAGCCTAGTCGTTGTCTTGCCACTCTTGGATTATCTAACACAGAGATGCCAGATACTTCGATTTTACCAGCATCCGGTGTGGTGAGTGTACACAAAGCACGCAAGGTAGTAGTTTTCCCAGCACCGTTGGGGCCAAGTAAACCAAAGATTTCTCCTGATTCTACCTGAAAGGAAACATCTTGGACGGCAACCACTGTACCGTAACGTTTTTGCAGATTTTGAATTAAAACGGCGGGAGCCATGACAGCTTTTCCCCAACTATACAAATCTCAATAAAGTCTATCTTTATTGTAGAAGGTAGGGAGCAAGGAAAGAGCGCATGAGCGAAAATCTGTAAACAAGTTCGCGCCATGCTGCCAAAAATTTATGATTATTCTGGGCAAGTTACTTGATTGCGTTTGTGGCGAAATAAACCAAATACTACAGCAAATAATCCTAAACCTAGAAGATTTGCCGGCTCTGGAACCTGAGTAGAGGTGGGAGGCTTAGGCGGAGTGTAGTACTTAGTTGGGACATCCGGCAGATCGCCATTAAACAGATAGTTGTGAGACTCCCCATTTCCTGTCAAAGAAGCTACCACCACGTTGCCGTTAACTTGACCATTATTGAAATTGAAATTAGCCAAAGGAGCAAGAATACTACCTAGTATGCTAATCCCACTAGCAGTTATGTTTGTCGCTTCATAGAAGTTGTAGATTACCTTTTGTTTATCTGTGCCAGCGATATTGAACCCAAAGTTTTGCAGCGACACATCCTTACCGCTGATATTGACTACAACAGTCGAATTTGCATCCCCACTGATTCCAAAAGAGTTTGCCTTGGAGACAGATGATCCTGCAAGATTAAAAACATTGAAGGCAGTACCACTGCCACTAAGGTTAATACCACCCCAAGATTGAACTGTTGTTTTACCAGTAGGAGTTAAGGTTGCCAAATATTGAGATAGCCCTCGCAATTCTTTCCCTGCTTCATTGAAGTCGATGGGTTTACCCTTGCTGAGAGTTCCCTGTGGAAATCCCACATTACTGGCCACATTGGCGGTACCTCCGTAGACAGCATTACCGTGGTAGACTTGACCGTTGCTCAGAGTTAAGTTTTGTCCAGCTACTACTACGTTGCCGCTATTGCCAGAAAGTTTGCTTCCAAGTCCGCCGACAAAATTCACGTTACCGCCAGCAGCAAGTTTTCCTTCAATATCTGTATATTGTTGAGAGATATCTCCTAAGACAAATACATTGTAATCAGAGGCAGCGCCTAACTCAACTGCATTCGCTCTTGCCGAGAAACCCAGCGCTAGTGTGACTAAAATTGGAGCTGCTACTACTCCCCAAATATAATAAGTTTTTAATTTCATGTTCTGATTTATGATTTATCAACATCATCCTATGGGTATAAATTAAAGATGGCATTAGTCTGCTAGCTATTTTCATTGAATTTTTATCCTGAGTGTAATTAGTGTATATTTTTACCTTAATTAGCCATTTAGCCGCACATTTACTGTTGACTATATCAATTAATTTTTTATCAACAACAACTCAGTAATTATGAGTTAGGACGTTATTTCACAACTTTCAAAGTTTTGAGGCTAGTATCAGCAGAACCACTGATAAATCCCCCCATTGCCTGGATTTGTTGTAGGTAATCAAGGACAAGTTTAGTGATTATTTCTCCCGGCATTAACACAGGAATTCCTGGAGGATAGGGACAGATGATTTCTGCACAGATGCGATCGCTTGTCTGTATCAAAGGTAGTATTTCACTGACAGCAAAAAAAGCTTCACGGGGAGAGAAATGTAATGCCGGACTTAGTGTACTAACAAAATCCTGCCAAAGATGGCTTTTAAGGGTCAAGTTGGTTCGGCGATATTCTTTGGCAATAGTGGTAAAACCTTGCACTAATTGCTCAATATCGGCTGGGGTGTTGCCCAAACTAATGATTAAAGTAAGGTGTTGCAGTGAGGCGAATTCAGCAGTGACAGCAAATTTTTCATCGAGAATTTCATCTGCCTCAAATCCGGTTAAGCCTAAACCAGAAACAGTGATAGTTAGTCGCGTTTTATCTAAAGCCACAAATCCCCCTTTATAAGCAGGGCTAGGAATCTCTAAGATAGATAATCCAGGAATTTGACTGATTTTTGTTCTAGCTTCATCAGCAAGTTGCAAAGTGCGAGACATCAGCATTTTTCCGTAGAGTGCCATTTGCTGACGTGCTGCATCTAAAGAAGCTAAAAGTAAATAACTAGGACTGGAAGACTGGAGGAGTTGCAAAGCTTTACTGATACGATCGCAATCTATCCTATTACCTTGAACGTGCAGCATCGATGCCTGTGTCATCGCACCGAGTACTTTGTGGATGGATTGTACAGTTAAATCGGCACCTGCGGCTAAGGCTGGAGTGGGTAATTCTGGATGAAAGGCAAAGTGGGCACCGTGTGCTTCATCTACAAGTAGAGGGATATTGTATTGATGGGTAATATTGGCGATCGCATTCAAATCTCCGCAAACGCCGTAATATGTTGGGTAAACTGTCAACACTGCTTTGGCGTCTGGATGTTGTTGGAGTGCAAATTGTACAGCATTGGGCGTGATGCTGTGGGCAATATCTAAAACTGGATCATACTCAGGATTGAGAAAAATTGGTATTGCACCGGAGAGAATTAAACCAGCGATCGCAGAAGAATGTACATTGCGAGGCAGAATGATTTTATCACCTGTGCCACAGGTAGCGAGAATTGCCGCTTCAATCCCACAAGTAGAACCATTGACAAGAAACCATGTTTGCGAAGCGCCAAATGTCTCAGCCGCTAGTTGTTGTGCTTCTTGAATAACACCTTGGGGTGCAAAGAGATTATCTAAATCTGCTAATTCGGTTAAATCGGCGCGAAAGACAGCTTTGCCAAATAAATCAACCAAGGGTTGAGAAATTCCCTTACCTTGTTTATGTCCTGGGGTGTAAAAAGGCGCATGAGGTCTTGCTGCATTGGCTTTTAAGGCGTCTAATAAGGGCGTTTGGTTTTGATTAAGCATTTTTGAAAAAACGAACTGTCAATGATAAAATTTTAGGACTTACGCAAGAATTACGGAATAACGAACCACAGAGGCGCAGAGGACACGGAAAAATAAGAGTTTGAGAGATATTTTGCGTAAGTCCTAAATTTGAAGTCTTTTAGGGCATATTCATAGACGATGAAATTACCCAACGGTGAGCAAGCAGAGATTTCTATGCAAAAGCTCATAGGTTATTGTCTAAATTCAGAACATCCGAGTGGGAAACATAAAGCCAGAGTTTTCGCATCAATTCTAGGAATCACGCTAGAAAACGCCGATGTTTTGCGAGAACTTATTCAAATAGCAGCAGTTGCAGGTGAAGTTGTTCAGCAAAGTACTACACAATTTGGTCAACAGTTTAAGGTAGATTGGATAATACCTGATACAGACGGAATCAGGCTGCGGACAATCTGGGAAACTACCGCTAATAATCCCTATCCACGTTTGATTACTGCATTTCTGAAGTTAAATGAAAAAAGTTAAACTTTTGGATACTATTGCTACACTCAAGTCTATTCCCATTGAGAGATTACAACTAGTGGAAGTCCCTTATACTTCTATCGAAAGCTTACCCAGTGGGCAAGTTGGAACAATTGTAGAAGTTTATGAGCAACAAGAAGAATATCATTATTTAGTCGAGTTTGCTGATACTCAAGGCTGTGAATATGCAATGGCGACTTTGAGAGCAGATGAAATCTTAGTTTTACATTATGATTTGGCAATTGCCTAAATTTTTACTAAGCTGTTCCACATTTAAGAATGCATATATTGGACGCTCGTGTCGCCCATGCCACAAGAAATGTACAATTTCAGATTATGCAAACTAGATGTGGTTTAGCTTAATGCACATTGCAAGGCAGAATGATTTTATCGCCCATGCCACAGGTAGCGAGAATTAAATTTGGCATTTGGCAATACCTCACAATGCCAATACGGCGGCCACAATGTTAATGCGTCCCCTTACAATGTTAATGTGTCTTCTCACAATGCCAATGCGTCCCTTCACAATGTCAATGCGGCGGCTGCAATGTTAATGCGTCCCCTCACAATGCCAATGCGTTCCTCTGCATTAAAAACGCTACGCTTTTACGCAAAACTGTACTTGCTCCCCTTAAAAAGGGGGGAACTTGAAAGCCACCTTTTTAAGGCAGTTGGGGGATCTCTTCTGCGTAAGTCTTAAGAATGCTATGCTTGCGTTAAAATCCGTAAGTCCTGCGTGGCTAACTAGATGAGGCCCTATCATCAAATCCCGATTTTTGAGTGTGGTGAACCGCTAATGGCGATTCCTTTAGAATTGTTTCCGGTGGAATTTCCCCATCCTTATGAAAAGTTAGGTGCGCCTTATGGCGATCGCTCCCCCTATTATCTCCGTCAAAGCGTTATTGAAAATTTGATCCAAGCCCAAAATTATCTTAATCTGCTGTATCCTAACTGGCGTATCCAAATCTTTGATGCCTATCGCCCGATCGCAGTCCAGCAGTTTATGGTAGATTACAGCTTCGCGCAAGCAGTTAGGGAGAGGGGACTGACTGAGGTGGAGTTATCGCCAAACCAACGCCAAGAGATTTGGGAAGCGGTTTATGAAATTTGGGCTGTACCGAGTTTGGATGAAAAAACTCCCCCTCCTCACAGTACTGGTGCGGTGGTGGATGTGACGCTAGTAGATGATGCAGGGCAAATAGTGAATATGGGTTCGCCGATTGATGAAATGTCCGAGCGATCGCATCCAGATTATTATGCCAATAGCGACCACTCAGAAGCACAACAGTATCATGCTCACCGTCAGTTGTTGCAAGATGTAATGTTAAAAGCTGGCTTTCAACGCAATCCTAGAGAGTGGTGGCATTTTTCTGTTGGCGATCAAATGTGGGCTTGGCTGAATAATCAATCCAATCCGGTTAATCCTGTTACTGCACGTTATGGGCGGCTTGCATAGATGTGTGAATTGCTTCACGCATTCAAAATGAAACGAATGCAATCACAGCAGGCTAGTACCGCAAGGCGGAAGTCAAAAGTCAAAAGTCAAAAGTCAAAAGTATTATGGAATGGGCTTTTTAGGGATTTTAAATGGTTGCTCTATTTACGCCGTGGCGTGCTAGTACAGCAGGCGTGTAAATCCACCTACCATCTCAATTAACAAAACTTGGGACTTAACTTGGGGCAAAATCCCCTTGTTAAAGTTAGGCAAACTTCCCCCACTGCTATGCATCTTGAGGATTTTGCTCCTTTAACTCGTCGGTGGTGTAAGTACCAATGGGAGTCCAAACTAGATAAGGAAGGAGTAATAGCGCCGCTAGTCCAGAAATTGGCAAAACGCAGATTGCAAGGATAACGGCTGAAACTAAACCTATTAGCCCAAGAATTTCCCCAATTTTGAGACTGCGAAACCTCAGCATTACAGGTATGTAGGCGACGGTGATAATTTCCACCAGGACGTACAAAGCCATTAGTAGCCAAGTAATTAGGCTTCCTGGGCTTTTTTCCCAGACAATATAAGCTGAAGCTGCACCGCAAACAAAAATCACAGTCCAGATAAACGGAATCAGCGGCTCAAAAACTAGCCAGCGAGGGCGACGTAACTGTGCAAACCATTTGACATCACGTGGCGTGATTAAGAAACTACCAAGGCCAACGAGAAAAGTTACAGCCCCAATTATTATCCAAGATGGAATCATAATGCACTCAAGTTTTGTGTATTTTGTCAAGTCATACACTGCAAGTTTGACAATTTAGGGCGTAGCTTAAATCATTCGCTGGTACGATTCTTAGGCATCTTGAGGATTGAGACTGACCATCTGCCAAGTAGTATAAGTACCAATGGGACTCCAGAGCAAATAAGGAACTAGTAATAGTGCTGCCCAACCAGAAATACTTAAGGCTGCAAGTATCAATAAAACACAAATGATAAAACCTGTGCCACCAAGAACTGTACCCACTTTCAGACTGCGAAGCTTAAACATTACGGGCGTATAGGCAATGGTCACAATTTCTAAAAGCAAGTATAAACCCATGATTAACCAGGTTGAGGTGCTTCCTGGGTCTTTTTCCCAGATAATATAAGCTGACCAAGCACCGCAAATAAATATTACAGTCCAAATAATTGGAATTGCACCCTCAAAAGTTAGCCATCTCGGTCGTTGTAAGCGCTTGAACCATTGGCGATCGCTAGGCGTAATCACGTTAGCTGCTAAGGCAACCAAGAAAGCCACACCCCCAATCACCATCCAAGATTTAATCATGACCGTTAGTCCTTATACAAGCGCTATCTATCGCTTAATATCACTCTTTATAGTGTGATTTTGTCAATTTAATTGCTAATTACTCATCATCCCTGAGTTTGATACCTTCAGATCGTTTGGCAGGATTTTAATTTATGAGTGTTGCGAGTTGGGCATTGGGCATTGGTTATTAATTATTCTCCTCTGCCCCTGTGCCCATTTATTCTCCGGATGTTGAGGTGATTATGTCTAGCAGTGGGGGTATGGGGCGAACTGTGGAATATATTCTTGTGAATAGGGGGATAAGGCAATTAGATTCAATGGTAGTTTATATGCAAACTGAATCAGAAGCGCGATCGCTAAGTAAATTTTAACGAGTGTTTGAACTCCGTGAATGAGTCTTTGATACTCGTGAATGAGTCTTTGAACTCCGTGAACCAGTCTTTGAACTCCGTGAACGAGTCTTTGAACTCCGTGAACCAGTCTTTGAACTCCGTGAATGAGTCTTTGAACTCCGTGAACCAGTCTTTGAACTCCGTGAATGAGTCTTTGAACTCCGTGAACGAGTCTTTGAACTCCGTGAACGAGTTTTTGAACTCCGTGAACGAGTCTTTGATACTTGTGAACAATGATTCAGAATCTCAAGAACAGAGGCGAGACGACAGTATTCAAACTTTTACAGACGGTTTCCAAGGACACAAAAGATTTCTTGATAAAACTAAGTTATACGATCGCTACCGCAATGGAGGCGATCGCACAGCGATTTCTGAACCCTACGGGATCTTGCTACGGCATGACATCTTACCAGTTCAGCTTTTATGAGCCGACAGTGACGGTGTAAGACAACACAAAGGGCTTGAAATTAGCTCCAGATTTGGGAGTACCGCTTAACTCCAATTCATAAGCTCCTACTTTGGGAAAGACGATCTCGGCTCCGGGAATGTTTTTATATTGCTTGGTTGATACACTATGTAAACTGGGCTTCAGCAATGGGGTATCAGTTTCGCTGTGAGGTTGAGGGTAGACAGCCAACTGACAGTTACATTGTGTCAGGGGGATTAGTCGCCCGCCTTTACGGGTGAGGACAATCCAAGCATGAGCGGTTTTGCCAGCTTGAGGATTGTCATTGGGTTCAATATGCAGCATCCCGCCTACGTCTTGTGACACCTTTTCGGTGTGGGCATTAACTGGTGTGGCAATCAGAACCGAAATTAATAATAGCCATCCCAAATTCTTTTCTAGGGTAAAGTGGAACATAGAGTTTCAAAGAGTAAGCGAAGTAGACCAGGTTGACTGGGGAAAGGCAATTAAAGGAAAATTCAAAGATTTTTGATGCTATTTTTCCACCAGTATTTAGGAACGATAATTTTAAAAGAATAGTTGCGTCAAAAGACAACCTGTCAAACTTCGCCTGAAAATTCCTTACCAACTACGAAGGCTTAATCCCAACTAAAAACTCGTTGACTTCTGAACTTATCACCTAAATATCTAACTTAAAGGCTCATTAACTTATTACTTATGATAGTTACTAAAACTCACCCGGATGAGTAAAAGTAGTGAGAGTAAATATATTTACTAACTGAGGTTCAAAGCATGGACTCGACAGGTAAAGTTCTAATTGTGAACTCGTCCTGGTATCTTCCAATGCCGTTGAAAGAGTATGCAATGAGCCGAGTAACTGTCTACTTTTATAATGATGGGTGGGTTCCAATTAAATATTGTTTTTTGGAGAAGGCAATTGTGCTTCACCAGAAGGCAAAGCTAGAAGGCAAGGAAATTTTATTATTTCCTGCTGATCTAGACCCGAATGAATTCTCAAACTCTTTTAACTAAAATGGATTGAGGTAGACTATTTTTCAAAAATCTTGGCAACAAATGAATCGGCTAGAGAGGCGTACATATATATGTACGCCTCTACTTGTAAATGGGATTAAAAATTTGTGCGAACTTGAAAGCTAAAGGTGCAGCGATCGCCATAAGATACAAGTGTATCAGGTGGTCTCAAGGCTGTAGTGATATATCTCGTCAAAGATATTGTTAACAAAAAAATAAATCCCGTAATTTTTGGCTTCGTAGGCAATGCGGGTATTCACCAGCGCTAAGGGATTTTGATAACTGTAATTTACAGATAATCAAACCAAACCAGAACGCAGTGCCACAACTGCTGCTTGCACGCGATCGTCTACTGCTAATTTATTCATAATCCCCCGGACATGAGTTTTGATGGTGTTGGGACTGAGATAGAGTTTTGCGGCAATCTCTGGGTTACTCAACCCGTCTACCATGAGTTTCAACACTTCTAACTCGCGCCCAGATAAGTTGGCGGTATTAGTGGTGGGTGAGGGCGGTTTGAGATTATCAATAACTCGCCGCGCAATTTGGGGATCGAGATAGGCTGCACCATCAACTGCGGCTGCGATCGCACTCAACAATCGTTCCACACTTGCACCTTTGATGCAATATGCATCTGCACCGCTAGACAAAGCAGCAATAATTTCTGTTTCCGTTTGATGAGATGTCAGCATCACTACATGAGTTGCTGGCAGCGCCGCCTTAATTTGCTGTGTCGCTGCAATGCCATCCAATCGCGGCAATCCAATATCCATAACCACCAAATCAGGTTTCAGTTGCAGTGCTGCTTGGACTCCCAAATAACCATCTTCTGCTTGTCCAACAATCTCCAACTGAGGATGAGCCATTAATGATTGCTCTAATCCCAGTTGCATCATCGGATCATCTTCGACAATTAACACGCGCAACGGCGGAGCATTTATCGGTAAATTTAAGGGATAGCGAGTATCTAAAGACATTTTTATTAATTAAGAGACGCGATTAATCGCGTCTGTACAGGAGTTAGGAGTAGAGACGCGATTAATCGCGTCTGTATTTAGGTTTCCAATAAATAATTGAGGACGTTCTCAATTATTAAACTTAGATTTAGGGTTTCCGACAATTATGTTGGTTCTCAAACTCAAGAAATTGGTCTAATCTGAAAAATCTACCAATCATAAATAAAGCAGGGAGTCAGGAGTTATTCATAAGTCTTTAACTCCTAACTCCTAACTTCTAACTTTTCTATTCTTCCACGCGATAGCCTAACTCTGCTAAACTAATCCGCGACTGTCGCCATTTTGGCTGGACTTTGACAAACAATTCTAAGTAAACTTTACCAGCGATTAACTTTTGGATTTGTTCACGAGCTTCACTACCAATCGCTTTGAGCATCGCTCCGCCTTTGCCAATGAGTATGCCTTTTTGGGAATCGCGCTCGACGTTGATGGTAGCAAGTACACGGGTAATACTGGGAGTTTCTTCTACTAGATCAATAGCGATCGCTACTGAATGGGGTACTTCTTCACGAGTCAATAATAAAATTTGTTCTCGGATCAATTCCCCCATAATAAAGCGCTCTGGCTGGTCAGTTACCAAGTCTGGAGGATAGTATAATGGCCCAATTTCTAAATGTTCAATTAATAATTCTTGAAGTTGCGGTAATCCTGCACTAGTTTTGGCAGAAAATTTCACGATTTCCCATTCATGGGACTTGGCCATCTGGGCGTAACTATCATCTAGAAACTGAGAATCAGCGGGTTGTTGGTCGATTTTGTTCGCGCCCACAATCACCGGTGTTTTGCTGCGACTGAGCAAATCGGCAATATAGCGATCGCCTGCACCACATGCCACCGCTCCATCTACCACAAATAGCACTACATCTACCGATTCAATCGCAATTTTGGCATTTTGCACCAACACTTCCCCCAATTGATGATGGGGCTTATGAATTCCTGGCGTATCTACAAATATTAACTGCGCCTCTGGTGTAGTTAAAATACCACGCAAACGGTTACGTGTTGTTTGTGCTACTGGTGATGTAATGGCAATCTTTTGTCCTACCAATTGATTCATTAGAGTAGATTTACCGACATTAGGACGACCAACAATGCCGATAAAACCTGACTTAAATTCAGGAGGAGCCTGGGGAATTGTTACTTCTCCTGAAAAAGAGAAGTTGTAATTATCAATACTAGTCACCTTTGGCTCCACCCTCATATTTTACAGCTGGGATAACTTGATTTTTTCTTAGACACAAAACAAGCATAAAATTACCCTGGCATTTTTAGGGATTGTTTTTGCCGAGGTTTAATCTACTACTGGCTCTACACTTAATATTTTACAGCTGAGATAACTTTGTTTTGTTTTTAGATACAAAACAAACATAAAATTACTTTGGCATTTACAGAGAAGATTTTTGAAACGGTTTAATCTGCTACTAACTTTGGCTTAAGTTTCATCTACTACTCAATATATTTGAATCAAAATGTCAATAAAAGATATCGGAGAACGCAAACGCATAGGAATTCTTACCAGTGGAGGTGATTGTTCTGGCTTAAATGCTGTGATTAGGGCTGTAGTAAATTGTGCTGTGAATACCTACGGCTGGGAGGTTTTGGGAATTCGTCAAGCGACTCTAGGATTAATGGCGCGTCCACCACAATTCACAAAGCTGGAAATTGATCAAGTTGACTCGCTATTAACTGCGGGTGGCACAATGTTGGGGACAACCAATAAAGGTGACCCTTTTGCTTTTCCAATGGCGGATGGAAGTTTATGCGATCGCTCCGAAGAAATTATTGCAGGTTATCATCAACTAGGTTTAGACGCTTTGATTGGGATTGGTGGCGATGGTAGCTTGGCAATTCTCCGCCGTCTTGCCCAACAAGGCGGGATTAATTTAGTTGGCATTCCTAAAACAATTGATAACGACATTGGCGTTACTGAACATGCCATCGGTTTTGATACAGCAGTCAATATTGCCACGGAAGCACTAGACCGATTACATTTTACTGCTGCAAGTCATAGCCGAGTCATGATTTTGGAAGTAATGGGGCGTGATGCCGGACACATAGCAATAGCTGCGGGAATTGCGGGGGGAGCAAATGTAATTTTAATTCCCGAAATCCCTTACACAGTTGAGCATATTTGCCACAAAATTAAAGAACGCCAAGATAAAGGCAAAAACTATTGTTTGATTATTGTTTCGGAAGCAGTTCGTACCCACGATGGGGAAAATGTAACGATTACAAATCGTTTAGGTGAATCTCGATACGGTGGAATCGGCGAATATTTAGCAGATAAAATTATTGAGCACATTGGTGTAGAAACGCGAGTCACAGTTTTAGGACACATTCAACGGGGTGGAACTGCTTCACCACTAGATAGATTAGTTGCAACTGTTTTTGGCGTTGCGGCGGTTAATTTAATTGCCGAGGGTAAATACGATCGCATGGTGACATGGCAAAATCGCCAAGTATTAAGTGTACCAATTACAGAAGCGATCGCTCAATATAGCGCCGTCGATCCGAATGGTACTTTAGTTAAAACCGCTCGTGGTATGGGTATTTATTTAGGCGACTAAATTTAGTGAAGAGTGAGGAGTTAAAAAACTCATAATTCATAACTCCTGTACAGAGGCGATTAATCGCGTCTCTACTCCTAACTCTTGTACAGACGCGATTAATCGCGTCTCCTAACTAATAACTCCCAATACAAATTCCCCTTCATTCACAGCCTGATTAGTTGCGACATCATAAACCAATCCATCCTGTTGAGCGCAGACATCAATTACACTGGGTAAGTTACCTTCTTTATTAAAACTGAGAATTTGATACAGTTTTTCCCCAGCTTTTACTGAACTACCTAATTTTATTCTGGATTGAATCATGCCACCTGCGATCGCATAATATTTTTTCCGGTTGCTGCTAGATACAAAAGTCATTTCATGGGTTTTTGTGTCATCCAATGAATCAGGAATTTGCAGTACACCTTTTTGTGCTAAATAGTTTTTCAGACCCCGTACACCTTTGGCGACTGAATCAGGGTTCATTTGCATTCCTGTTCCTAATTCAAGTGTCCAAGCTTCCACATCAAACTTAATTTCTCTACCCAACTCTTTAAAACAAGCTTCCAATGCTAACCAAGGTTTGATAAAAGCTTCATCAAAAGCATCACCATCGTATTTATCAAGTAAGATTCCGAAATCAAGCCCGAAGTATTTCGCACTGTCTTCTCGATTTCGGAAGTAATAAAGGTACTCTAAAGCTTGATCTGTAGAACTATGTAAGTCAATTAGGTAGTCTGCATCTAAACTTAGATTTTGTAGTTTGTAGCTAAAAACCTCAGTGTAGGGCACACCACTAGGAGAATTAATTTTTTCTAAATTTTTCGCAAATTGTTGCTTAATTATAGTTAGATAATTTTGTCGAACGACCTCTAGATCAATATGAAGTTGAGATTTAGTAAAAGCTACTAAATCATCAGCTTCTTTTTCGTAGTCCCAAAATATCCGATTCCAGTCTTTGGCTTCGTAAATGCAATATCGTCCAGGAGAAAAATGGTGAGCGCGTTCATTTGTCCCCATTGGATTACAAACGGGAACCAGCCAAATTTCTCCAGCTAAATCTGGATCATTTATTGTTAATAAAAACTCAATTAGCTGGTGAATAACGGCATTACCAGCAATTTCTGCACCGTGCAGATTAGATTGAATGTATACCTTTTTACCAGGTTGAGCGCCGATAAATTTGTATAGTTGTAAGTATAGGCGATCGCCCGAAGCCATTTGACGTAAAGAAATAGTCTCTATAACTGGCTGCATAAAATAAATCGCTGATAATTTGAGTACATTATCCCTGTATCTGTACTGAATTAAAACTCAATCTCCCTCTGGGCGTTTCTGGGTGAATTCCCCAAATAAGCTAACATCAAATTACCCAGTAACCAGCACAGCAGCAATGGTAACAAATTGGTTGCGAATAACACATCACGACGAAACAATCCAACTTTCCTGGCAACGCGGATATGAGAGTCCTCGCCTTGCGCCAGAAGTTTCATTTCAGCAACCCTTCGATCAGGAAAACGCGGCTGAGTTGCGCTGGTATTTAGAAGATTATCTGAAGTTTCCTTACGGTATTTTTCCCGACAACGCTGCAAAAATCGAACAAAAATTACAGCAGTGGGGACAACATTTATTTGAGCTAGTATTTCGCAGCACAGAGAAAGGAAGAGAGTTTTTTCAAGAAGCCACACGAGACGGACTCGATAAATGTGAACTGGGCATTATTTCCGATAACGCCAAGGTGCTGAATTTACCTTGGGAATTGCTGTATTCCCGCGACTATCAATTTCTTGCACCTTCACTAGCGGGGATGTATCGCAGTCTCAGCACTCAGGGGGTAAAAGCACCATTGCCACCAATGCCCGATGACCAACTAAATATTCTATTAGTCATTGCCCGCCCTTATGACGAACAAGACGTAAATTTTAAAACCATTGCCCGTCCTTTGCTGGCGGCGTTGCAACCAAATTGGTATTGTTTCATATTTGCAACAAGAATTTGACGATGAAATCGCTTATTACGAAAAAGCTATCAATATTTATAGTAGCTTGAATAATCCTCATCAGGCTGGCAATTCATATAACAATTTAGGTAATGTATATCAAGCAAAGCAAGACTTTCAAAATGCTGCTGAATGCTATCAAGTAGCTTATGAAATTTATAGCAATTTTCAAGATTGGTCTAACGCTTCACAAACATTGGGTAAGTGGGGAAGGGTTTTAGAAGCTCAAGAAAATTACGCTCAGGCTTTGCCAATTTTCATTCGTGGTTTAGCCATTGGCTTACAACATTATCAAGATTCGATTGGTTATTATATCAATGCGTTAGCCCGGATGCTCCAGCAGGTAGGCGAAAGACAGTTTCAAGTTATTTGGCGCGAGGCGACGGGTGAAGAGTGCGCGGGAGAGGTACGCGAGGCAATTTGGGCAGCGCGGGATGAACTAGGTTGATTCAGAACCCTGACTTTTTGAAGAAGTCGGGGATCTCGCAGCTTTTCAAATAAGTTTTGTTTAAGTATTGTTAGCGATCGCATAAGCGTTTGCCACAAAAATGATCATTTTCATCACCAAAACGATCATTTGGGTCACGACAAGGTGGTTATTCAGAAGTGCGATGTCTACGACGGGCTAAACCTACGCAACATTTACAGCAGCAGTATTCTATCCTAGAAACAAAAAGGAGCAGAAGTATGCAAGCCTACAAGCTCAATGCCACAATTGATGAATCAGGTCATTTAATCATTGACGAACCTCTGAATGTTCCTCCTGGCAAAGTGGAAGTCATTATTTTGCAGGCAATTCCATCCTTGGAAAGTGCTACAGAAACCACCACTGAGTCACAGCCAGAAAAGCCGAGAAGAAAGTCTAAAGTCAAAGCATTTGAAGGTTTATTTGAAAATGCTCCACCCACACCACCAGATTTTGACCCAGACCAAGCCCGATGGGAAGCTTTAAAGGAGAAACATAATCTGTGAAAATCTTGTTAGACAGCAACATCATTGTAGATGATGCCCTTGAACGTGAACCTTTCCTAGAAGCAAGCGAACAAGTGTTGGTGCTAGTTGAGCAAGGACAGGTAGAAGGTTATATTTCCGCCTCAACTTTTAGCGATTTGTATTACATCATCCGGAGGGCAAGAGGTCGAGAGTGGACACTTACTTATTTAAGGCAATTGGTCAACTTCTGCCGTGTTGCCACCGTAGACAGTACCACAATTAACATGGCACTAAACCTTAACTTTAGAGATTTTGAAGACGCTATTCAATACAGCACTGCGGTACTCAATCACTTAGATGCTATCATTACTCGCAACCCTAGTGATTTTCCAGTTGCTACTCCCAGAATTCTGACACCTGAACAGTTGATTCAAGAATTAACAAATTCTCCATAGGAAATTTTTCAGGAGATAGAAATTATGGTAAATCTCAATCGTTATAATCGTACTAGCAATGATTCTATAGGTGCAGTTCGCATCAAAGTTAAACTTACAAATGCCATAGACGAAGCGCTTATAAGTCGAAGAATGCTTAATCCCAATATGCTTCGGGTATGTGAAACAGAAGCACTTGTAGATACTGGGGTTGTACGTACAGTTTTACCAATATTAATTGTAGAGCAGTTGGGTTTGAGGATTCGGGGTCAGCGGATTGCTCAATATGCTAACGGTATGGAGGAATCTATCGGTGTGACGGAACCTGTAATTATAGAATTAGAAGGGCGCGAAACTACTGAAGCTACATTAGTTACAAGAAATACTTTACTGATTGGGCAAACAGTACTGGAAACCCTCGATTTATTAGTGGATTGTAAAAATCAGCGACTTGTACCCAATCCTGAGCATCCCAATTATCCGGTAATGAGAATCTAGCATGAATCCCCAATTAACCCCAGCCGAAATCCAAGAAATTCAGCAACTTCTCCAAGACGATACGATACTGCAACGCAACCAGCACTGACTACTCTGCAACAACACAACGGTGATTTGGAAGCGAGTTTTGATGCACTTTGGCAAGAGAAGTTCGGCAAAACAGATTATGGCAAGGGTAAATCTCTGTTACAGCTAACTCTCGATGAAATCCGCGCTGAAATTTGCGGTGATGATGGTTTAAGGGGCAAAATCACCGAATATACCAAAAACCCTGGTAGTGCTTCTTTGTTTAATAGTGTTATTGGTTCACTGGTGATTGTTGCTGCAGCACATGGAATACCGATTGATGGTGCGATCGCAACAATTGCCGTATTATATATTTTAAAAATCGGGATAAATGTTTTCTGCAAATACACTGAGCCAGATAGCGAAGCAGAACAAGGTAAAAATAATAACTCCTAACTCCTGTACAGATGCGATTAATCGCGTCTCCCCTCATGTCCCCGGTAAATTTCGCAACCGCTCATCCAAATGAGTCCGGTCTGCCAAAGCCTTCAACAGCGGCCCATGTGAAGTAAATTCTACAATACTGACCGAAGCAACAGGGCATCCCAAACGAAAACGGAAGCGTCCCACATCAATCCCCAATAAACTACACAGAATAATTCTGATAGTTGCCTTGTGGGAAACCACTAACACATTCCCACTACTGTAAAGACTCTTGATTTCTTCAATTACCTGTATGGCGCGAGAAGCAATTGTAACTGCCATTTCTCCACCATTTGGCGCATACCAAGCTGGATCGGCTGACCAGCGAATATAATCATCGTGATATTCACGGCTAATTACTTCTGGCGTTTTTCCTTCCCACTTGCCATAATTAATTTCCTTCAAACCATCTCTGAGTTGTGGTTCCATCCCTATTGCTTCAGATAAGGCTCGTGCTGTCAATACAGTTCGCCGCATTGGACTACAAAATATTGCTGTCCAATCCATAGAACTATATGCCTCTGCAAAAGCCTTTGCCATCTCCAAGCCTTCTGGGGTAAGTTGTGAGTCTATGGAACCGCAAAAGGAATTATTGCGACTACATTCTGTCTGTCCATGACGGAGGAAATAAATAGTTAGGCTCACGGTATATTCTCATGGATTGTGAATTTAAGAGCGCTAACAATCAGATGTAGCTGAAGATAGTTAATGCCTGTGGTATATTACTACATTTTTTTGAGATTTGGAGTGATTTTGAGATTGAGCAAAGTTGCCGCAGCTACGTCTGTTGTGTTTCCTTTTTGCGCTGGACGTTTTCTACTCATGATCTATCACTAAGAACATCAATCCAGATGTTTTTAGATTACATCTTATGCTGACTTTTTGTTTAAGTTGACACTAATGAGCAATGCTGTGCCCCTATGACAGATGTGGTTTAAGAGACTTCCAGTTAAAAAAACATCCCATCATAGGGGCGCAAGGCCTTGCGCCCCTACAAATGTGCAAATAATTTTGGATAATTTATTTTTTGTCAGTCCCTAATACATGAAAACTGCTGTAATCTCCTCTGATATGCAAAAAAAAGGTGGGTAATACCCGCCTAATTTATTACTTAATTTTCCCAACTTAAAATTCAGAAGTTACTTGCAACTACCCAACCACTTAGCCGCTGCAACTCCGATAATACCTGCCACTACAGGATTACTGAGAAACTTGATAATCCCTGGTTGCTCTGCCAACACTTGGTGGAAAATATCGGGGTGGTTATGATAGGTGAAAGACGCTAGTTTGCTCACATCATCAGCAGTCATGCGGTTGGGATTGTGTGTAGAAAGCCCCAACTGTTGCTCTAGATGCTTCTCGTCTAGTTTTCTTTCCTTCAAGTGTTTAAAAAATGCCCTTGCTACATCATCCCGTTCATTAGGTTTAATTTGTGCGATCGCCTGTTGTAATTCTGGCTCCATTTGGCTGGTAGGAATCCGATCTGGATGTAAAGATCGACCAAATAACAGCCGACGTTGACCTGGTGTTGTCCGTTGCGCGAAATCATCAAAATTCTGATATTCCGCCGTTGATTCGGCTTTAGTATCATCCAGAGATTCAACATCCCTCTGAGCCAAATCTTTCATTATTTGACGTTTATACTCTTCGCTGCTTGCCACTTCACATTATCAGCTTTTTTTCGTCAAATTCTTTTTATTGCTAGTATTTCCAAACCATAATTTCAAATCCCCATTCATCAAACTCTCATCAAGTTTTCATTATAAATACAACAATTAGCTGTATTTAACTTGATTAGTCTGAGTGTCATATTCAGTAGTCAAAATCAATTTCTTATCAGACGCATAAATCAAAACCTTTAAGTTCTGATTGGGGAACTTATTATGAAAACCTTGAGCTAGAGATTTTGCTAATGGTCGCACTTCGTTAGGACGAACTTTAGGGGAAACAACAAAACCTAGTTTATTATTATCACGAACATAAGCGTCCTGAACTAATCCTTGAGATGTTTGCACAACCCAGTTACCAAAGGTTTGTCCTCCTGGGGTATTGCCTCGCTCTAACTCTGCATAAGTTACATTTCGGCCAATTGCTGAGGGGGTAGTTGAGCGGTCAATTTATGACACCGTACCACTACCACAGGCGATAGTTATTATCAATACTCCAATTAAGACAAAAGTCGCCAATATTTGGCGACTTTGCTGAAGAAGAATCATTTTTTTACCTCATAAAAAAGCACTTTAAACAATAAATAAAAC
The DNA here is from genome assembly GCF_036919675.1 of Nostoc sp. GTDB lineage: Bacteria > Cyanobacteriota > Cyanobacteriia > Cyanobacteriales > Nostocaceae > Nostoc. The sequence continues at coordinate 56,344 of NZ_JBALCP010000065.1, forward strand.
AAGATAAAATAAGTTGTATATTTAAACTAAATTGCTTGCGTTTATTTATTATTAAATTATTAAATCGGAATTTACAGAGATTATTCCTCGATATTTACCCATTCATTTTTTAATGTAGAGACGTAAGAAATTACGTCTCTACAAAAGTTATACCAATCAAGCGAGCCTTCTATCTTTCAACGCTTGCTAAGAGTAGAAGAAAGATGTATGGCATTGAACCTTCAAAACTTCATATTTTTTTGCAAAAAGGGAATCCATCCCATTCATATCCCTAAAGTTTCTGCAAAAAAATTCTGAATTACTTAGTCAATGTTCTTCTTGACGCCATCTTTCACGTCTTCAATCCCGTGACGGACTTCGCTTTCAGCTTGCTTTGCTTTACCTTTCGCTTTATCTTCTGGATCTCCAGTGACATTTCCTAATGCTTCTTGAGCTTTACCTTCAACATTTTTAGCTGCTGCTTTGGCGCGATCTTCGATGCTCATTTTGTACTCCTGATTTAATTAAAAAATTCTTTCAAAGCTATAAACTAACTTTGAAATCTTTTTGTTATTACTCTTACATAATAACTTAAAGTTTTTGCTAAAGCCTTCCACCACAAGGCATATTCAAGAATTAGTCATTCAGAAAGTTAGTTGTAGTAAGCGTTCTGGCTGTTGGTTGAATACAAAATATAACATTAACAGTTTAGTTACCTATGCTAAAAGACATAGAAAAAGTGCAAATATTGTAATTCCTCCTTTTGACTGTTTAACTAAAAAAACCCAGTTCCATACAGAAGCTGGGTTAATAAAGTTATAGGGATATTTTTTTGTCTAATCTAGAAAACCCATCAGGCTTTCAGAATTGTCAACCTCATTTGATGCTATCGGACGGTTACCGAATGTTGAATAGCTTTCAGAGATTATCAATGAACTTGAGCCAATTGGACGAATCCCAGAGAGATTGATACTTTCAACGACTTCAAATGTATTAGCGCCAATTGGACGAATACCCATTGAGTTAAAAGTTTCAACTACTTCTAACGCACTGCTGCTAATGGGACGTACCCCAGCAATTGAAAGTGTTTCAGCAACTTCTAAATCGCTAGCGCCTATGGGACGAACTCCAGCAAGGGCGAGTGTCCCAGAAGCTCCCACTGGCAGTTGAGTACCTTCCTCGACTTTATCTGCATTCAAGCTCTGGTCTTGTTGATTTTCAACTTCCTCTGTAGTTTCCCCTGCAGACTTGGCATACTTTTGCCGAGAACTGGTTGCTTTGCCAGTGCTGCTAGTAGTCATAAACGAACACCTCTGATTTGTTAATTGAATTTTACAATAATTAAGGAAAGATGAAATTTTTCCCATATATCTTAGAGTTTAACCTTAAAAAACCTCATTTAGATATAAGTTTTTTTCAAACTGATACATAAGTAAATTTAAAATATTAATTTTTGTAAAAAAACATTACCATTTATTTAGTCTAATAAGCCAGCTACAATGGATACAGGGCGAAATCCTCACCAAGAGATCGGGTATTTCCAGCAAAACTGTATGACAGAATTTTGTCTTCAAGCTCCCTTTAGTCCCACAGGCGATCAACCACAAGCGATCGCCCAACTGACCGCTAGTATCCAATCTGGTAATCGTTACCAAACTTTACTAGGAGCCACTGGAACTGGCAAGACATTTTCGGTAGCAGCAGTGATTGAGAAAATTGGCAAGCCTACCTTAGTTCTGGCGCATAATAAAACTCTTGCTGCACAACTTTGTAACGAGTTGCGAGATTTCTTTCCCAACAACGCAGTCGAGTATTTCGTCAGCTACTACGATTACTATCAGCCAGAAGCGTATATTCCGGTTACCGATACTTATATTGAAAAAACAGCGGCGATTAATGATGAAATAGATATGTTGCGGCATTCAGCGACGCGATCGCTTTTTGAACGCCGTGATGTCATCGTCGTTGCTTCCATCAGTTGCATCTATGGTTTAGGAATGCCAGCAGAATATCTGAAAGCTGCCATCCCCCTTCAGATAGGTATGGAAGTAAATCAACGCCAAATTTTACGAGATTTGGCAAATGTTCAATATAGCCGCAACGACATAGAAATGGGTCGAGGAAAATTTCGCGTTCGGGGTGATGTCTTAGAAATCGGCCCAGCATACGAAGACCGAATTATTCGTGTCGAATTTTTTGGTGATGAAATTGACGCGATTCGTTATATTGATCCGGTAACAGGTGAAATTCTCAAGAGTTTAGAAGCGGTGAATGTCTACCCCGCACGTCACTTTGTCACCCCAGAAGAACGGTTAGAAGTAGCTTGTCATGACATTGCAGCCGAGTTAAAACAGCAAAAAGCAGACTTAGAACAAGCTGGTAAATTATTAGAAGCGCAACGCATAGATCAACGTACACGCTATGACCTAGAAATGCTGCGCGAAGTAGGTTACTGCAACGGTGTGGAAAACTATTCCCGTCACTTAGCAGGAAGACAAGCTGGAGAATCACCAGAATGTTTAATTGATTATTTTCCCAAAGATTGGCTACTAGTTATCGATGAATCTCACGTTAGTGTGCCACAAATTCGCGGCATGTATAACGGTGACCAAGCTAGAAAAAAAGTTTTAATTGAACATGGATTTCGTCTTCCTAGTGCTGCTGATAACCGTCCTTTAAAAGCCGAAGAATTTTGGCAAAAGGTGAATCAGTGTATTTTTGTTTCAGCAACTCCCGGAAATTGGGAATTAGAAATTTCTCAAGATCATGTAATTGAACAAGTGATTCGACCAACTGGGGTGGTTGATCCAGAAATTTCTGTGCGTCCTACAGAAGGACAAATTGATGATTTGTTAGGAGAAATTAAAGATAGAGCCGATCGCCATGAACGAGTGTTAATTACCACATTAACGAAGCGCATGGCGGAAGATTTAACAGAATATTTGCAAGACCACAGCATTCGGGTACGGTATTTACATTCGGAGATTAATTCTATTGAGCGCATTGAGATTTTACAGAATTTGCGCGAGGGTACATTTGATGTATTAGTTGGAGTAAACTTGCTGCGGGAAGGCTTAGATTTACCTGAAGTTTCATTAGTAGCAATTATGGATGCAGACAAAGAAGGGTTTTTGCGAACCGAGCGTTCCTTAATTCAAACTATTGGTAGAGCCGCGCGTCACGTCCAGGGACAAGCGATTTTGTATGCCGATAACCTCACAGGTAGTATGATTAAAGCCATTGATGAAACAGACAGGCGGCGCGGTATTCAAACGGCACATAATCGACTGCATGGAATTACACCGCAACCGATTGTGAAAAAATCAAGTAATGCAATTTTATCTTTTTTAGATGTATCTCGGCGGTTGAATGCAACTGACTTGAAAGTTGTAGATGAACATATAGATGAACTGCCATTAGAACATATTCCGGGGTTGATTACTCGGTTAGAAGCGCAGATGAAAGAGGCGGCGAAAAAACTGGAATTTGAAGAAGCGGCAAAATTGCGCGATCGCATTAAACACCTGCGGGATAAAATGCTGGGATATTAGTGCTTAGAAAGGGTAGCAATCAAGAGAACGCCTTTTTTTCGCTATCCTAAAATAAAGTAAATCATTAAGAGATCGCGCCAATGGTTGCTTCACCCGATCGCATTTTGATGAGTGCAGAGGAATATCTGGTTTGGGAACCCACCCAAGAGCAACGCTACGAGTATTGGGATGGCGAAGTTGTGGTGAGAAACGGTAGTACACGCAACCATAATCGGATCTGTCTCAATTTCTTTACAGCTATTTTCAGGTAAATAGACCACATCTGTCGTAGGGGCGCAAGGCCTTGCGCCCCTACGACAGATGTGGTTCAAATACATGAAAACTGCTGTAAGCTCTTAGATGATGCCCTCGCCGATCGCACCTGTGAAGTATTTTGGACGAGATATTGCGACTGGAATCGGTGGATGTGGAAATAGCGATCGCTGATTTGTACCGACAAGTGCAGTTTGAAACCGCAGCCACCGAAAATGGAATAAATGATCGATGAGGATGCGTAGACGCTTATCGTTAGACATCGCCTACTCATGATAAATAGTCAATACCAGTCAGCGATCGCAAGTCCCGCAACTCTAGAAAATTCATTGACATTGTGAGTAACAAGAGTCGCTCGAAGTGCGATCGCTATTCCTGCAATCAAAATATCCATCGGGCCAATTGGAGTTCCTTGCTTGTCTAACTGGGTGCGAATTGTAGCAGCAGCAAGAGCAGCATCGTAATCGAACGGAACCAGATTTACTCGGCTCAAAAGTTGCTGGGTGCGTTTTGCTAGGGAGGTGGATTTTTCAATACCGACTTGCAATTCAAAGATAACGATTGTCGGAATACTAATTTCCTCAGCAGGGATACTGGCAAGGTTGTAAGCAACTTGTCCTTGACCCTTGAAGTAGTAAATCAGAGTATTGGTATCCAAAACGTACATTTAGAGACTTTCCCGTAAGATGTCTTGTCCGATTTCAGCCCGAATTTCTTCTAGGCTGGGAAAGTCTTCTCTCCAAGTTCCGGCAAGGGAATAAACAAGTTCCGCCCAAGAAACTGAGTCTACTGTATCAATGGGTTGGTTAGCATTTAGGTGCTTAGTACGAATAAATTCAGCAAAAGTCAAGACCTCGCTGGCTTGCTCTTGGGGAAGGGATTTAACGAGTGCGTAAATCTGTTCAGCGATGTTCATAATCAGATTCCAGATAAAGGTTATAAGAATCTTAGCAATCTGCAACTGGAATCGTGGATGTGGAAATAGCGATCGCTGATTTGTACCGACAAGTGCAGTTTGAAACCGAAGCCACCGAAAATTGAAGATATGCTCAATGAGCATGCGTAGATGCACAGCAGCTTGTCGTTAAACATCGCCTACTTATGATTAGATAATGATTTATACAAATCCTCCAAATGGACAAGATTAAGATTTTATTTCTAGCTGCCGATCCTAACGATGCTTTTTACACATCGCCCTATAGTTTTACTCTTCTTTGTCGTAGCGACTTTTAAGCTGTAGAATGGCGAGAAGAACATAGCAAACTCTTTAGTATATAACGCAGTCTAACAACCCTCTAGGACATTAATACTCGACTATATCCAGCCTCGCAATTTTTTGTGTACTTGCGCCAGATACCACATATAGTCATCAATTTTGTACTGGTCAGCAGCTTTAACTATATAATTCTGAGCTAAATCAAGATTATTCTGGGCTTCGTAATATAATCCCAAGTAAAGATGACTGTAAAATTTGCCACTCTCTGCTTGTGATTGACCAACAGTTAAAACATCATCTGGTGTACAATCTCCCGCATACAAATCATATACGCGCTGCATAACACGTCGAGGGTCATTTTTCACAGTTAGTAAAGAATTACGTGCCTCTTCAACACCTAACGAACGAGCTATGCAGAGATATCGCCATACTGTTTCTTCTACATCTTGAGCATTGACTGTCAAATCTATTTCAAATTGTTGAGCGCCCTCAGCAAATCTTTCTGCATAATAATACGATAATCCACGTTGCCAGAGGTAGGCTTTGATATGGGTATCTAATTGCTCTGCCATATCAAAATCTTGAATAGATTCATCAATCTTGGCTAGCTGAAAGTTAACCATGCCTCGGCAAATGTAAGCATTATGATTTTTCGGCTGATTACGAATGGTTTCGTTCCAGCGCTGGAGTTGATTTTCCAGAGAATTTGAGAAAAACATGAGTTGCCAAGTCTATATGGAGGATTAACTAGCATATTTTCAGCTTTCGGGAGAGTACGTCAATCCCTTTTTCAATCTTCCAAATATTAGGTGTTGCTGATTTCCTGAAGCGTTAACTTTAAAAAACTGTTTCATGTCATACGCTTTCTTCTCTACGGGGAAATTTATCACATGACTACTGCTTCACAGATTTTCTGGATCAATTCCGCTAGCTTGCAATTTTGCCAACAAATCTCGATAACGCTGTCATTCTTGTTCTAACTCAAGAAGTGCAGTTTCCTTTGTGAAAGTGAGATCCATCCACGAGGTAGAAGAAACTACTTCCATAATTCAGTATTGTAGAGTTGGTGTCTTAATATCAGGAAGAAACGCCCGTGGTTCCCATTAGAGATAATAATCCGACAAAAATCACGCCTTATGTAACTTATGGACTGATTGCTGCTAACGTCCTCGCTTTTCTTTATGAAGCAAATCTTCCTCCACAAGCATTAAATGGATTTTTACAGCTTGCGGCTGTAGTTCCACGAGAACTCACTTTAAGCTTTGCTGGTACTTCTTTACATCAACCAGTGCCAGAGTGGGCAACTTTGATTACCTCACAATTTTTGCACGGTGGTTTCTTGCACTTAGCTGGCAATATGCTGTTTCTCTGGATTTTTGGCAATAATGTTGAAGATAAATTAGGTCATGCCAAATATTTACTGTTTTATTTATCTTGCGGTGTTTTGGCATCCTTGACCCAGTGGTACTTCGCTCAAGATTCTAGCATTCCTTCTTTGGGTGCAAGTGGTGCGATCGCAGGCATTCTGGGAGCGTACATTCTCCGCTTTCCCAATGCCGAAGTTCTCGGCATAGTGCCTTTAGGGTTTTTCTTCCCAACTTTCCGTGTCCCGGCATATTTCTTTTTGGGATTCTGGTTTCTCGAACAAGCCTTCTACGGATTTGCTAGCCTCGAAACACCTACCAACATCGGTATGGAAAGCGGCGGTATTGCCTACTGGGCCCATGCAGGTGGGTTTATCTTTGGGGCAATTCTCGGTCCACTCTTGGGTTTATTTAACGATAAATCCCAGGAAGAATCCTGGTACAAGTAATTCTTCATAGTATCGTAGTGACCCTCAATTATACTGATTGATTTAATAGGTGAAATTGCTTAACCTTCGCAACTGCTAGCCTTACAAGCTATATTGCAGTTAATCAATAATTTAGGAAAAACACCTGTGTTTCCCCTCTACGACGAAAATCCGACGCGAATCACCCCGTATTTCACCTACGGGTTAATTGGCATGAATATTTTAGTTTTTATTCACGAGGCGAGCCTATCACATGCACAATTGAATCAGTTTTTAAGTCAGTATGCAGTAATACCTCAAGAGTTAACCACCAATTTGAATGGAGAGTGGATAACGTTATTTACGTCGCAATTCTTACACGGCGGTTGGTGGCACTTAATCTCTAATATGTTGTTTCTCTGGATTTTTGGCAACAATATTGAAGATCGATTAGGTCATGCCAAATATCTCATTTTTTATTTGGCATGTGGTGCTTTAGCTGCCTTGTGCCAATGGTTTATTGGCATGAATTCTGAGATTCCTTCCTTGGGGGCAAGTGGTGCAATTTCTGGGGTTTTGGGTGCGTACATTATCCGCTTCCCCCAGGCTAAAGTCATGACCTTAATATTTTTGGGGATTTTCATCACCACAATCAGAGTTCCAGCACTAGTAATAATTGGACTGTTTATTGTGCAAAATGTGATATCCGGTCTTGCTACCCTGCAAACAGCCGCTCATATGACTGTGCAAACTGGTGGAGTTGCCTACTGGGCCCACATTGGTGGTTTTGCTTTTGGGATAATTCTTGCTCCTTTATTTGGGTTGTTTAGGCGCGACTAAGCAATTCAAAATTCAAATTTTTACTGTGCAACGCCGGAAAAACAATTACCAATTCGCTATCTACCTTTGGAATATTTGGGAAATTATTAGTTTTTCCTAGCACCCGTTGAAACTTCTTCTGATTCTTGTACCTCAGATGTAAATCTTGATGATTGTACGACTTGTTCAGGTACAGAAACGATGATATCAGTACCATTGATAATTACTCCCAATAACCCCAGTTCCGATTCAACCAATTGATCAATAGCTTCACCTAGCATGTTCTCTTGTGTATAGTGTGGTCGCGCCACAAGTACAATACCATCGCTGTAGGGTTGAATTAACAAAGGGTCATTGGATATGCTGAGGGCACTTGTATCTAAAATAACTAAATCAAACCGCTCGCGAACATCTTCTATCAGCCGCCGCATTTCGCTGGATTCAAGAACAGCAGCGGATTGCCGCACAGGGCCAGGGCTGGGAAGAATGTATAAATTTTGTACATCAGGAACTAAACGAATACATTCACTTAAGTTAGCGTAATAACGCAGGGGTTCAATACTTGCATCAGGGTCAGGAATTACTTTTAGGGATGTACAACGGGAAGGCGATCGCAAATCTGTTTCGATAATCAAGGTTCTTTTACCAGCACGGGCAGAAGCGATACCCAAGTTATAAGCACTTGCCGTCTTCCCCTCTAGGCTACTGGTGCTAGTAATCAACACTACCTTTAAAGTTTTACCACCAATCCGGCGCAGATTACTGCGGAATTTCTCATAAAATTCTAAATAAGGAGAATCCGCAGAAAGTACCACAGGCACTGCTTCTTTATCCAAATCATCAACTGGCATTAAAGGCAATTCTCCCAACAGTGCCACTTCCCGTTGCTTGAGGCTCTCGCGGATATCCTCCCTGGTTTTGAAAGTTCCTTCCAGCGCTCCCAGTAAAAATATTACCCCGCCACCAACCAACACACCTAAGAAACCACCCACAGCAAGGGTAATAGGTACACTCTTGGGTGGTTTGACATCGACAACGACTGTGGGGCGTCTGGCAATGCTAAGGCTGCTGGTAGTTTCTGCCTCTGCGGTTTTAGCATCAGTTAGCTTCGCCTGCATTTGGTCATATATGGCTTTTTTGAGTCCAACCTCTTGTTCTAAACGCGATCGCTCTAATTGCTTATTGGGTATGAGAGAATACTCTCGCCGTAGTAGTGCTTCTTGTTGAATTTCTTGGGCTAGTTGTTGTTGAAGCGTCTCCCCCTGCGTTTGCAATGCCACCATCTGGTTTGCCAATTGCTGCCGGGCTGGATCTAAGCTACTTTGGGTGCGAATACCTGCAACGCTACCCTGAAGTGGAGCCGCCGTACCATCACCACCTAACACCTCCGCGGCACGTTGTTGCAGCAATTCCTCAGCCGCTTGTTTCTGACGCAGCAATTGAATCATCGTTGGGTGTTCCGGTCGCAAATCTTTTCTGAGTAAGGCGATTTGCGATTCACTTTCATAAATTTGCGTTCGCAAATTACCAATAATTGGATCGGCACTCAAAGCAGAAGAAATATAAGCTTGTCCAACTGTTAAGCCTAACTTACTTTGTATACTGCGAACTTGACCATCAACCCCAGAAATAGTTAATTGAATTTGCCGTTGGAGATTTTGGCTAGCAGTAATGGCGCTTAACAAGCTGCCATTCTCTGCTGCTAATATTGCTGTTCGCTCTATGCGATCATACTGTTCCAACTTCTTTTCTGCAATTTGCAATTCCCGTTTAGTTTGTGGTGTGCGATCGTTAATCTTTTGAATAATTGCTTGTAATCGCCCAGTATTGATATCACTGCTCAACTTGATCATTGCTTGCATCAATTCCGCCAAGACTTGTATAGCTCGTTTGGCGTCAGTATCTACATATTTCAATTGCAAGATACTAGATTCCAATTCTCCAGTCTTGGGGTTTTTTTTAGGTATAGAAAGAACGACACTAGTCCCGAGCTTATTCGGTTTGACATCGACTTTCTCTGCCACTGATGCAATTATCTGGTTTGATAGTAAAACTTCCTCATTTAGTTCTTTTCCTTGCTGTTGGATTTGACTACCAGTTGCCGAGAAAGAAACTGGTGGACCACTATAGGTAAGTGCGGCAGATGCTATATAGCTAGTAGGTGGCTCTGGCTGCATAGCCACCACAGTTGACCCTGCTACAATTAGAGCAAAACTAGCTAGTCCAATCCACTTATACTTATCAAAAGCAATAAGATAGCGCTTAACAATTGGTGGGGTCATGGCAGGGGCATATAGAATCAGTTATCAATTTGTCAATTTATATTTGCTATTTGTCACCATCATCTCTTCCATCTAGTAACAATCGGCAAAGAGGTAAGAGCCACTAATTTGACCCACCACCGAAGTTGTCAAAAAATCGGAGAAAGGACTGGACATTGAAGAAGGGTTGGGTAATGGTAGTCAGGAAATTAGTAATTTTACCGATGAGGTTCCGACCAACAACAATAACATCATTATCTTGAAGCGCCACATTTTGAGATGCATCGCCTCCTAGAGCTTTTTTCGCATCAAGTTTCTGGGTAACAGCTTTACCTCGTTCCGGATCAAAGCGAACCAGAGCGATATCCCGGAGATTAGCAGTGTCGAGATTTACTCCTCCCAAAGCATCTACAAATGTACTGCCGTTAGGCAGCGCTTGAATGGAAAGACCTCCTGCTGCGTAGTTTAAAACCCGGACTCTAATCTGTGGTGTGGCTAAGGATGAACGTGCTACCAAATTGCGGTCATAACCGTCATCATTACCAACTTCACGACGGGGGATAAGTATCGCATCTCCGTCTTGTAAGCGTAAATTAGGAATTGAACCGCCATTTTGCAGTGCTGCATATAAGTCGATAGTTTGTGAAATCACAGAACCATCGATTAACTTGCGGCGGACTTGTATTTGTCGGAGGTCTGCATTCAACGTTGAACCACCAGATATTAGCAAGGCATCAGCAACACGGGGTGTTGATGAATTAATCGGATAAATTCCTGGTCGAAATATTTCCCCGCTAATGGTAACTTGAACTGGTCGCGTCCCTGCCAAGGATACAACTACGATTGGATCTGGTACAATGCGACTTAAACCTAAGCGAATTTTTTCTTGAGCTTCTTCCAAGGTTAAACCTTGTAATGATACCGTTCCCACTTGCGGCACTACGATGTTACCTTCTGGACTAATTACAGCTTGAAAACTTAAGTCTTGACGCTGCGTTGCTAAAGCTAAAACTATTACTGGATCAACCACATAACGATTTAAACCCAAGTGAATTTTTTCTTGAGCTTCTTCCAAAGTTAAACCTTGTAAGGAAACTTTTCCCAGTAGCGGCACCACAATGTTACCTTCTGGATTAATTAAAGCTTGAAAGCTCAAATCTGGAAAGCGCTGAACCGAAACGCTAATTCCATCTCCTATTCCTAAGCGGTATAGGCCAGGAGGACGCTGAAGCACAACACTAATTGTATCTCCTGGTCCCAAGAGGTAGCGGCTGAGTTGGGGCGAAATTTCGTCATTTGCACCTGGAGGTACAACCTCAGTACCCGGCACAGGCGGGGGGGGTTGTCTTGGTAATTGTCCTTGAGATGGAAAAGGCTGGGCAACAACAAGTTGGATAGGTGTTATTAAGAAAACTCCTACTTGAAGACTGACAAAACACAGGGCGCTGAATGCACGCATATAAGAATTAGGATCTATAAACATTGGTGCAGGAAAATTGAATTTAAGAATTAGTCGCGCCGAGTGGTTATTTTACTCTATGAATGTTCTAAATGTCTCTTGTGTCTGCAAGAATTTACCAATCAATTAAGAGGAAAATTTTGCAGATTTTAATTTTTACTTCATATCTTAGCCGAGTTTCAGCCTGAAGGCACTTATAGAGATACTCATGACAATACCTTCGCCAAAAAAAGAGGATGAAGAGATAGGGCTGATGTAGTAGAGTTATTGTCTTCCAAAACGACAACTCAAAAGCCACAAACAGCTGATGTTCGATATCGTAATTTACATTTAATCTCCAAGTTGCGTTGTGATTCAGCATTATACTTGCTTTATCAAAATCCGGAACCGCAGCGTCGTCACCGCAAATATGGTGTAACATACTTTACAAAGGACCTGCCATTAATACAGCTTGCACTGTTTCTCCAATAGACTGGGCTAAAGACCAAGATGTTTCTACCTGCCCCAAAGGTTCTATTGGAATCAGAATGCTCACGCCCACCCAAGGAGTGCGTTGCTTACGCCACTGTGCCAATTGATCCGCTAAGAACCAGTGTAAAGGTGATGGATTTCCGCCGTCTGGCATAGCGTACCATTGCAAGACAGCGAAGGTTTGCTGTGGTGTGGAGGCGCGAAAGAACCTAGCTTCTACTTGAGTTTCCACATTAGAAGCCAACTTTGTAGGCGGTTTCACAGTAAATTTAGCAGAACGAGATTGAGCTACATCCCACTTTCCCCAGCGTGACCTTCCCCAGCCGTTAACGTCTGTCCACTCTACCTCTGGTTGATCCATAGGCCCATTTTGCGGCAGCAAAAGCAGGATTGCCTGAGATTGGGAACCTTCTTTTTTAACTACCTGCAAAGACCATTTATGTTCGCCAATTTGCTGTTCTGCTTGTTCAATAGTTTGCCAACCAGGAAGGGCTAACCCAGTCTTGCGGATCTGTTTTAACTCGTTGAGGGTACTAACAGGTGGCGGTTGTTTCCATTGCCAGTGTCCTGTCAGGTATCCGGGAACCCCTCCCATTGCCAACAGCAGTAGCAATAACAAAAGTGCTGCTACCTGACTCAATTGGTTTTCTTTGAAAAACTTGGAGAAAGAAATCATCAGTAAAATTTATAATACTTAGGCAAAATTTTACTTCATAAAATCACACTGTGAGTTCAGTAATATTTATGAGTACAGAAGAGGCAGGGGAAGAAGAACTATTGATTATTAACCCATACCCAATGCCCAATGCTTCTAACTTTCTCCTTCTTGCTGAGTTTCTAGAGATGTTGAGAAATAGCTATTAATCCCATTCAGTAAGGGCACTAGTGACACCAGCATACAAGCAGAGTAGAGGTCACCACCCCAACCCTCATGTAGCCATTTAAAAGCCGCTTCTTGACCTGTGCCGTGAAAGAAAGTCAGTAAAGTATTACGAATGATATTGGCAGTAGTACTAACGATCGCAGCAATAGATAAAAACGATATAGTTGTGCGGCGTGAAGACAAAGCGTCTGTCCAATAAAGCAGCATCAAGCCTACGTAGAGAGTAGTAAATAACATTTTCAGCCCTGCACAATAGGGGGCAACTTCCACAATCCGTCCTCCCACGTAGAGATTTATCTCATCTACGGTTACTTGCATACCAAATTGATTCAGTATGAAGCCTGCCGTACCAGCGATGAAGCTTTGGAGAGGCATACTATAGGGAGCAATGAGATAGGGTACTGCTGTTGGAGTTGCCAAAAATACTAGTAGCAAGGGGAATCCTTGCAATCGCAAACCTGGTATTCCCTTAAACCACAAGCATAATCCTGCCAGTATAACGGGCAAGGAAAGGTTAACCCACTCTGTAACACCACTCAGATAAAACACTGCCCCTAATAACAATAAAACAGCGCCCAAAGGATGGATCGTATCTGGTAAACGTGTCCACTTTTTCCGGTTCATCCAGCCCAGATAAGCAGCAAATGGTAAACCAATGATCCCGTGGCTGAAATATTCGTGTTCTGTACTGATATTTTTGTGCAGCCAACCATCCAACCAGTGGAGCAATATAGGAGCATAAAGCAGCAGCAAAACGCCTAAAATAGCTAGATTTAACAACCCTGACGCGTTTCTGTTTTTAATCTGTTGCTGGAGTGCCATGATTTTCAGTAATTCAAAAACTGTCAGTAGTCAATGGTCAGATTTTTTGCCATTTAATTAACTTCAGGCTACCACGCTGCCAAGGTCAGCAGGGGATGGATTATTTGCCTTAGAACTTGTTGAGACTGCATTGGCGATCGCTGCAACAACTTCTTTGACTTGGCTACTGCTCAAACCAGGATACATCGGTAATGATAATATTTGCTTTGACAGTTTTTCTGCTTGAGGAAAATCTCCAGGCTGATAGCCTAAGTCGGTGAATGCTGGCTGGAGATGACAAGGAATTGGGTAGTGAATGCCAGTTTGAATTCCTACTGCTGTTAGTTTTTCCTGGAGTAGCTGGCGTTCTATTGGGCAAGAATCATCAATTTTAATCACATAAAGATGATAAACGTGTCCTGTAGCACTTTGGTTTTCCATAGGGATAATGCCAGCAGTTGCTAAGGGTGCTAGTTCCTGATCATACTGCTGGGCAATAGTCAGGCGATCGCGATTCCACTCTGGCAAATATGGTAGTTTCTCGTGCAATACCGCTGCTTGTAAAGTATCCAGACGGCTATTTGTACCTGCTTCAGTATGAAAATACTTTTGCGATGCCCCATAATTTCGCAAGCGCTTCATCTTTTCGGCTACATCTGAATCTCGTGTCAGCAGCATTCCCCCATCCCCAAATGCTCCTAAATTTTTGCTGGGATAAAAACTAAAAGCTGCTGCTATTCCTACTGAACCAGCGTGATATCCGTCTCTTTCGGCGAGGTGTGCTTGTGCCGCATCTTCAAAAATTAGTAGTTTGTAGGTATCGGCAAAGTTTATTAGATCACGTGGTGATACCATTTGACCATAGAGATGCACAGGGATAATTGCTTTAGTCTGAGGCGTAATTGCCTTTGCTGCGGCCTCTAAATCAATTAAGGCTGTTTGGCGATCGCAATCTACCAGAATTGGCTTCGCGCCAGCCCGTATAACCCCAATCAAGGTTGCTATAAAAGTGTTTGCTGGTAAAATCACTTGATCGCCAGCACCAATATTACACGCTTGCAATCCGAGAGCGATCGCATCTGTTCCTGATGCAACACCAACTCCATATTCTGCACCAGACACTGCCGCAAATGCTGCTTCAAAATCTGAGAGGGCTTGCCCTAAAATAAAATCTCCCTGTTGCAATACAGATTGGATTGCATGTTGCAATTGCGTTTGAATTGGTTCGTGTTGTAACTTCAGATTTACAAAAGGAACTCTAATAGTCATTTTATTCATTACCAGTTGTCCTTAAAAAAATATTCCTTACATGGAAAAAATAGAAAACCCTGCCCAGTTTTCAGGATGAAATTGTAATAGGTTTAATCTATTGGATAGAGACTTATATTAACTATCTAGGATTGTCAACCATCGGTGCTAGCTGTTATCAGTAAAAATGGCGATAAAAATTACATAAATATATTTTTTGTAAGTAAATTTACTTTTAATATGCCAGTCAGAATTTTTTCTTATGGACATAAAAAATGACAGCCCCTTTGTATTGTATCCTTAGCATTAGGTTACCCTGGCTGAATCAAAATCTAACGCAGTCTGATTGCAAAATCTCAAACACTAAAGACTACACTAGTGCTAAATAAAGAACATTGAGCATCAGTAGCTAGGAAGTTGTAGATACCACGTCGCCGACTTAATGGAAGGGATAAAAAATTTTTGTCCCAAATTTGTTTGTCAGAGGCAAAATTAGGGAATGCTTAAAAATAGCAATTGATAACCCAGAAATAGGGCTTATATCAATTACAGTATCGAGAAATTATTAAGGTAGCAGTGGCAATGATAGAGCCTGAAAACAAATTATTTGCCCTAAAGGATGGCTGGGATTCTCATGAATCAAGAGAACAACAACGCCTCAAAGCTTTGTCAGATTTAGGTTTGCGACAACCAGAAACGATTCCGGTTTTTGAAGAAGCCACACAGACTGCTGCCCACTTTTTGGAAGCACCAATTTCCATATTGGGATTTATAGATCAAGAACGCCACTGGTTCAAGTCGGCGGTGGGCTTATCTAGGCTGGGACTAATGAACCATTTGGCACAAAGCCGCCAACTGTCACGTCGGGAATCCTTTTGCACTCAGGTAGTAGAGAGTTTACAAATATTTGTAATTAATGATACACATAACCTTACAGATCCAGCACTTGCTAGCAGTAAGTTGGTACAGGATTATGGTATTCGTGCTTACTTAGGAGCGCCACTGATTGATGCTGAGGGACATTGTTTAGGTGCATTAGCGGTAATGGATTTAGTGCCGCGCAATTTTACAAACCGAGACATTGAGTTTTTACAAATCATAGCTCGTTGGAGCATGAGTGAATTTGAACGTAACCGACTCCTGCAAGGGAAACTCGAATCAAGCACTCCCAAGAGCGCTCCGATATTTTCACTCAATGACGAACGTAACGCTGAGATTAAAATCACCCCACGCACTAAAGATAGCGACTCTATTTCTACCAAGCAACTGAAACTGGAACTTTTGGCTCAACTAACTCAGGAGTTACGCACACCCTTAACATCTGTACTTGGTATGGCTAGTGTTTTAGGACGTGAGATTTATGGGCCTTTGATGCCTAAACAGAGAGAATATTTGGAAATTATCCAACACAGTGGTCGCTACTTACTTTCCCTAGTAAACGAAATTACCGAACTAGGAGCTATGGATGAAAACTCAACTGTGCTGAATCTAGCTCCTGTGGATATCGAAATGCTATGTCAACAAGCTATCAATACCTTAGAAGAAGCGGCTAATCGCCGTGAGCAAGATATTCGCCTCTCTATAGAACCAGGACGCAATCGCATTTTGCCTTTAGATAAAGACAAGGTGCGGCAAATCCTCTATCACCTGGTTTTCAGTGTGATTCAACTTTCGGCTACAGGTAGCATTGTTCGCATTCATGTCTCTTACAAGGAAGATACGCTCAACATTACTATTTGGGTTTCCCATCCCTGGCTAGGGGACGGGATCACTGAGGTTGATCCCTACTTCCGTCTCAATTCTTTGTCGTTGCTGGAGTTGACAGGTGAAGTAGCAACTTACAATCCTCGAAGAGAAAGCCAGGAGCAACCAGATATTTCATCAGTAGCAGTGGGCAATTCAAAAAACTTGAGTGATTCCCACGCAAATTTATTTGCTGCTAGTTCAGGTATAAATTTAGATAAATCACATGGAAGTCTTTCTCGTGAAAGCTTGGGTCTATTGCTAAGTTGTCAACTGGCAGAATTGCATAGTGGACATATTTTAATTCAAGGTTCGCCAGAATCAGGATATCGTTATGTGCTTTGTTTGCCATTGCAACTGGCCACTTCCTCACAAGCTAATTAGCGATGTCTGATTACAGCCAGTAGGGAACATCTT
Organism: Nostoc sp.; assembly: GCF_036919675.1. GTDB lineage: Bacteria > Cyanobacteriota > Cyanobacteriia > Cyanobacteriales > Nostocaceae > Nostoc. Next base: position 73,215 of record NZ_JBALCP010000065.1, read on the forward strand.
ACAGGTGATAGGGGATAGGAAAAGACAAATTCATACTTTAGTTGTGTACTAAGTACGTGAAGGGTTAATCAACAGTAGTCAAAAAGCTAATAATTACTGACATTTATTCACTTTCGCACTAGAGAAAAGCTGGGAGCTTTAGATTATAGGTGGTAGCTAATGGCCATGAGTAAGAGCATCATCACTAAATTGCAATCTACATTATTACCTTTTTATAGCCATACGCATTATGATCAATTCCAAGTTCTGCGTCGGCAGGCTAATTGATCGCAATGTTTTTTATGAATTTAGTCTGGCAACGATTTACTTTATCATCTTTACCGCTCAAAGAATATCTTGCTACCAGTTACGTACACCGTTCTCTGGTGGGACTGTTAAGTTCTTGGCGGCAAACCAGCGTCTTGATTCAGTGGGGAGATGCGATCGCAGCGGCTTTACTCAGTTTAGTATATGCGCTTGCACCTTTTGCTTCGAGTACATTGGTAGGCTTGTTGCTGGTGGCTTGTGTGCTATTTTGGCTGTTGTTGACTTTATCTGATGAAGCAACACCAGCAAATGTCTCGTCAGTCACTCCCATTCACCTGCTGGTATTGTTCTACTGGGGAATTGCCGCAGTCGCAACAGCATTATCACCTGTGAAAAAGGCGGCACTTAACGACTTGGCAACGTTGACCTTGTATTTGCTACTATTTGCCCTTTGTGCCAGGGTACTGAGGTCACCTCGCCTCCGGTCTTGGATTATCATCCTTTACCTACACATATCGTTAATTGTCAGTGTATATGGATTGCGGCAATGGTTTTTTGGAGCCACGGCACTGGCAACTTGGGTTGATCCAGAATCTCCTCTGTCTAAGACTACAAGAGTCTACAGTTATTTAGGCAATCCCAACTTATTGGCTGGATACCTCCTACCAGCAGTAATTTTTAGCTTGGTGGCAATTTTTGCATGGCAAAGCTGGCTCAAAAAAGCTTTAGGATTAACAATGTTGATTGTCAATACTGCCTGCCTGATCCTGACTTTTAGTCGTGGCGGTTGGATTGGACTAGTGGTGGCAGTTTTGACTGTGATGGCATTGCTAGTTTATTGGGAAAGCGACCAAATGCCTCTTTTTTGGCGTACTTGGTCACTACCAATTGTCTTGGGAGGTTTGATCGGGGTATTAATACTAGCAGTGATATTTGTAGAGCCAGTCCGCCTGCGAGTATTCAGTATTTTTGCCGACCGTCGAGATAGCAGTAATAATTTTCGTCGAAATGTGTGGGATGCTGTCTTTGAGATGATTCGCGATCGGCCGATTTTCGGCATTGGCCCTGGTCACAACTCTTTTAATCAAGTTTATCCCCTCTACCAACGCCCTCGTTACACTGCTTTAAGTGCCTATTCGATTTTGTTTGAAGTGACTGTAGAAACTGGCTTTGTTGGTTTAGCTTGCTTTCTCTGGCTAATAATTGTCACATTTAATACGGCATTTCTACAAGTGCGACGATTGCGACGATTGAGAAGTGGAGAGGGATTTTGGTTAATTGGGGCGATCGCTATTTTGTTGGGTATGCTAGCTCACGGCACCGTAGATACTGTTTGGTATCGTCCTGAAGTTAATACTCTTTGGTGGCTCATAGTTGCCTTAATTGCCAGCTACTGGACACCTTTACCTCAAAACCAGACAAATTTATCTAACTCAGAACCAGCAATAAACTAACATCAATAAGTTGTCAGTTGTTGTCTTACTGAACAACTGACAACTTTTAAATTTTGAATTGTCTAATTGTCTAATCTCTGTAGGTAGTGGCACTTGGGGCATTAGGGTCGCGATAAGCAGTCGGTTGAGGCTCGCGCTTTTTGCCAGCCAACCCAGCTAGACCAAATAAACCAATCAATCCTAGCCAACCCCAACTAGAATCGTTGCGCTCATTAGTGGTCGTTGTTGGAGCAGTAGTGGCCCCGGAGTCATTAGTTGTCTGAGCTTGTGCAGATAAAGTTAAGGGTAAAATTCCCATACTCAAGCTGAGAACGCCAGCCCCTACAAATGTAATGAAATTACTTTTCATAAATCTGAAAATTCCTGATGCCATCCGAAGTTACTCACCACTGTATCGAATCTTAACCTTAACAAAATCAATCTGCGGCTATAAACTAGGCATTTTCAGAACTCACGCTCTAGACATACAACATAATTTTCACAGCAATCAGTTTCTCACTCTTACTGTGGTAGTTTAGCAAACCGATCCTCAATAGCTTTTCATAGCCCGTTGAATGTCACGCTGGTCTTGGCGTCGTTTCAGGTCTTCTCGTTTATCGTGGAGCTTTTTACCTTTGCCAAGGGCTATACTCACTTTTAGCCAGCCTCGTTTAAGATACATTTTCAAAGGGATTAAAGTTAAACCCTGCTGTTCGACTTTGCCAATTAGCTTACGGAGTTCTTGGCGATGCAATAGTAGCTTGCGTGTACGTCGTGGTTCATGATTAAAGTATTGTCCACTAGCGTTGTAAGGTGAGATATGCACATTAATCAACCATGCTTCGCCATTGCGAAGCAAAGCATAGCCATCTTGGAGATTGACTTTACCCGCACGAATCGACTTCACCTCTGTTCCTGTCAACTCAATTCCAGCTTCGTAAGTTTCTAGAATTTCATACAAATAACGGGCTTGACGGTTGTCGCAAATAACTTTGTAACCTTCGTTCTTGTCGCTCATTGATAATTTTGTGTGCTTTAAATGTACCTAAAAAATTATTTGGATTGGCTTGTGAATTATAGGGTGTATCTTAGAACCGCTATAAATGGTGAACTGTATATCACTAATTTAGCTTTTCTAAGTTCACAATTAAAAATTTTCCGGCAACTTTAAGTTACCTGACAGCAATAATCATTGGTGATTGGCTAACTACTAATGAAAAAGGACAAAGGACAAAAAACAAAAGATATTTATACTTACTTAAGTAAGTGAGCAAGAAGAAATAAAATTATGTTACGCCCACTTACTTAGCTTTTAGGAAATTATTTATTATGTCAATATTAATTTACACTCTAGTGAGCATTTGCTCTGCCTTATTGATGAGTTGTTACAAATATACAAAGCTCTCTATGCCTCCCAAGCACAAGGAGTCAAAGGTGAGTTTAACTTCGTTAACCTTCCTAATGATTTAAGTTTTTCTTTATAAATCAACCCTGAAGGCATTCATTAGCTGGTAATCCTGTCATAGTATGAAACATAAGAATACTATTCTTGCTTGTGTTCACTGATAAAGCGCGTAGAAGCAAATTTCTGAGTAAAAAAATGCTAGGGGTGTATTGTCCATGCCCTTGACGATCCTTGTAGTGGATGATGATTTGGGCACTCGTCTGTATGTTAGCGACTATCTTGAACTGTCTGGCTACTCGGTGATTACGGCTAATGACGGTCAAGAGGCTTTGGCTATGGTGGATGAGTATCATCCGGATTTGATTGTCACGGATATCGCCATGCCACAGATGAATGGCTACGAACTAGTGCGCCGGGTGCGTCAACAACCAGTATTTCGGTTATTGCCTGTAATTTTATTAACAGCCCGAACTAAGACCCAGGAAAGAATTATGGGCTACCAGTCAGGGTGCGATTTATACTTACCCAAACCTTTTGAACTGGAAGAGTTAGCAGCAGCAATCCGTAATCTTTTGGAGCGATCGCAAATCATTCAATCAGAGTACCGCTTTTCTCATAAAGATAGTTTGGGTTTTTCCACCTCGATAAAAGCGGTGGACGCCCATAATTCTTTGTCCACTCAAATTCAGAAATCCCACTTGCACTCATCCCTAACTCATAGAGAACAGCAAGTCCTAGAGTTATTGACTCATGGTCTTTCTAATGCTGATATGGGTCATCAGCTATATCTGAGTCCTCGAACAGTGGAAAAGTACGTTAGCAGTTTATTGAGAAAAACTTCAACTAGCAACCGAGCGGAATTAGTCCGTTTTGCGATTAAGCATGGTCTGGTGGAATAAAAAAGTGAGGAGTTAGAAGTGAGGAGTTAACAAGAGAATAGGTAACTCTTAACTCCTAACCGGAGTTTCAGAGTCTCCGGCTTTGCTCCTAACTCATACTAATAACTCATAACTTTAGCTTATTGGTTTTTGGCTGGTAACCGATGTGAGCAGACCTTCACAAGCATCGATCAGTAAATCAATAACTTGATTAAATCCCTGTTGACCACCGTAATAGGGATCTGGAACTTCCTTTAGAGTGTGTCTAGAGCAAAACTCGCACATCAAACGCACTTTATAGTGATATTGCTTAGTTTGATCAAGAGTGAGGATGTTCTGATAATTTTCTTGATCCATCGCCAAAATCAAATCAAAGTCTTGAAAGTCTGACTCTTGAAACTGGCGAGATCGACCACGCAGTTTAATTCCCAACTTTGCAGCAGCCGCAGCACTCATGCGTCTGTCAGGTGGGCTACCAATGTGATAACTAGATGTACCAGCAGAGTCACAAAGGATGCGGACACCTTTGGGGTCGGCACAGCCATCGCTCAAGCCAGCCTGCTCAATTAGATGATTCATAATGTTTTCTGCCGATGGCGATCGGCAGATGTTACCTAAGCAGACAAATAGCAACTTGTAAGCCATAGATATTTTTTGCCCTTTGTCAAAAGTCAAAAGTCATTAGACCAATGACCAATGACTCTTGACTAAAATCCAGGAAGTTCCAGTCCACTGGTCAATTCTTCCATACGTTCCCGCATTGTTGCAGTGGACTTGGTGTAGGCTTCTTTCATTGCCACTGTCACCAGATCAGAAAGTACTTCTGCACCTTCGGTTAAAGCATCTGGAGAAATTTCGACCCGCTTGGGTTCTTGATTACCACTGACAATCACCTTCACCAGCCCACCGCCAGATTCTCCTTGAATCTCCATTTGCTCCAATTCTTCTTGAAGTCGCTTTGCGCCTTCTTGAACTTGCTGCGCTTTCTTAAAAGCTTCGGCCAGTTCCTTCATTTTTCCTAAGCCAAAGCCGAATCCCTGTCCTTTTCCTGTCATAATTAGTTTTACGCTTGTGCGTTGAATAACAAATCAAATTCAATTATAGATGCGGTAAGTAATTTGCCTCTTTTTTTACCAATAATTAATGCATCCTGGCATTGGGCACTTGTACTGAGCTTGCCCTGAGCGGACCTGTACTGAGCGCAGCCGAAGTATTGCCTTGAGCGACTTGTGCCGAGTTTAGCCTGAGCATCTCGGCTTGCTTCTCTTCGAGAGGCTGCGCCAACGACTGCGCTCAGCACAAGTCGCTCGATGGAGCCGGCGTCGTTGGCGCAGCCTAAGAAGAGAAGGGCGAAGCCGAGGTAGGGCGGCGTCGTTGGCGCAGCCTCTCTAAGAGTTGGGCGGCGTCGAAGTATTGGGCATTGGTTACACCCTGTCTCCCTCATCTTTCCAGTTCCAAATCCCCAACGCTCCATTTCCGGGATTGAAAGTTTCAACAAGCAGCTTGAAACTCTCCGAGCATTTTGACTTCTGGCTCTAACCGAATAGACCAACGTTCTTGTACCTGATGTTGGATGTGACTAATGAGACAGAAGATGTCACTAGCTTTTGCCCCACCACGGTTAACGATAAAATTAGCATGGAGTAGTGCTACTTGTGCTCCACCAATTTGGTAGCCTTTGAGACCAGTTTGTTCAATTAACCAGCCTGCGGTGTAAGGTTTGGGATTGCGGAACACACTGCCACAACTGGGGAAGTTGTATGGTTGGGTGCTCAACCGATGCTTTTTGTGTTGTTTGGTGATTGCCACGACTTTTGCTGGCTCGGCACCTGGCGCGAGTTGTAAGGTGGCTTGGGTGACTATGCGATCGCCACCTTGCAATAATGAAGTTCGGTAACTATAACTTAACTGTTCCGGGGTAATAGTTTCCAGCGTCCCATCGGGTGATAGTACCTGAGCACTGACTAACATATCTGCGATACAGCTATTATGTGCCCCTGCATTCATCACCACGGCACCTCCTGCTGTTCCAGGGATACCAACAGCCCACTCCAATCCTTCCCACCCTAATTCTGCTGCCGCCCATGCCAAGCTGGGAATTGATTCTCCGGCAGCAACGGTTAACTGACCTGTCTGGGGGTCAAAGTTGCTGAAGCGGAGATGACGAGTCGCAATGACTAAACCTGATATACCGCGATCGCTCACTAGCAAGTTAGAACCTGCTCCCAGTGTTGTCACCTTTAAATCACGTTCTTTTGCGTATTTAAGACTTGCTTGCAGTGCTTCTAAGTTTCGGGGGGCAACGTACAAATCAGCAGCTCCCCCAACCCTATAGGAAGTAAACGCTGACAAGGAAGCCTGGGACTTAATCACACAATCAGTACTGGGTAAGTAAATTACTTCACTCTCCACTGAATTAGTTGTTTGGTGTTTCTTTGTATTCAAAGTAGAAACTGTGCAGACGTTTCCAGCTGCCTGGGAAATGGTCATCTTTACTTTTTTTGGTAAAATTTTTACATTTATTTACCGCAAAGATACGGTAATAGAGTTAACCTATGAAACCGTTGCTAGAGGGGCGCTTTGCTCAGAAATAAAACTTCGCAAAGTCTCCACTTAGGATGTGGCTTTAGCAGGCTCGCAAAGTGTTGTAATTACTTCAGGAATCACCTGGTTTAAGTTCCCAGCCCCCAAAAACAGCGCCAAATCTCCTCGACGTAGTGTTTGCAGCAAGTACTCACACACTGAGGGTAAAGTTGGTTGATAAACTACCTGCGAATGCTGTTTAGCAATTTCCGCCGCTAGATGTTCACCACTAATTTGCCCTAAATTGGGTTCGCCTGCACTGTAAATATCAGTCAGCACAACCAAATCAGCATGGGTAAAGGACTCGGCAAATTCTTTTAAAAAGGTCAGTGTCCGGCTATAGCGATGGGGTTGGAAGATGGCAACCACTCTTTGCCCTGGTCTTGCCTGTAAGCGGGCTGCGGCCAGAGTAGCACGAATCTCGCTGGGGTGATGAGCATAGTCATCAATGAAGGTAATACCATCAACTTCACCTCGGAACTCAAAGCGTCGTCTTGCTCCTTCAAAGGTGGCGATGCCTTTGGCAATTGCTCCAAATTCTAAGCCCAAGGCCCGACCAACAGCCACCGCTGCTAGAGCATTACTGAGATTGTGCCGACTGAGCAGCCGCAAATTCAATACGCCCAAAGCTTTGCCTCTTTCCCAAACTAAAGCCGTGGTGCCATCAGCACGATAATCAATATTAGTCACGGTGTAGTCAGCATCGGTGTCTGAGTATAAGCTGTAGCTGATTGTGGGTTGCAAGCGATCGCGCACTGTAGCACAGTCAATGCTACCTATTAACGTTTTACAACCCTCAGCAAATGTCTGGAAGATGTCAATGACTTCTTCTAATGTATCGTAATGGTCAGGATGATCGAGTTCAATATTGGTGATGATGCCAATTTCTGGAGCGTGTTTTACCAAAGAACCATCAGATTCATCTGCTTCGGCCACCAAATATTGGCTTTGTCCCAATCGAGCATTACCTTCCCAAGCATTGACTTCGCCACCCACTAAAATTGTTGGATCTAGACCAGCTTGCAGAAGCATATAGCCAATCATGCTACTAGTCGTAGTTTTGCCGTGTGTTCCTGCCACTGCAATACTGTAGTAATCGGAAATTAAGGCGGCTAGTACATCTGAACGATGTAAAATTGGACAACCTAATTCCAGTGCTGCTTTGTATTCTAAATTATTCGTGTTAATTGCTGTTGAACAAATGACTTGAGGTAGTTTTGACTTAGTAGCAGTAGGTAATTGTTCTTGTGAATTTAATACTACTGCATTAGCCAATACCTGAGGGCGAAAGAATTCAAGATTGCTTGCTTCTTGTCTACCAAAAATATGAGCACCAATAGATTCCAATTTGTGCGTAATGTGGTTGGGACGAAGATCCGAACCTGATACTGGAAATTGACGCTTGGTGAGAACGTATGCCAGAGCAGACATACCTATGCCACCGATGCCAATGAAATGAAATGGTCTACCACTAAAATCTACAGAATTAGTCATTTATTGCTCCTCTTACACCACACCACACCATAATCACAAATGACACGCGTATCATAACAGGAATTTGATTTTTACCGTAACTGCTCCTATATAATGTTCATGTTTAATGCCCAGATGATGTTTCTACTCTGGTTTTGCTGGTTCTGAATGATTTTACCTTGGTTAGAGGTTTTTGCTATTTTTGAACTGTTCTTAAGATTATTCTCAAAATTTTGGCTACATCGGGAAAGAAATTCTTGTAATGTCAAATACATATTTTTGGCTACCTTACTGGAATTGGCTACATAATACATTGTTTAGTGAAACTTATTTAAAATTGCATCAAGTCTAGGCGTGAATTGAATACAATAGTACATTGGTAATGAAACTATTTTTCAATTGCATAAAACCCAGGCGTAACTGGATGCAGCAACTAGCAATTTTTGGTGGCACGTTTGATCCAATTCATTGGGGACACCTGCTCGTAGCTGAGACAGCAATGCAAGAAGTATCCCTTGAAAAGGTAATTTGGGTGCCATCCCTAAATCCTCCTCACAAAGAAGCAGCTTTGTTTGAGCATCGTGTGGAAATGCTGCAATTAGCCATAAAAGACAACCCAGCGTTTACTGTCTCACTAGTGGAGGCAAATCGCTCTGGGACTTCCTATGCCATTAACACCCTGATCGACTTATCTGCTTCTTACCTAAATACTCACTGGTACTGGATTGTAGGCTTGGATACTTTCCAAACCTTACCTCGTTGGTACCGTGGACACGAACTAGCACAAATGTGTGATTGGTTAATCGCACCCCGACTGCTAGGTGGTGAGACTATAACTCAAAGCAAACTAATCTGCAAGCAAGTGGAGGAACAACTGAGGGAGCAGTCATCCACTATTCACTGGCAATTCTTGAATATACCTTTAGTAGGAGTTTCGTCAAGTCTAATTCGCAAATTTTGCCGCGAACGCCAGTCAATTCGTTATTTAGTCCCGGAATCGGTCAGATCATATATCACTAACAACAATCTCTACTCGAACAAATCTGAATAAATTATGTGTTTTTTTATTGATCTAACAGTTTATGGTTATTATTGCTCCCCCCCTTTGCGATATGATTGGGGTCAACGATATCAACATATAAGCATAAATACAGAGGGCAAGACACTGTGATTAGAGTTGCAATCAACGGTTTCGGGCGGATTGGACGTAACTTTGCGCGCTGCTGGGTGGGTAGAGAGAATAGTAAAATCGACCTTGTGGCTATTAATGACACGTCAGACCCTAGAACCAATGCTCATCTGCTGAAGTATGACTCGATGCTAGGGAAGATCAAAGGTGCTGAGATTAGTGCCGATGATAACTCTATCATCGTTAACGGTAAGACCATTAAGTGCGTATCCGATCGCAACCCAGAAAAGTTGCCCTGGAGAGATTGGGGAATTGACCTAATTATCGAAGCAACGGGGGTGTTTACTAGCAAAGAAGGAGCGCTGAAGCATGTGAATGCTGGAGCTAAGAAAGTTCTGATTACCGCTCCTGGTAAGAACGAGGATGGCACTTTTGTGATTGGTGTGAATCATCACGACTATGATCACAACATACACAACATTATCAGTAATGCTAGCTGTACTACCAACTGCTTGGCGCCGATCGCCAAGGTGTTGAACGATAAGTTCGGCATCATCAAAGGTACGATGACCACCACCCATAGCTATACAGGTGACCAGCGCTTGCTAGACGCTTCTCACCGGGATTTGCGACGGGCGAGGGCAGCAGCGATCAATATTGTACCCACCTCCACTGGTGCAGCAAAAGCAGTGGCGCTGGTTATCCCAGACCTGAAAGGCAAGCTAAATGGTGTTGCCTTGCGTGTACCTACCCCGAACGTCTCAATGGTAGATTTCGTAGTTCAGGTTGAGAAGCGTACTATTACTGAAGAAGTTAACCAAGCTTTCAAAGATGCTGCCGAAGGTTCACTTAAAGGCATTTTGGACTATAGCGATCTCGAACTGGTATCTTCCGATTATCAAGGTAGTGATGCTTCTTCGATTGTTGATGCCAGCTTGACTTTGGTTATGGGCAATGACTTAGTGAAAGTTATGGCGTGGTATGACAACGAGTGGGGTTACAGCCAACGAGTCTTGGATTTGGCAGAATTGGTAGCCCAGAAGTGGGTTTAATTAAAGAGTTAGGAGTCGAGACGCGATTAATCGCGTCTGTGCAGGAGTGAGGAGTTAGGAATGAAGAGTGAGGAATTAAAACTCATAACTCTGCCAATTTTAGATTTTGAATTTTGGATTTTGGATTAAAAAAATTTAAAATCTAAAATCTAAAATCCAAAATTGAATGACTCATAATTCATAACTTCTAACTTTTGAAGTGTTGAAATCCCTGGCTAAGACTCAGAACTTGGTCAGGGAATTTTTTTTGTTCGTCGTGAAATAGTACTGTTGATCCGGGTGTAATCTTGCCCACGATCGCAGCCCTCTCACCAAGATGTTGCACCAAGGCTAATGCTGGCTCTTGTGGCAAACACAGCACTAATTCAAAGTCTTCGCCACCGTATAAAGTATATTTTAGCGCTTGCTCTGGTGTCAGCCAATGGTCAAAAGCTGCTGGGAAGGAAATTTGTCTGCGTTCTAGCACAGCGCCAACGCCACTGGCACGGCAAATTTGGATAATCGCATCCGCCAAACCATCGCTGCTATCCATACCAGCAATGGGCATAGGGCATGAGGATGCTAAGATTTTCCAGAGGATTGGTAAGACATCTAATCGTGGCTGTGGGCGTTGGTGTGCGCGGATTAAAGCCGTCTTTTCTTCGTTGTTGAGGTTTTGTTCCAATTCGGGATGTAAGAGCAATTCTAAGCCAGCGTGAGAGGCTCCATGAACGCCTGTAACGACGATCGCATCCCCGACAACAGCAGCAGAACGGCGGATAATTTGACTTGGGTTAACTTGACCAAAAGCGGTAATTGCCAGAGTAATTACAGGCGATCGCACAATATCACCCCCAACAATTGAGGTATTGTATTTTTGCAGGCATTCTCTCATTCCCTGGTATAGTCGCTCAACCCAACTCACCCTAACTTCACCGGGGAGTCCCAACCCGACGGTGATTCCCAATGGCGAAGCACCCATTGCTGCTAAATCTGATAAATTGGCAGCAGCAGCTCGCCAACCAGCATCTTCTGGGGAAGTGGTGACATTGCTAAAATGTACGCCATCAACCAGCACATCTGTAGTCACCACCAAAGATTGCTCTGGTGCAGTCACAAGTACTGCTGCATCATCTCCAATAATTTCTGGAGGACAGAAACGCTGCAATCTTTCTAAAAGACCTTGTTCTCCAATATCTTGTACTTGTAGGGAAGATAATTCACTGTTCACAATCGGTTTTCCGTGTTGCAAAATTACTAAGAAAACTGATGATTTGCTTTACTGTTCAATATAAAAGTATCGTCTAGGAGTCAGTTGGGATGGTAACAACACCAGTAACCAGCATCACATTTGAGGAATACTTAACCTATGATCATGGTAACGATTTTCATTATGAACTGGTGGATGGCAAGCTGGAGCTAATGAACCCACCGACTATTCAACATTTCCTGATTGTCGATTTTTTAGATACTGCCTTGAAAGCAGAAATCAAACGTTGTAACTCTACTTGGCTGTGTTTTCGGGAAAGCGGGGTGAGAACGGGTAGAAATAAATCTAGGTTAACTGATTTGTGTGTAGTGACACTGGAGCAAGCTAGAGAATTGTTGAATGCCTCAGCAGTATTTGAGTCACCTCCGTTACTAATTATCGAGGTGGTCAGTCCAGAATGGGTGAAACGGGATTATCGTCATAAACGCTCCGAATATGCAGCCTTAGAGGTTCCTGAATATTGGATTGTAGATCCTTTAGAAGCAAATATTTCAGTGTTACTACTGGAAGATGGATTTTACGAAAAAACAGTTTTTACCGCCACTAGTCAAATTGGATCACGGACTTTTCCAGAATTAGCGATCGCAGTTGATCAGGTGTTCACCGCTGGGAATCTGAGTCAGGGGAGTTAGGAGTAGAGACGCGATTAATCGCGTCTCTACAGGAGTTAGTAATTATTCTCCCCCTGCTCTCCTCCTATGCTGCTTGCGGCTCAACCAGATTTTCTATTCCCTGAACCACAGTTGCCGATTCAATTTTGTCACCCGCCTTCAGTTTATCCAAAATTTCTCTGCCTTCAGTGAGATAGCCAAAAACGGCATAACGACCATCCAATAGGTTGCGTCCGGCGGGGGTGAGTTCTGGTTCAAACAAAAAGAAGAAAAATTGTGATGAACCACCATTTACTTCACTTTCGGGACGAGCCATCACCACTGCACCAAAAGCAGAGAAAGGCAGAACTGGCATATCGATATAACGACCAGCTTCTTCTAGTGTAATGCCATAGGTAGGGGCTTTATCACCCTGAACTAAGACTTCTAAGGGAATGGCGCGATATTTGCCCGTCTTTGGCTCAATGAAACCCACGTCTTTGCCGGCTGGATCTCCAGTTTGCAGAAAGTAAGATTCTTCAGAACGGGTAAACTCTAAACCATTATAAAAACCCCTCTGCACCAAATCTACAAAATTACCAGCAGTGACAGGGGCGCTATAACCGTCCACTACGAGGGTCAAATCGCCTTTATTGGTTTTGAATTCTACAGTGGCACGACCTTTAAGTTGTGGTAGGTTACTGTACTGGGCAGGTACTTCAAAGGGGAATTCTTTCACCATTGACTCTTCTAGCTGAGTTATGAGATTCAGAAGTTTGCCTCTGTCTTGCAGAATTTGTTCTTTATCTTTGCTGTCTGCCAATTCTTGCAATTTACCCACCCCAGATTTTAACTCGGTAATCCAAGCTTCAGCTTGGGGTTGGCGTTCTTCGGGAACGCTTGTTAAGATTTGAGAGGGTTTATCGAGAATACGGGATGCTTGGCTGATGTCTTTGGAAATAGCACCCCACCGCCGATTCGCCCGCAGTTGGGCAGAGATATCCTCTAAACTGGCTTGTAGTTGCCGTACAGGTTTGTTATCTATCGGGAGTGCATACCGCAACAGAGCCTTGCCATCGGTAATTGCGTTGCCGGCTGGCAGCGCGGCGCTACTGGAGGGAGTCCACCCAGCTGTAGTTATGCCTAAAAATATTGTTACCAGCAATATTGCGATTAGGCTGTTCTTCAGCCAGGATTTTAATAGGTTAGACATGGGATAACTTAAATGCAGCATTAAATTGTTGACTGGACGTAACCCATCAATCATCTTCCCACAGTAGGAGTGCTGTTAGCGATCGCAGGGCGTTTAGCCCGTATTGTTAGCGGATAGCTATGGTTTAGCCCGTGCTGGGTGCTGAGTCAAAATTAAATGCAAAGCAGCCAGATTAGCAGATGGGAAGCTAAGAAAGAGTAGGGAGTAGGGAGTAGGGAGTAGTGGGATAAGGGGGACAAAAAGAATAACCCATGCCCAATACAACTCTTGGAGAGGCTACGCCAACGACTCCTTTCGGCTTACCTCGGCAACTCTTGGAGACGCCGCGCGTAGCTTGCTTCCCCACAGGGGTACGCTCGGCACAAGTGGCTCAAGGCAAGCCGCCCTTCGACACCGCTACTTCGACTACGCTCAGTACAAGTCAGGACAAGCTCAGGACAAGCTCAGTACAAGCTCAGTACAAGTGCCCAATGACTAAATAATAACTAATTACCCCGCTTGAAGGGTACAATAAATGCCGATTGTCTTCCAAAATTTGAAAGTTTCATGATCTCCAGTAACGATTTTCGACCTGGTGTTTCAATTGTATTAGACGGGTCTGTATGGCGAGTGCTCGAATTCCTCCACGTTAAGCCAGGCAAAGGTTCTGCCTTTGTACGTACCAAACTGAGAAATGTTCAGAGTGGGAACGTGATGGAAAAAACGTTCCGAGCAGGCGAAACATTGCCGCAAGCTACTCTGGAAAAAAGCACGATGCAGCATACCTATAAAGAGGGCGATGAGTTTGTCTTTATGGATATGGAAACATACGAAGAAGGCAGATTGAGCGTAACGCAGATTGGCGATCGCATAAAATACCTGAAAGAAGGTATGGAAGTCAGCGTTATCCGTTGGGGCGAGCAAGTGCTTGAAGTAGAACTGCCCAATTCTGTGGTTCTAGAAATAGTGCAAACAGACCCAGGCGTTAAAGGTGACACGGCTACAGGTGGTACAAAACCAGCAATTGTGGAAACTGGGGCAACTGTGATGGTTCCCTTGTTTCTCACCCAAGGAGAACGCATCAAGATTGATACGCGTGAGGATAAATACTTAGGCAGGGAATAACTTTCATCTCCACAGAGATGCTTGCTGCTGATTTAAATCCCTACATAGGGATTAAATCCCTGCCACACTTAAGATGCTCATTTATGGATAGGTCGAGGTAATAAAAACTGTGCCATTGGACTTTAATGAAATCCGCCAACTACTGGCAACTATCGCACAAACAGATATTGTAGAAGTTACGCTCAAAAGCGATGACTTTGAACTAACAGTCCGTAAGGCTGTGAGTGTCAGCAATCAGGTGTTGTCGGCAGGTCAAGCGACCTTAGGCGGTGTGGTAGGTTCGGGATTGACATCGGGTTCATCTGGGGCAAATCAGGTCACCACGAGTTCGGTAACAGAGGTGGCCACAGGTCGCGTATTTGAGAATACTGGAACTGGAACACAATTACAGTTGTCAGTAAATCATCCCTCAATCATTGATCAGAGATTAGTAGAAGTGCCTTCCCCAATGGTGGGAACGTTTTATCGCGCTTCTGCACCGGGGGAAGCGGCATTTGTGGAAGTGGGCGATCGCATCCGCAAGGGTCAAACAGTCTGTATCATTGAGGCCATGAAGCTGATGAATGAAATCGAAGCCGAAGTCTCCGGACAGGTAATGGAAATTCTCCTCCAAAATGGTGACGCTGTAGAATATGGTCAACCTTTGATGCGAATTAACCCTGATTAAGTATTAATCTATATATGAAATGAGTCATCTCAAATGAGTCATCGTTAAAACTTTCAGTCCTTGCGGGTTAATCCTGATGAAACAAACGTTGCCTTTACCGCCAGAAGTGGTGCAACAAGTAGCTGAATACTTCAGCCTGTTAAGTGAGCCGATGCGCCTGCGGCTGCTCCACTTATTACGGGATGAAGAAAAATGCGTGCAAGAATTGGTAGAGGCAACCCAGACTTCTCAGGCAAATGTGTCAAAACACCTGAAGGTAATGTGGCAAGCAGGTATCCTTAGCCGCCGCAGTGAAGGAACTTGCGCCTATTACCGGGTGGAAGATCAAATGATTTTTGATTTGTGTAATCGGGTTTGCGATCGCCTCGCCACAAGGTTAGAACAGCAAGCCCGTAATTTTCGTGTGTTAAATGGTAATCGATAAGCTTAATAAGAGTTATGAGTTAAAACTCCTCACTCCTGCACAGACGCGATTAATCGCGTCTCGACTCCTAACTTTTTTAAAGTGGATAATTTTTTTGAAAGCTTTCACGAGTTAGTGGCTGTTCTAACTCTAGACCCTCACCACCTAAAACATCCAACGGTTTGCCGTTCACGTCAATGTACACCTTGGCTTTGGGATTTAAAGTTGTCGCAGTATAAACAACTTGTCCCACGCGACCGATCATTGAGGTACTACCACCACCGCTGGTAAAATCTTCAGATAAATTAACGTGAACTTCGTCATTTTCTGACTTCAGCCCCAAGAGTTTGGTTGCTTTAGGGATGGTTGTTGAATCTGTCCCTCCGGTTGGTGGGCCTGCTAACAAACTTTGAAAAGCTGCTTCTAAAGGCTGGTTGGGTAGTATAGAAGCCACTTTAACAGGCTGGGGAACCAAAGCAATATTTTTGTCCTTTGGTCTTAGCCAATAAACGTTAGGCGTTTGCTCATTAACTGGCTGTCTAGTTGATGGCTTTGCTGGTTGAGCGATCTGTTGAGAGGGGTTTGACGGTGTGGGAGTATTACTGGAGTGGGAAGTAAACCAAGCTACGCCGCCACCCACCGCTACAACCACTGCTGACACGGCTGCAATTGCGCCTGAAGAAATCCGATTAGATCCTTGTTGGTCTTTCATGTTCAAAACCTTCCTGACTGAGGGCTGATATGGGAGTTATGTGAGGAGCAGCCTGGTTAAAGACGATACTTATAAGTGGAGAGTTTCCCACAACTTGGAGGAGGCTTGATGCATCAAAATACAATTATTTTTAATCTTGCAAGTCCCTTATTCAATTCTAGAATTTTTACTTCTAATCCGTCACCTCCAAATTATGTAAATCTGATTCTTTCTGGAGATGATTGAAAATTAAATTAACAAAGCAAAGGAACACTGAGGAAAACACAGAGGAACGCAAAGTAAAGTATTTATTCCTCTGCGTAAACCTTTACGCCCTTACCCTGCGGGAAGGCGAAGCGCCTATGCGTTTAATTTTTACCCGCTATCGCTGCGGAAATCCACTGATGAAGTGTAGCTGTAACTTCATCAATGACAATTTCTTGAGATTTACGGGTGGCTCTTTCTACAACTTCGACTTTGCCATTAGCGATCGCTCGCCCGGTTACAATCCGATAAGGGATGCCAATCAAGTCAGCATCTTTAAATTTCACTCCTGCCCGTTCATCGCGGTCATCTAGTAGGGTTTCAATTCCCGCTTGATTCAGTTCTGTGTAAAGTTTTTGGGCGATTTCAACTTGTTGAGCATCCTTAATGTTAGGAATTGTGACGATCGCGTGATAGGGTGCGATCGCTACTGGCCAAATAATCCCATCTTTATCGTAAGATTGCTCTACAGCGGCTTGTGCTAGTCGTGACACACCTACGCCAAAACAACCCATAATTAGTGGCTTTTCTTCACCCTGTTCATTGGTATAAGTTGCTCCCATCACTTGGGAATATTTAGTACCTAATTGGAAGATGTGACCTGCTTCAATTCCACGGGCGCTTGCAAGAGTTTGTTCTGGGTTATGGATGGCGCGATCGCCTGGTCTTGCCTTCCGCACATCTACTGCTTTTTCTGGTCGGTTAAATTGCTTACCCCAATTTGCACCAACTACGTGATAGCCAGCTTCATTCGCGCCTGTAACAAAGTTTTCTAAATAAAAGGCTGTGTTGTCTACTAAATGTACAAGTTTTGGATATTCTAGTTCCAAACTTCTTAACTGGCTATTGAGTCTCGTCAAAGAAAGTACCTGATTTGCCAAAACCTGTTGAGCAGAATTTTTGACATCTGACACTAAGTATTTACCATTTTCGTCTGGTGTCAGATATTGCAAAATATTTGCTAGTACCTGCAAAGATAAACCATACTCCGGTTCTAGTTGCAAACTTGTAGCTAATTCTTGGTGGGTTAAAGCTTTAACTTTAATATAATCCCCTAAATTAGGAGAAACATAACCCAAGGGGAGTGGTTTAACAGCCCAATGCTTTTGCGATTCCACGTCAGAAATTTTCAAACGTATAATGGCTAAATCTTTACCATTTTCATCAACAGATGGAAACGTTGCAGTTCTACCATATTGATCAGTAAATTGAGATAATACATTTTGTAGCTTAATTTCGTTAACTTCTTGGTCACCCCGAATGCTGACAAGTATTAGCAAAACATTATCATTGGCATAAACGGCTTCGTAAAGGACGTTTTTCACCACTTGGGTGGGAGAACAGTTGAGGAGTTGACAGAGCTTGTTAATCGTTTCTGTTCCAGGTGTATCGCGTTTCTCGTAGGTTGTAAACCGTGAGGTTTCGGCGTCAATTGGTAAAGAAACAGCCTTTTCTACGTTAGCGGCGTATTTGCCATCCTCAGTGTAGAGAACTTCATCTTCACCAGCTTCTGCCAAAATCATAAATTCTGTGGAACCAGAACCACCAATTGCCCCAGAGTCGGCTTCCACTGCCCGAAAAGCTAAACCAGAACGTCGCAGGATATTGCTGTAGGCTTTATACATATCCTGGTAAGTTTCTTTGAGGCTGGCTTCATCGACATGGAAGGAATAGCCGTCCTTCATGATAAATTCCCGTCCACGCATCAAACCAAAGCGGGGACGAATTTCATCGCGGAACTTGGTTTGAATTTGGTAGAGGTGCAGTGGTAATTGGCGATAAGAGCGAATCATATCACGAGCGATCGCTGTGACTACTTCCTCGTGAGTTGGGCCTAATCCTAATTGTTGTTCACGGCGGTCAATTAGGGAAAACATGATCCCCTCAGCTTTGGTGTAAGTGTCCCAGCGTTCCGATTCCTTCCATAAATTAGCAGGTTGTAATTGTGGTAGGAGACATTCTTGTGCGCCTGTAGCGTTCATTTCTTCCCGCACAATCTGGGAAACTTTTTGCAGTACCCGCCACATGAGTGGGAGATAAGCATAGATACCACTACCGATGCGACGAATGTAACCTGCACGGAGTAATAATTTATGACTAGGAATCTCAGCATCAGCCGGATCATCCCGGAGTGTAACGAATAACATTTGTGACAGTCGCATCGTTTATAGCCTTTCTTTGCTCACTAATTTCTATGTCAACTAAAGTATGAAGTATTAAGGATGAAGTACAAAGTATACAGTGTTATTTCTTTTTCATTTTTATTTATAGCTTTCCGCCTTTTTTGATCACAACTTTAGGAGACAACTACCTTGGCAGATGTAATTTATCAAGCACAAGCACCCTTAGAATTTATTCCGCCGGCGTTTAACCCCTTATTACTACGAGTTGTCCATCTGTTACTACCCAGTTGGATAAACTGGCAAACAGCTATTACCCAAATTGAAGCAGACAATGTAGAGGCTTTGGTAGATGTCTATCGCCAGTTTCAGGAGGGTAAGATCCGTTTTATGCTGGCATTTCGCCATCCTAAAACAGATGATCCACTTTGTTTGGGCTACTTGCTGTCTCAACTGGTGCCAAAGGTAGCACGATCGCAAGGTACAGCGCTAGAATTTCCGATTCACGCTCATTTTATCTACGATCGCGGCATTCCTCTATGGGCAGGTGCCCACGTTGGCTGGATCATGTCTCATTTAGGTGGTACTCCGATTCAGCGGGGTAAGGCTGACTGGACGGGGTTACGTTCGGCGCGTGACTTGTTTGCCAATGGGAAATTCCCGATGGCTGCTGCGCCAGAAGGTGCTACCAATGGTTTATCAGAGAATATTAGCCCCCTGGAACCTGGTATCGCCCAATTAGGCTTTTGGTGTGCTGAAGATTTGCACAAAGCTGGACGCCCCGAACAGGTTTTAATTGTACCAGTTGGGATTAAATATAGTTACGTTGATGCTCCTTGGGATGCGATCGCCAATCTTTTAAGTGAATTGGAAGCGGCTAGTGGTTTAGCTGTGAATCCATCAGAACATGCTTCTGTAGAGTCGCTTTATCCCCGGTTGTTGACTTTGGCAGAACATTTACTTTTGCTGATGGAACAATTTTACACGCGCTTTTATCATCAAAAGCTGCCGGATGCCAAAATAGTAGAAGAAATTGAAGATAGAAATGAAGCGTTAGCAGTTCGTTTGCAAGCTTTATTAAATGCAGCGCTACAAATATCAGAACAGTATTTTGACTTGCAGCCAAAAGGTAATTTGACTGACCGCTGCCGGCGAGTAGAACAAGCTGGTTGGAATTATATATTTAGAGAAGAATTTAAGGATGTAAAAGGAGTGTCTGCTGTAGAGAAAGCTTTAGGCGATCGCGTTGCGGAAGAAGCGAATGCGCGGATGTGGCATATGCGTTTAGTAGAAAGTTTTGTGGCAGTTTCTGGTAATTATATTCGTGAAAATCCAACGGTAGAAAGGTTTGCTGAGACAACTTTAATTTTATGGCAGATGATCGCTAAAATTAAAGGCGATAAAGCTGTCCAGCGTCCGCAATTGGGTAAGCAAAAAGTCAAAATTACTGTGGGTGAACCGATATCTGTTTCTCAGCGCTACCCGGCGTATAAAGAAAATCGTTTGGGTGCTAGGCAAGCTGTTGCTGAAGTGACGAATGATTTACAACACGCGTTGGAAGGATTGATTTGATTAGGAGGGTTGCATCTTTAGCTAGGAAGCAGAATAAAGGTGTCAGTCGTCAGGAGGCTTATTGATTTCGACCCCCTGGCTCCTGACTCCCTTAATTAGCAAGAGTGCAATGTAAATGCCCAAGTGTCCTCCGAAGCGGATATTACTTTCTAAAGTAGATCAATGCAGACAACAAATTTCTAGCGATCGCGGGTTTAGATGCCCTGTACGGAGATGCTGGCGGGATATGCTTTATTAAGCTTACACAAACCCAAAAATTTTTCAAAAATATCTAAGTAAAAGGGTGCAAAAAATCTTAGGCTACTAGGCCTACTTGGCTTTACTCCTATTTCACATTGAAGACAATTAGGTAAAGTCAAAGCAATTTCAACTAAATATGTAATTAGTTATTTGAGTTTTATAAAATTACCGTTAACTTTTACAAATTCTATTTTCAGAAGAATCACGCTTTTTTGTTTTTGTAATTCCAATTACAAATAGATAAGTCCAGGAAATTGTGATTCCCTAAATCAATCAGGTTATAAATAATGAAAACTCACAGCTTACTCAATTTACTGAAGATTGGCATTACCACTTTTGGAATCTTCTTTGTGGCTGGTCAAGGAGCATATGCCTCCGACTTAAAGGGAACAGCATTTAGCATATCTTTGGAGTGTCTGAACGACACTACCGGTCTTTTTATGGGTCAAAACCCCACTGATGCTAGCGGCTGGCAGTATGCATTTGATTCAAACACAGATGGAATGAACGGGAACTACTGGGTTGGTGCCGCACCAGGGACAGTAAATCCCTACGATATCTCTGGTATGGCTATCAAAGAAACTGCTACCAGCGTCATTGTGGCAATCAATGGCAATATGAAGTTAACAGGAGAGGCTGAAGCGGGTGCAGCAGGTGGTCAGATTGGATATGGTGATTTGTTCTTCAACATGGCCGGTAAGACCTTTGAAGATGCTATGAGCGGCGGAGATTTGTTTGGTATTCATTTCTCCTCAGTGAATGCTTCAGGGGTACAACAACTAGGTGTTTATAGTGGTGTTCAGGCAAAGACAGTTGCTGATAGCAAAGAAGGCTACAGTGTTGCTACATATGGTGGTTTGGCAGGAGGAGGGAATTCTTACGAAAGTCAGGTAAAACAAGGTGGTGGTGTTGCCAGTTATGGTGATTTGACTAGTAGTTACTTTACTAATAATGGCAAGGACAATACATTTAATCTCAATGTCATTAACTCTGGAAATTATCTTAATGGAATCTCGTTTCTAGCACAGGGTGATGTAACGCAGCAGTTGCTAACCACTGGCTATGATGCCAACAAATACAACGGCACACAAACCATTGCATTTGAATTTAAGAAATCTACTATTCTCAAATCGACTCCTGAGCCTGCTAGTCTCGCTGGTTTAGGAATCGTCGGTCTGGCCTTAGCTGGCAGCAAACGGCGCAAGAAATTAATTACCGTAGCAATTGCGTAGGGACTATTCACAATACAGCTTGATTTATCTTCAGTGATTATGGACAAGAGAAAAGACTACATTTTCCTCAGGAAAAATAATAGCTGGAGGAATGGAAGTTTGGATAAAGCTTAAGCGAAAAGTATCCCAAGCTCCAAAGATTTCCCCACTAAACATTAAATAAGTAAATTTCAATGCTCTTACTAGAAAGTAAGGGCATTTTTTCTCTAAGTATAGTTATCAAATACAAAAACTACTCAGGCAATTCTCCAAACAATCTTGGTAAAGCTCATAATATTCGTCAAACGCAAGCAGACAAGACGCTAGTTATTCTGCAAGCTCTAGATACACCTATATCAGACTATAGATATATCCAAAAAAGAATGTAGAGACGTAGCAGTGCTACGTCTCTACAAGGATTATGGATTGTATATTATAATCTTTTGATGTGAAATTTTTCCATTAAAAGGTTGTAAAACTTAATTGACTACCATTGGCTCCTATCAGGTAAAAGTCCAAATCCAACCGACGGCTGAGGAAATAGCTTGTCTTTCCCCAGCTAGAGAAAATGATATGCCAATCGATTGGTCTTGTAACTGGTTAAACTTCTGGAAAAATACCAGTTTTGATGTCAAAACATAGTCAAACTCGTTTATGGTGGTAAAGTTTGGGGATTAGTGCAATATGGTCTTTATCCTCATCCTGGATATCCCCGTTTTCTAGAAATAGAACATATAGAAGCTCATCCTACAAGTCGAGGAGATGTAGCTGAACGGTTGATTGAACCAATCGGCAAATGGTTAATCTGGTATGCAATTAAGGTGAGTCTAGGATTTTGTCAAACAGAAGCAGACGAGCCGTTAGTTATTTTGCAAGCTCTAGATACAGCTGTGTCATACTATAGAGATAAAGTGCAAATGGAGTATCTTGGGTTCGCACGTAGCACTCCTGGAGAAGATTTATATGGCTTCAGATTTTCACGAACAGCAGCAGCAAAATTCTGTCAGCTACACGAAAGTCAATGGGGAGAAGCAAAGCTATATGAGCAGTGATGAAATAAGAGTAGGGTCAAGTGAGATGATGACTCACGCTCAAAGGCAAGCTTTTCTAAAAACATCTCCTTTGGGAAAACTATTTGGAGTTGCACATTTACTCCCAGAAGTAGCAGAAGTGACAGAAGAATCCGTGACAGAGTTGCCACGTTTGAAACGAGTGCGCGGAATATTTAAGCGTGGCAAACCAGGAAACAATCAGTATTCTTCTGATTCTGAAGTTGCTAAACCTGGAAATTAGAGATTAGGGCAACACAAAATGATTAGACGGGTTTTAGTAGATATTGACATTCTTTTAGATATTCTCCTAGACCGAGAAGCATTTGTGGAAGATTCAGTAAAACTCTGGGAGTTGATTGAGTCTGAACAAATAGAGGGTTATGTTACTCCAACAACGCTCAATAAAATATTCGATATCGGCAGAGAAAGTGTGGAAGTTGAGATTGCTTGGCAGGCACTATCTGATATCAGAGCAATAATGACAATCTGCCCTATTGATGACATAATTTTGGAAAAAGCTAGCAAGTACAAGTTAGCTGATTTTGAGTTTGCAATCCAGTTAGAATGTGCAAATATTTTAAAAATTGATTATATCTTAACTAGGAAAATTGCTTATTTTAATACCCTATAAATCTGTAATTTTTGCTATTCATAATATGAAGGAGGATGTGATCAAAATTGTTAAAGAATCAACTACTAGCACTCCTCTTGACTACATTAATTTAATTTCTGAATTTACCAGCTATTTTGATCAAGTGGTAGCCTTACTTGTTGCCTAGAGATATTTTCGGTATCCATGCTAGTTCACCAAGCTGGCTATTCGCCTATAACATAATGCAATATTTTCATGGTATATAGATGTTTAGTGATCGCCCCTTACACGTCAACCTAGAAATACCTTAGATAAATCCACAACTAAATCAGGAAAACAGGGCAGATTAACTGATTCATTTGGCAGAAAAATCACCTTACGACGATAACCAAATTTACCTTGCAAACCTTGATAAGATTCGCTGTAGCACTCCAGATAATAATCTACTAAATTAAATATCCAATAATCAGAGATACTCGCTTCTGCATAAATAGGTAGCTTTTCCTCTTGGTCATATTTTAAGGATGAATCGGCAATCTCAATTAAGAGTAAAATATCAGATGGGCTGGGATGATTTGCTAGATAGTCATCATCTCTATTTTTTGCAATTACTCTATCTGGTTCAGGCTCACTGTTGTTAGACAAAGTAATTGGTTGTTGTCCTCGCAGGGTTGCACGATCGCCTACTAGCCTATATAATTCTCGCTCTAGGCGTGTTTCACAAACAGAGTGCGGTGTACCTTTTGCTGCCATCTGGACTATTTCACCCTTAATTAGCTCAACTCGGTCATTCTCCTCAAAGAAGCCGAGTTCAGCTAGACGGTGATATTCAGCTATAGTAAAGCGTTTAGCAGTGGTAAGGCTCATAACAATTACGAGAATGCAGAGTTATTTTTATCTTATCAGTAAAAAAATCTTCACGCGGTTTGTTTGCTGAATGCAGATTGAGTAAATTGCTAAACAAAGACATTTATTTTTAAGTATTTAAGGTAATTCCAAAAAAGTTATACACAATGACTAAGCGTGTAGTCCAGCTTGAACAAGACTACAGAAAATTTTTATAAGTGCTGCTTGTATTGAGTATTACTAGCAGTGCAGCAGTTATAACTTAGCCGATCGCAGTTTGACAAGAGTGCTACATAGACGATCCCAACAACAAATAGGGGTTAAATTTTTACCCCTATTTGTTGTGTATTATTTTAAGAATAGCTAGAGAAGGTTATTACTCTTGAGTTAAGTGACTTTCTAGCAAAGATGCGATCGCTTCAGGTTGAATATTCTTGTATTTCTTTTTACCAAGTTCTAAAACACAGTTGGGGGCGCTACTACAGCATTTTTGGCAACCAGTATGTTCAATGGTAACTTTGTCTAACAAACCGTGATCGCCCAAAGTTTTTTCTAATTCTGATAAAAACCCTTTACCACCACGTTTGAGGCAACCTGACTTTTGGCATACCATAATCCTCGCTTTGGTTTCAGGCGGTAAATCTTGATTTGGACACGCATCAATTGGTGTCACCCGATAGGCTTTAATTTTTATCTTACTTGTGCGTGAGTCTAGCTTACTATGACCACAAACACGAACTTGCTGGCCAGGAACTAAAGATGAACTTAGAGAACGGCGCAACTCTTTAGGCAATTTAATTTCCACATTTCCAGATGGAACTGCCAATTGCAAGTATTTATATTTTCCTGGATCACCACCAACAAAACCTAGTAACTGTCCCTCAAGATTCAATTCTGATAACGTCAGATACTTGTTACCCATGATTGATAAAAAGTTAGGAGTGAGGAGTTTAGAGTTAGGAGTTAGGAGTTAAAAGTTAGGATTTAATAATTATAAATTATCATTCATAACTCATCACTCCTAACTTTTTTTATGAGAGGCGTTTAGCTTCTACAGTTTGAGGTAAATTTGCTGCGTCTGGTAAATCACGAAATTCCAATTCCCAACCATTTGCTAGGGTGAGAATCTTGCCATCATTTCCATCGGTTTGTTTGACTACTTCTTCCTCAAGGTCTTTTTTAGCAACGTAGACTACTAAGGTACCGGCGTCATTCATGCGTAGCATTACTTTCATGAGATTCCTCAACAGATTCTAGTTCTTTTTTCATACAGCCGACGACGAACCCTGTTTCTAAGAAATGCACAGCATAGATATATGAACTCTGCAAATATGTGCCTATACTTGCTATGTAACCGATATCTCCTTTGTTCACTAAAACTTGCCCGACTTCTTTACCAGGAAAAGTACCATCGTTCTTGAGCAATTTGCGAACTCTGACTTTTTCACCAATTTCAAAAGCAGGTGGCAAGTTTAGTTCTAATTCATCGCGTTGCATGAGAATACCTCTGTTCTCTGACCAAATTCAATAGTTCTTCTGTTGTCAGGCTGCGTTTTTTCTGTACCGATTGATGGCGCACTGCGTCTAAAACAGACTGGGTTTCTTGGGAGTTCAAGAAAATTCCATGCTGCTCTAGCAAGTTTGAAACCAAATGCCGTCCAGAATGTTTTCCTAATACTAAACGCCGTTCCCAACCCACCTCTTCGGGAGCAAATGGTTCGTAGGTGATGGGGTTTTGCAGCACTCCATGAGCATGAATGCCAGATTCGTGAGCAAAGGTATTTTCGCCAACAATCGCTTTCCAGGGTGGTACATCTGCACCTGATGCAGCTGCAACTAGTTGAGACAGTTCCAGCAAACTGGGTGTGTGGATGCCCAAATCAACGCCGTAGATGCGTTTGATCGCCATGACAACTTCTTCTAAAGCTGCATTTCCCGCCCTTTCACCCAAACCGTTGACTGTGGTATTCACTGATAATGCTCCGGCTTTGATACCCGCAAGTGCGTTGGCAGTTGCCAGACCAAAATCATTGTGGGTATGGATTTCTAGGGGAATCATTAAAGCTGAAACCAGCCGTTTGACCTTTGTGTAGGTCGTGAAAGGGTCGAGAACTCCTACGGTATCGCAGAAGCGGAACCGGGATGCACCCCATTCTTGAGCATAAAGTGCTACATCTAAGAGAAAGTTTTCATCAGCCCTGGAAGAATCTTCTCCGCCGACTGCTACCCAAAGGCCTTGATCGACGGCGAAGCTGATACAGTCTTTGAGTTTTTGCAAACTTACTCGCCATTGACCGTGAAATTTGGCGGCGATTTGGATACCAGAGACGGGAATGGCGATATGCACCCGGTTCAGACCGCAAGCGATAGAAGCCTTAATATCTGAGATGACAGCACGGTTCCAGCCCAGGAGTTTTGCTTGTAAACCTAACTTAGAAATTGCTGCGATCGCTCGTGTTTCTTCGTCACCCATTGCTGGTATACCAACTTCTAATTCGGGAATACCAATGGCATCGAGAAATTTAGCGATCGCTACTTTTTCTTCTAGGTTAAAAGCAACACCTGCTGCTTGTTCGCCATCACGCAATGTAGTGTCATTAATTATGATTTGATTCATTGCAAATATCCCTCTATTGGAAGTATTCTTAATATCCTTTCTCTCTACAATCCCCAGCGATGGTAAATGCTAAAAATATCACAATTCATAATGTAGGATACATGATCCTTAATTATTGACCGATTAGCAGCATTACATCTGTATGACAGGGAACTAAAACCATGTATATTTTACTAATCGTTTTTACCGATGTCAGTTGAAGTTTGTTCGAGTAGCAATGAACTAATATAGCTATTAGCAAATCCGGAACAAAGTAAGACACAGAATCCAGCAATTAAGGATGTAATCATCTTGGTAACCTCAGATTTTCTAGAGCATTGGGGTGTAATTTAGGCAGGTAATAGGTACAAATTAGCTAACTTTGTTCTGCTAGCCAGTCAAAAATCTTTTCTAGCTGCTCCAAGTTAACTAAACCATACTGCCAGAGGAGCATCGCTAACGGGCCATTTTCTAACTCCCGGTGTCGCAAAGCTACAGCAATATCCGCATTTGAAAGTTCAAGTTCCTTGTGCAAAAAATTGAGGAGTTTTATATCTCTGTTCCGAGTAGGCATAATTGATTGAACTTTCAATTTATTAATTTGGGAAAGAATTAAAAATCAGAATTTTCCAGTCTTGTTTGGTAATTTCGCCCTTGTAATTGTCGCTAAATGTCAGGGAAATTTCAGATTTAGGAGACTAAACAAAATCTAAAACTCGGTTAATCCCTCCCAGTCTGCAACAAAATCTGCTAGCGGACAGTAGCTTCAACTTCTAAATATCGAATAGATTTGTGCATCTATGAACAAAAAGTATGAAGTGCAGTGCCTGCGTCATGAATTCAAGATTAATAATGTCTGAATTAGGTTTAACAAAAACACTTCATTTTTCATCACTGTAATGCCAGCAACGCTCTAGCCACTCCAATAATTCCTGACGAGAAGCAAGAAATTGCATAACTGTACTGCGAATTAGAATTACTTCTAGCAAATTGTTCACTTGCACTCGTAAAGAACCATCGGGGGGACAGTAGCTCTTAATTTTTAACTCTTGCAAACGGTGATGGATTCGCCAGCGATCGCTCAAAGGAATTTGCAAAACTTGATCGCCTAAAGGCTCAGAACTAAGTGGTGAGGCATTTAATTCTCTCATATTGGCAAAGTGGGGAAGATGACGGGGATGAAGGAGAATAATTACTTACTACTAATTCCTGTCTGCTGTTTCCTGATTTCTAAAGTTTGCAGCTGTTTTTCGAGTTGCTCAATGCGTGAGAGCAAAGAATAAATCACGGTTGCTTCCACATCGGGTAGCTTTCCGTGTTCTAAAGGAGAAAGGCTGGCGTTTTCATTTCGGGAAATAATTCGGCCCGGAACTCCCACGACTGTGCAATCGCTGGGGATATTCCGCAAGACAATCGAACCTGCACCAATACGGACGCGATCGCCAATTTCAAGATTACCTAAAACTTTCGCACCCGCCCCGATCACTGCATTTTTACCCACTGTGGGATGACGCTTACCGCTTTCTTTACCAGTTCCGCCAAGGGTGACGCCCTGGTAAATCAGTGTATAGTCGCCGACGATCGCAGTTTCGCCAATCACAACACCCATTCCGTGGTCGATAAACACACCCTGACCAATCTCTGCACCTGGGTGAATTTCAATTCCGGTCAAAAATCGTCCCAAATGAGAAATAAACCGGGGAATAAAACCCACTCCTCGACCATTTAACCAGTGAGCAAGACGATGCAAACAGAGTGCGTGCAATCCAGGATAGCAAAACACCACCTCTAGCCAATTACATGCTGCTGGATCGCGCTCAAAGATAATGCGAAAATCACTCAATAATGGCTCAAAAAAAACGCCAGAGAAGAGATTTTTCAGCAGGGATGTATGTGCAGAATCCTGCGTTTTGATAGTCTGGGGATTCTTGATAGTGTCTAAAGACTGTTGCATCGGTACTGTCTATCTGGTTGAAAGAGCCATGTGCTATTTTTATGCTTATATCAGGCGACTTCCAACTGGATAGGAAACCCAATGCTGATTGGATTTATTGGATTGATTAAGGTTGTACTCAAACGCCGAAACCCCGACTTAAGATAAACTTAAAATATGTCTTGGGGTAGGGGCGCTAGTATTTAATGATCGGGGGACTAGTATTTTTGGGGCAGGGTTTAAGAATTTCTGTACTCGCTACAAGAAACTTTACCTATAAGAGTTTGCTAAGATTTAGTCAAGAGATTTTGCAATATATTAAGTTGTACTCAGATGCACTCAAATATGAGTTTGATGAGATTAAAAATCAATTTTTTGTATATGCTACTACTATTAGTATCCTATTATTTGTTTAGGCGAAAGACAAGTTTCTTTATTTTCTCTTAGGATTTGCTGTCTGTATGTATATATACGTTTCAAAATATAGTTATAGCTCATATTAGATATTTTCTTATTATATAGATGTGTGGGAATAGCTGTCGCAAAATATTAGAACAGCATAATAGGTAAATGTTCCCATTGCAATCGAATAATAACTGATTGCTGTAAGTTAGCGCTGCTGTACTACCATACCCACGAAATTTGTAGAGGTGGATTCATCCAGTTCAAAGACTCGTTGACGCAGTTCAGAGGTGGATTCATCCAGTTCAAAGACTCGTTGACGCAGTTCAGAGGTGGATTCATCCAGTTCAAAGACTCGTTGACGCAGTTCAGAGGTGGATT
>NZ_JBALCP010000066.1:0-5879 GCF_036919675.1 Nostoc sp.
TAACCCCCTAACTGTTAAGGGAGAAGTCGGATTTTCTTGGCTCTGTTCAATATAACGGAATGTAACAATACTATCTTTGGCAACTTGGTATAACTTAGCATATTGAAAGTAGTGTTTATCTTCTTGATAGCAATAGCAATTAATATTATTAGCGAAAAAGCGGAACATGCGATAATATTTGCTTTGATATGCACTCTAATATCTAGCTCATTTTTGATAATTAAATAATTGTAACTATCAATCAAGTTTCGTACTTGCACAACCAATAATCACCTTGAACTCTATGGGCAAGTAGCTGCGATCGCAATACTGCTCGGAACTGGGTTCGGGTTTTGGGGAAAATTTTTTCCCTGTCCCGAAAACCCGACAGCTACTGGGGCATATTCTGACTTTCTTTTTAAATAAAGTATTCATATACTGCTAAACAAATTATCAGAGATGCTGAGATAATTCCCGACCATTTAGCAGAAATTCTAGAAGTGAACTTCTTACCCATAAAATATCCAAATTCAATTGCTAACAGACTAAATAAAAGTGTTAAAAAAGTGGTAACAGGAATATTTAAACCAGAAAGTCCGGCTCCAAAACCACCAGCTACATTGTTGATTGTTAAAGCCAACGCTAAAGTTAAAGATTCTCTAACGTCGATGAAATGAGAGTTATCTAAATCTGCTGTTTCTGGTTTTTCTATAAAGATAGTGTAATCCAGTTGATTCCCAGAAGGTTTTTTCTGATTTAGTATTTCTTTTTTGTGAAACCTAAATGTATCCCATAATCCCCATAATCCTACACTTAATAGAGCAATAAAACCTAGTAAATTAGCTAGTTCAGCAGATAAAAGTCTCCCCAACTTTTCTCCTATTGACATAGATAAAAATGCTCCATTAGCCGAAAATATCGCAATATTTAAGTTGCTAAGTATACCGATTTTTATCTTTTTGGCTCCATAGGCAATTCCCACAGCAAAGTTATCAATATTAGATGAGAATGAGATAAAAAAAGATGATACTAAGTATCCCATAAAAATACATTGCTTTTTATTTTATAAAACTGTCATTACTATTCAAAAATTCAAAATTAGCTATTTAGTGAAGAGGAAAGTAAGAGTATTGTTGAATTAAACTG
This sequence comes from Nostoc sp., assembly GCF_036919675.1. Classification (GTDB taxonomy): domain Bacteria; phylum Cyanobacteriota; class Cyanobacteriia; order Cyanobacteriales; family Nostocaceae; genus Nostoc. Next base: position 1,126 of record NZ_JBALCP010000066.1, read on the forward strand.
TCCTGAAAGGTTACTAAAATTACTACTTGCTCTTCTGCTTTCAAGTTCAAGATGTATGTGTTGATAACTATAGTGGCAGAGACTGAGAAAGAATCCAGTCACATTTGCCACAGCTTTTCAAAGATATCAAAAAATTGGTTGACAGTTTCTGCCTAGCTCAAGTTTATGATCTCCAGTTTCGACCGCTACAGGGCATTTTTGAGTTGCCAGACTACTAGACTCATAGCATTTTATCACTTGTGAATGCCTGACAAGGCATTGAAACTTTTTAGTCTAAAATCAGACAAGTATATAGTAGATATGCTGCGATATTAGAGTAAAAACCAATAAGAGAGTTGATCTAAACTTGCAGCTACTTCAAGCAGGAAAGAACTATTAATGGAGGTGAATGATTCAATGATAAAAATCCGTAAATGCCAGTCAGTACCTGGTTTACTGATTGGGTTAGAAATGATGATTAGTGCAGTTGCCCCTTTAGTAATAGCAGCACCAACACTAGCTCAATCCAAGTTTACTGATGTTCAAAGCAACTGGTCTGAATCATGTATTACGCAACTAGCAAGCCTTGGTACTATCAGTGGGTACCCGGACGGGACTTTTCGCCCCAATGCTCCTGTAACTCGAGCTGAGTTTGCAGCAATGATTGGCAAGGCTTTCTCTAATGCACAAAGGACTCGTAATCCAGTTCAATTTGTTGATGTACCCACAACTTACTGGGCGTATAGTGCGATTGAAACAGCTTCTCAAGCAGGATTTTTGTCAGGCTACCCTGGTCAGGTTTTCAATCCTAGTCAAAATATTCCTCGGTCTCAAGTTTTAGTGGCTTTAGCTAGTGGATTAAATTATTCTCCAACTCAGTCTGCAACTACGACATTGAATGCGAATTATACTGACTCAAATACAATTCCTAGCTATGCCGACAGTGGAATAGCGGCAGCAACTGAAAAACATCTGGTAGTAGATTATCCAGATGTGAAGTATCTCCATCCGAATCAATTAGCTAGTCGGGCAGAAGTGTCAGCTTTTTTGTGTCAGGGGTTAGCTAGCTCTGGACAGGCTTCTAGTATTCCTAGACAATATATTGCAGGTTTAGGTAGTTCCTCAATAACAGGACTGCTGCCATCTGGAACTTCGATTCCAGTTAAGTATCTAGATGCAAAACGAATTGTTGTAAGTCCCAAGGAAACTACACCTTTAACATTAACGGTTGCAACTGATGTCACTAATAGTCAGGGAAAGGTGGTAATTCCTGCTGGAAGTCAAATAATTGGACAATTGCAGCCTGTAACAGGTGGCTCTCAATTTGTAGCTAGTCAGTTAATTATTAATGGTCAGCAGCTTGGGATTAACGCTTCTTCGGATTCAATTACAACAACACAAGATGTGCGTAGTCCTAACTTCACAGCGATTCTTAAAGATGCGGCAGTCGGCTCGGTTGCAGCGGCTGGAATTTCTGGCCTAACGGGTAATAAACATATTACCCTTGGTAAGGTATTGACTGGTACAGCTGTTGGTACAGCTGTAGGAGCAAATCAGAATCGCAACGTTCTCTCAACTTTAAGAGATACAGCAATTGGGGCAGGGGCAGCGGCTGGAATTTCAGGCATAACTGGGAATCGCTCTATTACTGCGGGAAAAGTTATCCCAGGTGCGGCGGCGGGTGCGATAATTGGGGGTATTGTTGATCAGAGTTCCACAAACCAAGTGGTGGTGATTAATCCGAATACCGACTTGACTTTAACGTTAAATAGCGACCTGAATCGAAATTTTTAGTTTCAAACAAGCTATTAGTTGGGTATTAATTAATTTGAGCAGATTTAAGTAAACAAAAAAGGAGAGTAGCAATACTCTCCTAATTTAATATGAGTCAAATTTATCGAAACAGAATTCAGGAGGTGTCCTGAATGTATTTTGTTCTCTGAGCGATTGCTCAAAACATTTCTCTAACTTATTCCAGATAGAGTGACTTTAGTCATGGTCAGATTCATGACTAAAGTCTGAGGTGATGAGAGGAAAGAGGTTAATATGATTAAGACATCTTGCACGAGTATTTAGAGATGTTGAAAAAATCTAGAATTCTCGCTTGGCTTGCTTGCTAAAATTATTTGAGGAAATTAGTATGAAACGTTTAGCATATGCTGCGATGTGCGCGGCGGCAATTTTTTTGCCGACAGTAGCTTCGGCTCAAGAAGTCTATCATCGGGAAGTTAATCAGCAACATCGGATTATTCAAGGTGTTGAAAATGGTAGTATTAACAAACGTGAATATCATTCATTGGAGCGCAGAGAGGCATCTTTAAATGCGGCTCGGAGGCGTGATTTGAGAGATGGATCTTTAAGTCGTCGGGAACGACAACAACTCAACCGCCGAGAAAACGCCATTTCCCGTTCAATTCGTCACGATGAGCATAACTAAGGATTTATTTCACAAAAAATAGTAAATAGTAGGCTCAATCTACTATTCTTCAGTCAATCATTTAAAAACAAGACATAAACATTGAACTAAGCAATTTGACGCTCTCTATTTGGGAGTTGATTTAGAATAAGACTCGTCCAAAATATAAACTGGGACGAGTTTTATTTTTTCTGGCTAAGGGGAATTTGCGAGTGGAAAATAGCAGCTATACTGCCAAGTTCACCCAAGAGTAGCGCCCTCAGATGCAGGTGGGTGATAACTCATAGACTGTAACCCTAAACGACCAGGGCCAATAAAACGGTTGAGAGTGAATGAAATACCGCCAAGCACTACTCCAATTGCTCCAAAGATGCCGCCACTCGATTGCAGGGCGGTCACTGTCTCCATCTTGACTGATGAATCTTTCCATAGCCATGCTCCTGGTTCTACATCCAGCACTTCACCAGGAGCGAGGTACTTTTCAAATACATTACCGTAACCGTGGATTAAAAGTAGCCCCCCTTCTTGCTTGCCAATAAAGCGGTCAATAAATAAACCACCACTGCGACTAAAAAAAAGGTTTGCCAGCCCTCGCTGGAAAAAGAAACTGTACTCAATATTACTAGTAGCAAGTAAAAACTGATGTTCACGGACGTCAACTGTCTGTCCACGCTCCAATCGGAGTACTACAATCTGTCCAGGTGCTTCGCGGGAGAAAGCGATATTTCCTGGACCATGTGCTTCACTGATAAAAATTTGCAGTCCAGCAAAGAAACGTTTGGCAGCCCCTTTCAAGCCTTTGACACCAAGGCGAACATTCGGGTGCTTCCATAAGAGAATATGATGTTCAAAGTAAATTGATTGCTGTTGCCCTAAATGGACATCTACTACAGGCACAACTTCTCCTTCAACTCTTAAGCTTAAGTCACCGGAATGAAAGGTTTCCTGGGGATTTCTCAATTCCGGGGTCGGTTCGCTACTCAAATCTGGCATAGTATTAGATGGTAAATAGTTTTTGGATAAATCACTTGACTGACATAAAAGCAATATGATTAATGGGATTCTCGCAGGCACTACAAAACTTGTCGCCTAAAGGGTATTGATGGTTGCAATCGGGGCAGAAAAAAGTCATTACTGGTATGCTAACTTACAACTATCTGATTACCTTATTTCTAGCAGCTGCAAGGGGAATCGATTGCTCTCAAGTAACAAGGGACTTGCAGTATTAAAACAAGTTAATCGATTTTGATAAGAAGGTGCTTGTGTACAACCGACATTCCCCACCCCCACTGTCACAATCAGTTTTTTCGGTTTTTTATCCACTATAAGGGCTACTTTTTATATAAAAGCAAGGAAATATCCTTAGCGATCGCTAATCCGAATGGCACGCCAGATTTCGGCAAATCCATTCATTTATAAGGGTTTTGGGGTAGAGAGTGTGGGGAATATAGATTCTTTTTCCTTCCACCCCTCCTACACCCACAAAGTACAAAGGCTTCCCATGAGTCAAGCGTGCCATTCGGGCATGAGACTTTTCGACTCTGCTCCCTATCTCCTGTGCCTCTTATTTACCCTTCGTTTTTGAGTGAATAATGCCAAGAAAGTAAAAGTGATTGCTATCGGGAGCACTTGTTGAAGTATTTTTACTCAAAGCTTCTGTTTTTATCTTTGCATTCACTTTGAAATATTTGCTCCCAGGCAGGAGTGCTTAATCTATGTTTTCCGAAGAAGATGTTGAAATGGAGCCATTAGAGCTAATCTCTTCTGATTGTGAATTAAAGGGTGTTTTTCCATCCCAGGAGTAATTACATATTTTGGTATGAAGTAGTGTTCCAAATGTGACATTAATTACAAAGGCAAAAGAATCTACGAAGATGAAGTCTATAGCCCGATTAATCATGAGTCCCTCTTGAACTGACAAAAGCATCAAGTGATGTTTTCATTTTAATTTGACTACACAAGGCATAATGCTTATTCCAGAAATCTCCCAAAATACTTATATAAAAGGTATTATGATAATTAGGAATTAGCTGATCCTAATATCTAGCACTTTGGGTAATAAATTTAAATATCACTCTAATTTGATACCCCTATTATAGAAAGATTTGACACAATAACTCATGAAAAAAGTCATGAATATGACCATGACTTTAGGCACAAATTATCGGTTTAGCCAGTTCCTATGGATATTTACAGCACTTCCGTCTGTTATGAGGTACACTAGATTAAAATATAAATACTTTTAAATGAAGTCATATTCTGTTGAACTTCGAGAAAAAATAGTTGCAGCACATATTCAGAAGAACATCTCAATCAGGAAAGTAGCTAATATATTTTCAGTTTCAAAGAGTTTAGTAGA
>NZ_JBALCP010000067.1:0-7828 GCF_036919675.1 Nostoc sp.
TGACCACTCTTCATCTGTTAAACTGCTTGAGTACATAAGTAATAAAAAATACTTTTAATCTCCCGGTACACCAGATCCCAAATGGGTTCTATAGAGTCAGTGAGATTTTTAATCCTGTTTCATAAATTTAAGTTGAGCTAAAAAAAAACTTCGACCCTTCTCTGAGCAGAGATTTTGACAGTTTAGATCACAAATGCTTTAAAAAAGTGCCAGTATGATCTGTGACTGAAAATCTTCAATTTATTTATTGCTAAAAGGCTATTTATGTCAGACCTATTCACCTTTACCGTTACCAATAAAACCGAACTGACAATTACAGAGTTATGGGTATCTGTCGATGATCAGGAGTGGGCTTCATTTAGCTTGGGTGAGTCTGGGATTCCATCAGGTCAAACAGCAACAATTGCTTGGGCTGAATATACGAATGGTTCGCCCTGTGAATGGTACATCTCTGCTGTATTTGAAGATGAATCAGAAACTGAGTCAGCCCTATTTAACTTCTGTAAAGAACCAGCTTTAACAATCGGATAAATTCCCCACTGCGATTGCGCTTGATACATGATTGTATATCGGCTCCAGACAAAAAAACAAAAGCCCTACCTCGAAAGCATCTTGGGGCTTGATATTAGAATTGACACGGCTATTTCGCGATCGCGCAAGCGCTGCTTTAGCAGGTCGCTTTGGATTTGAAACTTGGCTCGATTTTGATCTATCCTTTTTAGAGAAGCTGCTCGAAGAAGCTAGGGACAGCCAGGGAGACGCCCTGACTGCGCCTATTTGGGAAAGCGATCAGAAAGCGATGAAAATGTGATTGAGCAAGCGATTAACAATGCTCAAAACTGCGGCGTTGATAACCATGTATGGTTTTCTCAAATGGAGCTTGCTGATGTTGTCGCCCCCGCAGACAGTGGGATTTTATTCTGCAATCCTCCCGATGGCGAACGGCTGGGGCAAGATAGTGATTTAGGGGCATTTATACAAACAATACGGTTCGGATAAGTATTAGACAGCTAGGGGTAAGGCACTTGTTTTGAAAGTGCAGTATGTCACTTAATCTGATCTTCTGAATGCTTTCAACTACTCGTACTTTGCACTCTTAGCAGCTTACCGTAGGTATCACATTCACTATTTCATGATTTTGCGCTCACAATTCCTCAAAATACTTAAAGCCACCGCCTCTGCAACCTTGATACCATCGATACCAGCTGAGAGAATTCCCCCTGCGTATCCCGCTCCTTCACCACCCGGATAAAGACCGACTGTATTGACGCTCTGATAATCTTCTTGGCGTTTAATCCGAATCGGTGATGACGTGCGAGTTTCCACCCCAGTCAACACGGCATCGTCCATCGCAAATCCTTTAATTTGTTTGTCAAAAGCAGGAAGTGCTTCACGGATGGCGGCGATCGCATAATCTGGTAAACTCTGGCTCAAATCACCTAAATGTACTCCAGGTGTATAAGACGGCTTAACTGTGCCCAATGCTGTAGAGGGGCGATGGTTGAGAAAATCACCCACCAACTGCCCTGGAGCTTCATAAGTCCCACCGCCCAACTCAAAAGCCTGTTCTTCTAAGCGCCGTTGGAAGTCAATTCCCGCTAAGGCATTTCCCGGATAATCTGCGGGTGTGATGCCCACAACGATCGCACTGTTGGCATTGCGCTCATTGCGAGAGTATTGGCTCATCCCATTGGTAACAAGTCGCCCCGGTTCTGATGCGGCTGCAACCACTAAGCCCCCTGGACACATACAAAAACTATAGACGGAGCGACCATTTTGGCAGTGGTGAACCAGTTTGTAATCGGCAGCACCTAAAAGCTTATGACCAGCCTGAGCGCCAAAACGACATTGGTCAATTAGAGACTGGGGATGTTCCACCCGAAAACCAATGGAAAATGGTTTAGCCTCGATGTAAACCCCACGATCAAATAGCATTTGGAAAGTATCGCGGGCGCTGTGACCCACCGCCAGAACCACATGATCGCTGGCGATATATTCCCCACTGGCAAGGGTGACTCCCCGCACCTGTCCATTTTCGATGTTGATATCTTCCACGCGACTTTGAAAGCGAATTTCACCACCGAGGGATTCGATTTTGGCACGCATACTTTGGACGATTCCCACCAGTTTGAAAGTGCCGATATGCGGTTTGTTGATATAGAGAATCTCTGGTGAGGCTCCCGCATTCACAAGTTCGGTCAGTACTTTACGCCCATAATGCTGAGGATCTTTGACTTGACTGTAGAGTTTGCCATCGGAGAATGTACCCGCACCACCTTCGCCAAACTGAACATTAGATTCTGGGTTGAAGTCTGATTTTTTCTTCCAAAAGTTAAAGGTATCAACGGTGCGATCGCGAACTTTTTTGCCACGTTCTAAAATAATTGGGCAGAAGCCCATTTGCGCGAGCATCAAACCCGCAAACAAGCCACAAGGCCCTGTACCAATTACGATGGGGCGAATCGCTAAATTGCTGGTAGCTCGTGCCACTGGGCGATAATTCATGTCTGGCGTGGCAATCACATGGGGATCTCTTTTCAGGCGCTTGAGTAGATGAGTCTGGTGAGTCGTTTCTACATCCAGAATATAGACAAGGCTGATCTCTCCTTTCTTACGGGCATCGTAGCTACGCTTGAAGATGGAATAGCTGATCAATTCTTCGTCCGTGATTTGCAGCTTTTTGAGGATGGCAGACTTGATCTCATCTTCAGGATGATCAAGCGGGAGCTTTACTTCTGTTAGGCGTAACATAGCGAGGAGAAATTCATACTATCTATCAAAATATTAACAACAGAGGCAGGAGGCAGGACGAATACTGCCTTCTGCCGAAACCTTACATAAACAGAGTATATCTGGTTGTTGCTGGTGAACCCGGCCTGTCGTTTGAGCAAGATAATTTGGCTCTTGAAAGCGATCATTTATACCATCTTGGTTTAGATAGGGAAAATTCAAGTTTGAAGAGGGCGTCTGCTGTTGAAGAGAGGGACCAAACTGCATCCGCTCTTGTGGTGAAATCCGACTAAAGGCTTCTTGTGCAGATTCCTGATATATGGAAAAAAGTTTCTATTAAAAAATAGAATGACGGTTAAACGCCATCTATTTATAATATGTACAAAAATTAATTTGTTGGAACAGTACCTTCACCCAAACCCCTTAAGTCTCGCCCTGTGGGACTGTTATTATATCCTTGAAAGTCCCGGTATTGTTGTGCCTCCGACTGTGGAACACGAATGCCCTCTTGTGGCGCTGTTACCCAGATAGGGCGACGTTGAGCATCTCGATAGTAAACACGCCCATTCTTAGAAAGGTAGTATTTCCCCTGCGCTCCTGTTCCTTGGGCATTCTTTCGCTGATTGTAGAGGTAGAAAAGTCCAGCGGCTCCTGCCAAGATTGCCACTTTCTGCCCTGTACTCAATCCTCTCCTAGCTTGGGGTTGATTTACGGGGGCGCGATTATTTAAATTTCTACCAATACTATCGTCAATTGGAGGTGGCGCAGCATTTTGGGAACCTCCGCCGCAGCTATTAAGCAGTGGGAGTGTTAGCAATGTTGAAAGAAATACTGTTGTTGTCAGCGAAGCTAATTTATTTGTCTTGATCATACATTTTCTTTTCCTGCTAATTTAGCTGACGTGGTATAAGAGTCTACAGTTCTATACAATGGTCAAGTAAAAAGCCGAGTTATACTTGACCGAAAGTTCAAATACACTGGATTCGCCACTATCCTTTAGTTAGCTTAAAGTCTGTGATTCTTCTCTGCCTAAAATTTGTTTTTTAAGCAAGCGAATTTCTGCTGTTAATTCTTGCCGAGTGGAATCTTTGAGCAAATAGCGGGAAGTAAACCAAATTGTGTAACTAAGTCCAATTAATTGGAGAAATGGAGAAACTAGTGGAATATCATTTATGGCGTTGAGTACCGCTAGAAAAATCCTTAGTGCCGTAACTGCTATCACAAGCAACGCAAAGCTGATAATCGGTAATTTGTATTCTTGGTAGAATCTACCTATGTACTCAGGTATTTTTGCCAAAAATATAGAAATCTGTCTACCATTTTTTTGCCATTGTTCTTCATTTTCCGAGGCGGGTGGTAACATTGCCAGGTTTCCAGACTCTGAACCTTTAAGTGCTTCTATCTGGTTTTGGGAGGCAGCATCGACATACTGCTGTTGCTGTAATTCTGTATCCATAATTATCTCCTGATTTTCTGCAATGAGAGCAGTTTTAAAGTTTACACTTAGCCACAATTTATCAACTTATGCAGCGCTTGTTCCGCATGCCGATGATGAGTAAATACGCCTAGAGCACGCTGATGTACACTTAAGTCCATTATTTTTCCTTATTGCTCCTTAGCAGCACAGGTAAATATTTGTTTGCGAATTTATTAGGACTTTAATAATATTTAGGCATTTTTAGATTTATTTCTCATCAATCTTTTGGAATAAATTCTGTCTTCAACAAGAGTGATAGAGCAAGCATTACAACTTCCGGCAATAAATCTTTAAGAATGTAAGGATATTTGATTTAAGTGTAAGGTATTAATGGACATATTAAACTAGCTAGGTTTGATAGTATGTATCGATTTAGCTAAATTTAGACTTGAAATTTACTGCTAGTAAGTAGTCACACAAATGCTAGAAACTAGTCACGAAAGTTATAGAAATTTAGTTATAATCAATCTTCTTGAGAGTAATATATCAATACTAAAACCCTTACCCTGTCTCATGCTTTTGGGTTATAAAACTATATTTAATTACTTCAATTGATGAAATATCAAGATGATTTAAGTCACTCCTCGGACAGAAGATTTACCTAAACTAAATTGTGTAATTTATAAAAAAGACACAGCAAGATTTTAAGGAATAAAAGAATGCCACTCCAGAAAATAAGTGAATTTGATGCAGACTACCATAATACTATTGAAGGCAATGACATCAAAGGAATGGGTGTGTATGTTCAAGGAACTGATGAGAAGATTGGCACAGTAAATGATGCTGTAGTAGACGACCAAGGAGAATTCCGCTATTTAATTGTTGACATCGGCTTTTGGATTTTTGGCAAAAAAGTCTTACTACCAGTAGGAAAATCGCGTATTGACTCTACAGCAAACCGTGTATATGTCGTTGGTATAACAAGAGAGCAAGCGGAAAATTTACCTGAATATCAAGAGCATACAACACTTGACTACGACTATGAAGAACAGGTGCGTGGAGGATATCGTACACCGTCTGTAGAAAGTTCAGCTGCGCTAGCATTGACAGTTGGTCGCACTACTCCAAGTCCTGACAACTACACCTACGCAGATGACGCGGATCTGTATGATGTCAACGCTCACGAAGACCAAACCTTCAAACTTTACCAAGAAAGGCTAGTTGCTAATAAACAGCGCCGAAAAAGCGGAGAAGTAGCGATTAGTAAACATGTTGAAACCGAAACTGCAAGAGTTGCTGTTCCGGTGGAAAAAGAGCGAGTCGTGATTGAGCGAGTGACTTCTCAAGACACAGGCAAAGTTGTGTCTGCTGAAGCGACTGACTTTGGCGAGGGCGAGGTAGCGCATATAGACCTCTATGAAGAAGTTGCAGACATCCATAAGGAAGCTTTTTTGCGAGAAGAAGTCAGAGTGCAGAAAGTTGTAGACAAAGAAACCGTTGAAGCTCAAGAAACCATTCGACGCGAAGAACTAGATGTTAACACTGATGGAACTCGAATAGAGAATAAAACTGACCGGGGTTAACCTACTTAAACTACAAAGGTGAATACATTTGAGTTAGTAGGAGTGGGTTTTCTACCTACTTCTACTCAAAATTACTTTCAGAAGATTGATATTGCAAAAGAGTCATTAGTTTAGATGAGGTGCTTAAATTGAAAATAATTCAACAGTTTCGTCGGGTTTTAACAGCTTTAGTCTTGGTATTAGTACTAACAACGACTGCCGCTTGTAGTGGTACTGTTCAAGCTAAACAACCAACTCAATTAACGCCTGGAATCAGTCATAGTGCTGACTATGACTTGTTGTCACGCGGTAACAGTGTACAGGGTAAAGATTTTGGGAACTGGGTTGTCGCTACAGCCAAGGGAATTGTCCAGGATGCTTATGTCCGTGACAACAATAAGTTAGGTGTCCTGATTGCACCTCAAGTTCGTCCGACCGAAGTGCGACCATTAGCAAAATCCTTACTCCAAGGTTTTCACCAAAATTTCCCGAATCAAGACTTAAAAGTTTTGATGTATGCACCAGACAAAAAACTGATTTTGACGGCTCAGTATGATGTGCAATCTCAGCAAATTGAGTATAAATAACGAATCAAAATTTTGGGAAAACCTGAATTAATTCAGTTGATTGTAAGTAGAAAAGGAGACATTTAAAATGAGCAGCAGTGACAAGTATAAACGCGAAATTCTCAACGAGTTGGCTCACGGTAATACAGAGTCTTTAGATAATGTTTCATCTGACCCAAACAAGGAATACCAAAATTTTGATGATTTTGCTCAACGCTCATCCCACGAAGAACGTCGTCAATTATTTGGTCGGTCTTTCAACCATAACAGCATTCCTCCCAGCCAGATGGAGCCAGAATTGCAGAAGGCGATCGCTCAGATTAAGCCTAACGAACGGGATGATGTTGCACGATCATTTTTCAAGCACTTAAAGCAAAGAGGACTAGACGAGCGCCATCTGGAGCGAGATTTGGGACTTTCTACCCATAACCCTAACCACATAAGTGCAGATGACCTCAGCAAGCTGGCATCTTTCACATATCATAGCCATCCTGACATCTTCCAAGAAGTGATGGCTGAACAACCAGCGATTCTTAAGTTTCTCAGTAATCCAGTGGTCGGAGCAGCTTTAGGAGCGATCGCCTCTAAATGGTTTGGTGGTCATAAGTAAGCATTCCCAAACTTGATACGGGAGCAACGCGATTTTGTGAGATTTGATTTTTCCTATCAATAAACCAATTTTATTGATAGGAAACTGGGCAAAATTACCGTTTTTTTAGTGTTTTTACTGATGCTATCAGCTTGAAAAGGTTTTTAAAGTTGACATTAAAGTGACATTATTTGTTGCTTCTCACTTTTTCGCGTTGCTCCCACTTGATACACATAGTCCTTTGTCTGGACGCTGCAAATATAAAGGAGACGATGATTATGACTCAGAATAAGCAACAAGCAGATAAGTATGACGAAAATACCGACCCCGAGCAAGAGCAAACCGATGCTCAATCTTCAGGATCAGGCATTGGTGCTGGTATAGCTGGTGCAGCGATTGGTGGTATAGTTGGTGGTCGAGTTGGAGGTTTAGTTGGTGCTGTCGCGGGCGCGGTAGCAGGCGCTTTGGCTGGCAAGGGTACATCTGAAGCTGTTCACGATTCTGTTGAAGGTATAGTAGATGCAGCAAAGAGTATAGCTGAGACTGTTAACCACTCTGTAGAAGAGGTAACAGAAGTAGCGAAAGATACAGCACAAGCAGTGAAGCCATCCGTTGTTGATGTAGTAGAGGCAGTTAAGGAGACAGTTGAGGAAACCAAGCCATCTGTAGTTGATGCAATTAAGGGTGCAGCTCAAGAGGTCAAACCAGCTGTTAAAAATGTAGCGGACGCTGTTAAGGAGACAGTTGAGGAAGCCAAACCAGCTTTCAAAGATGCAGCAAAAGATACAGCGAATGCAGTGAAGGGTGCAGCCCAACAGGTCAAACCAGCCGTTAAAAATGTAGCGGACGCTGTTAAGGAGACAGTTGAGGAAGTCAAACCAGCTTTCAAAGATGCAGCAAAAGATACAGCGAATGCAGTAAAGGGTGCAGCCCAAGAGGTCAAACCAGCCGTTAAAAATGTAGC
>NZ_JBALCP010000068.1:0-31340 GCF_036919675.1 Nostoc sp.
ATCAGTATATGGTTTCTGTCTTGGCGGCGGCTCTCCCAAACTCAACACTCTCCTAGAATCCACCTGTCAATAGGGTTTGAGACGCGCTAACCCTGAGCTACGTTAGGCGTTAGCCTATGCGGGAATTTCTGATACATTACAGCACTAACTATGCCGTAATGTATCATTTAAGGGCGGCAAGTTAACAAAGTGTAATCCATCTTATAGATTTGTTCTGTTAATGACTGTTGACTAATTAAAGCAGATGGAATTCTGCCATTGCTTTAGGAAAGTTTTTATTTTCATGTCCTGGGCGGCTGAGTTTAATCAAGGCAAAACGCTGTAACGGCGTTAAAGCTGCCCAATGTTGCTGTGTCAGGGTTACACCTATTTCTTGAGCTTTTTCCTGGATGCTGGCTGGTGCAATGGCAGAGTCTAGCCATGCAGGATGAGGCTCGATGGGCAATTTTGTAGCTGCTAGACCCGTGCGTTGTAAAATTAATTGCTGGATATGCTCGCGGTAAGACTGAATTTCCGTTTCTGTAGTGCAAGGTAATTCGACTAAAGCTTGACGCTCGGCTGTAGTCATTTGATTCCAATCAGACAATTTTACCTTGATGCCACAAGTGTCTAAATTGTAACGCACCTGCATGGGTATGCAACGCAGGGAATCAACAAAGTCTGCTTCAAATTCAAAGAAATCTGCCATAAGTAAGTATTCAAAATTTGAGCATTCAAAATTAAGGGTTTTTAATCATCGATAATTTTTATATCTCAGTTACATAAATTATGAATTAAAAACAAGACTTATCTAGCGATCGCACATTAATTATTTGTCTAAAATACAGTTGAGGCTAATTTTAAGTATCAAGTATACTATATTATTTGGCAAAAATTTTATCGTAACCTAGATTTAACTACATTTATGCCTGAAAACAGCTTATTACGTCTTTATTTTTAACGTCAATTTTTGGAATTACTTAGACGAATTATCAGATAACTAATTGAGAGGGCAAGAATAGCAATTCCTAAACCAATTATATCAATACCTGAGACTTTGTCTAAGTCAAGAATAATAATTTTTCTGGCAACAGCAATTAAAGATGTGACAATAACTAATTCAACTTGAAAAACGTGTTTTCGTAAATAAGCTGTGATATTCTCTAAGATTTCTAAAGCAATTAAAATATTCAAAAATAGCCCAAAAATTTTATACAATGTTGTGTTAAACTTTGCATAAGGCGCTGTAAATAACTCTTTAAAAATAAATATTCCTAAATCCCCGATCGCTACCAAAATCACCATTACCATAAAAATAGATAGAGCTTTAGAAACTAGCACTTCTATGTTTTCGATAATGTGCATGAAGTTCTCATCTTTGGTAATTACTAAAATTTGCCTTAATAGCTTTCTCATAGTGCTGCACCCGATTCTCAAATAAAATAAAATCCTATAGATAAATCTAAAGGATTAAAAAAAGAGGACTTGCCAAAGCTTTGTAAGTTTTTTATTCTTTATCCATAGCTAAAATCGACGCTAGTAAAACCTCTTCTTACGAGAGATTTAACCTCTTTAGATATAGTAATTGGTAACAGCCAAAATTAGACAGTCATAAAAAATGATAATAACTATTGACCATTGACTATTGACGAAATTACCTATTGCTGATTAGAAATTATCTCTTGAGCAGTACACTTAGGAGCTTACCATTGTGAGGACTGGAGTTGATAATCTTTGACTGTTACTTGCACAGAAATTGGTATCAGCTGCACTGCACAGGCTTTTAATTCTGGTTGCAGCGAATCGGGGCACGATTCGGGATGGGTGAGGGCATTAGCTTCGGCATTGTCTGCCCACAGCGAACCCCAGTGCATGGGGACAAAAACTGTACCAGGCGCGATCGCTTTTGTCACTTTAGCAGGAAACTTAGCTTTACCTCGACGCGATCGCACTTCTACACACTGATTATCTACAATACCTAACTGAGCAGCATCACGGGGATGAATTTCGATAAACGGTTCGGGATGCATTTTGCAAATTTTTTCAATCCGCCCGGTGCGTGTCTGCGTGTGCCAGTGTCCATAAACGCGCCCATTAGTTAGCACAAACGGATAATCTGGGTCTGGTGGTTCTGCCAATCCCTTCGAGTAATATGCCCCAAATTGAGCGCGTCCGTCAGGGGTGTGGAAGTGCAAATCAGTGTATAACCTTTTCCCAGAGCGATTGGCAGATGCTTCTCCCCCTGCTTCCCCTACTCCTCTGCTTCCTCTGCTTTCTTCAGGATGAGGCCATTGAGTCGGGCCTTCTGTTTGTAATTGCTGATGACTGATACCCGTCATATCGCAGGGGCGAGTTTTAGTTAGTTTGGCAAACTCGGCATAAACTTCAGCAGAGTTAGTAAAAGCAAACTCTCTCTCAAAACCTAGTCTCCGTCCAACTTCTGCAAAAATTTCCCAATCCACTCTAGCTTCTCTTGGCGGTTGGCGGAATGCTTGACACAGAGTTACCACTCGTTCGGAATTTGTCATCACACCAGTTTTTTCACCCCACTGGGCTGCTGGTAGCAAAACGTGAGCATAAGCAGAGGTTTCTGTAGGATAATAAGCGTCTTGGTAAATGGTAAAAGGCGATCGCAACAACGCCTTCTTAGTCCGCTCTAAATCTGGCATACTCACAGCTGGGTTGGTAGCTGCAATCCACAATAACTCTACAGCGCCATTTTCCAAGCCAGTAATCATGTCCCAAGCAGTCAAACCGGGATTGGGCGAAATCTGTCCTGGCTTGAGTTCCCAAAACTCCTCAACTTCTGCTCGGTGCTGAGGATTTTTTACCGCCCGATAACCCGGTAATAAATTCGCCAAACCTCCAGCTTCCCGTCCTCCCATTGCGTTTGGCTGACCAGTGAGGGAAAAAGGGCCAGCCCCAGGTTTGCCAATCTGTCCAGTCATCAGGTGCAGGTTAATGATAGTTCTTACCTTAGCTGTCCCTTCTGACGATTGATTTACACCCATTGACCACAAAGACAGTACCCGCTGTGATTCACCCCAGTAGCGAGCTGCTGTTTCTAAATCTTCAATGCTGATTCCACATTGACGAGCTACTATTTCTGGGGGATAGTGGCGAATCACTTGGGCGTATGCCGGAAAGTTGCTGGTGCAGTCGTCCATGAACATGGTATCAAGGTAGTTCCAGCGCATCAACAAGTGGGCAATGCCGTTTAACAAGTCGATATCTGTACCGGGACGAATCGCTAAATGCAAATCAGCGGCTTCTGCTGTTGGTGTGCGACGGGGATCAACCACAATCATTTTGACTTTGCGGTTCTTTTTGTGGTACTTCTCCAATCGGTTGAAAACGATGGGATGACATTCGGCTGTATTAGTGCCAATTAAAAATGCACAGTCAGTTAACTCCAGGTCTTCGTAACAGCATGGGGGGCCATCTGAGCCAAAGCTTTGAATGTAGCCAGCTACAGCACTAGACATACATAAGCGAGAGTTAGCATCAAAATTATTAGTACCCAGACAGCCTTTCATGAGTTTCTGGGCTATGTAGTAATCCTCAGTTTGAAACTGACCAGAACCATACATACAAATGGCTTCTGGCCCTTGGGTGAATAGCACAGTTTGAATGCGCTGCGTGATTATATCGAAGGCTTCATCCCAACTAACGCGCCGAAACTCCTGATCTAAGGAGTCTCGCACCATTGGGTAATGTAATCTATTTTTATCTAAAGATTCCGCGATCGTTGCACCTTTGACACAAACCATTCCCTGACTGGATGGATGGGCTTTATCGCCCCGCACCCGCCAAATCAGATTTCCTTGGCTATCTCGATTAGTCGCTTTGCCATGTTGATCTGGGGGTGAAACTTCTAAACCACAGCCAACACCACAATAAGGACAAAGGGTCTTGATAAATTCACTCATGGCGGTTGTACCATTTTGTTATTTTGATTGTGCAACCTCAGATGTAGCGACAGTTGGAGAAATTCTTGTGTTGCACGCCAATTCTGGATAAAGATATCAATACGCTTGAGTTAAGAATATATAAGTTGGGTTTCCCTCCTCTCATCCCAAAATTAAACGCTAATTGTTGAGTTCCTTCCTCAACCCAATCTACTACTACGTAGGGTGGGTTAATTATTACAGGTCGATACATTGGCATTGCAGGTCTGGCATTAATAATGCAGGTTGATACATTGGCATTGCAGGTCTGGCATTAATAATGCAGGTTGATACATTGGCATTGCAGGTCTGGCATTAATAATGCAGGTTGATACATTGGCATTGCAGATCGATGCATTGGCATTGCAAGTCTGGCATTAACAACGCAGGTCGATACATTGGCATTGCAGGTCTGGCATTAACAATGCAGGTCGATGCATTGGCATTGTAGGTTAAGAGATACTGTAGGCAAGCGGGGAGAAGAAACTTTAATGTAAGTCAAAGACGGGGTGAGATTCTTATTTTTTATTTATGCAATAAGTCTATTCTTCCGCTAAAAAGGGAGGGTTTTCAGTTGCAGTTTCTGGTAATTCACCTTCATAAGCAGCAGCAAAGGAACCTTTTGGCTCTTTCAGGAAGAAGGCACACATAAAAGCGCAGACTATGGCAGCTAAACCCATTGTGCTAAATAGTGTAGATGCGTCAGTTAAACTAAAAATTGTCAGGTAAACCACGCCGCCAAAATTACCGTAAGCTCCCACATTACCGGCAATTTGTCCTGTGGCTTCTTTCTTTATTAGGGGTACGATGCTGTAGGTTGCACCGCAGCCAGCTTGGGCAAAGTAGGCGGCAAACATTGTAACTGCGATCGCTAGCGGAATCGGCCAGTTACTATTAATAAAATGTGCCATTAAATAACTAACACCAATACCAACGCTGATAATTGTCATTGTCCATTTACGTGAGCCAAATTTATCAGAAATTAAGCCACCACTAGGACGAGAAATTAAGTTAAGGAAGGGATAGGTGGCAGCAATCATCCCAGCTACAACATGCTCTAAACCAAAGGTTTTCTCAAAAAACGCCGGGAGCATAGAAACAACTGCCAGTTCGCTGCCAAAGCTAATTATGTAAGTGAATTCGAGTAAAGCTACTTGACCAAATTGATAACGTTCAGATGGAGTATAGATTTTTTTGCCAATTAGAAGTTCTCGGTTTACCTGCGAAGCTTTATAACTTTGGTAAGCAAACAATCCTGCTAATAGCAACCAAGTCAGATACATTTGACTCAGAGTTAGGAAGTGAATATTCTTTTGTTCTAAGCGCCAAGCTAATAAACCCAAGGCGAAAATCAAACCAAAATTCGAGATAATCATCGCCCAGAAGCTTTTGATGCTAGTCACTTCCAGAGAACCATTCTTTTTAGGTTTATTGTAGACTTTGCCTGCGGGTGTATCTTGGACGCTATTGTAATAAATTACGCCGTAAATAGCAGTTATGATCCCTGTGAGTGCGATCGCTAACCGCCAGTTAGAAGCGCCACCAGCGAAAAAGCTAGTAGAAACTGCAAGTATCGGCAAGGCAAATTCTGCGCCAAAAGCTCCAAAGTTGCCCCAACCGCCATAAATGCCTTGAGCAATTCCCATCTCCTTCGGCTGGAACCATTCCGCCACCATGCGGATACCTACAACAAACCCAGATCCGACAATTCCCATCAGCAAACGACTGATAACTAGTTGATTAAAATCTTGCGCTAGCGCCGTCGCTAAACAAGGAACAGCCGCAAACATCAGCAAGATTGAATAGGTGATTCTGGGGCCAAAACGATCCAGAAGCATCCCAATAATTAATCGGGCGGGAATTGTTAGGGCCAGGTTACAGATGCCCACAGTTTTGATTTGCTCAGGTGCTAAATGTAGCTCCTTGCCAATGGTTGTAGCAAAGGGGGCAAAGTTAAACCAACAGACAAAGGTGAGAAAGAAAGCAAACCAAGTCTGATGTAAGATGCGGTAGCGATCGCTGAATGAAAATAATCCTTTAAGCATTCCAATCTTCCTAATTGAATAAAATACGGAGAAGAGGTAGGGAAAGATGAGCCTTTGAACTCGGAGGTTGAGCCTTTTATCTCGGAAGTTGAGCCTTTGAACTCGGAAGTTGAGCCTTTGAACTCGAAGGTTGAGCCTTTGAACTTGAAGGTTGAGCCTTTTATCTCGGAAGTTGAGCCTTTGAACTCGAAGGTTGAACCTTTGAACTCGAAGGTTGAGCC
Source organism: Nostoc sp. (assembly GCF_036919675.1). Taxonomy (GTDB): domain Bacteria; phylum Cyanobacteriota; class Cyanobacteriia; order Cyanobacteriales; family Nostocaceae; genus Nostoc. Next base: position 6,193 of record NZ_JBALCP010000068.1, read on the forward strand.
TTTGAACTCGGAAGTTGAGCCTTTGAGGTCGAAAGTTGAACCTTTGACCAATGCCCAATGCCCCCGATAAGCACTAGCAATTACTAACTACTAAGGCTTCTCACCTGGGTTTGGCCCCAAAGTTTTTGATGAGTAAATCTTGCAATACTGGTTGCAAGTCTTCGCAAGGTATGCTTTTGATGACGCAAGTTCCCAAATGAGCATCTTTGCCAACTTTGCCGCCCATATATATGTCAACGGCTTCCAGGGTTTTGCCATTTTTGCGAGTCTTAGTTCCCATCAAGCCAATATCTGCAACTTGGGGTTGTCCACAGGAATTGGGGCAACCTGTCCAGTGAATTCGCACTGGCTTGGTGAAAGTTAAGTCTTCTTCTAAGGCTTTAATCATTGCCAGGGCGCGGTTTTTAGTTTCGATCAGGGCGAAGTTGCAAAATTGTGCGCCTGTACAGGAAACTAGCGCTCGCATCAACAAACCTGGGTCAATGGAAAACCTTTCCAGCAAAGGCTCTGTTAAAAATGTTGCTAAACGCGAGTCACAAATGTTGGGAAGGACGATGTTTTGTTCAACGGTGAAGCGAATTTCTCCACTGCCGTAAACTTGCCCTAGACGGGCAATTTCAAACATATCTTCAGCATATAGTCGCCCGACTGGAATGTGCAAGCCTACGTAATTTAATCGCGGTTGTTTTTGTTTATATACCCCGATGTGGTCGCGTTTTTCCCAGTCGATTTCGTCTTTTGCGGCTGCGGGTAAGAATGATTTACCCAAACGCCTTTCTACTTCTGCTCGAAACTTTTCTAAACCCCATTGATCAATTAGCCACATCAGCCGGGATTTTTGCCGATTAGTACGCGGGCCATGATCACGAAAGACTTCCAAAACCGCTCTACATACAGCTACTACATCTTCGGGAAGCACCCAAGCATTTAGAGGAATCGCCGCTTCACAACGTTTGGCTGAGAAAAAACCACCCACTAAAACGTTAAACCCGAAAATTTTTTGCTGGGAATGGACAGAGGCTAAATTTTCCTCCCCTGCTTCTTGAAATGCTGGAACAAAAGCTAAATCGTTGATTTCGGCGTGAACTGAATTGTCTCTTCCACCTGCGAGCGCAATGTTAAACTTCCGTGGTAAGTTGCTAAACTCTGGGTTTCCTTCGCCTTTGTTGGTGAGCATATCTTGAATTTGCTGTACCAACTCTCGTGTGTCGTACAACTCATCTGCATCCAACCCCGCCACAGGATCGCCTGTGATATTGCGGACGTTATCCATCCCTGACTGAACGCTGGTTAAACCAACTGTGTCAAATCTATTAAAGATATCTGGTAAATCTTCAATTCTGATCCCTCGTAATTGGATATTCTGTCTGGTAGTAATATCAGCGCAGCCATCATCTCCATAGCGCTGCACCACTTGGGCTAAAACACCCATTTGACTGCTGGTGAGAATACCGTTGGGCATCCGTAACCGCATCATAAACTTGCCTGGGGTGACTGGGCGAAAAAACACACCCACCCACTTGAGTCGATGATCCCGATCGATTTCATCCATTGCTTCCCAGCCCAAGGCGGCAAATTTCTCTATCTCACCCCTGACGGCGAGTCCATCTTTTTCTGCTTTGAATTTCTCAAACTTATTAAGGTTGGTAGTGGTAGTTGCTGTGTCTGTCATGAGTCTGATCGTTACAAATTACTAAATATGGTGATAATTGCCCAACATCAACCAACCCGTAGTTCCATCAGGTGTTATATCTACGAAGGTTAGGGAATAAAAACTTAATATTTGCTTACGGCTGATTATTTTTACTTAAGAGCATTCCAAAGCGAAACCCCAATCCATGATTAATTAAGGAAAACTTGTCGGCATTTACATCTGGGAAATTTGTCAAGCAGCTTTAGATACTGTTCATGTAACAATTTCGATACTCATAAGTTAAAGGGAGATTTCTGTTAAAATCGTATAAATTGTTACGATTTTTTGGTAAGATTGCTGAAAATGGATGAAAACTATGCATTTTCTGCATCAAAGTCAGTCATGAGCCACAAAAAGCCCTTGATGAAAAGTATTTGAAATAACCGAAGCGATTTTGGACTGCCATAGATTAATCCAAAATCCAAAATCTAAAATTGAGTGGCAGATGTTAGCTAAAACTTAGATATTATTTCAGCAGCTATGAAACGTCGTGATTTTATTAATTGGGTAGGTTTGGGTTGGATAGCGAGTTCTCTACCTGTAGCGATCGCAGCCTGTTCTTCTCAAACAACTTCAACATCTGGGAATTGGCAAACAGTAGGCACCTCGGCAGAATTAGATAAGACTGGCCAATTGCTAGCTAAAAACTCACCTGCTGGGCCTGTGTTGGTAGTCGGCACATCTAAAGCTGGAAATCTGACAGCTGTTAACCCTACCTGTACTCATGCAGGTTGCACCGTAGCATGGAAAGCTCAGGCAAAAAAATTCGCCTGTCCCTGTCATGGTTCGGAATTTGGGGTTGATGGTAAAGTCCAAAAAGGCCCAGCGACAGAAGCGCTTAAAACTTACGCCGCCAAGATTGAGGGCAATTCAGTTGTAGTCAAGCCAAGTTAAACAATACAATTCAGGGTATCGTGAGTAATATCAACCAGCTTTTGGTGCAAGCCCGGACAGCATACGATGCAGCTGATTGGTCATCACTAATTCAATATTTACAAAAATTAATCTTGGGGGTAGACTCTGAACATCCAGAGATAGTTAAAAATCAAGAATATCTGCTGACATTAACACTTTCAATGTTAGAGATGGGGGATTTTCAACAACGCTGGGAAATTACCAAAGTGCTGACTCACTTAGGAAAAATTGCCATCCCACCACTCATTGATATCTTAAAAGATGAAGATGCAGAAGAAGAATTACGCTGGTATGCAGCGCGGACTTTGGGCGAATTTCAGCACCCTGAAGCGATCGCCCCCTTGGTGGAATTGTTGAAAACCGATGAGGATGAAGAACTCAAAGCGATCGCAGCTACAGCACTGGGGCAAATGGGTACTGTTGCTATTACTTCACTAACTGAACTTCTAGCAGCTGAAGATACACGGCTTTTAGCAGTGCGATCGCTTTCCTGTATTCCGCAAACAGAAACCATCACACCGCTGTTGAGTGTAGTGCAAGATTCACAAGTAGCAATCCGCGCTGCCGCAATTGAAGCCCTCAGTAGTTTTCATGATCAACGTGTACCGCCAGTATTGTTAAACGCTTTGGATGATATAGCTCCTACAGTTAGGCGTGCAGCAGTGCTTGGTTTAGGTTTTCGCCCCGACTTACGCGAAGCATTAGATTTGGTGATCAGACTGCAACCCAAGCTTTACGACTTTAATCTTGATGTTTGTTGTGCAGCCGCAGTTTCCCTTTCTCGGATGGGTAGTGAGCAGGCAGCCCAGGAATTATTTAAGGTGCTAATATCACCCCATACACCGCTACCACTGCAATTAGAAACCATCCGCGCTTTGGTTTGGGTGGGGACACCATCCAGTTTGGAATATTTACAAACAGCATTTAACCAAATCACTTCAGAGACACTTTGGCAAGAAATTGTTACAGTTTTGGGGCGAGTCCAAAAGCCGCAGTTAACTACACCAGCCGCAGAAATTTTACTGCAAGTATTGCGATCGCAGCATCCAGCCACAGAGATTGCTAGCATCAAAAGTGCGATCGCTTTATCTTTAGGACAGTTAGGCAAAATGCAAGCTATCGAACCATTGATTTCACTGCTAGCCGATTCAAATGCATCTGTGAGACTACATGCGATCGCTGCACTGAAAAATCTGGATGGGGAAGCCGCACATCAAAAATTGCAGCAGTTAGCAAATAACGCCACACTGACACCAGATTTGCAACAAGGAATAGCGATCGCTTTGGCTGAGTGGTAATTTCTCTCAAACGACGATGGGGAGGCAAAAAGAATATTTCGTTACATTGCGAATTTAAAACTTTGCGTCTGGTAACTTCCACAGAATTAATATTGATTAATCCAGCCCCGGCATAATTACAAGGAATATCTGGTTTATCCTTGTCATCAAAAGCTTCTTTATAAACTTATCGATAAGAGTCAATTAAATGCTTGAGTGAGTTGGTATCAACATATTTAAGATTCTTATTATTATCAAGTTCTTGCCGAAACCATAACCAATATGATGCTATTGCTCCAGTAGATTTTAAGGATTTCTTAAAAAGCTCAATAAAGATTCCTGGACAGGCATAAGAGGCATGTATCTGACTATTGTCACAAAATGCCTTTAAAATGTACTGCCATTGAGTTAGATCGAGAAACTCTACAACTCTGATAAGCAATTTCGCATTATTTGCGGCATTAACAATTCAAGAAATTCATATATTTCAGCAGAAAATAGTCAGTTATTTTTTGGCGAGATTTTCCAAAAAAATCTGTGCAAAGCGGATAATTGACGATTAAGGCAGTCAAACCTCTTTTACACAAATATAAATCAGAGAAAAATTACTGTAACAAACTATACTAAATTACGGATAAAAATCCGTTAACTTAATGAAACCGATAAATGTAATTCAGGCTACATAAAAATGCGCCTAGAGCAGTTGCAAGCCTTTCTAGCGATCGCCCAAACCGGCAGCTTTCAACAAGCAGCGCGAACATGTGGTGTCACCCAATCGACGATTAGTCGCCAAATCCAGGCATTGGAAGCAGATTTAGGTGTAGAACTGTTTCACAGAACAAGTCATGGAAAATTGACACTCGGAGGTGAATGTTTACTGCCCCGTGTCCGCAAAATTTGCCAAGAATGGCAGACAGCTACAGAAGAATTAGCTGATTTAATAGCCGGAAAGCAGCCAGAACTATGCATCGCAGCAATTCACTCTGTTTGTGGATTTTACTTACCACCAGTGTTGCAAAAATTTTGTCATGATTATCCAGATGTACAATTGCGGGTGACTTCATTGGGAAGCGATCGCGCCCTGAAAGTCCTCAAAGATGGATTGGTGGATTTAGCAATTGTGATGAATAATCGCTTTTTAACCACTGGTAGAGAAATGGTGGTAGAAGTACTTTATGATGAACCGATAAAAGTTCTAACAGCAGCCAATCATCCACTAGCCCAATATGAATGCGTTCCTTGGTCGGAGCTAATTCGTTATCCCCAAGTGGTTTTTAAAGATGGTTATGGGATGCAGCGCTTAATACAAGATAGATTTGAGCGAATGGAAGCTAAACTCCAGGCAGCTTTAGAGGTAAATACCCTAGATGCTTTCCGGGGAGTGGTACGCCAAGGAGAACTGATAGCTTTGCTACCTCAATCAGCATTAGTGGAAGCACGCCAAGACGCTACCCTGGCGATTCGTTCCTTAGCCAGCAATAATACTAGTGGTTTAGCAGATGGTTCCAGTTTGACTCGTCGGGTAGTTATGGTAACAACTCAAGACCGACTCCAAATTCCCCCCATCAAGCACTTTTGGCAACTAGTGCAGGAAAATATTCCATTACAAATTGATCAGCAGCGATCGGCTTCTTAAGTGTCATTAGTTATTAGTCATTGGTCATTAGTCATTTTCAGAAAGGACAATGGACAAATGACAGTGGACAAAGGACAAAGGATAAATGAGCAATGTATTTAGGGAATTCCTGCAAAAAGTAGGTAGCGGAAACCACACAGCCGAGAATTTAACTCGCGCCCAAGCAGCTACCGCTACAAAAATGATGCTGCTGGGTGAAGCTACATCAGCCCAAATCGGAGCGTTTTTGATTGCTCATCGAATCAAGCGTCCCACAGGGGAAGAGTTAGCAGGAATGTTGGATGCCTATGATGAACTGGGGCCAAAACTGCAACCAATCGTTTCTGGACGACCAGCGATCGCTTTTGGCATCCCCTATGATGGCAGAACACGCACAGCACCAATTAGTCCTGTAACAGCTTTACTACTCGCCGCAGTTGGACAACCAGTGGTAATGCACGGTGGCGATCGCCTACCAACGAAATACGGTTTACCCCTAATAGAGATTTGGCAGGGTTTAGGAGTCGATTGGACTACGCTACCACTAGCAAAAACCCAGCAGGTGTTTGAGCAAACGGGAATCGGCTTTATTTATCTACCTCAGCATTTTCCGTTAACTACAAGTATTTGGGAGTACCGCGACCAACTCGGCAAGCGTCCGCCTTTGGCAACAATGGAGCTAATATGGTGTCCTTATGCTGGGGATGCTCACGTAATTGCTGGGTTTGTCCATCCGCCGACAGAAGGGATGTTTCAGATAGCTCTGGGGCTGCGGGGAGTAACAAAATTTACATTAGTGAAAGGATTGGAAGGTAGTTGCGACTTACCGCGCGATCGCACTGCGATCATTGGCTTATCTTCATCCGTAGCATCCCAAGAGGTAGAACGATTGCACCTCGTACCGCGTGATTACGGCTTTACTACCAAAAACGTACCCCTTGGAACTACTGAAGAACTAGTGGCGGATATTCAGGCGGTTTTGGCAGGTAAACCAAGTGAATTGATGGAAACAGCCTTATGGAATGGCGGATTTTACCTATGGCAGAGTGGTATTTGTCCAGATATGTCAAAGGGTTTAGCTAAGGCAGAAGAATTATTAACCAATGGTGTGGTAGCAGCTAAACTCCAAGAACTCAACCAGGTAGTAAATTCACTGTCAGCAGCATTTGTGCCAGTGTAAACAGTTCAGTTAGAAACATGGATCTGATCACTTCAGGGTCTCAACATAACTCGTAATTAATTACAAATTACAAATTAGTAATTATTTGGTCAGCGACTCCTCCAAAATAGATTTTTGTTGCAACCAATCCTGACCCACTTGGATACTGATATCTGAGCCGAGGTTGCCAGTGCTTTCCACACGCACTTCGCCAAATCCCAAAGTGTTGCGAACTGATTCGGCAGTGTCACCATCTCCTTGCTGGGCGACAATGTGAGTTACGTCTAGAGGTTCACCCCATGCCTTGGCTACATAGATGTTGCGATATCCAGATTTTTCCAAGGCTCTAATTAATGGCTGGAGATTAGAGCGATCGCCACCTGTACTATCTTGAATTGCTACACGCAAAGAGCGTGGATCAGTTGCAGTCGCATGCTGTTCCTGTTCTGATTCCAAACCAAAGTGTTGAGCCATCAGTTTGGCAATACCATCTTTGTTGGGCAACCAATAGCTAGCATCAAACTCATTCTTCTCGCTAAAGCGACCTGGCAGCATTAACATTTGCATATTAGAGCGATTTGTCTGCACCCCAAAACCCATAAGCGCCAATAATTCTTCAACCGTCAAGTTGGTATCAATGTGGTCTTTCACTACATCAAGAACTTTAGGTAATTGAGCCACAGTAGCTGGGTTGAGTGTTTGATCCATCAAAGCACGCATAACCATTTGCTGCCGCTGAATCCGGCCAATATCTCCGAGTTCGTCATGGCGGAAACGCAGCAATTGCAGTGCCTTCTCGCCGTTGAGATGCTGCTTACCCGCCTTCAAATTGATGTACAAATGCTGGGAATCATCTTGGTACTTCATATCTTTGGGGACGTAGACTGTTACGCCCCCTAAAGCATCGATTAGCTTGGCAACTCCCAGAACATTAATTCGGATATAGCGATCAATTCCCGCCCCACCTAAGAGATTACTGACGGTTCTGGCAGTCAAAGCTGGCCCACCGTCAACATTGGCAGCATTAATTTTTTTCACCCCATACCCCTCTATTTGTGTGCGGGTATCTCTGGGAATGGAGAGCATGATTATTTTTTTCGTCTCTGGATCAAATTTGAGCAAGAGCATCACATCGGAAAGACCATCAAAGGAGTTTACCTGGGGCTGGTATTTGAGGTTTTTGGTTTCTGGGGGAGGGTTTTGGATATCCGGGGGAAGTACGCTCATCCCCAAAACTAAGAGATTCACTGGGCGAGTTAATTGTGAAAATCGCAGCCCACCTCCAGAAATGCGATCGCCATCAAAGGCCGCCTCATCCTTTGGACTTAGCTGGGCTTGTTGCAAAGGCGTACTGGTTAAAGACACCGCCAAAAGCGCCCCTGCTGTTGCTGACACCATTGCAATACCACTCATACCTACCCAAAACCACAGCCAACGTCCGGATTTCGAGTTCTGAGAAATTTTTTTACTGGACTTAGAGGCTTTTCCTGACTGGTTTTCTTCCGCCGAACTTCTTTGAATGGTCACAGACTTCCTCACACTTACTCACTAATCAAATTCGGTAAATTTGCAGACTAAAAACATGCAGACAAATCAACCCATAATAGCTAACTCTTAATTATCAGTGCTAACTTTTTTAATGTAGTGTCAACCACAACACTTATAGCAACATTTTTCCTTCTTTTGGGCCAATCTAGAGATGTTTTACTGAAGTATGGCAATAATAAACTGGATTTGACTAGATATATAGATAAATCAACCGGATTTTTTTAGGAAATAAGTAAAAATACTGGAAAAGTATCATCCACAAAAATTAAGATAAATACTTACCCAGCACTCGTTCTGCTAAAGTATTAAACCCTGGTAAACGCCCAGATTTGCCCTGCATCAGGCGCAAAATCAACCAGACACTTACTAAAAAGTAACCTGATGTGAGAAAGCTATTGAGGATAAATAGACGTAGCGTCAAAAAATCTGAAGTTGCTGCACTAGTAGCTAATAATAGATATCCCAACAGCCAAGTAAGCGCCAAAGTAATAGACAGACGACTAATAGCAAGTTGTTCCCGACTACCCTGGCCCCGATAGAGAGTCCACAAGGATGGAAAAAAGCCGATGATCGGAATCAAACATAAAAGCAACTGTGTTTTGGGGATTGGGGAACTCGGGGCCCCTGGAGGGGATAAGGGGTAATGGGGATTGGGCAGAAGAGGCAGAGGGACTCTTTGCTGGGTGCAAGGGGGAGAATTAAAAATTACTTCTTTCCCCTCTGCTCCCTGCTCCCTGCTCCCTGCTCCCCCACTTCCCCAGTCCCTATTTTCTCTCGGTTCAAAATTTTCCATATAGGTTAGTCTAACTCTTAAACTAGGAGGATGAATAAGACTCATATAGTCAGAGATAATAAGCTGTAAAGAAAGATTTAACTTAGTTCTATCCCGCAATCAGCTCAAAATGCAGACACGCAAGCTACTCGACTGGTGGCAAACATTCACACCAATAGCGCGAATCGTAACGATCGCGTTATTCGTTCCGTTGCTAGTTCTAAATGGTTGGGCACTTTCGGTATTTTTTAATTATTTCCATTCTCTCATAGTCATTTTAGTTGGAGCCTCAGTGCTAGCATTTCTGCTCAACTATCCCGTGAGTTGGATGGAGCATCAGGGTGCTAGGCGAGAGCAAGTCGCTATCCTAGTATTTCTCTTGGCTTTATCGATTTTATTGGCGTTGGGTGTTACACTTTTTCCGCTGGCCCTTACCCAAGCTCAACAACTGGTGGCTCGTTTGCCAGAGTTGATCGACTCTGGACGCTCTCAGTTAATGATATTAAACGAAAAAGCTGAGACTTTTGGCTTACCGATTAACCTCGATGCTCTGGTAGTGCAAATCAACGATCGCGTCAAGGGACAATTACAAGCGATCGCTGGACAAGTTTTAAATCTGGCGGTAGTTACAGTCACTAGTCTGCTAGATATTCTCTTGACGATGGTTTTGACTTTCTACCTTTTACAGCATGGGGGTGAACTCTGGCAAAGTTTAGTGGAATGGCTACCTAATAAATTTCGCGATCCTTTCTCCAAAACAGTCCGCCTCAGCTTCCAAAATTTCTTTATCACCCAGCTGATTTTATCTACTTGCATGGCATCAGCCCTCATTCCTACCTTTTTGTGGCTGAAAGTACCATTTGGTCTACTATTTGGTCTAACTATTGGCCTGATGGCTCTCGTCCCCTTTGGCGGTTCTGTAGGCATCGCCCTGACTACACTATTGGTAGCGTTGCAAGATTTCTCAATGGGTGTGAGAGTGTTGATAGCAGCAGTAATCGTACAGCAAATTCTCGAAAACTTAATTGCCCCCCGAATTTTAGGTAGCTTTACTGGTTTAAATCCAGTTTGGATTTTAATTTCAGTCTTAACAGGGGCAAGAATTGGCGGACTGTTGGGTGTAATTGTGGCGGTACCCACAGCTGTTGTGATTAAGACCGCTTTAAGTGCCTTGCGTCCTGGTAGCCAGACAAACGACAGCGCCACTGGGGAGATAACTGCACCCGTTGCAGCAAACGAGTCCCCGAAAGCTGACGCTAAAAACACTCTGAGTATTTCTGAAGCGACATTACCCTAGAATTCAAAATTCAAAATACTCTCCAATCAGCTGCGCTTCGGGCGTCTACAAAATTCAAAATGAAGGAATTTTGAATTTTTTACTGCGGATCGAGGATTGAACCCATAAACAAAACCCTTCCCGTCTGATTATCTCTAATGGCACAGAAAAATGGATGGTCAACAATCATTCGGAATGGTTCTGGTTCCTGTCTCAAAGCTGTTGCTACTATTCCTACTGAAGTAGCCGCAGCCGCTTCGGTGCCTTCTTCGTTCACTTCGACAAAAGTTTTATGCTTAACTTCGCTAATGGCAAAATTTTTACCCATGCCGGAAAAATTGGCTTTGTCGCTGAAAGCCTCTTCCATGCCTAAAGTTTTTAAGGCATCATTGAGTGTAACGTCGTAATCTGTTTTGAAGCGGGGTAAACGAATAAACCCTTTTTGTTCGCTGAACTGAGTCATCCATTTATCCCAGTTCTCAATATTCAAGTTTTGATAAAAGGCTTTAAGGTTAGAGTTCTGTTTCGGCAAAAATATATAAAAGCTGAATTTACCATCTTTGCCGTAAGGTAAACTAACTGCCTGAAATTGTTTGCTTTCATAGTATCTATAGTCACCACTTTGTGACATCATCGGATGTTGTTTTTGCTTGCCAGATGTGCTGTAAAAAGGGTATTGAGCGGTTTGAGTTTTATTAAATTCTTTGCTCCATTTTCCTTTAAAATATATGGCATTAATCAGAAACAACACCTGACTTGGTTCAATTTTTCCAATTATCTGATCGATTTTGCCATTAGTATTCTCTTTTACCCAGTTATTGATAATACTAGGCGCTGTGGGATCTTGAAAATTTAAATTGCTGACCTTAGCTTGATAGAAATCCTGCGTTCTCTGGAGGAAGTCTGGCTGAAAGCTAACATTTTTATTTGCCCAAAGTGAGTTAGCAATCTTCAGTTGTACGTTTGGATCTGAATTGTCTAAAAGCTGCTTTAATGCTTCCTTGTAAGAAGAGTTTATTTCTTGCAGATTTATCCCCTGTAATTCTAGGGTTTTTGCTATTGCTAGTTGAGTCGTGCCGTTCGCGCCATTATAGGTCATAGCTAAAGCGATCGCGACACTCGAAGGTGAGATAAAAACGTTCTTCTTACCATTATCACTTTTCAGAAGTTCTGAAAATAGTTTGAAGCCAAACTTATTGCTAGACTCAAGGATTTTTGTCTCAGTCTTGAGTGTTTTTTTTTGCGATGGAGTTTCTGGCTGAGGTAAACTAGATTGGGCAAGGGCACTTTTATTACTATCGACTTGAGAATACCCTAATACACTAAATAGAACAACACTTGCAGCTGCCAGAGCATAACGTCTGCCTAGACTCACACCATAACGTCTTTGCATGAAATTTTCTCTCATACTACTATATTTCTGCCGAATCATCATACCACCTTACTTGCGAAAGATTCCCGATCTGTGCTCAGAGTTGACGCAGACACTGTGTCAATGATTAACTATTGCATTTGCTGCAATAGAAAAATGGGACTGTTACAGTTTTTGTAACAGCAAGTTAGTAGCTCAGAGGAATTAAACACAACTTATTAAAGCTGCTAATTCCTAATTGAGGCGGCTATGTAGACGAATTAGGAAAAATCTCGATTTTTAGGAATTTTTATATTTAGCAATAAAAGTATTGTAGATTACCTAATCACAAAATAACCACCGTTCTTGGTTTTTAAACATAAAATCACGTTTCTCAGTTCACGAAATACCAAATTTTTTAGGGACGCACAGCTATGCGCCCCAATAGGGGAGTGTTGTTCAAATAGATGATAAAACACTGTAAGTTGACACAAATAAAAGTTATGCGCCCCTATTTCAATTGATAGGTACACTCCACCAAGCTAAACTATAGGGTTGAGTCGCTTCATTAAGCTTTTGCCGAAACTGGACGCGGATTTTGTAATTGCCAGTAGCAGCAACCGGGCAGAAAATATGTTCTACACTATCGATTTGGCTGATTGAGGAGCAAACAGCACCAGCATCTGAATTTTGAGCATCAGCTTTTACTAAGTATAGGTCGAGATTATTCAAACCGCGATCGCGAAAATTTTCGCCCACGTCATATTGCTGGTTTTTATTTTTATCGTTGAGTTCTACCAATCGATCCCAACTTAGGGTAATAGCAACAAAACTCCTCTGCTTTAATGGTTTTGCTAACACATAGTCAACAGACGCTCCAGTATCGACTGTGTGATAATCCCAACCAATAGCCGGCACCACAGCTGATGGCTGCCATTCACCAGCACTAAATTGCTGATAAGCGCGAAATGCATTCAAATGACCCGCTCCCATTTGGGCATCTAAGGGAATCTTAGGATCTTTATAAGCATCAGAATCTAGCCAGTTTTGATTTTGTTTATCAATTAGCGTCCGGCTCATTCCCAACCGCAAGCCATCACCGCTATCTTGGATTTTGTCTGCTGAATTCAGCAATACAGCTTTCATCACTTGATGATGGCGAGAATCGATGCTCCAGTGGGGTTGTTTTGTCCGCATCTGTCGGTCAGCAAATTCTTGCAACAGAGCAACAGTAGCCGTAACTTGAGGCGCTGCAAAACTTGTCCCCGTGACCTTGTTCAATTTGCCATCTGGATTGAGCAAGGGAATGTTATTACCAGGAGCAACTAAACTGATAGCACGACGCCCATTAAGATCAAATTCTCTTCCAGCTAGCTTTCCACTCACTCCTTGGTTAGCACCCGCCAGATTAGCCACGTCTACTTTGTTAAAAACTCCCCCTCTGCGGGATGAAAAAGCCACGTTCACTCCGTTAAAATTATCTGTAGGAATGGGAATACCACCCTTACCCTGATTACCTGCGATCGCATACAAAACATCATGAACGCGACTAGACCAGTCAACACATAAAGTTAGTAAAGCATTGCCGTCTAAAGTCGCTTCTGGTCTAGGATCGCGGCTCAGAGGTTCACCAAAGCTAAAGTTAATCGCACGGACATCGCCACTATTTTGTAGCGCTATGTGCTGGGCCGATAAGCACTCTTCTGGCTGACCCATGTTTTTAGTGGAACCTACCGCAGATGAATACAGTCGCGCTCCCGGAGCAACTCCTGGCAAAGCTTTGTCATGACTCACCATCACACCAGCGACATTGTAAGCGTGGGGGTCAACACCGGTATTTGATTTAGCTGGCCCATCGCGTAAAAATACTGCCGCTAAAGATATGGCGCGATTTTTAGACACCGCCTTATCCCAACCAAACATTCCTGGTCGGCCAATTTCCACTTGACCAATAGCAATCTTACGACCGATTAAATTATAAGGAGATTGGTGTAGCTTCAGAGCATCAATACCGTTAGTTCCCAGAGTAGATTCTAAAGCTGAAGCAATTACCGGCGCACTCAGACAAGAAGCACTTAATCCCCAAATTATCCAGGTTAGTTTTTTAGTCATTTGTCAGTTGTTAAAAGTTAGAAGTTAAGAGCGCAGCCGGAGGCTTCCGAAGTTCCGGTTAGGAGATAGGAGTTGAGTTAGGAATTATTATTCTTCCCCACTCCCCATCTCCCCAAAAAAGCCGGGATCAAAGTTATGAGTCTTGCTCAATGTTTTGTTACAATGCGTACAGACGAGGACGCTTAAAACCCACTAGCCATGACCCAAAACCGATCTCAAAAGCCCATTGTAATTGCTCCATCTATCCTATCAGCCGATTTTAGTCGTCTGGGTGACGAAATTCGCGCCATAGACGCGGCTGGAGCAGATTGGATTCATGTTGATGTAATGGACGGTCGTTTTGTACCCAATATTACGATAGGTCCTCTGATTGTGGAGGCGATTCGTCCGATTACGACCAAGCCACTAGATGTCCACTTGATGATTGTGGAGCCAGAAAAGTATGTAGAGGATTTTGCCAAGGCGGGTGCCGATCACATCACCGTACACTGCGAGCATAATGCTTCCCCACACCTGCACCGCACCTTGGGGCAAATTAAAGAACTTGGTAAGAAAGCTGGAGTTGTACTTAATCCTGGTAGCCCTCTAGAGCTAATTGAATACGTTTTAGATTTGTGCGATTTAGTACTGATTATGAGCGTCAACCCTGGTTTTGGTGGTCAAAGCTTTATCCCTGGTGTATTACCCAAAATCCGCAAGCTGCGTCAAATGTGTGATGAACGTGGTCTTGACCCTTGGATTGAAGTGGATGGAGGACTGAAGGCAAATAATACCTGGCAAGTTTTAGAAGCGGGAGCTAATGCAGTTGTCGCCGGTTCAGCTGTATTTAACGCTAAGGATTATGCTGAGGCTATTACATCAATTCGCAATAGCAAGCGTCCTACCCCAGAATTAGCCAAGGTTTAAGTCATTTTTAGATTAACTGTACTTCAGAAAAAATAAGGTGGGTAAATTGCCCACCTTATTTTTATTTACACATAAAAAAACTGGAAGCTATTCAAGTTTTGAACTTCCAGTAGTTGCTATATAAATTGAAAGTTTAGAAAACAGAAATAATCCAGGTTGGGAGGACTAGGATTACAATAGTCGAAAGAGAAGCGGATGAGCTACTAGTTCTACCAGCCATGACAACGATTTCACCGAAACTTTTTTATTTCCGTTCCTGGTATTGGTGTTAAGCGTTTGCTTTATTAACTAAAGCAACACCAACCACAGTATAGAAAGCTTTATAAGCATTACTTGCACCGTCTGCAGTCAGTGAAAGCTGTGTGAAGTTTGGATTGGGAGAAGCTACCGCTCCAAATTCTCTTTGCTCAGACTTCCTCGAAAATAAAACCACCAGTAGCAACGGTTGCATCATCGGTCTTGGTGTAGGAGTTATTTACTCCATCAAATGCTGACTACTTTTATAATCAGTCTGATTTCTTTCATAGTCAGAACTAATCATTGATTTTATTTTTTAAAATTAACTTGCTTGCCAATCACCTCTATTTTTCTTGAAGTTGTAGTTTTTATTAGTTTACCAATCTTATCAGTATATATTTGCCATTTTGGCAGATTTTTGAAAAAAATATTAAATTAATCACTGCTATAGAAAACCTGCCATGCTAAAAATTTTAAATTAGCATAGCAGGCTCTCAATCAACTTTAGGGCAGAATCTATTGATTCCAAATAGTTTTTAATTAGATCCACAACGTTTCAAGGAAATCTCTTGAGTGCTTTCTGGTTTTAATTGCGATTTCATTGATTGATGATCGTTAATTTGCTGGGCAAATCTCTGATCTAAACTACCACCATGAATTTCTGTTTTTTGCTTTCCAACTACTTCAAGATAAGCTCGGTCTTTGATTTTGCTTAAGCAGCTTGATGATCCATTACTATCAGATATTGAATCATTAGCATGTTTCAGCATTTTTAGATTTTCACTTTGCTGTTGATTTGTCCTACTGGCTTTAGAGTTTTCTTTTAGCAATCGATTATAGGTGCGATATGGAATGTAATGGAGAGGATTATAGCCAGCAAATCGCAGCATTAAAACACATGCCCAGGAATATTTTCCAGCAAGAATTGCTTCAACTACTTTGTCAAATTGTTGAGCTTTCACCGTCTTATCTATGTTACTACTAATGCCCGCAATGTCTTGATTCATCATAGTTTTTAGGTATCTGGGATGAGTAAAGAGGAAACTATAGCTTTTGCTTGTTAGTGAGTGAAAGGTAAAAATTTACCTTTGGTCTTGTCATATGACTGGTAGGACAAAATTCTCGTGTGGCTCTTGGTAAATACAAATTTGTCCTCTTAAACTTTTTAAACTCCTAATTCAATAAATTTTATCTGTTTACCTGCTTGTATTTCTTACTACTGTTTAATTAAGCATTTTCCGGGAATTTTACATATTTTTTTGGGCTAGTAGAGAAAATTTATTTACCTTTGAGCATTAACAACACTATTTGTATATATACTATTTTTTATTATTAATGTCATCTCCTAGATTAGCAGATTTATAAGCTAAATTTCCTGAATATATTTCGATATATACTTGCGGATTGTGCAACTTTTCATTTTGTCCTTATTTGCTAATTCATGAGGGGTCTGACCCCCCACACAATATCAATTTAAACCCTTTATTATTGTCGAGTCACTAGAAAATATTACCATTAACCAGAAAGTAAAACAACTTATAAAAATAGTAATATATAGAGACTGAAAAAAATTGATTAGCTATAGATATTGAAAATATTTAAAAATTTTCAATTAGATTAAAATCTAATTTATTACCCTTGGAGCTATTGATTTATAAAGATTACAGCTTTAGCTTATCTAAATGAAATTGCTGTAAACTGCTCATGAATATTTCATGAGCATGATCTAGGAATCACAAATAGCCTAGTTTTAAAAAAGAATTAGTGTTTAATAGTAATATATATAGTTTAAGCTATCATCAACTGAGTGAATAAAAACACCCGTAATGGAATGTTTCCAACAAAAAAATGTAGTAGGCTAAACCTGTATAATTAAATAATTTTCTAATAGAGTGGAAGTTAATTAACAGAGAATAGTGCTAAGTTGATTCAGTAAGAATTTGTATGTGTATTAACATCTAACAGATTTATATAAATGAGATTACAGATGCAGTTGCAGTTGCGCTAAATGGCAATAAAAACCACCAATTGCCATGAGTCATGGATGAGTGCCTTGCTCAACGAGGATACCTCGGTCTAGAACAAGGATATAGTTGACATGATGAAGGTGATACAAGCTTGATTAATCTGGGTTAAGTTCTGTTTAAATTGGCGTTCCAACTTGATATCGAGGGCGCTAGTACGCCACGGCGGAAATAGAGCAACCATTTAAAAACCCTAAAGAGCTTATTCCGTAATACTTTTGACTTTTGACTTTTGACTTTTGACTTTTGCCTTGCGGTACTAGTTGCTTCATCCCAAATCAGGAAGCAGATCGCAAAGATGTTCAGGGTAAAGAAGCTTTTAACATTCATTACTTGGTCGATAACGACCTGAGTAGATAGCAGAGTCGCCAACCTAAAAACTTGTACCAGTAATGAAGTAAGAATAATTTGTCTGAGTAATTTTTGGTAATGCCACAATGTTTGCCAATAGCAACCTAAGAAGAGTTTCTCACCTTTGGGGGCATTAAAGTTTTCCGTGGGGTCTAAATGTAGGATATATCCTGTCCAGCTAGCTTCAAACTCTGGACGCGAAAGCCAGTTCTTGCCTATGGCTGGATCACTAATCAATATGCGATCGCCTTTAACTCGCCAGACAACTATATAATGAATTCCTTGCCAATGAGCCACCCACGGGTTATAATATGAGTCCAGCTTGCTAAGACTCGCCCTGACTAATAGCACTTCATATCCCAAAGTTTGGGCTGCTTCTGCTAAACCCTGGAGAGATCCACCTTTACGATCTACCCGTGCTAAATTACGCAAATTGTAGTGGTTTAAGCGGATGTCCCAGTATTGGCTAATCATTGCCAAATACGCAGCGCCACAATCTGATGAACTTTGCTGTTGTATAAAAGGATAGGCACGCCATAGCCTAGTTTTTGATTGTGAACATAGTCTGGGAAATATTAGCAAGATTTATGGCTAAAGCTAGTAATATTTGCATTTTTTGAAACAGTAGTCTTGAATTCTCAATCCTTCAACTATTACGATTACTGAAATTTTCCTTCGCTTCCGGAAACACTCGGAAAATAAAATCACAAATCTAGACTCTGCTTTCTCAGATGAAGATGGGCTAAATTTGCCAACCCACACACTATATGTGGAATATGACCGTTAGTAGGGGTAGCTGTGCCCCCCTACGTGTGTTGCATCAAAATGAGAACCGTTTTGATAGCCAATCAATTAATAACTAAGTAAATTCCCCAAATCGCCATTGCCCGTAAGTAAGTGCTAGCGCGGAAAGTACCAGCTGCGGTGATAGCTTCAGGCGTGCGAAATTGCAGACCATTGTCATAAATTTGCTGCACCACAGCTTGCGTCAACCGAAACGCTTCATCTTTCATTCCCATTTGCACAAGAAAAGCCGCCAGCCCAAAGTTTATCCCCGTCCAGACTTCCAGGGGATGAGTAGCTTTGGGGTTTTCTGGTGAACCGTCAGGACGAACACCATTAGCAGCACCAAATTCACCATTGCAGAATTTCAAAAAGCACGCATCATAAACAGTTTTTAGGGCAGAGAGGGCGCGATCGCTCGCTACAATATCAGGTAAGTCCAGTAGTCGGGCGTAGAATTGTCCGCATAATTGATCTGCCATCACCACATCAGAACCACTTTCACTATCGAGTTTGTAATATTGCCCATTCCAAAGTTTTTCTTGGTAAATAGGAAGAGATTGTTCCAACCAAGCTTCATAGATGGATTTTTGCACCTCTGTGTTCTCTGTGCCTCTGCGGTTCGTTAACAAAACATCGCTAATTGCGATCGCAGCCTCCAGCGCCGCCAACCACAACCCACCACAATAGGCGCTGACACCCTGCAACCGCCAATCATCAAAGGTTTGGTCAGGCGCACCAGAATTTTCTGGAATCCCATCGCCATCAAGGTCAAAAGTTTTCAGGTAGTCGAGGGTTTGCACGATCGCATTCCAGCAATCTGCTAAAAATTCTACATCGTCAGCACCCGTGAGCAAAAAATCGCGGTATACTTGCAAGACAAAATCGCTACCCAAATCCTTCCACAAATTGCAGTCTTGATAGCTGGTGTAGTTGGTTTTCTCCCAAACATGTTCATTCGGTGCGCCTAAATCGTGGGGTGTTGCACCGGCGACTTTACGAACGGCGATCGGACTTTCTGCCTTAATTGTCATGTAATAGCCAATTATTCGGGGTGTATCATCACCTTCAGGAATCGCCCGTGCAAATGCCCGAATCACCGACTTTTCTAATTCTGGAAATAGCATCAGCAGGGCAAAAGAACCATACAGCCGCACATCTAGACTTTCATACCAACGGTAATCTAAGCACTCTAGCACTGCAAACTGACCGATGGGGTCAAGTTCCGATGCTGCACTCCAGAGAGTACCGCCACTGGTGAGGTCATAAAGCTCATTAAATAGAGCCATTTTAAACCAGTTGGGTAAATCTTCCCGGTCGAGAATGGGTTTTTGCCAAATTTGAATTTGCGATCGCCAGGTTTGGTATTCTTGTAGCGCAGTAGATGCGATCACCCAAGCATTATTTCCACTTTTATCAAAAAAGTCTGTGTATCTGCGATAATAGTTGACTTCAGCGGCAAATTCTGTAATGGGCAAATCCCAAGCGAGGACAAAGGGGATTTCCAGAGTTTCGCCTGGTTGGAGAGTGAAACGGAGTGCGATCGCAGCCCCTAATTGTTCACCTTCTGCTACTGGATTTGCATCTATATTATTGGGCAAAGAACCATCTTTAGCAAAGCTTTGCCACACCTGATCACCCGTACCATCAGGATTCCAGTGAGTGTGGTGAAATACTTCCACTTGGGGATGTTTCAGCGTCGCAATACACCAAGTTCCATCTCCTTCCTTCAAAGGTTCATCACTACCAACCCGACCTAAAAGACAGCCAAACTGTTGTGTATTTTCAACTATCTGGTTATAGTTTCCTTGACTTTCGCCCCAGCGCGGTTGGTATTCGTAAACCGGACTACCATCATCGCGCACCCGCACTTGGGGAGATTTGAGGGCATTTGTAAACCAGCCAACCATATTTTGCCAAGTGAGCATGATGCTGAGAGTAATCGGTGCATTTGTAGGGTTGTAAGCATTCCAAAGGAATATTGCCACAGGGTAGCTAGTTTCTTGGTAATTACCTGCCCAGACTGGGGAAAATTGCTCACATGTCAACTGTGCTTGAAATACATTTTCATACACAAACCAGCTACGTGGGTAGAGCGCGTGATAATTGCCCGTCCCCTCTGTGCCGGGAAGTGTCGGATACCACTGCCAAGCCTTGAGAGTGCCATCATCGGGCGCTTGCGTAGATAAAGCGTAGGCTTGGGAAGATGTGCCATTGGATTCAAATACACTGAATTGACAAGCAGGAACGTTTTTGAAGGTATGCTCACCACCGTCGATATGCCAGAGGTTAAAATCTCCTCGTGAAGAACGACCGATGCAACCTGCACCAAAGCCACCTAAAGGCATACCATGCCAAGGGCCATCATCGATATTACTTGCGTAGCGGACGGTATAAGGTTTGTCCCAGCCTAAACCGATGGGACGGCTCCAAGTGCAAGAGGGAATTTCTGAAGAGAGTTGATTTGTCATCGCCTAATATTACAGCGTGCAGTTACGTCAATGAAGACTAGCGCGATGTGCGATTTTTCTCAAGTAAAAGGTGGTAAGGGCGTAACAATGAACAATAACAATATTGTTACCCTGCAAGACAAATTTGTACTGGACAAAAGCTTTTGAGATAGCGTTAAATTAAGTGCAAGTTTAATGCATAATCAACTCTATGCTAAATATTAGTCGAGATATCCATTCACTCTCTAGCTTTAAACGCAATACATTGGAATTCCTACAGCAGATGAAGCAGACAGGAAAACCCGTAGTGCTGACAGTTAATGGTAAGGCCGAACTTGTGGTTCAGGATGCAGAGTCTTACCAAAAACTGCTGGATGCTTTGGAAAGATTGGAAGCGATCGCCGGAATTAAGCAGGGACTTGAAGATGTAGACGCTGGTAGAACCAGTACCCTTAGCGAATTTGAGCAAGAAATGCAGCAAAAGTATGGCATTTCAAGTTAGGGTGACTCAGACTGCAAAAGCTGAAATTGATACTGCTTACTCTTGGTTGAGAGAGCGTAACCCAATATATGCAGATAAATGGTTTCGGGAGTTGATGGATACTATTGCTACTCTGCAAGAAAAGCCTCTACGTTGCGCTCTAGCTCCAGAAAATGATGTACTTACTGAAGAAATCCGTCAATTTATTTCCGGTAAGTCAAGAAATAAGTACCGAATTTTGTTTGCTATTCGGGAAGATACAGTTTTTGTGCTTCATGTCCGTCATAGCTCCCAAGCTCCACTGATCGGCGAGGAAGTTGACGAGGAAGAATAATTTTGATTGTTAAAAGCGTGGCGATCGCTTATTCTTTGAACTCGAAATTTTTATTAGTGTGATTGAAATTCAAATTGTATATGTGGGCACTCTAAATTTAAGAAACCTACTGGAGACTAATTTCTATGTCCACAGCCCCAATTAGTGCAACACTAGCGCAATCAGAGAGAGATGCTGTGTTGCAGGCGATCGCCACAATTAAAGAAAAGCTACCATTTTTGATTGATTTAAGTAACGAGGAGCGGAAAGCTTTACCCAAAATGGGAGATAAAAGCCGCGCCTTTGTAAGCAAAGCATTGGAGGTAGCGACACAGAATCCAGAATTTTTACCGCGATCGTTTGACCTTAATGAGATGCGGAAAGACGTTCAATTATTTGAAGCTTTATATCCAGTATTGCTGTCTTTGTCACAATTACAAGAGTTGCTGGATGATACTTCGCTAGCAGTGGGTAGTGAAGCTTATGCAGCCGCCTTGCAGGTGTATAACTATGCCAAAGCTAGTGGACAAGGCGCTGGTTTAGATGGAGTAGTTGACGAAATGGGGCAAAGGTTCGCCCGTAAATCACGGAAATCCAAGCCTCAAGCAGCAGCGTTGTAGAAAATAGCTTGGTGATTGCACTTCTAAGGTGCAATGTTGAGGCTCAGAACTCGGATGTTGGAGTAAATTGCTCGACGTTCCGAGTTCTGAACTCCAAGCTTCACTCTCAGAACATAAAATTTCCAGATTAGAACTCGGAACTTCAGGCTCAGAACACCAACGTCCGAGATCCAAGAGTAAATGATCGTGAGTAAAAGGTGATAGCTCACCCTTTGAACTCGGAAGTTCGTGTTCTATGAGTGAATGATGATGAATCGAAGGCGATCGCTTCTGTAATAATTATGCTAGCCGACACTATCAAGATGTCGCAAATCATCAGCTTCGTTGTCATCCCGCAGGGGAATCAAATTCCTCTGCTAATAGCTAAAGTCCTCTTCAGAAGACTAAGGAGAGATTTCAGTCCACTTGAGTGGACTTGCGCTATGAGCCTGGAAATTTATTTCCGGGCGGGATATGGGTAAGCACGATAATCCAACTATTGCTATTTATTGCTTCTTCTCAGGAAACTTATACTTAACCTCGATTTCAAAATTACTTTCCGCCGACCCTTCAGTTAAAAACGGAATGCCAGTTTTCCCACCCAGCTTGATGCCAAACTTAACTGTTACCTCCTCAGCGTCAGGTAAATTCTTGAATGCACCAACAGCTAACTTGGCATAATTACGAATCTTGCCCTGAAATTCTTGAATGTTTAGCGTGGGTAAACCATCACGGTATCCCGGTTCATCTTCTTCTGAAACTTCAGCGACGGTATTTGATTCTACGTAGATTTCGTACTCTTGATCGTCTTCTTTGATGATTAAACGTTGCACTTCTGACATAATAGCCTCAGTTACTCTTGAAGTTATTCTTAGTAAGATTAGGTAAAAACGGATGCCAGGTTAGATTATATGGCTAGATATGCGCTGGTGTTGGGAATTGCTAAGTATGACAATTTCACCAACCTGCCAAAGGCTGTCAATGATGCGGAACAAATCGCCCAACTGCTGCGTAAACAAGGTAGATTTGATGTTCAGCCTTTACCTAGCAAGTTAATCGAGAGTGGGGATCGCTGGCAAATCGCACTAGATAAAAAGTTAACTGGTAAAGAACTCGGACAAGCACTAAGAATATTTTTGTTAGAAAAGGCCAAAGGTGCGGAGGCATTAATTTATTTTGCCGGACATGGATTTGAAGCACCCAGCCTGACAGGTGAAGCGAAAGGGTATTTGGCAACATCGGATTGTAACAAAGATGGACAAAATGCGATCGCCTTTGATGACTTCAACACTTTAATCAGTAAATCTCAACTCAGCAGTTTGGTAGTACTGTTGGACTGCTGTTATGCTGGCTCATTACTAGAAACAAGCTTCATCAGGTCAAGTTTCCCAGTTTTCAACAGCAACGCCGACTACTGCTTAATTACAGCCTCCCGCGCTTTTGAAAGAGCGCGGGAAGATGCAGAAGGTGGGATTTTCACTAAAGCTGTCATCAAAGGACTGTTTGAAGATCAAGCCAAGGGTACTACAGGAGAAGTCAATGCCAACGACTTGATAAGCTTCATTTCACAGGAACTTAAGGGAAGTGGACAAGAAGCAATTTACATGGGTGGCGGTAGGTCAATTCCTTTGGTTTGGTATCCACCGAAGAATCCCGTAGCGCCTGTGGTGGTAAGTAAAAAATGTCCCTATCGAGGATTACAAGCTTTTGACAAAGAACACGCCAAGTTCTTTTTTGGTCGGCAAAAAGTAGTCAACTCAATTCAACAAAAACTTGCTCAGGCTAATTTTATTCCCATCATTGGCGCTTCGGGGAGTGGTAAATCTTCCGTTGTGTGGGCAGGTTTGATTCCAGTGTTAGAAAAAAATGGTTGGCGAATCTTAGAACCAATTTTGCCTGGAGTTCAACCTTTAGCAGAGTTAAAACGAGCCTTTACACAGTTATTTGAACGCACGGAAATTAGGGAAATCTCGGCTCTCATTGACACAGAAGGTTTATCTCCAGTAATTTCTAGGCTGACTGGTTCTGAGCGTTGCTTATTGGTGGTAGATCAATTTGAAGAAATTTTTACCCTTGGTTCTCAGGAAGAAGAAAGACAGCGATTCATTGAGTTGTTAACCCAAGTTTCTGAAGGGCGGTTAGCAATTGTCACCACGATGCGAGCTGATTTTCTAGAATACTGTTTAAACTATAAATCGCTGACACAACTAATTCAGGAACAGGCTGTGTATATGCCGCCATTACTGGGGGCAGAATTAGAAGAAGCGATCGCATCCCCAGCCAACTTACGAGGTTATCAGTTAGAAAGAGGTTTACTCGGAACGATCCAGCAAGAAGTGGTGGGACAAGAGAAAGGCTGCTTACCTCTGTTGCAGTTTGCGCTGACTGAACTTTGGGAACAGCGCGATCAGCAAGCACATCAGTTGACAGTGGCTAAGTTTAACGAACTTGGTGGGGTCATTGGGGCATTGGAGCGTCATGCAGAAAAGCTGTATGTAGATTTCACAGAGCAGCCGCAAGCGTGGGTAAAGCGAATTTTCTTAAAATTGGTGCGTACAGGTGCAGAAGACAAAGATACCCGACAGCGACAACCAAAACAGGAATTGTTAAGTCTTGCTAGTGAAAACCCGGATGAGCAGACAGTCATAAAACAAGTTATAGAAAAGCTGATCCAAGGACGCTTAATAGTAACTTACACAGAAGCCAGAGAAGAAGTTTGGATTGATTTAGCCCATGAAGCTTTAATTGATGGTTGGCGGAGGTTGCGAGAATGGCGACAACAAGACCGAGACTTGCGGCGGTTGAGTGATAGATTAGCAGATGCTTTGCAAGAATGGTTGCACAAGGAAGAAGATGAAAACTACCTCATGCCAAGAGGATTGTTAGCAGAGGTGCAAAAAAATTGGGAAAAGTTAAAGCCTGATTTATCATCTCTAGCCCAGAGATTTTATCAGCGCAGTGTTGCTTATGAAACAGAACGGAGTTATCAACAACAAGTTGCTGTCAGAGTAAGCGATGAAGCCTTCTTGCAGGAGAAAACAGCAACTATCACGAAAATACTCCCTGTCCAACCCCTCACAGCCTCAGTTATGGCAATACAAGCAATAGCTGAGAATATCGAGAGATTGCCCGATCAAATTCTCACTCCTGTTCGGAATAGCCTGCAACAAGCGATGGAGGTCTTAACTCCTTTCCGTGGTCATGAGGGTGGGGTCATTTCTGTCGCCATCAGCCGGGATGGGCAGACGATTGTCAGTGGCGGTGAAGACGGCAGTGTGCGGTTGTG
>NZ_JBALCP010000069.1:0-70568 GCF_036919675.1 Nostoc sp.
GGAGAAGCAGCCGTCGGCTGTTTCTCCTTCCCCCACCTCACAATGATTATCATTCTTATATTTGGTGATTTTTTTGCTTGGAAGTCCCTAAAGTATCTCCTGTTTTAGGGAGAATGCATGATTTAAGTTGCAAACTGCTGAGATAGAGATTGTGATCTCAAGTCAGAGCATCACAATCTCTATCATAAGTTAAATTTATTATATCAACAAATAAGACTATTTGATTTTATTATCAAACTTGCTTTATCCTGAAATCAGTAGAGATTTGAACTTTGAACTCTTTACGGAGGATTGGGACTCCAACCAAGAACTTAATAAGAATAACTTCTACAGTACTCAGTACCGGAGCGCCCATTCCTAAGCTACTCGCTCAGAGTTCAAAGAACAAAGTAATGCTAAATTGCCCAAAGAAGTTTTAATGTATCTACTTTTCAACTTAGAGAAAGCAAAGAAGGACAATAGCTAAATGCTAGAGCAGCAGATTGATTGCCCCACCAGACCCAAGACAAGCGCAATGCTCATGAAACTTTTCCAAATCACTCTAGTGGTCTTAGTACTTTTGATCAACTTAGCAATTGCTTTCCCTTCTTGGGCAGAAAGAGCGCCTTCTTTAACTAGCAATCCTAACTACTTTCAAGTAGGGCAAAAAGTCATTTGGCTTTACAAGGCTCGCACAGATTCTAGCGATATCCAAAGAATTCCCGCAGAAGTAGTCAAGTTAAGCTTCAAACAAGTGCAAATCAAGGTGTACAAACATAACAACGAATTTGTTAATCGTTGGGTGAATCCAAACAAGCTTGAGAATTCGCAAAAAGTTAAAAGGTCAGTACTCTAAAATTGAGCCAGATGGAAGTAAATCTAGTCCTAGCCAGCGACAAAAGTCTTTACTGGACAAAGTATTTGGATTTAGGGTGAGATACCAAAATGTTTCTTCCAAAACGGGATGCTCCTAAGCTATCCAGTCTAAAATAGCCTGTTGATGGTACAAAAGTCGATGTTTACAACGGGCGTAGTTACGTTACAGCCCTAAACTTCTAAACTATTTTATTTTTTGTAAATTAAAAAAACTGAGCCAATCGGCCCAAGGTTTTCTACATAAGTTTTCTGGTTATAATATAATCCTGGAGACATCCCTCCATCAAATAAAATCCCTTCTTGAATCTTACCTAAACAGTTATTGCTAGCAATACCTTCTAGGACATTATCAAACATATCTGGCAGTAGCTCTTGATTAACTTGAGATAACTCAATATTTGAATTAGCTTTCAAGTCATTAACTAATAGTATTACATAGCCTTGATTAGTGATAGCTGCCAGAGAGCGATTAGTTGCATTTTTACAGGCAAATTCTCCCAAATCTTGACAAATATCTTTAAACTTACCCTGACGATAGAATCTGCCATTACCGCCCACTAAATTGTAATTGAGAATATCGCTCTTTCTTCTACCAGTTTGGATAGTAGCCTGTCGCTGGTTGGGTGTACCTCCTGATATCCCAAAGGAAGAACGTTTATTTTTAAATGCTCCTGAATACTCTACGCCACGAGAAACATTTAAGCCTTGTGGTTTATCATCAGTACCTATATAGTCGGCATTAATTGCGGCAATGGGTAGCTGGTCGTTTAATTTGGCATTCTCATCGCCGATGAGTTCATGAAACTGTTTTGGTACATATTCTTTACGCAGTTTCCCCCTAGCATCTTTGGCGTAGAGTTTATGAGATAGACCAACATTAACTTTGAAATCTAATTCTGCTGATTTGGGATTAAAAATAATCACATTGTTAATACCTCTTTGATTTTTTTTACCTTGATTATTAGTTTTAAAAAAATCAATACTGAACTTAGCATCTTTACCAAGGCAAGTTTTAGATGCTTTTGGGACTGAATTTGCCTCAATCTCTTGACAACCTGATAAAAAGCTTGCACCAATTATCAAGCTAAATAACAAAAATAATTTTTTTGTAGACATATAATGCAAAAAAACCGCTACAGAATTACTATAGCGGGGAATAATTTAAAATTTCAGTTTGGAGTTAATCTAAGAGCCAAAACTTAAGGGAACCATTCTAAAACAGCTTCTTCTTTGGTGTTAGTATTCCGAGATGGTGTGTCACGATTAAATTTCATTTGAATTGACCGGGTTTGCTCACCATCAGCAGCTACAGCCAAAATCGGATAGTCGATTAAACCATCCTGGAAGGACATCTGGAAGCGGAATGTCCCATCTGGATTTAACTGAATTCTCCGGTCACCAATGGTTACGGTAGCATCAGGTTCAGTTGCACCGTAGACTATCAACTCAGCATCGGCAATTAACCAGAACTGGCGCGGACGAACTGGTACAGCGGAAGCCGAGAAGCCAACACCTGACATTCCTGCACCGGAAGCAGTTAAGCCAGATCCGGTGGGAACTGCCCACAGACCCACACCAGATGGGAAAATATAGGAGCTAATGGCTTGTTCAGGACGCGCTGAACTTGGTACTTGCTGCTGGGAGCCGAAGATAGAACCAGCAACCCGTTGTGCTTCAGCAGATTCGGCTAAACCAAATATTTCGTCGTAGATGGGGTTACCGTTGCTGTTGCTGTTGCCGTTGACATTCACATTCACACCATCATTGGTGGTAACTGCAATCTTCTCAGCAGGGTGAACCAGTTCGTACTGAGTCTCACCACGTAAATCTTCTTCAAAGTTGACAGTGATGAAGACATCTTCAATCCAGTCAGAAGGATAGACGGGAGGAATGTGTACTTTAGCAGAACGAGCTAGTACTAACCAGCGACCATCAGCAGCACGATAACCGATATCAATCGTATAATCGCGATCGCTAACTGGAACTGGTAGATACCATTCTCTAGCTAGTTCATCAGCAGGATATTCTTGAATACTGTGAGGACTTTGGTATTCGATATTGATGTCGGTGACATCATAAATCCGTAGTGCGAGTTGCTGTCCTCCTTGTCGGCGCAGTTCCTGTTTATGTTCATTCGGAATATCCCAGTAAGTATAAGCCCACTGAGGATCGCGCGGTAAGAGGACAATCCGGCTTTCACCATAGCCAGAGGGCAGATCGGCGAGTCCTTCATCAACATCAGCCAAAGATCCACCAGTCCGATCTTCCTGACCTAATTCAAACTTAGCTGCTTCCACGGTTTCTTGTGCCTCCAACGAACGAGATGGACTAAGCAAAGTTTTGCTGCGCTGGACTTCTAGAATTGATGCCAGCAATTGTGATTTACGCATTCGGCTATAGCGAGAGATGCTATATTCGCTGGCAACTCTGCGTAGTTGCCGTAAGGTCATCTCTTCTAGTGGTGGGCGTTCTTTTGCCATTTGTTTGGCCTCCAGTAGTTTAAGCGGTAAATGATTTCCCCTGGTTAAAGAATGCTATATAAAATGTCATCCACTCCAGATGAACTTCTTATTCCTGACTCCTGGTTTTGCCCAGTTTTTAAGTTTTTAAATTGAGATCACTTCCAATCAATTCCTTGTTATGCCAAAATCAGCATTTCTTTGGGATCGGAGGAGTTCTATTTGTTATGTTAAGTCAATATTAACCACTAAGCATATGTAGGGATCAAGGGGTTTCAATAGGGTTTTTAGCTGTTTCACGAATTTATCGGCTCTTCTGGGATCGAATTGTCATGCTTTCATAACATTATTAGCTACTTCCATGTTGAGTAATGGTGATAATGTCAAATTTTCATGACATTAGGTTGTGGGTTAGCCAAAAACCGTAATCCATAAACAAAAGAGTAGGATTCAAAGGGGTTATGTCGTTGATCACAAAACAGGTAAGCTAGTGCGGATGATGGGCACGATCATGGATATTAGCGAACGGCTTGCCCTGCTGCGCGATCGCAATCGGGTACAAGCAGAATTAGAACGCCTATCACCTTGAAAATTCGTCAGTCTTTACAAATCGAGCAAATTCTTCAAACTCCTAACTCCCAACTCCTAATCTCCAATCAACTCCACTGCATCTCGTCCATCGCAATTTTGTAAGTAAACTTTGACAACTTCTTCTTTCGCAGTAGGTAACTGCTTGCCAATAAAATCTGGGTGAATTGGTAATTCTCGATGACCTCTGTCTACTAACACAGCTAAACGAATCACCTCTGGTCTACCGTACTCGTTGACTGCGTTCAAAGCAGCGCGAATCGTCCGTCCTTTGAAAATAACATCATCCACGAGTACAACCGTTTTCCCCGTCAGGTCAAAAGGAATTTCGCTTTTTGTTGGAGTCCGCAATCCAATTTTATCGAGGTCATCTCGATAAAATGTAATGTCCAAAGCACCGACTGACACGGCTACACCTTCGAGTGTCTCAATCTGACGCGCCAACAATTCGGCTAATAACGCACCCCTGGTATAAATACCAAGAAGCACCAGTTGAGACAAATCACGTGTCCTTTCCACAATTTGAGAGGCGAGGCGAGTCAAGGTCCGACGGATTTCTTCTGATGAGAGAATTTCAACTACTTTGGCAGACATAGCGAGTGATAAGTTAGGAGTGATCAGTTAAGAGTTAGGAATTTTTATTCTTAACTCCTAACTCCTAACTCCTAACTTTATATTTATCATTACTTATTTGGGAATATTAAGAATATAGCGATCGCTATCCCTAACCATAGCAAAAAACAATATCGAGTCAGCTGCAAAGCATTCTGAATAGAAGTTGCAGTAATCGGATAAATAGCATCTCCTAGCAGTGGTTTGTACTTAGCTACCCCACGATACCAATTTGTTCCACCCATCTGCACACCCAAAAAAGCAGCATAGGCGCACTCACTCCAGCCAGAATTGGGACTAGGATCATTAATTGCATCCCGACGACAAATTCGGTAAACATGCATCGGTTTACCTGATAACAGCGCCAGAGTCACAACTGTTAACCGACAAGGTAGCCAAGTCAAACAATCTTCCAACCGCGCACAGAACCATCCCAAATAAGTATAGGGTGCTTCCCGATAGCCCACCATTGAATCAAGGGTACTACTGGCTTTGTATGCTAAAGCCAAGGGAGTTGGCCCCACAAGTGGCACAAAGACACCAACAATTGCATAAAAAAGTGGAGCCATTACCCCATCAGTGGCATTTTCTGCAACCGTTTCTAAAACGGCTCGTGAAATTTCTGCTTGTGAGAGGTTTTGTGTATCTCGACCAACGTAATTACTTAAAATCTTCCGAGCCTGCCCCAAATCTCCCGCTGTTAAAGGTTGTAAAACAGCCACTGCTGCTGCTCGCAAACTTCTGCCAGCAAAACAACTAGCCAAAAGAATACTATCTATTGCAATTCCCAACAACGGATGAACCCATCTAGCACTTTGAATAATCAAAAAGCCAACAAGGCCGCTACCAATTATTAGGATAATGCCTAGTACAATTCCAGCTAGGCGTTGTGTTAGAGAATTTTGATACAATTGCAGAGAAAATTTAGTCAGGCGAGAAATTACCCACCCCATAACTTGCACTGGATGAGGCCAATCCCAAGGATCGCCAATTAAGTAATCTAAAAGTGCAGCAATTATTAAGATATAGATGCTATTAGTCATAAGTTACTGGTCAAGGGTCAACCAATTTTGGATAATGGATTTTGGATAATGGAATTGACCCTGACCACGAAAGCGAACAGCGGTAAGAAATCCGGGGCAAGAACCAAAAAACCTAAAATCTAAAATTCGTGGTCAACAGGAGCCAGTCATGTGCGGGAGTTTCCTCTGTCAAGTGAACTGGCTCGCAAGGGTCAATATTTGGATTATTGACTATTGACTATTGACTCTTTACTAAACCACAAAACTAGCCTCTTCTCCAAGGGAAGCCTGCCAGCTACGAGCATCGTAATAAAGGTCTGCCAGAGTAATACTGTACAAAGCTTCTTTAAGCTTTTGGTTGAGTCTCTGCCAGAGACTAAATGTTACCCAATCTTCAGCTTGTGCAGGTGCTGGGGTGTGATGGGGTAAATGGCTAGTCTCGCCAACTGCTTCTAAAATTTGTCCTATAGATATTTGTGCAGGCTCTCTTGCCAATTGGTATCCACCGATGCTACCACGAATTGATTTCACTAAAGACGCACGACGCATTTCTATTAGTAGTTTTTCGAGGTAAGGAGCTGGGATATCTTGGCGTTTGGCGATCGCTCTCACAGATACAGGGCCATATCTTGGCTGTAAACTCAAATCTAGCAACGCCTTCACACTATAGTGTCCTCTGGTAGTTAGTTTCATTTTGGCAAGGTTTATTGTTTAGTCAATAGTCAATTTTACAGAGTCCAAATATTGACCCTTGAACGGTAGTTGCTCTTTTTGGGGAAACACGCTTATTGCTCTATTTGGGGAGACCCTAAGACCGCACTGCCTCCTCTTGACCTTTGACTAAGGATCAGTTTTACTTATCATTCTCTGACTCAGTTATCATCTAAAGCTTGGAAACAACCTTTTGAGGGTTAGTTTAGAAAACTTAAAACTTGTATAGTCTAGCAGTGATTCACTAACTATATATATATAGTTATCAGCATTGCCAGCATTCTGTAAAATAGATTGTCTTGGCAATATTGTTAATCACATAACAATTGTGCCTATGAGTGTAATATACTTGGCTAGGTTGAGATAAAAACTAAAGGATTATGTTCCTATTAGCTCAATGTCAGCTAAAATAAAATCGATTCAAACACTTCAAACATTCATTTTCGACCTAAGTTGATGCCTAAACTGAAAAAAATTGAACCCCTACTCGGTGAAGAACTGCTCAAAAAAGTCAAAGAGCTAGAAAGCGAGAGCAAGGAAGACAAAGCCAAGAAGTGCGGCTACTATACCATTACCAAAAACGGTATAGAGCGCGTCAATATGATGAAGTTCTTAAATGCCCTAATTGATGCCGAAGGCATTCAGTTGGACAGTACACCCAGTGCTAATGGGCGTGGTGGACGTAGTGCCAGCTATAGAATTAGTGTGCAATCGAATGGTAACTTACTTATAGGTTCAGCTTATACAAAACAGATGAATCTTAAACCAGGAGATGAGTTTCTGATCACTTTAGGCAAAAAGCACATTCGTCTGAGACAGGTAGATCCAGAAGATCGGGAAGATGATGAAGCCATAGAAGCCACAGCTTAATAATATAGTCAAGAGTCCAAAGTCAACAGATTTTAGACTTCGGCTACGCTCAGTCGAACGATTTTAGATTTTGGATTGACCCCACCAATAAACAGATGGGGCTTGAAGATTTTGAATTTTGGATTTGTGTCACCCACAAAGGGTGAAAACGCGTAGCGAGACATTAGTCTAGCATGAACCTAAAAGACGCAAGGGTAGCACAGCGTTAGCGAGTCCGCGAGTGTCTGACTCGCTCTAAGCGAACGCAAGAGCGTCTCTAAGAGTTGCCATGCTGTTGGCGAACACGAACAGCGTGTCGCAGACAAGCCTCTCAAAGAGAAGGCTTTAGGCTGCGCTATCGGGTTTTCTTCAATCTAAAATTGGCACTCAAGAGTCATTAATCAAAAGTCCAAGATTTTTGACCCTTGACCTTGCCAATTTTGGATATTGGATAATGGAATTGTTTTTTGGTTCATGCCCCAACGACACTTGCTTTATACCGGGCAACCCGTCCACCGCACTGGCTCCCCCTTGTGGGTCGAACAAATCTAAAAGATGCTAGTACCGCAAGGCGGAAGTCAAAAGTCAAAAGTCAAAAGTCAAAAGTCAAAAGTATTATGGAATAAGCTTTTTAGGGTTTTTTAATGGTCTGCTTATTTCCGCCGTGCTGTACTAGTACCGACGCTAAAACGCGAACAGCGTGTCACAGACAAAACTCGCTAAGGCTATCGCAAATCCAAAATCCAAAATCCAAAATCCAAAATTGATTCACCCTTGACTAATTATTAATAACTATATCTGTGGTGGGTAAGACTGGTAAATAGTGGCGAAGTGCCTTGCGCGTAACTGCTAAATTGCAAGTTAATGCAATTTGCTCTCTTTCTAGTAAACCCAAAATGCGATCGGGTTTGTCTCGTGCTACCACTGGCAATTGATGCAAACCTCGAAGAGTCATCCGGTCTAAAGCTTCAGATAATAGTTCATCCTGCCATGCGTAAAGGATTTCAGTAGTACAAATGTCTATGAGGGTTTGACTGGATAAATTATCTGGAATTTCAGTTAGCGAATTTGGGTAAGTTTGCCAAAGAGCAAGGGCGCGGTTAATATCTTCCAGAGAAAGTATACCAACTAATTGCTCTGCTTCATCAATTACTAAAGCACTTCGGGCGCGATCGCGGATCATTTCTACAGCTGCATCTAACACTCCAAGGGTTGCAGGTAGCTTTTTTGGACAGGGGTACATAGCATCTTCTACCAAAATTTGCTCCACAATTTCCGCTTTTTCATCTTTCAATTCAGAAAGACCAATTTGTTGTAGGTTAGAGTTAGAATTAAAAGTTGGTTTAATCCTTTCCACTAGCCAAACACTCAAACCCACAGCTGCCATCAACGGTAAAACAATCCGATAGTCGCGGGTTAATTCAAACAGCATTAAAATAGCCGTTAACGGCGCTCTGACACTAGCAGCTAGCACTGCTGCCATTCCTACCATTGCATAAGCTGGGGGAGCTGCCATCTGATCGCAAATAGCCGGGAATGCCACAGCCAAAATCTTGGCGTAAGCTGATCCAAAAGAAGCACCTAAAAACATTGCTGGTGCAAACAAACCGCCAATGAAACCACTACCCGTACTAATTGCAGTCATCAGTAGCTTCACTACCAACAGCACCACCAACAGGTAGAGTGGAAACTCTACATCCTGAAGCATTGCTTCTACAGTTTCATAACCGACGCCCAGAATTTGCGGGAAGTGCAAAGCAACTGCGCCAATTATCACACCGCCAATAATTGGATGAATCGGCTCAGGAATTCGTCCTAAAAAGTCAAAACCTGGAACCTTTCCAGCAAAGCAGGCTTTTGCTCCCCGAATTGATTGAGTATAAGCCAAAGATACTAAGCTGGCCCCTAAACCCAAGCCAAGATAAAGGGGTAATTCCAAAGGACTACGGACTTGGTAAACAGGTAAATCAAAAGCAGGTTGTGTCCCCAAACCAATTTGGGCAATTAATGCTGCTACCACCGCCGCTAGCAGCACCACACTCACAGCAGAAGTAGCGAAAGATGTAGCTCCCATTACCACCTCAAGGGCAAAAAATACTCCAGCGATGGGAGCATTAAATCCAGCAGCGAGTCCAGCTGCCGCGCCAGCACCTAACAGCAAACGTTGTTGTTCTTGAGATACATTCAGGATCACAGACAACAACATCCCAAAATTTGCGCCAATTTCTACACTCGGTCCCTCTGGCCCTAAAGAAGCACCGCTTCCCAAAGAAACAGATGCGGCTAACATCTTCGTAACTGGTCGTAGTGGTCGCTTAATCTCTGTTCCTTGAGAGGCAGCGATTAGAGATGAAAGTTCAGGGCCAAAGTCTTGAGTGCGCCAGCGCATGAAGCCAACGATTAAGCCGCCAAGGGTGGGAACGCAGGCTAAAGTCCAAGCACCCCAGACGCCGATTTGACCCATTAAATTTTCCAGCATCAGCTGGTGAATCAGCTGGATTGAATAGTGAAAAGTGACTACACCCATACCAGTACCACCGCCAATCAGCATGGCTAAAAACAGCACAACGGTTTCTGGGGATGGTTGAAAACGATTAATTAGGTGAGCTAAACGAGCGGAAGGTGTAGGAAAGGCAGGTTGTTCCGTTACCTTCCTCAGCTGAGTGGGAGGCAAGAGAGTCATTCAGAGGCGTGGTAAATGTAAGAAAAAATTTAAATTTTTATCTGTTACTTCTCATTGTGAGCCATTATTTAGCAACCAGACAAGTAGACTTTATTTGTTTGATTTACAAAGCTTTAGCAAAAAATGTTATTGTGCAAAACTTTTGTGGGCAGAATGGTTAAATGGGAGACAATTTTTATTTAAGGGTCAACGATGCCTAAGTTGGGCTATTCGGCGTCGCTAGTGGGGTGCGAGTCAGCGCCAACGCTATTGCTTTCTAAAGACAACAGAGCTTTTGTGGGCTGGGTGGACGCACTCGCAAACATTAACTAGAAGTCATCCTTGCCTAAATCTAGCTATACTCGTGTTACGACCATTGAGCCATCCTTTGTAGTAATACAATGTATGTATGATTTATGCCTGATGTCAGACCATACTTGGAAGTCTGCTAAGTATTGATCGGCATTCAATATAACTATTGTTATAGAGCGAGTAAATGGACTAGGCGGACGAGGTAAATGAATATACACACCTTTGATAATCATTATGTTACTTGCCCAATTTGCCAAAGAAATGCTACACCAAAACTAGTTAAAACGCGCATGGGCTTGTTTTGCTGTCCCTATTGCCAGGAACGGCTAGTAGTTTGCCAAAGCGGTCATTATGTCCGTGATCCGTTTACTTGGAGACAATTAATGATTTCTTCGGCGCTACGTCGTCAAAGCCGACCTTTAGCTAGGATTATCAGAGATTTTGTCCTGCTGAAGCGTCCTATGGTAGCCTTGGCTGTAGGAAGTGCCATTTTCTTTAGTGCGATCGCCTTGACTCAGGAAAGGACAAATTACGAGCGCCAAATTTTTCCCACAACAGAGAAAGTTAATGAACTAGGAAAGGACTCTCAGTAAATGGATTACTTTAGTATAAATCAAATCTTACTTTGATTTTTGTAATATTATAACTAAATACTTCTGTAAAACCGTGTCTTATTGCCCCAAATAGGACACGGTTTTACATTATGTCCGCTTAAAGATCCGTCCTGGTGCAACAGTCAACTTAGGTGATTTCTGATGAAAAAAATACCTATGTTGACGAGTTTCGACTTCTCTGCGAGACGCTACGCGAACGCTCAACTCTCGATTACTCAGTTGGTTGAGCGAAGTCGAAACCAACGGCTATGGTAATTTTATTACTAGAATTCACCTTATTTGGTGGATGTCCACGGGATACAAGTATTACCTTCAACACAGAACGGCTAGACTACAGTGAACTTACTACCAAGTACGTATTTCAGAATACACCTGAGTAAGTGCGATCGGCGTTATCACTGTTAGCTAGTCGCAAAATTCTCTTTGAGTTACTTATTAGTGAACAGCGGCCATTAAAAGATTTAAAACAGGTGTTTGATGAGATGAAAGCGCGACAAGTGATTAAGGTGGTGATGATTCCTTAATTTTTTGCGAGGTACAGCAGATGATCTGGGTCTAGCCAAACAATATAGAAAATCTCGTTAATAAAGAATCCATGAACCCTACCATGTTCATTTGAGGAGATGGAAAACTGATATGGTATATTAACTAATTGTTCTTCGTTCGGCAAATCAAATCCGCTCTCGCTAGTATCTTCCCACTTGATGGGATGACATCTGAGCGTACTGCTACGATTCATTAACAACTCTTGAGCCGTCAGGCTAGATAGAGCTTTTAATCGATCAAGCAAGGTCAGCCAGTAAATTACTTCTTTTTTGCTACAAGAAAACTTGCTGTTACTGTCTTGATAATATTTAAACGAAAAGCTGATGCCTTGAGGTGGCTTCAGCTTTGTTGGTTTAATACCTGATATGCCGTCTTTGGCAACCTCAGTCTTATTAATCCTTTTCTTCGGCACGAGATCCGTAGTACTCCTTCATCCACTGTTTCTGAATAACTTCGTTGGAAGGTTCGTCATGTGGTAGATTTCCTCTAGCTAAATTCCAGGGTGCCTCGACATGAGTCATCTGCTCTAGTTCATAAGCATCGCAGGCAAAGTACTCTTGTGCAACCTCATCTAGAAACTCTTGAACCTCTTGAGGTAAGTCTGGGTTAGCATCCTCTAAAATTGGTTGCCATCCAAAAAGTTTATAGTTCTGGTACAACGCAGGTATTACAGGCCCATGTATCCAGGCTTGAAAATCCTCTTTGAATAAAGGAGTGTCATAGAGTGCAAGATGCCAAGCTTGAGCATAGTACACAAGCTTTTGCAGCTTTAAATTACTGATAAAAGAGCCTGTTTCATTTGCTAACCAGATAAAGTAATCTGCTACGTTAAAACATGACAACACTACAACCACCCCCTTCAGCCTGCTAGATAATAGCTAGCCTTTATTCGCTTTCATACATCAGCTTACAGAGTTATCACAGCAAGAGCTATGAAGAATTTCCCTGCTTCTTATAGTTTAATTGTACTACTTTAAGCTTCTACCTAGTGAATCGTAAAACTACAGCAGAATTCAGGAGCGGAGTTGGAGACGCTCCGCCTCCGGTCAGGAGTAAAATTTACTCTATTAGGACTTACGCATCAAGTACGAAATTTAGGGGCAATTCATGAATTGCCCCTACGGAAAATCAAGGCTTTCACTGCCTTTTTGCGTAAGTCCTATCTATATCTGACAACTTATCCACGCTGCCAAATCTTGATGCTTCTATCATGACTGCTGCTAGCTAAAAATTTTCCATCTGGACTGAAGGCGACAGACATAATGTAGGACTCATGACCAGAGAGAGTACACATTTCTCTCTTGGTTTTTAAGTCCCAAATCTTAATTTCCTTATCATCACCCCCACTTGCTAACATCTTGCTGCTTGGGTCAATAGCCACACATACTACTGCCTTAGAGTGACCTTGCAGAGTCTCTTCGCACCCACTTGAGGCATCAAATAATCGAATAGTTTTGTCGTTGCTTGCACTGGCTAAAAGTTGACTGTTGGGGCTGAAAGTGATTGAACGGATCTTCTGTGAATGGGCAGAAAATTTACGCGCTAACTGTCTAGTTTCCACATCCCACAGTGTTACAGTGTTGTCCCATCCGCCGCTAGTAAGTACTTTCCCATCAGGGCTGAATGCGACTGCCTCGATAATTTGAGGATTTGAGTTAGATAGAGTTTTAATCTCCTCTTTAGTCGTTAAATCCCACAGTTTCACATCTCCATCATTGCTGCCACTAGCCATCAAATTAGTACACGAATTAATAGAGATTGAGCACACTTGATCGTAGTGGCCAAAAAGCGTTTTAATTTTTCTGCCACTTATCACTTCCCACAGATTAATAGTTCTGTCGAAAGAAGCACTGGCAATAATGTTACCGTTGTTGTGAAATGTGACTTGGCGAACAGGACCTCTATGACCCGTGAGTGTCTGGATCTCACGCATTGCTTGCAAATCCCACAACTTAACTGTGTTATCGTCGCTGCCACTAGCTAACAAATCCCCATCAGAGCTAAAAGCAACAGAGTTCACACCAGACTGGAATCCTTGATGTCCCGTGAAAGTTTGAACGCATCTCCACTGTGCTGCTGTAAGCCATGACACCATAAATGTACTCCTATCTTTTCTGGACTTAACGGAGCAAACTTTTCTCGTTCAACCAATCATTGCGAGTTAGTAAGCTCATTCATAGTGTTCCCAGTCAGAATAAAATATCTAACAACTAGTTATAGGAGAGTAATTTTGGTAAACTGAAGTGTTGCCCAGCATTAACCAGAAAATTTCTTTGCTTCCATTTTTGCCATGTACCGATTCATTCTTAAGCTTCTTTTACTTGCTTCAACTGTGTTAAAAGCTGATTCACAAAAGTTTCACCATCAATTCCTTCTCTCTTTTCAAGTGATGCTATCCCTTCATCAATTTTGGTGCGAGTTTCTTCAAGCCATCCTTGGTAAGCAAGAGTCTCTTCTGCTAAAAGGCGTAATGCAGTTTGAATTACTTCATCAACACTGTTAAATCTACCGATTGCTAGCAAAACTTGAATTAGTTGTTCTTGCTCTGGGCTGAACGTAATGCTCATAACGATTCCATTCTTGGCTTTTTCTATGATAGAGCGTTGATAAGTAAGATCCTTAATGTCTTAAGTTGGGTTGACGCTTGAAATAATCTTGCTGAAAGACGGGAAAACTATGGTTACTCCCTAATGGGGAAATTTCCATGAAAGTCCTGAATAAAAAAATGCTCAATAAATCTCTGTTTAACTGTTTAATTTTGCCTTTTTCTCTAGCACCCTGGTTGTGCGTGGGAACGCTTTTTGATTCCAAAGTTAATGCTTTACCAGGACAAAGTACAGAGGAAGTAGGCACCTGGATTAAAGCACATCCCACACTCCGCCCCAGGAGTGGAGAGCAATTGTTTGTCCAAAAGACTGATACAGCTGCTCAACGATTCACTTTTCAAGCGTCGGTTTTGCCCCCCGGTAGGGTAGAATTTTCTAAAGACCGTAGCAGAATTCGCAGTGAGCGCATTGCCATGTATGATGCCATTAACGGCATGACATTTGCGCGTCTCCAGGAATCCTTGCGGGTGATTTATGGTTTGGAGATTTATCAAGACTACGATCGCGCTCAGGTAGTGTATGAATATCCCAACCAGAGCGTAATTAACTCGGCGCGTTTTGCCAAAACTCCGGTTCGGGAAGCTTTAAAGGGAGAATTACGAGTAGGCGATCGCTATGTATATTGGGTGGAAATTGCCCAACCCAAGACTGGCAGGGCTTTTACCGGTCAAATGACGATTTTGCTCAAAACTGACCTAGACAAGTTAGAAAGTGAACTGCAAATTCGTTAATGGGCATTGGGCATTTGTACTGAGCTTGTCCTGAGCGTAGCCGTTGGCGCAGCCTCTCCAAGAGTTGGGCGGCGTCGAAGTATTGATTACAAGAGGCAGAGGGGCAGTTCTTGCTGGGGGCTAGTGGGAGAATTAAAATTACCTCTTTCCCCTCTGTTCCCTGCTCCCCTGCCTCTTCTCCCCTTGCTCCCTGATCTCTTCTCGTTTAAAGATTACTGAATTGGTGTTCTACAAGTTCCCCAACCCTACAGGAGCAAGGGTTTGCCATATACCCGAAAAGATACTTTCAGATGCTAAAGAAATTCGGAGCAAATCTTCCTTCAGTAGTGGTGGCCAATCTATCCCGGCTTTATGCCCTGCCGCAAATAGCTGTTGTGCCTTAATGCTTAACTGATAAAGGGTCAAAGCCAGTTGGCGATCTAGGCTCTTTGCATCTTTGAGGGCTTCAAAGACCACTTTCAATGCCAATAAAATTAAGGTGATCTGACCGGGTACCGGCGGTTTACCCTGTTTCATACGCGTTAACAGGGCATCTGGGTTTTCCTCGGTTGTGATTGTCTGATCTATGAGGAGTTTCCGAGCTGTTTCATAATTCATGTAGTCAGTTTAGCGTACATGTTGCTTCAGCAGGAATACCTAATTAAAAAATCATAAAACTGGCTTTTGATTATTTATAGCAATCTCATTTGATTTGTGAAAAGATAGGCGTAGAGAAAATAATGGGGGATTTGCGATGCTCTAGGTTAACCAGTATAAACTAAATATAATATCTTTGAAAAATACGCCCCGCTTGGAATCAGAAGCAAAATGATATCACCGAATTTACTAGAGATTGAGCGCTCCATCCGTGCCTTGTCTGTGGAAGAACAACTTTGGCTGCTAGAAAGTATTGCTAGACAAATCCGAGAAAATGAGTATACAAAAGATAAATTGGCTGATGCCGAAAATCACAAAGAAAAACTAGAAGTGATGATTAGTGAACCAAGGATTCCAATAGAAATTGCTGCGATAATTGATGAGTTTGCGATTTCTGAAATCCTCTGATATGTAAAAATAAAAATTATGAGTTTGCCAGATTTAAAAAGTCAAATATATAAGTTATCCGTGAGCGATCGCTTAGAATTGCTTGAGGCGAGATTTGATAGACTCACTAGCAGTGATGCTAAAAACCAAGACCAACAGTTGATGTTGTTAACTAAATAGAGAGAAATAACTGTTTGGTTCGCTCCCACTTCTAAACCTTAGGTTTCAGCTAGAGCAATCCTATCTGATTTGTTCAAATTTGCGGTGTCCAGATCCCCGACTTCCTAAAAGTTGTCGGTGATCTGACTTTTCACGAATGATTTAGGACTGCTATAGCAATCCTAAATGAGTTATAAGAAGAATTCACCCCCCTGTTAACGCCGTCCCCCCGATGCCTTAAGGAGCCAGTGGGGGGACAGGGGGTTTCCACGCCACTTGACGCCAGTCGCCTCAAGTCGGGAAACCCTTTCGGCAGTTCCTCCTGGGGAAACCCCCAGACGCTCGCAGGCTCGCTACCGCTGCGCTATCGCCCTTGGCGTCTCCCCTTGGGAGAAGACCGGACTGCCTCACCACAGCGCTGGCTCCTTTATGCCTCTTAACCCGTTCATCGCAGTGGCTCCCCATGAGCAATTGGCGTCCGGCGAGCCACTCTTGTTGCATCTGGCGTGGGACTACAGGGGAGTCGCAATAATTTCAAATTCTGCGCGTTTGATTTAGGACTGCTATATATAGTTGCCAATCAATAAGTACCATAGATAACTTCTGCATCTAAGTCTTGTAGATTGACTTTTATTTCATTTATCTTTACGACTCAACCACATTATGGTATGTGGGTGGGATAAATACGCTCCGATGATGTTGCTAAT
The DNA here is from genome assembly GCF_036919675.1 of Nostoc sp. Classification (GTDB taxonomy): domain Bacteria; phylum Cyanobacteriota; class Cyanobacteriia; order Cyanobacteriales; family Nostocaceae; genus Nostoc. The sequence continues at coordinate 16,457 of NZ_JBALCP010000069.1, forward strand.
TAATCGGGCAATAGGGACGATCTCGCAAAAACAACTTTTCAAGGGTGCTCATTACATTGTTTGAAGTTATGTAGCCTTTTGATTACGGCCTATCAACCACTGCGGTAAACTATGCGTTGATTATGATTCTTTCGCAGAGAAGAACACTCGAAAGGAGCGGTTTTTTCAATGTCTCATACAGTAAAAATCTACGATACCTGCATTGGCTGCACCCAATGCGTCCGCGCTTGCCCTACTGATGTACTGGAGATGGTTCCTTGGGATGGCTGCAAAGCTGCTCAAATTGCCTCTTCACCCCGTACAGAAGACTGCGTGGGCTGTAAGCGCTGCGAAACCGCTTGTCCCACCGACTTTTTGAGCATCCGGGTTTACCTGGGCGCTGAAACAACTCGCAGTATGGGTCTAGCTTACTAAAAAGCTCAGTGCTGAGTCACCGAACTTCTGATCGCGATGCTGGTCTACTGTCCAACCGTTTTTTCCAGAATGGTTGCCTTGTGTCCAAAGGACATAAGGGAGAGGTGCAAGCCTTTACGCCTCTCGGCAGTGATACAGACCATCAAAGAAAGCCTCCGCTCAGAGTTCTCGCTGAGTGCTGAGTTTTGAGGCAAAAGAAGCAAATCAAAAAAACAATTTCTTGATTCTTCACTCAGCCCTCGGAACTCAGAACTCAGTGCTCAAGAATTTTAAAGTTTCTTAATAGCAAGCATCTTTAGCAATACTTAGTGGTAGAGGGAGTAATTTACTCCCTTTTTTATTTGCAAAACGTCAAGTTTGTGCTACCAACTATACATACTAGATTTAATCATCCTGAAAAAAAGCGGTGTGAACAATGTGCGGAATCGTTGGATATATAGGCACTCAAGCGGCGACAGAGATTTTACTGGCTGGGCTGGAAAAACTAGAGTACAGAGGCTACGATTCTGCTGGAATCGCCACTATTTGGGAAGGTGAGGTAAATTGTGTACGGGCAAAGGGCAAACTGCATAACCTGCGTTCTAAACTTGAACAAATAGAAACGCCCGCCCAGATTGGTATTGGTCACACACGCTGGGCAACTCATGGTAAACCAGAAGAGTACAACGCCCATCCCCACATGGATACGGGAAAGCGAGTGGCAGTGGTGCAAAATGGGATTATCGAAAATTACCGCGAGTTACGCGAGGAACTCAAAGGAAAAGGACACCAGTTTCTTTCTGAAACCGATACAGAAGTAATTCCCCATCTCATAGCCGAATTTTTAAAGAATCTCCCCCCTTCATCTCCCTCATCTCGTTTCCTAGAGGCAATTCGCCAAGCCGTTAACCACTTGCAGGGGGCATTTGCGATCGCAGTTATTTCTGCTGACTACCCCGATGAATTGATTGTTGTCCGTCAACAAGCACCTTTGGTAATTGGTTTTGGCCAAGGGGAGTTCTTTTGTGCATCTGACACGCCAGCGATCGCTTCCTATACCCGTGCAGTGCTACCTCTGGAAAATGGCGAAATAGCCCGTCTCACACCTTTGGGCGTTGAGATTTACAATTTTGCTGGCGACAGGTTGAAAAAACAACCCCGGCTGCTCAACTTCAATCCGGCAATGGTAGAAAAGCAGGGATTCAAACACTTCATGCTCAAGGAAATCCATGAGCAACCAGGGGTAGTAAGAGCTAGTTTAGAAGCATACTTTAATCCAGCCGAATCTACAGAATCGCCAATTAATCTTGGTTTACCTGCGGATTTATACAAAGATTTAGAACAAATTCAGATCGTCGCCTGTGGTACTAGTTGGCACGCAGCATTAATCGGAAAATATTTAATCGAACAATTAGCAGGAATTTCAACTCAGGTACATTACGCTTCTGAGTATCGCTATGCACCATCACCCGTGACGGCTAACACGTTGATCATTGGCGTTACCCAATCAGGTGAAACTGCTGATACCCTAGCAGCTTTGGCGATGGAAAAAGAACGTCGCCAGGGGAAAGAACCCAAATATCAAGTGCGACTACTGGGTATTACCAATCGCCCTGAAAGCAGCCTTGGTCATATGGTGCCGCATATTATTAGTACTTTAGCGGGAATTGAAATTGGGGTAGCGGCGACAAAAACTTTTACCGCCCAACTGATGGCATTTTATGCTTTGGCATTGGATTTAGCAGCTCGTCGCCAGACAGTTTCAAAAGATGCATTAGAGAAAATTATTAACGGGTTGCGGGAGATTCCCAAAGAAATTGAGGCAACTTTGGAAAGTCAAGAACGTTTAACTGAACAGCTAGCCCACGAATTCGCCGAAACCCAAGATTTCATTTTTGTGGGAAGAGGAATTAACTTTCCTATTGCTTTAGAAGGGGCGTTGAAATTAAAAGAAATCAGCTACATTCACGCCGAAGGGTATCCGGCTGGAGAGATGAAACATGGCCCGATCGCTCTATTAGATGCGAAAGTACCAGTAGTTGCGATCGCAATACCTGGTAGTGTGTATGAAAAAGTTATTTCTAATGCTCAGGAAGCAAAAGCCAGAGATTCTCGCTTAATTGGCGTGACTCCAGTTAAAGATGGCGAAGCTGGGGAAATCTTTAACGATTTGCTTCCCGTCTCTCATGTAGAAGAATTACTTTCTCCGATTCTGACAGTGGTTCCTTTGCAATTGTTGGCTTATCATATTGCCGCCCTTCGCGGTTTGGATGTCGATCAGCCCAGAAATTTGGCAAAATCGGTAACAGTTGAATAATCGTATAACAATATTGTGGAGGATGTGCAGGAATAATAAAGTTGGAAAATAAATAATAAAGTTGGAAAAAAGGTAAAAATGTTGGAAAATATCTCTTGGGGGTAAATATACAACTACCACTAGGAGATTTTTTATGCCTACAAATAAACGAGACTGGACTGCCGCTAAGTTTGAGCGTTACCAGAAGGAAGGTAGAGGTTAGGGTACAGGAAGGGACTATAAACCCTGGATTACTATTCAAGACTTTTCCTCGAAAGGTCGTTCATCAAGAACCCCTAGTTGGAAAACTGGCAGGGTGCATCATTTCTTTTCTGACCATGAAAGGCGACTGTTTTATTTATTCGAGTGGTCAGATGTTGTTGTAGATATAAGAGAACAATTTCCCATACTCGACCTTGACTTGGCAATGAGTATCGCTACAGATATGGGAATGAAATATCCTACGGTTGCAGAGAACGATACTCCCGATGTTTTAACCACTGATTTCATGCTCTCTGTAAATCAAAATGGAAAGTCTGTTCAGATTGCTCGAACAGTAAAAATGAGTAAAGATTTAGAAAAAACATCAGTAGCTGAAAAGTTCGAGTTGGAGCGTCGTTACTACGCAGTAAAAGATATTGACTGGGCGATTATAACAGAAAAAGAAATTCCAAGGATTTTAGCAGACAATATTGAGTGGATTCATTCTGCATACCGATTAGAAGGCACAAATGGGATTGATGTGGCACAAATACAATCCCTAGCTAACGCACTGAAGTATAGACTTCACGAGAGCGATTTAACAACCATCAGTCAAGTGGCAGCTGCATTTGATAATGATATGAATATCGAGCCTGGTACATCACTTTATCTTTTTAAACATTTAGTCGCCCACAAACAAATCATTATGGATATGATGGGAACCAAAATATTTGGATTATCTTCCACTAGAGACATTGAAAAGATTATTTTTTAGAAGGTAATTGATTTAGGTACTAATTATGACTCAAGACTTATTTGTGAATGACCTAATCGAATGGCATCATGAATCAGATAGTAATTTAATTGAGAGAATTATCTGGATAGACGAAGATTATACTCAAGCATTTGTCGTTGATATTAATTCTTCAAAAGGGTTTCCCAAAATTAGAACAGTCAGTAGTATTAAAGAGGCTATTACTGATGGTCATGCATTAAAATTGAAATCTGACCCCTGGTCAACAATAATCCGAGAAGAAAACATCTCTGAAAAAGATAAGGAAATCAGAGAACAAGCGTGGGAAATCATTTCATTTCTTGTAGCGCAAGAGCCTTCAATATACTATCGTCATCTTCGTGGTCAACTAATCCAAGATGTAATAGACCAATATAATAAAGACAAAAATAAAGACAAATTAAGAGAAAAAAGAATTTATTACTACCTCAGAAAATTTTGGCAAAGAGGTAAAATAAAAAATGCACTTTTACCTGATTATGTGAATTCTGGTGGTAGAGGAAAACCTAAAGCATTAGGAGACAAGAAGAGAGGAAGACCAAGAAAATATGCACATGACCAAGAAATTGGCACTGGAGTGAATGTCACAGAGGAGGATACGCTCATTTTGAACCCGAACTTCATAAATTAGATACAGTTGGAATTCATACCATTGCAGGTATTCCCAAGTCAGGCGTAATTCAGTTAACTAAAAATTCTAGGCTTCGGATTCGGCTACCGATGGATCAAGTGCGTTTGGTTTATCCGTTAGCAGGTAAGCCCCTGAGAATTGGCAAGCATACAATTCGTTTGGAGATTCCTGAAATTTATTTGCTTGAGCCTGCTGAGAAACTGCGATCGCGTATAGTGATTATCCAGGGTTATCAAGAAGCGGAATCATTTTTAGCAGCTGCACAGCGTCAGTTAGAACAACTAGGCATCCAGGCAAAAGCCTTTATTATCAAAAATCATGATGGTAGCCCAAAACGTAGAAGTATCAAAATCAAGCGCTTTACAGTTGTGGGTTTTGGGTTAGAAATCATTAATCTCAGCAATGAAGATTCGCTAACATTGCTGAGATATGGCATTGGGGGAAAGCGCAAGATGGGTTGTGGCGTTTTTCTACCAGTGAAGAGAAAGGGAAACGCAAGTTAAAGCTGGTTTTGGCTACTACTCAATGTAAGTATGAGAGAGTTTACCTTCAATGGATCTAAATAAGTCTTTGAATCTTTTCCAGAAATAAATAAGATGTCTGTAGTAGCTAGTGTTGTCAACCCCAAAATTCAGTTAAATTTGGGCGACCCAAGCATAACTTGCATACATCGTGCTGGCATAGCAGGACTTTGGATGACGCTCAAGCAATTAGAAAAACTATACCCGATAGCTGCGGAACGACCTGGTAATTTAACTTGGTTGCTGGCTCCTCGTAGTATCAGCCTTGAATGGCAAGGGCAGGATTTCATAGTTTTAGACTGGCTGCTAAAGCAATCTTTTCAGATTAATGAAGAGGGTCTAATTTCGTTGATAGGCTTAAATACGCATTCCATCAATATTGAAACCCAAATTAATATTCACTTGGGAATCACGGCAACATTCCTCCAACATAATCAGGTTGTTAAATTTAAGGGGAAAAAATCTAAGTCATTAAAAGTTGACGGTGTTGATGGCATAGAAATAGATGTCGAATATAAAAAAGCAGTTTCCTATGCTCATCAGCATTTTGCTAAACAACTCTGCGATGAACAAGGTAAATTCTTACAGCAGTCAATTGGCGTAGTAGGTTGGCTGTATCCGGGATCTGTAGTTCGTCATGTCGCTTTTACAAAAAAAACTAAGTTTTCAGAGAAACCACAACTGGCTTTTGGTCTTTTATATGCTCCTGTTGCTTGCCACTACTTTGTATTGCGATCGCATACTCAACCGCAACACCCACAGTATGCCGTAGTTATACCTGAAGTGACTAACTTAGAAATTTATGCCCAGCAATACTGGAGTTTGGGAAACTTGGATTACAAATATTTCCATATATCTAGCTTAGGAGATGCTGCATTAAGATTCCTGACTTATAAAACAACTGCTATACCCAATCAGGTAAAACGATGCGAAGTAATATTATTTGGAACGGTAGTTTGGTCAAAGCAGCAAAAAACTCGCACGGAAATAGCAGTGGTAGAAGCGACTGAAATAATTGAGATTATCTATCAGCTTAGTTGCATCTCTTTTCCAGAGTACAGAGTTATTAATTATCAAAATAAAAATTTTATTATTAGCAATGTGATTAAAGGAATAATTGCTGATAATTTACTAAAAGGTTTTCTCTGGTGGAATGATTTATACATAAAAATCATAAATTTAAATTTATTAAAAGTAATTCTTTACGAAGATAGAGGAATATACAAAATGATTCAACACTCTCAATGGGATATAGAAGCTCAAAAGCTATTTATTCAAGCTTGTCATGAAGCCTTGAAAAAGATATATGCTAAGATTTATGACCGAACCAAAGAAGGTCAATATGCTCAAATTGAACGAGAAAATATACGTATTTTATCGCAATTAGGACGATGCACGAATGTTGAAAACTTCCGCAAATTTATTGCAGAGTTCTGGGGAAGAGCGGGACAGCTTTCAATTTTAGAAGAACATTGGGAAGAATTACTGCCCTTGACATCGGGAATAATGGATTGGAAGGTTGCCAGAGATTTAACTTTTATTGCTATTGCTAGCTATCCAAAAAGCAAGAATATAAATACAAAAATATCAAAAGAAGCTGAGTTAAACAATGAATAAATATGTATTGTTTGAATTGATTACATTAATTTTTTAGCTAACTTTAAAATGTTTCATTTATTCGGCAATATTTTGACAAATTACGGAACCGCAGCTAATAATCGTGGGAAAAATGAAGGGAACATAACTACCTTACAAAAATTAATTTGGAAAGGTGAAGTTCATACTACCATTTCATCTGAGGCGATTCGTTGGGCATTACGGTACTACTGGCAAAATGTTGGCTATCCGGTGAATCGACGTTGGGATGAGAATGCTCAACCAGTAGCAGATCATGTTTGGCAAGACCCCAACTTTGATGATATTCGCTTTATTGATGATGATATTTTAGGATTTATGCAGGCAGAAGCTGCAAAAGTGGAAGCGTCAGATGAGGCTGAAGGTGAGGTAGAGGAAACATCTCAAGATGAGAATAAAAAAAGTTCTAAAGGTAAGGACAAGCAAACTTCTCCACGTAAAGGCAAGCAAAAGCCTAAAGGGAAAATAACTGCTAGACGAGGTGTATTAGAAGTTACTCGTGCAGTATCAATGATACCCTTTACGGGAGACATTACCTTTAATGCTGTTAGTGGAGTCAAAGGACGAAATTCTCTTTATGCCACAGAGATTCATGCTACTCGTTATCAATACGGTTTTGCATTGACACCCGATAGTCTCAAAGAGAAATCTCGCATCCATGCTGTGCTCGATGGTTTAGTTTCGATTGGTGAAGTGGCGGGAAATCCCGTTTTTTGTATGATTTCTCCCCTGAAAGTATTGTGCTGCGGTGGACGCATGATTTTTCGCCTCGTTTTCTATATTGCTTTGAGCAAGACGAACTGGGAAATATGTCAGTATCAAACTTAGTGCGACAGGTAGAAATAGGAGATATTGATCCCAAAGAATTATGGATTGGAGGCTTAATTTCTCAGGGTTTAAAAGATTTGGGAGCAAATGTGTTTCCTGGAGTGAAATCCGCAGTCAATGCACTAAAACAGGTGATTGCTGAAGATTTGCAGTTGTCATCAGGGAGGGACTAAGTGACGACAATTGCTTTAAAAGTTGAAGTGCCTATTGCTTGTTTTCGTCAATCCCGTGCTAGAGAATACGCTGAAACGTATCCAGTACCTCCACCTTCTACGGTGTACGGGATGTTGCTTTCTCTGATTGGTGAGACAGATCGTTATAAGCATTGTGGAACTCAATTAGCGATCGCACTCTTGTCTAAACCAGAAAAATCTATTCTAATTCGGACTTTTCGCAGGTTTAAAACGAAAGATATCCACAACCCTAAGAATGCTAAACCTGATTACCAAGAGTTGCTAACGAACGTTGAGTTTGTAGTTTGGGTGAAAACAGACAAAGCAAAGCTTACTTTACCAGAACTTTTGCAGCAGGCTTTTGCGAACCCAGCTTCTATTAATCGATTTGGTGGACTGTGTTTAGGTGAAAGTCGGGATCTAGTCAATACTGTTACCCTTTTACCTGAGAACTATAATGGTAAGTCGCTGTGGTGGTTAGTTACAGATGAAGATGGTTCGCTAACTCTATCGTACTGGGTTGACCATGTTGGGTCTAAGAGAACGCGCTGGCAGTGTTATGAGCTTCAAGAATCCCAGGTATGGCAACCACCAGATTTATCGTGGACTACAATTCAAACTAGTTAATAAAAGGAGGATATTTAGATTTTGACAAGGATATCTGCTTGTTGCGCCGACACAAAGAGATAAAAGGTCGGTATTCTTTACTGAATCAGCAATTCAGCGTTTTCATTATGATTAAGGATGCTTGCAATTCCTCAGAAAGTTCTAACAATAAGCCTTCTGAGCGTTGCTAAACTAATCTAGCCTATTAAATTTTGCAAATTTAGTACCTCCTAATGACAGGTGCTTGTAAGATTATCTAGAAGACCTGATGGATTAATACGTTTAGCCATCGCTGTTCTTTACCATTAGATGTCGTAAGACGTTGAGCAGTTTATTAATCGTTGCCCCTGAGCGTGATACCTTCCTGTTCTTTACCATTAGATGTCGTAAGACGTTGAGCAGTTGCTTCAAGTGTAGGTATACGTTTAACTTTCAGTTCGTTCTTTACCATTAGATGTCGTAAGACGTTGAGCAGGAACTGGATGGGAATTATTTGTCAACTCTGACTACGAGTTCTTTACCATTAGATGTCGTAAGACGTTGAGCATGATTATGCTACTCTTTGTCATAGATTATACTTCAACTACCCTCTTAACTGGAAATTTTTGCATTGATTTGTTCCCATTGCTCAATCTGCTTTTGTAGTTGTAATTTGCGATCGCCCTCAACTGCACCAACACCAGTAAACAAACCCTGACCGTTCAACTGATCGCGGTAACTAGCAATCAATTCGGTCAGTGCTTTTTTACAGTTTCCATCTCCTCCTGTGTGAAGCAATTTGTATCTAGGCAAATCAGTCGTCTGCCAATTCTCTCCACAAGCTCCGACCTGCTTAGATCAAAATTGGAGGCGATCGCATCTAATCCTTCAATACCAGTGGGAGTTAGGGCTAGGTTGACCCTTTTTTTCACCTCGTCGTACATCTCTGGTACGTCTTTTTGTCCTTTCTGCCCTTTCTTTCCCATTACTATCCAGCTATTACACACCTCCTAAATCATAGTCAACAGCAAGAACTACGGGTAGATTCTATAAATTGCTCAAAAATATTTAGTTATTGTGTAATACCTGAATTTACGATAAAATAGGCGTTGTGTAATACCTGAAATATTGATTATAGAGGACAAAAATCCTGATAATTTTGTTTGCTGTAAAGAGAAAGGTGTGAAACGCAATCGCCAGAAACTTGAAACACTCTTGGAATTTACAAAAATATTCTTTTCCGGTTTCAACATGAGAAAGAATCTATGCTTGGCTTTTTTCCAGCCCCTTATCCAGATGAAATTTTATACAGCATCTTGGCTCGTTACCACATTAGGAGTGGTAACACCAGTCCAAAAATAACTTTAAAGGAGCTATTTAATTCTCAAGGTGTAATAGCTACTGTTGATTTACCTTCTAACCTTAATTCGTTGATTGAAAATCTCCAATTTATCTCGAATTATCAAGTAGAAGATTTGATATATAAATATACCCTCTATCCTTTCTACAGTGTTTTTCTACCACCGAAAAGAGCTAGTCAGGTGATGGAGTCTATGAAGGCAGATTTCGGAGGAGACATTCATACCAGAACCGGAATTATGGCGAGTTCGCTGAAGGTGCAGAGGTATCTGCAATTTTGCCCAAAATGTTTGCAAGAAGATTTGCAAAACTATGGGGAGTCCTACTGGCATAGGCTACACCAAATACCAGGGGTTCTGGTTTGCCCAGTTCATGGTGTGACTTTGCAAGATAGCACAATTCCCATGCAAGGTTTTAATAGGCATGAATACTATGCTGCAAGCCAAGAAAACTGTCCTGTTGTACCGATACAAAAGACTTACAGTCAAGAGACTTTAAAGAAGTTGCTACTGCTGGCTCAAGATATTTCATGGTTGATAACTAGTAATCTTTTCTCTAGAGAACTAGAGTGGTTTCAAAGAAAATATATAACTTTATTGATTGAAAAGGATTTTGCAACTGCAACCAGGCGAGTAGACCAGAAGAGATTACTAGATAATTTCTTGTTCTTTTATGGTGCTGAAGTGCTTAAGGCTGTTAACTCAATGGTGAATAATGAAAATGAGCAAAACTGGCTATTCAGTATTGTCAGGAAGCATAGAAAGTCATTCCATCCCATCAGACACCTACTCCTAATTAGATTTCTGACGAATTCTATCGAGGAATTTTTCAACACGGATTACGAGTATAAACCTTTTGCTGAAGGCCCTTGGCTGTGTCTAAATGCTGCGGTAGATCATTACCTCAAGCCAGTAATAACTAATCTTATTGTCACTCACTGTTTGGATAATAAAAAGCCATTAGGTACTTTTTCTTGTTCCTGTGGCATGGTTTATTGTAGAACTGGCCCTGATAAAACTGATGAAGACAAGCTACGAATTGGCAAAGTCTTGACTTACGGTCAATTTTGGGAGCAGAAGCTAAAACAACTTATAGAAATTCAAAGATTAGGTTTACGGGCGACAGCAAGACGGCTCAATGTCGATCCTAGAACAGTAAACCGCTATACTGCGATACTTAAGCTCAAAACTTTTTGGAAATCTTCACAGGAAAATCGGCTAGTAGACTCACATGAAGTTTTAGACTCAAATCTAAATTTAGCCAGCGCTCACAAAATAGAATACAGGGAAGCTTGGAAAGCTTTACTACAGCAGTATCCAGAGGCATCGAAAACTACTCTCAGGGCATTAGCTAAGGCAACCTATATTTGGCTATACAGAAATGATAAAGAATGGCTCAACAAAAATTCGCCTTCTTTAAAAATGCCTCTCCCTTGCATCGGTAAAGTTGACTGGGCAGAAGGAGACAAGCAAGTTCTCGAAAATGTAAAAAATGCTGTCCGATCGCTTCTGAGTGCAGAAAAACCCGCGAGAATAACTATTGGCAAGATAGGCAAAGCTATTGGCTTACTAGCACTACTCGAAAAACATTTGTCAGAAATGCCAGTGACTAAGCTTTATCTAGAATCAGTGACAGAAACTGTAGAGGATTTTCAGATTAGGCGTATTAAGTGGGCAATTCAGCGGCTTGATGATTGCGGAGAAGAAATTCAGCCTTGGAAGGTGATTAGACTTGCTGCGCTACGAGAAAATTGCTCACAGAGAGTAAAAGCAGCTCTCGAAAGTGAGCTTTATAAATAACCGGATTAAGTCAATAATGCTTTCTTGATGATAGTTCTGTTGATCAAAAGTTCCAAAGAAGAAAGAGACGTGAATTTAACACGTCTCTAGGTGATGGGAACAATATTGAGTCCTAAGCTACATCTGCGACCAGTAAGCCGTTGACAGCAATAATCAAAAGCAGCGCTGAATCAGAAGTGTCACAGCAGTGTCTTTTATCGCTATTACAGGGTTGTGCTACCCATTTGCCTTCAAGATTCTGGTAAAAAGTTCCTAGAAGTTGGGAACCGTTCCAAACTCGATACAGTTCTCCCAAATCATCTGGCACTGAGTCAATTTCTATTTCTGGTGCTAATGCGTCAGCTAAATGGTCAACATATTCCTCAAACTCTTCTTGAGCCGAGGCTTGGTTGTCAAACTCATCTTGTACAATCATCTGAGTAACCTCATTGATAGGGTTTTACAAAAGGCGATCGCAATCTTTGGACGGAGGGCGATCGCCTTTTTTATTTCATAAAATATATTAGCTACTCTAGTATTTAAAAATTAAGGTAATATTGAAAACTTTAATTAGTCACTTCTACAGTGCAAAGGAAGTCGCTCAGAGAAATATTTAATGCAGCACAAATAGCCTCTAATACTTTAATAGATACACTTTCAGACTCACCATACTCTAGTTTTTTGATGTTCTGATGGGAGCATTCCCCTCCTCTAGCTGCAATTTCATCAGCTAGTTTCTGCCGTGATTTTTTCCCGCGCAATCGTTTCAGAAGCTCACCTCTGTCGTTATTCCAAGCAACAAAGACAACATCTGCAACATAAATATACATTTTCGTTTCTTTTTTACCCTTATCACTCATATAATAGCTACAGTAGTAAACAAATGGCAGAATTTTGGGCTACTACAGTTTACAAACTATGAGGAGATAAGATGAAAGCGATCGCCTAATGCACCACAATCTAGTCAAATTAAAGAATGCTCGTTTTTTGGACGGGTTATAAAATTAGAGAAAAATAATTAACTAATACCGCAGCATTACCATATTTTCATCAAGACCTTGACAGAAAAATTCTAGTCTTTGATTTTTCTCTACATCTCTAAGGTTGATGGGACTAACTATAAATGGAAATAATCCAGGTGTTTGGCTAATTACACCTAAAGCTTGGGAATTAGAATTACTTGCTATTAAAACTGCTTCTATGAGCCATGCTACCAGCCTCCTGTTATCGACTAATTGCACTGATGCTGGTTGATATACACCCTTTTCACTAGTATCTAGTAAGACTCCCCAATCGACAAAACAGCGCAGTAGACGTTGAGTTGCGCGTGATACTGTTTCTCTTTCACCTAACTGTTCTTTGATGCGTCTTTGCACCGAAGCTGCTGCAAATAAACCTTGTAATCTCAGTAAACGCCCAACATTTTCTGCTACAGTCCCGAAAAATGGGTAAACAGCCATAGCCATACCCCAATGGATAACTATGTGTTGATTAGATGGGCTGATTCTTAAAAGTTCCAAAGCTTCATTTCGCAGAGGTTCTAGGTTTGTTGGCACTCCGACCCAGATTTTCAGCAGTATCGAAATGGTTTTTCTGCGGCCACTAGATTTACTTTCACTACCAACTGAAACCTTATCTTGCAAAAATTCATTCAGTGCTGTTTGAATTTCTGAGCGTGTAGAACCAGCTAAAAGAAGATTGGCTGTAAGTTCCAACCAATTTAATTGAATGCGCTGACTAAAACCAACTTCTACCCGCCTGCTCATTTGGATCAAACTGAAACGCTAATAAATGGTACTACTAACTCTTCAACAGAAATACCACCATGAGCAACAATTTGTTTCCCTTCTTGAATAAATGCTTGGCGACCGGGTGCTAGAAGCGGTAAGTATTTTTCTGGTAATCCTAAAGGTTGCCACTCAATTGCATTGGGGAATTCACTTTTAACTTTTGCTCTCAAAATAGAATCTGAGTATATTCTCACTCTTTCTCCACGTAAATCAGCGATCGCACCTTCTCTGGGCTGTCCAATACCAGTTGCCTCAATATTACCGTGGTCAGATGTCAGAAAAATTTGAAATTTTTGTGCCACCAGAAGGTCTAAGAAATTTGCCATCCAACCAAGTTCTGCCCATTGCCGTACTTGGTTGTGCATCCCCGCAGTACCAAGTTGCATTCCGTGCATGATTTTATCGACTTTATCCACTACCAAACCTATCACCCGTAATCTGGGAGATAGTTTCTGTTCTACCAACGAAACACTATCTGCTTCACCCAGCCCTTTAACATAGGCAACTTCAGCCAGATTTAAGCCTTCATCAGTCCAGAATTGTTTCCAGAGAGATTCTTCCTTAGCTGTGGTTTCAAGGCTACTGGGAAAAAGAATTGGAGGTTTCCCTGCAAATATTGCTTGCCTAGAAACGGAAGTGATGGTTGGTAGCCATGCAAATACTGTTTCGTCGCGGAAGTTTAACTGAGGACGTTGTGCAAGCAGCACCTCTTTCAGCACTAACCACTGGTCTAAAGCTAGACCATCTAATACTATTAAGGCTACTTTATTGGTTTTCGATGCTTCTAAATACCGTGATAGAAAACGCGGAATTTGGTGTAACATCACGGGAGGACTTGGTGGTTGACTGTAAAGTGTCCCATAGCGCGAACTTACCCAGCTAAAAAAGCCAGTATCTACCTTTCCTTGCAGGGTGAGAAACTGTCCATGAAAGTCTGATATCTTGTCTTGGTGCCACAAAACTATCAATTTTGCCCAAGCTTCACTAAACTTCAGCCAATCTTGGTGTTTAGCATCACTGGGAGGAATGGATGAATCTAAAGATTCTAATAAACCTTGTAAGCGTCTGTGTTGGTCAGCTTTTGGGTTGAAACGCAAACCTACTTTTATCCAAGGGTTTGACTCCAAATTTGTGGTAGTTATTTTTAATTCATCAGCGTTAATCGGTTGAAGATAACCTTCTAAAAAAAGATGGTTGATGTAAACGCGAATATCTTGATTCTCAAAGGGCAATTTAGTCGAAGTGGCATAAGTACCAGTTGCTTCAGAAACTTGGCTTGACTTTACTAGGTGCTGACGAACGAATTGTGGCCAAGCTTGCTGCAAAAAGGCAAAGAAGGCTTGACGATCGCAAATGATTGTTTCTAGGGGTAAAGTGGAAAATAATTGCCGATCACTCAGAGTTTGAATGAAGCGATCGCATAAAATCTCTCGTAATCTTTGTCCCCGATAGTGCCAGCGTAAAAGAATTAGCAGTAAATCCGATGTTTGCTGTATTAAGTCGGGATCAATGTTGTAAACATACCGCAGAACAAAATCCTTAGTGGCATTTTCACCTAATTGTTCTGGCTTATGTTGTGCCTGTGCTTGATATAGTGCATCAAAATTGCTGCGGTCTAGAGAATTAACTACGCTGTAGCTAAAATTGGGAAATAAACTGCCTATACTGAAAGCAAGCTGCCGTCTTGATTGTATTAAATCATAGGGGAGCAAGCGTAACTCTTGTGTATCCTTGTTGACGACAATTACTAAATCTAAGGCTGTACCTTGTTCTTGCTGGGGACGATATTGGGACTCGTAGATGTAGCGGAAGGCGATCGCATCCTCAAAGTGGACTATCTCAAAACCTCTTGCTTGTATTCTTTGCAACATCTCTGCTTCTGTCAGCAAGCCGTCTGGATCTGCAACTAAGGTCAGAGTTGCCACCTGTGGTGTAAATTCTTTTAAGATTTGGTCACGCCAGTTCACAAATAATTCTCCACCCGCATTAGCAATAAAGGTATTAATTCTGGTGTTACCTCAGATTTTTGCTGCATGGCTTCACGCCAAGTTTGTTCTTCTTGCGTCAGCTGCGTCAAACGATAATCTCTCACTTGAGGTAGCCCAATACGTTCGATCGCACGTCGTCTTGCTGCAAAAGCGTACATATTTTTTTCACGTTCTTTCTCAAGCTGTTGGTGATGTTTCCTTAGCAGTTCCTCATAAATGCCTTTACCTTGAACTAATGCTGTTTCCCAAACTATGCCAAATGCTTTTGTTGCTTCTTCTCCACAGAGGTGTTTTTGAATCTCTACTTCCTCTGTTAATAATTGTTCCCAAATATAACGGGCTGTAGGTAAGAAAACTCGTCCATCATCATTCAGAAATAGGGGCATCATCCTTTGCTGATTCCAATCTTCGGTATAAATAGCTATTCGCCACAGTGACCAAAATCCTTGGACATCTGCTGGTAAACTTGGGATGGAAAGATAAGGGATGGGTTGCCCTTCGGCGAAAACTTGTTTCGCCATAACCATGCCTCGAATTCGAGAATCTTCTAAGGTTAAGTGTTGGGCATTGGCTGCGGCTGTTGCTTCTGTTACATTAAACACAGCGTTTTTTAACTGTTCACCTGTGGGTAAAGTTAAATTCCAAGTGTCACCTTGTTTTTCAGCTATGCCACCATGCGATCGCAAATAATTGATCGTCATCCGTTCCACCCAATGGGGAATGGGATGATCTATGAGTTGTTGTGCGGCGGTAGGATCTAGTTCCTCGTTTGTTTGGTAGATTGCTGTACTTTCTTTGGCTATTACAAGTTGCTGTTGTACTCGACTCACCACTTCTTGAACTTTGGTATCTAAAATTTCTGGGTTGATCAGGGTTTCGATGTACAAGTCGTCAAATATCTGTCCGGCTTGTGCTGAATCCAGGACATCGCCAGTTTTGTCTACACCAAATTCATTAAGAATGACTGCCAGCTTTTCTTCGAGTACCTCACGGACGCGGTATTCTACTGTGTCTTCAAACACAAAGTTCAAAGCGCGGACGGAGAAAGTTTGTCCAATCCGGTCTACCCTACCAATGCGCTGTTCTAATCGCATGGGGTTCCAGGGAATATCGTAATTAACGACTACGTGGCAGAACTGTAAGTTTAATCCTTCTCCACCGGCATCAGTGGAAATTAAAATGCGAACATCTTTAGCAAAGGCTTCTTGAACTTGTTTGCGTTCCTCCATACCCATTGAACCGTTGAGACAAACTACAGAAATACCGCGCTGAGTTAAAAATTCTCGCAGCATTTTTTGGGTAGGGACAAATTCAGTAAAAATCAGAACTTTGATGTCAGGGTCGCTTTCTTCCTGCTGCAAGCGATAAATCCAGTCTAGTAACTCTTCCGCCTTCGGGTCTGCACCTGCGGCTTCTGTGAGTTTGGCAGCTTCTAGTAATAATTCCACCTCAGCTTTTTCGTTTTTAAATGCTTTGAGTCGGGTTGTCAGTAGTGAATCTACTTGTTCCTGTCCGTCCATTTCTGACCATTCCTCTGCGGCAAACATGGGGAAGAGGGTTAGTTGTTCTTCTGGTTCGCGCAGGACTTCTAACCGCCTTTCTAAAGTGGTGCGGATGGCATGGGTAGAGGATGTTACTAACCGTTGCATCAAATAGTGGTTTTAGTGTGTCTGCGCGAACGCGAACTACAGTTTCTTGGTTGGGTAGCCAGATGCGATAGAAGGTATTACCCCAAAGAGTCTGGGTTTCAATGACTTTGCATAGTTGGCGATGTTCTTCACTCCACAACCATTCACTAAGACTCATCTTATGTTTAAAAAGTATAAAGACTATACAGTAGCAATCATTCCCATAAATTTTATAGCAGTTTCGTGATCAACTAAAACAAGATTTGTTATGTCAAAAAGCATTAGTCTACCTAACATTTTATTTTTTAACTTATCTCTTATATCTGTTAATTCTTGTTTTATTTTTATTTCATCACTTATTTTAAAAATAAAAAAAACTTTTATTTTTTTAGGATGTGTTGGAAAAACCTGGCAGGAAACAGGTAATTCTCTATAGAAATTTTGACCTTGAAGCGTCCCTGACCAAACAGATGCTAGTATCATGACACTATCTGTTACTTTATTGATCAATTTCTCTAAAAGATGATCCGGTAGCCTTTCAAGAGGCGTAAGATGAGAATAGTCTTTTATTTCTAATAACGATAATGTATCGTTTGTAGAATCCCACCATCCAAAATCCATCTCAGATAAGTTGTTCCCCTTTAAATTTACATAACTAGAACAGTCTTGTAATCGAAAACTATGTTCATCAGGTAATGTAATCCTCAAACCACTCTCTTCATAAATTGGCATACTATGCTTCTAAATCTAGTCTTACATCTGCTTCATATAAACCTATGGATGCGTCTATGATGGGATTATCAGGCATTCCTTCTTTCAAATCATTAAATTTAACACTAATATTTTCTGTTCTTTCTAAGCAACATAGCTCAATACTTTCTTGGTGTCTACGTGCTAATATTTCAAACTGTTTAATCACAAAATAACTGTGAGTAGCTAAATAAATCTGTACTCCTACTTGACTCAAAGAGAAAAGCATATCACACAAAGCAATAATGGCACGAGGATGTAAATTAGTTTCTGGTTCATCGATAAATAAAATCGTACCTTTTTTAATAGTTCTATTACGTATTAATGTAGTTAATATACTAATTTTTTTAATACCCTCTGCTACCTGAGACATATCATATTTTTCGCGTCCTCGCTTAAAAATAAATCTTTTTCTTTCTAAAGCAAGGTTTCCTCGGAATAAAGTTTCTAATGACTCAAGAACATCTTCTAAAGGTTTATCTAACTTCTTAGCAGAGGTAGGTAATCTCAAAGCTTGTATCAAATCTTGATAAGTCTGGTCAAAGCCAAATATTTTTAACTGTTCATTAACTGCTGCTATGGCATCAAAAGCAGTAAGAATTTCTTTAGTTGGTAGATATAAAGCATTCAAATCTAATTTTTTATAAACTGGATCAGTACATTTTGTAATAGTATCTTTTGTATCTTTACCAAAAGAAAAACTATAGTCATCACTTCTTAAGATTGTTTCAATATTGAGACGATTACTACTTTTCTTGACAATTTCACCTAGCTTACGTTTAGCCGGTTGATAAACCCAAAACATTTTTTCAGATAAGATTTCCTTCCAGCTTTTATTATCAGTTTCTGAGCTTTTAGTATATTCTTCAACACTTTTAGCTATACAATAAAGAACTTTTAAAATATAAGTTTTACCTGTATCATTTTCACCTATGATAATGTTAATTTTTTTATGGTTTTGCCATTCTAGCCTTGAAAAAAGTCCTAATTCTTCTACAAGTAAATATTCAAACATTCTCTTCACCAGCCCTAGTCAAAGATTGATCGTACCACATCAATAGTTTAGGGTCTTCTTGAAGAATATTTTCAGAAATTTTTTGTGCTACCTCAATAATGATTGGATAGTTACGCTCTTGCCATGCTTTTCTAAAACCAGCACGAACCGCTTCTAAACGAACACGTTTTATTTGTTTCTGCTTAGAGTCTCGGTATTCTTCAAATTCTTTAAGAAGGCTTTTCTCTCTTAGCTTTTCTAAATCTCCAGCTTTATTAGTGTCGGGAATATACCATCTATCTCTTGCTGCTTCTATCAGTATAGGTTCTGTTGTTTTTAATCCTGATTCTGATAGCGAAGTTTGTTCTATTTGCTGGATTTTTGCATGATAAATAGAAGATTGTTTTAACCATGAAACAATTTGTAGAGGTATATACTCCTCACCTTCATAGCTTAAAAAATTCTGATTTAATAAATCACGTAGTTCTGGAGATTTTTCATACTTAGTCCAGCCTCCTTGAGTTTCCTTCATGAATTGAGGAGTAAGTTCTTGGAGCGTTTGAGGTTTTTTAGTAAGTTGTTGCTTAAGCCAAAGAATAGCACTCGATTCATCTGTAACAAAAAGTTCTAACTGAAGAACTTCTTTTACTGTTAAACGTTTTCTCTCGTACTCAGCAGCTTGTTCAGGCAAAAAGTACATTTCATCATGTTTGGCAAACCTTTGTTCCAATCCTAAATAAAACTCAGAGGCTGATAATGGTACACTTTCCTGTCTTTCAATATGAAAGGCAACCATACGGTCAAACAAGAGATAATTTAGCCTTTCTACAATAATTTCTGAATGTCCATTTTTAGCAATAAAAACAGGAAGTTGACGGAGATGACTGCGTATAAACTCCCAAGCAGTTTCTTGCGTACCAATTTTTAATTGAAAATTTTGTTCTAATTGTTTACTAGGTTTGTAAGCAGTAATTATAAGGTCTTGCTTAACTGCGGTGCTGGTAACTTGCCGATAAGAACCCTGCTGTTTATCTAATGTTCGTACATCAGCCACGACAAAACCAGATGCTAGCATTGCTTCTTGAATAGCATTCCAAACGGCATTACGTGAGTTATGAAAAACCACTGTCATCCAGCGTCCTGGTTTGAGAACACGATGATATTCAGTAAAACAAGACTCCATTAATTTTTGATAATCTATTAATTCTTTCCCCTTAGCTTTATCAACAATAGCTTCCGGTTCAGCGTTGGTATGTACACGATGCCATGATTCTACTAAGAAATTAAGGTCAGCATAATAAATATTTTCACCAAAAGGAGGGTCAGTGAAAATATAGTCTATTGAGTTATTAGCAATACCTTGTTGAGCAGCCGTACCAGTTGTAATTACAGCTTGGTCAAGATTTGTACGAAAAGATTCAAATGCTTTTGTTAATCGTTGAAGTTTTCCATCAAACTGATACCAAGGACTAACTTCTGTAGAAATAGACGGAATATAGTAAACTCCGTTCAAATCTAAACCGACTTGTGAACCGCCTATTCTTCCGTACTGAATTGGCTTATAGCGATTTAGCAAAGACATACCACGAACACCCTGTTCTATAAAAAACAGTAAGATGTTGCGTATTCGTCTATCATTTCTAATAGTAGCTTTTGACCATAAAGTTCCTAAAGCTTGAGCAGCACGGGCAAGAAACAAATGGTGAACGCGTGTAAAACCTTTAGGAGCTAAACGCGAACCATGATACATTTGCTTAATTGGAAAATTGTCGGTAGGTATTGTTTTTGGTAGCGGAAGTTGTTCTATTAACTTTAAAATTTCCCAATCTTGTTGATCAAGTTCTTTTTCATATTTAGCTTTTTTAATACTGTAGTTAATAAATACTGGTGTAAACTTAATTCTTTGATGAGGTTGATTGGTTGCTGGATCTAAAAAAGTTTCCATCAACCTTTGCAAATTATCTTTTGTTAATTGTGCAGAACAATTAGGACAAGGGAATGTATCTCTGACTCGCTTGGTTTCTTTGTCTAATGCTTCTTCTAAGAAAATAATTTCTTCACCACATTCAGGACAAGCAAAAATTTCACTCCACACTGTGTAATTAATTTGACCTTTTGTTCTGCCATCTGTGTGCAAAGTTTCGTACATCCAACCGATTTCCTGCTTTAGCTCATCTAAAATACGTTGAGCTTCACCTTTAAAAGCATTGACATTAAAAGGCAAATTATAATTAGCAGCTATAAATGTAGCTGCTACACCTAAATCGTTCAATACAACTTTTCGCGTACCCCATTCTGGCTGAGGTAAATCAGCAGTTTTACGTTCTGACTCGACAGTATATCTAAAATCTGGATCTGGTTTAGCACACATTTGAGCAGCTACACCTGTCATTCCCGAACCTGCAAAGCCGTCAAGAACAACATCTCCTGGTTCGGTATAGTGGAGAATGTAGCGAGCAATTGCTTTATGCGGAACCTTAGTGTGGTAGCTATGGGCTGTATAAAGACCATCAGTTTTACCTTCACTCACATCTGCTGTAAAAGGCTCCCTGTGATAATCATCTGTGTCTGAGTTGTACTGTTTGCCGAATTGCTCAATTAACTCAGCTATCCAAGGATTTGGGCAAGCAGTGTAGTAAGGTGGATCTGACATTGCCAGAATATCTTCATCTTCACCACGAGCAAATCCCTCAATATTGCGAAAGTTAGGGTCTTTTAACTTTTGTCGCAGCTTTTCCAAAAAATAATCTCGCCTCGCCTGCTCACTTTCAAAAGATATACCAAGACACTCTACAGTGTTTTGTGGTAATGAATTGGCTTTTAATTGAATGTCTAATGATAATTGCTCTGAATCCATTTTGTACTTAATTTTTTATATGTTCTCTCATAAATTTACCTTCATCATCACTTTCCTGCTGTGTACTGCGTGAATAAATGAGGGGATAGAAGGTGGAAATTTATACGTTTTCTTCCAACCAAGCAACTAAACCATCAACTGCTGCAATTCTGAATAACGCTCTACCTAAAGCCTCTAATTTTTCTACAGACAAAGACCTAACTCGCTCAATTATTGATGAATTAATCTCGCCAAAGCGTTCATCAAGTAAAGATATACAGAATGAAACCGCTTCTTCTTTTCTTGAACGTTCCCAAATATCTTGATAAATCACAGATCCTTGCATAATCTCCTCCCGCAAAAATTGACTAATTAACTCTTTCTCAAACCGCAAACCAGCTAAAATCCCTAAACACCCTGCAATATTTTGTTGCTGTTCTCTATCTGGAATTCTAGCCACTGTTTCTGCAACTTGTGCTAGCAACCTTTGAGGAGAATCAGTTCGCGTCAATGGTGCTAGAGGTAAAAGTCCCAGGTTATTGAGGAACAATTCCGAATATTGCTCCCACAAGCGGATAACCTGATAGCGGTGGATGGTGGTTTCGTCTTGATATTCCTGGGTAAAAGCAAGTTCATTTGTAGTTTCCTGCAAAAATACAATCGCTTGGGTCACAGGACACTTATATTGTCGCTTTAAACGAATCGAATAATCCACCATCCGAAAAGGAAGCGGAGGTTTTGATATAGCTTCGGTTTGAAACTCCAGATGTAAAATTCGATTCGCTGTTTGCAGGAAAGTAACTGAGTCTGCGCGAATTGGTTCTAAACTCAGTTCTGTTTTTAACACCTTAACTGTCTGTCCTTCCACCCCCAGCAACCAACGAACAAATTCGCCTGGGTATTGTTCGGCTAAATATTTACATACATTGTCAAAACTCATCTGATGTTTACTCTAGTACCCGCAATTGTGCAAAACTCTACCCTTAACCCTCTACAAGTGAGGAAAAAGTTAGTATATAACGTCAGACCTAACCCCCAACCCCTTCCCT
Source organism: Nostoc sp. (assembly GCF_036919675.1). Classification (GTDB taxonomy): domain Bacteria; phylum Cyanobacteriota; class Cyanobacteriia; order Cyanobacteriales; family Nostocaceae; genus Nostoc. The sequence goes on from NZ_JBALCP010000069.1 coordinate 38,685, forward strand.
ACAAGGGAAGGGGAGCAAGAATCAAAGCCTCTCCCTTTGGGGGAGAGGTTTGGAGAGGGGTTCTAAGAATAAGTCGTATATCGCGTTACATAGGCGATGAACTTTTAAGATTCTCTCACTCAACGACAATTCTCACCTTACTTAAATCTTTACCCCTGGCAAGGTCGTTAAGATAGTCATCGAAACGCTTCTTCATTTCTTGCACAGTACAAGGAAAACCACCTGCAAGTAAAACTTTTTGTAAGTCTTGCGTCTTCACTACCACTTTCGCCAAACCGGAAAGGACTTCCTTGACCGCATAAATAAACTCGTTCGTCAATGGATTAGGTAGAATCCTTGAGGACAAAAACTTATCTACTAACTGTCTTTGCTCCGATTTGAGCAAATTTAAATTTTCTCGCGTTGTCGGGTCTTCCAAATTCGCCAGTAGTGTCTGCGTCCAATTCGCCAAAATTTGATCTAACTCAGTTTCAATCTCTGCTAACTCGCTGCTAGCAGGTATTTCTATTGCCTCAGTTGCTGGTTTAAACTGACAGTGAGGACAAATAGCTGTGGCTTGCAATTCCTGCTCAGTCAATACTGCACAAGTTTTCAAACTTGCCAAATTATCTTGCCACTCCCGGAACTGACTAGCTGGCATTAAATCTATTGTCGTCAATTTCTGTAAACTTTGCGATCGCAAATCTTGCACCAACTGGTTTTTGAGCTTGTCTTCATTTACACCCAATCGCGCACTGGTATGCAATGCCATGTAATCTTGAATGTAATTCTGCTTCAGGTTTGCTAGTTTTTGTAAGGTTTGCTGACGAAAATTAGCTGTAGAACGCTTCTGGTAATTTAAAATATTGGAAAGAATTTCTCCCTGCTCCTGTCGCATTTTAGCTAACCAAGGATGTTCACTCGGTAACACTGCCTCGGCTGTAGTCAGGTAAGATGCAATTGATCCCAGGTTGGTGAGTAAATCTTGCAGTGCAGTAATTTCTGCCAAGGTTTGCAAACCACCACGGTGTGTAGTGATTTCTTGCTCCTGATAGCGGAAGTTTTTCAGTTTACCGGGGGTAGTAAAAGATTGTAGTGACTCAAGAAAAGTTTTAGTTCGGTCTAAATTAGAGCGATATTCATCCTGTAATACATCAGTTAAAAGATTTCGTCCCCAGAAAATTAAACCAGTTTGTAATTTCTGACGTGCCAATACAAGTTCATTAACTGTTTGACTAACAGTTTTCTGCAATTCCTGAACTGGTTCAGCTTGACCCTGAGTTATTAACTGAGCCATTCCTGGTGTCAGTCCTAATAGTTCAAATAATGCCCTCAGTGCAGGTAAATTCCAATCTTTCGGTTGTTCAAGGTGCTTAAAGTTAATTAATTCCTCAACAGAAGTAGTTACCAAAGCATCCAAATTATTAGCATCAAACTTGTTACCTGGAACAGCTAATACTATATCCCCGTTATAAACTAATGTTGCCGACAAAACTACAACCCACTCCCGTTCTAGGCGATATTGACCGGGAGCCATATACTCCACACCCAAGACATCCTGAATAATTTCTGTACGGTTGAGAACTTGACCAGAACCCTTTTGCTGTAAAAGAGACAAAATATAGTTAGCGTATCTAGAGTGATGAACATCAAGCTTATCGCCATCAAGTAATTCTAGAGCATCAAGAACTGCGATCGCTTGCTGGGTTTTGCTGCTACCCTTAATAAAACGCAATGCGTCCTGTGCAGCTTGGCTTCTGTTCGCACTGGTAATCAGCACATTAAAAGTAGGATATTCTGGTGCTTGATCGGTAAAATGGCTAGCCAAACAGCCAGAACTAATTGTGTTGAGAATATCGCGCACATTCGCACGCACACCACTCGCTGCTTTCACGCCCTTCATCCATTCCAAAAAGGGTTTAGTTTTCCCTTGATGAGTTACTTCAAAGGCTGTTGTCATGTGTTCTTGCAGCCAATTAACCAAATTACGTAGAAAGCCTTTTGCTTTATCGTCATAACTTCTCTTAGCTTGTCCTGATGAAGTTGAACCTAAGTCTAATGCAGCAGCGTACTTATTCAAATTCTGCCGAAAGATATCATCAAGCTTTGCTAATTCAAAGAAAACCTCATCAGGATTTTTTTCTTTTTTATAAGGTGGCGGGTCAAAAGGTGGAATAAAGTACAGATAAAAATCTCTTGATGGAGCTGCGGTAGAACGTTCATTTGGCGCACCAAAAAACAAATAGCCTTGGCGAGTAACTTTTTTGGTCGTCCACTCTAACTCATGTAACCAAATGCGATAACCAGTGACATAAGTTTGGTCTGTGCATTCTAGCACCTGCTGGAGCGCTAAAAAATAATATTTATCTAACTGTGAACTATCGAGACTCTCGGCTCGCTTCTCAATTAAAGCATCGTAATCATCTGTTTTCTTTAAATCAATATAATATTGACGATTATTAGTGTTAGAGGAAATAAACTGCCCACTAATCGTTTTATAAATTTCCCGCAATACCGTTTCAATTTGGGAGAGCAAATCATCCGCAGGCTCACCCCCTAACTCTGCTACTACCGGGTCATAGAGACATAAACTATCTCTTAACTCATCTGGTGTTGCACCCAAAGGTGAGTAAATATCTCCTACAGTTAAACGATGTACTGATAGCGCGGCGATAATTCGCAATGCTATTGGCTTATAAATAGGACGAGTCAAAGCTTGGCGAATGCGTCCTTCTAGCACCTGGGAACAATCAATTACTGCGCGAATATCAGGAACTGCGCGGAAGGAAGGGTTTTCTTTGAGGGTATCCCAGTAGCTATCGTAAGCAATTAAACCCGGTGCATCTTCCGGCATATTTTGGCTGACCAATTTCCGCATCGTCAGAGACAGAGTTTTCAGCACTTCCCGTTTTTCAGCAACAGTAATTAGCTCAAATGTATCAATATAATCCGGGTGAATGGGAAACAGCCTGACAAATTCATCCATCCGCTCGTTCATATTGCCGTAGAACTTTGCGAAAGGAGTTAAATGTTCTCGAATTTTTGTGAGTTGGTCTGCGGTTTTTTTTAACAGACGTTCTGCAACTACATATTTAATATCTCTACGAGCAATTAGAATTTGCTCAAAACGGTCTTTGACTCGACGAATTGCATCAGCTACAAATGCAAAACGAGGATTATCAAATAAAGTTTCTTGCAAACCTGCAATAATGCGGAACCTCAAATCTTTGCAAACTTCGCCCAATTCCCGCAAAAAACCGAGGTCGAGAATTAACGCTTGGTCTTTGCGACTGCGTAAATAGTCCAGCAGTTCATCCACTACAAACAGCAAACCTTGGTCAGAAAACTGTGTGTGAAAAAGCACCATTATATCTTCAAATACACCCTTGTGGTTAGGGATTGTATCCCTTGAGGGAAACTGAAATTCAATCCCCCAATCTAAGAGTGCTGCTTCTAACTGGGAACAGACAACCTCTCGCAAATCCATTGTTGTGGAACCCAGTTCTATGCGAATCACCTTGAACTTACCAGCAATGGGACGCGCACTTTCAGCAACTTGAGGATTTTGGAGATAGCTAGAAAGTTCTGTATGTTCTGCGATCGCACTCAATACTGACATTAAGTGCGACTTGCCAGTACCGTAGTTTCCTACAATAAGAATACCTTTATTGTCCGCAGGCTGCTCAAACTGCAAATTAGGAAAAACCACAGTTGCAAGCCGTTCCCCCATTTCCTCAGAAATTACATAAGTAGTAACTAGTCGCTGTGCCTCAGCCAATTCGCTAGCATTCTGTAACTGAATTACAGTTTCAATAGGCTCAAATTGAATTAACTCACCGTATTTCATAGCACCATCTTCTATCTAGTTACTAGCTGAGGTCAGCTTCTGCCTATTCTAGGTTAACCACTAAAAAATCCGCTGTAGGATAACGGCGGTACTCAGGATGATCTGGTTCGGCATATATTAGTTGACTGTTTTCAATTATACCGCTCCATACGGCAACAATGATGCGATCGCGGGCTAATTTCTGGAGACAGCGTAATGGATCAAGTTTGAGAGAAGTATCAAACAGAATCTCCCAGTGTTCTAAAAAAATAACCCTATTATCAGGATTCCCAATTATTTTTCTTAATAACTCTTCTGCTTTTAAAGAACGCTGCTGTTGTGTTAACTCTAGTAACTCTCGACTCAATTCTAAGTTGACATTGATGTATCTATTGTTACTAACATTAGCAATTTGTTGAAAGTTGATTTTTTGAGTGCGATCGCATGGAACTATAATCAGCCGATAGTACAGTTCTGCTACTTGGGGAAAGTAGCTGCTAATTTTAGTGGCTATTAATTCATATTCAGAAATATTTGGTTGTTCAGGCTGCTTCTTCACCTCAAACGATAACTTTGTTGATGAAGAGGAATTTTCATTTTCACTGTCTTGCTTATCCTGGGTTTCTGTATTTGCCAATTCAAAGGTTGTTAACTCTGCTGCCTCTCCTGTTTCTTGAAAACGTTGGTCACAAATTTCTCCATAAGCACAAAAGCCGCAATTAGTGTGGGAAGAATTAGCCAGGAAATTTCCATCCAAAATCTGTTGAACTAAAATTTCTGCCTCTTGACCAGTGGTTTGTAATTCTTCAGTGCTAAACGTGTGCAAATAATCATGCCGCAGGTAAGCTATATGGGCATTAGTACTTCCTGTTGCTTGTGCATAAGCCCAAAGCTGAAAGCGGTGATGTTGTGGGTCTATCTCTTGGTCAGTTTTGAAATCTAGAACCCAATCATCTCCCAACAAATCAACAATACCGTTAAAAGTCAAGCGTCCAACATTCAAATTTACAGGCAACTCCCACCGCCCTTGTTGAAATTGGGCAAAATTTGCCACCCGATCAAATCGTTGTGCTAGCTGCAAAGCCTCATCAACATATTCTTTTGCCAGACTAATGTCAAATCCTGCTAATGTTTCTAAGTCGCGGATATCCCGTTCCAAAGCCAAGTGTGCCAAAGTTCCCACTCGCCTTGCCCTTCCAATACCTGAGCCAATCCCTGGATGGCCTTGTATAAACCGATATGCAAACCGTTTGGGACATAGGGCATACTCACTTAAAGCAGTGACAGGCAATTCAAATAAACCTGATCCTACAGAATTAATTAGTAAACTATGAGGTTCTGCTGGTAAAGGTGGTTCTGGTGGAACTGGGGGTTGTGCTAATTCTGAATCAAAAGGAATAGTATTTATCGAAATTCCCGCAGCAGCTAAACCAAGTTCTAGCTTATTTAAACTACCTTTAGATTCATGGGTTGCAGTCAGAATTAGTTGATCTCGCGCACGGGTTAAAGCTACATACAGTACCCGCAAAGCCTCTGCTTCTTCCCTCTGTTTCCGCAAATGCTCCAAACAAACGTAAAGCACAGGCTTTTGAGTTTCACCTTGCTCATCCTCTAGCTTCAAAGCAACACCGTATCCAGGGTCAAAGTAAACTGTTTCGCTGGGATGATGTTGGGAACGAGCTAAATCAGGAATAACGACTATTGACCACTCCAAGCCTTTAGCAGCATGGATAGTCATTAAAGCTACTGCATCATTAGCTGATAAAGGTAAACGGGGTATTTCTATTTCTGCTGCTGCTAACCGCTTGAGACGACGTACTGCGGCAAACACATCACTACTGCCATATTCTAACTGTTGTAATAATTCTACAAAACCTCGCCAGTCAGCTTCTCGCCGTGCTGCACCAGGTAAGTTAGTAATGACAGCAGTATAACCAGTTAGATAATTTGCTATTTGTAGAAGGCGAGTTGGGGGTTCTAAATTGCGATCGCGCAACAGTTGACCTAATACTTGTAATGGTCGCTGCAATTCAGGAATATCGGATGATTTTAGTTTCTGCCACCAGTTAGTTTTCGATTGTTCATATAATTCTGTAGTCTCATTTTCTTCTTGGCTTTGAATAAAAGTAAACAGAACCCGATCGCTAACTGCAAAAAACGGACTACGCAGGACTGCCACTAAAGCTAAATCGTCACTGGGATCAGCCAAAAAACGCAACAACGCCCAACCATCTTTAGCTTCCCGTGTCGCTAGTAAATTACCACCGCCAGCCAAAGCAACGGGAATTCCCACACTTTCCAAAGCTTCGCCGTAAACTTCCAACGGTTGCCAAGTGCGAGACAATATTGCAATATCTCCAGGCAGTATTGGACGCAGCATCTGAGTTTTTTTATCGTAAACCGGGATTTTGTCATCTAGCATTTGTTTGAGGAGTTCTGCTAGATGACAAGCTTCTACTCTTAAACGCTGAGGTTTATTGATGTCTGACTCGGCTTGTACTGTATAAACTTGTACTGGTGGCTGAGAATTAGGGCAGTCTGCGCGATGAGCGTCTAAATTTTGGTGTATATTCCCTAACAATGGGGCAAATATATTGTTGATATCATCCACCAGTAGTTTATGAGTGCGGAAGCTAGTAGTTAAAGTCTCCTCATTTCCACCACAACTTGTAATGCGATCGCGCCAACTATGAAATACTTCAACATCAGCACGGCGAAAGCCATAAATTGATTGTTTAGCATCCCCGACTATAGTCAGTAAAGTATTTTGCGTGAGTAATTGTAATATCTCCGACTGAACAGGGTTAGTATCTTGAAATTCATCGACTAAGAAAGCCTGCCATCGTTGAGCATAATAAAACTGTACTTGCTCATCTTGTAAAGCTCGCAGTGCGCCAACTTCTAAATCTGCAAAGTCCAAAACACGAGAACGGTGTTTCTCTTGATTAATATGTTTTTGTACTAAACTAAACGCTTCTTGCAGTGCTGGTAACATAGTCTTTAACTGCTCATCAGCCACACCAAATTCTAGAGTTACTAAACCATCTTTAAGAGCTTTCTTGACTAACTCTCGTACTTCATCGATAGTTTTCTTAACAATTTCTAAGGCTCCCTCTGTCCAATTTTTTTTGCTGCCAACATTAATTTTTAGTCCAGCTATTACTGATAGTGATTCTGTAATATTTTCTCCCGACTCTACAGTATCTATTGCTTGTAAAGCTGGTTGACGGCTTTCCACTTCCAAGCGATCACTTGCTTGTCCCACATAAGTTTGTAAAGTGATGCGTGCTTGTTTCCAAGTTGGATGCTGCAACAACTCACGAAGAGCTTTTTCTTGTAACTCCTCTGCCAACTGCTGCCATTTTTCAGTACCCTGTGCTAGAGCTTTCTCAGCACCAATTGGGTCTTTCAGCAATGTCTGCAAAGTTTGGGACATCAAAGAATAAGGAATTTTTTCGTAAAGCTCTACAGGTAAAGAATCCAATGCTTCATCTAACCACTGGCTAACCCAAAGAATTCCCTCCAGTTTATCTAAAACTGTAAAGTCAGGTGGCACATCCGCAGCTTGAGGATGTTCCCGACAGATTCGCATTGCTAAAGCGTGGATAGTACTAATTTGAGCCGCCTCAAGTTCTGCCAATAAGTCAGAACGTTCTGGTAATTCCTGACTAACCAAAAGACGAATGCGCGATCGCAACTCCGCAGCCGCTTTCTCTGTATATGTGACTGCAACTATCTCTAAAGGTGAAAACTCACGCACCCGCAGATGATACAAGTAGCGTTCGGCAAGCATATAGGTTTTACCAGTTCCCGCACCTGCTATGACTGCAACACTACCATTGGCATAGGCTGCTTTTTGCTGTTGTTCAGTCAAACTCATAGGTTAATTCCTTTGCGGCTTTGGCGAGAACCTTTACGACAAACTAAGTCGTAAGGGCAATACTGGCAGGCATTTTGATCAACATCTGGTGCAACAGGGTAATATCCTGTTTGCAAGTAAGTTTTGATTTTTTGGGCGATCGCTTCTAGTGTTTCTTGGCTGGGTTGTTTCTTAGAAAGCTTTTTGCCCTTGGTTACAGAGTAATAATAAGCTTCATGTACTGTTTCCCCAGGAAACAAAGTTGTACTAGCAAAGTGAATATATACAGGGAGTTGAATATCTACATTAGTTTTACCAGATTCATCTTTGATACCTGGTGGTGCTTGGGAACTGGTTTTGTAATCTAATAAAACTAAACCTTGAGGGCTGCGGTCTATTCTATCAATTATACCTTTAATATTTAAGCCATACCATTCTCCAGTAAACTCTTTTTCTACATGGAAAAACTCTGCCTCTGGTTGACGAAAATCAGGTTGCACACAGGCACGTTCTAAAACTTTTAAATGTTCTACTCTCCGAGCTTCCCAGGCTGACAATACAGGTAACTGTAAGTCTTGTTCTGCTTGCACAAAAGCATTTTGTAAATTCTCTGTAATTTTGGTTAAATCTGAAGTATTTAATAAAGCTAGTTCCAAGCTACGGTGATAGAGAGAACCTCTTAATCCTGCACTTAATTCTTCTTCTGCTTCTTCCAACTCTGCCAATTTTAAAACTTTATTAGCAAACCATTTAAAGGGACATTGACCTAAAGCAGTTAGCTGAGATGCACTAAATACTCGTCTATCCGGGTCTAATGGCAAACCAATGACTCCATCGTACTCATCATAAGGGTTTGCTCCTTATCTTCGTTTTTCCACATTCCAAGCATGAACTGCCTGTGGTAAAACATCATCGTCTGGTAAAGTCTCACGTCGGAGATAAATTTGTCGTGCCTCTTCCAAACTAGCAATCGGTAAAGGTAGCGGTTGCACAACTTCCAGTTTTAATCGTGACAGGTAAGGACTGGGTAAAGTGACTTCTTTACCAACCATCTGCGGGTAAGAAAAAGTCAAGCTTAGGGTAGGAGTTTGTAGTAAAGCGTAGAATGAAATTACCTCTCTTCGCGCTGCTTGTGCCGCATCCTCAAACTCAAACCCCTGTTGGCGCAGTAGCTTACGTTCAAAGAAATCCAATACTGGGTCATCTTGTACTGGTACTGGTAAAATGCCTTCAACTGTACCCAAAACAAAAACGTGCTGAAATTTGGCTCCAAATAATGACAGGGGTGTATGTAATTCCACTCCCCCTCTACCGGGTTGGGCAGGCACAGTTATCAGTGCTAAACTGCCTATCACATCCGCAGCAAATTCTCCTAAACTGATGACTTCCTCTTCAGGTTTCGACAAGTCCACCAGCACTTCTTGAAATTCATAATAAGCAACAATCTCCCTAGCCCAACGTCCTGCACCTTGGCGCAAGTTAAATTTATTCAATACATCTTGTATCCGCTCTACCCAATTAGCGCGACTATCTTCGTGCGGCGAATCAAGCAGGGACAGGTTAACGCCCAAATTTTGCCATGCCAAAAGGTCAGATGGATGCTGTTTACGGGCTTCTTGCCAAACTGGAGCAGATATAGCAGAACACAAAGGATGCCTTAGCAATCTGGCAGTTGACTCAAAGGGAAATTTTTCTTGGATAACCTCCAATAGCAACTGTACCCAAGCTCCCAACCTAGTGGCGTTCAAGGGGACTCCATACAGAGCGCGTACTGGTAATTTGTACTCGTAAGCTACATCTAAAACTGTTGGCCCATAAAGAGTATCATCCCTAGCTACAAGCACAATTTCATTTGCTGGCGTTCCTTGGCTGAGAAGATTTTTTACCTGGGCTAACGCGCCACGTACCTCTGATTCCAAATGTGGATAAATGTAGGCTTTCACTTCAGGAGGCACTATTGTTCTGTTAAGGAAACAATCTTGCAGTTATTGGGGGCTAAAACTTGCGATCGCGTTTGTGGAACTCAAAATGTCCTATTATCAGGTTTCTTCTTGCTGCTAAAAGGTTGTGGTATATGGCTTTGAAAAATTTTCCAACTTTTTTATTTACAAATTACATTTAGGCTACTCTAAATTTTCCAACTTTATTTTTGTCATTGCGATTGGACTTAACGTAATATTAATATTTTAAGGTCAAAAAGTTTTCCAACTTTATTATCCCTCCACACCGAAAATCTCTAGAAGCATACAATACCACCCTCTCGACTATTGATGTCTTACTAACCCAGATCACCGAAAATGAACAAGATTTGGCAGACTATTCTGAGAAAATTTTGCGTGGTATTGCTTATAAGTATGGTAACAATAGCCATGAATATCAGATGGCTGGAGGTATTCGTAAAAGCGATCGCAAGCGTACTGTGCGTCAAAGTGTGGTTTTGCCGAAGTAAATAGGCGCGATTAAACCAAAGTATGTAAAGTTTTGGAGGGGTAAAGGGAAAAGTTTTTCTTTTACCCTTGTTAATATAACGTGAGTTCAATTACTGCGATCGCATACATCACCAACCAAAATTACTGGTTTGGCTTTGACTGGAGAGCGATCGCCATTGAATCTTGGAGCAACAGATCGTATTTATTATAGAGAACTTTCATGTGTCGGCTAAACTGTTCCTCGACAAAATAGCTGCTAGAAAATTCACTGGCAAAAGAAACTTGATGAAAATGATAATCTAGATTCAGCAGATTGTAGACAAGTCTCAAGAAATAATCATCTATCCAAAAATCTACATCAAACAGGGAAATGCCATATTTTCCTTCCAACCTGCGATTTAAAGTTTTCAGCAACCAAGACCATTGAGGTTTGAGGGTCGGATCGATGCGGTTACCAAAGACAGGATTAAAAAACTGATTTACTTGAGTTTTTCTAATATCAGTCACTTTAGTTAATAAATCTGCTGCATTTATTGGAGATGAATTAAACCAATAGTTAGCAACTACTAAATCATGTAAATAAGCAACGACAATTTTAGGGTTTTCTTTAATGAACTGTGAGCGACAGACAATTCCTCTGATTGATGGAATTCTTAAACTAACCGTCTGAGATAAAGGCAGCTTTCTGACAAAAGCATATCCTTCTAAAATTGAGGCAAAAGTGTGACAACACACGTAAGCATCTATAGTTTTATTTGCTAAACTCTTACTTGCTTTCCGAGGATCTTCATTCACTAATCTGCAATCTTTACTGACATCCATATCATAGAGGTCAAATAGAGTAATGATAAACCTGTGAGCATTTGAACCAAATAAGGTGGAAATTCGTTTCCCTTGAAGCTCTTGAATAGTGTTTATAGAAGAATCTTTAGGGAGAATAATGTTAATATCCTCACCCAAAAGATTATACGAAGCAATCCCAATTAATTTAGAACCAAAACTTAAATCATCAAAAAATTGGCTCCCATTATTCAAGAGAGAGATGTCATCTAAAATACAAATATCCAGTTCTCCCCGTTTCATCTGTCGATTCATTTGTTCCCCAGAGGCAAACGGCAGAATTTGTAACTCGAAATCTCGATTAATTTCAATATTTTTGAAAATAGGTTGTTCAAGTGATGACGATGCTCTTTGTAAATCAGAAATATATTTAGTCCCATACCCAGCAATAAACTGTCCTATAGAATCCCTTTGAATACCTATCCTCAGAACATTTTCTTCTTTGGAAGAACAGCTACCTAAAATTAGATTCACATTAGGCAAACTTTCCAAGTTATCCCGATCGAGTCTAAAACTTCTCACCAAACTTTCTGCGGATATTAACAATTCACTAAAGCGAGGAACATGAAGATAAATGCCATATTCGTTAACATCTTGAATAGTCAAAGTTAATGCTTTGTATTTAGATATTATATCAGCTTGACAAAAGTCAGGTACAATCGTTAAAATTTGATTTTCTGAAGCATATTTGAGGACATCTTGATAACTATATAGCACCTTTGTATTACTTAATTTATTTATCAAAAATTCGTTTTTAGATAGTTCATGATGAACCGCATCTAAAAGCACAACATCAGCTAGCTCAATATCATTGATTTTAATTAAGCTATGCTCATTGAGATGCTTATTTGCCCCAAAGGAAACAAGCAGCATTTTATGAGTTGTTAATCTAGTGCAGTGGTGTTCCTCCTTATATCCAGAGCAACTATTGAGCAAGAGATCCATCTCTATAAGTTGAGAATTTGAGAAAAATATGCTATTCTGAACCGCAATCTCTTTAATATTTCTCCCTGGAAAACAAAGCTGAAATCGCTGTAAATATTGTTTTAGCCAGACTTCTAAAATTAAATTAGTAGCCCCCAATATCAAATCTTCGCCCTCAGTGCTAAATGTTGCTTGAAATTCTTCTTGCAGATTTTCTACAGTTTCTACTACATTAAGTGTCTGGGAAATCAATTTTTTGCCTTTATTAGTCAAGCATATAGAGCCAGGAGAGCGATTTAAAAGAACTACTCCGAAATAATCCTCTATTTGCTTTACTTTTTTACTAATTAATGCCTGGCTATACCCTAGTTTTTGTCCTGCTTTAGAGAAGCTACCACAGTCATCTACTGCTTTTAAAATTTTGATGTGGTTTAAGGTAATGTCTTCGAGTTTAATCTTATTCATACTAGGTAAGGCAAGATTTTTAATTACAACGCAATTAAGCTGTTCTGCTGTGTATATTCGGAAATCACTAGTTTATGGAAGCGAATAGTGTCTTCCAACATAGATTCAAATTTCAGTACTATTAAGTCAACGCCAACGGCTTCGTATTCTTTCAGACGTTGAATAACAGTATAGCGATCGCCAACGAGTTGAGCAGATAAACCTAGATTGGCTTCAATGGTTTGACTGATATCGAGTTTGTTGTGGGCAACTACGTTAGGATCGATTTGCTCTTGAAAGTATTTGATCTGCTGCTGATCCGCAGAACGATAAATTGCTGATAATCTGGCTTCGGCTTGGGCGGTATGTTCACGAACGATCGCAAACGCACTCATTGCTACTTTAATCTGGCGCTGGTAGCGATCGCTAGCCAATCTTTTCACTTTCTGCACCAATGCTGCTGTTTTTTCAGGATCATCAGCATTGATAAATAAATAATCTCCCTGACGAGCCGCTAGGTCAATCGCCCGGTCTGATTCACCAGCAATGAAAATCGGTGGTGTTGGTGTAGGCTTATCTGAAAGAATACCGCCTGCGATCGTGTAGTATTTACCAACGTAATTAAAAGCTTCAACTGTCCACAGCCCCTTGATTACATCAATATACTCTTCTAATCGCGCGTAGCGATCGCTGTGCGGTAACCAGATATCTCCATAGCTTTCTACTTCTAATTTCCACCAACCTGCAATACCACTCAGAGCAAATCTACCATTACTGAGTTGATTTTGAATGTCTGCACTCAGCTTGGCAACGACCGCAGGTAGTTTAAAACCAGGTTGTACAGCCGCAACAATCTTGATATTCTTGGTATTCAAACTTGTTAAAGCTGCTGTAATCCAGGCGTCAGTCACATTATAATTAGGACCATGAACAGCATTCAAGTAATGTTCAGGAATGTAATAGAAGTGATAACCTAACTCGTCTGCCTGAACTGCCAGCTTTACCAAATCTTGCGTGGATAAATTAGCCTCATGGTTGACAACTCGCAACCATCCACCACAGACCGGCGACCAAATTCCAAACTGAAGTGGCATAAATTTTTTCCTGTGCCTTCTTCTACGAGACATCAACTAAAATACGGTAATTACATTTTATTGCCGTAGTTTAAGAGTTCACACTACCACATTTATTTCTGCTGTGTATAGTTGCAGATGACACATGAAAAGCATTTACTTATCACGATATGGAATAGTATCGATACTTTGTTGAGTCCTGATATCTGGTTACTCTGTCTAAATCAGGCTAATAACCAGCAAATATCAAATAATAATTAAATACTCAGCAAAATTGGGCAGTATTCCAAAATGGAATAGGGAAATGGAATTTAAGTATATCGAGTTACGACATCGGAGAAATTGTCGTGATATAGTCTGATCCATTAAAAACTACGGTACTTCAGTCGAGTTATGGTATATTACGACCATAAGAACCTGAGATTGTCTACTTGTAAACTCAGAGTAGTTTCCAGACGCTCTCAAGCTTTAAATTTTGACTAAAATTTTGTCGGCTCAAATTTTAGCTGATTTGTTCGTGATGACAAATTAGGCTTTGTTGGATCATAAGCAAACTTAGACAAATAACCAAGCAGTTTCAATTACAAACGCACAATTATGGTAGATATTAAGTTCGCATACTGGATTCCCAACGTCAGCGGGGGGTTAGTGGTAAGTAAAATCCCCCAACGGACAGATTGGACTTATGAATATAATGCTCAACTAGCTCAGACGGCTGAAGAAGTTGGATTTGAATATGCTCTAGCACAAGCTAGATTTATCGCCAGCTATGGCGCTGAGTACCAGTTAGAGGCATTAACAATCGTCTCAGCTCTAGCCCCAGTCACCAAGAAATTGAAGCTAATTGCAGCAGTTCACCCTGGATTGTGGCATCCGGGAGTAGTTGCCAAAATGGGTTCTAGCATTGATTTTCTCTCTAACGGACGGTTTGCACTAAATGTAGTTAGCGGCTGGTTCAAAGATGAATTCACTATATATGGTGAACATTGGTTAGACCATGACGAACGCTATCGTCGTTCAGAGGAATTTATCCGCGTTCTCAAAGGTTTGTGGACTGAGGATGAGTTTCACTTTAAAGGCGACTTTTACCGCATTAACGGCGGTTGGGTGAAGCCTAAACCAATTAATCAGAATCCACACCCGGAGATATTCCAAGGTGGTAACTCGAAAGCGGCTCGGCGCATGGCTGGCCGCGTCTCTGATTGGTATTTCATGAATGGCAACACCATAGAAGGGGTGCGAGAGCAGATTGAAGAAGTGTCTGCATTAGCTCGTCAAGAAGGACGCAAAATCAAGTTTGGTTTGAATTCCTTTATCATTGTGCGTGATACGGAAGCAGAAGCCCATGAAGTATTGCGCGAAATTATTGCCCAAGCGGATGTCGAGGCGGTTAAGGGATTTGGCGAAGCCGTGAAACAGGCGGGGGCATCGACTCGTGAGCATCAGGGGATGTGGGCAAATTCCAATTTTGAAGACTTGGTGCAGTATAACGATGGCTTCAAGTCGGGCTTGATTGGCACGGCTGATCAAGTTGCTGAAAAGATTCGCCAGTTGTATGAAGTGGGAGTTGATCTAATTCTCGGTGGCTTCTTACACTACTCGGATGATTTGCCTGCATTTGGTAAGACAGTAATTCCGATTGTGCGCGAACTACAAGCTAATCGTCGAACATCTGATCAGTTGGTTGTGGTGTAGATTAATAGGAACATACTTTGTAGAGGCGGGTTTTCTGGATTGAAGCTGTTCTAGATAACGGCTAAACCCACTCCTACAGCAACAGTAATTAGCGATCGTAAATACCAGCGCCTATCTTGTTCATTAATAACATTAGATGGGCAAGATGTCCATCCCTCAAATGGGATGTGCTGATCAAATACAAATATTTCGGATTGTCTCATAGTAGTGGCGATTATGAGTCACTCAATCACATCAAGGAGTTTTACCATGACATCAATAATTAATACAGAACAGAAGGCACATATTATTCAGAATGACCAAGAAGCGATCGCGATCGCTCACGAACTAGCAGCTGAGTTTGCCAAGGGAGACTCAGAGCGCGACCAAAATCGGCGTCTCCCTGCTGAGGAAGTAGAAAAGTTCTCCCAGAGTGGATTGTGGGGGATTACAGTCCCTAAAGAGTATGGCGGTGCTTTTGTATCAAGTGCCACCCTGGCAGAAGTAATTAAAATCATCGCCGAAGCCGACTCTAGCCTCGGTCAAATTCCCCAAAACCACCTCTATATGGTGGAAGCAGTTCGCCTAGATGGCACAGATGAGCAGAAGAAGTTCTTCTTTGATTTGGCTCTACAAGGCAAGCGGTTCGGTAACGCTTTCTCAGAAATTGGCACTAAGTCTGTTACTGATGTCCAGACAAAATTAGAACCAGATGGTTCTGACTTCGTACTTAACGGACGCAAATACTACTCTGCTGGGGCACTACTAGCACATTGGGTTCCCGTCATTGCCAGCAATCCAGATGGGAAAACAGTGGTGGCATTTGTTGAACGGGATGCTCCAGGATTGACCTTACTTGATGACTGGACGAGCTTCGGACAGCGTACCACTGCTAGCGGCACTACCATTATTGAAAATGTGAAAGTTAAAGCAGAACACGTGATTCCGCACTACTTAGCCTTTGAGAGGGCAACACCAATGGGTGCGATCGCGCAAATCATCCAAGCTGCTGTAGACGTGGGGATTGCCAAAGCCGCAGTCCGTGACACCATCTACTTTGTCCGCAACCATACCCGCCCTTGGGTTGACAGCAATTTAGAAAAAGGATATGAAGACCCGCTGACGCTTTATAACTTAGGCAATGTACAAATTCAGGTTCACGCTGCTGAAGCATTGCTGCGACGTGCGGGTGAGTTTATCGACATCGCCAACGAGTCAGGTTTAGAAGAACCCAAGGTAGTTGAAGCATCGATAGCAGTTGCTGAAGCCAAAGCCTTAGCCACCGAAGCATCACTACTAGCTACCAACAAGTTGTTTGAACTAGCAGGCACTAAGTCCACATTGGAGCAATTCAACTACAATCGTCACTGGCGAAATGCCCGTGCTCACACACTCCACGATCCCGTGCGCTGGAAGTACTACGCTGTTGGCAACTACTTCCTCAATGGTGTCTACCCCCCACGCCATCCTTGGCTGTAATTGTCCCATTCTCTATTGGAGTGACTCAATTTTGGATTTTGGATTTTGCGATCGCCTAGCGTGTCGGAGACAAAAGTTGCGTGGGCGGGTTCCCCGACTTGAGCAAACTTTTCAAGACAGATTTTGGATTAGGAAATTTTTTCAATCCAAAATTGCAAATCTAAAATCTAAAATTCGCTGAGGCATTTGGAGGGAATATTTAGCAGAATGCTTTGCCCCTGATAAATCTAACATTATTGAAGTTGATCCTATGAGTGTTGCAAACCCAACCCAGAGGCGGAGCATTTGGAAAAGTCAGCCATTTAAGGGACTGCTTTTTATTGCTGTAATTGCTGTTATTAGCTATATTTTTGAACTCATCTTTGGTCAAATTATTCAGCTGAATGTAGGAACAAAGTTGACCTACATTACTATATGCTTCGTCTGGTGGTGGCATCTAGGTTTTTCCCTCAACGGCTATCCAGGTTCTCGCTTTTCTTCTACCCGATTTAGACGAGGAACAGTGAATTTAGTAGTGCTGTTGGCGCTAGTTTACATTACTGGAGAAGCTTGGAAGTTCATCTCTGCAAAAGCAATTCTCACTGATACACCTGTTGGCTTGTGGGGACAAACAGCAATTATTACAGCCGCCGCCAGTTTATTCTTCTTTGACAACACGATTGTTACCACTGAGGAACTACGCAACTGGCATCCAGTGAGCGGCTTTCTCAATATCTTTTTTGCCATCTTCTTTATTGCCCCTGCCCTTACCTTTTTGCCACAAATGTGGGGACTTCAACCTTTTTACATCCCTTGGTACTGGTATCCTTGTTCAACTGTGTTCGGCAGTTTCTTTGAACGTTGGCCTTTGAACAAATTGGAACTAGAAATGCCACGTTTGGGGTTACTGCATACAGGTATTATTTTGTTACTCACTCTGATTACAGAATTATTCCTCAAACAGCTAGGAATGGATTTGTTTACAACAACGGCAGGGCCAACGTTTGCAGCTATTTGGACAACTGTTGGTTTAGGATTTGTTTGGCAATTCAATATGTGGCCTTTCACAGAGCTATCACAGCCCACAAAAGGTATAGTTGCATCTATTGCTAGTTTAATAATTTCGGTCTTCTTGTACCTGGTGACAGTATCTCTAGTAGGTCAGGAAAATATTATCCAAGGGCTTTACTGGTGGTTCAATATCCTTTGGGTTCAAGTATTCTTAATGGCTCCAGGATTATACGATGGAATTAGCCTTTGGCAGGATGTACCGCCACTAGTTGAAGAACAGCAACCCCTGAGCTTGAATAGTGAAGGGCGTTAGAATAATTCCTAATTGATAATGACGCTCTCTACGAGACACTCTTGCTAGCTTGCTTCTTTGCAGGAGTACGCGGACTCGTTAAGGGACTGACAATGACAAAAATAAATTATCCAAAATTATTTGTACATTTGTAGGGGCGCAAGGCCTTGCGCCCCTACGATGGGATGTTTTTTTAACTGGAAGTCCCTAATACCAATTATCTATGAGGTTGCATAGAACAAGGAGATTTTACCCCAAGTCTTACCAAGCCTGATTTTGTGCAGTTTCACAAAGAATTGGTATAACGTAATTCGTAGTTAAGAATTCAATTACGAATTACGAATTAGTAATTAGTTAATAGTTGTGATGTTGTCTCTGCTCCTAATGGCACTAAGATAAGCCCAAAGTCTTGTGTCACCTCGTTCCCAGTCTCTGGACTGGGAATGTATTCTAAGAGGCTCTGCCTCTGGTCAAGAAAGAGGACGCTCCGCCTCCCAGGATGAGTTCCCAGCGGCTCTTAACTATGTTAGGGCAAGGGCTATGTCTTAACTTAGTGCCATTCATCTCTGCTCCCTCTATCCTCTTAGCAGCGGGAGAGTTTTTTAGCTTTTATATCTGCATTGCTGATTAGGAGGATAAAAAACTCGCCAACTTTCGATGAATTATTCTTTGCACCTTTGCTGATTATTTAAAAGGTGAAGGTTGTTCTCACAGTGCCAATTACCGCATCCTCATTGTCATTGTTTTGAGCAGGAGCTGTAATCCAAATTACGCCAGGGGTGATGGCAATGTTATCTGTAAGCTGATACTTGTAAAAGCCTTCAATATGTAAGGATAAATCGTTTGCAGGTGCAGGATTACCACCCCGATAAGGTTCTGCACCCACAAGAACACCACCAAGGTTGCCTTGTTTACCTAAATCTGGAAATGCCAATCCCAGAGCATAGTACCAAATATCTGCACTACCACTACCTGCCAGATTTTTGGCGTTAGTGTAGCCAAAGAACCCATTGACTGCAAATCGAGGATTAAATTTATAGAAAGCTTCGACTCCGTAGGAGTTAGTAATCGTCCGCTCAAATGGAGTATTGGCTTGAGCTGTCCCGACAAGTGGAAAACCACTACCCAAGTCAAATATTGCTCCCCGATTTTGGTAGGCATTTACATAGGTCAAACCAATGCCAGAGTTCTTGTTAGGGTTCCATGCTATTTGTCCAAATGCGCTATATTGACCATTAAAAAAACCTCTGTCTGGCTGAGGATTGGCATGATCTCCTGCTAAGTAACCCAAGCTCAATACCAATTGGTCACTGAATCGATAATTGAATCCCCCACCTGCACCACCACCAATACGGTAGATAGGACTAGAGGAAGCAAATTCTGTCAAAGCACGACCACCTCCTGAGGCACTCTCAAGATAGGGACTCAGAGTAGGAACAAAATCATAAAGTACTCCGTTCACGGCTGCTATATAAGCATCGATTTTGTTGCCAACTGGGAAATAGTAAGAGAGCCAATCTAGGGACAGATTGTTGTTACCAGGAGCA
Organism: Nostoc sp.; assembly: GCF_036919675.1. Classification (GTDB taxonomy): domain Bacteria; phylum Cyanobacteriota; class Cyanobacteriia; order Cyanobacteriales; family Nostocaceae; genus Nostoc. The sequence continues at coordinate 58,041 of NZ_JBALCP010000069.1, forward strand.
AGATTGAAGGTTTGCAAACCTTCGGCTGAACCATCAGGAAGCTGCAAAAGAGTAGTGTTTCCGGTACTTAGACGAGTATTTAGAGTGTCTTTACCTGTAAAACTAGTTTGGAAAACGAGGCGAACTCTATCTTGAAAAACTGTGTTATCACCATTAACTGAGCCACCGAAGGCATCCGTAATCACAAAAATGGCTTCCGCAGAAAGCTTTGTTGTTGTAGAAAACTGATTGGCTTCTAGTTCCGCAGTCCGAGCTTCTAAACTATCAACGCGACCCCGTAGAGTTGCTAATTCAGAGGCAAATTCTTCTTGCAGTCTTTGTAAGCTAGTTAAGTCTTCTTTGGTAACTAAGTCAGATGTAGCTGTTGCAATTAGCTCGTTGATGCGAGATAAACAAGCATTTAAGCCTGCTGCAAATTCATAGCGAGTGATGGCGCGGTTTCCCCGATAAATGCTATTCGGATACCCCGCAATACATCCATAACGCTCAACTAAAGACTGGAGTGCAAGAAGCGCCCAATCAGTTGGCTGCACATCTGAAAACTGAGATACAGATGTTACTTGAGATATACTGTTTATCTGTGGAACACTTGCATCACTATTGATTGCAGGAATTTCAGGCGTTTGTGCAATGGTTGTTTCCGAAAAATTATCCCCGAAACGTGAAGTTGGGTTGGGATTTAGGACGCGCTTGGCGATGCCTGCGGTAGGCTGCGCCAACGCAGTTGGTATATTTATTTGAGTCACAGCTACCAAATTCCTGTCTTCAGCATAAGCTGATGTGCTGGCTAGCAAAGTAGCCCCCAAAATCATTGATTCAATGCATAAATTATGAAATGAACGATTGAACATTTCTATCACTCCTCATATTTTTGGTTAGGAAAATTTAGTGAAAGGCATCAGACATTTCAATGACTTGTCAAGCTAAAAGTTTATGACTAGCCCTGAGAAATGTTGAATTAGTCTAACACTCAAAAATTTTCATTAATATCGCTATGCTTCCAGATATATCAGTTAATATCTGGCATTCTAATCCCCATGTTTAAATGTAAAAAGATTTTTTCACAACAAAATAATGCCTGTCTAAGCTGGTCTATTTGCTAAGGGAATATCTATCTGTAAAAAATATTTAAACTTTAGACAGAAATCTGATTTTTTTGCCCATTACTTCTTATCTACTGTTTACTTATCTAGTTAAAGTAGATTATTGGATTCAATTTATTAATATTGCATATATAGTCTGGAAAAACAAGTAGATTCTCATATTTTTTTAATGCACTTGTTTTTTAGTTTAACTCTCAACCAAATATTTTTTTATCCAGCACTAACAACCTATAGCTTTAGCAAAATTAATTTAATTTGAACTTGCTTTATTAATTAAACTATGCAATGATATCTTTATAGTACGGTAGTTTTATCGGCACACTGTAGATTGAAAGTTTTTCCAGCCAAATTTATAGTTGCTCCTCACAAAAGGTTAGCAGGAGAAGTTGCAAGATATGCAATTAATCGAAACTAAAGAGTCTCAAAATTATATTGATCTAGCTAAGTCTTTAGCAAAAGAATTTGCACAGACTGCTGTAGAGCGGGATGCAAAAGGGGGAACACCAAAGCATGAGCGCGATCGCTTGCGCCAAAGCAACTTACTGAAACTGATCATACCCACACAGTACGGTGGTTTAGGGCAAAGCTGGATTACCGTTCTGCAAATTACCCGTGAATTTGCCAAAGTTGATAGCTCCATTGCTCACGTCTTTTCTTACCACCATCTAGGTGTAGTAATTCCTCATATCTTTGGTTCGGCAGAGCAAAAACAGCGGTATTACTCAGAAACTATTCGCAACAATTGGTTTTGGTGCAATGCCCTCAACCCTTTGGATAAAAGAACTACTCTGACACCGGAAAATGATTATTTCCGTCTCAACGGCATCAAAAGTTTTTGCTCTGGTTCCCAAGACTCAGATATATTACCGATCACTGCCACTCATCAAGAAAATGGTGAATTGAGTATTCTGATAATTCCTACCCAACGGCAAGGTGTTACTGTTAATCATGATTGGGATAATATAGGGCAACGTCAAACAGACAGCGGTAGTGTGACTTTTGAGAATGTGTTGGTGTACCCTGACGAAATTCTTAGTAGTAGAGACAAACCTAGTGAACCCTTCACCACTATTCGTGCGTGCTTAACTCAATTGAATCTTGCTAATATCTACCTGGGAATTGCACAAGGAGCATTTGAAGCTGCTAAAACATATACTTGCACTAATACAAAACCTTGGCTGACATCAGGTGTAGAGAGTGCAACGAAAGATCCTTACATCCTCCAGCACTTTGGCAAAATATGGGTTGATCTGCAAGCAGCCACATATTTAACTGAGCAGGCGGGAGAATTACTCCAAGCAGCTTGGGAGCAGGAATGGTCACTTACCGCAGAACAACGGGGAGAATGTGCGATTTTGATCGCTACTGCCAAAGTCGTCGCCACTAGAGTCGGTTTAGACATCACCAACCGCATCTTTGAAGTTATGGGTGCACGCGCTACTAATGCAAAATATGGGTTTGACCGCTATTGGCGTAATCTCCGCACGTTCACTCTCCATGATCCAGTAGATTACAAAATCCAAGATATAGGAAACTGGGCGTTAAATGATCAACTGCCAAAACCCAACTTTTATTCATAGTTATTGACTTTGCTTGTTTGAGATCACAGTACTAGTACGCCACGGCGTAAATAGAGCAACCATTTAAAATCCCTAAAAAGCCCATTCCATAATACTTTTGACTTTTGACTTTTGACTTTTGACTTCCGCCTTGCGGTACTAGTTTTGTCGTTTTCTAGTTCTCTTATTAAAGAATCAAAACCACTAGTACCGCAAGGCGGAAATCTAAAGTCACTTGTACTGAGTTTAGCCTGAGCATCTTGGCTACTTTGGCTGCGCTCAGTACAAGTCCGCTCGATGGAGCCGGCGTCGTTGGCGCAGCCTCTCTAAGAGTTGGGCGTAGCCGAAGTAAAAGTCACTCATTCAAAAGAAATACAGCGTAAACGTTTCGTTGATTTGAAATGGTTGTTTATTTCCGCCACGCTGTACTAGTGTTGTTTCCACCTTTGGTATCCACTGGGTTAAGAACGGCGTACATTCAAGCAACACCATTCTTTTCGTTTCCACAGAGTAGCAACGACCCAACCATTTTCTTCTAAAGCGTCAGCAACAGCTTTAGATTGTTCTAGTAAAATACCACTGAAGATAGCCCAAGTTTCAGGTTTAGCGATCGCACTCATTTCTGGAACCAATTCAATAATCACATTAGCCAAAATATTGCATACAATACCGTCCACTGGTTTCTCAACCAGTTTTCTCAAAACGTCTACACTTCCCAGTGCTGGTAGTAAACGTTCTGGGCTAATGTCGTTCAGGGCACTATTACTGATAGTTGATTGCACCGCCAAAGGGTCAGTATCTACTGCATAGACTTTCTCTGCTCCCAGTAGCAGCGCCCCAATGGAAAGGATACCAGAACCACAGCCAATATCCGCAATTACTAGATGTTCATGTTTGCCACTAGTACCCACAAACGACTGAGGAACTCCACTCAGCCGCATTTCTAAGGATTCCAAACATAGCTGAGTCGTGGCGTGGTTGCCCGTACCAAATGCTACACCTGGGTCAAGACGAATCACTAACCGTTCCGTTGTTTCTGGTAATGGTAGCCAAGCGGGGTTAATTAGGAAGCGATCGCCTATTTCTTGCGGATGCCAATATTGTTTCCAGCTAGTCGCCCAATCTTCCTCATCAATCAACTGCCATTGCAGGGATGGAGACGAAAGTCCTACACAGAGGGCATCTTGACGCAACCACAGCGACAACGCTGCCAAATCTAGTAGCTGCGTTTGAATTGTTGGTAGATAAGCCCTGACTAAAGATGAATTTCCTTTGTTTTCACTAGCTGTACCACGGCAGCCAAAATCTTCCAGTCGCCAAAAGATAGAATCTTCTTGGTCTGGCTCACATAAAATCTGTAGTTCCCACCAGGTGTTTGCCATATAATTTTAGATTTTAGATTTTAGATTGGGGACTAGGTAACGGATAATGACCAATGCGAAAAACAATGAGCAATTAGCCATTACCAATCCAAAATCGTTCGACTGAGCGACTTGCCTTGAGCCTTCGCGTAGCGTCTCGAAGAGAAGCCGAAAGGAGCCGAAGTCCAAAATCGTTCGACTAAGCGACTTGCCTTGAGCGACTTGTGCCGAGTTTAGCCTGAGCATCTCGGCTACTTCGGCTGCGCTCAGTACAAGTCCGCTCGATGGAGCCGGCGTCGTTGGCGCAGCCTCTCTAAGAGTTGGGCGAAGCCGAGGTAAGCCGAAAGGAGCCGAAGTCCGAAATCCAAAATTAAAGTGTTACTGTATACGCGTCCCGAATACCAGGGACTTTTATAATCTCGTTCAAAATGCCCTCAGGTAAGGGGTCATCTATACTCAGAGCCATTACCGCATCACCACGGACGATTTTACGACCTACTTGCATACTGGCAATATTCACATTAAAACTGCCGAGTAATGAACCGAGTTTGCCGATAATCCCCGGCATATCGCGGTGCAGGGTAAACAACATATATTTGCTGGGTGGGACGTTAATCGGGAAACCGTCAACATCAGTCAGGTGAATTTCCCGCTCACCCAACAAAGCGCCTGTGACAGAATGAGTCCCTAAAGTACCCGTGGCTTCTAGATGAAGCGTTCCGGCATAGTCTCTAATGGAAGCATCGCGGGTTTCAATCACCCGAATTCCGCGTTCTTTAGCTTCTATGCTGGCATTTACGTAATTTACCCGTTCCCGCAAAGCTTGGTAAAGTAATCCTTTCAGGGCAGCGACTACCAAAGGCTGACTTTTGTTAGTCGCGAGTTCCCCTTGCAGTCGAATATTGAGTACTTCCACCCGTCCGCCAGCTAGCTGTCCCACAAGGTTACCTAGAGTTTCTGCTAGTTGCATGTAGGGTTTGAGTTCTTCCAACACATCGGGGCCGAGTCCGGGAATGTTGACGGCTGAACGCGCTGGTAGTCCTAAAAGTACATCCCGAATTTGTTCGGCAACATCAATGGCTACATTTACTTGAGCTTCCGCGGTGGAGGCTCCCAAATGGGGGGTGAGGATGATTTCTTTGCCTAGCGATCGCAATTCAGATTCACCCAGTGGTTCTGACTCGAACACATCCAAGGCTGCACCCCCGATTTTACCAGCTTTCAGAGCTGCTGCTAAAGCTACTTCATCAATGATCCCACCACGAGCGCAGTTGATAATCCGGGCTGTGGGTTTCATCTTTGCCAGGGTTGTGGCATTGATTAGGTGGGTGGTTTCTGGGGTTTTAGGGATGTGTAGGGTGATATAGTCTGCTTGCTGGAAGAGTAAGTCTAGCTCCACTAGCTGACAGCCAAGTTGTTCGGCTCGGTCTGTAGAAATAAAAGGGTCATAAGCTAGGAGTTTCATCCCCATTGTCTTAGCTACAGTGGCAACATGGGAGCCAATTTTACCCAAACCAACAACGCCGAGAGTTTTTTTGTAGACTTCCGCGCCAACAAAGCTATTGCGATCCCACGCACCGCGTTTCACCGAAGCGTTAGCATCGGGGATGTGGCGAGACAAAGCCAAAATCATTGCTAGCGCATGTTCAGCGGCGGCAATTGTATTTCCCTCTGGAGAATTGACTACCACAATTCCCCGGCGTGTGGCAGCGGGAACATCCACATTATCCACACCCACACCAGCACGACCGATGATTTTTAGCTGGGTGCCGGCTTCAATAATTTCTTGGGTGACGCGTGTACTAGAGCGAATCATCAGCGCGTCATACTCACCAATAATTTGGAGCAGTTCGGCTGGTTTTAGACCTATTTTGACATCAACGGTAGCAACTTGAGAAAGAATGTCAATTCCAGCTTGGTCAATAGAATCTGAAACAAGAACCTTAGACATGATTATTTCATTTAAAGCTACAGGTTTTGCTGCACAAGACTTTTTAGTTTAGTCTTTATCTGTCGCAATTCAGCAAAAATTATTCGTTTTAATATCAACTTAACCTTTACTTACGCTCCGTGCTGATAGTATCGGAAGCGTAAGTTGCTTCCGGTGGGTACTGCCTCCTAAGTATTTGAACATGAGTGGCTGTTTGCGCCACCCTGTCGCTAAATATAAAGCATGAATAGCATTAAGCACTTATATATTTATTAATAGTTAAGAGTTACCAAAATTTTCTCGGCTTAAGCAACTTCCTTGGTGGGGTAGAAACGCCTGCATTCTTGACTGGGCTGCAACTTTAGCTGAGGCAATGCTCTGCACAACCAAAAAACCAGCCAGCAACTATTATATCTGTCGAATCTTGACTGTTTCTCAATACCACAAGTAGTATCCCTTAGTCAAAGCAAAACATTGCATCATCAAGATAATCGGATTGTGACAGTTAGAATTTAAGTATCAAATAAATTTTCTTGCTCATGATTGCGGCAGATTTAAGATTGTCTAGTAGCTAAAAGTTGCAAATTAGTACCAGTAAATTACTTAAATATATAGTAGTAAACTAATGACATAGTTAATGTCCGTGCGTCACTGATAGCGAAGGCGAACAGCGTCTTGTAGAGTTGCGTAAAGCCTTCTCTTCTCCCAAAGGGAGACGCTCTTGCGTTCGAGAGGCAAGTCTTGCGACACGCTGTTCGCGTTCGCCAACGGCATAGCTTCTCTACGAGACGCTGTTCGCCTTCGCTTAGAGCGAGTATTCGAGTGTCACAGCCCGTCGTAGACATCGCTAGCAAAGAAATCGCTATAATTCTGGTGAGCCAAATAGAGCCAAATATCCTTTGATTTTTGGGGAAACCAGCCATGTTAGACTACGACTTACCAAGGTACTTGCCCTCAGCCGAGGAACTACCCGACTCTGATGAAACGCCTGTGGATAATGAACTGCAAGAATTGATGCCAGGATTGCTGAAGGCGATCCTGCTGATCCTCTGGGCAGAACGTATGGACTGGTTATTTGGGATAGATATGGGTATTTATTATCACCCGGATAAACCACCCATTGTGCCAGATGGGTTTTTGAGCTTAGGGGTAGAGCGGTTTTATGATGAAGAGTTGCGTCCCAGTTATGTGCTGTGGGATGAAAATGTTGTACCGATTTTCGTGCTAAAAGTAGTTTCCCAAAATTATCGCAAGGAATACACTACTAAATTGGATGAATATGCGGCTTTGGGTGTACTTTACTACGTGATTTATTCCTCCCGTCGCCGTCGCAAACCGTATCTGGAAGTACATAAGTTAGTTAATGGTAAATATGAATTGCAAGAGGGAAACCCCATTTGGCTACCAGAAATTGGGCTGGGAATTGGTTGCGAAAGGGGAAATTATTGCGGTGTAACGCGGGAATGGATGTATTGGTATGATCAGCAAGGACAACGGTATCTCACGCCCGCAGAACAAATAAAACAAGAAACACAACGCGCTCAACAAGAAGCACAACGCGCTGAAGTTGCAGAACAAAAGGTGCAACAATTGACAGAAAAATTAAGAGCGCTGGGAATAGATCCAGATAATCTGGGTTAATTGAACGTGAGTTCGACGAACCTCTCCCTGTCTTTAATTAAAGTTCAAGTTTCTCTCGCCCGTCGGAGAGGGACAGATTTTGTATAGTAAAACCTCTTAGAGGTTTTTTATTCGATTAATTAGGCGAACACTATGTAACCCGTCGAACTCACGTTAACTGAAATATTTTGCAATATTTTCAACAAGACTGAAAAATCAGGTTTTTCAAATTTATGTATTTGCTATAAATCTGGGTTTACTACTGAAAGCTGTCAGTAAATCTGGGTTTACTACTAAAGCTGTCAGCAAAAAACTATTGCTTTTTAGGAATGACGTTCCTGATTCCACTTTTAGTAGAGACACTATCACCTTTGTAACGAGGGATGATATGAATACTGGCGTGCATAATATTTTGACCGGCGGCTCTGTTAATATTCATTCCTACATTAAAGCCATCAGGTTCAAATTTTGCTTTGATAATTTCTTGTACTTTGTTCACCATAAACCAGCAAGCAGATTGCTCTTGAAATGGTAGCTCAAAATAACTGCTAACATGACATTTTGGAATAACTAAAACATGCCCTTTACTTATAGGATAGCCATCAAAAATAGCATAAGCAGTTGCTGATTCAGTTAATAGTTTTAGATTTTTATGAGGATTACAAAATATACAATGGTTAGATGAGTTTTGCTGATGATTATAGTGAGCATACTCATGTAATTCCCGATATTCATCTAAAAAAACTGAAGTAAAAGGAAGTTTGACAATACATTGATAGGTAGGTTTTTGATGAATATAATGTTCTCGAAACCCTTCTTTTTTGATATCCCTTCTTACAGCATAATAAGCTTTTCCTCCTGGCTTTAATAAGTGTGATACTTCCATAAGAACATTAGTTTGTTCTTCGGTAAATAAAACATTTAAAACATAAAAGCAAATTATTGTATCGAATGTATTTTGAGGATATTCTGGAAAATGATAAGGGTCATAGCCTGTAATATCACAACCTTTTTGGCGCAATATTTTAACATCATTACCAAAGCCACAACCAAAGTCTAGTATTTTGCCTTGGAGAAGGTTTTGATTTAATAAAAACTGTGCAGGAAATGATAGATAACTTCTTTCGATCGCAGTAAGATGGCTGAACTGATTTTTTTGCTGTTTCATGGAATTTTGGTGCTGATGTCCCAAAATTATTATTCCCAGCATCCCTTTAGGTTATGCGATGTCTACGATGGTCACTGACTTGTACTGAGCGCAGTCGAAGTAGCTTGTCGTTCGCGCAGCGTCTCGTAGAGAAGTGCGGGCTACGCCTACGCATCAGGGTCAATACCTAGCTCGCGCAACTTAGCTGCTAGTATATCAGCACGCTGGCGTTCTTGTTCGGCGCGTTGGCTTTCCTGTTGGGCACGTTGGCGTTCTTGTTCAGCACGTTGGCGTTCTTGTTCAGCACGTTGGCGTTCTTGTTCAGCTTGTTCGCTGCTCCACAACAGCAAATTTCCTTCTCTATCCCACCAGCGCAGCCAATTCATGGTTTGGCATAATCTTTCACCTTGCCAAATTCCGAGAAATAACTCTAACTCAGGAATCCAGTAACGTCCATTAGCGTCTGCTTGCTGCAAAGTATATTGTCCATTTTGCAAGCAGCGTAGTTCTATGCTTGGTTCGTAAGGATCGTAGGTTACGTAGGTTGGAACTTGGAGAATCTTTTCGTAATAATAGAGTTTACCGTAGGGTGGAGTTGAGCGGACTGATAGTTCTCCACCTTCTGTGTCTGAGAGAAATTCCATCACCACAGCTACAGCAGCGCCTTCTAAATTCGGGGTATAGCTGCGACGAACTACATTTGTTCCTACAGACTGTACTTGAGGGACATAAAACCAGTCTGGTGCTTTGACAACGATTTTTTTGTTGACTGTGGCTACAAGTCCAAAATTAGAGCCAATCAGCATCTGGGGTTGGATGCGTGCTGTGCTTCCCAAAGCATCGGTAAGCGCAGCAGCGATCGCAGGTTGTTGAATATTTTCCACTGGATCGTCAGGTAAAATGAAGTCGGCTGGGAGTGCTTCCCAAGTAACAATTGGTTCTTTTTGGATGGGGTGAGCTTGTAAAACCATAAAACTACTCCTAATATCAATGCATAGTTCTTAGTTATTTTTAACAAATCTTCAGGGCGCACAGCTGTGCGATCGCAGCATATAAATCCAGATAATCTTAAGTTTTGGACGAGTAGACTCGCACTCCCTAAAAACCCAGAAATCTGGAAATATTCCTCAGACAGGTGTATATACTCGTAATCAAGCACTTAGCAGGCGTGAGTATTATGGTGGAATGGTTGATTGCCTGGATAGCAAGCAATGCTGTTGGACTCCTAGTTAAGACTATTCTCAACAAAGAGTTTGCAGAGGATTTAGCAAAAGATTACGCCAAAGACTTTTTCAAAGACCGCTTCAACAACGTCGGGACATCACTATTTGTAAAGGAGCCACTTCAGAAGGCTATTATTAAGGCGCTGAAGGAATTTTTGCAAATAGCGGAAGATGAGTTAAGGTTTCACAGAGTGTCTGACGAAGACATTAAGAAATTTGCTAAACCACTCAAGCAATTTATATATAACAAATCTGTTAAACAAATCCTGGGTAAAGCTTTTGAAGCTGATTGTGATTCTCTAGATTATCAAACCCTTGCAGATATTTGGAATCATCCTGAATCACCAATTATGCCAGCTAAGTTTAACTGGCAATTAGTAACGGATAATTATTTGAGAAAATGTCAACAGATTCTCTCTGAATCAGACGAGTTACGTAATATTCTCATTCTCCAAAAATTTGATGCTATTCAAAAACATAATCAACAAAGCGATACTATTACACCAGATTTTCATTTGTCTGGATATCTAGAAACTATTCGCGAACGCTACGGTAATTTGAAGTTAGATAGTTTAGAGACTACAGCCCGCGAACATCCGGTAAATTTATGGCAAATGTTTATCCCGCTAAATGTGCGTCAAGTTTATCAGGTTTTACCAGAACTGCCTAAAGAACATCTCCGCAGGCTACAAGAAAGTAATCAATTAGATGCAGAATTTGAAATAGAAAAGTTTCAAGAAGAAACAGAACGTTATCAACGCAATTATTTTGAGCAGCCAATCCGTTCAGTATTAGATGTTGTCCGAGATAAGCAACGCAAGAATTATCTAGTTATTTTAGGTGATCCTGGTTCCGGCAAGTCTACATTGTTGCAATACCTAGCGTTGGATTGGGTAGAAAAAACTCTCGGTCAGAAGGATTTTAATCTGCCAATTCCTTTGCTGATTGAGTTACGCAATTATATGCGCGATCGCGATGCGGGTAGTTGTAATAACTTTCTCCAATTTTACCATAATAGTCCCAATTGTTTTTATCACCTGAATCAGCATAAATTGCATGAGCAGCTAAAGGCTGGTAATGCTTTAGTCATGTTTGATGGTTTGGATGAAATCTTTGAACTGGCGAAGCGGGAAGAAGTAATTACCTCTATTCATCGCTTCACTAATGAATATCCCGATGTGCAGGTAATTGTCACATCTCGGATCATTGGCTATAAGCAGCAACAATTGCGAGATGCAGAGTTTCGCCACTTTATGTTGCAAGATTTAGAACCAGCACAGATTCAAGATTTTATTGAACGTTGGCACGATAAAACTTTTAGTCAAGCCGAAGAAAGAGATAAAAATATTAAACGTGAGCGTCTACAAAGAGTAATTAAAGAATCGAAAGCGATTGCCGAACTAGCACAAAATCCTCTGCTGTTAACCATGATGGCAATTCTCAATCTCAAGCGTGAATTACCTAGAGATAGAAGTGAACTGTATAAAGATGCTTCAGAGGTTCTGCTGCATAATTGGGACGACGGACGCAATTTAAAGCCGGATGAACGTCTGGACATTATTGATTATAAAGATAAACAGGCAATGCTGCGTCAAGTTGCTTATCAAATGCAAACCAGTGAAAAAGGTTTAGCTGGCAACATTATCTATGCGGATGATTTAGAAGCAATCTTCACTAAATATCTGCAAAGCATCCCAGTGAGTGATGCCAGAGATAAAGCCAGACGGTTGATGAAACAACTGCGCGATCGCAATTTTATTTTATGTTTCTTGGGTGCAGATTACTATGCCTTTGTGCATCGGACTTTTTTAGAATATTTCTGTGCTTGGGAGTTTGTCTGGCAGTTTGAGAAGGAACGCAGTATTAAAATTGAGGATCTCAACACTGAAGTTTTTGGCAAACACTGGCAAGATGAAACTTGGCATGAGGTATTGCTGTTAATTGCAGGAATGATTGAGCCAAAATTTGTTGGTGAAATTCTTGATTATTTAATGGTGCAAGATGGTGAAGAGGAAAAATTTATCAACTTGTTTTTAGCGGCTAAGTGTCTTGCAGAAGTGAGAAATCGCTCGGTGATTGCGTCAACGGCTGATAAATTACTTGACAAGCTAAAAGACTTAACTAAATATGACCTCTGGTACTATTACTCCTTCCGTGATCACGAAGAAATTAAGCTAGTTCGTGAAGTTCGCACTCAAGCAGTTGCAACAATCGCCGTAATTTGGAAAGATAACCGTGATGCCTTGTGCTGGCTCAAAGACCGCGCCACTGCTGATAATTCTGGGAATGTGCGATGTGCAGCCATCGAAGCATTAGCCAGCAATTTCCAAGAAGACCCGGACACCCGCTCGTTTCTCAAAGACCGCGCCACTGCTGATAATCAATCGGATGTGCGACGTGCAGCCATCGAAGCATTAGCCAGCAATTTCCAAGAAGACCCGGACACCCGCTCGATTCTCAAAGACCGCGCCACTGCTGATAATTCTGGGAATGTGCGAGGTGCAGCCATCGAAGCATTAGCCAGCAATTTCCAAGAAGACCCGGACACCCGCTCGTTTCTCAAAGACCGCGCCACTGCTGATAAT
>NZ_JBALCP010000070.1:0-19262 GCF_036919675.1 Nostoc sp.
CACTCTCTTCAATCACCAGCTTCAAACTACGCGCCATAATATACACCACCTGAGTGTCCTTCTATTCTATGCAATTTCACATAAAATTGGTATAAGGTGGTTGGTGACAGCCTCGTTGAATTTAATGATATGTTGTATATCTACTGCCAATCTACTGGAAATATTTCACTATTTAAATCCAATTATCAGCAACAAATATACAACATTAACTACTCAATCTGAATCAGTATATTTGGTTTGGGTCATTTTGATTGCCAACAAAGACAAAAAATTAAATACTGAACCGCTCAGAATTTAAAGTTTTAATGAAAGCAAGTGTCTGAATAAAGTTATTCAGGGAATAACACATTATCAATGACATGGATAACACCATTGTCAGCTTCCACATCTGAACTCACAATGTAAGCATCATTTACCTTAAGATTATTCTCAGCATTAACTTTGATATCTTTTCCCTCACTTGTTGTTAGCTTTTGCAATTGAACTAAATCAGTCGCATTAATTTTGCCAGTAACCACATGGTACTCTAAAACCTTTCTTAACTTAATTACATCCTGTAAAAGTTCTTCTACGGCTCCTGATGGGAGTTTAGAAAAGGCTTCGTCTGTTGGTGCAAAGACAGTGAATGGCCCATCTCCTTTAAGGGCAGTATCAAGACCAGCAGTAGTAATAGCTGTTACCAAGGTGTTGAAAGAACCTGCATTAATTGCAGTATCTAGAATATCTGGCATCTGATGTCGCCTCAATTGTTGTTAAAACTTGATGTTAAAAGATTTAACACATAAATGTATTTTTAGACTATAAACCTAAGCTAGATTCAATTGAAGAATGTCTTCTGTCCAAACTACAGCCCAATCATAATGCTTTTAGATATCAGTGTTAATTCCTTAGCTGACCTTGTAACATAAGTAAAGCTAATTAATCAGTTAAAAATGTAAGAGCAAATCTCGCACCAGAATATGATTGTGCTGTTGTTGCAAAGAATTTTGTCAAAAAATTGAGTGAGAATCGAACTAGAGGAATATCTGGTTTGACTATGACTGCAACTACTACTCCAGTTTTAACTGATAATAAAACCCAGTAAAGTTATTATTCACGTTTTCACAAAGATATCAAAGCTTAGTCTCAAAGCTTTAAACAGTAGGGCTTTGGAGTTTTCGGACAAGTCTAATCAGCTTTCGCCACACCGATGAATTAATTCTGCAATCACTCCTGTCCAGCCAGTTTGGTGGCTTGCTCCTAAGCCAGCACCATTGTCACCATGAAAATACTCATTAAATGTGAGCAAATTTCGCCAATGAGAATTCTTCTGAAAAATCTCGACAGCACCGTAGACAGGTCGGTGACCGCTACCATTTTGTTGAAAAATCCGTTTAAGTCGGTTTGACAAATCAATCGCTACCTCCTTGAGCGTCATCCATTGTCCAGAACCAGTCGGACATTCTACTTTGTAGTTATCTCCTAAGTATTCATGAAAATGGTTTAGAGCTTCAATCAGCAGATAATTCACCGGAAACCAAATCGGCCCACGCCAGTTAGAATTACCACCGAATAAATTGCTTGTGGATTCAGCTGGTTCGTAGTCCACTCGGTACTCCTTATCGTTGACGTGGATGATGAAGGGATTCTCGGCATGAAATTTAGATACAGAGCGAATACCGTACGGACTTAAAAACTCACCCTCATCCAACATTCGCTTTAAGATGCGAGTTAACTTGTCGGTGTTTAAGATTGCTAGTAAACGGCGCTGGTGTTCGCCTTGGGTGTGCATACAGGCAATTCCAGTTGTGAGATCCGGGCGATTTTTAAGAAACCACTCGGTTCGCTTGCGGAATCCGCTGAGTTTTTCGAGGGTTTCGGGTTCCAACGTTCCTACGGCAAACAAAGGCACTAAACCAACCAGCGATCGCACTTTCATTGGACGATGATGTCCATCTGGAAAGCGCAGCACATCGTAAAAGAATCCGTCCTCCTCATCCCAAAGGACAAGTTCATCTTCACCAATCCCATCCATCGCGGCTGCAATTCGCAGGAAATGCTCAAAGAATTTGCTGGCAATGTCTTCGTAGATGGGTTCATCCACAGCAAGCTCTAAGGCGATGGTGAGCATATTCATGCAAAACATCGCCATCCAGCTTGTGCCATCTGCCTGCTCTAAATCACCGCCTGTTGGTAAGGGCGCACTGCGATCAAACACGCCAATATTGTCCATGCCCAAAAAGCCGCCCTGAAAAATGTTTTTACCGTCGGCATCTTTACGGTTGACCCACCAAGTAAAGTTGAGTAGCAGCTTTTGAAATACCCGTTCGAGAAACTGCTTGTCAGCGTGTCCGTAGAACTTCTGCTCGATCTGATAGACCTGCCACACTGCCCAAGCGTGTACAGGTGGATTGACATCGCTCAGTTCCCACTCATATGCAGGCAATTGCCCGTTCGGATGCATATACCATTCCCGCGTCAGGCGTTCCAGTTGTCGTTTGGCAAAATCTGGGTCAATCATTGCCAAGGGAATCGTGTGAAATGCCAAATCCCAAGCGGCAAACCAAGGATATTCCCAGGTGTCTGGCATCGAGAGAATATCATCAATATACAGATGTACCCAATCTGCGTTGCGAACACTCCGACGCGAATCGGGGGGAGTTAGAGTAGCTGAGTCGCCTTTGAGCCAATCTTCGATTATGTAGAGATAAAACTGTTTGCTCCACAGCATCCCAGCAAAGGCCTGACGCTGGATGATACGTTCGTCGTCGGGTAGGGGAAACGGCGTAATCCGCTGATAAAACTCGTCGGCTTCTTCTTTGCGATCGCTAAAAATTTGCTCGAATTCACTGCCAAATGGTTTGGCAATCCCAGATGAATCCGCCAGCCGCAAGCGTACAGTATGCTCTCCTCCCGGTGGAATGATCAAGTTGTAGTCAGCAGCAAATTTCGTGCCGAGCCGATTCGGATTCACTGCATCCTGGCGCTTATGGACTACATACTCATTAAAGCCATCTTTGACATAGGGTGAGGCATTTTCCACGCCATACAGCCGCTTAAAATTCGTTTCATTCTCAGTAAATAAAAGTTCTGCTGCACCCTCACAGTAGAGCCAATAATCGCTCATGCCGGGGTGAGACGCTTCAATGATGCTCAAATCTGTCTCGCATTTCAGCACCTTTAACACTGGTTTTTCACTATTGCTATTCCATGACCAGGTATTGCGAAACCAAAGTGAAGGCAGCAAATGCAGTGGCTTGGCTTGGGAACTGCGATTGGCGATCGTGATTTGAATTAATATGTCTTCAGCAGAGGCTTTGGCGTACTCGACGAACACATCAAAGTAGTCGTCTTCGTCAAATACACCTGTGTCAATCAATTCAAATTCTGGTTCTTGCTTGCTGCGGCGACGGTTTTCTTCTACTAGTTGCGTATACGGAAATGCCTGCTGCGGATATTTGTACAAGCATTTCATGTATGCATGACTTGGCGTATTATCAAGAAAAAAGTAGTATTCCTTAACATCTTCACTATGATTGCCTTCATTGCTCGTTAAGCCAAACATCCGCTCTTTGAGGATTGGGTCTTGCTCATTCCAGAGGGCGATCGCAAAACACAATTGCTGATGATTGTCAGAAATTCCGGCAATGCCATCTTCACCCCAACGGTAAGCACGCGATCGGGCATGGTCATGGGGGAAATAGTCCCAAGCTGACCCGTCGGGGCTATAGTCTTCTCGCACCGTCCCCCATTGCCGCTCACTCAGATAAGATCCCCAGCGTCGCCAGTAGGCTTTGCGATCGCGGTCTTCTTGTAACCGTTGTTCTTCTGCCGTCATAGTTCCCCTCTGGTTATCTGATTTCGCTGGCATTGCAGTTCGATAGAGGAATAGTCAGTGTATCCCTTGTCTAATCATAACTGCCGTTGGTAATTACCGTGCCTTGGTATAAATAGATCGAAACATTGAGAGCATTGGATTAATGACCTTACCAGTTTCTAAATCTGGTTTATCCGGCTCTATCAAATAGAATATAAAAGATTGAAGGGATTGAGTGCCTCAATTATATAGCGAGCAGAACGTGGCTTGAGAATTTGAGTCGTGCATTCTATAAGAATGTGTTGCTAAAAGACGGCTTTATGCCAACTAGCTCTCCTCCCCAAACGCTGCACATTGCCTCAACCACTTCCAATAGAAATCGGGCGCAATTTGCGATCGCGCCACGTAGGCATCTGTCCACAAGTTCGAGGCATCTTGAAAAAATTGATCAATTACTAGAATTCATTGAAGTAATCCTTTCCTATTGCTAAATTTCCCACTATGTGATTAAGCGTATCCGGGTTTAAGTCCGCCTAAGCGTTGTTCTTTGGCTTCTGAAAGTTGATGGACTAAAATCGTTGTGTAAAAGTCAAGTCTTCTATCGCCAATCATAAATCAAATAAAGTCGCCTAAACTTGCAACCATGCGCGCACGACGCAATTCGCCACAATCCACCAGATTAAACCCAATCTCTGCTACTAAAGCTAGCGTCGTCTATTTTGCCTGCTCGTTGTCATAGACTTAAAAATGATGAGCAAAAAGAATTCTAAGCGTCAAGATAAGTCTTGGAATCACTACATTAAAAAACATACAAGGTATTACATTAATACTGTGTTTAGCGCTATTACTTGTGTTTTTCCTAAGTCAATTCACGCAGTCACATATCAAGGGTTCTTAATGAAATTAGAAATATTTATTTTTGCTTTCACTTTGAAGCAAGCATTTATACCATTAATATTTTTATACTGCGTAAATTAAGTATACTTAATTTACGCAGTATAATTTGCGGTTGCGCTACGCTCAACTGCAAACCCCTTCGCGTGCGTAGGCGTAGCGCGCTGCAGGCAAGACGAGGCGTAGTCTGGGAGCAGCAAAAATCGATTCTCCCAAGTGTGCCGAAAGTCCTACTGATATGAGCTAACAAAAAACTATCTAAATCTCGTCCACCTGTAACACCATTGCTGGTATTCTGAAAGCGGCAAGACCATTGCCAGAAAATTGGCAAAGCGAAGGTAAAACAATGGAAATCACTACAACCAGAGTACCCCGTTGGTTCGTTCGCAGAGATATTGATGGTTTATTTGGACTGGCGCTTGATAATTTTATTCAAATTTTATTGATTGTAAATTTGTGCCAAGTAGTACTTGGCTTTCCTATGTCGTTAGTTTATGGGCGCATTTTGCCAGGAGTTGCAATCAGTTTGATTATTGGCAACTTCTATTACGCAAGGCTAGCCAAAAAGCAAGGAAAACTTGAGCAGAGGGATGATATTACTGCTTTGCCCTATGGGATTAACACCGTCAGCCTTTTTGCGTATATTTTTCTGGTGATGCTGCCTGTAAGATTGGCAGCAATTTCTGGAGGTGCATCTAGCGAACAAGCTGCGGAATTAGCTTGGCAAGCAGGACTGGTGGCTTGCTTTGGTTCCGGTTTGATAGAATTTGTCGGGGCTTGGGGAGGAGAGGCACTTCGTCGCCTCGCCCCCCGTGCAGCATTGCTTTCCACTTTGGGCGGTATTGCAATCACTTTTATTGCTATTGGTTTTCTATTTCGGACCTTTGCCAATCCCGTAGTCGGTTTGGTGCCTCTTGGTGTAATTTTGCTGACTTATTTTGGGGGAGTGCGATTTGGCATCCCTGGCGGCTTGTTGGCAGTTCTGTTGGGAATTGCCCTTGCCTGGGGAACAGGTTTGGTCAGTTGGGAGCATACTAAGTTTAGCGCTTCCCTGCAACCAATTGGGCTTTATTTCCCTTCTTTGTGGCTGGGAAAATTGTGGAGCAGTCGTTCAGTTTTGGTGGAATATTTCAGCATCATTTTACCAATGGGGTTATTTAATCTTGTGGGCAGTCTCCAGAATTTAGAAAGTGCATCAGCTGCGGGTGATAGCTATCCGACGGCTCCCTGTTTGAGGGTAAATGGTATTGGTACATTGGTTGCTGCTATCTGTGGTTCCTGTTTTCCGACTACTATTTATATTGGTCATCCTGGCTGGAAAACTTTGGGAGCAAGAGTTGGTTACTCTATACTCAATGGCATAATCATGGGCTTGCTTTGTCTAACTGGAACTGTGGCAATGCTGGCTTACTTTGTCCCGATTGAAGCCGGGATGGCAATTGTGTTGTGGATTGGGATTGTGATTGTCGCTCAAAGTTTTACAGCCACTCCGTCGCACCATGCACCTGCTGTGGTTGTTGGTCTATTACCGGGGATTGCTGGTTGGGGTGGAATAATAGCTAAAAATGCACTCCGGGCAGCAGGTTTGGGCACACCGGAAAAACCTTTTACACCAACCTTGATTGAGCAGTTTAAGTTGAGTGATACGTATATTGATGGGGCTTTTGCTCTTGAGCAGGGGTTTATTTTTTCCGCCATGATTTTAGCTGGGATCACAGTTTACATTATTGAGCGTCAGTTTCGCCAAGCTGCCTATTGGTCTGCAAGCGCTGCTGTAATTTCCTGGGTTGGGTTGATGCACAGTTATCGTTGGACTGTTGCAGATACAGTTGTTAATTTAGGCTGGGGAACTGGTACGCCTTGGGCTATTGGCTATATAATGCTTGCAATTCTATTTTTGTATGTCGATTGGCAAGAAAGACGTAAGGCTTGATGCGATCGCTCCTTCAAAGATACGAATAATATTCGTATCTTTGAAGGTAATCAAATTTTTAGATTGTTGATTGAAACAAGCAAAAAATATTAAGAAATATAAATAGTAAGCTAAAATTAGGAAATTAGTATGTGTTTAAAAAACGATACAGATGACACCACAAGATGCAAGACAATACGCACCAGCAACTGGGCGCAACCGTGAACCAATTTTAGAAATACTTTTGCAGGTATTGCCGGAAAGTGGCACTATTTTAGAAATAGCAAGTGGTACTGGTGAACACGCAGTCTTTTTTGCGTCCAGGCTCAAGGATTGTTTGTGGCTACCAACAGATACAAGTCCGCAATCAAGAGCCAGCATTATTGCATGGACTGAATATTTTGGATGTGATAATGTTTATACACCGCTTGAGCTTGATGTAACAGAACCAGTTTGGGTAGTGGAGAATGATCCATTAATTGATTGGTCTAATACCGAGCCAATTGTCGCCATTGTTAACATCAATATGATTCACATTTCACCTTGGTCAGCTTGTCTGGGGCTAATGGCAGGGGCAGGTCGTATCCTAAAAGCAGGAGGTATCCTCTATTTATATGGGCCTTTTAAACAAGGTTACGAACATACAGCACCGAGTAATGCAGCTTTTGACGAATATTTACGTGCCCAAAACCGAAAATGGGGTATACGAAACTTGGATGATGTAGTGGAAGCAGCTAGGGCAGAACATTTCATCAGTAAACAGATTTACCAAATGCCAGCAAATAATCTTTCACTAGTGTTTGAACGTTCAATATAGTAAATAATTCCTGGAAATAATTTCTTAGCAAATATGACTTCAAACTAATTACATATATAGGACTCATATTTGATTTTTGAAATATACGTAGGGGAGGCGGAGATGAATCCAATTGAATTTGAATGCCAACACTTGAAAAAAGATGAGCTATCTGGACGAATATTTAATGATGAATTAGATCTTGCTTATGTCGTAATTGATGGCGTTCAAGCTAGGGGGAAAAAGGTAACTACAGTACAGAGCGTGTAAAATTTACCTCTAATTCTTCTGCTTGACTTTTCGTTACATAGTTGGGAATTTTTCCGCCCACATAGCTTAATAATAAAATTGATAACAATAGTATGAATTAACATTGAAATATCATAAATATAACCAGTTAAAAATAGACAGTTTTGTCTATTTTTGTTCTAAGATAAACAAAATATTTATTAATTAAAATAGACAGACTATTCTAACTATATATAAGTTGATTGTGGATGTTTATTTTGAATAAATCGTCGATCATTACTCAACTCAAGACAATAGAAAAAGCACAGTTATGGGCTTTTTAGACTTTTTAGCTAATGACTGTAAAGTTTACATACGAGTAAATTACAGCATCTTCTTCAAGCTTCATTTTTTTTAGTATAGGACTCCGATTTAATTTTTTAAAATATCCTGAGACTGAAAAGCCTCGTTTTATTAGGGTTTCATCTAAAATCTTGTTCATCAATTAAACAGGAGTTATATATATTTGAAAATATTATCAATAAGTGCGTTGATGTAGGCGTAGCCTCTCGTACAGAAGTGACTTCGCCGGAGTATCGCTTATTCAACTGACTCTACTATTTCTTCTCGTGTCATGACTGTTTTTATTTTTTGGCGATATTGCCACATTACAAAGCCAGTAACAAACAAAATTAACGGTGCAAGTCCCACGAAGACGTAGAAAATACGCGTTGGTAATCCACCAAAAGTGCCGTAGTATAAAAGACTACAGGAGTTGAGAATGCGATCGCCCAATGACACCTTCAAAAAACTAGGTTTGGGGACATAGTGCTTTCTCTAAAAGCCCGCGAACCATCACAGAAACTGGACTCTCTTTGATAAAACGCTCAAACACTTGACCTAAAAGTATTTCTATTCTCCCGTCTGGAATTTGCACCTCTAGTCAGCTAACTACAAATCAAGCCATCACACAACACCTTGAAAGGGCTAACTATGACTACTCCCTACAAATGCTCGGAAAAATTCAGCATCCCAACGGATGGTAATGCTGCGTAAGCGTTCGCCTGCATAGTAGTATTCAATTTTTTTAATGTCTAGCAGGTAAAACAAATAATTGTATCCACCCTTTTCTTCATAGTTCGCTGCGACTCCTTCCACATTGGGACAACTAACCGCAGAGCAACCAGAAAATTTGTCGTGTCCACATCCCCGACTTTTTTAAAAAAGTCGGGGATCTAATTTTTCATGAATGATTTAGGACTGCTATATCAAATTGATATTAGGAACCCTAGACTTTTTGTACAGCAAGCCTTATGAGCTTTTTTAGTACAAATGCAAAGAGGAACTTCATCTTAGTCCGGCCGATAGTAAAACTCCCGACACAGAAAATTGGGTTGGCTGCCATCCTTGAACTTATGAAAAGCAGCAATAACCCACAAATCTTTGTTCATGTTTGCTGCCAACAAGGATTCCACCGAATCGTGATCGTATATTGCAGAGAAAGCTTTCTCATTGATATTATCTACAAACGGTGTCACCTCAGTCTCACCCCAATCTTTGAGGGACTGGGCACCATAAGCGTGCATAATAATTTGCTGATTATGCTTGGTTAGAGTAAATTTCTTGATCCATGTAGTCTCTGTGTTGGAGTTTATCCAGGTTCCTAAATAAGGCGTGAAATCGATCACGGTGTCCTTGGGCTGGTTACCGTAAATTTCGTTTCGTTCCATCTTGAAATCTTCCTCTTCTTACTAGCGATGAAAAAACTCACGGGCAAAATGATCAGTTCGACCACTACCATCTACATAGCGGGTATAGGACTGAATGACCAAGATTCCCAATTTTTGATTTGCCACCAGATGTGTCTCAATCCCGTCTAGCTTGTAAAAAGCGTGGAATCCTCCTGCTGTAAGTGAAGTTCCTACAGCGTAAGGCACCGCCTCAACCTTACCCCAGTCAATTGGTGAGGGTTCGTTGGCTCCATAACCCTGAAACACAAGGCGACCATCTTGTTCAGTCAGAACCACCCGCACCAAATAATTAGTATCCGATTTAGTATTGACCCAGTTACCGACTAAAGGTGAGACTTCTATCGGCTCCTTGATACTAGGACGTTTGTCAGCCAGCATATAGTGTGCGTGTTGAGTTGTTTGTGTCACGAGCTAACTCTCTAATGAATAAATTACGGCATTTTAATAATAAATATAAACTACTTCTTAGCGGATATCTAACTAAGATAATATTTTATTAATAAGTTAAATTAATAAGGACTGAAGAAAATAGCAAGTGGCAAAGAAAAATTTTGTTTTATAAGTACAATATTTCATAAGTTCACCGCTGTTTATCCTCAAGATTCTCCCTGCCCTAATCATTGACTGAGAGCTATTCGAGAATTGTCCAGATACAGGCTAGTACTGCAAGGCGGAAGTCAAAAGTCAAAAGTCAAAAGAAATACGGCGTAAACGTTTTGTTGATTTGAAATGGGTTGTTTATTTCCGCCGCGCTGTACTAGTTAAGTAGTTAGACAAAATTAATTACATAATTGTTTTCAAATTATTGGATAATTTTTTAACAGGTGCGATAAAACTTTCCTAACTAGAGTAAGCATTTATATCAATTAATTTATACTTAATAAACCACCATAAAATATCAAGAGAATTCAACTCTGCTGAATAGGAGGGCAGGTCAAAGATGGTAACATCACTAAAGTTCTTGACTGAGTTGATGCCGATCCAATTCTAAAAACTCAGCAGTCCACTCCAGAGGTATGTCAAGGAACTTATTTCCTATTGTGATGCAACTGTCCAGAAATGGTGTTTCCACTCCAGCTAGACGAGCTAAAACTTGTAAAGGAAAACAGCCATAAGGCAGATCCTCTACCAAATAGCGGTGATGAGGGTTACACAGCGTCGTACTGGAGTAAGCTCCAACCTGCTGCATATGTTCATAAAGGGATGATCCGGTGGTTCCATATGCGATTTGATAGTGGGAAATAATATCAATTAAGTTGAGCACTCCCAGTGCTTTACCCACTGCTATGCGATCGCGATCCAAGTGGTCAATGAGTCCAACAGTACGGAAACTAAGGTTATGATAAGGATTGTAATCCTCACCAGATTCCCATCTAGCTAATGAAACCAGAAGCAGAGGAAGGTGGATAATGTCATTAACTTTATTGAGATTAATTTCTAAAACCGAAGCAGCAGCCCATAAATTACTAAATACAGCTTGGTAAGCGCTCACAATCCGATTTGTCATGGTTCGGTTCTGAGCTGCTACAAAGAACTTGTTGGTAAGTGTGCTAATCCTGATTTTATCCTCTGTATTACCGCGACTGACGAACGGAGGATTATTGACATCAGCCACAGCAGGCAACTGTTCCTTAGTTATTCCCAGTCTCTGAAGTACCTTACAAAAAACCCGACCTGCAAAACGACTAGCACAGAAAACCAGAATGTTCATTTGAGGATTGATATATTCAACTAGAATTCTGGCATAGGGTTCGATGTCTTGGCCTCGACAACAGATCACCACATTGATTGGTAGTCTACCACCATTTAGTTGCGCCAACTCATAAATATTATTGGAACAAGCTGCAACTGAATAACTTCCTGGAGAAACTGATCCAATTGAGTGAATCGTTCTTGTTTGGGCAAGAATGGGAGAACGGCGAGAGAAAAGGTAAACACTATATCCTTGATTACTCAAATAGACAGCTGTCGCTAAACCAATATGTCCTCTCCCCACAACCAAATAGCTAGTATGTAGCATCTGCCTATTAGTTTATCCGAAAACCATAAACAAGGATATCTTAAATTCACCATTCGGATAAAAATTTTGTCTGGGCTTTGCTGAATCAAAGTAGGAATTATGCGCTCACCTCAAGGCTGCAAGCGTTGTACGCCTGCATCGATAGATAAACATATTTCAGATAATAACTATAAATTCTTATTCCGACGAAACACATCAGCAATCAATTTTCCAGATGCGATCGCTAATAAAAATTTGATGATTAACATCCAGGCACGGATACGTTGCACGAAAATATTTCGGCTTGAAATGGTTTCTCTACAAAATCAGGAAAATTTATGTATTGATAAATACAAAATTTTGAAGAAAATATCAGGAAAAGCTTTTTATTTTTAGCAATTATTTTTGCCATACGTATGGTATTCTTGCTAGAAGGGAATAAAAAACAATAACAAACTAACAAAAAGTCTGAAATTACTTGACTTCCCGCCCATAACAACATAAATCTGGCAAGTATATTGACAATATGTAGGCAAAATTGCAAAAGCATTAATAAAACTTCCAGTAGAAAAGGCGCAGATTAGAAGACCTTGCTATTACTTAGATAGTTAAATGTGTCTACTACAGCTTTTTGTAATGGAGAGATACAGCCTCATAAAGCAGGATATGAATATTTGCAATGACCATATCGTTCATAACCATCAAGATGTTGCTTTATCTTTAGCATTAGGAATCGCTGATGCAGGTATCAGTACGGCATCTATAGCTGCTACCTTTGGTTTAGGATTTATTCCCCTTCATCGGGCGCGATACGACTTGATGATTCTCAAAGAATACTTGGAAGAAACACCAGTACAGTAGTTTATCAATATTTTAGAACATCAGTTAGTGCGATCGCAATTAGAAATTCTCGGTAGCTATAACATTAGCAAGATTGAGGAAGTGATTGTAAATATTTAAAGTCATGAATGAATGGCACGCTTGAAAAGCGGAAATACAAGTGGATGAAGCAGGGGATCAATTGCTTGCTCCCATTCAATTAGGTGTGAGGGTTTGAAGAGTGTATTTACAAAAACAATTTAGTTTTTTTTGGCACAGTGTTTTACTGTCTATTTCTTGTTTAGCGATGTCTATCACAAAGCCGGTATCTGTCTACGCTATACCAGTTTTGGGTCAAGAGATCCTAAATAATAATGCTAGTGAACAGCAGTTATCATCGCAAAAAACTTTAACTAGAGCAATTGAAACAACTACAGAGATTCTTAGCCTCAATGAGTTGCAATTTGCCAAGAGTAGTGCCGCATATTTATTGAAGACACCCAGAAATCAAAACTCTGTTTCTCAAATCAGTCAAGCCACAACCAATGTTGTGTCAGTCACAGATGTGAAGGTGAAGAATATAGATAAAGGGATAGAGGTAATTTTAGTTACTTCCAATTCTCAGCAGTTATCAGTTTCACCAAAAACTGAAGGTAATTCCTACATTGTGAATATATCCAATGCTCAGTTGCAATTGGCGAGTGGGGGGAGTTTTCAACAATCAAAGCCAGTTACTGGAATTGCACTAGTTACAGTTGCTAATGCGGATGCTAACACGCTGCGGGTGACAGTAGTTGGGGAAACGGGTGCGCCTGTGGTGGAGTTATTTGATAGTCAGACTGAAGGCTTAGTGTTTGGGGTGACAAGTACTGCATCTACGGCACAGCAGCCAACACCAACACCAGAGAAGCAACCACCTATTGAGTTAGAGGTGATTGCAGCGCCTGAAGGAAGCTATAACGTTCCTGACGCGACTACAGCAACAAAAACATCAACGCCAGTACGCGACATTCCTCAATCGATTCAGGTGGTTCCTCGCCAGAGTTGGCAAGACCAAGGAGCCGTTAACACCATTGATGCCTTAAGAAGCGTTGGTGTTGTCCAAGGCTTTAATTCGCCGAGCAATGGTGATGTATTTACAATTAGAGGTTTTCAGACGAGCAATCTCCTTCATAATGGTCTTAAGGACTATACAGAAGGAGCTATATCAGGACAAACTCAACTCGCCAACATTGAACGGATAGAGGTTCTCAGGGGGCCTGCCTCTGTCCTTTATGGTCAAGGTAATCCGGGTGGCACGATTAACTATGTCACCAAGCAGCCGCTGAGTGAGCCTTACTTCGCCGCCAGTACGACTTTTGGCAGTTATAGTTTTTATCAACCAACAATAGATATCTCTGGTTCCCTCAATTCTGACAAAACGCTCCTTTATCGTTTAAATACTTCTTACATCAGTACAGAAAGTTTTGTTGACTTTTTTTACAATCAGCGTTATATAATTGCACCCGTTCTGAGTTGGCAAATAAGTAAGAATACGAAGCTGACTTTTGAAAGCGAGTTCCGAGACCAGCAGCAGTACCCAAGAACGGGGCTACCTGCTGTCGGAACTGTCTTGCCTAATCGAAATGGAAAGATTCCACTCAGTCTTAACACATTAGATGAAGATGCCAGAAACAACCGTCGTTCCATTCTATTGAGTTATAACCTTGAACATCGCTTTAGTGATAATTGGTCTTTAGTGAATGCTTTTCTTGTTAGGTCTATAAGATATAGAACAGATAGTGCGAATTCTGGCTCTCTACGACCTGATGGTCTGACTCTGAATCGCACACAGCAAAACTATATAGGAGCGCCTGCTGCTGATGACGAGTATGCTCTAGACAACCATGTGGTAGGTAAATTTAAAACTGGCAGCCTTCAGCATGAATTAGTTGCTGGCTTTGATTTGTACAGAGACATTAGTCAGTTCGATCAGACGATGCGGGCTATTGGTACTATAGATGTGTTCAACCCCGTCTACGGTCAGCCTGTTGGTCGTCTTCTTTCTAGAATTGATCAAAAAACTAAAAATGATCAGCTCGGCTTTTATGTTCAAGATATAGTCAAACTTACTAATAACCTTAACTTGGTTCTCGGCGGACGTGGAGATTTTATCGACAATAAAGTTACCAACTTTTTAAATGCAAGTGCCAATCAAAGTCAATCTGACTTTGCATTTAGTCCTCGTGTAGGTCTTGTCTATAAACCTATCCAACCTGTCTCACTCTATGCCAGCTACAGTCAATCCTTCTCCCAAAATATTGGAACCACGTTTGGAGGTAGTTTATTTAAACCCAGTACTGGAACTCAATACGAAGTGGGAGTCAAGGGTGATTTCCTTAGCGGCAGGCTATCTTCAACCCTTGCTTTGTATCAACTGACTTTATCTAATGTTTTAACGCCTGATCCTAATCGTCCTACTACATTTAATATCCAAACCGGAGAACAACGCAGCCGAGGTATTGAACTCAATGTTACGGGGGAAATATTACCAGGCTGGAATGTGATTGCTTTCTATGCTTACACGGATGGACAGGTGACAAAAGACGAACGATACATTGGCAATCAACTGGTAAATGTCCCTGAGAATAGCGCGAGTTTGTGGACGACTTACACCTTTGCCAAGGGGAATTTGCAAGGGTTAGGGTTTGGACTGGGTTTATTCTACGTCGGCGAATGGCAGGGGGATTTGATCAACTCGTTCAGTGTACCCAGTTATTTACGCCTTGATGCTGCTGTCTACTATCGACTAGATCGCCTTCGCTTCGCGCTTAACCTCAAGAATCTGTCCGATGTTGAGTACTTTACCCCCCGAACTATCAACCTTGTTTATCCTGAAGATCCATTTATTGTAAAGGGAACAGTAAGTTGGGAATTTTGACAGGACAATAGTGGAATGGCACGCTTAAAAAATTGATTATTTCCAAATTTTGATGTTTTAGAGTATTTATATCTGATGATATCGATGTTGTTTGGATCAGTTCTAGTCATGTATTGCAGCGTTTTGATCAACCATTACTACAATACATATCGCAGTATATGAATGTGGATCAGTGGGAATATCACTACCATAAAGATGAAGGTAGTTCCATAGATGAAGCTGTAGATTTAATCTATGAATTCTTAGCACACTATTCCCATCCTATACATTTAGCAGGTCATGGTGCGGGTGGTGCGATCGCTTTAACTTTTGCTCGTCGCTATCCTCAAAAAGTGCGATCGTTGGTCTTATTGGCTGTAGCTTCTCAACCCGCTAATACTTGGCATATCCACTATTATCTGCAAAGAAAAATCTTTACTATGAGTCGTGAGCAAGTTTTAGCAAGCTGTGTTCGTAATCTATTTGGTGAACAACCTCATAATACTACTAAAAAGTTAATGGCTATATTATCTAAAGATTTAGAACAATCCCCTCTTTTTCACTCTCTTTTCAAGTTAATTGAGTTACCTGAAGGTGGGGTTAATATGCCCATAATAGTATGTGGTAGTAAAAACGATCCTATTGTTAATTCAGCTGCATTAAAAGGCTGGTTAAAAGGGTTTAAATCTAAAGATAATCTGTGGGAATGCCCCAACGGCCATCATTTTTTTCACTACTTTTATCCTCAACAAGTCTGCGAACAAATGTTGAGCTTCTGGCGACCAGATCATCTACAATCAATGCTGACATCTCAACTAATTTCTCAAAATTTGACAAATTAACAAGTGTTCTTTAGAGACGTATATATAACGCAGATTCCTGTTGCACAACCAAGATGCGATCGCTCTAACATCACCTATATCTTCTTTTTTGCACCCACTGGAAGAAACCAGGAGTAAACAAATAAAGCGTTCAAAAGCGTAACCTCATTTCTTTTGGCTTGATCGCACGAGTCTTTGGTCATCCATGAGAGACTAAGATAACCTTACTTTTCTCAACTAGTATACTTAAAAATTAGAAAAATCAGCGAAACGAAATTAACTCTTGTCACGAATCCATGAACACAAATATTTCCCGTCCACAAAAATACCACATTCGCATTTTCAGCTTAGGTATAGGTATTTTAGTAGTATTGTTAGGTATTTTCGCCAGCATTTCCTATGGTGCAGCGGATATTTCCATTGCTAAAATACTGACTGCATTCACTAACTATGATAACTCCACTGAGCATATCATCATTCGCTCAATGCGTCTACCGCGTACATTGATTGCAAGTATGGTCGGTGCTAGTTTAGCTGTAGCCGGGGCGTTAATGCAAGGACTAACTCAAAATCCTTTAGCCTCACCAGGAATATTAGGGATCAATGCAGGTGCAGCCTTAGCAGTGGTGACAGTGGTTTTTGGTTTGGGTACATCTTCACCAGCCCTGATTACCCTTGTATCATTTCTAGGAGCCTTGATAGCCGCCTTAGCAGTTTATTCTCTTGGTTCTCTTGGACAAGGAGGCGCAACACCATTGAACTTGACTGTTGCTGGTGCAGCCCTTACCGCGTTGCTATCTTCAATTACCACAGGCGTACTAATTTTAAGCTCGCGCACTCTTGAAGAAGTCCGCTTCTGGTTAGCAGGTTCTCTGGCTGGTCGAGATTTCAATCTATTCCTGACTGTGCTGCCCTGGATGATAGTAGGATTATTAACAGCTTTTGCCTTGAGTAGACAAATCAACGTCCTCAGTTTAGGAGAATCGGTGGCTACAGGCTTAGGTCAGCAAACAGATTGGATCAAGTTGGCAACAGCATCGAGCGTTGTAATATTGGCAGGAAGTGCAGTAGCACTAGCAGGGCCTATCGGCTTTGTAGGTCTGGTAGTTCCCCATCTGGCGCGGGGAGTAATGGGTATTGATTATCGTTGGGTATTGCCTTGTACAGCTGTGTTTGGTGCAGGTTTACTCATATGGGCAGACTTAGCAGCCCGTTGGTTAATTAGACCCCAAGAATTGCCTGTTGGCGTAATGACAGCACTGTTAGGAGCGCCCTTTTTGTTGTATTTAGTGCGTTGGCGGGTGAAGAGAGGATGACAACAATTCAAAATTCAAAATTTAAAATTCAAAATTCAATACTTAGTAACCAGCCTGTAACTAGAGTATTGTTACCACTGCTATTATTCACCCTCGCAGTCTTGGGAATGAGTCTTAGTTTAGGAGATTATCCTGTGCCGCCAGTAGACATAGTGAAAGCTGTTGTTGGTTTACCAACTCAAGACGCAGAATCTCCCTTTGTTGTTGTCACTTTGCGTTTCCCGAGAGTGTTAATCTCCTGGTTGGTAGGAGTGGGCTTGGCAATTGCGGGTGCAATTTTACAAGGATTGACACGTAATCCTTTAGCTGACCCTGGCATCATTGGAGTCAATGCTGGTGCAGCCTTAGCAGCAGTTACCTTAATTGTATTATTCCCGGCTGTACCGACTATGTATTTACCCTTTGCTGCCTTTGGTGGTGCTTTTGTTGTGGCGTGTTTGATCTACTTGCTAGCTGGGACAGGAGAAAAATCACCTCTGCGATTGGTTTTAGTGGGAGTAGCATTAGCAGCAATTATCGGAGCTTTTACGACTTTGATGCTAACTTTTGGTGAAATCAATGATGTTACTAGAGCATTGGTCTGGTTGGCGGGTAGTGTCGCTGGTAAAAGTTGGGAGCAAGTCTGGCAATTACTACCTTGGCTAGTTATCTTCGTTCCGTTGGCTTTACTGCTGGCACAGGAACTGGATACTTTGCAACTGGGTGATGCAGTAGCTAAAGGACTCGGTAGCCGAGTCACATGGCAGAGGAGCAAATTATTGCTAGTGAGTGTGGCGTTGGCTGGAGCAAGTGTGGCTACAGCAGGTACTATTGGTTTTGTCGGATTAATGGCTCCTCATATGGCACGTAGACTTGTGGGGTCAATACATAAAAATTTACTACCAGTTGCCGCCTTGATCGGGGGATTATTGGTAGCAGCAGCAGATTTTTTGGGTAGGACTTTATTTTCCCCGACAGAATTGCCATGTGGTTTGCTAACTGCTGCCTTAGGAGCGCCTTATTTTATCTATTTAATGTATCAAAGACGGCAAAGATGAGTAGGAAAGGAAGAAATTAGGCGTTTTGCTAATCTGTATACCTCATTCCTTAAAGCTGTAAACCTTTATAAGATACAGTTCCAGAAATATCAACAACTTTATGAACAGAAAATGGCTAGCAAAGATAAAGGCGTAGGCTAGCAAATACCGCAGGCATCGCTTTTGATATACTGAATACAATAATTCATCATTGCATTCAGTTAAACCTCATCCACCTTGAAAACTGTAGTTCTTTCCGTATGAACAGAAAAAACCCTTATCCCCCAGCCCCTTCTGCCAATATTGGGAGAAGGGGAGCCAAAAATAAGTCCCTCTTCCTACTTGGGAGAGGGATTTAGGGTGAGGGCAAAAACTACAGTTCTCAACATAGATGAGGTTTAACCCTCTTCTGTCACTTTCCGGGAGGGCGATCGCTAGAAGCCTCATGAGGCAATCAATACAAGCTATACTATTAGAAAAAAATGGGTCTTGTATTTGTTATTAGGAAAAAATCTGGCGATGCCTGCGGCGGGCTACGCCTACGCTTCCTGTATAAAAGCTCTGGAATTCAGAAATGACAAATGTTTTCGGAGAGTGACAGAAGAGGGTTAAGTATTTAGGACTTACGCATTGACAAAAAATGTCATCCATGTGTACTATGCGGCACAAGTATTGGTGAGGTTTTCCACAATGTACTCACGCACAACTAAAGTGAATAGGTTCCTTTGCAATTCATACCAATTAGAAATTATGTTTTGAGAGCGCATGAACTCCAAGCGAACAAATGCTTGAAGTGAACAAAATATGTGTGTTCTAATAGCGCAGCAATCTCTAACCAGGAATCGACAAATACCACATACTTGTTTTATCGCTCTGTGAAAACTTTCAATTCCCCAATGGATATCATGAATTGTGATAACTATAGCAACCGCCAGGATAGTTAGGACGTAAACTAAAGGTGTTATCGTGATCTGCTATCGTCTGCTCTGCCATGCCTAAACCCTACAGTTACGAC
>NZ_JBALCP010000071.1:0-7226 GCF_036919675.1 Nostoc sp.
CAGGTGAGGAATGATCTTAATCCGAGTCCGAGGCATCACTGTACACCAATTTTACTTCCATTAAATAATACTATCTATTGCAACTTGGTATAATTAATGGTGTCACATCTCTCTGCTCTAAAAATATTTCTGGATTCATGAAGTTCTCTTTTGTCCAACTTAAGCCATAATTTTCAGTTGCAAATAATAAATTATCAACAGTTTTAGTAGGTGCAAGAGAGAATGAATCAGCGATAGATTCCGATGTTTTTTGCTGAAATATCTCATTCAATTTGACATTAGAAGTTTGCACATTGTTGCTTAAAATTGGGGTTAGGATTGTAGAATCTGTAATAGCCTGCGTATAAGTGACCTGATTAAATCGGCGCTTCAAATCCTGAAGAAACTCTTCTACTGAAGTCTTTTGAGTACGGTGTTTTTTCAAAGCTCTTTCAATATGTTTTAAAACAGTTTCATAGAGATTATCAATATATTCCTCGCGTACAGCATATAACTTATCTAGTTTGAATGACCAGTACTTATACCATTGCCAAAGTGACCTAAAGTTATTGGGATGTGGAACAAGTATACCTATTTCCCGCAGGATACTTATTTGTAATGTAATCTCTCGGTAGAGCTTAATATAATTTTCCTCCTCAGATTTAATTAAATAAACAGTCTCTCCCTGAATAGCAACCGAAATCATGATTCCCTTTAACTTTTTAATTTCTACTATCAGGTGTTCAAATTGTGATATTTGCCACTCTTCAACTAACTGTTGGTGAGATTTACCTTTAACATAGTGCTGACATAAAACAATATCAATTTGATTGAAAAAGGTAGTGTATAGGTCATGAATATATCCTGCTTTTGAAGCATATCCCCTTTCTAAAGATGACCAGCGATCGCGCCAATCTGAAAGAGATTTAAAGTTATTAGGATTTTCGATGTAAACCCCTTCCTCTTCAATAGATTCCATCAGGTCAGCAATATTTTTATAAAGTAGTGTATACTCTTTCTCTTTTTCGTGAATTTTCAACTCTCCAGTAGAAACCGCAATCATGATTAATTGCAACTGTTGAACTTTAGTTCAACAGTTCTTCAATTAGTGCTACTACCATAGAAAATCCTAGTTTTACTTAAATCTTTGTTTATAAAGCTACAATAGTAACTGTGTTTATTTCTGATTGCGTAGATTCTCTATATACTGTACTAGTCGGTTTATTTGAGTTTCTCTGTTGCGGTTCCATTCACGAGACCAAATTCTGTAAATGCGCCAGCCTAATTTTTGTAGGACTTCTTGGCGAAGGCGATCGCGATCGCGTACTGTAGAATAGTCACGATACGTTACTCCATCACATACAATGCCTAGAAGAGACTCTTCTGTTTCTGGCTTGGAATTATCCATCACAACTAAGTCAATTGGATAAGCTGAACGACCTACCCGTTTCTTAACTGCGTATTTTCTTTCTGTTAAAACCTGATATATATCTTCTTCAAATGGCAAATCAGAGTGAGACAGGTCATCATCACATTTTTCATCTAGTTTTTGACCGCCACTTTGAACGTATGTAAAATACTCCTTAATTAATGCAGCTTGTGGACTTACTTTGGGGTTAATATTCTCCTGCTTAATCGAAGCTACTAATACAAATTTGCATCTAGCGCGAGTTATTGCAACGTTTAATCGTCGTTTTCCTAAATCTTGCTGTTTTTTACTGAAGTAACCAAAGCTGTGATTCAACTTACCTGGGTTTTTGTTATCAAAACCAAAGCCAAAACTTAGGAAAATTACATCTCGCTCATCACCTTGAACATCATCGATTGGTTTAACAAAAAACTTATCCGAGTTTTCTTGACAAAATTCTTCTATCTTAGGATGTTTAATACTGATTTGTTTGAGTTGTTCCCAGATGGCTTTTGCTTGTTGTTTACTTGAGGTAATAATACCCAAGGATTGCTTAGAGTATTGCTGAAAATGTTGCACTGTCAGCTTTGCGACTTCCTCTGCTTCACGGATATTGTCTCCGCGACCACCACGGTCATATATTCCTCCTTCAACGAAATGGAAATCTACACCTCGGCTAGCATCTTTTACAGGGTTAGGGAAAGAAATGAGTTTTGAATTGTAAAATTTTTGGTTTGAAAAGGCAATGAGGCTCTCATTTTGGCTGCGGTAGTGCCACCTCAAAGTAAATTCTTTCATAATTGATAAAGGGGAACACTCATCAAGCAAATTTTCATAAACTTCTTCTTCATCGTTGCTATCATCGGAAGCTGTACTTTCAAAGTAAGAGCTTGGCGGTAGCTGCTGGTTATCTCCAACAACAATTAGCTGTTTTGCTCGCATAATAGAAGATACTGCATTTTCAGTCCGAACTTGAGAAGCTTCGTCAAAGATAACAACATCAAACTCCACTGCGTCAGCATCTATATATTGACTAACCCCTAAGGGACTCATTAACCAACACGGCTTGAGGGTAGTAACAAGTTGAGGCGCATTTTTGATAAATTGACGAATTTTTTGTTGTCCCCTTTGCTTTTTACTTTCATCTTTAAGAGATTTCACTTGTTGTACTGCTTCCGGCTGTGTTAACCAATCTTGCCAACGTTTGGCATGGAGTTGTCTCAAACGTTCTATTGCAACTTCATACTGTTGTTTATCTTTTTCAGAAAACTCATTTATTTTCCGCTCATGGAAATCCTGGTTAAAGTTTCGCAACTCTAAATTATCATTATGTATGTGTCGCAGCCAATTTTCATATACGCCTTTTTGTAAAACGGAAAACCAATCATTTGGTAGGAAGTTAGAATCTCGTAGCTTAGATAAAAAATCTTTGGTTCCAATGGCTTCTAATTGACGTACAATTTGTTGATAGTATAACCACTGTTGGAATAAATCAATCTCATTGTGGGCTTGTTGTCTGAAATTTTCAATTTCCTTTAAGGGTGTTTTTTCCAATATACCTAATGCTGTTACTCGTTCTTGAGGAAAGTTGTCTCTTAAGAATTTAAAGCCTTCTTTAATCTGATTTAAGGATGATTCAAAATTTTCTAAAAATGTTCTTAGCTCCTGATAGCGTTCTCTTGAAGCAATAACTGCGGCTATTGTCTTTTTATCTAATTGGCGCTGTTGATTTACTATTTCCAACCATTCAAGACCTCGCTCAATACTTAGTAAATCCGTCATTTCTTCATTAAATGAAGAACCAAAAGCTGTACGAGCTTGAGATTGTGGGTCTTTTAATATACTTAAAATATTTTGGCGCTCAATTGCTTCTTCAATATCTGCAATTAATTTTTGCTCAGAAACTCTATTTTGGTCTTGCCATAGAGCTATGAGACGTTGACGTTCGCGCCTCTTAGCATTACGCCATTGCCAATAAGCTGGTTGAATGAAGCGAAAAATACCTGTAAATCTTCTTGCAAAAAGTCTCCTAAGTTCTAACAAATCAAAAGTTAAAAATTCACGAGTATACTGAGCATTTAGTGTAGAATTAATAGATTGATACTTTCTAATCTCTTTTTCTAAATGAGAATACAACTGTCTCAAATCAACTAAATCTGTTGAAATAGACCAAGTTTCAATTCCTGATGGAGCATCAAGGATATGAGCTACTGCTGGTTGTAACCGTTCAAAATCATACAATGTTTCAAGTGGTTCTGTTATTTTTAGCAGTTGCGTCAATGAACCTACAGTATCCTGAGCAAGTTTTATTCCTTGACTGAGATTGTCAATATTACGACGTAAATAATTATTGATATCAGACGACCAAGATTCAGATTTTAGTGGACTATTTGACCATATCGTTTTTTGCCTTCCCCGAAATATAGCCTCGAATTGACCAAGTTTTTCCAGTGGTATTTTTGCTTCCAATAATCTGGTTTCTGACCAATCGTCTAGATTATCAAGATTAAACTCTAGCACAGGAGTTTCTTTTCGTTCTAACCTAAGAATTTCGCCATACAGGTCAAAAGCAGATTTATTTAATGGTTGCTCACGTTTATGTAAACCTACCACATGATCATTGAGAACTTGCCGATAGTCACGTAAAGGTTTAAAGAATGTATCCGAATCTCGCTGTTGTGCTTCGTTTCTTTCTGAAAGCTGAGTGACAGTTTGGTTTAGTTCATTGAAAAAATCTTTTGCTTTTGTTGTGACTTGGTGGTGTAAATTTAGACAAGCATCTTCCAACTTACTTTTTTTAAGTCTATCAAAAACGACTTCTAGAGCAGTTTGCTTTTCGGCAACTACAAGCACTTTCTTATTTTTGCCGATTAACTCAGTGATGATGTTAACAATAGTTTGGCTTTTTCCTGTACCAGGAGGCCCCTGTACTACACAGCTAAGTCCTGCCTTTACAGCTTCTATAACTACTTGCTGGCTGGAATCGGCGTCACATATTTGATAAATTGATGAGGGGTCTATTTTCTCAAGTTCTTGCTCTTGAGGAATTGCGGACTTATTGACATTATTAGGTATTCGTTTTATGGCTAGTTCTTTCAAGATAGGATGATTAGCTATCTTGTCCTGATTTTGTTCCAAGTCTTTAATCATTGCTGCTTTTGCATCTTGGAACAAAGTAATGTGTGCTGTTTCTTCTACTTGCCAGTCAGGTTGTTTAGCGATCGCACCACGAACAGCATCAAAAAAACTCTCATAACTCAATTTCGGAACGCGATCGCTCTCAGGCAGTGTAATATTAAAATCTTCACGTAACTTGTTGACTAAAATAAAGTTAATAGAAATATCATCATCAGTAGAGTAGAGTGTGAACTCTGGCGACTTTCTGCCCTTTTTTTCCAATTTGACTGGAACGAGCAGGATTGGAGAAACATACTTTTCCTGGGGTTTTTCGTGGTCAAACCATGTTAAAGTACCAAAGATTAGAAAGAGACTATTAAAACCCTTCTCTTCCAAGCTTGATTTCGCACCTTTACGAAGTTCATCTAATAGCCTGATCCGGTCAGTATCACTCTGCTTGCTTGTGAGTTGACTAAAAGGAAATGGAGTGGGTTCTTCTCGTACAAAGTTTTTATATAAAACTGAAGAGGTTGTAAGAATATCAATTACTGGTTTTTTATTTTTGCGAAAATCAAGTAAAGGATTACTGTTGGAGTCGCCAGCAAGTTTTTTCTTCCAAATCTGGATTTTTTCTTGGATTGTCTGAGTGTCTGAGATACTCATTCGCTTTTAATTGGTAGTGCTTTACAAGACTAAGCCTGTGTTTTAATACTTTTATTGTAAGTAATATGTATTCTAAAAATCATCGTTTGTTACAAATTGCAGACACAGCAATTTTTATTCAAGTAGACGACACTTTTAAAAATCTCAATCTTAGCGACGTTATATGTAAAACTTCTAAGCTATGGTTTATTAAAACGCAGACTGCTGTAAGCAATAGTATGATTGGCGTGGTAATTTAACCTCATATAGTTAAATTAAGATATGTATGATTAAAATTCTTCATCTCTGCGACACATGGGAAGCGGCTTCTCCCACGGACTAATTAATCCTGCAACTGGATTGATTGCACGGTTGGAGGATTTTGTCAATAGCCGGTCTAAATGTATTGACCGAGCGCTGACAGATACTGTTGATATGGTGATATTTGGTGGGGTTTTAGGGGAAGTTAGAGGAGAAGGATGATGGAATGAAGAATGGGACGATTGTGCTGAGTCCTTGGACACGTAGCGTGCGCGATCGCACACGCTAGGCGATTGCATCCTCTATATGACTATTACCATTACAGCACCGGAAGAAGGGAACAGAAGTTGAAAGCTAAGGAAATTTTGCTTTCCCGTCTGGAGAATCCGCCAACATTGGTGGAATTGGCACAAATGTTAGGGGTGAGCGATCGCTGCTTCGACTAAAAACAAAGTCGCCATTCTGCAAGATACTAAAAATACTTGTGGTTGAGCAGTCAAAGGCTATGGAGATAATTACATCAGCACAATACCATCAACAGCATATAGAAAGTCGCAAGCAGTATCAGGTGGTCTACAACACCGAAGGTTACGATCGCATTGTCAGATATAGCGATCGCTATGTTACAGGCAGTTATCGTGAAGTTCAACTGCGAC
This sequence comes from Nostoc sp., assembly GCF_036919675.1. Lineage (GTDB taxonomy): Bacteria > Cyanobacteriota > Cyanobacteriia > Cyanobacteriales > Nostocaceae > Nostoc. The sequence goes on from NZ_JBALCP010000071.1 coordinate 6,064, forward strand.
ACGGAGTTCATCTGGTGCTGTATGATGGCACATGGCTCAGGAACTTAAGTGTAGAAAACTTGTTTGACACTCATGAATCGATTGTTGCAAGGTTTCACCTGGCAGGAAGTAGTAGGATAGTGATTTCTGGAAATCAAGAAAAATCTTTCAAAGCTGATTATATACACCAAGCGGGTAAAAACTATTTATTTTATTTGTCAGATATTAAACAAATTGACGAAGTGGCAGTAGGTACAGAACTGACAATTTTAATTCTTTTCAACTTCGATTTCTTCAGGTCATTTTCTACAGGTTCAGAAGTTCTACCTGAACCATTACAAGTACTGCTAGAGTCTGATACTCTACCTCTATTCCATCGTCAAGTTGGTCAAATTACCCAGCAAATGCATTTAGCCTTAGAGCAAATCTTGCATTGTCCTCATCAGGGGATGATGAAGCGAATGTATTTAGAAAGTAAAGTCATCGAACTTCTATCGTGGCAATTGACTCAGTTTGTCGAAACTCAACAGGGACAGTATCCAGTTACTAGTCTCAAGCCTGTTGATGTGGAAAGGATTTACCAGGCTAAGGAAATTTTAATTCAAAATCAGATCGAGCCACCTTCGCTAATTGATTTAGCACAACTTGTCGGGCTGCATCATATGAAGCTAAAACTTGGCTTTCGTAAAATTTTTGGGACAACTGCATTTGCTTGTTTGCGCTCTTACCGTTTGGAACAAGCAAAGCAGTTTTTACAAGAGGGCAAAATGACTGTGGAAGAAGTGGCAAATGTGGTTGGTTACTCACATCTAGGTCATTTTAGAAACGCTTTTAAGCGCAAGTTTGGTATTACCCCTAGTGCTTGTCGAGCCGGGAAGATTGTTATGGAATGATCGTGTAAAAGCGATTAGGGATTAGGAATAAGAGTGGAAAAATTAACGTCAGTGCGATGAATCTCACTTTCTTACAAGACTAGTACGCCACGGCGTAAATAAAGCAACCATTTAAAATCCCTAAAGAGCTTATTCCATAATACTTTTGACTTTTGACTTTTGATTTTTGACTTCCGCCTTGCGGTACTAGGGTGTACACAATACGGTTCGGTTAAGCCAAAAAGCAGATAAACTGAGGGTTATCACCCAAGTGTACTGAGATTGAATGCAACTCAAAGAATTCTCACTGAT
>NZ_JBALCP010000072.1:0-59314 GCF_036919675.1 Nostoc sp.
CATAAAAAAGCCTTCAACTAAAAAGCTGAGGGCTGTAATTTTTAAGGTGCATCTACCATTTATTAATCCGCTTTATTGATTGCTATATCCGGGAATATTTAAATTATGTACAAAGTTATTTTCTTCACAGATTAAAAAATATCAGCCATAAAAAAGCCTTCAACTAAAAAGCTGAGGGCTGTAATTTTTAAGGTGCATCTACCATTTATTAATCCGCTTTATTGATTGCTATATCCGGGAAAATTAGACTTATAATAAAATAAATTTTATTGCTATCTTCAAAAATATCAGCAATAAAAAAAGCCCTCAGCTAAAAGCTAGGGGCTATAATTTAATTAAGGTGCATCTACTATTTATATATCCGCCTTAGTTATTCCTACATCAGGAAGAATTGAAAAAAAATGGATAGCTGTGGAATTGATTTCGTTAGCCATAAGGGTAGTACTAGCCTCAATCAGGATAACCTACGATTTCTGACTAGGTAATCATTGACCAACTTCACAGTAATTTTACAATTACCCCGAATTCCTGCTGGATACACAAAGTTTCTGTTAATATCTCTGATGCTATATCCGCAATAGTACGAATTTAGTTTATTAGTTGGGTATATGACTATGAAAGTTAGACGCACCCAACTCGATGAAGCGATCGCAATTTCTCTTGGCCCTTGCTAGTCTTAGTATTGTCGGGGGAAGCTTTTTTCTGAAAAGAAATTTTAGCAATACTAGAGAACCTAAAATAATAACTGATACATCACGCTACAAAGAAATTCGTAATCAACTATGGTCCAATAATGACCAAGTAAAACATTTTCCTAATGAGATTCCCACTGATGCCAAAGCCGTTCGCATTGCTTACTCTCCCGAATTTTTGCAAGGAAGTAGTTTTTTTCAAATTAGGCTGAAACAGCCACCAAACAAGATAGAAAAATTCCTTTCACAATACAGAAATAGTGCAAAGCACAAATATAGGGGTGGTAACACAAACGACCACATAAACCAGCCTAACGGTGTGCCGACAACTTTCTTCTACACCAGTGACTCTCATACGGAATCTTTTCCAGCTACTTATGAAATACTGGTATTAAATGCAGATAACAAAGGTACACCTGGCTTCAAGTGGAATCATGGAGATAGCTACGGCGTTGCTATTAATAGTTCAGCTTCAGAAATTATCTATTGGTATGAAAAATGGTAATTAACAATTCAAATTCATTTTGAATTGTCATTAGAAAAATAATTATTTGGGACATCCTACTTGAGAAAAAAGACGCGAAGTAGTGATAATTATGCTTAAAGAAAACTCTACAACAAGAATGATCCTATGGCTAGGCTGATTTAGTAAAAATTTATACAAACATTTTTTGAGATTGGGAAGATGGTAAATCTATGTTTCAACTTCTGTCTTTAAAAGTTATGTACCCTTCTCCTGACAAAGACGGTGCAGCTTGCTTGATATTGTGGGGTTACAGAAAGGCAAAGCCATCGATTCACGGCAGTTCGCCTAAGTCGGGCAACCCTTAATGCTTAATTACTCGCTAACACTAACACCAAGGGATTGGCTCGACTTTCCATTGAATCTCCATTCAAATCTTAAGAGTCGTCAATCCCTAATCCCCAGTCTCCAATTCAAAGGTTTTTGTCGCCCCTCAGCAAATATGCTCTTTAGCATAACTATATAATAAAATACAAAGTACATACAATGTTATTATATATTAACCAATCTCATTGGTACAGTTAATAGTGTTATGTTCAATCCCCGACGATAAGTTAAGCCAGAGAAATGTGCAAAATGAAAAATCTAGTAAGCAGTCTCATTGATGAACGAACAAAATCAATTATTAAATCATTTGAACTATATCAATTTTTATATAATAAAATGCATTCAAGTGAGCTAGCTGTTGCAGGCAAAAGGCTTGATATTTGTGCCAATGAAATTGCTATTTATTTGCTTCAGTCTGGTAAAGGAAAATATGTATTGCGTGATAAAATTTGTCTTGAAATTGGAAGTGGATGGTTACTGACTCATTCATTAGTATTTTACCTTCTCGGAGCAAAAAAGGTTTATGCAACAGATGTTTACCCGTTATTACAACCTGAAAATATTTTCAAAGCCGTGTGTAAATCTGTAGATTGGAGTATTTTAGATAGTCTATCTACATTTGAAGATCGAGAGATTATTCACTTACGTTTAAAGAAACTGCTTTCATTTAAAAATTTATCTGTGGAAGTCTTACAAGACTTGGGGATAGAATACATTGCTCCAATTGATTTATCTCAAAAACTACCTGGTTCAGAAAAAATAGATTTCATCTTCTCAAAATCTGTGTTAGAGCATGTGCCAATTGATGATGTTGTACCACTTTTAGAAAATCTTGTAAGTAGTCTGTCTGAAGATGGCTTTATGTTTCATCTCATTCATTTAGTGGATCACAAAAATTCAGATGAAAAACCATTTGATTTCTTTGTTTATCAACAGGAAGCCTACTCGAGAGAATTACAATCAAGGTGGGGAAATCGAATTCGCCGAAGCCAATGGAAGAACATATTTGCTAACCTCAAGCACTTGGACTTTAAATTTGTATTTGAATGGTCGTGTAGGGACAGAGAACTACCAGAAAAAATCGACTCGTCTATTCAATATATAGATGAAGAAGATTTAAGAATCTCCCATATTGGTGTAGTTGGAGAATTCATATAGCTTCCGAAAGTCAAGTCTTAGGGAAGGAGAAGTTTTGAGTGGAGGAAGTCTCCACTCAGATTTCAGCACTAGGTGCTGCTTTTACCCTTTTGGATATATCACTTTGGGTAGTTAAAACTTATAACTAGCATAGCTAAGATTTATAAAGTGCCTAAAAACTATCTTAATATGTATAATGCCAACTGCTTTGATTACTGGTGCCTCTAGTGGTATTGGTAAAGCTTTTGCCCAGGAACTAGCTGCACGCAAGACAAATCTTGTACTCGTTGCTCGTTCCGAAGAGAAACTAAGCCAATTAGCGAAACAATTACAAGAACAATACAAAATTCAAGTAGATGTTATAGTCAAAGACCTTACAGAACCTAATGCGGCATCTGCTGTATTTGATGCCACTAAAGTAAAGGGATTAACCATTGACTTATTAATCAACAATGCTGGTTTTGGTTACTATGGCGACTTTGCTGAAGGGGATGGAGAAAGACAAGTCAAAATCGTACAATTAAACATTTTGGCATTGGTAGATTTAACACATAAATTTCTCCCCTTGATGCGGCAACGTGGGTCTGGAAGTATTATTAACGTATCCTCTATTACTGCATTTCAACCGATACCATACCTTTCTGTTTATGCTGCCAGTAAAGCTTTTATTCTCAGCTTTAGTGAAGCACTATGGGCAGAAAATCGTCAATATGGTGTTTGTATTTTAGTCACTTGTCCAGGGCCAATAGAAACAAACTTTTTTGCAGAAGCTAATTTTCCTCCAGCGCTGGCAAGCAGTACAGATAAAGTGTATTCTTGCGAAAAAGTGGTTCGGGAATCTTTAGAGGCTTTGGAAAAAGGGTATCCAACCGTTATTAGTTCTAATACTAATACTCAACTTAGAAGCAAATTATCTCGGCTCGTACCGCGCAAACTTCTGCTGAATATGTTAGCAAAACATTTTAAAGCCTAAGTATATAGTTAGGAGTTAGGAGTTAGGAGTTAAAAAAATGGTAAATTCAAAACTCCTCACTTTTAACTACTTACTCCTTACTCCTTACTCCTGACTTATTAGATATATCTTGTTAATTGAACTCGGTAGCGGTCTTTTTTTGTAACGGCGATTTCTCCAACTTCTAAACGCCCTTTAGAACGAATAGCGATTAAGTCGCCGGATTTAAGTTGAGAACTAGCTTGGGTAACTTCTTTCCAATTGACGCGGACATCACCAGCATCAATGAAATCAACCATTTTGCTGCGGGACATGCCAAAACCAGCAGATGCGATCGCATCTAATCGCAAAGAAGCCTCCACAGTAGTTAATTCTTTTTTCTTTGGTTCCCGAACCTTTAATTCAGTTACCTCAATCTGTTGAGTTTTCACAGGAACCGATCGCACCTGTTTAAGACTCATTTCCAAAAATTCTACCAACTCTGGTGCGACAATCGCCTGCGCCCCCCGTTCTCCCAAAACTATAATGTCTCCCGTTTTTTCCCGAACAATTCCCGTTCCCAACATTGCGCCTAAAAAGTCTCGGTGAGAGGCGGTATCAAACAGGAAATTACCAGCAATTTCCACGGCGACAAGGCTGACTTGAGATTGATCTAAGGGAAGTTCCGAACGAGCGATAGCAATTCTTTGGCGTTCAGCTTGCGGATATCCACCCCACACAACTAATTGCACTTCTGTTAATCGGTTAAACACCCGTTGAATTTCCGCCAATTCTGGGGGAGATAGAAAATCTGTCAAAACGACTTCCCAAGTTTTGATGGCTTGCTGGGCTTGATCAATTACACGAGCTACACTATCTCGATTATCAACACCTTTTAAAAGTTCTTCTCGTGGCAACATTCTTAAAAATTATGAGTTATGAGTTGAGAATTTATCTGCAAAAACTGTCTTGATTCTAACTTTAATTCCCATTTGGGCAGGTTTTCATCTCTACCAATTTGTTGCATTCCTAATTTTTTCAGAATGCGAATCGAGGCAGCATGATTGTCTGGAGATTGAGCGATAATTCTCTTGAGTTCTCGCCGAGTAAAGGCAAATATAGACCAGTGCTTTTGCTGCCTCAAAAGCAAATCCCTGCTGGCGATCAGCCGATAGCATTTCATAAGCCATTTCTACAGTTCCTGTTTGATCGGGTTTGTCAATAAAACCCAAATCGCCAATTAAAGTAGAATCGGCAATGTGAATCATTAGCTAGACACCCCAACCCAACTGGGAAAGATCATCTATTAGCATCTGAGCATACATTGGGAAAATATCTAATACTCAAATCCATACCAATCATCAGGAACCCTTACCCCCAAAAGCCTCTCTACTTATGATTTATTTCTTGTAATTACCGCTCGCGCCACTTCCAAAGACAGGGAAGCAACTTAAGTCGCTGTGTCGTAATGTGTAAACTATGATTCATTACACGCTACTTGTGTCAGCATAACCTTGGATATTTTCTGGATCAAACTGACGTAATATTCGGGTTGCTTGCCGAGTGAGAGTTTCAGAACCTTGAACGGCAACTAAGTATTTACCCGCATCTAAGCGGTTGCGATAAGGTAATGCATCACCACTACCCACGAGTAAACCGACTCCGCCACCCACTAAAACACCACCCATAGCACCACTAGCAGCACCCAGCAGTCCACCAATTATGTGATTGCCAACTTCACCCGCCCAGGCAAAAGTATCTAAACCAGTGATCAGGCTGAATGTAAAACCTGCAAAAAAGCCAAATGGTATCAGCCAGGTTGCCATCAGTTGTGCTTGCTTTTTGGCTTGGTCTTTGGGGTCAATTAAGCCAAACTCGTCAGCCGTTTTATATCCCTTCCCCAGGATAGTACTGTTTATGCCTTCTTCTTCTAAAGCTAAGTAAGCAGCTTCGGCTTGAATGCGGTCTGGTAATACGGCAACAAGGTAATTCATTGATTTTACAATTTGTCTAATAGAAGTTTTGCCTTAATTAACAGCGTATCAGTCCTGGTGGAATCAATCTTGCATTGGGTAGGAGTAGAGACGCGATTAATCGCCTCTGTACAGGAGTTTGGAGAGGCTTTGATTCTTACTCCCCAACGCTACAAGGGTTGGGGTTGGGGGTTAGGTCTGTATTGAACTCAACTGCAAACCGTTATAATACAAGTTAAATGTACATGGGCTGATCACTTTAGCGAATCTAGTGGCTCACAAAAATTGTTCACGCCTTGCTTGAGAACATAAATTAAAACTGGCGTTGCCAAAATCTTAGGAAACGTCGGCGTTGCTTTTAGATGTTCCATCATCTTTTGAAGTGAAGTATTAAGCAAATCTTCTCGATATTCTTGTTCGCAAATGACCACACGCCATTTTCTAGCCAAGGCATCTAACCACTCGGAATTTGCTCTTTCTGGTTGTTGTCCTGCTCGGATAGCTAGCGTCATTGCCGCATCTTCTAAATCTCCATCACAGTCTTCAATCAAATCCAGCGCTTCCATATCGCTGGGATCATCTGCCAATTGAGAGCGAAACTGTGCAATTTCTTGAGATGTTACTTTAGTCATGAGTCTTTGACAAGGCGAGCAATCGAACACTCAGTTATGTTAGTCCAATTTTGACTAATACAATAGACCTGTTGATAAAAGTCTTGGTTTGAGACTTTTTATGAATAGTGGCGTTTTTGACAGCGTGTTGAGAACCAGAATAAAATTTGCTTTTCGAGTAACTTTCTTGCAACTAAACTCTCCTGCGATTGCCTAGTTTGGGTGGGTACACGATCGCAAACGAATTCTTTTGTCAGTCCAAAACCATCGCAGGGCGACTGCATCATATCAATAATAGTAGTTTATTCTCAATAGACTGAAAAAAATCTCATTAACTCTTGCTTAGGGACTTCCAGTTAAAAAAACATCCCATCCCTGCGGGACGCTCCGCGAACGTAGGGGCGCAAGGCCGAGATCCCCTACAAATGTACAAATAATTTTGGATAATTTATTTTTTGTCAGTCCCTTATTGCTAAAGGTTTAAGCGTAGACGTAGGGCGTGTTTTCAAAGTCTTAGATCCCTCCAACCGCCCTGCCGTCGCAAAGAGAAGGAAGAAATTCTTAACTAAACTGTATTGAGTTATCATCCACAAGCGATCGCTAAAGGACTTCTAAAATAGGACTTACGCAAAAAACCTCTCAAACTCTTATTCCTCCGTGTCGCGCCAGTTGCTTCTCCTAAGGGAGACGCTGCGCGTAGCTTGCTTCTCCGTAGGAATACAAGTCGGGGAACCGCAAGGGCGCACTGGCTTCTCTGCGGACTCTGTGGTTCGATTTTCCGTTGCTTGTGCGTAAGTCCTATAAAAAATAAAAGTTTCCACTACTGCTTTTCTTACTAAAAAGCCTCATTTTATCAATGTATTGACTGATAAAATGAGGCTTGTGGGAGCTTTTGATCAGAAACACTACTGGACTTTGTGATGCCTTGAGGGCAGGTACAAAGTGCATTACAAAACACAACAGCTGTCAAAAGTATTGACGGTTGAGTTTCGGCTAATTAGCGTAGTGCTCTGAGGGTAACAGACCGTTGTAACTGAGCTAAAGCGCGGTTGTAATCCAAAATTGCTCTGACTCGATTACCTTCAGCTTGTGTGAGGTCGTTTTCAGAGTTAATCACATCAGTTTGAGTCCCTACACCAGCTTGGAATCGCAAACGCGCTAAACGTAGAGCTTCTCTAGCTTGTTCTAAAGCGGTATTAGCGGTTTGAACATTTTCCAAACTAGATTGCTGGGTAGAATAGGCTTGTTCTACCTGAAAGCGAATTTGGTTACGCTGTTCAGCAAATTGAGTTTCTGCGATCGCAATATTAGCTTTTGACTGATCTGCCCTTGCTCTTGCTGCTCCTCCATCATACAAATTTAGGGTTGCCTGAACTCCCAATGAATAACCATCAGTAACACTGACATTATCATTGAACTGATCTAACACGTTGTAGCTGGCGACCAAACTAACTTGAGGACCCAGTTCTGCAAGGGCCTGCCTACGCTGTTGCTCACTAGTATTGCGTTGTGCTAGCTGCTGTTGCAGTTCCGGACGATTTTGATAAGCCAGCACAATACTTTGTTCTAGCGTTGGGTTCCAAAGACCAGCTAACTGTACAGGATCGGCTGCACTGATATTTATCGCCTGCGGCAAACTTATCCGAGTTGCTAATTGACGACGGGCAATTGCCTGCTGGGATCTAGCATTAGTCAAATCTTGTTGGGCATTTGCTAAATTCACCTGAGAGCGTAGCACATCAAAGCGTGTACCAACCCCAGCTCGCTCTAAAGCTTCTGCATCACGCAAACTAGCTTGGGAGTTCAGCACCGCTGACTGGGCAATACGTACTTGTTCATCCGCTTGTTGCAGATTGTAGTAGTCAGTGGCAACATTCAAACGAATTGTCTCAAACTCAGTTTCCACAGCCAACTCATAGAAACGTACCTGTTCTTCAGCCGCTCTGATTTGTGCTTGCACTCTCCCAGAACTATAAAGGTTATATGACAGTTGTGCTTGACCGTTGAAACCTGTACTAGGTTTATCTGGGGATGATATACCCGTCTGTTGTTCTTGGAGTTTCGACGCGAGCTGATTACTAGCAGACTGACTACGAGTAATATCAGTGCTAATTCCCAGAGTGGGCAATAAAGCAGCTTGCGCCTCGCGTAGAGCCGCTTTATTGCGTTCTAGCTCCAATTGGGATACCTGTAAATCCCGATTATTCCGCCGTGCTAGCTCCAGAGCCTGTGCCAAAGTAATCGGCTGATTTCCCTGAAATGTCACTTCCTCTGGTTTGGTGGGAAATTGCAGAGGATTTGAGCTAGGAATCAGGTTATCGGGAATTTGCACCGGTCCTGATGGCACAGGAGTTACGGTTCTGGGCACAGTTGGAGGTTGCACTGAACCGCCTGGTGCAGGAATTACGGTTGTCGGCACAATGGGAGGTAGCACTGAACCCCCTGGTACAGGAGTTACGGTTTCTGGCACAGTGGGAGTTGGCGTCGAATCTGTCGGAATCGGAGTATTACTCTGAGCCACGCGCCCAATAGCACTTTTTTGTAAGCAGGTGCTTGAGTCCAGGAGCAAATTAGCCAACGAGTCAGTCTTACTTTTTCCCAACTCCTGTGGACACCTCTGCGCTGACAGCAGTTTTGCTGCTCCTACACCTGTGGCTGAAGTTTGTAAAAATGTCTGCAACTGAGTAACAGTATTTAGCTTTTGAACTACTGGCTGCTGTGCAGAAGACAGAGACAAAATTTCTTTTTGGACAGAAGGGGATTTTGAAGTGTAGTTGGGAACTACTATCCTCTTTGATTTATGCCCATAAGCGTTTGAATTACTCTGTTTTTGGTTATTTAGAGCAGAACGACTGACATCAAGCTGTTGGGAAGGATTAGAGGTAGGTGTCAAACTGAAAAATCTACCTTCATCTTTCTTAAGTAGTTGTTTTATTGGCACAACAGTATTTCCAACCGTGAAAACTGGAATACTGTTATTACTTAAAGGCTTCATGCTAAGTTTAGTGAAACCAAAAGCAGGTACTTGGGTTGGAGTACTAACATCTGCACCGTTAGGCAGTTGGGTATTCATGGTGTCCACAACCGAGTCTTGACCATAAATAGAAGTCAAAACACTAGGAGAAGACGCCAGATGTACCTCAGTTAGTTTTGCAGTACCAGCCCAAACAGGCTGAGTTGTTAAGACCGCTGCCGTCACACCAGGCAAGAAGCTATAGAATAATTGCTGTCCTTTCACCGCATCCCTCACACGAAAATCAATCTAGCGGCAGAAAACCTTTCTTCACCACAGAATATAACACGATACTAAATTTAGGAAAGAATATACTACGATACTAAATTCAGGGTTCGGAACTCTGTTTGTCTTCAAAACGTCTAACAATGCGAGAAAGTTCCGCCTTTTCATCGATACTAACGCGAGTAGGAGCACCGCTGATAATCCGTTCGTAGTTCCGGAAAGAATCTTTAATGTCGGGACCATCAGCAGTGATATTATACTCACGAATGCCCTTATCATGCCAAGACCCTCTCATTTTGAACACGTTAATTGCCCGCGACATTTCTCCGCGAATTTCTACGTACTGTAACATGATAATTGTGTCGGTAATCGTGGAGATATGAGAGTCAGTAATCGAATGTGCTCCCAGAAATTGGTCAGTTGTGTTGGTAAAGAAACCAGTAATTTCTTCTTGTTTAGCATAACCCGTCACACCAATCACAAACTGCCGAAATGCATTATTGCTCACTCCTCTAGCTAGTGCTGATAAAGAATCAATGGCGATGCGAGCTGGTTTGAAGACAGCAATTTCGGATTTAATAATTTGTAAGTGGTCTTCTAAACCAGTTGATTCAGGATAAGTACAGATTATTTTGAGTAAACCTTGATCCTCTAATTCTTCAAAATCAATCCCCCAAGAAGAAGCATTGCGAGATAGTTGGGCGCGTGATTCCTCATAAGCAAATAATATTACCTGTTCTCCATTGAGGCAGCCATCTTGAATAAACTTACTGACTAAGAGGGTTTTGCCAGTACCTGTGGCTCCTGTTGCCAAAATAATTGAATCTTTAAAGAAACCACCACCGCACATTTCATCTAAGGTTTTGACACCAGAAGATACCCTGACATTAGAAGATCGTTGAGTTAAACGCATTGCTCCCAGTGGGAAGATGTTAACTCCTTCATTAGTAATCGTGAAAGGATATTCGCCTTTCATATGAGTTGTGCCGCGCAACTTGAGAATTTCAATTGTGCGACGGCGGCGTTCTCCTTCTAAAGCGTTGCGAACAATTGCTACATTATCGGAAACAAATTCTTCCACACCAAAAGAGGCAACAAGACCATATTCTTCACTACGTTCAGTGGTAATTACAGTGGTGACACTCAGTAGTTTGAGACGTGCTACTAGGCGAAAAATCTCGCGTCGCACTACTCCCATCGCTTCATACTGCTGAAATACCGCTGTTATTGAGTCGATTGAAACTCGTTTAGCTTTGTATTTGCGAATGGCATATTGCAGGCGCTCAATGAGTGCAGAAAGGTCAAAATTACCAACGATATCTTGACCTTCTGGATCGGGAGATGCATCAAGAATAAACAACTTGCCTTCTTCGATTAAGCGTGGCAAGTTCCAACCAAAAATATGGGCGTTTTTAATAATATCACTGGGTGATTCTTCAAAGGTAACAAATACTCCTGCCTCATCAAAGTAGGTGATACCGTTATAGAGAAACTGAAGAGATAATAAAGTTTTGCCTGTGCCGGATGTACCGCTAATCAAGGTAGTTCTACCAAGTGGTAGACCACCATGAGTAATATCATCAAACCCTTCGATCATCGTGCGAATTTTTTCTACACCCCTAATTATCGGTGGTTGCTTTGGTTCTAGTTGCTCGTTTTCATTCATTGCTTGATAATAAATTGGTATTACAACCTGTTTTTTTATTACTAAAGTTTGGATTCAATTTTTTCGAGACTATTTATAAACTTTCATATTAAGTAGGGAAGGTAGAAGTAGCTCAGGCTTCCTTAGCTCATAATTGCCGTTGTGTTACCACACAATCTGACTAAAGATAGCGAGAACAAATATTTTTGCAGTAACGCACCATTCATGTCAGTGCGTTACGCTTTGCTCTAAAGCAACGCCCTTCGGGTGACGCTCGTTCGTCGCCTTTGGCGTCTCCCCTTGGGAGAAGACTCGCTAACGCTGCGCTAACACCAGTCGCCTACAGAAGGAAACCAACTTGGGTGCGCTGGTTCACCAGGTGCTACAACTCTCTTGACTAAAGCAACGTACTGGCTCCCCTACACAATTCAAATTTACTTTAGAAATGGTCTCTTGCATCATTAATTATTTTACTCTTCAAAATCATCTTCACTCAGTTCTTCATAGAGCAAATCTAATCCAATCAATACTCTTTCTCTATCTGAAAGATCCCCGATAATTTTGCGAACGGGTGGAGGCAAAATTTTAGATAATGTCGGCGTCGCCAATATTTTATCTTCTTCCGCCAGTTGTGGGCTTTTCAGTACATCGATCACTTTTAAAGCATAAACACCTTCAAACTCCTGTTCTAAAATATCTTTGAGTGTTTTTAATGCCCGGACTGAATTAGGGGTGTTCCCTGCTACGTAAAGCTTGAGAACGTAGTTTTTGTTGGCTTTATTCATATATTTAATGCCTAGTTATTATAATAGAAATACAAGATGCGTTCGCGCATTGGGACTAACTAACAGCAGGAGCTTGTTCCAAGTTAAACATCAATAAATTTAATTCATTTAGAAATCGAACTCCTATAGACTTCGCACAGGTGAGCCAGGATCTCTATCAACGTCAGGCGGTAATCAAGTAACGTTTCATTGCTCCTTCCTTCTAATTTTAGCTGGTGAGAAAATTCTTCAATTACCTCCATATGAATTTCGATCATTTGGGGCACAGGAATATTAGCATAAAATATAGTATTGATAAATTTATCAATTTTTTCCTTGAGTGTTTTGTCTGTGGTAAAATAATTTATAAGAATTAGGCTGTAATCTAACTTAAGCTGTCTTAATAATCCTTGCCGTTCTGCTGGAGTCATCTCCTGAAAATGCTGTTTGCTTTTTTGGGTGTGACAGGCAAATACATAGATGTACTTGTCAGTGTATGCCTTATTTGGATTTGGTTGCAGCCAATTTGGTAAATAGTTGATTTTTCCAGAGGTAGTTGCAACAACAGGTAGGTAGCAAAATTGGGCAATAATCGCGTCAATAAATTTCCACATCCACCGGCTCAAACCTTTTTGGTTGTCTAAGTCAACTGGATTATCTAAACATTTATTAACATCAGGTTGCAGAATCAATATCGGTAATAACATCTATTCTTGAATACATCTCCTTAATCGCCCTGACCAAGAAACGTGGGCTGATAAGTTTGGTTAACGCTTCTAGGGTAATACTGGGTGTAGAGTAAACTGGTGATTCCACCCCCAAAAAAATAACGCTCTGTGTTAACAGATAATGCTAGCCACTCAACAACCTAGTGCAGTAACTGAGTGTTAGGACTTAGTAGGTCTTTGATGATCAGGTATCTGTCGGCATAACAAGACAGAGTAGCTAATTTATTATTTGCATCTCATCTATGTATATAAATAAATAAATAGATAAATTTTTTTATTTTGCTCCTTGATAAGATACTTAAACGAACTTAAAGGATTGTCGCATTCTAAATCATTATAATTCCTCAAGGTTCTAAAGCGAACCTTTGGGGCCATAATTGTTGTAGCCGTCGCTATCGATGAGGAGTTTAAATACCAGTAAGACACTGGGGAGGCTAGTTGCTAGAAATGAGAAGCGGCAAAAAGAAAAGTCGCCTCTTGGAAAAATGCACTCGTTTGCAAGTAAGTGTCCGTGAGGGGAAATCCCGTTGTTTTAATAGCGTTGAAATAACCAGAGTTGCTTATATGAGTCTTCTTAGAGGATATGGCTTCAGGCGAAAAGACCATCAACAGTTGGCAGATGGAGATGCCGGAGGTTTCCACAGGAAGAAGAACCCCCAAAGCCCTATGTTAATGCTAGATTACCCGCTTTATGACTTTCAGGCAACCGTACCTAGCTGCCCCCAAACAAGTTCCCTGGCAGTAGTGCTAGAGATTTTTGAGCAAGAGCAGTGCGATCGCTTGGTAGTAGTGAATCAACAGCAAAGCCCCATAGGATTGCTGTATTCTGCCCGTTTAATCCAAATATTATTAGCATATAGTGACGATAAAAATCTAAATTTACACCAATCACTCTCTACCTGGGGTCAAGGTCTAATTGAGCCAATACAGACAATATTAGGTTCTGAGCCTGTAGAGCAATTGAGCTTGCGCTTGGGTTATCAACAAGCCGAAAAATACCAGAACTTAGATTGGGCATTGATTGACTCTGATGGTCAATATTTGGGGCTGCTGGATAGTTCACGTCTGTTGCGATTGTTGGCTAAGGAACGCATAGCTGGGTCACTAAGCTCAGGCATCCAGAGGTCGTCTGGTGAGCATCGCCATGAGTATGATCCTAGTGTGCAGACACCACCAAATGAACCCAAATCATTGGGACACCAGCCACTGGTGCAGTTGCTGGAAAGACTGCCTTGGCCTTTGATGTTGCAAACGGGTACTGGCGAGGTGGTAGCACGAAATCCCGCCTGGTGGCAGCAATTAGGAGTCTTGAAAGATCCAGAAGGAGTTAGGCAACAAGTGGAGGCAATACTTGTGCCGAAGCCCTCCGAAAAAGCCGAATATGTCACTCAACGATCAATCACGGTTCATCCCAATGGTAGGGAGAATGAGCATGGTGGTGCAGAGGAACCGGCCCAGCAAGAAGCATCACCAGATGCTGTATACAGTCGCTGCTATTTGGATAGTCAGGTGGGTACTTGTACCTGCGTTGTCGAAGTGCAAAATGGTCAGGAGCGAATCTGGCAGTTTGCCAAAATTCCATTAGATAGTCCTGAGTTTAAAGTCATGAGTGCAGGGTCAGAGGTTGCACTCAGCAATGATTTGTGGTTGGTTTTAGCTACTGATGTCACTGAGCAACAACAGCTTTGCAAAGAACTGGCAGCAAAGAATGCTGATTTAATTCAACTAAATCGGTTGAAAGATGAGTTTTTAGCTTGTATTAGTCATGAACTCAAAACTCCCCTAACTGCGGTTCTGGGATTATCACGGTTGCTTGTGGATCAGCAATTGGGAGAACTTAACGAGCGTCAAGCCCGTTATGCGGGACTGATTCATCAAAGCGGACGCCACTTGATGAGTGTGGTTAATGACATTTTAGATTTGACCCGCATGGAAACGGGACAAATGGATCTGACACTGACGCCAGTAAAAATTCAGGCTGTGTGCGATCGCGCCCTGTCGGAAGCCAAAGCCATCCACACCCAACCTAGCAAAGCTACGTCCCAAACTCAACAAAATGCCCGTTCATCTGCTCCCCAATTCAGCCTCTCTATTGAAATAGGCTTAGATCAGATCGTGGCAGATGAGCTGCGCTTACGCCAGATGCTAGTACATCTACTTTCCAACGCCTTTAAGTTCACCGAAATATCTGGCGAAATTGGGCTGCGGGTGAGTCGTTGGGAAGGATGGATTGCCTTTACAATTTGGGACACAGGCATTGGCATTCCTGAACACCAGCAACACTTAATCTTTCAAAAATTTCAACAACTAGAAAATCCCCTCACCCGCCAATTTGAAGGCACTGGTTTGGGGCTGGTATTAACTCGGGCCCTGGCTCGCCTCCACGGAGGAGATGTTAGCTTCTTATCTCGTGAAGGTAAAGGTAGCCAGTTTACACTACTTCTGCCACCCAGTCCCCCGAAAACAGGCTTTTCTGAGCCAGATGTGGGAATCAGAGAAGACGAACAGACGCGATACCAAAAGACACGGGAAAACCCTGTGGCAGATCGTCAGCATGTCAGTACGCCCACACAGCATCATCCCGCTAGTTCACAACGGTTGGTCTTGGTAGTCGAGGCAGTAGCTCGATATATTGAAGACTTGACCGAAAAACTCAAAAGTTTAGGATATCGGGTAGTGATTGCCCGTGCGGGGACAGAAGCAGTCGAAAAAGCTCGGCGCTTGCAACCAATAGCAATATTTTTGAATCCGTTGCTACCCCTGCTATCAGGCTGGGATGTGCTGACTTTACTGAAATCTGACAGCGCAACCCGTCATATATCTGTAATTGTGACAGCGACGGGAGCCGAAAAGGAGCAAGCATTTGCTAACCGAGCCGATGGTTTCTTAAGTTTGCCAATAGAGCATCAGGTATTAGCACCAGTTCTAGAAAAATTATGTACTGCACAAGCAGTTTTGCAGCTAGGGTTAGACAATAGCGCAATTATCCCAACTAAGACTCCACTGCGAATTCTCAGGTTGGTGAATCCCCATTTGGAATCGGTCAATCCCCACCCCTCACTTCGAGAACACCGGGTGATTGAAGTAGATGACCTCGATCAGGCAGAACTCTTGGCAAGGGTATGGCAGTTTGATGTAATTTTGCTAGATGTTGAAAGTACCACTGCCCAAATTTATCTGCAACAACTAATTGGGCATCCACGTTTGGCGGCTATACCACTGGTTACTTGCGATGTTGCAACCACACTAATAGCTTCTAAGATACCAGGGTTATCTGTATTTCCTTACTTAACACCATTTGCTAAAGACAAAAGCAGTCGCACCGAGAAAACAGATGCCTTACTATCAGTACTGCAAATTGCTTCTGGTATTTGCTGTCCTGCCAATATCTTGGTAGTGGATTTGACAATGCTGCGTGATTTTCCACAGGGAAGACGCAAGCAAGTTAACGGTTATCAGACAGAAAAAAATTGCTCAATTAGTAGTGAAACTGCTAAACGGGGGTCTGAGTGGTTCCAAGCTTTAATTCAGTATTTACAAACAGCAGGCTTCAAAGCGGCGATCAGTCCCTGTTGGGCAGAAGTGTTACAACAAATTCGCCACCAAAGCGTTGACTTACTGCTAATTTGTTTAGGAGAATCCGCTATTCACAAAGACATGCTAAAAGCACTGAAAACATTGGGAGATTCGCCTGACAAGTTACCACCAATTTTGGTACTCAATCAGCGATTAAATCGTCCGGAAACTATTTCCCAGCCTGGGGTAGCTTACGAGAAAATTGACAAGCAGAAGAAGAATGGTTTGGAATCTCTAGAAACTGTTGTGGGTGCGATCGCTACCCAAATATTACCGCGATCAATATCAATGGAAGACCTCTTAAACCAAATCAATCAAGCTTTAGCTGTCAACGGTTACAATCACAAGTGTTAATGGGGGGGAATGGGGAAGAGCCAGAGGGGCAGAGGAGCAGAATTAATAACCAATGCCCAATGCCCAATTATGATATATCTATTTTTTCATTTTTCTTTTTCTTAAAAGGAATTCTCACCAAGTTATAAGCACCCTTGGTTGATAAACTCTTGTAATCATCTGGCTGTAAGTCCATTTGTAAAAACTTTTTCTGTTCAGCCAACACCAGCACTGAGGGAGGTTTTAGTCCTTTGGCAGCCTGGTTTTTAATATGCTCTACAGCCTGTTGGGGAAATCCTAAATAATTTACATGAATGTGGCTGTAAAAGACTACACTAGGCTTTTTGAAGCCAAGCATGATCAATTCTTCATTTGGTTGTTTTGCTTGTAGAATGACCGCAGACAACTCCCTTAAAGGTAATTGACGTTCTCGATCAATAAAGAACGAAGTAGGCGTTAAGACAAAAATTATAAACGCCACAAATCCTATTAAATTAATACTGCTAATGTAGTTCCAACGGCGACTCAGTAATAAACCTGCAACTAAAACAGCACAAACTAGCCAAATTACGGCGGCTATTAGTGGTAAACCAGATCGTTGAATTAATTCGTGGAAGTTACTTATAGCTGGATCAGTGCCTAATATGTGGCTGATGTTAAACAGTGCTGTTGCCAAAAATGATAAAAACACTACATTCACCCAACCACTCCAGAGGAGTAAGGGGGGGATGGAAGAAGACGCTGGGAGATGATTAAATCCTCTCTCCGTGTCTCCGTGTCCTTGTGTCGCGGTGTCATTTGGATTATCCGTTTTTGGTAAAAGGTCGCTCCACAACAGGGTTACCAGGATTGCCGCTGCTGGCATTAAAGGCAAGACGTAACTAGGGAGTTTGGTAACAGCAATGGTGAAAAAGCCAAAGACGCTAGCAAACCAAAACCAGGCAAATAAACCAAACTGCTGAAAACGTTCAAGGGATCGCCAGTGCGATCGCTGCCAAAACTTTAGTCTTACTATAGAGACTGGTAAATACACTGAGTAGGGCGCAAAACCCAGCAGTACGACTAAAAAGTAAAAATACCAAGGTGCTGAGTGACCATTAACTACTTCTGTAAAACGTTCCAGGTTGTGATAACCAAAAAAGGAGTTAATGTAATTCCAGCCATTGCGCCAAATTACTAAAGCATACCAGGGTACTGATAAACCTAAAATTATCAGTATACCCATGAGAAGGCGCATTTCCCGCAACACCTCTCGAAACTTTCCCACATAAAGCAAAAAGGCCGCAACAATTAGCCCTGGTAAAACAATTCCCACTGGGCCTTTAGTCAAAATTGCGCCTGCAATCAGCACATAAAAAGCTAAGTACCACTTATTAGGGAATGGGGCACTTGTACTGAGCATCTCGGCTTCTCTACGAGACGCTACGCGAACACTCGATGGAGCCGAAGCCGTTGGCGCAGCCTCTCCAAGAGTTGTATTGGTTATTAATTCTGCTCCCCTGCTCCCTTGCTTTCCTGCGTACCCTAGAAAGAAAAATAACAAAGCTGATGCCATACATCCAGTGAGCAGCATATCAGAGACACCCGTTCTCGCCCAAATAATAGTTTCGGGATTGAGTGCCATGAGCGCTGCTACCATAAAAGATGTTAAATAGCGGCGAGTAGGACGTGAAACTTCCTCTAATTCGTCTTGTTTAGCCGTATACCACTGGATGGTGTAAAAAACTAAACAAATTAAGCCTAAGGCTGCGAGCGCTGAAGGAAGGCGTACTGCCCACTCATTCACCCCAAAAATTGCATAGGCGATCGCCTGACACCAGTAAACTAAAGCAGGTTTATCGAAACGAGTGTCACCATTAAAAAATGGGGTAATCCAATCACCTGTGACGAACATCTGGCGGGAAGCTTCGGCAAATAGCGGCTCTGTCTCATCAACCAAGCCAGTGTTGCCCAAATTCCACCCAAAAGCTATCCAGCCAATCAATATCAACCACAAAATGGACACAGTTAAACCAAGGGCTGGATTCTTTGCTATTTTGTTGAACCACTGATCAACAGTGTGCTTAACACTCAATTTCATTCTCATTAGTCAATAGTCAACAATCACTAATCAATAGTCGTTGGTTATCTATCTTTTGTTCTTCGGAGTTTGAAATTCAACAATTTTCTTCTACTCAGTACTCTACACTTTTTCCCGTTCAGTAACGACAGTTGCTCCAAGTCACTAGAGAAAGTTCTCCAACACACTAGTACACTATGGCGTTTACCTAGCTTAGACAAGGGGATTTTGCCCCTTGTCTAAGTCCTCTGTCTGGGTGATGGTAGCTGAATTTACGCGCCCACCGGACTATTTCTTCAGTACTACTAAATATCAACTATGGACTCAGCACTAGTTGCCATTCTCTGTTTTGGGAATTCCACTTAGGTAATTGAGTTTCCCCAACAACATAGGGACCCCAGTAACGACGGGAGCCATCTTGTGCAAAAGCAACTAAAATATCTCCCTTCTCCAGCTTTAAATTATTCTGAGGTAGGGATAGAATCAGTCCCTTATCACTACCTTCTTGGGGAGCAAAATCCCAATGTGCTGGTACATCATAGTTAGTCTGTTTAGTACCACCTTTTGCTACGGACTGTCGCGCCAGTAGAGCCAGCCGCACAGGCTGATTTGTTTGATTGCTCATTCGCAAAGTCCCTTGAGCGTTGGCAATGCTTGCTGATTTATCACGATCTGCCAAGACAGGATGAGTATTCTCTATACTGCTATGTTCTACTTGATTGGTTGGGGTCGCTCCTGGAGTCGATAGACTAGTGGAAATACGTTTTTCAGGTGAAACGGGTGTAGACGAAGTTGTATTCCACTGGGTAGTTTCAGTTGGCAGTTGTGAAGATGTATCTGGGTTTGTGGACTCTAAGGATACGCTCACTCCAAAGCATCCCATTAGAGTAACAAGCAGTCCCAAGCAACAAGCTGTAACACCGACGTTGCGATACACTGAAGATTTCATATTGATAATTTTTAGAAATAAATATTTTGTCTAGGCTTGAGCAAATAGTAGCCTATTATCACAAAAGGCAATCATAGAAAGTAGCCTAATATAGACTTTCCTAAAATTAGGGATACCAATGTATTATAAATATCATTTTGAGTAGAAAATATTCGGAGTATATTATTTCCTTGATGACAAACAAAGGGTATAAACACGCACTGCTTTGTATCTTGACCGGAGGTTTAGATAAAAACAATAAAATTACATACCGAGCCAGCCAATTCATTTGGATAAAAAAATCAAAGCTTCTTAAAACCCCTAGCGGCCTCAACAAAGCGTCCTTTGCCAAACCTTAGATAAATCTAAGATGTATATTTCATCTTGCGTTATAATAACCACCCTTTTAAGGACCTGTACTTCCCTAAAGATGATCGGATGTGCAAATTTAAATCAATACTGGAAGCCCAGCACATATCTATAATATTAACAAACAAGCTTAGGCTAAAACCAATATCCTCTTTGAATATAAAGATATTTCAAGATATCTTGACTTTTCCCCAGAAGTCTATCTGATGCAAAACACTCGTCTGAATAACTTGTTGGATGCCATTGCTACACGCTTGGGGCAATGGTTTTTAAATCCTTGGCGGCGACTATCGTTGCTGATAATTAGTTTTTTGTTCGGTTTTTTTCTGGGAAACGCAGTTTCCACTACAGCCGGTCAAGAAGGTGTATTCGACATTGTGGTAGCTGCTTTTTTAGTACTGCTGACAGAAATTACTAGTAGGATATTTTATAGTCGCAGCTTTTTGGAAAAGCGATCGCTCTTGGTAGACTCACTAAATCTCCTGAAAGTTGGTTTCACCTACAGCCTGTTTCTCGAAGCCTTTAAGCTGGGATCGTAGTGAGATGAGGAATTTATGAATTTGTGGCTGGGTGAAATTTTGACAACGGATGCGGTGGGGGAAACTTGGCAGCAGCAAGCTAGAGTTGCCGCGCTGGCAGATAGAGTCAGGGCAAATGCTTTTGGGATCACACCGGAAAATGTCGATGAAGTGATCGAGAGGCGATCGCATTTACTAAAATCTATCCTCCCAGCTTTTAGCCAATTCTGCCTAACTACTCTCCAGGTACAACCCAAGGAAATGTTACAGGTATTGTGGGACTTGTGGCTTCCTTTGGGGATCAAACTCGCATCGCATCGCCAACAGTTGGGACGCCCTCTGATTCAAGGCATTTTGGGAGGACAAGGCACTGGTAAAACCACAATGTCCAATGTTCTCAAGTTGATTCTCAATCAGTTGGGATACCGGACTCTGAGTTTGTCTTTGGATGACTTGTATAAAACTTACAGCGAACGCTTGATCTTAACACAGCAAGATCCCCGCTTGATTTGGCGTGGGCCACCAGGAACCCACGATGTAGATTTAGGCTTAAATGTACTAGATCAAATCCGCCAGTTGCAAAGTCCAGTTATAGTTCCCCGCTTTGATAAATCTGCCTATGGAGGCGCTGGCGATCGCACGACTCCAGAAATGGTAACAGATGTGGATATTATACTATTTGAAGGTTGGTTTGTGGGTGTGCGCCCAATTGAGCCAGATGTATTTGATACTGCACCACCGCCAATTATCACAGATGAGGATAGAGCATTTGCCCGTGATATTAATCATCGCCTCCACGATTATTTACCACTGTGGGAGCGATTAGACAGCTTAATTTTGTTATATCCCACCGATTATCGCTATTCTTTGGAGTGGCGCAAACAGGCGGAACAGCAGATGATTGCTGCGGGTAAATCGGGGATGAGTAATGCAGAGATAGAGGAATTTGTCAATTATTTTTGGCGATCGCTTCACCCCGAATTATTCATCAAGCCGTTGGTAAAAGATGGAACAGTGGTTGATCTAGTGATTGAGATTCATGCCGATCATAGCTTTGGTGAAGTGTATTGCGATCGGGCTAATTCGTAATTTCAAGTTGTAGGTTGGGTTGAGGAACGAAACCCAACCGTATTGAGACATAAACCGCCCAGAACTAAAGTTCCGGGCTAATAGCTAAAGTCCGTTAAAACGGACTATAACCGTTACTCAGTCGTCTTTAGACGACTTTCGCTATTAGACTCAGAATGAATTCTGAGGCGGGCTTGTTGTCGTCACTTCTGCCTTAGCTATTGGCGTTACTTCTTAAGCAAATCAGCTAAAAACACTATAATTTGCTTAAAGCGTGATTTATCCTACTCCTTAAACCAAAAATGCCAGAGGTATCGTTAAAGCTTTTCTTTTCTTATTCTCACAAAGACGAAGCTCTACGGGATGAACTAACTAAACACCTGATCATATTAGAACGGCAAAGTGTGATTTCAAGCTGGCACGATCGGAAGATACTACCTGGAGAGGAGTGGGATTACCAAATTAATGATAATCTAAATACCGCCGACATCATTCTGTTGCTCATCAGTTCAGATTTTCTTTTTTCTAAATATTGCTGGGATGTCCAAGTGAAGAAGGCAATAGAACGTCACCATGCTGGAGAGGCTTGTGTTATCCCGGTTATTCTGCGAAGCGTTGATTGGGGTGGCGCACTATTTGCAAAACTTCAAGCTTTGCCTAAGAATGCTGATCCTGTAGTGTCAAGGAATTGGCACAATCAAGATGAAGCCTTTACAGATGTAGCTAGAGGAATTCGGGCGGCTGCTGAGAAGTTAAATAAACAAAGAGACGAACAAAGGCAAAAACAGGAAGCAGATAAGCTGCGACTACGCGAACAAGAAGAGGAAACCAGAAACTTGCAACAACAGCAACGAGAAAGGCTGCGGCTACAGGAACAACAAGAACAAGCAGATAGGCTACAAAGACAGGAAGCAGAAAGACTACAAAGACAACAAGAAGAACAAGAACAGGCAGATAGGCTACAAAGACAACGAGAACAAGCAAAAGCTGATAAGCTGCGACTACAACAGCAATCTACTCGTAATGATCTCCTCTCTGAAAAGGGTGTAGACTATAGGCGGTTGCGCGATTTACTGAAAGCTGGCCAGTGGAAAGAAGCAGATCA
Source organism: Nostoc sp. (assembly GCF_036919675.1). Taxonomy (GTDB): domain Bacteria; phylum Cyanobacteriota; class Cyanobacteriia; order Cyanobacteriales; family Nostocaceae; genus Nostoc. Next base: position 22,526 of record NZ_JBALCP010000072.1, read on the forward strand.
AGAAACTCTGACTGTTATGCTCAAAGCATCAGACAGAGAACATGAAGGCTGGCTTAATTCTGAATCTATTAATAACTTTCCTTGCACTGACTTACGCACCATTGACCAACTGTGGGTAAAATACAGTGATGGGCACTTTGGATTTAGTGTGCAAAAGCGCATTTGGGAAAGCGTTGGAAAAGACTACAAAAAGTTTGGCGATCGCGTCGGATGGCGAAAAGGAATATTTTTACATTTAAACGACTGGCAATCTTACTCAGACATGACCTTTAACACCGATTCGCCCCAGGGATATTTGCCTGCTTTTGGGAGCTATCCATTTGAAGGCTTTGAGAAAAGGTTTACGGGGGGGATACGGCTACAGTCGTTCGCGTCTTGTCTCGCGTGGATACTTATAAACTGTAACATATAAGGCAAGGCTTACAGGAATTTGTAAAGATTCACAAACAAGTCATTTCGCAGGAAGTATTGCGGTTTATACGTTTCCGTTACCTGGTACGGGGCATAAAAAAGTCTTCTTGTTGTGCTTGTAGTACAATGCTAGCTTTTTGGCTGTCATAGCAATTAGCAAAGATAAATCTACTCGCTACTTTTTCTATTTCTTGGTTAATTGCTTCCCATTCATCCCAAGGTAGTCTCATTTGTCCTGGAGACGATTTTTTCACCTTTGCTTTAGCCTTAGCCTTCAACCCTAGCAATAACTTGCTTCCCCAGTAGTTGCGCGTTTCTTTTTTTGCTTGAGGGCGGTATTTTTTGCAGAATCCTCGATACTTTGCAGCGCATTCATCCAGAGTTTTACCCAACTTCAAAAACGCTGGATGCCACTCCCTGTCGGGAAGTCAAAAGTTAAAAGTCACTTGTACTGAGCGTAGCCGAAGTAAAAGTCAAAAGTCACAAGATTATTAGAGTTTTTCTTTACTCGTTACTATTGATTATTGTTAAATGTATCTTTAAATTCCCTTTTAAAGCTGACAAATTGCTTTTAAAACTTGTAGCAACTGACTTGAACGCTCTCTTTCCATTAAATTTAATTCTGATAAAAGATAATAAATAGGTGGATTTCCTTGTTCAATATAAACAAACTGATAACTTCTACCGTTAGTCGTTAATCCCCAAACTGATTTTTGATTATCTAAATTTTTATAAGCATACGTGAGTAACTGAGGTAAACCTGTTGATATATCAACTTGACAATTTTTAGATTCAATTAACAGTACCCAAAAATATGTTTTAGGTTTTGTATGTTTAGCTTTACTAATAGCTAAAATATGAAATCTTCCTTTAATTTTGATATCTTCATCTTCAACTTCAATATCAGCAATATTCTCTTCCAAAACAATCTCGATAGGATAGCGATAAAAACCAGCTAATCTTAGTAAAGGCGCAACTGCAAGAAACTTTACTTGACCTTCAGAAACTTTGCCTGCTGTAAGATATCTATCAAAATCATGCTGAATTTGTTTAAGTTCCTGCTGTTCTGTTTCGGTGAGAGGCTCCAGAGATAAATAATTAGAAAATGAGTCATTGTACTGTTTTTGAAAGCCAAACAGACGATGAACTTCTTCTAAGGATAAATTACTAGCGTTGAGAATTGTCATATATTTTTTTTTGCTTGATTAAGGTGCAACCTAATCCAAATATCTATATAAAATCTATTTTACCCCCTATTTGACTGACCAAGTTTGTTAAGCTGCAACAAAAAAGATTTGTCAGTTAATCAAATATTAACCCTCAAGAAACTCCTCTTCAACTTCTTGACTCTGTGTTCTCTGTGCCTCTGTGGTTAAATAAAAAACTTTTGAACCGCAGAGACGCAGAGGGCGCAGAGAGAAAAAGAGATTTTAGAAGTCATCTTGAAAGTTTATTAGCCGAGCCTTCTTTTAACTTCCTCAGCCAAATCTACCAGTAGCACTTCTACTTGCTCACCTGTTTTCAAATCTTTCAGCGAGGACTTTTGGGCTGCTGCTTCCTCAGAACCAATAATTACGCAAAACTGAATTCCTTGCTTATCAGCTAGCTGAAATTGTTTACCCAAGGGGCGCTTATCAAAGTTAGTTATAACATTAATTCCAGCCTGACGCAGATGTTGAGAAACTTTTAAATAAGTTGGCATTAAATCTTCTTGCATATTCACTACCATCACCTGGGCTGGTGTTGCAGCTAAAGTACTAAGAATGCCAGCTTTTAGTAAACGACTAATTAAGCGAGTTAAGCCGATAGAAATGCCTACACCAGGCATTTTTTCACCCAAAAATACACCGACTAATTCTTCATATCTACCGCCAGAACAAATACTACCTAAGGCTTCATGTCCTAATAAGGTTGTTTCATAAACTGTACCAGTATAGTAATCAAGACCACGGGCAATGGATAAATCAATACAGAAACGATTTTCGGCAACTCCGAGATTACGCACGCCTGCAATTACCGTTTCTAATTCGGTAACTCCCAGGCTCAATTGCTCAGTTTCTGATAGATTTTCTGCGAGGTGCTTAAGCTTGTCTAATATTTCATCAACCGAACCATCAATTTTAATAAAATCAATAATTTTTTGAGCCTGTTCTGCTAAAATACCCTCTTTTTCTAAATCTTGTTTTACTTTATTCTCACCAATTTTTTCTAGATTATCAACAATACCAATACAGGATTTAATCTTGTCTTCAGCAATTCCCACTGACTTAAAGAAACCAGTAAGAACTTTGCGATTATTGATGCGAATCAGAAAATCACCAATATTAATTGCTTCAAATATCTCAGTGATAATTGCAGGCATCTGAGCATCATAGAGCAAACTGAGTTCACGACGAGCAACTACATCAATATCACACTGACGAAACTGACGAAAACGTCCATCTTTTGCCCGTTCTCCCCGAAAAACTACATCCATTTGGTAGCGGGCAAAGGGAAAGGTTAACTCATTTAGGTGACGGGCAATATAAGCCGCCAAAGGAACTGTTTGATCAAACTTTAAAGCTCTTGCTTCCGAACCAGTTTCGCCCGATTTATCTCTCTCAGCTTGTCGATTTGGTGGCAGGATGGGATCAATGCCATAAATGATGTTGTCACCTTGATTTCCTTTAGCTTGCAGCACTTCTAAACGTTCTACAGCAGGTGTTTCGATGGGCGTAAATCCATAGCTTTCAAAAACTCTACGGATGATATATAGCAAATATAATTCTAGACGCTTTTCACTAGGCAGAAATTCTGGAAAACCGCTAGGAGTCGAAAAGTTTATTTTGTCACCTTTTGCCATGCATGTACCTTACTAATCGGCAGGGTGCATTATGGACATTAGTCCTAATGCACTGAAAATCTAAGATGGTGTGTTAGCCTGCGGCATAACACACCCTACAAAACTACAAAACTACTGAATAATAAAAAAATGAGTGCTTATCTCTGAGGGGAGAAATTACTATTTTAGCCGTTCTTCTTGAACTAGGGTGCGTTGAAAGATTTGATTATTCTTAAACCAATGCCAAGTGCGGGCACGATTGTTATTATCAGGACTAATGTAGATCATTTCATATATGGTCATTTCTGGATTTGTCTTATAAGCAAACCACAAAATAACAACTGAATCATCTACTTCCCAAGCTTTTCCTTGAATGCGATCGGTATCAAACCAAAGTTTATTATCTTTATAGCTTCCGGGAAATTCATACTCTTCTCGTTTACCATCAGACCAATTGTAGCGATTGATTTGGTAGTAGGGATGAGGGCTATTTTCTGGAAATTGACAAGTTAAGTGAGACTCATACTTGTCAAGGATTTTTCCTGCTGTATCAATTAATGTATAAGTTCCTACCCAATCTCCTTCATGACGGGCAAGTACGGGCATTCCTTCTCGAATATTTGACATTGCAATTCACCTCTCAATAAACATAGGTAAGACGCACAACACAAGGTAAAAATAACAGTTTGAGCGGGTAAGCAGTGCTCACCCTACAAAAACTGCTAAATGTTAGCATTGGCATTGTAAGTCGATGCATTAACATTGTAAGTCGATGCAATGGCATTGTGAGTCGATGCAATGGCATTGTGAGTCGATGCAATGGCATTGTGAGTCGATGCAATGGCATTCTGAGTCGATACAATGGCATTGTGAGTCGATGCATTAAGTAAATCGGCAAGAAAAATTCAATGTATATGAATCCACATAAATTTATAGGGTGTGTTATGACGTAGGCTAACGCACCTTGAATTGTTGACGGTGCGGTACTCTCAGAGATAACGCACCCTATATTTTAATTTATTAACTGAGAGTGTCAAGCTTCACTATCAAACCACCAAGGGTCATTAGTAGCGTTAGTTTTGATCAAAATAGCTTTTTTTCGCATGAACCGTTTCAACGCTGCCGCACCCATGCGTGACCCTCCCAAACCAGAGAATTTAAAGGCGTTTTTCTCTCCCTCATGCATAAGGGCAGTGAGTGCAGCATCGTTGATACTGATGGCACCTGCATCTATCTGGTGGGCAACTTTTAAGGCTTCTGCTTCTGACTCGGCAAACACAGCAGCACTCAATCCATAAATTGAGTCGTTCGCTAAAGAGACTGCTTCCTCTACTGTGGAAAAAGGCATGACTGGCATAATCGGGCCAAAAGTCTCTTCGGTCATCACTTTCATAGAATGATTAACCTGGGTGAGAACTGTCGGACGACACCACCAACCTCCACCTAAGTCTTCAATTACACCGCCGCAGTGAATTACAGCTCCCTTTTCAACTGCATCTAGGAGATGGTCGCTAATAATGGCTGCTTGTCTTTCGGCGATGATGGGGCCAATTTCTCCACTTTCGACTGTAGGGTAGGCTAGCTCAAGGCGATAAGCTTTGGCTACTAGTTGATGGTAAAACTTTTCAAATATCGATTCAGCAACATAAATTCGCTCAATTGATAGGCATGACTGTCCGGTGTTGACGACGGAACCCCACAATATTGCTGAGGTTGCTAATTCTAAATTGGCTGATTCCAAGACGATCGCAGGATCTTTTCCCCCTAATTCTAAAAAAGCTGGAATAAACCGTTTAGCAGCAGCTTCTGCTACTTTTCGCCCTGTCGCTACACTACCTGTAAAACATACCAAATCTACATTTTCAATCAAAATAGAACCGGTTGCGCCTGCTCCTTCAACAAAAGTTAATACATCGCGCAATTTGGGAACGGCGTTGAGTGCTGTTGTCAGTGGTGCTACGAAGCGGGGAGCAATTTCACTGGGTTTGACAATGACAGCACAACCCGCCAGCAATGCCGGAATGGTATCAATGTTAGACAGCAACAGCGGAAAATTCCACGGGCTAATTACCCCAACTAGGGGATAAGGAACAGATGTTTGTTGCAAGGCGATAAACGGAATGGCTGTATTTTTTGCAGATTCTTGCAGCAATTCCGGCGCTAATCTACACCAGCGATCAATGCTAGAGAGGAAGGAATCTATTTCTAATACTGAGGTTGACAATCTTCCTGTATCATTTACCAAAGCCTCCGTTAAGCGATCGCGCCCGGATAATATAGCTTGTTTCCACTGCTGTAAGGCTTCAATTCTCCCCTCTAAACCCAACTGCTGCCAGCGAACTTGCGCCCTGCGGGTACGCTTACATTGCTGTGCCAGCAGCCTTGGGGGCGGCGGGATAATTACGTAGTCAAATTTGCCAGTTCGGGGATTGCGGACTTCTATTGGTTTTGTCATGAGGCAGGAGTTAGGAGTTAGGAATTAGGAGTAGAGACGCGATTGATTGCGTCTGTTAGAAGTTAGGAGAGACGCGATTAATCGCGTCTGTACAGGAGTTAGAAGTTATTTTTTTGTATTCCAATGCCCCATGACGCCACTTGCTTCTCCTAAGAAAGACGCGCAAGGGACAACCGGGGGAACCCAGGCAACGCAGTGGCTCCCCAATGACACCACTCGCTTCTCCTAAGGGAGACGCTCTTGCTAGCAAGATCCCCGTAGGGGTACAAGCGGGGGAATCCGGACAACGCAGTGGCTCCTCAATGCGCCATTCCCAAATTCAAATTATTCCCAGTTTGGCTAACCGCTCAATGGTGGCTTGCTGCGTTTGGAGGAAGTGTTTGCGGTCTACTTCTCCCTCCAGCATAGTATTAGCGGGGTAAAAGTGTGACTGGCGGTAACTTTCGGCGTATAGCTCAAACCGCTGGCGTGCAAGTAAATTATTTAACCCCGGTCGGCGGCGATCGCGGCGTAATGCTCCTAAATCAATCTCTGCAAATGCTGCCATGCTCTCGCCTGCACCTGTCTCTGCTAAAACGATTCCGCGATGGTCAATGATTTTAGAACCACCATCAGCCGAAGCAATGGGGATGGCAATATTAGCGATGCCTGCGGTATTCGCTGAAACCACGTATGCCATATTTTCAACAGCGCGAGTGATTTTTGCCGCGTCTTTGGGGGTGAGGTTTTTGTTATACACTTCTGAGGTGGAATGCACAAAAATCTCCGCTCCTCGCATCGCCAAACACCGCGCCACTTCTGGATACAAAATTTCTTCTGATGCTAAAGCTGCCAAATTACCGATCGCAGTTTTGGCTACGGGGAAAACTCCCTCTAAACCATAGCAGTCAAGATACTTATCCCAAACATCATGGGGGGTGGGAGCAAACAAAGAATTCAGCCGTCGATACCGCAAGACGATTGAGCCAGAGGGGTCAAGTATAAAGCAGGTTTGGAAGTACAATCCGGGAAAGTTGGGGTCAACTTCGTAGGCGTTACCAGCCAAAAAGATTTTATGCTTTTGGGCAATTTTACCAAGTGCTTCATACTCAGCACCAGCCATTTCTATACAGGCTTTTTCTGCCCACCCTAAGAGAGAATCTCCCATCGGGAAACCAGTGAGGAAATATTCTGGCAGTACAATTAAACGACAATCAAAGCCAATGAAAGCGATACTGGCAGCAATTTGTTGAGCTAGACGGTTGATGGAGTTTTGCATGAGCGATCGCGCTTCGTAGTGATCGCTTGCTTGGTTGACTGCATGGCACGTAACTTGGAGTGCCAAGGCCCGGAATGAGTTGAGATTATCGGTGTTATTGTCCAAAATTCCTCACCAATTCTATAGAATGCGATCGTCACCCCAGAGCGATCGTACAAGTTTATCTGTCAATTCAGATCAAAACATCTGTGCGTAAGTCCTAGTCTTTGGTCTTGTGATAACTGTACCAGCAAGGATAATTAGATAGTATTCAGGACTCCTATTTGATTTTTGAAATACATCGGGGAGCCACTGCGTTGGAGAGCCGGTGCGGTCCTCTCCCTACAGCCCTTCCCTAACGGGACGCCTTGCGGCGAACGGGCATCCTACGGCAGGTGCTAGCCTCTTCCAATGTGAGAAGGGGATGTTTGAGCTTCTGAAGTCCAAGTTTCGAGTTCACAGGGTCAAATGTGCAGTTCTGAGAGTGAAGCTTGGAGTTCAGAAGGGTAAGTTTCAGGCTTTTTGTTCGGATGTTGTAAGTCTGAGGTCAAGATTTCGGGTTCTGGAGTCCAACTGGGGATTGGAAGGCGATCGCTGCTTGAAAAAACTAAACTAGATTTTCCCCTTTCAAAAGATGGATAGCATATAGCTTATTCTTTTACAGTTATTGTTTACTTGCACTTCTTTATCTTCTCAAGTGTAAGTAGATTGCTTTAGTTCTTCATAATTATTATTTTAGGCAGTTTCTCACAGCAGAATTGCAGCAATCTGTATCAGTCGATGATTCCTCATTTAGATGTCTTTGCCCTGATTAAAAAGCTAAGTAATAACACTTAAGATTTGGAAAAACTAGGTGTTATTATATATAATATGAAAATAAAAATAATTTTTTTGGTAAATATAGACAAATTAGAAGAAAAGGAAATATTAATAAGTTAGTTCCTTTGTTACAAATAGACATATGGCTTTTGATTTAGATGAAACTGTTCAACTAGATATAGCTCAAATGAATTTAAATGAAGTACATTCAGTAGTATTTAGTTTACATAAACCTAAAATTCCTTTTGTAATTTGGTTATTAGAGAACCCTAATAGTCTATTGGCGTTACCTGGAAAAATTAGTCTGCGCCATCATGATTATATTCACATACTTTTAGGTAGAGGTATTTCTCCTCAAGATGAAGCTTTTGTAATTGGATTTACAATGGGTAATGACTTAAAGACTAATAAACTACATTTATTCATATATAAATTTTTTGCTAAATTTATATATCCATATCCTTATAATTTTTCTACGTTAGATTTAATAATTTTTAATTTAGGTTTTATCTATGGCAAAAGCATTAAAGTCAAACAAATAAATACAATTAATTTTGAAATCTATGAAGCTGAAAATGTAGGATATTTGAGAAACTTTTTTGGGATTAATACTGAGCATGGCAAACTTATATAATCGGATTAAGTTTGGTTAATATCTACTTTTAATATATATCTAAAGAATACTATTAAAATGCACCTACCTTATAAAGTGAGATTCGTTGCCTCTCAACTAGTAACTGTAACAGTACTGCTGACATTACTCTTGTTTCTTCCTCAAATTTGGCTCAACTGGCAAGCATATTATAACTTCAATAGTATTACTAAACATGAATTTAAACTACAAACGCTGAGTGATGAAATTACTTATCTTGATGAAGTATTAACGATGTCAGCCCGCATGAATGCTGCTACAGGTAACTCTACTTGGGAGGAACGATATCGCCAATTTGAACCTAAACTTGACATTGCTATTAAAGAATCTATTAAACTGGCTCCTCAAGCATATAAAAATGAGGATGCCAAAAAAATTGATGTTGCTAATCAGCGCTTGGTTACAATGGAATATGAATCTTTTGAATTAGTTAAGAAAAATCACAAAGAGACAGCACAACTACTACTTTCCAACCGCGAATATGAAACTCAGAAACACATTTATGCTGATGGTGTTGCAAAAAGAAATCGTAATATCTCACTTGAGTTACAGCAGAAAGTTGATGAATATTACAAAAAAATATTTTGGGCAGTTTTAGAATCTATTATAAGTTTAACAATGCTGATTCCGGCATGGCTTTTAGTATTGCATTTATTGCAGCAATACTTAAAGGCTAAAAAAATTGCACAAGCCGCTTTAGAAGAAGCGAATTGTAGGTTAGAAATGCAAGTGGCGGAGAGAACCGCAAAATTAAAATACAAAAATTTTCAACTACAACAGACACTGCAACAATTGCAATACACTCAAGTACAACTTATTCAAACTGAAAAAATGTCCTCATTAGGTCAGCTAGTTGCTGGTGTTGCTCATGAAATTAATAATCCAGTTAATTTTATTTCTGGTAACCTGCTCTATATTAAAGAATATAGTTTGCAATTACTAACTTTAATTAAACTGTATCAGCAAGAAGATTCTAATTATAACCCAGAAATAACTAGTCTGATTAAGAAGATGGATTTAGAGTTTATTATTGATGATATGCCGAAAATCTTATCCTCAATGGCAGTTGGTACTGAGCGCATTTGCGAGATTGTGCTAACTTTGCGTAACTTCTCGCGTCTTGATGAAGCAGAAATGAAACCTGTTGATATTCATGAAGGAATTAATAGTACGCTATTAATTTTACAGCATCGTCTCAAAGAAAAGCATAAACAGCAAGAAATTGCAATAATCAAAGATTATGGTAATTTGCCTCTTGTTGAATGTTATGCAGGAGGATTAAATCAGGTATTTATGAATATCTTTAGTAATGCTATTGATGCTTTATATGAACTAGAAGCAGAGTGTTTAAAAGGAGAGGTTAAAAAACACCATAGTTCTATTATTGTCCATACTCAAGTTAAAGATGAAGATTGCGTGATTATTAGTATTAAAGATAATGGACCAGGAATAACCGAGGAAGTTAAGACTAAATTGTTTGACCCTTTCTTTACTACTAAACCTATAGGTAAAGGTACTGGCTTAGGATTATCTATTAGTTACCAGATTATAGCAGATAAGCATAAGGGAAAAATCAAGTGTATTTCTGCACCTGGTAAGGGTACAGAGTTTGTGATTGAGATTCCTATGAAGCAGACACGGGAAGTAACTATATTAACACCAGATAGCAGGTCTAAATGATGCCGACAACTCTGGGCGTCTACCCTATCTCCCTAAGAATTACTAATAGAAAATCCCCGACGCGTAGGTTTAATACTAGCTAACTCTACCTGAAAACTTACCTTGTCGCTCATTTCCCCACTTCTCGCTTCCAAAGTCCAATTACCAGGACGCAGATACCAAAATAAAGAATTAGCTGAGTTTGTATCTAACTTTTTCCCATTCAGCCACCACTCTACAGGCGCAAATTTATTTCCCGCTAGCTTAAATTCCAATTTTTGCTTCGCTTCTTCACCTGGATACAGTAAGAATAAATCGCCATTATGCGGAGATAAAATTCTCAAATTGGTAGAAGTAAAATTTGATTGCTGTTGTTTTGCCAACCACTCATCATACTCTGGTGGTAAATTGAACTTGTTTTCTCGTTCGTAGGCAATTTTATCTTCTGGATAGAAATATTCCTGCACTACTGAGGTGCAATCTGGTGTTGGTCGTAACCCAGAAATTGCACAAACAGGTAATTGCACTAAACCTTCTGGGGGTGGAAAACCTGCTGGTTCTTGATGTTCGTGCAGGTGTAACATAATCCGATTCCACAAAGGTGCTGCCCCTGTAACGCCTGAAACTTGTCGCATTGGTTCACCGTTGAAATTGCCTACCCAAGTAGCGACGGTGTAATCTGTGGTAAAGCCAACTGTCCAAGTATCACGAAAATTGGAAGAAGTGCCAGTTTTAACAGCAGAAGGAAAGGGTAAATTTAACACAGAGTCTACACCAAAAGCTGTTGCACGAGCATGGCTGTCACTGAGTATGTTGATGATTAATTGCCATATCGTCGTCGAATTTTGCGAAAAGTTGTAAGGAAAGTCTCCCTTGATAGCAAACTTTTCAAGACGGATTTTAGATTTGGGATTTTGGATTGGGGAATTGGAAAATGTGCTTACTAAAGGAATGCTATCTCCAAGTCGTGCCATAGTAACGTAAGCTCTAGCTAATTCCCATAAAGTGACTTCGCCACTACCCAAAGTCAAACCCAAACCATAATGTTCTGGAGTTTGATTGAGGTGTTCAAATCCCAGTTGATGCAGTCGTTCTAAGAAAGTTTCCACGCCTACCTTTTCTAATACCCGCACTGCTGGTACATTTAGGGAATTTGCTAAAGCGATTCGCACCCGCACTGGGCCAAGAAAGCGTTCGGTATAATCTGTTGGGCTATAAAGTTTCGCGCCGGGAATTGCATAATGGGCGGGTACATCTGCCAAAATGGTATTTGGGTGAATTAAATCTTTTTCTAAAGCTAATTCATACACAAAAGGCTTGAGAGTAGATCCTGGTTGACGTAGCGCCTGCACTCCATCATTGCGTCCCAGTTTTGCTTCATTAAAGTAGTCAGGTGAACCGACATAAGCTAAAACTTCACCAGTGCGGTTGTCAATCACCAATGCAGATGCATCATGGACATTGTTCGCGGCTAAGGAAGAAATTACCTGCTGCACCTGTGCTTCGACAAACTGCTGTAAAGGACGATTTATAGTCGTGCGAATAACGGATTGATCCCCCCTAACACCCGTTAATAAGGGGGGAACATAGCCCTGCTTTTCAAGGGGGGTTGGGGGAATCTGATTGGCTAACCAAAACAAAAAGTGTGGTGCGGCGATAATTCCCTGTTGGCGAGACAGAAACACAACCTTTTCAGTGTGTGTTCGGGCTGCGATCGCTCCACTAATATACTTTTCCTGTACCATCCGATTAAGGACGTATTTTTGTCGCTGCTTCAGCCGTTCCCCATGCTCATAAGGGTTAAAGTATGTGGGATTATTGGGAATAGCAGTCAACAAACTAGCTTGGGCAAGATTTAATTCACTAGCTGGGATAGAAAAATAAGTCCGCGCGGCTGCTTCCACACCATATATATTGCCTCCCATTGGCAGCCGATTGATATATGCAGAGAGGATTTCATCTTTGTTCATCCCTGCTGTTAACCGCCAAGATAGCCAAACCTCACTCAGTTTACCAGAGAAGTTGCGGGGGACAGGATCTAACATCCGCGCCAATTGCATGGTAATTGTGGAAGCGCCGGAAACAATTCTTTTCGCGTGGATGGCTTCTTTGCTGGCGCGGACAACTGCTTTTATATCCAACGCCCCGTGATCGTAAAAGCTGCCATCTTCGGCGGCTAAAATAGCATGGATAAACTGGGGAGAAACCTGATTTAGTGGTACTACTGATGTATGCTCTTGGTCACGGGTGAGCAGTGTTCCTAATGGTAAACCATTGCGATCGCTAAATTGCATTGCCAACTGATTTTGGGCAATATCTGCGGCACGAAGGGGCGCAAAATAAGGTAGTAAGCGTACCACTAGGCATATGAGCAGCCCAGCTAAGATAACTTTACTAGTTTTACGCAGTTTGTGCTTAATTTTGGTTAGCGATCGTGAAATTAGTTTCATCAGGGAATCCCCTGTCTAAGAAAACTTACCTTAATTTTCCCGCCGACTTACTTACATCTACATCAGTAAATATGTCAAATCCTTAATAATTCATTTTTACTAACTTAGCAAATCTAAATTAATGTTTGCGAAATTTAAATACTTCTTTATAGTTAAGAATTGTAGTTATTTTTTGGAACAATCACACTGAATTAGCTATCTATGTAAATAAACATAGTCAAATCCAAGTTTTGAGTATAAATAGCTAGTCAATGGGCGGACTTTATTAGTGTTGGCATTGCTCACTTAATCAGGGAGTGCGAACTTTTGTTAGCCATAATTTGTGAATTTTTAATTTTGAATTACTAAAAAGATGATTATCAGAGTTCTACAGCGTTTCCACCATAAGATTACCTATCGCGTCTTTGGCGGTTTGTTAAAAAAAATTAGCCATTCTTCAAGCCGGAAGGGAACAATACAGTTTTTTCTTATCTTTACATTAATGCTAGCGATCGCAGGGTGTAATTTTTTTGGTATCAACTCAAGTAAAGAACAACTACCAACAGTTTCCCCACTCACACCGCCGAAATTACCAGACTGGATTGAACAAATTAGTCCCATTGGAGATGCAAAATCTCTTAACCAAATCCGCATCCGTTTTAAAGAGGCTTTAATACCAGTTGAAAGTCTTGATAGCCCAGAACAGCAAAAATTATTACAAAAATTTGCGCTTTCGCCACCTTTACCCGGTCAATTTCGCTTTTTAACACCGCGGATGCTAGGTTTTCAAGCTGAGAAAGCATTGCCAATAGCGACAAGATTTCAAGTCACTCTCAAAGCAGGTTTAGTTGATTTAAAAAATCATCGCCTAGACAAAGATTTACCTTGGACTTTCAATACCGAATCTATTAAGCTGACTAATTTACCCGGTGTCAATCCCATTGAGAAGGCTGATGTTGAACCAATTAATTTACAACAAAAGTTACAGTTTACTTCCAATGTAGAATTAGATTTAGCTTCTGTACAAGAACATTTACAGTTAATTCCTGAAGGTAAAAATAAAGGTACAGGTTTTAAAGTTGAATTAAACAAAGAAGAAAAACCATTAAAAGAAGAAAATGAAGACCCTTTAGAAAAATTTGACCCTTCAGCACGCAATTGGATTTATAATCTCATCCCACAGCAAAATCTTGAAAAAGCAACCCGTTATCGCCTGGTATTTTCTCCAGGAATACGTCCTGCTTATGGCAATCTACCTACAGAGAAAGAATTTGCCACTAAGTTAGCAACTTATTCGCCTTTAGCATTTCAGAAAATTAACTTTTATGGACAGCCAGATGCAGGTGGAACTTTTGGAAGATTTCTTAAAGGCAGTCCGCAGCTAGAATTTAATAATGTCTTATTAGCAGATTCAGCTAAAGAAAATATTACCATTAATCCAGCCCCAAAAGCCATTTCGAGAATTCTGCAAGTAAACGATGAAGATAAAATTGTCGGCATCAATCCTTATGCGCTAGAACCTGCCAAGACTTATACAATTACTATGGGTGCTAATCTCAAAGATAAGTTTGGGCAAACTTTGGGTAAACCTGTCACAGTTAAATATGATACTGGAGATTTAGCTGGGGATATCTGGGTACCATCAGATTTGAATATTTTCCCCACAGGTAAAGATTTACAGCTAAATATTAGTACGGGAAATCTGCCAGAATCTAAGTATCAAGCAGCTTATCGAGTAGTTAAACCAACAGATTTAGTTTATTTTAATAATAGTAATGATTTATTACCACAACCCTCTGATTGGCAAAGCTTTAAGGTATCAGGTAAGAAAAATCAATCAGTTGATATTGCTGTTCCTCTCCGGGAAAAAATAAGTGCTGCTACAGGAATGTTAGCTTACGGAGTGCAAGCCCGGACTAATAAATATCAGGAGAATGGTAAGGAATTGTGGCGAGAACCGACAACTTATGGCTTGGTTGAATTGACGAATTTAGGCGTATTTACTCAGTGGTTTCCTGAGTCAGGCTTAATTCGTGTTAATCATCTTACAGATGGTTCACCAGTTAAAAATAGCGCTATTGAAATTTATCAATCAAAATTACAGGCAAAATCTCGCCCCGAACCTTTACCTTGTGCAACGGGTAAAACTGATGAAAATGGAACTTTTAGAATTGTCCGTGAAGGATTACAGCAATGTTATTCTGGGAATGAAACCTCTAGTAAATCACCACAATTATTAGTAATTGCCCATGAAAATCAAGATTGGGCATTCGCCAGAACTGAAGAATATAGCGGCGTTTATGGATATGGCATTGATGCAGGTTGGCAAGCTAGTAAGCCAGAATCACGCGGGGTAATCTTCTCAGATAGACAGTTATATCAACCAGGTGAAAAAGCTTGGTTAACTGGGTTTGCTGACTTCTTACAAAATGGCACAATCCAGCAAGATAAAAATGCTGTATACCAATTAACTTTGGTAAATCCTGATGGACAAAAGACCAACTTAGGTTCGCAAATTACAAATGAATTTGGCACATTTTCTCTAGAATTGCCAATCAAGACTACTCAGCGCTTAGGCTACCATACAATCCAGGCAAAAGGGAAAAACGGGCAAGAAATTTCTGGAGAATTTCGGGTAGCTGAGTTTAAGCCACCCAACTTTAAAGTCGAACTCAACTTAGATAAAGAATTTGCTCTCATAGAGGAGAAAGTTGATATTAATGCTAAAAGTAATTATTTATTTGGTGCACCTGTAGAAGGTGGAGAAGCAAAATATTTTATTACTCGCCAACAGGCTAACTTTATCCCTAAAGGTTGGGAGGAATTTACTTTTGGTAGGCAATGGTTATGGCCGGAGGAAACTCCTACTATATCTAGTGATGTGTTGCAAACTAATGCCCAATTAGATGCTAATGGGACAACTACCCAAACGGTAACAGTGGCTAAGGATTTACCATATCCGATGACTTACCAGGTGGATGTGCAAGTTGCAGATGTTTCTAATCTATCTGTAGCTAATTCCAAAACTTTTACAGCCTTACCAAGCAATCGCCTCATCGGGTTAAAAAGTAATTTTATCACTGATGCTGGTAAGGCTTTTCCAATTGATGTGGTTGTTAGCGACCCTATAGGAAAACCGATAACAGGTCAACGGGTGCGTCTGGAATTACAACAGATTAAATACAGTAGCGTCGCTCAACTGGTAGAAGGTAGCCAAATACCAAAAAATCAAGTCGAATATAAGACAGTCGGACAAGCAGAAATTACATCTAGTAGCAGCCCACAATCGGTAAATTTAACAGCACCCGAATCTGGTTCATACCGGATTAGAACCAATTTTAATGATGCCAAAAACGAATTAAGTACCACAGATTTACAAATTTGGGCAACTGGAGGAAATCCAGTATTTTGGGGTTCTAGAGAACAAGATGCCTTAGAAGTTAAATTAGATAAAAAAGAGTTTAAACCAGGTGAAACTGCTACTGCACTAATTCAATCTCCCTATCCAGATGCAGAATTGTACTTTGCTGTGATTAAAGACAAACCCCTTTATCAGCAGATTACCAAAGTTCAGGGAGGCACACCAAAAATTCAGTTTCAAGTTACCCCAGAAATGCTGCCAAATGCAGCCATCGAAGCTGTATTAGTAAGGCAAGGTAAACCTCTTAACCAAGTGGAGGCGGGAAGTTTAGATAACTTGGTGAAGATTGGTTTTACACCTTTTAAAGTTAACTTAGAAGATAAGTATTTAAAACTGCAAGTTAAGCCAGTGCAAGCATCATTAGAACCTGGTGCAGAGGAAACAATACAGCTAGAACTCAAGGATAATCAAGGCAATCCCACCAAAGGACAGTTTACAGTCATGGTGGTGAATGAGGCGGTGCTACAACTTTCTGGTTATCGTGCACCAGATTTGGTGGATACAGTTTATGCAGAACAGCCAATATCTACCCGCTTTAGCGATAATCGACCAGATGTAATTTTACAATCACAAGATGTAACTAAACCCAAAGGTTGGGGTTATGGCGGTGGTTTCTCGACTGGTGCAGCCAATACTCGTACTCGCACAGATTTTCAAGCCTTAGCTTACTACAACGGTTCTGTTCTCACCGATGCTAATGGTAATGCACAGATAACCTTTAAATTGCCAGATGATTTAACTACATGGCGAGTGATGGCTGTCGCCACCGATGGAAATCTGCGTTTCGGGAATGGGGACGCGACGTTTATCACCACAAAGCCACTGCTAACTAATGCCATCTTGCCACAATTTGCCCGTCCAGGCGATCGCATCCTTGCTGGTTTATCCGTAACTAACAACACTGGAAATACAGGAAATCTCTCAATAAATGGTGAACTTAGGGATAATGTGAAGTTTGCCGATAAAAACCCCACAACTACAGCTTTGCAAACCAAAGCTGAATCCGCAACTCATGCTTATCGTTTTCCAATGGTGGCGGATAGTATGGGAGTTGGTAAAGTTCGCTTTACCACTCAACTAAATGGTACAGCCGCAGATGCTTTTGAAGTACCTTTGGAAATTAAGCCAATTGAAATTACAGAACAAGTCGTTGAAACTGGTGTAACTGAAAAACAGGTGAAGATTCCTCTGAATGTTGATAAAAATACCTTCCCTGATGCAGGAGGTTTAGATATTCAGTTGACGAGTACTTTGATAACGGAAATTAAAGCACCAGCAAAGCAGGTTTTAGAAGATGATGATTTGCCGTTTACAGAACCTGCTGCAAGTCAGTTAATCATTGCTGCTAATCTGCAAAATCTTACACAAAAATATGGTCAGACCTTTGCAGAATTTAATCCTAGCCAACAGGCAAATCAAGCAATTGAAAAATTACAAAAACTCCAAATAGCAGATGGTGGTTTTGCTGCTTTCCCTGGACAAGAAAAATCCGACCCTTGGGTTTCTTCCTATGTGGGTGAATCTTTAGCTAAAGCCAGTCAGGTGTTCCCTAATTTGGTCGATTCTGGAATGCTATCTCGCCTCAAAACTTATCTGCAAAAAGTTCTAGGGAATCCTGGTGAATACGAATTTTGTAAACAGCTACTATGTAAAAGACAACTGCAACTTAATGCTTTAATCGCTTTAGCAGAAGTAGGAGAAAAACGCAATACTTTCCTCGCAGATATTTATGAACAGCGCAATAATTTTGATGTAGTAACTCAAATTAAATTAGCGCGATACTTATCTCAATTCCCCGAATGGCAAAATGAATCTCAACAACTGGTGAACAAGTTACAACAGAATATATATGAAACTGGTAGCACAGCAGTTGTAAGTTTACCAGCTAGTTGGGGATGGATGAGTTCATCTACCACGACGCAAGCACAAGCTTTACGCTTATTTATTGCCAAGCAGAGTAAACCCGAAGTTATAGATAAGTTATTCCAAAGTCTTCTCGCATTGCGACGGAATGGCACATGGCAAACTAATTATAATAATGCTCAAGCATTAACAGCTTTGGTAGAATATAGCCAACTGCAACCTACGCCACCTAATTTTGTTGCCACTGTGCAATTAGCTGGTAATAACTTAGGAGAAAATCGCTTTGATGGCTACCAAAATCCTAGCTTACAGCTAAATGTGCCGATGAATCAATTACCTCGTGGTCGTAATGATTTAACGCTACAAAAGTCAGGTAATGGGACTTTGCACTATCTAGTTGCTTATAATTATCGCTTGCAAGGAAATCAGTCAGGTAGGTTTAACGGTTTACGGGTTACACGGGAAATTAGCAAATTAAATGAAGAGAAAGTTTTGCAAAAAACAGGTCTTTACGCTTTTGATAAACCCTTGACTTTAGCTTCTGGACATGTGTTTGATATTGGTTTAGAAATCATCGCTGATCATCCTGTGGATCATGTGGTGATTAAAGATCCGCTACCATCAGGTTTTGAGGCGGTGGATGCGAGTTTTCAAACTACCACAGCTGCATTACAAGCAAAAGCCGATAGCTGGGAACTTAGCTTTAGAAATATCTACCGCGATCGCATTATCGCCTATGCCGACCACTTGGAACCAGGAGTTTATAGCCTGCATTACTTAGTCCGTTCTGTTACTCCAGGTACATTTTCTTGGCCTGGTGCCCAAGTTCACCTGCAATATGCACCAGAAGAATTTGGGCGTACAGCTGAGTCTACATTAATACTGGAGGATGGGAAGTAATTATTTATGCTATCTTTGGCTACAACAAATCTAAAAATCTTTCTAGGTCTATACGAGCCTGCTTTAAAATCTTAGCTAGGGTGGAACGCTTAACTGGCCGATGAGCTGGAACAGTTAATTTCAAAACTTCATCTGGTAAGGTTTTTTCCAATCTAATGTGACTACCTTGCTGGCGTACAACTATCCATCCATTCCGTTCTAAAGCAGCGATAATCTGAGTGTAGGGTAAATTGGGAACTTTGCTCACAGTACCAATTCCCTGACAATTACGCCTTCTTGAGTAATCAATTCATCTTCCAATGGCTCAAGGTAAAGTTCTATTGCTTCTTGGATATTCTCTAATGCTTCTTCTACTGTTTCTCCCTCACTGATACAGCCAGGAAGTGAGGGAACATGAACGGTGTATCCGCCTTCGTCACTGGGTTCTAATAGAACTTTGAGTTTCATAACTTGGCAATGAACTTACTTTTCTATTTTTAATGATTTTTAGCGATGCCTGCGCCGGGCTGCGCCTACGCATTGTAATTGAAGTGCGAAAATTTGAAAGGCGCGATGCCTACGGTTCTTGCTAGCCTACGCATTATCCCCTACGCCCAATTGCCCATTTTGCAATTTGACAGGCAATAGTTGTTTTTCCTGAACCTCCTTCTCCCCAAATCAGCAGTCGTACTCGCTTTTCTGTTTCAAAAGTTTTTCTTAAATCTATTGCTGTCAGTTCCTCAATCTCCTGCTTGTTGAACTCCACAGGAAGAGAAACGTAATCTTTGCGCTCATCAATGGTTTCATTCTTTAAAAATTTTTTCTCAAAAGGATTAATGTCTTTCTGAACCCAAGCATCCAATACTCTAGGACGATATTTTAACCAAATTACAAAACCAAGTGGAAATTTGAACTCGGCTGGTGTGATTGGTGTTTTCGGAACCTTCAATTCCGCAGGTAGCCGTAGCAGCAATAGGGGATAGAATCGAAGAATTCCCAAGTACAAAACTACCACAACTGCAAGCGTAGCTGCTGTTACAGTCCAAGGTAGATCCTGCTGCTTATCTTCATCAGATTTTTCACCTTCCTGTTGCTTTTGCTCTTGAGGTGGTAAATTTGTCTTTTTTGAATCAGCAGGCTTACTCGGTTGCGGTTTAGACTGTGCTGGTGTTTGAGCGTACAGCACACTATTTTCTTGCTTAGTATTTGCTTGCGCCCAATTATGACTTGTCAACAACAGGGGAAATGCAACTCCCAAAAGAGAAACTTTCAGCAATCCTAAGAAAGGTAGTCTTGCGTTTACGTACATAAAATCAACTGGGCGCAAGGGGGATATTACTGAGATATTATGCTAATTCTCGGTTTTTGACCAGACTAAACTAGTACAGACGCGCTCCAAACTTGTCGTTAGATATTTCGTTTTACCAACTATAACTAAACTACAAAAGCGATCGCTTAGTTTCAGATTTCACAACTACCCATTGCGTCACCGGTGCCATTGCTCGCCAGCCCAAAAATTTACCAATAGGTTCCGCCCGCTGAATGCCAATACGAGTTAAATCGCCACCGACTCGTTCATGCCATTGAAATAAAGTTTGCTCACCTTCTACCGTCACAACATTTGCCACCAAACGTCCACCCGATCGCAATGCTTCCCAGCAAACATCAAAAAGTCCCGTTGTTGTCACCCCACCACCAATAAAAATGGCATCTGGTGCTGGCAAATCTTTCAGGGTATGGGGCGCTTTCCCTTCAATGATTTGCAGATTTGGAGTACCGAGAGTGGCGGCATTATCAGCAATATATAGTAGTCTAGACGAGTTTTGTTCGATCGCGATCGCCCGACACCGAGCATGGCTTCGCATCCATTCAATAGAAATCGAGCCGCAACCCGCGCCCACATCCCACAACAATTCTCCCGGTGTGGGTGCTAAAGCTGCTAAGGTGATTGCCCTAACTTCACGCTTCGTTAACTGTCCATCGTGGTGGTAGGCGTTATCTGGTAGTCCTGGTAATCTTGGTAAAGGGATAACCCCAGCATCAGCAATACAATAAACTGCGATCGCATTCAAAGCAGCAACTTCAGTTTCACTCCAAGATGCAGCCGTACCTTCCACAATTCTTTCATGAATGCCACCCATGCGCTCCAATACGGTGATTTTGCTGCCACCATAGCCGCGATTTGTCAAAATTTGGGCAACAATGGCGGGTGTGTCCTTCCCTTCACTTAAAATTAACAGCCTAGCTCCCGGATAGATGTAAGACTGGAGTAGGGAGGATGGACGACTATTCAAACTCAAGGTTTCTACCTCAGTTAAAGACCATCCAACCTTGGCACAGACGAGGCTGAAGGCTGAAGGTGCGGGAATAATCGTCATTTCTGAAATGGGAATTCGCCGTGTCAAGGTAACACCAATGCCGTAACACATCGGATCGCCGCTTGCGAGTACACAAATTGATTCACCCCGCCGCTGGATGATTTCCTCAACTGAGGCGCTAATCGGGGATGTCCAGATTAGTTTCTCACGTTGATCATCTGTAGGGAGCATTGCTAAATGGCGATCGCCTCCTACAATTACTTTAGCTTGAGTGATTAGGGAAAGAGCGATCGCGCTTAACCCCTGTAATCCATCTTCTCCAATACCGACGATAGAAAGCCATTTCTGTGTCATGCTAATTCATGATTCATACTTTACTGGCGATTACAAACAAGTAATCTCCTTGATTGTTTTCATATTTATTGACAATCTCTGTGATGCGTCCTGTGTTAATATCTGCTGCTAGCCTTTCACACCCTGCTGCGATTTCATCCGCAGAAGCTAGCAAAGCAAAGGTAGAAATTCCAGAACGCACATTCTCGTCTAAATATATTTCCGGACGATGTTTTCCACTATATAAAAACAGGTCTTGTAAGTTTTCCGAAATAGAATAAGGTTCGATATCTATTGATTTAAAACCTGTCTCATTGAGAGCATATTTGACCTTTTCTAAACTTGACATCTGTTCAGCAGATTTATATATAGCCTCTGGAAAATATCCGACTAACCAATATTTATTTATTTGCTCAGGTGTGGCAGTAAATAATACAAAACAACCAGCAGCCAAGACACGGTAAATTTCCTGAAAAGCAGGAGTTAATGCAGCAAAATGATGTATTGCTAGCGTGCATAATACACCAGAGAAAGTCTCATCAGCATAAGGTAACGCCTCAGCTTCTGCAACTTGCCAAGCTACACCATTACTCTTATTCGTAGCAGTATCAATCATCTGTTTCGACTGGTCTACTCCATACCAAACACCACCATATTTTGCCAAAGCTAGTGTGTAATTTCCAGTGCCACACGCTACATCTAGATATGAGTAATCTGATTTTAGCTGAAGGTGAACAGCTAATTGGGCACAAATTTCCAGGTCAGCCCGACGAGTCAAATCATAGCCTTTACCAATTTGCTCATAAATAGCCATTTATTGAATTTCTCACAAATTTTTAAATATAGTGAACAGTCAACAGTTATCAGTAACTATTGTTCACTAGTTACTGATAACTGTTATAGGTGTAGTGTTTCACCAAGAGATAAAATCAATAACTGATCACTGTTCAACCAGTATTGCTGTTGCTTTCACAGTAAAAATTTTCTTAATCACATCTTCTACCACCTTATCTGGCGTAGAAGCACCAGAAGTAATTCCCACGACAATTTCTCCATCTGGTAACCAGTTTTCTGTAGTTATTAACTGCCCATTTAATTGCCGATGTTCTATCGAATATCCTGATTTAATCCGTTCAACAGTATCAATATGATAGGAAGGAATTACCCGCTCAAAAGCAATTTGTTGCAATTGAGTAGTATTCGATGAATTAAACCCACCAATTACTACCATCAAATCTAAATTATCTTCTACTAGCTCTAACATTGCATCTTGCCGTTCTTGGGTAGCGTCACAGATGGTATTGAAGCTTTGGAAATGCTGATTTAACTCAGTGGGGCCATACTTTTGCAACATAGTCCGCTCAAAAAGCTTGCCAATTTGCTCAGTTTCGCCTTTAAGCATCGTAGTTTGGTTGGCAATGCCAACTCTTTCTAAATCCTGATCGGGATCAAATCCTGCTGAACAAGCTTTAGCAAATTTTGTCAGAAATTCTTCACGGTTCCCACCATTGCTAATATAGTCAGCAACATATTCTGCTTCTGGCAAATTCAACACTATTAAATACTTGCCAGCAAAGGAACTAGTAGCGACTGTTTCTTCGTGCTTATATTTACCGTGAATAATGGAAGTATAATCGACTCTTTTGTGTTTTTCTACTGTATTCCAAACTTTAGATACCCAAGGACAAGTTGTATCAACAATTTTGCAACCTTTATCGTGAAGTATCTGCATTTCTTGAACGCTAGCCCCAAAAGCAGGTAATATAACTACATCACCAGTTCCAACAACAGAAAAGTCTTTATTCTTTCCTTCAATGGGGATGAATTCTACCTCCATCTCCTGCATCCGTTGATTTACAGAAGGGTTGTGGATAATCTCGTTAGTAATCCAAATGTGTTCTGTGGGGAAGTGCTGACGGGTTTCGTAGGCCATGGCCACAGCTCGTTCTACACCCCAGCAAAAGCCAAAGGCTTGTGCTAGTCGGATCGTCACATCACCTCGTTGTAGGGTGTAATTGCGATCGCGAATTTCTTGAATCAAGTTACTCTGATACTCAGATTGCAACTGGGTGGCAACTTCTGCTTTATGACCAAAGCCCTTGCGATTGTAATTCTCTGAATGTTGCAGGCTGCGCTTAAAAGCTTTTGTATCCATTTGATTTGTCTACTTAAACCACTATTTTTTATTTTCTCGCGCCAAGAGGCGATTTATACACAGTTGTCTTCAAAGATATTACTTCTTTTTGTGCTTTACCCTTTTTCCCTCGAAGGACGTTAACGCTGGGGTTTTAATTCGATTTCGCTATAAATCTGCAATGCAGAACGCCAAACTATATAGCCTTCAGGGCTTAAATGTAAGCCATCAGTAGTAAATTCGCGGCGGAGATTACCTAGCTTGTTGGTAAACAGGGGATATAAATCGAGATATTTGACACCTTTTTTGGTAGAAATGCTTTGCAGTTGCTGATTCAACTGGCGAATGCGACTATTGGCAATAGTCTGGAGTTTCTCTCGTCCTTTCCAGGTTGCTTCCTCTGCCCCGTGTGGCAAAATCGATTGGACAATAATTTGGGCTGTGGGATGCGCCTTTCGTAGGTAACTAATAATTTGCCGCTGATTATCTAAAATTACCCCGTCGCTCATCCCCCCAATTAGGTCATTAATACCAATCATCACAAAAATTAACTCTGGCTGGGTGCGGTCAAATATCTTCAATCTTTTCAAAAGTCCATTGCTGGTTTCGCCAGAAATTCCTTGATTGAGCCAATTTTTACCTTCGGGTAATAACTCGGGGGGAAACCACAGACTCAAAGAATCTCCCGCCAGTATGCTTAAATGCGGAGTCCGTTGGTCAGCAGCTACCTTGGCTTCTTGCTTAAGGATGTTTACCCACTCCTGGTAAGTGAGTTGGTGACGGCGACCTAAATCAGGTGTAACAATTTGAGGTGAGTTGTTCAGGTTGATTGGCTCTGGGGATGTTATTACCCCCCCAAAAAAGGCGGCCAATCTCTGCTGTTGCCAAATTAGCAGGATGACCGCCAACATGAGGATGCCGTTGGTTAACAGCGAGAAAAATGCCCAGATCGGAAAGGTTTTTGCTGAAGTAGACACGACTAGCGAAATTTACCAATTATTAGAATCAAATTTTAACGCTAGCGATCGCAAATTACCCCAATTTTGGATTTTAGATTTTTCTTTCAATCCAAAATTCAAAATCTAAAATTGAATGACTCAGCCCTGTTTACAAAGTGGGACGATCGCCAAACTCGGAGTTGTAACCTTCTTCACCGTGTTCGTTGATATCCAAACCTTGCAATTCAGCTTCCTCTTTGACTCGCAGCCCGACTGTAGCATCGATAACCTTGAGAATAATCCACGTACCAACACCTGCGATCGCATAGGCAACGGCAATTGCTACTAGTTCAACTCCCAATTCACCAAAATTACCACGCAGCACTCCGTCTTTACCTCCACCGTTGACTTCAGTCGTGGCAAGGATGGCTGTTAAAATTGCCCCCACTGTACCACCAACGCCATGCACAGGATAGGTATCTAAGGCATCGTCAATTTCTAGCTTGTGCTTGAAACTCACAGCATAGAAACAAACCAAGGCGGTAACGAAACCAACTAAAATCGCTGATAGCGGTGTCACAAATCCAGCGGCGGGAGTGATGCCCACTAAACCAGCAACGGCTCCTGTAGCCGCTCCCACGGCAGTCGGTTTCCCCCGTAAAACTGCTTCTAAAATTAGCCACATTAAAGCCGCTGCCGCCGCCGCTGTATTGGTGGCAACAAAGGCTGTTGTTGCTAAATTTGTTGTCAAGTTACCAGAAGTTCCACTAGCAACAGATAAGGCACTTCCAGCATTGAAACCGAACCAGCCAAACCACAGCAAGCCAGCACCCAGCAAAATGAAAGGAACATTGTGTGGAGGGCTAAGACGATCAGGATAGGTTTTCCGAGGCCCAAGGACGATCGCAGCTACTAGAGCTGAAACGCCAGAACTAATATGAACTACTGTGCCACCTGCAAAGTCGAGGGCACCCAAACCACCGTACAAACCTAAAAATCCACCTTTCGCCCATACCATGTGGGCCAGGGGGGCGTAAACAAAGGTTGACCACAGCAGCACAAACAGCGAATAGGCGCGGAAACTCATCCGCTCAACGATCGCCCCAGAAATTAAGGCTGGGGTGATAATCGCAAACATGGCTTGATAAATCGTGAACGCCTGGTGGGGAATCGTTCCGGCATAGAAGACAACATCAGCATATTTAGAGTCTGCTGCTTTGAGCGCATCTTCGTATGGCAGATGCGGCAAGTAGCCTTGAATCTCTAAACCGACACCATTCAACCCCAACCATTGCAATCCACCGATGAACGGTAAACCTGGCGCAAAGGCAAGACTATAGCCCCACAAAATCCAGGTAACTCCCACGATCGCCATCACCACAAAGCTCATCATCAATGTGTTTAGGATATTGCGCGATCGCACAAATCCACCATAGAAAAACGCTAATCCTGGTGTCATTAGCAGCACGAGTGCTGCTGAAATCAGCATAAATGCCGTATCTCCAGTATCAGCAGTAGGCGGCGCAGCATCTGGGGTTTGGGCAAAAGCATTGCCCATCAGCGGTACACCCAAAATCAGTAGGGTCATAGCCCCAATCATTACAACTTTCTTCAACACTTGTTTTTCTTCCTAAGCACCAATTATTTGTATACTTCACTACATTTGATTCCTTTTAGTTAGACATTTTTGTCTTGAAAGATACTTAACCTTAATTTTCTGCAAATGTTAACAAAAATATAATCCTGATTGTAGTTGCCAAGATTTAAATAAGGGTGTACATGTGCAATCATTGCATCTTTTTTTTGAAGAATAACATTTTATTCAACCGCTACAAAATTCCAAATTTTTAGTTACCTACTGTTACAAACCAAGATCCTTGTGAGAATTGATAATTATTCTAAATTATCAGAGAATCTGCCCAAATATCAGCCCTAAAAGCACTAAGAGTGTCAATTAAGTTCTGGGTGCAAACATGATAATAAAAACACTCACTAAAGCGAAACTTGCTCCTATTAGGTCGTAGCGGTCTGGAGTTACCCCGTCTACCTTCCAACCCCAAAGCATTGCCATTGCGATAAACACGCCACCATAAGCTGCATACACTCTGCCAAAATTTGCTGATTGGAGAGTTGCAATAACCCCATAGAAAGCTAAAGCAATTCCACCCAGTATGCCCCACCAGAACGGCTTACCTTCACGCAACCACAACCAGACTAGGTAGCCGCCCCCGATTTCAAATAAACCAGCCCACAAAAAATACAGTAAGGACTTAATCATTTGACTGATTTTTTAATAAGTCGAACTCAGTGAAATTACGCTAACGCTTTTAACTAAACTATTGTCATTAATTAAAGTAAGTTTGTTGAACTGGGCATTGGGCATTGGGCATTGGGCATTGGGTATTGGGCATTGGGCATTAGGCATTGGGCATGGAGCATTGGGGATTGGTTATTTCCTGCTCTCCTGCCTCCCCTGCCTCCCCTGCCTCCCCTGCCCCCTGCTTCTTCCCCCTGCCCCTCTGCTTCTTCCCCAGTCCCCAGAATGTAGATAAGGCTCAAGGATGAAAGCACTATTACCTGATAACGAAGTACAGAGAATCGAGACGCTTTTGCAGTATAAAATCCTCGATACGCCATCTGAAGGCGCTTTTGACGATGTCACCCGTTTAGCCTCGTATATTTGTCAGACTCCTATTGGTTTAATTAGCTTAATTGATACAAACCGTCAGTGGTTCAAGTCAAAAGTCGGTTTGGATGCCCAAGAAACACATCGAGATTTGGCATTCTGTGCCCATGCTATTCTACAGCCTGATGTTTTGATTGTGCCTGACGCAACAAATGACGAACGGTTCGCCGCAAACCCACTGGTAACATCTGACCCAAATATTCGGTTTTATGCTGGTGTACCTCTAATTAATCCTGAGGGATATGCGCTAGGAACACTTTGCGTGATTGACTACGTACCACGAGAACTTACTCCAGATCAGATAGAAGCATTACGAACCTTAGGTCGTCAAGTCATTAAGCAACTGGAATTGCGCCGAAATTTAGCAAGTTTGGTACTTATGACCAACAAAGGCAAACAGACGCAGAGGGTACGCAAGCAATTTTTCAAAAGGATTGTGGCAGGTTTCAGTTTGGCGTCGGCAATTTTAGTTTTGATTGGTGTGGTTTCTGATCAAAATACAAGAGCATATACTAATAATGGCAGTATCGGAAAAAATACTTCTAAAAAAATTAACAGTATAGAAGAACTACTGTCCCAAATCAAGGATGCGGAGACTGAGCAAAATGGTTATATCCTCACTGGAAAACAAATTTATCTCAAACCTTATCAAACAGCACTTGCTAACGTCGATCAAGAAATTCCCAAACTGAAGAGTTTAACAATAGATCAACCGAACCAACGACAGCAGATCACAACGCTTGAATCTCTGATAACGGCTAAACTCACTCAACTCAAACAGACTATCGACTTGCGCCAGAACAAGGGATTAGAGGCGGCATTGCAAGTAATAGTGAGAAATAATCAACAAAATCTCATGGATGATAGCCGCAAGGTGATCAATGAGATGGAAACCGAGGAAGGGGGACGACTCCAACAGCAGTCACAAGCAAAAAAGGCCACGAGTCGCAACACAATTCTGACATTTGCGATCGCCATCTGCGTCAGTTTTATCGTTCTGGCTGTAGTCTACTACTTCATCTATCGTCAGGTGATTGAGCGCCAAAGGAAAGAAGAAACCTTAAATCAAGAACGCAACTTCATCTCAGCAGTCCTTGATACAGCCAGCGCTTTAGTAATAGTTTTTGACTCTCAAGGGAAAATCGTTCGCTTCAATCAAGCTTGTGAGCAAATAACAGGTTACTCATTCGATGAGGTGAGGGGTAGGTATTTCTGGAACTTGTTCCTAATTCCTGAAGAGGTGGAGTCAGTCAAAGCAGTTTTTGAGCAATTGCTAACTGGTGGAGGCTTCTTAGAGTACGAAAACTATTGGCTAATGAAGGATGGCAGTCGGCGACTGATTTCCTGGTCGAATACCTTCTTAAAAGACTATGAAGGATCAGTGGAACACATAGTTAGCACTGGCATTGACATCACTGATCGCAAACGATCTGAACAGCATCTGACTGCACAATATGCTGCAACCCGCGTTTTAGCGGAGTCCACCACGACGGGCGAAGCTACTCACCAAATACTGCAAGGGATCTGCGAGAGTTTGGGATGGGATTTGGGTGAAATTTGGATGGTAGATCAGCAAGCAAATGTGCTGCGTTTTCTCGATATGTGGCATAAAGCATCCCTTGAGGTGCAAGAGTTTGAAGCACTGAATCGCCAAACCACCTTTCCACCAGGAATTGGACTACCTGGTCGGGTTTGGGCTAGTTCTAAACCTGTTTGGATCGCTGATGTTGTTAAAGAACTCAGTTTCTCCCGCTTCAAAATTAACGCTCAAGTAGAATTACAGGCAGCTTTTGGTTTTCCGATCCGCAGCGGTCACAAAATCCTTGGTGTCATTACCTGTTTCAATCGTGAAATCCAGCCACCTGACGAAGATTTAGCAAAAACGATGAATTCGATTGGCGAGCAAGTGGGGCAGTTTATTCAGCGTAAACAGGCTGAAGAAGAAGTACAACGCCAAAACTTGCGATCGCAACTATTTACCGAAATCACCCTCAAGATTCGCCAGTCTTTACAAATCGAAGAAATTCTCCAAATCACTGTCGAGGAGGTGCAAAAGATTCTCCAGACTGACCGAGTTTTGATCTATCAGCTTTTGCCAGATGAGTCTGCACCTACCGTTATTGAAGCAGTAGTTTCTGGCTTACCAGCAATCAAAGAGCAAAGCATCACTCCCCCCTACTTCCAAGCGGAATATCTACAACAATACTATCTACAGCAGTACCGTCAAGGACACGTTTTAGGGCTGGCTAATTTGGATCTGCTGAAAGTCGAACAAAGCCATCTGGAATTAATGCAACAGTTTGGGGTCAAAGTCAATTTGGTTGTGCCCATTCTTGTCAAAGAAGAACTTCGCGGTTTGCTCATAGTTCATCAGTGTGATGATTCCCACCACTGGTCTAATTTTGAAACTGATCTTTTGCGGCAAATAGCCGACCAAGTAGGTATTGCCTTAGCCCAAGCCCAACTATTAGCAGCAGAAACTCGTCAGCGACAAGAACTTGAAATTGCCCGTCGCCAAGCGGAATTAGCTTCTCAGACGAAAAGTGCCTTTTTGGCAAATATAAGTCATGAAATTCGGACTCCGATGAATGCTGTATTGGGAATGACCGGTTTAGTGTTAGATACTCCCTTAGATGCAGAACAGCGAGATTTTATTGAAACAATTCGGAGTAGTGGAGAGGCCCTTTTAAGTTTAATCAACGAGATTTTGGATCTTTCCAAACTTGAGGCTGGAGAGATGGCTCTTGAAACTCTAGATTTTGACCTATCCACTTGTGTGGAAGAAGTAGTGGAATTATTGGCTCCCTCAGCTCATAACAAGGGATTAGAAATTGCCGCCATGATTGAGCACAACGTCCCCAGCCACCTGAAAGGAGATAGTGGTAGGCTGCGGCAAATTCTCATGAACTTAATCAGCAACGCGATCAAGTTCACCAGCGCTGGTGAAGTATTAGTGCAAGCCGAATTGCGTTCGCTTTCCTCCACTACAGCCACCATCCATTTTGCCATCACAGATACAGGTCTTGGCATTAGCCCTGAAGACCAACGCAAACTCTTTACGCCATTTACCCAAGTGGATGCTTCTACGACTCGCAAGTATGGTGGTACCGGTTTGGGATTAGCCATCTGTAAACAACTGGTGACCTTGATGGGAGGAGTGATTGGGATAGAAAGTCAGATGGAGAAAGGATCTAAGTTTTGGTTTGAGGTGCTTTTTACAAAGCTTGTTGAGCCTGTTTTGCCAAAATCCGAACGCGGACTTTTACACAATCGCCGCTTGTTAATAGTAGATAACAACGCTACTAATTGCAAAATTATCTACCATCAAGCTACTCATTGGGGAATGCAGGTAGATCAAGCTGACAGTATTGCTGCGGCCCTGAAAGTTATTCAGAAAGCTTGTGAGCAAGGAAAATCCTATGATGTCGCCTTGGTTGATATGCAAATACCCCAAACAAATAGCATGACTTTAGGAGAACAAATTAAAGCCAATTCTGCAATTGCTGAGATCCCTTTGATTATGATCATCTCTACTAATCAACGGGATCAAGTGCAGCAGGCGCTCCAAATCGGATTTGCTGCTTATTTGGTCAAACCCATTAAGCCATCACGACTGCGCGATACCATCATAACTATTTTAGAAACTGTGCCGGAATCAGAGCAAGGGGCTAGAGGCTCAAGGCTTGAGGCTATTGAAGAAATCCAGAGTACAGAAACTTCAGGCATTCTTACTTTCTCTTCCCCTAACCCCTCTACTAAATCCAAGTTAAGAATTCTGCTAGCTGAAGATAATTTGGTAAATCAGAAAGTAGCCTTGAAGCAACTCCAGAGTTTGGGCTATAAAGCCGATGTTGTTGCTAATGGAAAGGAAGTTTTGCAGTTATTAGAAAAAATTCCTTACGATTTGATTCTAATGGATTGCCAAATGCCAATTCTCGACGGTTTGGAAACCACAAAAGAAATTCATCGTTGGCAAGAGGACGCTTTTGCCCTGCGTCGTCGTCCTGTGGTGATTGCGATGACGGCTAATGCGATGAAAGAAGACGAACAAATGTGTCTGAATGCCGGAATGGACGACTATCTGAGTAAGCCAGTGTTTAAAGAAAAATTGGCTGCGACTCTAGAGCATTGGACAGGCGTGATCTCCTCACAACAAGAGGCAGTTGTGTATGAACAGACAGTTTCCACTGACCTAGCAATTGATTGGGAACACTTGCATCGGATATCGGGAAATGACGCAGAATTTGAATTAAATCTATTGCAAGTATGCGTCGAAGATATTAAACCCCGTTTAGAAATAATTATTGCAGCGATCGCATCTCATGACTTTGGGCAAATTGTGCGAGAAACTCATCACCTTAAAGGTGCTAGTGTCAATATTGGAGCCACAGCTATGTACCTAGCAGCTGACAAACTAGAACAATTGGCTTACCATCAAGAGCTTAAAGATACTACTAACTTAATTTTAGAGTTAAAAGAATTTCTCAACTGCATTCAAGACTTTTTAATCAGAAACAAAGTAACAAATTAGACATTATTACCAATTAAAAATGATCGGGCATAAACCCGCAATTAAGATACAAAAACAGCCTTGATGCAGCCGTAGTAGTATCCACAAGTATAGATTGTTACAGTATTCACCAAAACAAAACCTGCATAAAATCTTCCTACGTCTCCAGCAACTTTAGATGACAGGTTTGCTGATATAGTAGCTGATACCGTCAGTACTTGGCGATTTATGATTATTCAAGAGGTCTTATGAAACGCTTAATCTACATCATCCCCGTTACTGCAATTGGCTTACTGACATTGGTAGGATGTAACAGCGATCAAAAATCTACTACCCAGACTCCTGTTACCACTGAAACCACTGGGGGGACAACAGCATCTAAAGCTCCTGTTACTACGCAGGGAGGTTTTGATCCTTTGGTCAGTGTAGTTTCAAATACAAAAACTGCGGTGCAAGCCGGAAATTTTGACAAAGCTCAACAGGAATTTAATAAGTTTGAAAACTCTTGGTCTAAGGTTGAGGATGGTGTCAAAACTAAATCTTCAAAAACCTATAATGTAATCGAAGATAGTGCGACCCAGGTGAAGGGTGCGCTGAAAGCAAAAGATAAAGCGAAAGCTCTTAAGGGGTTACAAACACTTGACACAAATATCGCCACTGTTTCTAAAGGGTAGGGAAAACTAACATACAGCAGGAGTCAAACAATTTTGGATTTTGGACTTCGGCTTACTTCGACTTCGCTCAGTACAAGTCGCTCAGTCGAACGATTTTAGATTTTAGATTGATCCCATGTTTCCAGGTAGTTGCTCTGAATAAATAATTTTAGATTTTGGATAATAGAATTGTTTTCGCGTTTAAATTCGGGGGCAACTCTTACAAGACGCGCAAGGGACAGACCTTTTTGAATTTTGAATCTTAGAATTCCATTATCCAAAACTTAAAATCTAGAATTCGGTCAAAAGACAGGAGACATTAGGAAAACAAGCTTTATATCTGGCTTGGAGATAAATAGTTCTGTACTTGATCAAGTTGCAAACTGCTATAGTTTCCACTGGAGATTTTGGATAATGCGTTCATTTCGCAAGTACCACCGGACTCTAGCAATTATTTTGGCTTTACCGCTTGCTATAACATTGTTAACTGGTATTGCAGCTACGCTGGTAGGTGAGTGGTCAGCTAACCTTGGAGTTGGGCGTAGTCTAGTGCTTTCGATTCATCGTGGTGAAATCTTTGGTTTACAGGGAATCTACCCGATTTTGAACGGACTAGGACTATTAGGGTTGTTGGTTACTGGATTAAGTATGACTAGTTTGTTTGGTAGGAAAAGGTCAAAATCTGAGAAGAATTAGAAAAGACATATGGCGGTTCTTAATTGCATGGAATACAGACCTAACAAGAACAGCCCCAACCCTTGTAGCGTTGGGGAGTAAGATTCAAAGCCTTTCTCCTAAAAGGAGAAAGGTCAGACTGTATTGCATTCAAACGAGTAGCGCTATAACCTCACTCAAGAGCGATCGCGTCTTTTAAGATATAAAAACAAGTAGGTTCCCCTGGTAAAGCAATTGTGTAATCAAGGCATAACCCATTGTCTCCAGTGCCGTAAAACCCATTGCAGAAGCTGTTTATAGAGGTATTTCTATTGCTTCATAACGAACTGGAATTTGGACAGACATAACCTTTTCACTTCTTTGACAAGCTCCTGTAACATCAAGCTCTTAACTTAAAAAATATTAGTTTTGGCGAAATAATTATCCGTGATCACAACGAGAAAAATCTTGACCAATCTTTGAATTTCACCTTTTAAAATCAAGCTAAAAACCGATTCCAGTCACAAGTCACCTTAGCAAATTAATTATCCAAAATTAATAATTTCATTATAATTTGATTTCTGAATGTTACACTAATTTTCTCGGATTGAAATTTATTTACCTCTAAACCAACAAGTATTTCTGAAGGTTAAAATAAGTATGAATAATCTATCTTTGCAGTCTCTAGAAGTAAACAATAAAAATGAAAAATATTTATCTACTGTTGATCCAGTGCGTACTTATCTTCGTGAAATTGGACGTATACCTTTATTAACTAATGAGCAAGAGATTAATTTCGCCAAGCAAGTTCAACAAATGATAGCTTTACTTGCTGCAAAAGAAAAATTAGCTATTCAATTAAAACGTCAACCGACACAACAAGAGTGGGTTGAAAATATAAATATCGGTGAAAAATCACTGCTGCAACAGCTACATCAGGGACATCAAGCCAAGCAGAAAATGATTCAGGCTAACCTGCGACTTGTGGTTTCTGTTGCTAAGAAGTATCAAAGACATAACCTAGATTTCCTCGACTTAATTCAAGAAGGAAGTTTAGGTTTAGAGCGAGGAGTTGAGAAATTTGACCCTACTAAAGGGTACAAGTTTTCAACTTATGGCTATTGGTGGATTCGTCAGGCAATTACACGAGCGATCGCCGAACAAGGACGTACTATCCGCTTGCCTATTCATATTACAGAAAAACTGAACAAAATCAAGCGTATTCAACGTGAACTAACTCAAAAACTAGGTCGGACTCCTACCGCAGTTGATATCGCCGAAGAACTATCTTTAGATCCTAAACAAATTCGAGATTATTTCCTCTTAGCACGTCAACCTGTCTCTCTAGAATTGCGAGTTGGCTCAGAAAAAGATACAGAATTACAAGATATGTTGGAGGATGATGGACTCTCCCCAGAATTATACGCTGACCAAAAGTTTCTCCAACAAAATATTCAACTTTTATTGTCAACATTAACTCCCCAGCAACGAGAAATATTAACTTTGCGTTTTGGTTTAACAAATGAAAAGGAACTTTCTTTAGCGGAGATTGGTCAACGTATGGGTATTAGTCGAGAACGAGTAAGACAGATAGAGCAACAAGCTTTGGGTAGTCTACGAAAACAGAAGGATAAGATACACAACTATCTAGCTAGTTAATTTGTAATTCGTAATGACGCTCTCTAGGAGACGCTGCGCGTAGCGTCTCCTAAAAAAGAGAGTAATTAAGTTTTGTAACGGAGATTTACACCTCGCCACTTGTTAATTGCTCTTTGCTTACAGCAGAATTCAAGTATTTGAACCACATCTGTCGTAGGGGCGCAAGGCCTTGCGCCCCTACCGCGTGGTCAAAGGCGATACCCTCGGTAACTAAGTGGACTGCGATCGGCTTAACTACCTTCAACCGTTGACGTATATCTGCTTCATTCACGGGATATCCTAACCAAGTTTGTTTCCGCAGTTGGTGTGCTAACCGCAGCCGTATTTGGGGAAAGTTTTGCAGGTATTCCGCAATTTGGGGGAAGTCTGCTTCTTCTACAACCGTTGCTGTCTTCTCATCCACAGCCTCAAAGATACCCCAACCTTCAAATTTACTAGGCTTTGGCGTGAAGGTGTAGACCATCCCGGCTACCCTTGTGCGAACTCGTCCACCTTTAACACAAGGCGCAAGGAATTGGGTAGCAAACAACTGTGTTTCTGCGATCGCAATTTGGTTGATTAGCTTACGGATATCAGCCATAAATAATACCAACTTTTTAAAAGAAGGCTACAGATGCAATTCTAGAAACCGAGATGAAATCTAATTTTCTTAATTACGAATTACGAATTAGGAATTAATAATAATTCTGCGTGCAAGTTGGCAGAGCGTTGCGTGTTCTCAGTTACTAGAGGGACTCCGCTGGTGAGTTGTTACACACTCTTTCAAGGATGGCTACTTTTTAGCCAACCTCCCAGATTCTTCGCACTCCCCGTTCACACACGCCCACTGCATTTGGCAGTGTTACCGTTCCTCTCGTATTAGTATGTAGGCTCACACGAGTTAGGGCACGCAGGATATTTATATAATACAATATACTACACAAAGTTGGAAGAGATGAAAAGAGAGATTTTGGAGTAGAGCGATCGCCGCTACTTCATGCGCCTTCTTCATGTCGCTCATCAGTATCACCTGCTTGAGTTGAGCGTTCGCTTAAATTAAAATAATACAACTACAGTCAGTTTTAAACTTTAGAGTTAAGTAGATCCTCTTTAATTACGCTATAACATATCTAATTGAGTGACTTAAAAAAGCTAAAGTATGGATACGTTTTCTCAGAGGCATGGCTTTAAACCTAAGAGAGACATTATGCAGATTGAGTCAATGAATGATGATCTGCGTAACAGCTTATGGAATGTCTTAGTTTTATTATTTTGGAGCCAACTAGAAAGATATTATCAGGGTTACCATATAGACTATAGGGAAAAAGAATCATCCACATACAAATATGTTGAAAGAGATGATATAAAATCTTTAGTTATTAATTTGTGGTTTTCTCATTTTAAGCAGCAATTTGATAATTTATCATGGTACTGGAGACAAGACTATACTTTTATAAAACAATCTTTTTTTGAATATAAATGGTATGAAATTTATGATTTTTTAGAGTTTATTGCTAGAAATTACAGAAACGATTCTACGTTAGAACAGTTTATTGGCTTATGCAATGATGTTCTTGAACGTGAATTGTCCGGCTATCGTTTTCTTGACTTGATAATTACACCAATAACCTCAGAGACGGAAATCAATATAATAGAAGAAGCTTTAGCAGGCGAAGATAGATTAGCTCCAGTATCCAATCACATTAATACTGCACTCACTTATTTGTCGAGAAAAGAAAATCCTGATTATAGGAATTCTATAAAAGAATCTATTAGCGCTGTGGAATCAATTTGCTGCCTAATTGCCAATGATAAAAAAGCAACATTGGGAAAAGCTTTAAATATGATAGAAAAAGAACAAAAACTTGATTTACACCCTGCCTTAAGTAAAGCATTTAGTCAGTTGTACGGTTATACAAGTGATGCTGACGGTATACGCCATGCCTTACTAGATGAATCTGACCTTGACTTTGAAGATGCCAAGTTTATGCTTGTGTCTTGCTCTGCTTTCACTAACTATCTTAAAGG
The DNA here is from genome assembly GCF_036919675.1 of Nostoc sp. GTDB lineage: Bacteria > Cyanobacteriota > Cyanobacteriia > Cyanobacteriales > Nostocaceae > Nostoc. The sequence continues at coordinate 59,064 of NZ_JBALCP010000072.1, forward strand.
AAAAATTATAAAAGCAGGAATTGACTTTAACAATCAGCAGCAAGAATAGTATCAGCAGATTGGGTTTCATTCTTCAACTCAACAGAAGATTTCAAGTTAAGTTGTAGAGTACATCAGGGTGCATAAGCAATACACAATGCACCCTGATGTACTCTACTTACAGCACTTCCGTCTGTTATGAGGTACACTAGATTAAAATATAAATACTTTTAAATGAAGTCATATTCTGTCGAACTTCGAGAAAAAATAGT
>NZ_JBALCP010000073.1:0-25639 GCF_036919675.1 Nostoc sp.
TGTTTAATACCTAAGATTATTCATACTTTTGCTAAGTCTCTGATTAACTCAGCCCTACTGGGTCATTTTGCATGGCTTAGTCTAAACTCCAGTTATTTCCATCCCACAAGAAAACAGGTACAATCTCGAAGCGAGATTTTCAAAGGGTGGCTTTTTGGTTAACTGACAAAAGTCCTCAAAGTCTTATCCTTTCGCTCTCATCCCGCTTAGGAATCAATTCCCAAGCTAATAGCTTAAGTTTACTAAAGTAGACTCAAAAGCATTTAAGCTATGAGCAATCAATTTATAGCAGTTCTCGACCAAGTAAGGTACAGTTTTGACCTCACTTCCATTCCTCTCTCCTTTTAAAAGAGAGGCTTTGAATTTTTCCCCCTTCCCGCTTCGGGAAAGGGGCTAGGGGGTTAGGTCTTATACCTCACCGAATTGAAAATGGCTATATTGCAGGGCGGGTTAGGGTGCAACGCATTCATATTGGCTAAATACCCAGAGCTAATCTAGTTTCGGGCCCCACCACACCATCTACAAGTAGACCTTTACTTGCCTGAAAGCTTCGGACTCGGCTAGCAGTTTCTTGACCGTAAACTCCATCAATCCTGAGATTACCCAAAGCTGTTTGAACGTCTCTTACAAGCAGACCTCTAGAACCAGGGGTAAGAATAACTGAACCCCCAACACCACCAGGTCTAGTCACAGGAACACTGTTAGGTTTATCACCAACCCATCGCGCAAAAACGTATCTACCTGTAGAAAGCCTAGCAAAACCGTTTTCATACCTTTCAATCGCTGGAAGTGTTGCGCCATTTGATACACAGTCAACAGATGAATAGTTAGTGCTTGGGCCTGTACGGATACGTAAACAATTGCCGTTAGTTCTTACATATGCAGCCGAACTCATTTGAATTTGGCTAGCAGCAATAAGTAATACACCAACACCAGCTAAAGCTAACCAAGCCGAAGATTTAAGCAGTTTTCTCCAATTGAATTTAGATTTACTGATTCCAGATACCTCTTTTTTAGTAATAACTATGTCTGAAGATTTAAGAGGTTTTTTGCCATTTAATTGAGATTTAGGCGGATTATATTTGGTGTTTCCAGATGCCTCTTCTTGAGCAATAAACATGTGGGAATAAGCAAGATATTCCATAATGCGCTCCTTTATATGAAAAAATGAGTACTCACAGAGAATTACTTATTTTTCCTCTGTATTTATTCTTAGTATATTTTATATCACTACCTTTTAACAAGGTTTTTACTGGTGGCAGAATTAATAAAAAATAAAATTAGTCAAAAGATTCCTGAGAAAATGCGATGTCTACGATGGTCACTGACTTGTACTGAGCATCTCGGCTTGCTTCGACTGCGCTCAGCACAAGTCGCTCGATGAAGCCGCAGTCGAAGTAGCGATGTCGTACCCCTACGGGGATCTTGCTTGCTACGCGCAGCGTCTCGTAGAGAAGTGCGGGCTACGCCAACGCGCTGATTTATAAAGCTTTTTGTCTGGATGCAATACAGTCTGACCTCACTTCCATTCCTCTCTCCTTTTAGGAGAGAGGCTTTGAATCTTATATTATGTCCGCTTGATTAGTTATTAAACCCCAAGAACCCACCTTGCCTGCGGGGCTAACGTGTACACACAAGTCTGAAATAGCTGATTAACTGAGGTTTTAGCGTCAGTTTTACCCCACCCTAACCCTCCCCTTGTCAAGGGGAGGGAACTAGAAATCTTGTTTCCCCCGCGAAGATTGTGGAGGGAACTAGAAATCTTGTTTCCCCCCTTGGAAAGGGGGGATTAAGGGGGGTATTCGACTTGTGTGTACACCGTAGGTCTGTGGGAAGGGGTTCTTTTATTATGGGTAATTTGGCAGACATAATATTACTCCCCAACGCTAGTAGGGAAGGGCTGGGAGTTAGGCTGTATTAAACTCAGCTTTTTGGCGATTTTTGCCTAAGTCCTGTCAAATTTAATTAAAGCTTTCTCTACATTGGCTTCCCTATTGTTGCATCCAGATATGTCAAACGTATTCTTCGAGTCCAGCTAAACTAGCAACCGCAAAAGCTAACTCATCTAAGTCTATCGGCTTACGTTTGTATATATTGTAACTTACTAATAATGCACGATTACGGTCTTCGTGGTAAGCAGATGCCGTCAGAGCAATAGCTGGAATCTTTCTCCCTCGCTTTGCTTCAATATTTCTGACCTTCAAGAGCAGTGAGCAGCCGTCTTCATCTGGTAAATAAAGGTCACTAATCAGGATGTCTGGTTTAAAAAGTGAGATTATTTCTAGAGCATCACCTGCCGAAGCATCTGTGATAATCTCTGCTCCGTCTAATTCAAACAGGAAGGTAAGTAATGTTCTTGTATCAGGGTCGTCATCAACTACGAGTAATCGCAGACCTTTAAAAGATATGGATTCATTAGACATATTTTCACTGCCCTCTAGCCAAACACCTGGAGTAGCACTTGTATCAAAAAGCATTTACTAGTCCATAGCTTTTAATGCACATCTTACGAGAGTTTAAATGTACTAGTTAGCAAGTGTCTGTCCGGTTTCAGACATAGAGACTTAAAAGTTTTATTTAGAATTCTGCCCAGGCGAATTGTCCAATAACCGAGCAAATTCGTTTTTTATAACTTGATAACACTCACAGGAGGTGTCTTCCAAAATTCCTCGATTCAGGATATTAATGCGACCACGGTTGTAGCTAATAATTCCGGCTCGGCTGAGGGTGCTAGCCGCCAGTGTGACGCCGGAGCGACGTACACCTAGCATCTGGGCAACAAATTCTTGAGTTAGCAGAAAATCCTCTGATTGCAGACGGGTAAATTTGCTTGCATTAGGATGCTCCCTATTTAGCTTAATACTTCAATCACACTACTATAGACATGAGCATCGTTAGAAGCGATCGCAGCAATAAATTCCTGGTTATGCAAGTCTTTAAAACCCTGCTTTTTTGTGATTGCGGCAATTCAATTTGTTCTGCACTCTCTCAGTTAGCTATAGCAGTCACTCTAGTAGACTGTGGCAGAAGTTTTCCTACCTTTAACAAGGGGATTTAGCCTCTTGTTTCTTAACGCACCGAATATCTGGGATGGTGCGTTAGCCTACGGCATAACACACCCTACAAAACTAGTAGTCTGCCAAGCTAAGTTTGCAGAGTTAAATAACGAACCGCAGAGGCAAGGCAGTGCGTTGGGCGGGTTCCCCGACTTGAAGCAACTGCCGCGCAGAGAACACAGAGGAAGAGGAAGAGAGAAATATTCTCAAACTTTGTTTACCCTGCAATGTTGATGTGGTGGACTACTAGGTTTTTAGGACTTGTGTGTACACCGTAGCCCTCTGGGGGAGAGCAATGGAAGCGGAGTTTATAATATACTTTGTGACTTTTCAAACATCCTCTAACAAGGAAATCCTTTTGATTGCGACTCTACCGCGAATTCGGAAAGCGGTAGCTTCCCCAATGGGCATTCGCAGTTTAAGGACATTGCCCAATTGTAGTAAAGATCCGATATATCGCCTCTATATGAGGGTTTTGACATCAAACAAATTCATTTTCATCCTCTCAATCAGAAACGCCCAAAGGAACATACCCCGTATAAACATTTATTAAGTTTTAATTCTAGAAGAATCTTAAGACTTTTTGATATACTACGGTAAACTAATCTATTTGCCGTAGATTGTACTTAGGCTAAAAAAGTTTATTTCACAAAAGCTCAAGAAAAGCAAGTATTTTCTACTACATTTTTAGATTTTTTATTACTCCAAACTAGCTCACTTATCTGGTTCATCTATGCAAAAATAAACAACTGCGCCTGTTAAATACGATTTATCCATCAATTTACAATAGTATCAGCAAAATATTTTTTGCTGATAAATTTATATTGGCTGAGTGCCAAAATCGGTATTGTTTGGAGCTAAATTGCTTATTCCTTAACAAAATGCAAAATTTCCAGCACAAATATCACTGTTAAATCAACTGAAAAACAACGCAGAAATATGAAGTATAACCAACTTGGCAAGAGTGACTTAAAAATTTCTGAAATTTGTCTGGGTACAATGACTTATGGAGAGCAAAATACGATTGAAGAAGCCCATGAGCAGCTAGATTATTCTATTGCCCAAGGAGTCAACTTTATTGATGCGGCTGAGATGTACCCTGTCCCTACAAGTGGTGAAACTTATGGATTAACTGAAACTTATATTGGGGAATGGTTAAAGCGTCAACAAAGAGATCAACTGATTATAGCTACTAAAATTGCTGGCCCTGGTCGAGGCTTTAAATGGGTTCGTGGTGGAGCCAAAGCAATTGACCGTGATAATATCAAACAAGCCCTAGATGATAGTCTAAAAAGATTACAAACAGATTATATTGATCTGTACCAAATCCACTGGATCGATCGCTACGTGCCACGGTTTGGGCAAACGGTGTTCGATCCGACTCAGGTGGCAGAAACGCTTCCTATCGCTGAACAGCTAGCAGTTTTTGCCGATGTAATTAAGGCAGGTAAAATTCGCTATATCGGTTTGAGTAACGAAACCCCTTGGGGAGTCGCCCAATTTAGTAATGCTGCTAAACAATTAGGATTGCCCAAAGTTGTTTCGATTCAAAATGCTTACAACTTGCTGAATCGAGTATTTGACGGAGCCTTAGCAGAAGCCGTTTATCAGGAAGAAATTGGCTTACTAGCTTATAGTCCTTTGGGATTTGGCTTCTTGACTGGCAAATACTTAAATGGCAAACCAGAGAAAGCAAGAGTTACTTTGTTTGAAAATTTTGGTCAGCGTTATTTGAAACCAAAAGTAAATGAAGCAGTCGCAGCTTATGTGGAAATTGCCAAGCGCTATCAATTAAGTCCAGTGCATTTGACCCTCGCATTCGTGCGAAGTCGTTGGTTTGTGCCTAGCACAATTATTGGTGCTACGACACTGGAACAACTCAAAGAGAATTTGGAAAGTGTAAATGTAGTTCTCGACAAAGACATTTTGGAAGAGTTGGATATAGTTCATGCTCAGTCTCCAAACCCAGCACCTTAAACAATTCAAAATTTAAAATTCAAAATTCAAAATTAAAGATAAAGGAGAAATAAATAATCTCCATTGCCTCGTTACCAGGCTGGAGCCTCTGGCTCTCATTATTAATTTCCAGTTTGTCGGGAATTGTCTTAATTTTATGGAGCAGTAAATCATTGACAAGTAAATTTCCAAATTCTCATTTACTAAGTACCTTAAAAAGTTTGCTCCAAATTGGCCAGCAGGGTTCAACAAAAGCACTCGTCTGGTTTTTGGTAGCCCAATCAGGCTTAAGTTTGATAGTTTCTGGATGTAGTGCGACTAACTCTGCTAATTCCACTGTTAAATCTGTGAGTGACCATCAAGGTTCCTCAACAGCACAAAGTTCTGCACCTGAAAAACAGACAGTAGTTCGCATTGGTTATATTAAGGCAAGTCTGTCTGCGATCGCAAAAGAACGCGGGACTTTAGAGCGTGAACTAGCTCCCAAGAATATTAAAGTTGAGTGGGTTGGTACATTCCCATCTTTTGCACCAGTATTAGAAACAATCAATGCTAAAAGTTCTGATTTAGGAGCCGGCGGCGATATTGCTGGTTTGTCTGCTTTATCTGGTGGGATTAATGCTTGCATCATTGCCTACCGACCGGCTAATCGCAACTCAGAGGGGATTGTAGTTCATGCAGATTCCCCGATTCGGAAATTCGATGATCTTATTGGTAAAAAGGTCATTGTGAATCGAGGTGGAATCAGCGAACATTTGCTATTGAAACTATTAGAAAAAGAAAATATCCCCAAAGATAAAGTAAGTCGCGTTTACATGAAACCAGATGAAGCCCTACCCGCTTGGGCATCACATCATGTGGATGCTTGGGCAGTTTGGGACCCTTGGGTTGCTAGTGCTGAAATCAAGTACAATGCCCGCCAAATTCCTTTGCCTGCACAAGTGCTGCATTACTCCCTTTATATGGTGGATAGGGATGCATTAAAAGAAAAATCTGAGGCGATTAAAGAAGTTATTGCGATTCTTGCTAAAGAGGCTGAATGGCTAAATAAACATCCCCAGGAGAATCAGAAAGTATACCAAAAAGTATCAGGATTACCGCCTGAAGTTGTGAAGCGGACATTTGAACGCCGACCTGTTGATGGAGTGCTTCCTTTAGAACCGAAAGTGATTGCCGATTTACAGAGTGCTGCTGATTGGATATACAAACACCTGGAATTCATTGAAAACGAGGGTTTGGCAAAGCTATCTGGGGAAGGCCCTTACTGGTTTGGTGAATCCATCAGTTTGGTTGATTTCACCTATTTCCCCTGGTTTGAACGCTGGGCTGCACTGAAGCAGTATCGCGGCTTTGGGGTGCCAGAGGAATTTACCCGTGTACGCCAGTGGAAACGTGCTTTGAAAGAGCGTGAATCTGTGAAAGCGATCGCTCACTCTAAGGAATTCTACATCGAGCGATATGCTAAATTCGCTGCGCCTACTCTCGCTGCTGTTTAAACATAATTATGAATTATGTTTCAAGTGGGGTTTAATTCTCACTTGAAACATATAATTAAACTCTTTAAAAATACGAATTACGTTAGCGTAGCGTTAGCGAGTCCGCGTTCGCGCAGCGTCTCGTAGAGAGCGTCATTACTAATTACAACTTTTCCGAAGTGAGCCGCACTTTTGAGATAATGATAAGCTTCTCGTGCTTCAGTGAATGAAAAAACTCGATCAATAATCGGTTTGATTTGATGCTGTTGCATCGCCTGATTCATCGCCTCAAACATTTCCCGACTGCCAACTTCAATTCCCTGAACTGTTAAATTCTTAAAAAGTATTGGACTGGGGTCAATTTGATTTCCTCTACCTGATAATACGCCAATCAAACTAATACGTCCCCCAATGCGGACTGCTTGTAGTGATTTTGGCAAAGTGCCTGCACCGCCTACTTCTACTACATGATCTACACCTATGCGATTAGTCAATTGGTAAACTTGCTTTTCCCAATCTGGTGTTGTTTTGTAGTTAATTGTCTCGTCAGCACCAAGTTGTCTAGCTCGTGCCAATTTATCATCACTGCTGGAAGTAATAATCGCTCTAGCACCATGTATCTTGGCAAACTGGAGAGCAAAAATCGAAACTCCCCCAGTACCGAGTAATAAAACACTATCACCTGCGCGAATATTACCTTCTGTCACCAGTGCTTGCCAAGCTGTGACACCTGCACAGGGCAAAGTTGCCCCTTCAATGTCGGATAGATAGTCTGGTAATATCACCAAATCATCTTGGTGTAATACGGCATACTCAGCCAGCATTCCATCGTTACCACTTCCGAGAGCGGATTTCATTTTCTCTCTGGTTAAAGAGCCATAAATCCAGTCTTGGAAGAAAGTACCCGCGACGCGATCGCCTATTTTCACGCGTGTAACACCTTCCCCCACTGTCACGACTTCCCCCACACCGTCACACACGGGAATTACCGGATATTTCTGTTTAGCATCGTAAGCTCCTTCGGCGATCAGTAGATCACGGTAATTTAGGGATGTTGCTTTGACTTGAATCAGAACTTGTCCCGCAGTTGGTTTTGGTTCAGGGCGATCGACTAATGTGAGGGCATCAATCCCGGCGTTGCTTTGAATTTCGTAAGCTTTCATTGGCGGACTCCTTTTGCTAAAGATCATAGTGTAGAGAAATTTTGTGCTGCTTTTCTACACCAAAATAATTATCCAAGGAGGGGAAAAGGGTAAAGGGCAATACAGTTCAGTTAAGCATTTCTTCCTTCTCTTTCTTCTCTTCCTTTGCGTTCTTTGCGCCCTTGGCGGTTCGTTAAAAAATTTACTTTGATAAAGAGTTAAGCCTTAAGGAATAAGAATTAAATAACATACAATTTATGTCCCTGACTTACCTCACCCTCAATCCCTCTCCTTATAAAGGAGAGGGAAGCAAGATAGAGGATGAAGTTTTACATTTTATCTAATCCACGTTCCTAACTGAACTGTATTGGGGTAAAGGGGAAATTTTAGTTGATATAAAAAGCAGTAGTTAAATGTTATATGAAACCACTGCTTTTTATTGTAATAGATAAATAGTGCCTACCCTAAGTTGATAGTCATTTCACCTTATGAGCTTGGTTGCTCATCGGGAAACATACACTTATCAGAGTCACAACCACTAGGGCCAGGCTCTGACATTTCGCCTAAATCGTAGCGGCTTAAGACTGTACAGAAATCATCTGTTTTGCGTCGTGCTTTCACCTCTTGATTCAAGCGATCGTAGGTTGGTTTATCTATTGGTTCAAATGGCAAACGTGGGAATGATTGCAGGTCATCAAAACGAGCTAAAAGGGCTGCTGAAATATATCCTTCATCATTCTGGATAGTTTCGTAGATCCGCTGTGCCAAAGGTTCGATTTCATCAGAGCGAAGTTCCAAAGTAGCTGATGTGTTGTGAGTCACATACCAACGTTGAACCTGGAGGACAAAATCAAATTGGGCTAAGACTGAAAACTTAGAAACATCAATTTCATCAGCTGCTGGTAAATCAGCCCAAGGTACAGAAACAGGGATTTCTACTAACCACTCACTCACCCGTGAATCAAAGGGATCATTGAGTAAATTGCCCTGTTCATCTTTGTCTGATTGAGAGGGAATGACGTTGTAACCATAGTCAATACAAGCTAAGGCTACTGGGTCATTTTTGCCGAAGGTGATGCGGCGAATGAATCTTTGCGCTTTCGGGGGATGCCATCCGGAACTAGCATTAGTTAATAAAGCCTTAGTGCCACTGGGTTGGACTGTGGTACAGCGATTTGGACGTTTGAGATTATGGCGATCGCAGTAATCCCAAACTACCCGATGTACAATATCTTTCCAGGAACTTAGATATTTTTCTTCCTCACGCTTGAAAGCCAATCCTTGTACAGTAGCGGGTCTTCCTTCTGCCCACCAGCGCAGCCAATCAACACCAAAAGCATGGACAAAGAAATCAAATAAACCTGTAAAAGAAACTCCCACAATCGGGTCTAATTCACGGCTGTATTGATAGCGTGGTTCTAGGAATTTGTGATTTAAAAGTGCTGCTACAGATAGCGCTCCAGCAGTGAAAGCCTCTTCTTGTTCTTTGTAGTTATATGGGTCGATTTGATTAAGGTGAACCTCAGACAAATTACAGTTCCCAGTTAGGGTATTACCAAATACTCCTTTGTGATGTTCCGGTTCATTGAAGCAATAAGTATCGTGTAAACCTGGTAATTCTTCCACACCTCTGACTATTTGCCATTTACCTTTGTATTTGGCGTCACACCCTTTGCTTACATCCAAACGCTGGCAAGGAATTTGCCCACAGTCAGTGATTTGCAAGTAATATAAATCTTGACTGCGAACACCATAATTAGTTACTGATCCTTTATGAGCGCAAAGATTTAAAGAAGAACGGATACCGCATTTAGTTAGTAATAACTGGACTCGATATGCACGTTCGTAATCAGAGATGTAAATCCTAATGCCATTGCTATGTGTATTTGTGCCATCTGTATCCGCTAAACCAGCGATAAAGTACAAAATTGCTTGGCGATTCCAACTAGCAATTACATTCAGTGACTCTGGATTTGTTTTTAAACTCTTTAAAAATTCTCCAGAAAAACCTAAGTCTGTTACATCTGTAAAAGTCGGTAAGTAGTCATAGTTTCTTTCAGGAGACTTACTTTCTATTACAGATAAAGCTGCTTTCTGTTCATAAAGTCTAATTTTGGCATTACCATTTTTGTCTGTAGTTCCATCTCCTACAGCTATCCCCAAAGTATATGCATAACTTGGATCGATATTTAATCCATCTTCATACTGAATAACAAAAGGCTCAGTATGAATGGCATATCTACTAACATCCATCAAATCCTTGGTTTGCACTTCTTTGTATTCTTTATCAAATCTATCTTTGACAAAGAAGCGATGATATTGTGTTGCATCCAAGTAAGTACCATCTGCAAATTTGACTCGATACAACTGGCGTTCACTACCAGTTTTAAAAGGTGTTACTTGGCTCCATTTTTGACCATTCCAAATCTCAATTTCACCTCTGACAACATCTTTGATTTTATGTATTCCATCTCTAGTAATGAGTAAGGTATCACCACTCACACAGTGGAAGTTAGCGCCGATGATTTCTCCGCATGGATTTAAAGCATATCGCTGCAAACGATGTTCTAGCTCATTAGCATTAAACTGAGGATAGTGTTCCTGTAACCATTGCTTTGCTGTTCCTTGTTCATAAGCTTGCAAAAAATTAACTTTCAGAGCCTGTGTTGGCAGCAAATCTATGTTCGATCGCGCTACAGCTTCACCAGCCCATTGAATCGCTCCCTCGCCACTGTAATATTGTTTGCGGACAGCACCAATACATTCTTCTAGGGTTGGCTTGCGGTGAAAAACTCTGGTATGATTTGCCATCCTGAGTGCATCGCGCTCTGGATCAATTCGCCAGTTACCACTTTCATCTTGCTGCCATAAGTTATCTTTGGCATCGGCGAATAAACTATCTTCGCTAGAACCTTGCCTCATGCCAGCTGAACGCCTAATGTTACCGGCAACAATTGTGACAGCACCTTGATCGATTAATAGACAGCATTCAACTGAATTTAATTGTCGTCCTAAAGCTTTATTAAGAATAGATGCACAACCCTGATAAAGTCCAGGCAATTTTACAGGATTAGCAACTCCTCCAAAGCCGTTGAGAGTTTCTCCTGCTTTGCGGACATCGCTGATATCGACTAATACTTCAACTTCTGTTGAAAATTGTTTATCAGTGGAGAGTTCCAATAGGGTTTGATATGATTTAACCCAACCTTCACGGCTATCTCCAACGTGAATAGTAACACTGTTGCCTTTTATATTAGTTTCAGTATATTCACGTCGCTGTTGCACAGGAGTGCTGCCAATTTCACCTTGTACAGTGACATTCAGTCGATTACGGATGGGGGGTAACTGGTTAATAAATTGTGGTTCTAGGACGGCTCCAGTACCACAGCCCATCATTGCCAAATCCATCATTAATCCGAAGGCACTCCAGTCTTCGAGATTGGTAGAGGTGCAATTATAAGCCCCGGAAAAGTTCTTTGGCTTGGTTATCCAGTCTGTACCACCAACCCATAGCCAGCGCCCACTAGGCATAGCTTTCAAGTTGCGCTGCATCTGATCCAGTATGGCAGCTTCTTCTTGAGTTAGCTTTCCCAGCTTGATTAAGCCGAGTAGAGTGCGATCGCACACCTCATCCCATGTTTCCCTTAGTCCCGCCTTTGTCCGGCGGCTATAGGTTCTAAAAAATACGGGATTAGCAGCCGGTGCAGTTTCGGGAAACCTTGCACTCTGGCGTGTTCTTTCGAGATTCTGAACCATATATCAAGTGTCTTGCGTGCGGACAGATTATGACTATACGCCAAGTAGTTTGAGTATTAAAGATTGTCAAATTGCACAATTTACGCTACCTCTAGACCGAACTATTTGCAACATAAATTTATGATGTATAATGTCTCTCACCCTTGGTAAAATCTCAGAATTGAGTTTCAATTAGCACTAATTAACTTATAAGTAAATTCTCTGGATACCGATTTTTATTTAATTACTTAGCGGAGGCATAAACTTTGCTTAAAATTATCCAGGTAGAGACTGACGAATATAAGTCTCATATACAGAAACTGTTTTGGGAATATTTTAACGAGACTAAGTTGATATTCAGCCATCGGTTCGGCATGAATTTAGATGTTAATACATTTTTTGAGCAATATATGACTCAACTGCACGAATTTATACCCCCTTCAGGACGCTTGCTTTTAGGACAATACGAGGCACAAATAGCCGCCTGCGCTTGCTTACGAAAGATTGGTGAAGATGTCGGCGAAATTAAAAGGATGTATGTAAAACCAGAATTAGTAAACTCAGCGAGTTCCTCACGAAACTCGCTGGTCTTCAAAACCGTGCTTGATACTTTCATATCACCCGGCTCCTCAATGAATTGGCACATTATCATGTGTACTTCACAGCTGAACCATCTCCAGTTGTTTTTTCGTCGTGGCAGTGTCTGTGAAGTATCTGGAGATTTTTATATTCGTCTTTGCCTCCCAAACTTTTGGGGGTTATGTGGTCAATCTCCAGTACATCCTCCTCTCGGAAGTGCATTCCGCAGTGGGTACACTTACCTTTTTGTAACTTTAGGAGCGTTGCCACTCTTCTAGTTGCATTCGGGTGTCTCCCCATTCTTGAACTCCAATAAATTAGGTTGCCATCATAAGGACTAGCCTCGCTTCTGACTTTCACATACCGAACTATTGGTGTTTCTGCATGTGACCGTAACCGCATCGGGTTTTTACCCTCTTGTTTGGTTGCGAATACCCAATTATTATCACCAATGGTTTGCCAATATTTATTTGACACCCATCCCCAATATTTCTTGGGGTGGCGATGTTTCGACCAAGCTCTTAGCTTTAGATACATAAGATTATCTAAGTCAGAGTAAGCGACCTTACTTACTACTGTTGAGTAGTTTGACCATCCTGTGATTACCGGATTTAATCGGCTGATTAACGCCATTTGTGGCGCTGCTTTATGGTCATCGATGATACTCGCTACTCGGTCATAATGTATCTTCTGCTTTTCCTTGCTTGGAGTGATGATTGTTTTGAAGCCTTGTTTTGAGTGGTATTTACCCACTTTCCACTGTCTTATGTTAAAACCGAGGAAGTTAAATCCCGGTTTTTCTGACCCACACTCTTTTAGAGTATGGGTCAGACGTGTTTTGGCTGGCTTCAATTCCAAACCCATGCCCTTTAACCATTCCGAGATTATCTCTTGGCATCTTTGGACAACGGTTATGTCTTAGAGCCTGTTTAACAAGCGCTTGCAAAGCTCGGTCATACATTGTCGGGATGCCCAATGGTCGCTTCTCATCCGCTCCTGGTTTGGGAATCCAAACCCGTCGAGTCGGTTTTACTTTTGAGCCTAATTTAAGATTTACAACCAGTTTGAGACGTGCTGCTGGGGATAGTGTTTTAATACCATCCACTCCTGCCGTCGATTTACCCCGATTGTCTTGTGTTACCCGCCTGACCGCTAGGCATTTTGCATACCAGGACTTCATCAACGTCTTTTGGAGTCTGCGAAGTGCTTTAACATCACCACGAAGGGAAGCTCGATAGATTCGTTTTTGCAACTTGTAGACCACCTGCTCCAGCTTTCGCCAAGGGATATGCTTCCATTCCACCATCGGCTGATGCCGTGTTTTAGACATTATTGCTACTTGCAACTCCATCATCCAATCCACCGTGAGTCCGTCAGCATATCCTTACCATTACAGCAAAGCATTCGCTTTTGACTCAATCTTTCCTATTCGCTGCATACGGTTAGCACCTACTTGGTATCGACCAATCCAAGGGCGGCGATAGGTTACTTCGTTCCGAATAACCATTGTTAGAACCTTTAGAAATGATGCTATCCACCGGGTTTATAGGGAGTGCTACTGGTCAACTGCGAAATTGCCAGCCCCTTATCCTTTGCCTTTTGGCTCCAGCGCGATAAGCCTTATTTCGCTGGTTTTCCTTAACGATGGTTCAGACACATCTTTGCTTTCGCTATTCATGGGTTCAGGCTCGAAGGGATACCGGCTTAGGCTGCCAGTTTTACCTCCTTTTCATCCCGCTTTACGGATTGATGGCTAGTCGCTACCGTAGGGATGATGCTGTTACCGTTGCACCTACGGAGAGGGACTTCTCTTCTGTTTTTATCGGAGTCACCCTCATGGTTATTCAGTTATCATCTGAGAGAGATTAAAGTGCGAACTCAACCCAAAGGGGTTATCTCTCAAATGTCACTCATCCCTGAGTATCTCTACTCATTTCGAGTGAACGAATCGCACTCGCAGAAAAGGAATCGGTCGGTCTTTATTAGAAGCTATCATCAATGAAGCTGTCTACATTGGTTACTCAAGGATACGTTTAGACAGCACCCCTTTTGCAAAGGAAGCACAGGCACTTTATCGGATATTTGGCTTTCAAGATATCGAGCCTTATTTGGAAAAAACAGAGATTCCTCTACAACATCAAGCAAACTGGGTTTTTATGGAATTGGTTTTAAAATGATGCGAGATTCTTAACATTGTCACTCTCCCGTTCATTGCTAGCATTACCATTTTTTAAAGTAGTTGAATTTATAAGCGAGGATGTCATGACTCAATATGACTATATTGTGATTGGTGCGGGTTCGGCAGGCTGCGTTGTCGCCAACCGGATGACACAAGATAGTGAAACAACTGTGTTATTACTCGAAGCTGGCAACCCGGATACTAAACCAGAGATTCAAATCCCGTTGGAATCTCCCAACCTACCTGGCTCAGAGCTGGACTGGGGATATTTCTCTGAACCAGAACCGTACCTAAATAACCGCAAAATCTTTTGTCCCCGTGGCAAAGTCTTGGGTGGCAGCAGTTCGATTAATTCCATGATTTATATCCGGGGCAATCATCACGATTATGACCACTGGCAGTCATTGGGGAATCCTGGTTGGAGTTACCAAGATGTATTGCCTTATTTCAAGAAATCTGAGAACCAGCAAGGCGATGCCGACGCATACCACGGGGTTGATGGGGAGTTGAGCGTGACCGATATTCAAGAAAGTGCTGTGGCATCCCAACGATTTGTCGAAGCAGCTGTGGCAATTGGATATAACCACAATCCTGATTTCAATGGGATACAGCAAGAAGGTGCGGGACTTTATCAGTTGACGGTCAAGGATGGTAAACGTCACAGTGCTGCTGCTGCATTCCTGATGCCAATTCTCAAGCGTCCCAATTTAACAATAACGACAGGAGCGTTAGTGACTCGGTTATTGTTTGAGGGAACCCGCACCGTTGGCGTGGAATATATGCACGAGGGAACGCTGCACCAAGCCAGGGTCAACAAAGAAGTGATTTTAAGTGCTGGTGCATTCGATTCGCCCAAGCTGCTGATGCTTTCCGGCATTGGCGATGCAGAACATCTGCAAGCAATGGGGATTCCTGTCGTCGTTGATTTGCCTGGTGTCGGTCAAAACCTCCAAGACCACTCTCTCGTTCCTGTGGCACACCAGATAATTGCCAGTCCTGTGGCACACGAGGTAATTGCTGGGTTAGACCGGGCAATTAGCAGTAATGGTAACGCTGAAGCCGGATTATTTTTGCATACCGAAGGTAATCTGGATGCCACGCCAGATTTACAGTTTTTCTTCGGTCCCATTCTGTGGATATCTCCTGGCAAAACCCTCTCTGGTTTGGGATTCACTGTTACAGTCAGTTTGACTCATCCCCAAAATATTGGGAGTGTCAGTTTGCCCTCGCCTGACCCCAAAGACCCACCGATTATTCGGATCAACTTTCTACAAAGTCAATCCGATGTGCAAAAGCTAGTTGAAGGGATTAAAATAATGCGTAAATTGTTTCATACAAGTGCCTTTGATCAGTTTCGAGGTGAGGAAATCAGTCCCGGTACTGAGGTGATTAGCGATGAAGCACTCGAAGCTTACATCCGGGAATTTTGTGTTACGGGGTATCATTCTGTCGGCACCTGCAAAATGGGAACTGACCCAATGGCGGTTGTCGATCCCCAACTCCGGGTACGCGGTGTTACGGGGTTACGGGTTGTTGATGCATCGATTATGCCAACTCTGGTCGGGGGCAATACGAATGCGCCCACGATTATGATCGGCGAGAAAGGAGCCGATTTAATTAAAGCCGCAGGTGGCGTTTCATCACAAGTAGCTTCAGCAATGGCAAACTAACTCGCTGGCGCGATCGGCTGGAGATAATTATGAGACTGCATTAACTACAACTTCAACATTCATAACCACCACTGAAGCTGTATTAACTACAGCTTCAACATTTATAACCACAAGTGAAGCTGTATTAACTACTGCTTCAGCATCTATAAGCACAGCTTAAGCTGTATTAACTACAGCTTTAACTTTACTTATAACATCATGAGCATTTGTAACCACAGCTTCAGCATCTATAAGCACAGCTTAAGTTGTATTAACTACAGCTTTAACTTTACTTATAAAAAGTTGAGTGTTCCGAATGTATTGTCTTAAAACTGGGTATATGCTCGGGCGATCGCTCTCAAGTAAAATAGCGAGTTTTCTAATTTTTTCTTAAAGTTGCATAAAGCTTATAACAATCTCTTATAAGTCAGAAATTAATATTAGGGGTTTTAGGTGATAAAAATTAATATGCGATCGCATAGTATATGTCTTGTGCCGCTAGTTTTCTGTTTACTCAGTGTCGGTGCGGATACAACAAAAGCGAACGCCCAAACGATTTATCCATTTGACGTAGTATACGACACGGAAGTCACTATCACACCTATCCCATCGACCGACGTATCTAAAGCATTTGTCTCAGGTTTCAATTCTGATGCTCCCTACGGTCTGAGTAACTTTTCCAGCATAAACAACTACAGCCGAATTGACCCCAATACTGGTAATCTCGTATTTGTTCAAGACGCAACAAAATTTGGTTTACAAGGCTTGCCAATCGGCAGAGATGAGTTTTTTGGCAGTGGCGATGACAAATTATTTGGCAGGAGTAGCGCGACTGCTGCATTTGACTTTATTAACCGCAAATTAGTAGGTTCTGGTACTATAACTATCACTGGTGGTGCAGGTAGGTTCAGTGGTGCTACAGGGATATTTAACTTTAGTGAAATTGAGTCACTCGATGTTAATCCAACTGCTCTCTTGAGAGGTCAAGCTTTTTTAAGTGGTTCTTTCCAGATACCACAGCAAATTCCAGAACCAAGAACGGCAGCAACACTATTCGGTATATGTGTAATTGGGATTAGTTCGATATTGCGTCGGCGTTACCTTTGAGCTACTAGACAGTAGTGCGTAAGTTCTAGTTATGTAATCTAAATCAACTTATACTAGAAGTTTAAAGTTTTTCTAAAAACTTTTCTGGTAATCTAGACCGTGCTTGACAATAAGCGCTTGTGTTAAAGAGCTATTACCAGAGTCTGCAATTAGACAAGCAATATTTGAGCTAAAAATAACGAACTACGAGTCACCAAACGCCGCCCCAAAGCTTACCCTTTTATGACCAAACCCAGGCACGCATTACGCTCTTCAATTGCAGACTGTTTAAACCACAGGCTTTTCGGCTTTTCAAGCGTGCCATTCACCTGGGACACCTTGCTACGGCACTGATACTTCGCTGCCGTCTGGGTTGCTCTGGAATGTCCAGGTACCACCCGATCGGAAGGTCGAACCTGTGCCAAAGGTGTCCTCCATGTACTGCATGTAGGTGACTAAGCCATTCTTCACCTTCGCCAGGACAGAGAAGGGAGAGATGAACGTTTTATCGAGTTTCACTGAATGGACGGTGAAGCTGCCAAAGACAGCGACGTTCTCGCCCTCGCCAAATATCTGCTGAATATCGAACGCCTCGATGTTCCAAAAGGTATTGAGTTCCTGGAAAACTTTGAGGACGCTGGCCGGACCATCTTTATGCGTGCCTGCCCAAGGCATGAGCTTTTTCAGGTCGGGATTATCGTAGCTGAGCGATACGTAGATGGCATCGGGGGAGACGAGGCGGTTAACGACTTCAGAGTTGGTGGGGTCTTTGAGGAGTTCCTGCACGATTTCTACAGGTGTACTAGACATACGTGTTCCGATAAGGCTGCTTATGCGAACCCGATAGTCGGGTTTGATGGTTGTGAAGCTTATTTAAGAAGGACTCAAGATTTGGATCCAAGCTCAACTATTGGGCAGAAACGCCAACACTGGGGATCACTCCTGAGTTGAAAGCGATATGTTTGTACTCCAGGAATTCATCGATCGCCGTCAGACCATTCAGCCTGCCGTTGCCGCTGCGCTTGAATCCGCCTTCCTCAAACTCGTCCCAAATGATCGCCCAATCGTTGATCCAGATCGTGCCTGCATCTATCTCGCGGGCGACGCGCAATGGGCGGTCAACATCGCGTGTCCAAATGCTCGCAGCCAAGCCATACTCGCTATCGTTTGCGAGCTGCACCGCTTCTGCCTCAGTCTCGAATATCTGCATCGTCAGGACTGGACCGAAGACTTCTTCCTGAACGATCGTCATTTTCGGATCGGTCACTTCCAGCAGGGTCGGACGGTAAAATGCACCGCTGGCGAGTGGGCCTTCAACAATTGGGCCGCCGCGTACAAGCACCTTAGCGCCCGCTGCGATCGCGTCCTCCACCATCTTGTCAACACGAGCGACGTTCGGCTTATCAATGAGAGGTCCCATATGACTGGACGGATCAGACGCAAGTCCTGTCTTAACGTTCTCCAGTCGCTGGGTGATAAGCGTGCGAAACCGATCGGCAACAGCACGCTGCACCAACAGACGAGAACCCGTCATGCAGAACTGACCCGCGAAGGTCGTGAGTGCCTTCTCAACCTTTGGTGCAGCCGCCTCAAGATCGGCATCGTCGAAGATGATCATTGGTGTCTTGCCACCAAGTTCGGTCTGAAACAGCTTGAGCGTCGCTGCCCCTGTTGCGGAAATTGCCTTCCCTGTCTTCGTGCTTCCAGTAAAGCTGATCACACGAATATCTTTTGAATCCATGAGAAAGGACGATCCACCTCTCCCTCTGCTTTCGCTGAAGACGTTGATCACGCCCTTCGGTAAGTCAGCAGCTTCAGCCAGTACCTTACTAAAGAGATAGTTGATTTGTGCTGTGTTGCCAGGCAATTTGAGCACTGTGGTGACACCAGCAGCGAGGGCCGGCGCCAGAGAACGCACGGTGAGCACGAGCGGCGAATTAAATGGTGCCACGATTCCAGCAACACCGATCGCAGACCGGGTAACGACCGAAAGGTGTCCCGGCAAAACCTCCAAAGCCCGTCCGTAATTTGTCAGAACGGCAGACGCCCAGTACCGAAACTTGCTGGGAATCATGTCGACTTCAAACACTGCTTCATCATGGACTTTGCCATTTTCGAGCGAGAGAATCTCGATGAGATCGTCTCGCCGTGCTTCAAAGCGATCAGCGATCTGATTCAAAACTCGCGATCGGAGTGCGCGATTGTCCTTCCAGTCTAATTCTCGAAAAGCTTGCACCGCAGCATTGGTCGCTTGAATCGCCTCTTCACGTCCGCCATCTGCGTAAGTACCAATGACCTCACCTGTAGCTGGGTTAATGCTCTCGGTATGCTGTGCTGAATCGACCCACTCACCATTAATCCAGTTCAGCGCCGGCATCCGCAGGTCAATGCTCATTGTTGAGCCTTTCTTGTCCATCGTTGCTGACATAGTTGTTACTCCTGATTTTTCTTCTCGATGACTGAATCCCTTTTGATGTTCAAGCCCAACGTTTCGCTTCAGGCACGGCTGTAAACCTTCACCTGCAAGCTTTTGTTAGACCCGATTGTTTCGTTTCGGTTAATACTTTACTTGAAGAAGTTGATCAGCAACCGCGATATGACATCAGGTTGCTCGATTAAGATGAAGTGGCCGCTATTTTCTATCTTGACCAGTCGAAAATTAGTCGCCTTGGATTCGACTACTCGCAAGAACTGATAGCCTTGGAACTCAGCACCGAGCCCCAAGACTGGCATATCGAGCTTCTTATACGTCTTAGCGTCGCTAATGTCGCGCGGAAAGGCTTTGTACCACGCATGACCAGCGCGGATTGCTTCTGGATTCGAATAGGCATTCCCATAAACGGCTAAATCTCGTGAATCTATCTTTGTCGGGTCGTTTAGCAGATAGTTGAAGAGCCAGTTTATATAGAGTCTCATGCCATCTCCTGCGAGGAGTTTTTCAGGCAACCCTTCTACTTGATGAAAAGCAAACCACCATAGATAAACCGGATGCGCAGCATCGACCGTTTTTCCAAACTTCCCCTCCTCAGGCAGCATTTTGATGTCATAGAAGGAATCGTCAGGATGCGCGACGTCCAGCAAGGCAAGTTTCGCGGTCGCTTCCGGATGATTAGCCGCAAAACTGAACGCGACCATCGCGCCGATATCGTGTCCAGCAATATTGACTTTCTCGTATCCAAGTTGACGGATCAGCTCGTAGATATCTCGAGCCATTGTCTTCTTGTCGTAACCACCAGCTGACTTTTCGGAGCTGCCCATGCCGCGGATGTCCACGACGATCACACGAAAGCTTTTTGCCAAAGCCAGCATCACCTTGTGATACCCCCACCAGGTTTCCGGGTGACCTGGCAGCAGCACAAGCGGTGCGCCCTCACCGCCGCTGACGTAGTGCAGTCTTACTCCATTAACCGTTGCATAACCGTTCTCAAATCCGGATAGGGACTTCACCAGTGTCGAGTCTGACGTATCGGCGGTAGGGTTTCTTACTTGCTCCTGCGCTTGTGCGATGTAGGGGAGCGAAACCGTGAACGCTATAGCAAGAAGGATCGTGACGCACAGACGCTGCCAGCGAGGTCTGTTGATCGTGTAAGTCTCTTGATCGCTTTTCATGATTCTCCAAAATTTGCCAGAGGATATTCGTCAGCGTGTCGGCGATGCACCAACTCTTCGGGCCGAGGGAGAGCCGGAGCAAGTGTTCTATATTTGTTATTAACAAAAGAACAGAGGCGTCAGTCGCTAGAAGTCAGAATGAATTCTGTGCGACTGGCGGATGAGTATGGGGTTTAAATAACGATAGTTAACACGGTGTCTACAATCGGTTGGGGTCTAAATCCCTAACAGAAGTGATTCTGACTCCTGAATTCTGAATTCTGACTTCTTTTTAAAATTCCTAAAACGTCTAATGCATAAATTATTAGGCGAAGAGCAACAAATATAGAACACTACTCTTTGTTGCTTGAGTCATAGCTATCTCCTTGCCTAGCTAGTTGATACTGCTGTTTTCTTCAGATTATATTCATTTTTCATCGTAGTACAAGTATCATTTTGTTGATGCTATGTTTCTTCTTAGAAAACTTTAGAACTACGATGGACACCTTAACGAGCATGAAAGTATTGCTTCAGGTGGTGGAATCGGGAAGTTTTGTGGCAGCCGCCGAGCGGCTCAACTTATCCACAGCCATGACTAGCAAGCATGTGATGCACTTGGAACGAAACCTTGGCACACGTTTGTTGAATCGAACTAGCCGACACTTAAGCTTAACCGAGGCAGGAAGGGTCTATTATGAGCAATGCCGGGAAATGCTTGATAAATTGGAAATGGTGGAGGCAGCGGTGAGGCAATCAGCCGTCGTCGCGCGTGGCGTACTCAAGATCAGCGCCCCAGTTTGGTTCGCTAACCCGTTATTCACTAAAGCCTTGGCGAAGTACCGCTCTCGCTATCCAGACGTTTTGCTAGATCTGAATTTGAATAATCGGGTGGTGGACTTGGTGGAAGAAGGATTTGACTTGGCGTTACGTGTCACACCTGAGGAACCCGGTTCTTCACTGCTCACGCGACGCATTTGCCCAATTCAACTCATGTTGGTTGGCTCATCTGACTATTTGCAAAGAAATGGATACCCAAAAACTCCCAACGAACTATCGAAGCATGTAAGTATCAGCTATTACTCAATACCTTTGCCAAAATAAGAGCCTACAAAAATTTTGGCAAAAACGGCAAAATGACTCATATATAAGAGTTTAGCTGACAAGGTAGCTTGTCAGCTAAAACCCTTAATACTGCTGGGAATACCTTAAAAAATGCTTGCGGGAAACCTTGAAGGAATTTTTAGGACTTATTGTTTTTGCCAAACCTTTGAGAACAGGACGTTAATATATCAACTCAGCCTCGTAAATTGGCGAAGGTATTGTACCTACTGGGTAATTACAATTCCTACTCTGTTGACGATCCATCGACATACTGCTGACCACTGATCATAATGAATTCAACTGTGCTGGCTGGAGCAGCGAAATCCAATGAGGTAATTTCCTCTCTTTGAGCCTCGACTCGACCCAGTACAATGATCTCTTTTCCACTTGTGCCCGGTTTGAGACTCAGGGCGTGCGCGTCAAGCTGTACGAGCACGCCACGCACCAAACTGTTACCCATACCACCTTTTGTGATCACGTCCCCAAGCACGAGGATATTGCCAAATGGTTTACTGGTCTGTATCCCGATCGAGCCATTGCCATGAGTGGTAATGCTTTTGAATTCTGCATAAGCCAAGGTTCCGTCGTATAGATTGAACCCCCGCGCCCCTTCGCCATAGGTCGCCAGGTCGCCTTGCACAATCAGAGTCTGTAAATCTCCGAAATTCACGAATCCGATTCCACTGGTTCCATGAGATATGATGGACTCCCGAGCAAGCCAAAGACGGACATTGCCCCAGTTATCCAACACCATGTCATTTGTCCCGTAAGTTGTTACAGGACTGTTATTGATCACTTGCTGAACCTTCACGCCTGAGCCAACGAACACCCCGCCTGAGATAAGATTGCCAATACCAGCCTGGATATTGCCATTAGTATGGATTTCGCCTGTGGTCAATAATTTAAGGTCAATCATGCCACCAGGAGAACTGGGCGCTGGTCTACCTTGAGGATCGGCGTTTGCAGGAACAGTCATGCCGCCAAAAATAAAGATGCCGCTACCCCTCAACGGCACATCTCGCGTTCCCCCTGAGAGGTTTTCGGCACGCAGTGTCCAGCGACTTTGGGGATTGGTACAGCGGTTGTAGATCGTTAGGGAACCCGGAACGACCTCTACGCCGTAACCGACTGGACGATGCAGCGCTGAGGTGCTGTCGCCGTCATACACTTGAACGTCAGTGAGCACAAGGTCAGCGGTCATCACAATACTCGATTCCAAGTGCAGCCGACCGTAGACGACGAGATGCTGCAACTTGAGTTGTCCAAGCGTAGTCGTTGCCGGTTCCAGACTGAGCGTTAATCGGCTCGGATCTGATCGGAGGGTTAGGTTCTGGAGGGTGTTATTTGCCGTGAGCGCTACCCCGTCTGAATCTGGCTTGAAGACCAATTCTGCGTCAGAAGTTGTACCCACTAAACTTGAGCCTTCAAGAAGTGTAAATTTCTCTAAGTCATGAAAGCGACCAGCCACCTCGATTACAACATGTGTACGTTGAACCGCTTCAGCCAGAGAAGCTGCGTCCTCAACGACTACATGAGTGCCAACTATACTATGTGCCATAAACGACTCCCATCAGTGGTTGGATTTACCTCACTCACAACACAACGGTTTACTTGGTGTTGAACTTTAGTTAGAGTGAAAACAATTGACGCGCATTTCCATGAGCGATATTTAGACGGCATCGGGAGAGACGAGCTGGTTGACGACCTCAGGCTTGGTGGGGTCTTTGAGAAGGGCTTGGACGATTTCTACAGGTGTACTAGACATATGTGCTCCTATGAAGCTGCCAGCGCTAGTGTCCGCAGATCAATGCTCATTGTTGAGCCTTTCTTGTCCATCGTTGCTGCTCCTTACTTTTCTCCTCAGTGACTAAACCTCTTTTGGTGTTCAAGCCCAACACATTCTTGACCTTGTTCAGTTAAAAAGCGGTGAAGTGGTATTGCTTAGGAGCGTGGAGCAAATAGCCTGAGTAGATTGAGTTTTATGGTTCAACCTAACGCTTCCAAGGACGTTGGGTTTCGCGAAGCTCCACCTAACCTACAAAAGTCTGACTATCAGGACGCTTTGAAGGTGATGTCTGCCTGATCGAGGAAGGGCTGGAACAAGTCTACCGGCCAGTTGGGATCGCTCTTAGAGGTGCGTTCCAGACACTTCCAGACGCCATCGCGACGTTCAAAGATGTCGTCGTAGGTGCCAGTCGAAACGGTTCCGACGTGTTCAGCCTTCCAGGACACGAACCATCGCCAGTGCGCTTCGGCCCTGTCACCCGATCCGGAAATTTCAAACGCGCCCATAGAGTGGAACCACTTGTCCATCGGGAAGACGCTGTGCGCGTAGTCGAACATCTGCTTCATGCCCTCAAGACCCTCGAAGGTTGAAGTACGTAGATCGTTGACGTTGAATTTGGCCTCCGGCCAGTAAAGGCGGTTGTAGAGGTCGACCTGCTCGCGCCCCCAACCCTTGTCGATACATCGCTGATGCATGTTCAACTGCTCGAAGATGGTAAAGCGGTCGATCACCGTGAGTTCGTTGTTCTGAGACATTGAAATTCTCCTCTCCGTTGAAATTCTTGCGGGCGGTCGACGAGTTGATAGTGTTCTAGATTTGTTGTTAAGACTCCTGAAACGTCCAATGCATAAATCCTTCAGGCGAAGAGCAACAAATATAGAACACCACCCTTTGTTGGTTTAGTCATAGCTATTTCCGGCATTGCTATAGGATTCCTATCTGATTTCTGAACAAGATTTCAGATAAAATCCTAATCAAACGGGCTTTTCAGTCTCAGTATGTTTTCAAAAATCAAATCGGAGTCCTATAGTTGATGCTGCCGTCTTCCTCAAATTACATTTATTTCTCATCGTAGTACAAGTATCATTTTGTTGATGCTATGTTTCTTCTTAGAAAACTTTAGAACTACGATGGACACCTTAACGAGCATGAAAGTATTGCTTCAGGTGGTGGAATCGGGAAGTTTTGTGGCAGCCGCCGAGCGGCTCAACTTATCCACAGCCATGACTAGCAAGCATGTGATGCACTTGGAACGAAACCTTGGCACACGTTTGTTGAATCGAACTAGCCGACACTTAAGCTTAACCGAGGCAGGAAGGGTCTATTATGAGCAATGCCGGGAAATGCTTGATAAATTGGAAATGGTGGAGGCAGCGGTGAGGCAATCAGCCGTCGTCGCGCGTGGCGTACTCAAGATCAGCGCCCCAGTTTGGTTCGCTAACCCGTTATTCACTAAAGCCTTGGCGAAGTACCGCTCTCGCTATCCAGACGTTTTGCTAGATCTGAATTTGAATGATCGGTTGGTGGACTTGGTGGAAGAAGGATTTGACTTGGCGTTACGTGTCACGCCTGAGGAACCCGGTTCTTCACTGCTCACGCGACGCATTTGCCCAATTCAACTCATGTTGGTTGGCTCAGCTGACTATTTGCAAAGAAATGGATACCCAAAAACTCCTAACGAACTATCGAAGCATGTAAGTATCAGCTATTACTATTCGCAGTTTGCCGATGAGATACTCTTTGAGGGTTCTAACGGGCGGGAGACAGTCAAACTGCCAGTCTCGATCCGCTCCAACAACACTACCATGCTTTATCAGGCAACCCTAGCCGGTATGGGGTTGGCGGTTTTGCCAAAGTGGTTGATTGAAGATGATCTTACCAGCCAGCGATTGGAGGTGCTGAAGCTGAACTACACGTTGGCAACCTCATATCTTTATGCTGTCTATACGAATCAGCGATACCTATCACCCAAAATAAGGACTTTCGTAGATTTTCTAGCTGAGCATTTTTCTGGCATCACCGAGAGCTTTGATTAAATTTGTCCTTGAGGATTTGTACTCGTAGTATCACAGTAGTGGTTATAGTGTTGGCTTGCTCGTCTCTGAAAGTCTTTCATGAACGAGTAAGCTTTTTCTGCCTACAAAAACTTTTTGGATAACCGTACATCATTCCCCTCTGCTCTGCCGGCGAGCGCCTGACCAATGCCATTACTGCTATAGAACCCATTTGGGATCTATAAAGTAGCTAATCTTCGGAGCATAAGTCTGACAAAACAGAGATGAATTTTAGTGGTCGCATTTTCTAAAG
>NZ_JBALCP010000074.1:0-25320 GCF_036919675.1 Nostoc sp.
TCATCCACCTCGGAACTGGATTCATCCACCTTTGATACTCGTTCATCCACCTCGGAACTGGATTCATCCACCTTTGATACTCGTTCATCCACCTCAGAACTGGATTCATCCCCTTCAGATACTCAAAGCTTCCAATGCCCTATCCCAAAAGTCGGCATCCTTTTCTACCGTGCCCATTATTTAGCGGGAAATACAAAGGTAATCGATGCTTTATGCGAAGCCTTGGTACAGAAAAATTTACAACCAGTGCCAGTGTTTGTTTCCTCGTTGCGTGAACCAGATGTTCAGGCTGAGTTGAGTGAATTTTTCCAACCCAAAGAAGCCGAATCAATAGCTGTGCTGCTAAATACCACCAGTTTTTCTCTAGCACGCTTGGAAACCGAAACACCCCAAACCGACCTCTGGCAAAAATTAGATGTACCTGTGTTGCAGGTAATCCTCAGTGGCGGGTCAATTGAGCAGTGGGAGTCACAGTTTCAAGGGCTTTCTCCCCGCGATATTGGGATGAATGTAGCGCTACCAGAAGTAGATGGACGGATTATTACTCGTGCTGTGTCTTTTAAAGCAGTGCAAACTCGTAATCCCCATCTAGAGACAGATGTGGTAATTTATGAACCAGTGAACGATCGCATCGAGTTCGTTGCTAAACTAGCAGCAAATTGGGCGCGTCTGCGTGACAAACCCCCCCAAGAACGGCGAATTGCCCTAATTCTGGCAAACTACCCCAACCGGAATGGACGCCTCGCGAATGGTGTGGGACTCGACACCCCAGCTAGTTGTGTAGAAATCCTGCAAGCTTTACATCTAGCTGGGTATGAAGTAGAAAATCCACCTGCTCAAGGAGATGAGTTGATTCAACGGTTGACAGATGGTGTAACAAATGATCCGGAAGGTCGAGAATGGCGTCCGGTACAGCAAAGTGTTTCTTGGGAAGAGTATCAAGAGTATTTCGCTTCTTTGCCGCCAGCAGTGCAGCAAGGTATTAGTGAGCGTTGGGGTGTGGGAGAGCAGGGGAGCAATCAAGAATTTTTCCCCTCTGCCCCTCTGCCCCCCTGCCCCTCTGCCTCTTTCCCCGTTCCTGGAATTCAACTCGGCAACGTTTTCGTGGGAATTCAGCCAGCAAGGGGTTATGATAATGACCCCAGTTTGAATTATCATGCGCCGGATTTAGAACCAACCCATGCTTATTTAGCTTTCTATTATTGGGTTAGAGAATGTTTTGGTGCTGATGCTGTGGTTCATGTGGGCAAACACGGAAATCTAGAATGGCTACCCGGTAAAAGTGTGGCTTTATCCAGTAATTGTTATCCAGAAGTAGCTTTCGGCGCACTTCCCCACCTGTACCCGTTTATTGTGAATGACCCTGGTGAAGGTTCCCAAGCCAAACGTCGCGCTCAAGCGGTGATTATAGATCACTTAACGCCGCCCATGACTCGTGCGGAACTCTACGGTTCTTTGCAACAGTTAGAAAATTTAATTGATGAGTATTATGAAGCAGACAGCTTAGATCCTTCGCGTTTGCCAGTGATTCGCGATCGCATCCGCGAACTGGTGATCAAAGAAAATCTCCATCTAGATTTAGGAATCCAAAATGAAACAGAAATTTTGAATTCTGAATCTTTAATTTTGAATTCTATTGGTGGCTATCTTTGTGAATTGAAAGAAGCCCAAATCCGCGATGGATTGCACATTTTTGGGCAATGTCCCGAAGGACGCCAGCTACGAGACTTAATAGTAGCGATCGCTCGCATACCCAATCGCTATTCTTCAGGTATTACCCGTGCCATAGCTCAAAATTGGGGTCTAGACTTCGATCCCCTCACAGCAGATTTGTCAATGACTAGTGGTGAATACTCAATAGTCAATGGCACAGAATGCCGTACCCTCGGTGATATCGTCGAAGTCCTAGAAGAACACGCCGCCCTTCTAGTAGAAAAACTAATAAATCAGGACTCTTGTACAGACGCGATTCATCGCGTCTCTCCACTCAACACAGACGCGATAAATCGCGTCTCTACCTGGATACGCGATCGCCTACTTCCGGCTTTACAACAAACCCACCAAGAAATTACCCACTTATTACACGGACTTGATGGCGGTTATGTCCCAAGTGCCCCAGCTGGCGCACCCACGCGCGGCCGCCCAGAAGTTCTACCAACTGGGAGAAACTTTTATTCTGTCGATATTCGCGCCATTCCCACAGAAACAGCTTGGGATATAGGTAGAAAAGCCGCTGAAACCCTGGTTGAATATTACACTCAAGAACATGGTGAGTATCCAAAAACACTAGGCTTATCAATGTGGGGAACTGCCACTATGAGGACTGGGGGTGATGATATTGCCGAAGCGTTGGCTTTACTTGGAGTCCAACCTGTGTGGGATGGTGCAGCGCGGCGAGTAGTGGATTTTGAAATTTTGCCCCTGGCAATTTTGGGGCGTCCCCGTGTAGATGTCACCTTGCGAATTTCGGGATTCTTCCGGGATGCTTTTCCCAACTTAATTGATTTATTCGCTCAAGCAGTGTCAGCAGTTGCAGACTTGGATGAACCGCCAGAACAAAATCCCCTCGCCGATGCAGTTCGCCAAGAAACTGATTTGTGGACAAAACAAGGATTAACTTTAGAAGCAGCAGTGGTGCGATCGCGCTATCGCATCTTTGGTTCTCGTCCAGGTGCTTACGGCGCCGGACTCCAAGGTTTAATTGAATCGCAAAACTGGACAGATGACCAAGATTTAGCCCGCGCCTACATCAACTGGAGTTCTTACGCCTACTCCTCAGGAAGCGGAGCAGAGGAGCAGGGGAGCAGGGGAGCAGGGGGAGCAGGGGAAGCAGGGGAAGCAGGGGAAGCAGGGGGAGCAGGGGAGGATAAAATTCCTCAGTCCCCAGTCTCCAGTCCCCAGTCCCCAGTCCCTAATCCCGAAGCCTTCAAGCAACGTTTGGCGCAAATGCAAGTTGTGCTGCACAATCAAGACAACCGTGAACACGACCTACTCGATTCTGATGATTATTACCAATTTCAGGGTGGCTTAACAGCGGCGGTGCGTTCTCTACAGGGAAAAAATCCTCAAACCTATTTTGGTGATAATTCCATACCCGCTCAACCACGAGTCCGCCAACTGAAAGAAGAAATTGCACGGGTGTATCGTTCTCGCGTTGTTAATCCTAAGTGGATTGCGGGAGTCATGCGCCACGGTTACAAAGGTGCGTTTGAAATGGCAGCGACGGTGGATTATCTGTTTGCCTACGATGCAACAGCTAAATGTGTTGAAGATTATATGTATCAAGGCATAGTAGAAGCTTACTTGCTCGATCCAGTTGTCTCGGAATTTATTCAGCAAAAGAACCCTTATGCACTACGTGATATTGCTGAAAGATTATTAGAAGCACACAAGCGCAATTTGTGGGAAAATGTAAATATAGGAACATTAGAAGCTTTGAGGAACCTAGTACATCAAGCTGAAGCAGTTATCGAAGAAAAATCAATGGTGTAGGAAATCAATATGGAGAATCTTGCGTATTTGCACTTAGCTTTCGCCTACGAAGACAGCACACCCCGTGAATTGGTCTTCCTCAGCTCTTTGTTTAACAAAGCAGCTGCACCAGATTGGAAACGGCTTTCTGGTAGGGCTTGGAAGTATATGTTGCCCCTTGCTCTTTCTTTGTCCATTCTTGGCGCTCTCAGCAGCGTCATGGCACTGGAAAGAGGCGATCAAGGCCCTTCTGTCAAAAATATACAACAACAGTTGAAACGAGCAGGCTTTTATCAAGCTCCAGTTACCAAAGTATATGACGTATCCACACAAGAAGCTGTGCGGCGCTTCCAAAAGGCCGCTGGTTTACCAGTGGACGGCATTGTTGGAGGAAGCACCCTCCAAAAATTAGAAAACTGGCAAGCCCAAAAATCCAGTTCTACGACTACACTAGCCAAAAAGCCCAGCACTACTAGTTCAGCTAGTTCAGCAACTAGCCAGCGTCGCAATCCCAACTACCTTGCCAAGGGGGATGAAGGTGAAGATGTCAGGGTTTTGCAAGAACGCTTAAGAATCGCAGGCTTTTATTACGGAAACGCCACAGGGATATTTGGTCCAATTACCGAAGAAGCTGTCCAGCGGTTCCAAGATTCTTACAAATTAAGCGTTGATGGGATTGTTGGCCCAGCAACATTACGTAAATTGCCGGGAATTGGCATTGGTGATGGAGAAGAGGCTCCCAAAAAGGTAGTCAATCGAGATAAACTCCGTGTAGGCGATCGCGGTGAGCCAGTTAGAATTGTTCAAGAACAATTGATCCAGGCAGGATATTTAGAGGGAGAGCCAAATGGCTACTATGGCCCCTATACTGCGAATGCTGTAAAGAGATTTCAGACAGCTAATCACTTGGCAGCAAGTGGCGTTGCTGGCCCAACTACCCGATCTAAGTTATATAGCTCAGTTAATACTGCTAGCAAAAGCGAGTTTAATACCCTGGAAATCCAAACGCGACTACGGGAGCGGGGTTTTTATAAAGGCAAGCTGAACGGTGTGATGGCAGATGACACCAAAAAAGCGATTAAACAAGCCCAAGAGTTCTATGGCATCAGTCTCAAGGATGTTAAGAGCGGACGCTTTTAGCATCCGCTTTGGTGTTGTTAGTATCAGTCCTCAACTGGTTGCTTGCCTCCAGTAATAGCAAATTACGAACTGCTCAAAATTCCACTTATTTGGTTAATTTGAGTAGTTTCGTCTTGTTATCCACCCAAGTAGCTAAAGCGGCATCAGTGCCCGTTGGCACTTAGGACACACTGCATGGATGGTCATTTGACAGTCAAGCAGGTGAAAACCTTCTTTTTGAGCGGTTTTCGCCCCAATTTTTAAAATTGAGTCGTTTTTAAACTCAATAGTTGAGTTGCACCGGACACAGATTAGGTGATGGTGGTGATGGGGATAGGGCTGGTTGATCTCATAATGCTTATGTCCCTCGCCCAGTTCTAGTTCCCGTAAAATTCCCATCCTTGCCATCAACTTCAAAGTCCGATAGATAGTTGACAGACTGATCCCTTCACCATCAGTTTCTAGCCGATGATAAAGATCCTCGGCACTCAGATGTTCACCTTGCGGAAGTTCTTGAAAAATGTGTAAAATTGTTTCGCGCTGGGGAGTTAAACGCCAACCTCGGTCATTCAATTCTGCCTTGAGTGAAGTAGTCGTGTAGACAGTCATACTAATATTTCTCAACAAAGCCTGTTAGTTGAGAATATAACAAATATTTGGAGTGATTTGCAACAATCATTCCCTATTGATAATTATTACTAAATATTTAAGAAATATTCATTAAATCTTGATCAAAATTCAAGTAATAAACTGTAGTGTATTTAATTTGCATACAGTTAATAGTTAGGATACTTGTAACGATTGCATCCCTTGACTTTGAATTTTGAATGAGTGAGTTTTGAATTGCTTAGTTGATCCCCACCTTCAAGATATCTGAGCAAAGGTCTGGGGAAACTCTTGTACAATTAAATGCAAATTATTTGCTACAAGTCTCTAAGCTGGACTTGAACCATTTTTTGACAACGCTCAAGCTGAGGCTGAAAGCTTTGTGGGACGGTAGTTTTACTTTTTCGATTTCACCGATAATCAGTGACATGGAAAAAGTTTTTGCCGGATAAAGAGAACCAAGTTCTTAATTTTGGATAAAGTCGAGCTAAGAGGATGTTTGAAAAGTATCGTTATTAAGATCAAAACCCTCGAAACCTAATCCCTCTACCCCCCTTCCCTATTGTTAGCCTTGGCGAACGCAAGAGCGTCTCTAAGAGTTGCCTCTCGTACAGAAGGGAATGGGGGTTTCAAAGCCTCTCAAGAGCAGGAGAGAGAAATGGAAGTGAGGTTGACTTTCCAAACATCCTCTAAGAGGCTTTTGATCTGGGATCAAATCAGTCCTTTATCCCTAGTACAGCGGGCGCGTAAATCCACCTACCATCTAAATTAACAAGATTTAGGGCTTAACAAGGGGCAAAATTCCTTGTTAAAGGTAGGCAACCTGACGCCACAGTGTACTAGTCATTTGTCAAGTGAAGTTTTTTAATGACAAATGACTAATCACAAATGACTAAGTTAGAGACTCCAAATAGTCGCGGATGAGGTTGCGTCGCTTGGGTTGACGTAGCTTTTGCAAAGCCTTGGATTCTATTTGTCGGACTCGTTCCCGCGATAAGTCAAGAGCGCGGCCAATTTCTGCTAAAGAATAAGGATGACCATCTGCTAAACCAAAGCGCATCAAAATTACATCGCGCTCCCGGCTAGTCAAATCTGACAGAAGATGATGCAAGTCTCTTTGTAAAGATTCTCGCATTAACATCTCTTCTGGGGTTACACTGTCAGTTTCGAGTAATTCACCTAACTCAGTGTCTTTATCCTTGCCTACTTTGGTTTCTAAAGAAACGGAGCGAGGCACCCGCAACAAAACTTCTCGAACTTGGGTCGGTGTCATCTCTAACTCAGTAGCTAAATCTTCTAGAGTTGGGGTGCGACCTTTTTCTTGAGCAATTTTGCGTTGGGCCTTTTTGATTTTGTTTAACTTTTCGGTAATATGGACAGGGAGGCGGATGGTGCGACTAGAAGTTGCGATCGCCCGGGTAATTCCCTGACGAATCCACCAGTAGGCATAGGTACTGAAGCGGTAACCCTTAGTTGGGTCAAATTTTTCTACAGCCCGCTCCAAGCCCAGTGTGCCTTCTTGGACTAAATCCAACAATTCCAAACCGCGATTTTGATACTTCTTAGCAACAGACACAACTAGGCGAAGATTAGCCTTAATCATGTGTTCTTTTGCTTGGAGTCCTTGGGACTGAATTTGCTCCAATTCTTCTACTGTCAACTTGGCAATTTCCGCCCAGCGACGTTTGCCATCTGCCAAAGTCGGTCTGAGATCCGATAGAATTATGCCAGCAGTGGCAGCCCACCTTTCTAAAGACGGGCGATGTCCTAGTTCCGAGGTCAGACGCTCCTGAACCTCAACTAACTTCTGATAGGGTGTAATAACTTCATCCCCTTGCTTGGCGGCGTTAGCAAGCACTATCCGCATCCGCAAGTAGCGCTGGACTTTTTGAGCTTCTGAAACCTCTTCATCGCGCCCTAACAACCGAACCCGACCAATTTCCTGAAGATATAGACGTACTAGGTCTGTACTCCGACGGTTAGTGTTAGCAGCAAAGTTAGCATGGTCAACAGAAGCTATCTCCAGTTCCTGTAAATCATCTACCGATAACTCACTCTCATCAACTGTGAGATCCGAGTCCAAAGCCTGGGGGGACTTTTTGGTATTGTAGGGGGCATCTGCATAAAAAGATGTTGCTGGCATAAAGATTGTCTCAATGGCTCCAGGTAACAATAGAGTACGGTCAGCTTAGATTACGGTCAGCTATTCAACTGTTGCTATTGTTCCCGTGAT
The DNA here is from genome assembly GCF_036919675.1 of Nostoc sp. Classification (GTDB taxonomy): domain Bacteria; phylum Cyanobacteriota; class Cyanobacteriia; order Cyanobacteriales; family Nostocaceae; genus Nostoc. The sequence goes on from NZ_JBALCP010000074.1 coordinate 7,430, forward strand.
TTACGATGAACTAACACGGTTGAAGGTTCCATTACAATTTTTTTAGAAATTAACTGTAATGGTTTTATTGGATACAGTATTACTGAACTTAATCGGCTGCTAAACTTTTGATTGAACCAATAGCTATTCAAATCCGCAGCTAGGTTTTCAATATTTCAACTACTTAGTTAACATTTCAACCTTGAAGGTTACTGATAGTAATTTTTATATCAGGGTATAAAATACTTCAGCAAATCTCATGTTTATAATTGGCATAGTCACATTTACATCGCTATAAAAGTAATATCCTGACGATTTACCAATTTTTTCTCAGGATAATTCAGGTATAAGTAGAACTAATAGATATTGGCGAAGTGATTAGTATTAACGGCAAAAATTATATTGACAGAGAGAGAGTGAGATCCGAAGAAAATTCCGGTGCTCGGAACTTTGAAAGACGAGGAGAATGAAAATTTCACCGTGTCAGTTTTAACCCATCAATTTCAACTTGACAGACTACTAGTACAACGGGCGGGTAAATCCAGCTACCATCTCAATTAACTAGACAACAAGGGGCAAAATCGCTTGTTAAAGGTAGACAAACTTCTGCGCCCGGTATACTAGTAGTTGTACTCTGGCTTTATATCTCGCAGCATCAGTTCATCAAGCGCTTGTCTGGGTGTGACTTCACCCTCAAGTAAGCGATAAACTTGCTCAGTAATCGGGACAAGAATGTTTTGTTGCTTGGCTCGTTGCATTAAAACCCGACAAGTGTTCACCCCTTCAGCAGTTCCTTGTAAATTTGCGAGAGTTTCTGTAAGTGACTTACCACCAGCTAGCTGGTAGCCGACTTGGTAATTGCGACTTAAGGGACTATTGCAAGTTGCTAACAAATCTCCTAGACCCGATAAACCATAAAATGTTTCCGTCTTTGCACCCCAGTCGTTACCGATGCGAACCATTTCTGTAAGTCCACGGGTGACTAAAGCAGCTTTGGCATTGGTTCCCAGTTGTAAACCATCGCACACACCAGCTGCGATCGCAATGACATTTTTCAGTGTTCCCCCCAGTTCCACGCCCAAGGGGTCGGGATTCGTATATACCCGGAAACGATGAGAAGAAAATACTAACTGCACTAATTCCGCAGCTGTGGGAATGTTACTGGCTACCACCGTTGCTGCTGGTAATTCTAGTTGAATTTCTTTAGATAAATTAGGCCCAGACAGGACAACCACTGCATGGTTAGGGAATACTGTTTGCCAAATTTGTGACGGCGTACAGGTGGTTTGAGGGTCTAAGCCTTTCGTCGCTGTGACAAAAATTGTCTCTGGAGAAAGGGGGAAAGACTGGACTTGGGAAGCAACATCCCTCACACCAATCATCGAGATCGCAGACAGGACTATTTGGACATCTTTTAAAACTGCTTGGATTTGGGAACCTTGACGCGACCACACGCGCACCTGATGACCATTCGCCGTTGCTAGATTTGCCAGAGATGCACCCCAAGCACCTGCACCCAGAATTGCTACAGATTTTGGATTAGTCATTAATCAAGAGTCTCCCCATCACCCAATCACACCATCTTCTTAGCAATCTAAAATCTAAAATCGTTCGACTGAGCGTAGCCGAAGTCTAAAATCTAAAATTGGCTGCGGGAATAACGTTCCATTAATTCCCTGACTTGTTCTGCATGATATGAGCTTCTTGTCAATGGTGAAGAAACAACTTGTAAAAATCCGATTTCTTCGCCGAATGCCTTCCAAGCAGCAAATTGTTCTGGGTTGATAAATTCATTTACTTGTAAATGTTTTTGACTGGGTTGGAGGTATTGTCCAATTGTCAAAATGTCGCAACCTACGGTTCGCAAGTCTTGCATGACCTGGCGAATTTCGGCATCAGTTTCACCGAGTCCAACCATGATCCCAGATTTAGTGTATGTGCTAGGAGAAACTTGACCAGAGCGCTGCAATAATTCTAATGTGCGATCGTAGTTTCCTTGGGGACGCACCCGGCGATACAGGCGTGGAACAGTTTCCGTATTGTGGTTTAATACCTCTGGCGCAGCTTGTAGAATTAACTCTAGAGCATTCCAATTACCGCACAAGTCAGGAATTAGCACCTCAATTGTGGTGTTGGGTGAAACAGAGCGAACCGCATTAATACAGGCCACAAACTGAGATGCACCACCATCAAGCAAGTCGTCTCGGTTTACAGAAGTGATTACCACATGATTAAGTTTCATGCGGTGAACAGCTGACGCTAGTCGTGCAGGTTCCGTGGGGTCTAGTGGTTTGGGTTTTTTCTCAAAATCAATATCGCAGTAGGGACAAGCGCGTGTACAAGCCGGACCCATAATCAAAAAGGTAGCAGTCCCGGCGTTGAAGCATTCACCAATATTCGGACAGGACGCTTCCTCACAAACTGTATTGAGGGCTAAATCCCGCAAAATGTCTTTAACGTTACCGATGCGCTCACGCCCAGGTGCTTTCACCCGCAACCAGTCTGGTTTTACAGTCACAATCCGCTTTTACCACTAAAGTTATACAAATTTAATCGTAGCAAGCAAAGCCTTTGATAAAGTGATCATATATAGATGTAATTCTGTCATTTGGCACAGGTTGTGATATTCTTAATCTACAATGCCATTTTTATGGCGGGATGTGGCGCAGCTTGGTAGCGCACTTCGTTCGGGACGAAGGGGCCGCTGGTTCGAATCCAGTCATCCCGATTGTACATGTCGAATAACTAATTATTTGTCGTCGTTAACAGATTAATGTCGTTATTAACGAATTGTTTGTCGTCTTAACAAATTCGTGTCGTTGATTTACTTCTGACATCCGTTAACAAATTAGTGTCGCCGACTTTATTGATGTGGATTCTATCCACTACATTTCTAATATACTTACAAACCTTAGAAGAATCCCGAACGAAGTGCGCCTTTCAACCCTGCTATTGAAAAATGAGTAGGTGACACACGCACCACAGCAGTGCTGTTTGCCCATAAAGATTTCGCCGATATGAGCAAATCAGACCGAATTCGAGCCTGCTACCAGCATTGCTGTCTGCTGTATGTCAGCAATCAATCCATGTCTAACCAAACCCTACGGGAGCGGTTTCGTCTAAGTGAGTCAAAGGTAGCAACCGTTTCTCTGATTATAGGAGCTACCAAAGAAGCTGGCTTGATCAAGGCAGACGAATCCGAATCAACCTCTACCCGTTATGCTCGCTATCTCCCTTTTTGGGCATAAAAGTGTTTTAACGCAAACCGAGATGATTAGCTCTCAAAGCCTGAAACCCTTTGAGAACCGACAAAAAAGTGTTTTAAGGCAAACCGAGATGAGTAACTCTCAAAGCCTGAAACCCTTTGAGAAGCGACAAAAAAGTGTTTTAATGCAAACCGATGCAAACGAAATATCTAATGAAGCCGAAACCTGCGCCGAACTAATTGACCCTGCACTAAAAGCTGCAGGCTGGGACATCATCGAAGGTAGTCGCATCCGCCGCGAACTTATTGCCCCTGGTCGCTTAGTTGGTAATGGTAAACGCGCCCAATCAGATATCGCCGATTACGTGCTGGTCTATAGTGGTGAAAAACTCGCTGTCATCGAAGCCAAAAAATACGTAAATTAAATGCCGCGATTCGCAAAGTGATGTCGTTATTACCTAAGATGATAGCGATCGCAAAATCATTGAATCATCTTTGGTCTACAAGGGGCAATTACCTTTCTTGGCTAGCGTTGTGTGAAATAAGTCTCAAGATAGTGTGTAGCTCACCACAGAATAACTTAAGCTTGGTGTATAAGTTTGGGGAAATAGTGATGAATAAGGAAACAGTTCCTAGTCAAGCAGAAAAGTCGAATCCAGAAGGCGAACCATCGCAACTAAGTCCAGAAGTACTCGACAAAATCAAACACCCTGCGAGAATAGACGATGTTATCCGGGAGCAATCACCACAAGAACGTAGGAGTAACCCAGCTTTAGTACCGGAAATGATTGATGAACCAAATGATGAATTGAGCGGATTCACGGAAGAGTAATCGAAAGGCTCAGATTCCCGACTTTTTCTAAAAGTCGGGAATCCTGTTATTCATGAATCATTAAGTAGAGCGATATATCTAGCTTGCTAATAGTAAAATATGAGTATCTAAGAGTATTTTTATCTGCCCTCAAATGCATTTAGAATCTTCTCAGGCAAAGGTGCATCAAAATCATCAGGCAGTATGAATGATCAAGCACATAAATCAAATGGGTGTTGCTGTTTGTTGTTGGTTGTAATTGGTTTTAATTCAGCAATTGGCTTATCTGCCTGGACAAAGTTTAACATCTGCTTTATACAAATAAAAAGCTAACTTATTTAATGCTGGATTTCCTAATTGCAGGGAATCCATAGCATTAATCATAGATTCTACAAGTTCGTCTAGAGTTGGCATGATTTAATCAAACAAATTCAATTGATTGCTTAGATGTCGCCATAAGAATAGGCTTGAGTCATTCCACTCAAAAGCAAAGTAATATCATTTGTGCTGGTCAGGGGAATTTATAGTAATCAACTGCTGTATACCTTAGCACATAAAAACTACCCTTGCTGTATAAGTTTGGGGAAATAGTGATGAATAAGGAAACAGTTCTTAGTCAAACAGAAGAGTCAAATGATAATTTGGCGTAAACCTAAAGTTTCTTCACGGATATTTTGTCAGTGCGATCGCAGATAATGCTATTTCCAATCTAAAATTACTGACTATCGTCATCTATACTAGGTTAGATTCTACGACAATTAAATTTTATAACTAGGGTTGTATATACAGGAGTTGTCACAAAGCAATTTAATATTCAAACTATTACTTATTGCTGGTTATCTCATAATTAATACTTAAGTACACTGAATCTATCTAAAGACATAATTTTGAAGAATTATAATTATTCCAAAGTTAACATAGAAAATAAGTAAATACCATTAATGCTCAACTTCAGGAAATCCTAAGTAATTCTCTTAATCCCAGTAAAATTTCTCAAGTTTAATAACCAAAAGATTCATGTCTGGTGATAAACTATGACTCGAAATAAATTCAGGAATTACACAAAATTATAAAATAACATAGACGCATTTACGGAGTGTCTCGTAAAGCCTGCGGCATAGCTTCGCTTAGGGCGCAGCCTCTCCAATAGTAAAGAAGTGCCTTGGCGGAAAGTTCTTGCGTAAGTCCTAATATTGTGAAACGATAGCTTGTGACTTGCTGATACAGCTGCGACTAGTCTGTCTCTAGACTCACTCCAGAAAAAAGTACTAGTAACGATAACGATAATGACGCACTCTCCAAATTCAGAAAATAATCATAAACCATCTAATCGTCGTTTATGGCTCCTCATCTTAGGACGTACCAGTTTGGCTGTGGGTGGGGTTTTACTGGTTGGAATTGGAGCCGGTGCTTGGTGGGCTAGAAGCTATGTATATAAGGATTTAGCACCATTAGTGCAGCAAAATCTTCAGCAATTACTTGGGCGTCCAGTAAAAGTAGGGAATGTTAAACGTTTTTCGCTTACTAGTCTAAGATTTAGCTCTCTTTCGATACCAGCAACTCCCAATGATCAAGATCAGGTGGTAGCAAAAGCTTTGGAGGTAGAGTTCTCGCCGTTGCAACTTCTCCTCACCCGAAAACTGGTCTTAAATGTCATATTAGTTCAGCCCAATGTCTACATTCAACAGGATAAAGATGGTCGTTGGGTGATAGCCCAAGTTAAGGCTGGGGAGGGACAAGGCTTCATCCAAACTGAGTTGCAGACACTTCAAATTCAAGATGGCAATGTAGAGTTGATGCCATTCGCCGCACCAACTAAACCGAAAGGCTCAGTAATATTAGATCAAGTTGGTGGTGTTGCCCGATTTTCAGATCGAAATCAAAGGATCGGTTATGACATCAATGCTCAACTCACTAGGGGAGGCGCTGTTAAAATTGTTGGCGAAACACAAGTAAAAGCTCAACAAACTAACCTCAAGCTGCAAGCACAAAATTTACAAGTATCAGAGGTCAGTCGATTAATTCAATTGCCAATTGCCTTGCAAGCAGGGCGTTTAGATGCTGACTTAGGGGTTCAGATTCCACCCAAACTGTCAGAAATAGCGATTACAGGAACAGCTACAGCTAATCAAGTCACTGCTAAAATTCAAAATATTCCTCAGCAGGTTTCTAATTTTAATGGGAGATTTCTATTTCAAGGTCAGACAGTTGCTTTAGAGAATCTGAGTACGAACTTTGGCAAAGTTCCCATTCTGGCAAATGGAACAATTAATAGCCAAACAGGTTTTAATGTCTCTGCTCAGATAAAACCAGTTAGTGCAAAAGATATCTTAGACACATTGAAAGTGAATTCGTCAGTTCCAGCTACTGGCGAAATTCAAGCAAATATTCAGGTACTAGGCGCACTTGAGCAACCAGTCCTCAGCGGTACAGTAAGTAACACAAAACCTATTCAAGTTGACCGTGTTCAATTCAAGGCCGTCAATACTGACTTCCGCTTGAATGTATCTAAAACTGCATCTCAACTTGCCGTCTCGAATCTGAAAATAGTCCCCGCAGCCGGTGGTGAAATCACAGGCGGTGGTCAAGCTCAACTGGGAGCTAAAAATGAGGCAAGATTTAATGCTCAAGTTGATGGTGTATCAGGGGATATACTAGCACGCGGTTATGGCGTTACTCTACCGATCGCAGTTGGAAATGTTTCAGCAAAAGCACAAATTTCTGGTTCACTTGGCAAACAGCCGTTGAAACTTGATATTACTAGTGTTAAAGTGACGCCGCCAACAGGGGGACAAATCACAGCCAGTGGTCAAATTCAACTGGCTCCCCGAGGTCAAGTAAATATAGGTATTCAAGCTCAAGGTTTACCAGGAAATGCGATCGCTCAAGGTTACGGTATTTCAACTCCGATTAATGTTGGTGGTATATCTGCGAACGCCAAAATTTCTGGTTCTCTGGGCACACCATTAAACGTCAATGTTGTTCGCGTTCAAGCAAATCCAGAGGTGGGAGGGCAAGTCACAGCCAACGGTCAACTTCAGCTTGCACCCAAAGGCAGGGTGGCGTTGAATGTACAAGCAAAAAATTTACCAGGGGATGCGATCGCTAAAGCATACAACTCCTCATCCTCGATCACCATTGGGAATGTATCGGCAAATAGCAGGATTTCTGGCTCACTTGGCAACCTGCAAGCAGTAACGCAAGTGCAAGCGCCCACAGCCACCTATCCCATTACAGGTGAAGCTGTTGTTACTCAACAAGGACAGAATATCCTCTTGCCAAATGCTGTGTTGAACGTGGCAGGCGGTACAATCAGGGCTAGGGGTCAAGTTGTGCAACAACGCTGGCAGGCTTTTGTGAATGCCCAACAACTGCAATTGAGCCGTTTTGGACAGATACCACCCCAATTCCAGGGAGTTTTAAGCAATGTCGCCTTGAATTTGTCAGGAAGCACTGCTTCTTTCCAACCCTCAACCATTCAAGCCACAGGACAGGCAAGGCTGAATGTAGCAGGAGGTACGGTTAATCTCAGGAATGTTAGTTTTAATGGTGGTCGCTGGCAAGTGCTTGCCAACACTTCCCAAATTCAACTCAACCGTTTCTCACCACAATTGGGAGGACGGCTCAATAGTAATATCCAATTCGCAGGCACAGCAAAATCTTTCCAGCTAGCAGATATTCGAGCCGCCGGACAAATCCGCGTTTCCCAAGGGTTAGCACTGCTAGCACAACCGCTGACAGCCCAAGTGCAGTGGAATGGACAGCAGATTATCGTTGAAAACGCAACCACCGCAGGACTGAGTGCTAATGGGGCGATCGCTGTTCAAACTCCACCAACTGGCGCACCCCAAATTACGGGATTTAATCTGAATGTACTGGCGCAGAATTTCAACCTCAAAAATACTGGCTTTAAAGTTCCTGGTGACGTAGCGGTAGCGGGGCTACTTGATTTTAATGGAAAAGTTACAGGCACTCCAGATGTCCCTCAAGCTAATGGCAATATCCGACTGCGGAATTTCCAGGTTAGTAATTTGGCGTTTGACCCACTTTTAACTGGAAATGTGAATTTTCAAGGGGGACAGGGGGCAAGTCTGCGATTAGCCGGGAAACAAGACAGGATTGCGCTTAACCTGGGTGCAGATTATCGTCCAACTTCATTTTTAGTCCGGCGGGATGACGCAGTTACCACAGGTAGAACCGAGGGAGATAACTTGCTCATCAACGCCCAACAGTTTCCCATAGCTCTGATTGGGGGCTTTTTACCTAACAATCAACTGAAACCTCTGGCGGGGCAATTATCAGGAAATTTAGTTGTTAATTTGAATAATTATGCAGTTGCGGCAGACGTTGCGATCGCTGCACCTCGCGTTGCCAGAGTTGCAGCAGATGAATTTCGCGGCACCATCAATTATGCTGATGGTACTGCTAGTTTAGCCAATGGTCAATTGCGGATTGGAGACAGCAATATCGCCCTGAGTGGAAATGTGCAAACAGGGAATGACCCGCAATTTCAATTTCAAGCTAATTTAAACCAAGCCAGAATTGAGAAACTCTTACAAGCGTTTAATATCTTTGACTTTAAAGACTTTGGTACCGGGTTGCAGCCTCCGAAGTTGGCTGGAGCAGAGGTACTTAATACTGAGCCTGTCAGTTTGCCCAATGCAGATTTGAAAACACAGTTAGCATATTTCTCTAATATTGCAACATCGGTAGCAAAACAACAGCAGATAGAAACAAAAAAAACCGCATCTTTGCCTACCCTTGCAGAATTAACGGGTGCTTTGAGTGGAGGAATTACAGCTAATGGCTCGTTGAAGTCTGGGTTAAATGTCGGCTTTAATTTTCAAGGTGCTAATTGGCAATGGGGTGAATACTCGATTAATCAAGTCGTTGCTCAAGGTACTTTTGCTGATGGGATCGTTACACTTTCGCCGTTGAGTGTTGGAATCAATCAAGGACTGGTGGCTTTTTCGGGACAGTTAGGAACTGAGCAACTATCTGGAAAGTTGAATGTAGCAAGTCTACCTCTATCACTTTTAGAGCCTTTTATCGAAAAATACCCCATAGATATTACTGGTAATGTAAATGCTGATGCCACCTTGGGAGGTAGTTTAAAAGACCCCAGAGTCCAAGGACAAGTGGCGCTGGCGAATGCAACTCTCAACAAGCAACCTGTGCAAACAGGACAAGTGAACTTTGACTACAACAAAGCTCGCTTGAATTTTGACAGTACCTTGCTAGTCACAGGAACGCAGCCACTTGCAATTACAGGTAGTGTACCTGCTCCGTTACCTTCTGCCGCAGTGCAGCCAGATAGCAATCAAATTAGCATCAACGCCAATCTGCAAAATGAAGGATTGGCACTGTTAAACGTGTTTACCAATAATCAAGTCGCTTGGGTAGACGGTCAAGGAAAAGTAGATTTAAACGTTCAAGGGACTTTAAAGGAACCAATTATTAATGGAAATGCCACACTTAATAATGCAACTTTTCGCGCTCAAGCCTTATCTGATCCCCTCACGAATGTCACAGGGACAGCGCGATTTAATGGTAATACGGTGAGTGTTGAAGGTATCCAAGGCACGTACAATAAAGGGCAAGTGACAGCATCAGGCATCCTGCCAATTTTTGATCCGCAGCAAGCCGCAGCGAATCCCCTAACAGTATCAATAGCAGACAAACTCAATTTTAAGCTTGCAGGACTGTATGAAGGCGGTGTTGGCGGCGATGTCGTGATTCGCGGAACAGCCCTAAAACCTGTAATTGGTGGAGAGATTAAACTGAGTAATGGTCAGGTAATTATTGGAAACTCGGCTGCTGCGAAGAAAAAATCAGCAGCGACAGCAGAGGCTAACGCTAACGTCATAAATAGAGAAGAGGTTAACGCTAACGTCACACCGACACCAGAGAATAGCACTAACCCAGTAGCTACACCAGAGAATAGCACTAACCCAGTGATTACAGCCAAGAGTAGCACTAGCACAGTCACTCCACCCAATTTACCTATAGAGTTTGCAGATTTAAAGTTGACTTTAGACAAAGGTGTTCGTGTTACCACTCAGTCTTTACTGAGCTTTGTACCAGGAGGAGCGGCATTGAGTCAGCCCCTATTGAGCTTTGACGCCAAAGGCGACTTGACCATTAATGGTACATTCGCCAAGCCGCTTCCTGAAGGAGTCATTCGTTTGACAGGAGGACAACTGAGCGTATTTTCCACTCAGTTCACCTTGGCGCGGGGCTATGAACAAACTGCGAGCTTTACTCCTAGTCAAGGACTTGACCCGACCCTAGATGTGCGACTTACCGCAATTGTACCGGAAGCATCGGCAAGGAACAGTCAAATTTTGGAATCACCATTGTCTTCTGAAGTCAGCGATGTTTCTGCAAACAATTTTGGGACTTTAAATACCGTTACCGTTCAAGCCAGCGTAAACGGGCCAGCTAGTGAATTGGGCGAGAATCTAGAACTGACGAGTGAACCTAGCCGTAGTAAGGGAGAAATAGTTGCTCTGCTGGGTGGCTCGATTCTGAATTCTTTCGGTCAAACAAATGCAGGACAAGGGCTGACTGGTTTCGCTAGTTCGACCATTTTAGGTGGTTTACAAGGAACTATCACTGCGTTCGGAAAGGCTATTGGTTTCAGTGAGTTTCGGGTATTTCCTACTCCATCTACTAATACTAATAAAGCAGCGAACGGTTCAGTTCTTAATTTATCAGCAGAAGGTGTGTTTGACATCAATAGAAACGCATCTGTTTCTTTATCACACGCTCTTTCTAACAATGATGAGTCTTTCCGTTACAATGTGCTCTATCGACTCAATGACGAAATTTTGATGCGAGGCTCAACTAATTTGGGGGATGAAAATCAATTCCAAGTTGAGTATGAAAGCCGATTTTAGATTACAGTTTTATATCTCCGGGTGGATTTGTCTTTTTCTTCTAGGTGTCGCTGTAAACCTGAAATTCTAAACCAGACATTATTGCTAGCCATAGTAATTATTAGCAGGACATGAATCGAGGCAATCGCTATTCCTGATATATATTAGTGCTATGAATAATCGTAAGTAAATATTACCTGTAACTGAAGCAGCAATAAAACCAGCCACAGCCCCAACCAGCATTATTCCATCTACGCCCAGGTTTAACACGCCCGATTTTCCAGTCACTAATTCACCTAGTGCTGCCAAAATTAGAGGTGTAGCTGACCGTAGGGTATCACTGATGATTAAGCAGATCGTTTGGATGTTCACCCTTTGTAACCGTAGGTAAAACTACCTCCGCCAGATGTTGTTCTTGGGCTTGTATTTCCAGTAGTTGGGGAATCGTCACAAATCGATAGCCTTGGGCTTTGAGACCTGCGATCATTTCTGGTAAAGCCTTGACGGATCGAGAACGGTTGCCGCCCCCATCATGCATCAATACAATTGCACCGGGCTTTGCATATTTAAGCACATTTTTTATCAGCATTGGCACTTGAGGCGAACGACGTTCAGCGTCTCCCGACTCTTCTGACCACATCATGACAGCGTACTTCTCGTTTTTGGCGTATTGGGCTAGTCCATTATTCAGAAAGCCGCCGGGGGGACGAAACAGAGTAGTTTTCTCTCCTGTCGTCTTGTAGATGATGTCTGCCGTGCGATCAATTTCACTAGCCGCAGTCGCTCCATCCATTTTAAAATACCAATGATGCCATGTATGATTGCCAATTACATGACCATCAGCAGCCACTTGCTTGGCAATTTGGGGAAAATATTTCACCATTTGCCCAAGCATAAAGAATGTCGCCTTGATATTATTTTTCTTCAAAATTTCTAAAATCTGTACCGTATTTTTGGGGCCAGGGCCATCATCAAAAGTTAGGGCGATGACTTTCTCATTTGCTTTTAGTTTCGCTTGATAAACGATTGTTCCCTGAAAAGGCTTCGGCACTTCATTCATCTGGTCTGTAGCTGGGGTGATAGACTCTGCATCTGCCCTCATTGCCCTACCTAAACTCGTTTTAGCACTCTCGCCTTTTGGCTTTTGAATTCCGAACAGATGGTCAAGTTTAGTTGTGCCTACAAGCAGACTGATACCCATACTACCTACACAAGCAAGCGATGTAATAGTTACTACCTTTAGTAACAGCGATAATTTCCGATTAGACACATTAAATCTCCTTAAATATTAGTCATTGGGCAAAACAGTTCCGAGGTCTGAGTTGCCAGTTCTGAGTAAAGAAGTAAGATTCCCCATTCAGGACTCAGCACTGGGCACTCAAAACTCCCTACTCTCCTATCACATCACTCGTACTCGGTTGTAAATTAATATATCTGCTGCTAAAAGAAAAAAGAATAAAATACCTTAAAATATCCCAGCTAAAGGAAGTCCCTATTTAATCTGCACTAATTCGCTACCTACGGATAAAAGTGCCATCAAAAGACTGGATAAAATAATACCCAGTTGATTTAACCGGCCAATAAAAGTAGCAATGATGGCAGTATAACCCTAACCACGAGAAATGCTAGGACAAAGTTGACCGCAGCAGGAAAATTGCTGAGTGCATCGAATGCATATGCTTTGACTGCACCCGTCCCCAATCTGGGCAAATATAACTTAACTGATATCTTACCGAAATTGGCAACAACTGATGTGCTCAAACTTTATGTGCCAGTCTCTAGTGGACAGCAATTGGTTCTCAACATATCCAACACTGTAGTCACTGAGTGGCAATGGCTAGTTACAGACATTGATTGATTTTATGCACCAATAGTAAAGTTTAATATAAAAGCATTCAACATAAGAATAACCCAATGGTGATGTGGGGCACGATCGCTGCCTTCGGAGCCAGAAATCCTAGTCTTCATATGCTTATAGCCTCCCACATCACACGCAGCACTTGTAATGTTAGTCTTGAGACTCCTCAGAGATAGATTCTGAATCGGTTTCAAGTTCTTCTGTTTTGACTTTGGGGGCTGGAGGTTTAACGGGTTTTGGGCCACGCGCTAGGGCAGGATTACCCTGCTGCCTATTTTCATCCCCATAGGATGCTTTTTTCTCTGTGCCAGACGAGCGATTACGGCTTGGTTTTGAGCTTTTGGGGTTGGATTCAATAGGAGGTATAGAATCCGAATTTTCGGTATTGTTGTCAGTGCTTGCTTGAGCCTGACGTTCCGATTTCTTGATTGGGCGTTCTACCATTGTTGATTTTTGTAAATTTATCTGTATAGTATATCAGTTTGGTTACTATCAAACTGACAAGTAGCATTTTTTAAAGATTTTATTGTTAGAATTACTAAATAGCTACGTTTATTGATTTGACAAGCAAGCAGCCACCCGACTTGATGAACTACCTTAAAAAGCATTCAAAACCAATAAGCAATTAAGTCACTAAATGTTAAAATAGGTGCGTTATCAATAACGTAACGCACCCGACAACTATTCAACAAAATTAGGTCGTGCCTTCCCCGTTGATTTCAACTTTTGCTCTAAAACTGCCCAATTTTCCTGCTCAATTAAGTTAGTCAACTCATCGAGATTGTGACGATATTGTTGCAGCGATCGCAGCAATGCTTGACGATTATACCGCGCCATCATTACACCCAACTCTGGATTCCCACCACCCACACGACTGGTATCCCGAAAACCTGAACTAGCAAATTTTTGGGCTAATTGCAAAACATCAGGGTCAGTTTCACTCAAACAAGCAGCAATCAACGAGGAACTGACCATTACAGGTAAATGGGAAATCCAACTAACAGCTCGGTCATGTTGCTCTGGTTGACAATAGTGGATATTCGCTCCAAGCGATCGCACAATTTCTTCCACGACCGTAATTGCAGTGGTTGGTGTTGTAGTTATCGGTGTTAATACATAAGGTTTATCAACAAATAAATGCCGCTGTGCAGCTTCTATTCCACTGTCTGTTTTTCCCGCCATTGGATGACCGCCGATAAAATTATTCCAAAGGGGAGAAATCGCCTTGACTATCTGTGCTTTCGCCGAACCCACATCAGTCACGACGGTAGCGGTAGACAAATGAGCGCTCAACTGTTCCAATTGGGGCACAATAAGCGCTAAGGGTGTACAAATAAATACAACCTCTGCGGCTGCTAACAGGCTCAGATCAACTGATGCTTGATCAACGCTGCCGAGGGCAACTGCCTTTTGACACGTCGCTTCACGGCGACTAACTCCTAAGATATGATGTCCTTGCGATCGCAAATCAAAACCCAAAGATCCGCCTATCAGTCCCAGTCCTAAAATCCCAATATTCATTTTTGATTTTGACATTCCGTTTTTTATGATACCAACTATTAAAGTTGGCATCCAAGGGGTAGCATCGATGACTATAGAGGAATTATTGGAACAATACGCAGCAGGAGTTTTAAACTTTAGTGGTGTTGACCTCGCAGAAGCTAACCTGAGTGGGGCCAAACTCAGTGGTGTGAATCTTAGCGATGCTAATTTGAGTATAGTCAACCTGAGTGGCGCGAATCTGAGTGAAGCTAACTTGAGCAATGCCAAGCTGAATGTAGCTAGACTGAGTGGGGCGAACCTATCTAGCGCCATCTTGAACAACGCTAGTCTCAACGTCGCTAATTTGATTCGAGCGGATCTGGGTCGCGCTCAACTTAGAGGAGCCTCGTTGATCCGCGCCGAGTTAATTCGTGCTGACCTGAGTCGCGCTGACCTGTTGGAGGCTGATCTCACCAGTGCCGATCTGCGAGAGGCCACACTCCGCCAAGCGAATCTCCGTCACGCTAATTTGAGTGAGGCCGTCTTGAGAGGCGCTTGCTTGACCGGAGCCAACTTAGAAATGGCTAACTTAAACGCCACCGACCTGAGTCGTTCTGACATTAGCGGTGCAAATTTGCGAGATGCCGAACTCAGACAAGCTAATCTCAGCCATACTAACCTGAGCGGGGCAGATTTGAGCGGGGCGAATCTCCGGTGGGCAGATTTGAGCGGTGCAAATCTCCGATGGGCAGATTTGAGTGGCGCAAAATTGAGCGGCGCTACTTTAATTGGCACAGATTTAAGTAATGCCAATTTAACGAATACAATTTTAATCCACGCCAATTTAACTCAGGCAAAATTAATTAAGGCGGAATGGATCGGTGCTGACTTAACAGGAGCAACTTTAACTGGGGCAAAGCTTTATGCCACCTCCAGGTTTGGTTTAAAAACTGAAGGCATGATTTGTGAATGGGTTGATCTTAGCCCCAAAGGCGATCGCTCCATTATCCAAAACTTCCATTCCGAAGACTCACGAGATTTTTTTAACGAAACACCGCCAACAATCCGGATTATTGTTGATGCAGCCCTAGAATACGAAGCCAATTTTGCTCTTGCTGGCGCTTACTACCAAATTGCTCAGGAATACCGGGGGCTGAAACAACCCCCAAGCGTGGAAAGTGGGCGTCGCCGAACTGTTTTCACATTTCATGTAGATAGCGACGAAGCATTATTTGCCATTGCTTACATTGTGATTCTTCCCTTTCTAGATGCGGCATCTACCCAAAAGAATATTTTGAGTATGGTGGAAATGATTAACAGTGAAGTTGTTGCGAACCAAGATTTAAAATCGCTAAAATCTCCCCATCTAGTGAAACAATTAAATCTTCTTGTAGAGCAAGCTATGATTCAGGCTACAACAATTAAACAGATGAAAAAAAATATCGAAGTAGCTGCAAAGTTAAATTTTTGTAAAGCCTCAACCCAAATAATTTTAACGAATTCTAGCGCCCACACTTTGATTGTCCATGACCATCCCAACTTTGGGAAAAGATTTATTAATCGCTCTGCTCTCAACGCTTCAGCTTATGATGATATATCTAATGAATCAATAAAATATGATATATTGCCTTCGTTAAATATGGTCATAAATTTTGTGCAAGGATTTCACTATATTAGTCATTAATCATGGGGCATTGGGGAGCCAGTGCGTTGCACAGGTTCCCAGCGTTGTTCGCGTTGGCGGAGCCTCTCTAAGAGTTGCGTCTTTGAACAGGAGAAGCAACTGGCGTCATTGGGCAAATGAGAAATAAGAAAAAACAAAATTTTGGAGGAAAAAATGCGCGATACCTTTAATAAAATGATCGGTCGAACTCGCTATGTAGTTTTTCGCCTATTTCTACACTTAGGGGGAGGTGAGGTAGCACCAATTTTGGGAGTATTGAATAGTGCTGGACGAGATGCGATCGATGTTGATGGTGACTTAGAAGTTTTGGGAGAAGGATTGGTAGAAATTAGCCAAACTCTGCTGCAATACGATGAATATTGGCTTTCTGCTGCCAACGAAGGTGACGTATTTTGGAATGAAGGCGAGGCAGGAGATTACGTGAATGAATTATTTACTGACTCTGCCGAAAGATATCTCAGTGAACCAGATTACAGTCCTAACTCTGGATTGAATGAACCTTTATCTATACCTGTAACGCGCAATGTCATTGTGATGATTACAGTAGCTTATGAAGGAGAAGTACCAGAATTAGAAACTGATCTTTCTAACGTTCAGGCACTCAAGGAAGGATTGAAAGCATTGATAAATTTGCATTATAAACATAGATTGAAGGCAATCCAAGTGCATTTCTCGCCAGCACAGTTAGGTGATGAACTCACTAGCGATCAACTGTTGCAATATTACCCAGAATTGATTCCTTTATAATGTGTTGGGTAGTCCGTACTTACTGCTCACATCAATAAATTGTTAAGCTCAGAGATAGGACAATAATCCAATGATCATGACTATAGTACGTAAATTTACTGCCGTTTTTTTAGCTCTGAGTTTGTGTATGACAACTGTCGCTTGTGGTGGGGGAAACCAAACTACTTCTCCGACTAAGAACGTTAGCCAAACTTCTACTAACACAAAGCTGAGTGACGGTGAGTATCAAATACAACAAGCTACTTATGACGATGCAAGTGGTGAGTACAACCTGTTTTTACTTAATAATAAGCCCCCAACCTTTGCAACCGAAAATTTGCAAATGGCACGGTTAACTGATGATGAAATCAAGCAGGGTAAGAAGACCTATCTGAAGGTAGAAAAAGGACAACCGATTTTATATCTGACGGAAGACTTTAAAATTGAGTACGTCCACAACGTTACCGAGAATAAAACCAATCCCCAAACAGGACAACAAGAGACGGTTGTTGTCCGTCGAGAAAATAGCTTCTGGGCACCGTTTGCCGGGTCTGTGGCTGGCAGCTTGGCGGGTCAGGCAATTGGTAGTATGTTGTTTAGACCCCAGTATTATGTACCCCCTGTCTATCAATCAGGACAAGGATTAAGTGGCTTCGGTGGATATGGTGGAAGCTATGGCCAAGCAGTTCAAAACTACCAAACTCGCTACAATGCGCCACCCGCATCTGTGACAAATCGCACTGCGTTCCGCAATACAGGGACAATTAGAAGGTCATATCCTGGAAATTCAACTATACGCAATACACCGCGTAGCACTACAGGTAATAACCGTCCTTCGGGTTCTGGTTTTGGTGGTAGTACGTTGCAACCCTCTGGCAGAGCCACCTCACCTAGACGCAATTCTGGTAGTGGTTTTGGTAGTGGGCGTAGTACAGCACCCCGCCGTTCAAGTGGTTTTGGCAGCAGACGCCGTTAAGAAAATTTTGTTGCTGGTCAATCAAGAATTCTTGAGCGGGGGAGGCTTCAAGGTGGGGAGAAACTAAAGCAAATTAACGGGCTGAATGCTTTTTGTTAGTAGGCTGTTGGGAGATGTCGTCATAAAAATATTTGACGATATCTCTCCAAAAAGAACTAGGAAAAGCTACCAGCATTAGATTAGCAATTTTTTCAGTAATACAGGACTTACGCAACTGTCACAAGCGACGGTGCGACGTAGCCGCACGGAGCGTCAAACAACTAGACAATAAACATGGGAACATTCGGGCGTT
>NZ_JBALCP010000075.1:0-44195 GCF_036919675.1 Nostoc sp.
GAACGGAGTTCTGAGGTGGATGAACGGAGTTCTGAGGTGGATGAACGGAGTTCTGAGGTGGATGAACGGAGTTCTGAGGTGGATGAACGGAGTTCCGAGATGGATGAACGGAGTTCTGAGGTGGATGAATGAGTATTTAAGAGAGATGAACGAGTCCCCATGCGTGTCAACTTAACGTGAAACCCTTGTCAAGACGTGATATTCAGTTTTCTGGCTTCCCTCACGATCCGCGTTACCCCACCCTAACCCTCCCCTTTCTAAGGGGAGGGAACTAAATTTCCTGTTTCCCCCCTTGACAAGGGGGGATTAAGGGGGGTAAAACGCCTGTGGGACATGCATCTTAGCTTAAGTTGACACCAATGACGAGTCCCCAGTCTTTTTTTTGATCGCAATTTATCAAACATGACATTGGAAGAAACAGCCGCTCAAACACCTGAATTAGAATCGTTGACTGAAGAAAATCTGACCCGTGGTTTAATGGTGCTTGCCAATCTTGATAGCGATTTGGCTCGGATTTTAGAGACACTGGGGCCTCCACCTATATGGTCAAGAGAACCGGGTTTTGCAACGCTTCTATGCATAATTCTGGAACAGCAAGTTTCTGTAGCAGCTGCAAAGGCTGTATTTACCCGATTATGTGGGGTTGTTGTAACGCTGACACCAGAAAATTTTCTGAGATTGGATAATGTTCAATTGAGAGGAATTGGATTTAGTCGGCAAAAGATTTTATACTGTCGTGGGTTGGCGGATGCGATCGCAAGTGGTCAGCTTGACCTCAGCAAGTTGGAAAAAATGGATGAAACTGCGATCAGAACTGAGCTAAAGTGTCTCAAAGGGATAGGAGACTGGACAGTTGATATTTACTTGCTAATGGCACTGCAACGTCCTGATGTCTTTCCCAAAGGCGATTTAGCGATCGCGATCGCTTTCCAAAAACTCAAAGGATTGGCGACGCGGCCAACACCAGTTCAACTGGAAGCAATGACACAGCACTGGCGACCGTGGCGAGCAGTTGCTGCAAGACTTCTATGGCACTACTACTTGAGTAATGCCAATTCTCCCTAAACTTGCACTTAATGCTATACAGTTGCAGTTAAGCATTTCTTTCTTCTCTCTGCTTCCTCTGCGTCTTCTCTGCCAGACGCTAACCATGAATAGATTTTAGACAAGACGCCACATGCTTAAAGTCGCTAGAGCCGTCCAAAACAGTGGCTCCCCAACTTGTACGAATTACTACATAAATGATTTTTTTCGAGGTAAATTGTGTTTCTACCCATGTGGTAATAATCGGAAACCAATTTTTTTTAATTGTTAGGTTTGCTAATCAAAGAAATCTCTGTATTTTCTTTCTTCTGCTTTCACATATAATTGGAATCGGTTGAGCATTAGCCAAGGTTTCTAAACTAACTTTTTTAATTGATTGCAAGAGATTAATTACAATTTTTAACAACAGGTATCCACCAAGACTAAATTGGCTTTTTAAGTGTTTTTGGTAAAATGTTAGTTAGATTATCAATAATTAGGGATTATTGACAAACGTAGACCTGTCTTTTTATCCCATAAATTGCTGCATTCTAGACCCCATAAGTCTTGTAGCTTATTTGTTTTCCCCGTCAGGATTATTAGACTTATCGCCAAAATATTTTAGTTATCGCGTTGACCAAGAGGAAAAAGCTAGTGAAAGCCTTGGCTAAACTGGTTTTAGCTGATAATTTTTTGACTATCACAATATAATTATGAGCAGTAGCTAGAAAAAGTTTGTATTCACTATTTCAATAATATATATTTATTAAAATTTTTATTTTATCAAAATTTACTTCCACACTTAATTTAAATATCAGCCTTTTGGCATACACAAGGTTATAGCTTTAGAGGATGTTTTAAAAGGGTCTTTTACTTTTCTAGTTAGCAAAGCACTTCTGTACATGGCTCAAACCTTAATTTTTCGTTGTACTTAACCCAGTGCAGAACAGCAAAATTATACCTTCCGCGACTTTTAAAACATCCTCTTAGTAAAATTTGGCAGAGAGTGGCATCTGTTAATTAAGGAAAAGTTCATACTTAGGAATAATAAAGGAGTCCATTATCATTTATTTAGATAGATGAATAACCGGGCAAAAAAAGCAAATATTAAAAATAATTATAAAAAGAATAAAAATTGTTATTCCAATATTCGGAAAGTTGAGTTAATCATTATTTATGTCAAGCAAGAAAGTGCAAGTAGAAAATAGCGGTGCTACTAACGGTATCAGTGATATTGTGTCGCCAAAGCTGAGTGAAGCAAAACTATCGGAACCAGCCAAATTCCAATCATTAAAGACATCATCACTGAATTTATCCTCACTCAATAAAACTTCCCGAACAAAAAAATTTACAGATACACCTGATATAGTTTGCCTATCTCATTTGCGTTGGAATTTCGTTTATCAAAGACCACAACATCTTCTAAGCCGCTGTACTCAAGGAAAGCGGGTGTTCTTTATCGAGGAGCCAATTTTTAGCCAGGAACCATTGGGGCGATTGAATGTCAGCCAAGATGATAGTGGAGTTGTTGTTGTTGTACCACACTTACCAGAAGGTCTGAGCGAGGAAGCAATAAACGCAGATTTACAAGTGTTGATTAATGGTTTGTTTGTAGAGCATAACATCAACAAGTACATTTGTTGGTATTATACTCCAATGGCGATCGCTTGGACACGTCATTTGCAACCCCAAGCAGTTATATATGATTGCATGGATGAATTGTCTGCCTTTAAGGGAGCATCACCCACTTTAAAAAACTACGAAGCAGAACTGTTTCGTCGTGCAGACTTAGTGTTTACAGGGGGACAAAGCCTTTACGAAAGCAAGGTGAATCAGCACCCAAACATTTATGCATTTCCTAGTAGTGTAGATGTAGCCCACTTTGGACAAGGAAGAACCTTTGAAGAAGAACCAGTTGACCAAGCAAATATTCCTCATCCCCGTCTTGGGTTCTTTGGGGTGATTGACGAACGGATGGATATTGAACTGCTGGCTGGGATTGCCGAGGCTCGCCCTGATTGGCATTTAATAATAATTGGGCCAGTTGTGAAAATTGACCCAGCAATTTTGCCACAGCATGAAAATATTCATTACCTCGGTAGTAAAGACTATAAAGAGTTACCTGCATATTTGGCGGGTTGGAATTTGGCAATGTTGCCGTTTGCGCGAAACGAATCAACACGCTTTATCAGTCCAACTAAGACTCCAGAGTATCTTGCCGCAGGTAAACCAGTAGTGTCTACCTCAATTCAAGACGTAGTACGCCCTTATGGAGATTTGAAGTTAGTACGAATTGCAGACACTAGTGAAGAGTTCGTCACCGCCGCAGAACAGGCAATGCAAGAAGATACCCCAGTATCAGGATGGTTGAGTCGGGTAGATGCCTTTTTAGAGCAAATTTCTTGGGATCGGACTTGGGGATCGATGATGCAGTTGATAGAGTCTGCGATCGCTAGCACACAAGATGCCACAGTTAATGGTACAAATGGCAAATCTCATATCTCAACAAATGTCCCAGAAGCACCAAGCATCATTACCAGAGAGTTTTTATTTGATTACTTAGTTGTTGGTGCGGGGTTCTCTGGTAGCGTTCTAGCTGAACGTTTGGCGAGAAACTCTAGTAAAAAAGTATTGGTTGTGGATAAGCGCAACCACATCGGTGGTAATGCTTATGACCATTACGATAACCACGGTATTCTCGTACATAAATACGGCCCCCATATTTTTCACACCAACTCACGCGAAGTTTTTGAATACCTCTCACAGTTTACTCCCTGGCGTACTTACGAGCATCATGTTCTAGCCAGCGTAGATGGGCAACTCGTTCCCATCCCCATTAACCTTGACACCATCAACAAACTCTATGGAATGAACCTCAATTCATTCCAGGCGGAAGAGTTTTTTCAGTCGGTTGCAGAACCGAGAGAAGACATCCGTACCTCTGAAGATGTAGTTATCAGTAAAGTCGGTCAGGTACTTTACGAAAAATTCTTCCGAAATTACACCCGTAAACAATGGGGACTCGATCCATCGGAACTTGACAAAACAGTAATTGCCCGAATTCCCACCCGTACTAACCGTGACAGTCGATATTTCACGGATAGTTACCAAGCAATGCCACTGCACGGCTTTACCCGGATGTTCGAGAATATGCTAAATCACCCGAACATCAAGCTAATGCTCAACACTGATTACCGTGAAATCCAGAAAGGAATACCTTGCCGCGAAATCGTTTACACTGGCCCAATTGATGAGTTTTTTGATTATCGCTACGGTAAACTACCCTATCGCTCACTAGATTTTAAACACGAAACGCATCACACCCCTGTGTTTCAGTCAGCGCCAGTGATTAACTATCCCAACGAACAGCTCTATACCCGTGTCACTGAATTTAAGTACCTGACTGGACAGGAACATTCCAAAACTAGTATTGTTTACGAGTTTCCCAAAGCAGAGGGCGATCCTTATTATCCCGTGCCACGTCCTGAAAATCAGGAAATTTACAAACAATATAAAGCGCTGGCTGAGGTAAAGCCAGGGGTACATTTTGTGGGACGGCTAGCTACATACAAGTATCTCAACATGGATCATTGTGTAGCGCAGGCTTTGGCAACATACAAACAAATAGCGGTTAAGGCTTGAGTTTGTTGATCTTGA
Source organism: Nostoc sp. (assembly GCF_036919675.1). Taxonomy (GTDB): domain Bacteria; phylum Cyanobacteriota; class Cyanobacteriia; order Cyanobacteriales; family Nostocaceae; genus Nostoc. Next base: position 4,681 of record NZ_JBALCP010000075.1, read on the forward strand.
TCATGGGCAGGTACTGCCCAGCCTACAATTCCTTAGTGAAGAAAGAATTCAGTCAAATAGATAGGACTTACGCATCAAGTACGAAATGTCGGGGCAATACCTTGCCCATTGGTGTCAACTTAACCGTAAACCCCTTTAAAACCTCGTTTTCAGCCTCTGGCTGGAAATACTCGTCATTGCGGCAGAGCCGCAAGTAAGAGGCGGAGCCTCTCATTAGGTATTAAGAGTCAGAGACTCTTGACGAGGCAATCTCTGAAGGACTTATCTAGACAGGCTTTCACTTTAATTTGACACCAATGTACCCTGCCTTAAGCCGCTTCTCTACGAGACGCTCCGCGTAGCTTACTTCTCCGTAGGAGTATGCGTCTAGATGAATTGCCCCTACGGTAAATCAAGGTTAATAAACCGCAAATATATGTTATATCTGCATTATTAAAACGCAGAAATACAAAGCTAATAGAAGCTTTAGTTGTGTAAATTATGACTTTTGTCTTTAACTCAAATAAAGATGCGGTTAATAGCGTCTTGAGAGAGAATAATTTACAACTCCCCCTGGAAGTATGGGCTGGTGTAGAGTGTACAGTTAATCGCGTGGGTAACGAGTATTTTGACCAGTTGGAATCCAACGGTCATGCAATGCGTTTGGATGACTTAGATTTATTTGCGGAATTAGGGATAAAAGCTATCCGCTACCCTGTGCTGTGGGAGAGGATAGCACCTAATGGATTAGAAAATGCTGATTGGTGCTGGGCGGATGAAAGACTGGGGCGCTTGCGGGAACTTTGCATCCGTCCGATTGTGGGATTAGTGCATCATGGCAGCGGGCCGCGTAACACTAGCTTGGTAGACTTGGAATTTCCAGAAAAACTAGCGGTGTTTGCTCGTGCAGTTGCAGATCGCTATCCTTGGATAACACATTACACACCTATAAATGAGCCACTGACAACAGCGCGATTTAGTGGGATGTATGGCCACTGGTATCCTCACGGTCGGGATGATTTAACTTTCGCTCGTGCTTTGTTGGGACAGTGCCGTGGAGTAGCACTGGCAATGCAGGTAATCCGGGAAGTCAACCCCAATGCCCAACTGCTCCAAACCGAGGATTTGGGTAAGATTTACAGTACACCAAAGCTGGCTTATCAAACAGAATTTGAGAACGAACGTCGCTGGTTGAGCTTTGATTTATTATGTGGTCGAATCACTCAAACTCATACCATGTGGGGTTACTTGCGCCACTGTGGTGTCAGTGAGGCTGAACTTGAGGAATTTTTGCAAAATCCTTGTCCACCTGACATCATCGGCATTAACCATTACTTAACTAGTGAACGCTTTTTGGATGAACACACAGAAAACTATCCAGCTTGGACTCATGGCGGTAATGGGCAACACAAGTATGCGGATGTAGAGGCGGTGCGAGTTTGTGCTGAGGGTTTGGCAGGCCCGCGCACATTGCTACTAGAGGCATGGGAACGCTATCACCTGCCCCTTGCTGTCACCGAAGTTCATGTCAGCTGCACTCGTGAGGAGCAGCTACGTTGGTTTTATGAAGTGTGGAATGCGGCGCAGGAATTACAATCTCAGGGTGTGGATATCCGCGCTGTAACTGCTTGGGCGCTCCTTGGTAGCTACGATTGGAATAGTTTAGTCACAAAAGCTCACGGCTACTACGAGCCAGGTGCATTTGATTTGCGTTCTCCACATCCCCGACCAACAGCGATCGCTAAAATGGTACGAGTTCTAGCAACTGGGCATCAACCAGATCACCCGCTACTTGATACCCCAGGATGGTGGCATCGCCAAGAGCGCCTGTTATACCCGGCGCTAAGTTGCAGTGGGGAAATAGGGAGAGCAAGAAAAAGTCAAGCAACATCTCCATCAGCTCCCCTAGCAATTCTCGGTGCGAGAGGAACTCTGGGAAAGGCTTTTGCTCGGTTGTGCCAAGTGCGCGGGATTTCATATCATCTGCTGACGCGTCAAGAGATGGATATTACCGATCCTGCCTCTGTGAATGCGGCGCTTACCAAGTTGAAGCCGTGGGCGGTTGTAAACGCTGCCGGATATGTGCGGGTGGACGATGCTGAACGTGAACCCGATGTTTGCCTGCAAGTGAACGCCGAAGGCCCAGCGATTCTAGCTGCTGCTTGCGCTCAACATCGTGTACGGTTATTGACTTTCTCCTCAGATTTGGTATTTGACGGTGCTGTGTCTAATCCTTATGTGGAAACTGATACCGTTGCCCCCCTGAATGTATATGGGTGCAGCAAAGTTTTGGCGGAAAAGCTTGTATTGCAGGCTGACCCAGCATCGCTAGTGATTCGCACCAGTGCATTTTTTGGGCCGTGGGATGATTACAATTTTATCACGATCGCCCTGCGTCAGCTTAGTGCTGGGAATACTTTCATCGCCGCAGAGGATGGAATTGTTTCACCTACCTATGTGCCAGATTTGGTTCATGCTAGCCTGGATTTATTAATTGACGGCGAGTGTGGGCTGTGGCATTTGGCGAACAAGAGTGCGATCGCCTGGGCTGATTTAGCACGGTTAGCGGCCAAGCGAGCTGGAGTCAGTGTCAGCAATCTGATTGCACTACCCACAGAAGAACTTGGTTTAACTGCTCTGCGCCCAAGTTACAGCGTTCTTGGTAGCAGCCGAGGTGAATTAATGCCATCCCTTGACAGTGCAATTTATCGCTACTTGGAAGAAAGAATCTAGGGGTCTGTTTTCTCAGCACTAAGGGACTTCCAAGAAATAAATTATCCAAATAAACGAACCACAGAGACACAGAGAACACAGAGAGAGGAAAAATGAGAGGGTTTTTGCGTCAGTTTTGGGACATTTTTTTATTTGGAAGTCCCTAAAGTGTTTACTACAAACCCTCTTGCACTAGCTTGACACTGTTAATAGAGATGTTGCACGCCCAAGAATCTGGTAGACAGATTTGAAGAATGCTTAATCAGCGATCATCAGATTTGGCGATCGCTGATTTCTATGGCACTACTACTTGAGTAATGCCAATGCTAAGGAATGCGGATTTATTAACTTCCAGATTTCTTGCACAGAAACATTTCAGTGCGCTGCTACCAGAAAAAAGTTGTGGATCTTATTAAATCCCGGTTCCTAAGTCGGTTACAGTTTACCCGTGAATACTCTCTCAGCCGGGCCTGTCATGTAAACCCTTTGGTCGATTTCTGACCATTGAATTTGCAAGGGGCCGCCTGGTAATTCTATAGTGGCAGCGCGATCGCATTTTCCTGTTAACACTCCAGCTACCAAGGAAGCACAAGCACCAGTACCACAAGCTAATGTAATCCCAGCACCCCGTTCCCATACCCGCATTTTCAAATAGTCACGGCGTACCACTTGCATAAATTCCGTATTTATGCGTTGCGGAAAAACTGGGTGATGCTCAAATTTAGGGCCGATGGTTTCTAGCTCAATTGCTGCTACATCTTCCACAAAAGTAATGCAGTGGGGATTTCCCATATTTACACAAGTGACTTCCCAAGTTTGCCCCGCCACCTCCAACGGCTGAGAAATTACTTTTTCTTGAGCGGGTGCAAGGGTGGTGGGAATTTCAACAGCGAGTAACCTGGGTAAACCCATATCCACCTTCACTAGACCATCAGATAAGAGTTGGGGAGTCATTACACCACCCAAAGTATGAATGCGATATGAGTCTTTATTCCGGGATTCGCCTTCTAAGTCTGCTAAAAAGCCAGCTAAACAGCGAATGCCATTGCCACACATTTCTGGTTCTGAACCATCGGAATTAAAAATCCGCATAGTGTAGTCAGTGCCGTTTTCTCCTGGTAGGGCAAAAATTACACCATCAGCACCGATACCAAAGTGGCGATCGCACAACTTGATGGCTTGCTCTGGGGTCACTACAGGCACAGATGACGAGCGATTGTCAATCAGAATAAAATCGTTGCCTAGACCATGATACTTAGTAAATTCGATTGCCATTTCTCCAAGGATGAATTATCAAGGATTAGTTACTCTTTATTTTGCCTTGTAGGTTCATCTTTACTAAAAATGCTTACCGAATTTGACACCGCTTTGCCTAGTATTAGACAAGTCCAAACCCTGATTAAACAAACAAAACCAGTAGAGTTCAAGTTGCTGACTGGTGATGTGGTAACAGGGAGGGTTTTATGGCAAGACCCACACTGTATCTGTATTGCTGATGAAAACAGTCAGCAAACCACTGTTTGGAAACAAGCGATCGCTTATATTAAACCGAAAACAAGTGAGTGAGGAGTTACAGCTATTTTCAGGTAAATAGACGACGCTCTAGGGGCACAGCATTGCTGTGCCCCTACGACAGATGTGGTTCAAATACATGAAAACATCTGTAAAATTCTAAACTCCTAACTCCTAACTCCACTGGCGACGACAAATAACTGTTCTAGTTGACTCAGACCTGTCAAGCCACCACATAACAATACTTGGTCGCTAACTCGTAAGTCCATGCCGCCATCAGGATAGCGGATAAACTTGCCATCTCGCCGGATCGCCTGTACCTGTACTCCATATTGCTTGCCGATATCTAAATCTCTAAGGGTTTTACCTAGCGTTGGCGCATCTGCATTAACTGTAATCCACTGACAAGCACTATTTTCTCCAGGAACAACAGCTTGTCCTTTAGCTAACTCTGCCAAAGCTGCTAATTCTTCATCTGCTCCCACTACCAGCAAGCGATCGCCTTCTTCCAATTTGGTTTGATTATTGGGATAATCGATTTCATCCCCGTTAGCGCGGCGAATTGCCATCAAACTCGCTCCTGTTAAGTAGCGCATATCTACTTCTTCTATGCTCATGCCAATTAAAGGCGAAGCAGATGGTAAAGGATACCAGCGCTGATTTAAATCGCGAGTTGCTTGGCGCAAATCACGAGCAACTTCAGTAGCAGAAAGCTCTGGCCGCAAATCTAAATAATGATCGTTGCGGATTTGCTGCATTTGGCGTTGGACGACAGCTGGCGACAACAAGCCTAAGCCAGTTAATAAATGAGTTGCCATTTCTAAGCTGGCTTCAAACTCTGGTTGCACAACTTCTTTTGCTCCCAATTGATACAGCACCTCAATATTTTTATCCTGGGTAGCACGGACAACCAAATCTAATTCTGGGCGCAATTCCAAAGCGCGTTTCAAGCAAAGACGGGTACTCATGGGGTCTGGGAGGGCGATCGCCATTCCTTTGGCATAATTCACGCCAGCAGTTTCCAGAACATGTAAACTCACGCAATTGCCATAGACATAAGACACACCCATCTCACGCAACTGCTGAATTCTACTTTCTGATTGGTCGATTACTACCACAGGCAAGTCATGTTGCAGCAACAACTTTACTAAATTTTTGCCAACTTGCCCATAGCCACAAACTACCACATGGTTTTTGAAGGGCAAATCTTCCGACACATCCCGCGCCTCTTGTTCTTCTAAATACGGTTTCAACCAGGGCATTGATTCGGCAAAGTTAAATAAAAATGGCACTAGCCGCAGGACAAAGGGAGTAAGCATGAGAGTAACTGCGGTGGTTCCCAAAATTAATAAGTATATTTGTCGGGACACCAGCCCCAAAGACTGCCCTTCACTAGCGAGGACAAAGGAAAATTCTCCAATTTGCGCCAGTCCCAAACCGGCAATTATCGCTGTTTTCAAAGGGTAGCCAAACAGCTTTACTAGGGGGGTGATAATCAAAAATTTCCCTACGAAAACTATTGCCACTAACCCCAAAATCAATTCTAGGTTGTTCCACAAAAACACTGGGTCGATTAACATCCCAATGGCGGCAAAAAATAAACTGGCAAAGATATCTCGCAAGGGTTCGACATAAGTCAAGGTTTGATCGGCGTACTCCACTTCAGAAATCATCAAACCTGCGACAAATGCCCCCATTTCAATCGACAGCCCCAAATGCTCTGTCAACAGAGCAATGCCCAAACATAGAGCTACAACCCCTAATAAAAATAGTTCTTTGCTTTCGGTACGGGCTAACAGTTGCAACAAAGGTGGTATCAGCCAAATCCCCGCAACTACTGCTCCGGCGGCAAATAAACCAATCAACAGTAGTGCTGTCAGCACAGTGATGCCAATAGTTTCTGCTGGTTGGTTAAGGGCTGGTAAGACTGCTAACATCAGTCCTAGTGCCAAGTCCTGTACTACCAGAATCCCTAGCATAACTTGCCCGTGGGGCGTTTCTGTTTCGTTATCTTCCATTAAGCACTTGAGGACAACCGCCGTGGAAGACAAGGACAGAATACATCCCAAAAACATCCCCTTAGCAGGTAAGGCTCCCCAGGCTCCGGTTAACCCGCATACCACAACTGTGATCAAAATCGTCAAAGCAATCTGGAGTCCACCTCCGCCAAGAGCGATCGCTTTTACCTTCTTGAGTTCGGCAAAGGAAAATTCCACACCCAAGGCGAATAACAAAAAGGCAACCCCGAACTGTGCCAGAGTCTCTACTTGAATAAGTTCTTTAATCAGTCCCAGTCCGGCTGGCCCAATGATCATCCCGCCTATGAGATAACCTAGCAGCACGGGTTGTCGCAAAAGTGCCGCCAACAGTCCGCCACAGGCTGCAACTCCTAGAACTAAAACTAAATCAACAATTAGCCTAAAATCTTCTTGCACCAGTTTTAAAAGAACTATTAATTAAGACCTATTAATTCAGGATACAAAGTTTTATGTGCTCAAACTGCTTGTTTAGTAAAGGTGCGACAAAATTTGATTATTTTGAAGGCGGCAATTAGAGTTTTTATTGGAGAACTTATGCACTGTACAAATTAATCATGGTATGCATTTACCAAAATAGGTCGTTTCCAACTTTGATTAATCATCTGGGATGGTAAATAGACCTGTGCTGTAGGGGTAAAGCGCATTGCTTATTGGTGTCAACTTAAGCTCAAATCCCTTTAAAACCTCGTTTCCAGCCAGAGGCTGGAAATGCTGATCATTGTGGCTCTGCCGCGAGTAAGGGAGGCGGCAGCCCCCACATTAGGCATTCCCAGTCAGAGACTGGGAACGAGAGAATCTCTAAAAGCTTGTTCTAGACTGGCTTTCAAAGACTCGTTCCCGAGTCTGAAAAATGGATCAACGGAGCTAAAAGACTGATTAACGAGTATCAAAGGTGGATGAACGCAGCTAAAAGACTCGTTAATGAGTATCAAAGGTGGATGAACGCAGCTAAAAGACTCGTTCACGAGTATCAAAGGTGGATAAACGCAGCTAAAAGACTCGTTCACGATTATCAAAGGTGGATGAACGTAGCTAAAAGACTCGTTCACGAGTATCAAAGGTGGATAAACGCAGCTAAAAGACTCGTTCACGAGTATCAAAGGTGGATGCCCCATCCCCAATGCCGATTAAATTTTAGGCGAGCTAAGGGCATTCAGTAGTAGGAGTGACCACGGCATTTTAATATCAGGTATGAGCCATGAGTACTTTCTCAGTACAGGCAATGCAGCCGACAGCACAAAACGTAGAGAACGTAGCGATGCGGGCCGATCGCCATTTTCATCTACAATTCCATATTGCTTGGCTAATTCGGCAACAATCTGCACCCGTCCTGTACGGCGCATGAGATTTGGCTCACAAGCAAGTGCAGCAATCACTCGTCCAGTTAATAAGGGAGTTTCCCAGTTGTAGCGATCGCTGATGAATGAGCTTTTTTGATCAGTAGCATTGGTTTGATTCATTTCAGAAGCAAAACGGGAAAAAAGCTCAGTACCAACTATACCTGGCCAAATTGAAACAGAAGCGACATTATGGGGTTTGAGTTCAACAGCCATATTAGCTGCTAGGCGATCGCAAGCTGCTTTACCAACACCGTATGCTGTATTAAAAATGTAAGACATCCCAGCCCACGAGGAAATGGTGCAAATTAGTCCAGAGTTACGCTTGGTCATCATTCGGGCAGCAAAAACACTCGCAACATAGTGGCTACGAAGACCAACGTTGTTGCTAGCATCCCAAATACTTGGTTCACCATCCCAAAAGGGCTGCCCATAGGCGTCTTTTACTGCCTGAACTCCTGAGTAAGCATTGTTAACCAGTAGGTCGAGTTGTCCATCCTGCTCATCTTGGATGCGCTCAAACAGTAAACGCACCTGCTCATCGTCACTGTGGTCTACTTGGACTGGAATGCATACACCACCGACTTCCTCTATGGCTGATTGGGTTTCACTAAGACTCCCTGAAACCGTATCACTGGAAGAGTTGTTGAGGCTGCGGCCGGTAACGTATACAGTTGCACCAGCCTCAGCCAAGCCAATAGCAATTCCCCTACCAATTCCCCGCGTAGCACCTGTTACCAATGCCACTCTATCTTCAAGATGTTTCATGATCGCTTTTCTCTGCGGTTAATGGTATAGCCAAACACGCAATAGTGAAAGCAGTTGTTCAGTATCTACGGGTTTGGTGATGTAGTCGGATGCACCCGCTTCAATACACTTCTCGCGATCGCCTTGCATGGCTTTAGCGGTCAGTGCAATAATCGGCAAAGATTTAAATTGATCGTTTTGGCGGATTACGCGTGTTGTTTCGTAACCGTCCATTTCTGGCATCATCACGTCCATCAAAACGACATCAATATCTGATGTCGTTTCTAACAAAGTAATCCCCTCCCTACCGTTTTCAGCATATAAAACCTGTATTTGATAACGCTCTAACATACTGGTCAGCGCGAAGATATTACGCACATCGTCGTCTATAATTAGCGCTTTCTTGCCAGTGAGTAAGTAGTCTTGTGAATGCAGTTGTTCGAGTATTTCTCGCTTGGGTGCGGGTAAATTTGCTTGGACTCGGTGTAAAAACAATGCTGTTTCATCGAGGAGACGTTCGGGCGATCGCACATCTTTAATGATGATTGTTTCGGCAATTCGCCTGAGTTCTGTTTCTTGAGCTTTGCTAATTTCTCTACCTGTATAAACAATAATTGGTAATGTTTTGCCGTTAGGTAGAAGCTTTATCTGTTCGATCAGTTCAAACCCAGTCATGTCAGGTAGCCCTAAATCGAGAACGAGACAATCAAAATGCTGGGCGCGAATAGCTTCTAGCGCTTCTGCACCTGTGCCAACAGCAGTAGTAGAAACATCGCTGTTGCCAATCAACTCGACAATACTAAGCCGTTGAATGTCGTCATCTTCGACGACTAACAAATTTTTCACTTGGCGCTCAACAAAACCTTTAATTTTAGTCAACGCCTGGGATATTGTCTCGCTGGTTAAAGGCTTTTGCAGATATGCGATCGCTCCTAGTTGCAAACCGCGTTGTCTCCCTTCCTCAACGCTCATAATATGTACAGGAATGTGACGTGTATTTTGGTCATGTTTCAGGCGATCCAATACCGTCCAACCATCCATTTCTGGTAACCTAATATCTAGCAAAATGGCTGAAGGTAGGAATTGCTGCGCTAGTGTCAAACCTGTACTGCCGTTTTGGGCAGTTATTACTTTGAATCCTTGCTGTTGCGCCATCTCTATGAGGATACGCGCAAAATTAACGTCATCTTCGACAATTAACAACACGCGATCGCCTATGCCAATAGTAGTGCGATCGTCATTTAAACCTGCTGTTAGGGGATAGCTCTGGTTTAGCCGGGGCTGAGTGCTGTTAGCGGATAGCTCTGGTTTAGCCGGGACTGAGTAGGGAGTGGGAAATATTAATGTAGACTCTTGACTATTGACTCTTAACTCTTGTCTCAATTGGGGGACGTAGAACGTAAACGTGCTACCTTGACCGGGTTGACTGACTAATTTAATTTCTCCACCAAAGAGATGGGCGATTTCGCGGCTAATTGATAAGCCCAATCCAGTGCCGCCGTATCTCCGACTGGTAGAGCCATCGGCTTGCTGAAATGCCTCGAAAATCACTTTCTGCTTTTCGGGGGCAATGCCAATGCCTGTATCGCTGACTGAGAAGGCAATCACAAGCTGGGCGCTATTTAGAGTTTTCTGGTCGTTGCTCCATCCCTGCTTCGCCACCGCAATCTTTAAGCGAACCTCCCCATGCTGTGTAAATTTAAAAGCGTTGGAGAGGAGATTTTTCAACACCTGTTGTAAGCGTTTGACATCTGTATTGATGCTGATTGGCAATTCGGGAGCAAATTCAATTGCAAAGCCAAGTCTTTTGCTCTGAGCTATTTCTCCGAAGGTGCGCTCAGTCTGTTCGCCCAACTCTGCTAACGATATTTGGGTTATGTCAATTGACATAGTTCCAGATTCAATTTTAGCGAGATCCAGAATGTCATTGATTAACGTCAACAAATCAGTACCTGCTGAATAAATTGTCTGGCTGTATTCGACTTGTTTGTTGGTGAGGTTGTGATCAATGTTATCTGCCAACAACTTCGCCAAAATCAACAAGCTGTTCAACGGTGTCCGCAGTTCATGGGACATGTTGGCGAGAAATTCTGATTTGTATTTTGAGGAAAGGGCGAGTTGTTCAGCCTTGTCTTCTAAAGAGAGTCTTGCTTGTTCAATTTCGCGATTTTTGCGCTCGACTTCTTTCTTCTGCGTAGCTAACAACTCTGCCTTTTCTTCTAACTCAGCATTGGTTTGTTGCAATTCCTCTTGCTGTCCTTTGAGTAAATCCTCTGAGGCTTTGAGGGATTGGGCTTGTTGTTCTAAACGCTGGTTGGTTTCCCGAAGTTCACTTTGCTGGGTTTGGAGTTCTTCAGCCAAAGATTGCGACTGCTTGAGTAATTCTTCAGTTCGCATCGATGCTGCGATCGTGTTCAGGACGATCGCTATACTTTCGGTAAGTTGGTCGAAGAATGTCAAATGAATTTCGCTAAAGCGGCGAAATGAAGCTAATTCTATGACTGCTGTCACCTGTCCTTCAAAAAGTACAGGTAACACCACCGCATTAAGTGGCGTGGCTTCTCCCAAACCAGAGGAAATTCTGACATAATCACTTGGTACTTCCGTCAGCAGAATTCGCTCTTTTTCTAAAGCGCATTGTCCCACCAAACCTTCACCCAAGTGGAAGCGGTTAGCCAAATGTCTGCGTTCGCGGTAAGCGTAGCTACTAATTAGTTTCAAATACGGTGTATTTTCCCCATACTCCATCAGGAAGAATACGCCGTGTTGCGCTCCTACCAGGGGTGCAAGTTCTGAGAGAATTAGTTTAGATACAGTTTCCAACTCTCGCTGCCCTTGCAGCATTCGGGTAAACTTAGCTAAGTTAGTTTTCAACCAGTCTTGTTCGGTGTTTTTCTGCGTTGTTTCCCGCAGATTGGCAATCATTTGGTTGATGTTGTCTTTGAGGATGGCAACTTCCCCTAGCGCTTCGACAGCAATGGAACGAGTTAAATCGCCCTTAGTTACAGCTGTAGCAACTTCTGCCAGCGATCGCAACTGGGTGGTAAGTGTAGCAGCGAGTTCGTTGACGTTATCTGTCAAATCTTTCCAAGTCCCAGCCGCCCCAGGGACTCTCGCTTGTCCCCCTAACTTCCCTTCAATTCCCACTTCCCGCGCCACTGTGGTTACTTGATTGGCAAACGTTGCTAGGGTATCAATCATTTCGTTGATTGTTTCTGCCAAAGTTTCAATTTCTCCCTTGGCATCTAACATCAGTTTCCGTTTCAAGTCACCATTAGCAACCGCCGTTACAACTCTGGCAATACCGCGCACTTGAGCCGTTAAGTTCCCCGCCATCGAGTTAACGTTGTCTGTTAAATCTTTCCAAGTCCCTGCAACACCTTGGACTTGCGCTTGTCCGCCCAACTTCCCTTCAGTTCCCACTTCCCGCGCCACCCGCGTTACTTCACTTGCAAAGGAACTGAGTTGATCAACCATTGTATTGGTAGTATTCTTCAAGTCTAAAATTTCGCCTCTGGCATCGACGGTAATTTTCTTAGAAAGGTCGCCATTAGCTACCGCCTTTGTAACTTCCGCGATGTTGCGAACTTGTCCGGTTAAGTTCCCCGCCATCGAGTTAACGTTGTCTGTTAAATCTTTCCAAGTGCCTGCAACTCCTCTAACGTAGGCTTGCACACCTAATTTACCTTCCGTCCCCACCTCCCGCGCCACCCTTGTAACTTCTGATGCAAAGGAATTTAGCTGATCCACCATTGTATTAATGGTGTTTTTGAGTTCCAGAATTTCGCCTTTCACATCGACAGTAATTTTCTTCGAGAGGTCGCCCTTCGCTACAGCTGTGGTAACTTCAGCAATGTTTCGCACTTGCGCCGTCAAACTTCCCGCCATAAAGTTTACACTGTCGGTGAGATCCTTCCAAGTGCCGGCGACACCTTTAACTTCCGCTTGTACACCCAGCTTCCCTTCAGTTCCCACCTCACGGGCAACTCTTGTAACTTCACTTGCAAAGGAATTAAGTTGATCTACCATCGTGTTGACGGTGTTCTTCAACTCTAAAATTTCACCTTTGACATCAACGGAGATTTTTTTAGATAAGTCGCCATTAGCTACAGCGGTGGTGACGGCGGCAATGTTTCGCACCTGTGCCGTTAAACTTCCCGCCATGAAGTTCACACTGTCAGTTAAATCTTTCCAAGTGCCAGCCACACCCTTAACATCAGCTTGCACACCCAACTTACCCTCACTTCCCACCTCACGCGCCACCCGCGTCACTTCACTTGCAAAGGAGTTGAGTTGATCCACCATTATATTGATGGTATTCTTAAGTTCCAGAATTTCGCCTTTGACAGCAACAGTAATTTTCTTAGATAAGTCACCATTGGCGATCGCAGTTGCAACTTCGGCAATGTTTCGCACTTGATCGGTGAGGTTCCCCGCCATTAAATTTACGTTGTCGGTTAAGTCTTTCCAAGTACCTGCCACTCCTCTAACTTCCGCTTGCACGCCCAATTTACCTTCAGTTCCCACTTCCCGGGCGACTCGCGTCACTTCACTAGCAAAGGAACTGAGTTGATCCACCATCGTGTTGATGGTATTTTTCAACTCCAGCATTTCACCTTTAACATCTACAGTGATTTTCTTAGAAAGGTCACCTGTTGCTACGGCGGTAGTTACTTCGGCAATATTCCGCACTTGTGCCGTTAAACTTCCCGCCATGAAATTCACGCTGTCAGTTAAATCTTTCCAAGTGCCAGCCACACCGCGCACTTCTGCTTGCACGCCCAGTTTCCCCTCGCTTCCCACCTCACGCGCAACCCTCGTTACTTCTGATGCAAAGGAATTGAGTTGATCCACCATTGTGTTGATGGTGTTTTTGAGTTCCAGAATTTCACCTTTGACATCGACAGTGATTTTCTTGGATAAGTCGCCTGTTGCCACAGCAGTAGTCACTTCCGCAATGTTCCGCACCTGCGCCGTTAAACTACCCGCCATGAAGTTTACGCTATCAGTTAAATCTTTCCAAGTGCCAGCGACACCCTTAACATCGGCTTGCACGCCCAGTTTCCCTTCACTACCCACCTCACGCGCAACTCTTGTGACTTCACTTGCAAAGGAACTAAGTTGATCCACCATTATATTGATGGTATTCTTGAGTTCTAGAATTTCACCTCTGACATCGACGGTGATTTTTTTAGAGAGATCACCATTTGCGATCGCAGTGGCAACTTCGGCAATATTTCGCACCTGTCCGGTGAGATTACCCGCCATTAAGTTAACGTTGTCAGTTAAATCTTTCCAAGTACCCGCTACTCCCTGCACTTGCGCTTGCACGCCTAATTTTCCTTCAGTTCCCACCTCACGCGCAACTCTTGTTACTTCCGATGCAAAGGAATTAAGCTGAACCACCATCGTATTGATCGTGTTTTTCAACTCCAGTATTTCGCCTTTGACATCCACAGTGATTTTCTTAGATAAATCACCATTCGCTACAGCCGTGGTAACTTCCGCAATATTCCGCACTTGTGCCGTCAAGCTTCCCGCCATGAAATTCACACTATCGGTAAGGTCTTTCCAAGTACCCGCTACTCCCCGAACTTCTGCTTGACCGCCCAATTTGCCTTCTGCACCCACCTCACGCGCAACTCTTGTTACTTCTGATGCAAAGGAATTAAGTTGATCCACCATGATGTTGACGGTGTTTTTCAACTCCAAAATTTCGCCTTTGACATCGACAGTAATTTTCTTAGACAAATCACCATTCGCTACCGCCGTTGTTACTTCCGCAATGTTACGGACTTGGGCAGTCAAATTCCCTGCCATTAAGTTAACGTTGTCTGTGAGATCCTTCCAAGTGCCGGCGACACCTTTAACTTCGGCTTGCACGCCCAATTTCCCTTCAGTTCCCACCTCACGCGCAACTCGCGTTACTTCCGATGCAAAAGAATTAAGCTGATCCACCATCGTGTTGACGGTGTTTTTAAGTTCTAGAATTTCGCCTTTAACATCGACAGTGATTTTTTTGGATAAGTCACCGTTAGCGATCGCAGTGGCAACTTCGGCAATGTTCCGAACTTGTCCGGTGAGATTTCCCGCCATCAAGTTAACGCTATCAGTCAAATCTTTCCAAGTACCAGCAACACCTTGGACTTCGGCTTGAACACCTAATTTCCCTTCAGTTCCCACCTCACGCGCCACCCGCGTTACTTCCGATGCAAAAGAACCAAGCCGATCTACCATCGTGTTAACGATGTTAGCAGTTTGGAGAAACTCACCTTGCAAAGGTCTGCCCTCAAGTTCTGTGGCGATCGTTTGCGATAAGTCACCATTGGCAACTGACCGAATTACCCGAGTAGTTTCTGCTGTTGGTTGGACTAAATCTGTAATCAGAGTATTGACAGAAGTAACACAATGTGACCATGAACCACGAACATCTCCCAGAGAGGCGCGTTCAGCAATTTTGCCTTCTTTGCCGACAACATTACCAATCCGTTGTAGTTCTGCCGCCATTCGCTCATTCTGATCAATAATATCATTGAGCGTGTCAGCTATTTTCCCCGCCACACCAGTATGGTCTATGGGCATCCGAGCCGAGAAGTCACCCTGTTTAACAGCATTCAGCGTTCTTAGTAGCTGATTTAAATCTAGATTGTCGCTGTCTCTAGTTAACTGTTCGGTTGCCATAGCCTTATCTCTAAAGAATTTTCTGGGTTTTCGTGTTTAAAAGAGGTTTTCTTAAAGCAATTCCTGACTCTATATTCCGGTTTGCACCCGTAATGCATACTAACTTCTAATGATAACGGGGGAAAGGCAAGGAGGCAGAGGGTAGTTTGCTATGGGGTTTGTGCAGCGTTTGCTCTAGTAGATTGTTAATAAAGAAGACGCAGTGAACCAGCGCTGTCGGCGGGCTTGCTGCGTCTGTTTTATTATTGTTGATTAACTTGCGATCGCTTCCAGCGGGCGGTTACGCCATCGCAACTGACTTTCTGCGGGAAGGACGCTTGCGCTCTGATTTTTTCTTTAGTCCAACCGCTTGGGCTTG
The DNA here is from genome assembly GCF_036919675.1 of Nostoc sp. Classification (GTDB taxonomy): domain Bacteria; phylum Cyanobacteriota; class Cyanobacteriia; order Cyanobacteriales; family Nostocaceae; genus Nostoc. Next base: position 20,046 of record NZ_JBALCP010000075.1, read on the forward strand.
GTCGCTATCTGACCCATATTGTCCGCGGATTACTTCTTTCATAGCTAATACAGCATTGTGAAATTCCCATTCTGCTAATCGCGCAGCATCGGTAGCAGCACGGTATAAAGTTAGTTTCTCAGTTTCGGCTTGTTGCTGCGTCAACATAGCTTGATAAGCTTGCTGTAAGTTTGTTATAGAGGCATCAGCACGGGTCGTATCATAGGTACTGACAGTTTGCAAACCGTGTAATGAAGTAATATCTTGATTAATTGATTGAGAGGGCAAACGGCGGGTTTTATCTTGGGTAGGCATATATGCATACTGTTGTAAGGGATAAGTTTAATGTGCCCATTACAACAAAAAAACTAACAGTAAATGAGATTTTTAGATAGAACAAAGTTAAGGAAACGTGGGTTAATTTTTGCAAGTCGATGCGATCGCATTGTTAGTCGATACAATGGCATTGTCAGTTGATGCGATCGCATTGTTAGTCGATACAATGGGATTGTCAGTTGATGCAATGGGATTGTCAGTTGATGCAATGGGATTGTCAATCGATGCAATGGGATTGTCAGTCGATGCAATGGCAATGCAGGGGGTTGCGTTTAGATAGCGTCGAATAAAAAACCTCTCCCTGGTTAGACTACGCAAAACCTGTCCCTCTCTGAGTCGGAGCTACGGTGTACACACAAGTCTTTTAGAGTTGCTCCACAGCGTTTCTCTCGTTCCTATGCTCTGCATGGGAATGGCTGATAAGAGGCTCTGCCTCCAATCAGACATTGAGTCGGAGCCTCGATGAATGCATTCCCATGCAGAGCATGGGAACGAGGAATGAAGCAGGTAGGTGGGAAAATTTATAAGTATGTCATTACTACTGATTACGGGGGGTAGAAAAGCCTGCCTGTAGCTAAAAACGGGCTTTTTGAACCCACCCCACAAGATTAGACAATTTATTTGTTGGAAATCTCTTAGCGTGAAACGTGTAACGCACCCTACAACACTAGGGTGGGGAAATCTCCAAATCTTTGCAAATCTTGATAGCTAGAATATCAACAATCTCAGTATGTTTTGGAACTGCCGAGGTTCTGTTGTTTGATGGATTGTAATAAATCGTATGCCTTCCACCCTCCCGAAGAAACAAACAGCCGTTCTCTTGCAAATGGCGAATCAATTCACGTCTTTTCAGTAAAATTTGACAGTAATCTGTTCACGGACGACATCTTTACCGGAGAGTTGTTGCTCTGCGAGTTCCCGATTTGATATTAGAATTAACTCTATCGCTTCCCGTAGACTTATTCTCGCTTCTTCCAGCGTTCTCTCTTGGACATTGGCACCCGGTAACTCTTGAACGTAGCCAATATACCAGTCTTCTACCTTTTCAAATACAGCAGTAAAAGAGTTTTCCATATAATTTGCTATTGAATGTTACGAGATATCAAATGCTAACGGACTCAACTCTCTAAACCGTCACTCCTTCCAATTCCTCATCTGTCAACTCATATAATTGCCGCAATTTATCTAACTTCTCACCATCAGCTTCCCAGAAACCCCGCCCATGCGCCTCCAACATTCTCCCTAAAATATTGCGAAAAGCTTCAGGATTTGCCTTACGTAATTTATCCGCCATCTCTGCATCTAAAGCATAAGTATCAGCCGCTTGGTCATAAACCCAATCATCGGTAAAATCGGCAGTACCACCCCAACCAATCAACGCCGTCATCCGTTGGGAAATTTCAAACGCACCACCAGAACCTTGATTTGCCATCGCTTGCGCCCATTTGGGATTTACCAACTTAGTGCGATACTCCATTCGCAGCAAATCATCTAAATTGCGGGGTGTAGTATCTTTCGAGAAACTTTCGACAAAGCTGGTTGTAACCTTCTTCCCGCCTTGTTTTTCTGCTGCCCTTTTCAAACCGCCGGTATTGGCGTAATATTCTTGAATATCAGTTAAACCATATTCAACCGAATCGATTTCTTGAACAATGCGATCGCTTGTTTTTAACAACGTATTCAACACTTCCGGTCTAGCTTGACCTTTATCTTCTCTCCCATAGCTAAACACATTGCGACTTTGCCAAGTATTGCCTAACTCCTCACCAGATTCCCAATTCCCATCAACCACGCGATCGTTCACCAAAGAACCAAAATCACCCGCCGGATTAGAAAACAATCTTGCCGATGCATTTTCCACCCCTTGGGCTTTTAAAGCCAAAGCATGTCTTCTAATAAAATTTTGATCTTCCGGTTCATCAGCATCAGCCGCCCGTTGAAATAAATCATCCAACAATTCGATGATATTTACAAAACTATCCCGGAAAATCCCAGACAAATTACCCAACACATCAATCCGGGGATGTCCAACCTCCACCAACGGCTTCAATTCATAACGAACAACTCTGCCAGTTCCTTCCTTAACAGGTTCAGCCCCCACCAATTCCAACAGAATCCCCAGAGATTCACCCTTAGTTTTAATCGCATCCAATCCCCAAAGCATCACCGCCACCGTTTCCGGATACGTCCCATATTCATCCAAATGCTGGGCGATAATTTTTTGAGCAATTTCTCGTCCCCGTTCATAAGCAGCAGGTGAAGGCATCCGATAAGGATCTAAAGCATGAATATTCCTCCCAGTCGGTAACACACCAGCCCCATCCCTTAACAAATCCCCACCAGGTGCAGGCTGAATATACTCCCCATTCAACCCCCTTAACAAATTCGTTAACTCATCCGTAGATTGCATCAACAAATCCCTTATTAGCTTTTCTTCCTCTTGGTGTCCTTGGCGGCTTGGCGGTTCGTTTATTCCTTCCTCCCCCCCAAAATAAGCCTCCAAATACGACCCCAACTCCTCCTCATTCGGTGCTTCCCCCAAAGTATGCAACCCAGAAGAAAACAACCGATTTTCTAAAACCTGCAAATATTCATACAACTCCACCAAATAATCATCAAAAGCATGACCACTAAACATCCGAACATTCTCCGGAGTAAACGCAATCCCCAACCGTTTAGCATCTTCAAACGGACAATCAGCATCCAACCCAGAGTCCACAATTTTTTTACAAATCCCTTCCTTCAAGACATAATTCTTTTGTGGATCTTCCCGATACTCCGAAATCAAATCTCGCAACACCACCAATTCCTTATACAAACCTGCCCGTCCATAAGGCGGTACATTATGAGAAATTAACACCCCATAACCGCGACGTTTTGCCAACATCGACTCAGAAGGATTATTCGCCGCATATATATATAGATTAGGCAAATTTCCTAACAAAATATCCGACCAAGAATAACCCGTATTACCCAACGGAGAACCAGGCAACCATTCCACCGTCCCATGCATTCCAAAGTGAACTAAAGCATCAGCTTGAAACTCATTTTGCAGCCATTTATAATAAGCAGCATATTGCGGATGAGGCGTTAAATCTCGTTCAAACATTAAGCGCATCGGGTCGCCTTGTATCCCCAAAGGTGGTTGTACACCTATCCACACATTGCCTAATTGCACACCACTAATCTGAAATTCATCGCCATAAGTTTTAATTCCAGTTCCCGTGAGAGATTTCCATTGTTTTTCGATGCGGGAGGTTTGCAGATATCCCAACCATTTTTCTAATGTGCGAACATTGACAGAGGCAGGGATATTCTCCGCATCATTTAAAGATTCATCCGCCTCTTTCACCCAGCGAATCAATTCTTCCCCATCTTCCGGCAAATCCCCAACGGTATAACCTTGGTCTTTGAGTGCGTGGAGAAACTTCAGCAAACTACGCGGGACATTTAATAATGCAGCTGTGCCCACAGCGCCATAACCTGGAGGAAACCCATATAAAATGATCGCAATCTTGCGTTCCGAAGCAGGTTTTTGTCGCAAAGCCACCCAACTTTTTACCCTACCAATTAATCGCTGCACCCGTTCGGGAACCAGATAAATATTTTCGCCCACCAAACCACCAAGGGGAACGGTATCAATAGCCCCATCCAATTCTGGTAACGCGTACAACACGACACTTTGCAATCCGCCGACACCTTGGCGCGTCCACGAAGAAATATCTTGAATTAATAGTGGTGCAGCAACAATATAAGGTACATTCTTGGCAGTGAGGATGCGCTTTGCTACTTCCACCTGACGCCCTGCTTCCATTGAACCAGCCGGGCCACCCACCAGAGGAAAGCCAATTGTCGAAACGATCGCATCCACTTTGACTGCTTCATTAGATAGTGAGGGAGTCTCGATATTACCTAGTTGTCGTTGCTGAATTTCATAGTCGCTTGTCATCAAATCCCGTACCGCCACATGTCCTTCCACGCCGTTGATGAAAATAGGTAAAGGAATTAACCCGGCTGATTCAAAACTGCGAATCAGTTGGGGAATGTAGGGTTGTTTTGTGATGACGTGTTTTCGGTAGAGGAGAATTCCGACAACTGGGGAGACGCGATTCGGGGAGACGTGATTAATCGCGTCTCTACAATGGGTTTTATACCATTCTAAATATTCGCGGGGCGATTCAAAAAATCCTGGATAATCGGGATGGAGTAAGCCGATGTTGGGGGTTTCGACTAGCGGGGGAATGTCGCCGACTTTTAAACCCAAATATTTTTCTGCCAGTGTCCAGAATAATGAAGCGACATTTTCTGGGCCGCCAGCATTCCAGTAACCATAGATAATTAACCAGTTGCGTAAGTCTTGGACTTTTTGCCCTGGCACGTATTTCAGTAGTTTGGGGCCAATTTTTAAGAAGCTGATGTAACCAGCGAGTTTGTCTTCTTCTCGTCCGTTGCTAAATTTGTCGAGGATGAATTTAATTGGTTTGGGCATTCCTTTGGGTTTGTCGCCAATGGCAAAGTCACCCAGCTTGGTTAAACTCATCAATTCCAAAGCTGACTCAAACACCAGGCGGATGGGAATTTGGGCAATGCGATCGCGCAACCACACAACCTGGTCATAATCAAATAGTAGGCTACCGAAAAACACATCAGCTTCATGAAGTGCTGCTTCTACCTCAGTGCGAATGCTAGTAAGATCGCGATCGCTAAATACCCGAATATCCAACTCAGGACAGCGAGAGTTAGCCAAAAAAGCTGCTTTTCTATATAAGTCAGCGTTGAACGATTCAAACCCAGCAACCAAGACGATGCGTTTCATGCCTGTAAGCTACGAAATATTTCTTTACTTAAATTTTAAACTGGCTCACAGGTTGATTGTTAAATATCTGCCCACAGATTCCGGTCATTCAGGCGTACTAGTACAGAATCGCGGAAATAAACATACCATTCGATCAGGCTGAAAAGCCTGTGTTATCGCTTTTCTTCCTTGTACCCCTCTGCTTCTGTGCCCCTCTGCCTTGTTGCACTAGGTAGATTTGTCATAGCTTTCTACTTTTACGAAGCGTTATTATCTTAACAATGGGGGTAACTGCTGCATTTCAATTTATTGCAACAATCACCGGATTATTTCCGATTTTGATAAATTATGATGGTTGTGTTTTTTCTTCCAAAAAATCTTGCAATCAGCGGATTTTACTACATAAAATCTGCTTGCAATGTTCGCAGAAAAACTTATTTTACTTACCAGCGTAGTAATGCTTAAAATAATGCGGACATTGCTAACAAGTACTTCAACAAATTTATTAACAAAACTTTGTCTCTATAATTGGAAGAGTTTTGAACTAGCGTAAAAATAAGTAAGTTGAGGATAAAATCATGAAATTCGGAATTGATAGTGGGCACAATTGTCCACCAGACACAGGAGCCAGGGGGATTAAATTTGAGGATAATTTAACTCTCGATGTTGGTAATAGAGTTATAGCCAAGTTAAGAGCTTTGGGGAATGAAGTCGTAGTATGTAGACCAAGTAGTGCTAGTACAGTCCGGGAATCGCTTTCAAAAAGATGTTCTACAGCTAATGGGAGTAAAGTAGATATTTACGTCTCGATTCATTTTAACTGTTTTAACGGACAGGCTAATGGCACAGAAGTATTTGCAACTAGCGATACTGGCACAAAAATCGCTAAACCTGTATTAGATGAAATCGTCAAGTTAGGATTTTTTAATCGCGGCGTTAAGAGTGGTTCCCACTTGTTTGTTCTGAAAAATACAGATATGCCTGCGATTCTTGTAGAAGGTTGCTTTATCGATTCGCAAAAAGATATGAATCTTTTTAATCCGGAAGCAATGGCCAATGCGATCGTCAAAGGCTTAACTGGTAAAGTGTCAAGTGTTCCTGTTAACCCCGTACCAGATGAAGAGCAGAATGTAGATACTACTATTCTCAGACTACAAAAAGCCTTAAATCGACTAAAGATAACCGATAAAAATGGTAAGGCATTAGTAGAAGATGGCTTCACTGGGGCTAACAGCAAATCTGCCGTAGAAAAATTTCAGACTATTGTTGGAGTTCAGCCGACTGGAATTGCTGACGAAGCTACATGGAATGCCATAAATTTAATTTTGGCAAAACGAATTCTCAGACCAAACCATGCTGGTAATTCAGTTATCAGATACTTGCAATATCGTCTAGGTGTCGAGGCTGATGGCGTCTATGGACCGCAAACAGAGGTTGCAATTAAGAACTTTCAAAAGCAAAATGGTTTAGATGCCGATGGAATTGTCGGGCCTGCTAGCTGGCAGAAATTAATTGGTTAGATTCAGGGGTAGGTATTATTCAAGGTAGATGAATTGTTGAAGTTGGTATTGGATGTCATTGAGAATATTTCTGAAAAGGTGTAGTAAACTTCCAACCGAACCTGCCCCAGTCTCAGAGCGATCGCTGTTCATTCAGCATCAAGCAATGACAAGGTTTAAAAAGGGGGGCAAAAACTTCTCAAAGTCCCTCTTTTTAAGGGGAACTACTGCGGTTTTCTCCCTACAGACCTTCTCACGCGAATGGGCATCCTACGGCAGGCCCTAGCCTCTGCTCTTTGGAAGAAGGGAAGACCCCAAGAGGAGCCAGCCGCGTGGGCGGGGCGGGTCTACCGATTTGAGCGGACTGGCGTCAATTGGCAGGGATTTAGGGGGATCTATGACGATTTTGGTTTTGTACAGAAATGTGTGTACACCGTAGCCTTTTTAAGAAGACTGCATTGGCCCCCCATGAGCAACTGGCGTGGGTTAGGGAGTGATCAAGTCCAAGCATATTCACCCATAAGCGACGCCGAATAGCCGATCATAGACATCCCCTGAAGCTGTTGACCTAAAATAATGAAAATAAATAACCAGAGCGTAGAAAGTCACCTATGCTGCTGACAGGAATATGTTCAACTTAACCAGGTTATATTGATAACTATCAATCACACTTGGTCACAGGTAATTTCCTATCGCTCTGGTGCTTTTTTGGCGGTGAAGTTTCGCCAAAAGTATAAACGTTAAGGGCTTTTCAAGCCTATAACAATTGTTACTACTTTGTTGTATAAGTGGACACAATTTTTCTGGGTTTCAAATTTATCACCCTAGTGTGTAGATATAAGCTTGTCTCAAGCGCCGTACCATCTCTCGCCGCACCTCATTTTGGATACGGTTTCCACTCCGCCAGTGTTCTAACTGAATATTATCAACATAGAACCTCACAGAAAATTGCATAGCAGAGCGTTGGATATCAGTTAGCTGAACTTGTGGTTCTTTCCAAGCAGTATTAGACTCTTTAAAACTATCATGTAGCCATTCAACAAATTTTAAGGAATAGTCGTCTAATCTGGTTTCATCTACTCCTGGATTTAATATTTTTTGAAATAATTTTTTCATTTTTATTTTCAAAATTTCAACTTTTTGCTCCTATTCGTCCGGTAAAATATGTTGGTCTTCAAGTACTAAATCAGGATCTTTTAACCAAGTTTGATACCATTGGCGAATCAAGCTAATCAGAGTGAGTTTATCAGTCTGCTCTTGTTCTTCTAGCCGCGAGTGCTCGTTACCTTCAGCCAATATTTCCGGAATTTCAGTGCGATCGCCGCTAAAATTAAAATGCCAATGCTCTGAGCGCCCGTCGAGCTAATTTTACGTAAGTTTTCACAGTAGCGTAAAGCATCTCTAAATCTTCGGATATAACCTGCAATGATTCTCCCATCTCCCGGCGTGCTAAGATAGTTGCCCAGGTAGAAGCAATTTTATCAGTGCGATCGCCTCCTGTGCGTTTTCGTTGTGCGGTGAATAGCGCTGTCAATTCATCAATGCGTTCTCCCAGCAGATTTGTTAGCACTTGAGTGGGTAAGTTTACCTCTGGTTCCACCCAATCAAAGCGAGTTTGTCCCAGTCCAAAAGTAGTTTTGTGTCCCGTACCACAGTAGGGAGCCAGTCGAGCCAAAGCATAAAACAACCGAGTAAACTCAGAGTTAGCCAAAGCTGCCTTACTCAAACCACAGGACATTACCCCTGTGAACCCAGTCACCGAACCCCGCTTGCCAGCTGCTACCTTCACCGACTCCAAGCGATGCTGATGGATAATTACCCCTTCATCTATCCAATCGAAAAAAGGTTCTTGTTCGATTGGGATTCCCGAAAAGTCATTCCAGCGACGCAGGTAGCTGTGAAACAGATTAACTGGCACTGGTAGAGGGAAATGATTACCCTTGCGGCGAAAGCTGGTAGGCGAGACAAAGCTGAAATTGACGTTAGAGCGTTTCTCTAGTGATGACTGCAATAGTTGCGCGTAGGTAGTGGGTGAATGGGCGATACTCACCTGTTTTATTTGAAGCAAAGCATCTCTTAAGTCCAGCATTTGGGGCAGTTGGGTTAACCATTGTTTGAGAAACTGCACCACTCTTGGAGACAAAGCATTGACGTGCCAGCGGTAAATTTGCTTGGCTTGCAATTGCAGTTGTCTACCACTGGCGAGGAGTTGACCTGACAGCGCCGAAATATTGAAGGGCTTGCTTAGGAAACGCTATATATACTACCTTTAACCTATCAAATACTTAAAAAATAAATTAATAATTGGGAGCGGGATAAGTTTATCTAGAGCAGTTTGGCAACTAATTTGAGAAGCATACGGCGATGCCTTCACAGTAGGCATCGCGGATTTTAGATTTAATCTAAAATCCCAAATCGAGTTACCGATTCACCGCCGCCGCTTCCCGTGCTGCTGTTGCTTGATCTGGGTGGATACCCAAGCGCGTGAGATTAATCCGACCTTTGTTGTCAATTTCGCGCACTTTGATAATCACTTCATCGCCCACCGCTACTTCATCCTCAACTTTGCCAACGCGGTAGTCAGCTAGTTGTGAGATGTGGATCATCCCTTCTTTTCCAGGCAGAAATTCCACAAATGCACCTATCGGTATAATCCGAGTGATGCGTCCTGCGTAGACATCCCCTTCGTGCAGCTTGCGGGTCATGCCTTGGATGATGTTTTTGGCTCTTTTGGCCTTGTTCTCATCCACAGCGGAAATTGTCACGGTACCATCATCTTCGATGTCAATTTTAGCACCAGTTTCCTCAGTGATTCCCTTAATAGTCTTGCCTCCAGGCCCGATCACCAGACCAATCATGTCTGAATCAATCTTGATTGTTAACAGACGTGGGGCATAAGGTGAGGTTTCTATCCGGGGTTGATCGATGCAGGCAAGCATTTTTTCCAGAATGTGCAATCGGGCTGATTTGGCTTGGTGGACGGCTTGGGAAATAACGTCCAAAGACAAACCGGAGATTTTCATATCCATTTGCAAGGCGGTAATTCCGGTATCCGTCCCAGCAACTTTGAAGTCCATGTCGCCCAAAAAGTCTTCAATGCCCTGAATGTCGGTCAGGATTCGCACTTCGTCCCCATCCTTAATCAGACCCATTGCTGCGCCACTGACGGGTTTGAGAATTGGCACACCAGCATCCATTAAGGCGAGGGTGGAACCGCAGACTGAACCCATTGAGGTGGAACCGTTGGAGGAAAGTACTTCCGATACGATGCGAATCACATAAGGAAATTGTTCTTTTGACGGTAGCACAGGTAGGAGCGATCGCTCTGCTAATGCCCCGTGACCAATTTCGCGCCTTCCTGGAGAACGCATTGGCTTGGTTTCCCCAACTGAAAACGGCGGGAAGTTGTAATGATGCAGATAACGCTTATGTTGATCTAGCTGCATGTCATCGTTGAGGTTTTGGGCATCCCCAGGTGTACCCAGAGTACAAGTGGATAATACCTGAGTTAGTTCCCGGTTAAATAAACCGCTGCCGTGGACTCGCTTTGGTAAGACACCAACTAAACAAGAAACACGACGGACTTCATCGAGTTTACGACCATCAACGCGAACGTTATCTTCAATGATTTGCCGCCGCATGAAGTATTTGGTAATATCTTTAAAAGTGTTACCAAGTGCCTTACTATTTGCAGTTGCGGCAACTCGAATTGGATCTTCTTGTGGCAGTTCCTTAATCGTCGTGGCAATTTCATCCTTGACGACATCTAAAGCTGCATCGCGTTCGGGTTTGGTGAAAGTAAATTGCGACAGGATTTTCTTAATCTGGCTGCTAGCGCGATCGCGGATATAATTTTCTAACGTCTGGTCTACTTGTGGTGGTGCTTCTTGCACTATTACCAGACCCAGTTCTGCTACTAAATCTTGCTGCGCTTTGATTAAGTCCCGCACTGCTTCATAACCAAAGTCAATCGCCTCGATAATATCTCGCTCTGGCAACTGATTGGCTCCCGCCTCCACCATGATCACCCCATGTGGTGAACCTGCTACTACTAGATCCAAATCTCCAGCTTCAATTTCTGCATAAGTGGGGTTAATAATGAAATCATCTCCCACTAAACCAACCCGCACTGCTGCCATTGGCCCATTAAAAGGAATCTGGGCAATCAGGGTAGCAATGGAAGCACCTGTAACTGCTAACACATCGGGTGGCACCAACTCGTCCATCGACAGCGTTAAGGCAATAATTTGCAGGTCATCCCGTAGCCATGACGGGAACAGGGGACGCATGGGACGGTCTATAAGACGGCTGGTGAGAATTGTTTTTTCTGGTGGACGACCTTCCCGGCGCATGATTCCTCCGGGAATCCTACCAGCGGCATATAGCCTTTCTTCATAATCTACTGTGAGCGGAAGAAAATCAATGCCTTCTCTGGCTTGCGATCGCGTAGCCGTAACTAAAACGGATGTGTCCCCTGATTCTATCAAAACCGACCCACCAGCCTGGGGAGCTAGTAAGCCTACTTTCAGTCGAATATCCCTTCCATCGAAGGATATTGACTTGTCAACTTCTGCCATTCAGTTTTTTTTCCTTCTCTTTCGCTATTCTCTTTCTGTGGCAATCCTAACATTTATGCCCTATGACTGACTTCTAGTACATACAAAGATCAGACTTGTGGTTCAACCCAAAGCACGATACATGATCAGCGCGTCTACCACCTGTTCATCCCCTAGCTTCGCCGCACGCGGAATGTGCCCAATAATCTCAAATCCTAACGACTGCCAAAGTGTAATTGAAGGTATATTAGTTTCAAAGACTAAATTGAACATTACTGCTTCATAGCCCAGGCTGGCTGCTATCAAGAGCATAGTCTCTCCCATGAACCGCCCGATCCCCTGACTGCGTAACCCAGGTTGTACAATAAAACCAGCGTTGCAAATATGGCAACACCGACCGGGAAAGTTTGGCTTTAAATAAAATGCCCCTAATATTTCTTTTGGTTTGTGTGTAGCATCCTGAACAGATGTCCTGACAACAAAGGCATCCTTGCTCAACCAGTAAGTTGAAAATTCTACCTGAGATAGAGGTTGCTTTTGGGGATAAGTTTTACCTTCAACAATTACAACATTGAGTAATGCTCTTACAACCTCCTGTTCTTGAGGATGCATATAATCTAGTTCAACCAGCATCCCGGTTTTTAACACTTTAATTAGGGGAAATCTCATTATTAATAATCTTTATGTGCAATATGCTGAAATATTTATTGTATGCAAAATCTAACGAAAAAATCTTATTGATAAGATGCAAAAAGTAGAACAGTTACGATTTTAGTTCATGAGTTTTGGGAAAATATAAGTAGTTAGCAAATGGCGATTTTACACGGAAATTGGTTACTAAAAAGTCAAAAAGGTTGTTTATTTATTTGGGGAGAAACTTGGCGATCGCCACGAGTGAATTTCGAGTCTAATGGATCTGGAGATATCCCACTACATCCATTGGCAATGACATCAGTTGAGTTGAGTGAGTGGTTGCCTTCGCAGAACATGGCAATTACCAACTTCATCCAGCAACCTCAAGTTGCTATGGCTACTACTGGGCGAACCTCCAAAGGAGGAGCTACGCTAACGCGCAAAGCAGCAAGTGCCACTGAGATAATGCCAACGCACTCCCAAATAATTGCCCTGCCAACTTATATCCCAGAAGGGAGTAAAGAAGGAACAGCAGCGATTTTCCCTGTACATTCTGCCAGCTTGGGGCTGGATACAGACTCCCCGCAATATTTGCAACCGTGGCGAGTTGAGGGTTTTTGTCTTAACCCCAGCGAGGCGGTAAAATTTCTCGCTGCTGTTCCCCTAAATGCTGCTAAAGGGGAAGATGCCTTTTTAGGAGGAGATTTACGTTTTTGGTCGCAGGTTGCCCGATGGAGTTTAGATTTAATCTCGCGGTGTAAGTTTTTACCAACAATTAACCGACAATCAGATGGTGCATTTGCTGCTAAATGGCAAGTACTTCTAGACAGTGCTGTAGATGGAACCCGCCTAGAAAAATTTTCTGCGAACATGCCGTTAGTTTGCCGCACCTATCAAGAAAGTGCTGAGTTGAAAGAAAAAGACTCAACACTCAACGCTCACTACTCAGCAGTAGACTTCCCTACCGAACCTCAAGAATTACTTTTAGGATTTCTTAACAGTACGATAGATGCCCAAGTGCAAGGGATGGTGGGTTCCCAACCTCCAATGGAAGCCAAAGCGATCGCATCTTTACCATCTGCGGTGCGACAGTGGTTACAAGCCTTAACTAGTGCATCTCATCCAGTTAATGCAGATGCAATTGAAATGGAACGACTGGAAGCGGCACTGAAGGCTTGGACTATGCCGCTACAATACCAATTAACTCTTAAAACTCTATTTCGTACCTGTTTTCAACTGCGTTCTCCAGAGTCTAGCGAAACAGATTGGACATTAGCCTATTTCCTGCAAGCGGCTGACGATCCTGAGTTTTTGGTGGATGCAGCAACTATTTGGAACAATCCAGTTGAACGGTTGGTTTATGAAAATCGGACAATTGAGCAACCACAAGAAACATTTTTGCGAGGTTTGGGGCTAGCTTCCCGATTATATCCAGCGATCGCACCCAGTTTTGAAACCGAATATCCCCAATTTTCTCGTCTCAACCCCATCCAAGCATACGAGTTTATTAAAGCTGTAGCTTGGAGGTTGGAAGACAGTGGTTTGGGAGTAATTTTACCTCCCAGTTTAGCTAACCGTGAAGGATGGGCGAACCGTTTGGGTTTGAAAATTACTGCCGAAACCCCAAAGAAAAAGCAGGGACGCTTAGGGTTGCAAAGTCTGCTGAATTTCCAATGGCAATTGGCAATTGGTGGACAAACTATTTCCAAAGCTGAGTTTGATAGACTTGTGGCTTTAAATAGTCCGCTAGTGGAAATTAACGGCGAGTGGGTGGAATTACGGCCCCAAGACATCAAAACAGCCCAAACTTTTTTTACCACTCGCAAAGACCAAATGGCGCTTTCCTTAGAAGATGCCTTGCGTTTCAGTACAGGAGATACCCAGGTAATTGAAAAATTACCAGTGGTCAGCTTTGAGGCATCTGGGGCATTACAAGAGTTGATTGGGGCGCTAACAAATAACCAGGCTTTAGCACCTTTGCCCACACCAACAGGCTTTCAAGGACAGTTGCGACCTTATCAAGAACGAGGCGCTGCTTGGCTGTCATTCTTAGAACGTTGGGGCTTAGGCGCGTGTCTGGCGGATGATATGGGACTCGGTAAATGCGTAGCAAATAATACGCTAATAAATGTAAATGGACTGTTACGCACAGCCGAGACAATCTGGACAACTCACGCTGGAGAAACAGAGTTTGACGGCGAAGGATTTTGGGCTAACCCCACAGAGCAATTACTAGTTAATTCCATAGATGAAAAAACTGGCAAAATTGTCCAGGCTAATGTCAGACGGTTGTATCGGCAGCAAGTCCGCGAGAAATTACGAAAAGTCACGCTAGAAGACGGTAGCAATATCACCATCACTCATCGTCACAAGCTGCTAACAAGTAAAGGTTGGACAAATAACTTACAGGTGGGTGATTACGTTTGTGTACCAGGTAAAACGCTCTGGAATGGACAACCACAAGACCCTGATTTAGTCAAGTTTCTTGCTTGGCAGATTGCCGAAGGGCATGAACTACCCGATGTGGGAAGAGTCACAATATCCCAAAAAGATACCAGAGTACTAGAGGATCTACTCCAGATTTGCCAACGCATTCAAAAGCGCTATAACCTCAAAATTAACAACCCTAATATCTCTACCTTCCCTAACAGAGTTTCTAATCTTCGAGTTAACAGCCAAGCCTATCGGCGATTCTTAGAAGCTAAAGGTTATGTTTGGGGTAAACTATCGGCAGAAAAATCTATTCCGCCCTTCATTATGCAGGCAGACTTGGATAGTGTGCGGATATTTTTACAAAACTATTTTGATGCTGAATCTACTGTTGTTTTGAGTATGGGGAGTATTGAGATTGCTACAGCTTCAGCTTTACTGATTCAGCAACTTTCTGCACTGTTGCGTCGTTTCGGTATTTGGTTGCGAATATCGCCCAAACTGAAGTGTGCCACTAATGGAACTCGTACTTTACGCACCTACTATATTGGTGTGATTGGAGGAAATTCTGCCCGCAGATTTTTGCAAGAAATTGGTTTTAACAACTCAGAAAAACAGAGCAAATTAGAACAAATTTGTCAACTGGTAAGTAACACAAATATTGAAGAAATTCTTGCTTCTGATATGGTTGCCCAAACAGTCATAGCAACGAGACTACCGTTGCGGCATTTTGGGATGTACAACACTGTTTACATTAATGGTTCACAGCAATTTTCTAGAGATAGTTTACAGCGAGTAATAGCTGGGATGAACCGCATGATTAGTGGAGAAGCCCAAGAGCAGTATCAGCTACTAAAACCTTCCAAGTGGACAACTCAAACTTTGTCAGCCTATGGCAACCTAGATGTAGAACAGTTGAGCTTAACAAGACAGTCTTTGCAATGTCTTCTCGACCAAGAGGTATTTTATTGCAGGATAGAATCAATAGAGGAGATAGATTATGATGGATGGGTTTATGACTTTGAAGTGAGCGAACATCATAATTTTTTCGCTAACAATATTATTTGCCATAACACTGTCCAATTCATTGCTTTTCTGCTGCACTTGAAAGAACAGGATGCACTAGAAAATCCAACACTGCTAGTTTGTCCAACTTCTGTTTTAGGCAACTGGGAAAGGGAAGTCAATAAATTTGCCCCCAGTCTGAAAATTTTGCAATATCACGGTGACAAACGCCCGAAAGGGAAAGCGTTTTTAGAAGCAGTAAAAAATCACGATTTAATCGTTACCAGTTACTCACTTCTTCATCGAGATATCAAGTCGTTGCAAAGTGTATCTTGGCAGATAATTGTTTTAGATGAAGCCCAGAATGTGAAAAATCCAGAGGCGAAGCAGTCAAAAGCAGTGCGGCAATTATCAGCGACGTTTCGGATTGCGTTGACGGGGACACCAGTAGAAAATAGGCTGCAAGAACTCTGGTCTATTTTAGATTTTTTGAATCCAGGGTATTTAGGCAATCGGCAATTTTTCCAGCGGCGGTTTGCCATGCCAATTGAAAAGTATGGTGATACGGCTTCTTTGAATCAATTACGTTCATTAGTTCAACCATTTATACTGCGGCGATTGAAAAGCGATCGCGACATCATTCAAGACTTACCAGATAAGCAGGAAATGACCGTATTTTGTGGTCTAACTGGCGAACAGGCTGCACTTTATCAACAAGTTGTAGAACAATCTTTAGCAGAAATAGATTCTGCTGAAGGATTGCAACGTCGAGGAATGATTTTGGCTTTACTAATCAAACTCAAACAAATTTGCAATCACCCAGCCCAATACTTGAAACAGGCGACATTAGAGCAACATAATTCAGCCAAACTTCTGCGACTAGAAGAAATGTTAGAAGAAGTTTTAGCAGAAGGCGATCGCGCTTTAGTTTTTACACAATTTGCTGAGTGGGGTAAATTACTTAAACCCTATTTAGAAAAACAGCTTGGGCGAGAAATATTCTTTTTATATGGTAGCACCAGTAAAAAACAACGAGAGGAAATGATCGACCGTTTCCAACATGACCCGCAAGGGCCCCCAATTATGATTCTTTCTCTGAAGGCGGGTGGAGTTGGACTGAATTTAACACGAGCAAATCATGTATTCCACTTTGATAGATGGTGGAATCCAGCCGTAGAAAATCAAGCCACAGATAGAGTATTTCGGATTGGACAAACTCGGAATGTGCAAGTACATAAATTTGTTTGTACTGGCACTTTAGAAGAAAAAATTCATGACATGATTGAAAGTAAAAAACAATTGGCTGAACAAGTTGTGGGTGCTGGTGAAGAATGGTTGACTGAACTAGATACAGACCAACTTCGCAATTTATTAATACTTGATCGTAGTGCAGTAATTGACGATGATGCAGAATAATTTTGTAGCGTCAACTTAACTGTATTAACTGTGCCAAGCTACTACAAATTTATATTTGTTCGTATGCACTAGACTTCTTGCATAAATATTTTGTAACCTGATGTGGAGGTGCAAAGAGAGAGTTAAAAATCGATATTTTTGGAAAGTTTATATTGGTTTAATTTTCCTCTTTAAAAGTTTGTTATATTTATTTTTGATATAACTCTATGGATGATCAAGATCAAGCACTACAGAGAACTCTAAACCGCGCACGTCGCGACTTCCAGATATTAGAGGATGAGAAAACTGTTTTTTGGATTCAAGTTCCAGTGCATTTGCAGATCGAACTGGAGGAAAAACAAAAAGAAGTCACTAGCCTAGAGGTGCGATTAAGCCAGTTACAGGGAAAGCGCCCGGAAAGTCTGCCGGATAACCTGCCCCCCTATAACGATGTGTTTGTGGGACGGAAAAAAGAAATCGCCCGTTGTTTGGAGGCACTGTCACCAGAGGTACGTGGTTGGGGTGTGGCAATAGATGGTATTGGTGGCATAGGCAAAACTGCGTTGGCGCTGAAAGTAGCATAGAGCGGTTAGCCAATCTACCATTAGGAAATGACTTAAATGAAGAACCGTTTGCTCTGCACTCTCGCATTGCTTATTTATGGGCAACTTTGGGCATAACAGATATAGTTGAGAAACTACAAGAAAGCAAGCAAAAGGAAGTTTTTATCTCCTACACCTGGCGAGATAATCACAGCAAACTATTTGTACAAAAACTGGAGAAAGCATTTCAGGCAAAAGGTATTACAATCATTCGGGATAAAAATGCAATTGGCTACAAAGAACGATTTCAAGAATTCATGCAGCGATTGAGTCGTGGCAAATACGTGATTGTGGTAATCAGCGACCAATATTTGAAGTCTGAAAATTGTATGTATGAACTAGTTGAAGTTGCCAAGAATGGAAAACTTTATCATCGAATTTTTCCCATAATTTTAGCAGATGCCCAAATTTATGAGCCTATTGAAAGAATTAAATATGTTAAGTATTGGGAAAAGAAAATTAAAGATTTAAATGACGAAATGATAACAGTTAACGCTGCTAATTTACAGGAATTTCGAGAAGAGATTGACCTATATACTGAAATTCGTAAGATGTTTGCTAATCTCATAAAGCTGCTGAAGGATATGAATGCTCTAACGGAAGAGATTCATATACAATCCGATTTCGAGGCACTGCTCAAAGCGATCGCAGAAAGTTTAGATGAGTAAGCTAAGAGCGAGTGTATGGAGCATCTGCCAAAGGCGATCGCCCTCAATGATTTGGGAAAAGTGGATATCTTGTTGCTCCTCCTGCCCTTTGCCTTTTTTCAACTGCAAATCCTGAGATTTATTTTTATCAAATCCTATGGATAATCAAGAAGCACTACAGCGAACTCTCAACCGCGCTCGTCGCGCCCTCCAGATATTAGAAGAACAAAAAGGTGGTTTTGGGATTCGAGTTCCAGTGGATTTGCAGATCGAACTGGAGGAAAAACAAAAAGAAGTCACTAGCCTAGAGGGGCGATTAAGCCAGTTACAGGGAAAGCGCCCGGAAAGTGTGCCCGATAACCTGCCCCGCTATAACAATGTGTTTGTGGGACGGAAACAAGAAATCTCCCGTTGTTTAGAGGCACTATCACCAGAGGAACGCGGTTGGGGTGTGGCGATCAATGGTATTGGTGGTATGGGTAAAACGGTGTTAGCGCTAGAGGTAGCACACGTTGCCCGTCAACAAGCCTTGTTTGATGCCTACCTGTTTTTTTCTGCCAAAACTACCTGGCTCTCAACTGAGGGAGTGCGGCAAGAAACCCTCGCCCTGTCTTCTCTCGATAGCTTCTGCCGGGAATTTGCCAAGGGATTGGGACTGGCAGATATTGTGAAAATGACTGATGCCACAGAACGCCGCCGTGCCCTTCTTGATGCCCTGCGGGGAAGGCGTACACTGTTGATTTGGGACAACTTGGAAACGCTGAATGCAGAAGAACGTGATATGGTTGCCGAGTTTTTGCGGAAACTGCCTACCCACAACAAAGCTATCATCACCAGCCGCCGCCGCACTGGGGAAAGCGCCCTCACCATCCGCTTAGATCGTCTCTTAGAGGCAGAAGCTTTGGAGTTAATGCGGGAGAAGGGAAGGAAGAACCCCCGTCTAGCCCAGGAACTAAACGCAACTAAGCCAAATATATTGACCGCTTTATATGAAGCGTCTGGTGGCAACCCCCTAGCGCTGGATTGGACATTGGGACAGGTGGCACACAAAGGCTACTCCATAAGTGATGCCCTAGAGCGGTTGCGGAATGCTGCCAAATCCCCCGATCTCTATGGGTTTCTGTTTGCTGATGCCGCCCAAACTCTCTCTGAAAACGATCGCACAGTGTTATCTGCCCTGGTTGTATTCCTGACACCAGCAACAACCGCAGCACTGGCAGATGCTACGGATTTAGCCATCACCGAGATCCAAGTTTCTTTAGAGCGGTTGGTAACATTATCTTTGGTAAATGAGTTGGATGGAGAACGGTTTGGCCTGCACCCCCTCACCCGCACCTATGTCCGGGCAGCTGTGGGCGGAACGAATAGTGTTGGGACTGCACCCCTAGCGAGTGGAATCCGGTTTGACTCTGCTGCCCAACGCAAAGTTCTGCGCTACTGGGTGGACTTTGCCCAGAAGTACGGGGGTAATGACAAAGATGCCTACAAAACCCATGACAAGCTGGAAGCCGAGTGGCAGAATCTAGAGGGCGTGGCGACAACCCTGCGGGGGATAGCAGGTATTCCCGGTGAATTGAAAGACCGACAGGCTGCCCAGATGCTCATCGATTTGGAAAGCGCTTTGTCTAACTTCCTCTTCTTTCGAGGCTACTGGGATGAGTCGGTGCGCTTGGGTGAGTGGCGATATCAGGTGGGAAAGGCGTTGAGTCAGTGGAGCGATGCTGCTTGGGGTGCCGATCATATTGCCTGGATTTACTACAATCGCGCGGAGACAGATCGGGCAGCAAGTTGGGCGGCTCAGATGGCAGAGGCGATGGAGCAGGGCGGCAGGCGTTGGGACAAGGCTGCTGCAATTGCCTTGCAAGGAGATATTGCAGAGCAACGCCAGAACCTAGCGGAGGCGGAGCGACTGTATCAGGAGGCATTAGCAATTTACCGAGAGTTGGAGGATGAAGAAGGTGAGGCGATCGCTCTCAACAATCTGGGAGAAGTTGCGCGGGAGCAGGGAGACTATGATCGCGCGGAATCCTACTTGAAGGAAGCGTTAGCGATATACAAACAACCAGGAGATAAACAAGTACAAGCAATTTACTACGGCAACTTGGGAACTCTAGCTCTTGCCCGCGATCGCTCTACAGAAGCCCGCCCCTGGTACGAGCGCGAGTTAGCTTTGGCGCAAGAAGTGGGACGGCAAGACTTGGTAGCTTCTGCTCAATCTGGTCTGGCACAAGTTCTGGAGAATGAAGGGCGCTACGCAGAGGCACTACCCTTGGCACAGGCTGCCCTGGAAATCCGAGAGCGCCTGCGCGATCAGAGCTTGGATTTTTCGCGCCAATTAGTTGAGCGGTTGCGGCACAAGGCGGGGATAGAATAATTCGTAATTCGTAATTAATTCAAGATTTTACGCCCCTGTGTAGTCGCAGAGTTCCAGTCTGTAGGCGTATATTTGCGAAACTGATATGCTCCCAACGATAACGCTATAGTCTGAGGTAACTGTTACAAAACGAGATCAACTCATCCATCCCATATTTTGAATTTTGAATTGACTTATGACTAATTACACATTACAAGCAAGCCGCGAATGGTGGTCACAACAATGGCTAGATTTGCTAGACTCCTATCGCTTTAAAAAGCGTTTAGAACGTGCAAGAAATTATGCTCGTCAAGGAAATGTTCTCAGCATCGAATTTAAAGGTGCAAAAGTATTAGCTAGGGTGCAAGGTAGTGAAGTAGAACCTTATAAAGTTTCCCTTTCCCTTGAACCTTTTAGCGATGAACAGTGGGGTTATGTAATTGAAACCATGTCCCAAAGGGCAATTTTTGCTGCCAAACTACTAGCAGGAGAAATGCCACAAAATATAGAAGAAGTATTCACGGCTAATGGTCTTTCGATATTTCCATTTACCCTTGCTGATGTCCAAAGTAAATGCTCTTGTCCTGATAAAGCAAATCCCTGTAAACACATTGGTGCCCTGTACTATCAGTTAGGCGATCGCTTCAGTGAAGACCCCTTTGTACTATTTCAATTGCGCGGACGCACCAAAGAGCAAATTATCAGTGATTTACGTCAATTACGTACTGCCAAGATTCAACCCAATACCACAGAAACACCCGATATTCAAGAGTCAATTCCTAATAACAAATACTCGGTAAAAATTGATTATTTCTGGCAATACAATGAGCCACTAGAGTCATCATTAGTAGTGATTGCGCCGTCCACTAACGACATGGTATTAGATGTATTAGGAGCAATTCCCCTAGCAAAGGAAGAGGAAAATGCAGTAAATTCAACTTCCAGTGATGTAGTAATGAAGTATTTGAATACAGTTTATAGAGATGTGAGCCAGAAGGCTTTTTTAGCAGCAATGAATGTGGGAGGAAGTTGAGATTAATTCGTAATTCGTAATTATTTTTCGTGAGATTGTTGTAATTTTAATTTCAGGACAAAGTGCTGTAGCACAAAGATTCATCTGCAAAGATAAAATTCTCAAAGCCTGTTGTGGACAGTGTAATAACATTTTTATTGTTATTGAAGCTGATGTTAGCTGGGTTTAGGGCATTGTCCGAAATTACACCAGAAAAAGTGAGTTCAGAGCGATTGAAAGCACTGAGGTCTAAGGTATCAAAACCTTTTCCACCATCCACAGTCCCAGTACCGAACCCTTTGAAGTAGTCATTTCCAGTGCCTAGATCAATACCGATACCGCCACCAATAGTAACTTTTTGTTGAACTTCATTGATGGTACTGGTGGCTGTAATTTCGTCATTGCCATCGCCAGTCCGGATCGTTCCTTGTCCATGAATGCCATAGGCAGTACCACCAATTTTTGCTGTAGCCTGTCCAGTAAGAATGTCATCACCATTCCCAGTATCAATTACTCCGTCGTTAGAGATACCTATAACGATGAGGCTCATCAGCCCCTTTACCTCCAGTGCCATTGCCTTTAATAGTGTCCTTTCCTAAGCCTGTATAAATGAAACCTCCAGTTAAAATATCAATCCCAATTGCGGGAAATTTATTTAAATCTTCCCCAATTAAAGTGTCGGAACCAGCAGTGCCTGTGAAATTGGGTGGAACCGTAAGTCTAGGCATAATCAAAATTCTCTAAATTTAGATTAGTAGGGTCAGTTTGCTCATTAAAATTGGAATCGCTCATCAATACTTTGCCAAAAATAAAGGTAATTTAGCTTTTGCCGAAATAGCCCAACATAAGACTATGCTTAATTATTAGGCAAAACTTCAAACCCCAGTCCATAGGTATACGACAGTCAAAATTACTTCCACACAAACCATACAGGACTTTATTGGTTTTTTGCCATCTGGCAAAAACAAGCTTGTAAAATTTTACGTTTATTCTATATCAAAGCTCGTAAATTGGCAAAGGTATTGCTCATTATTAATTATCTTGGTAAGTCGCTCAGTTAATCAATAGATTACTAATTATTCCTATAAAAAAAGCCCTTGCTTTTATGCAAGAGCCTCTAAACTATTTAATTATCAGTGATGAAATAAACTTTACAACCTAATCTAGGTCGTCCATAAACATCACTGGCTCAGTATCACGATTAATTCCTTTCTCAAAACCACCAGAAGCAGCCCGGGCGCGACCAGCGTGCCACAAGTGACCAACTAGGAAGAAGAATCCTAGTACGAAGTGAGAAGTCGCCAACCAAGCGCGAGGAGATACGTAGTTGAAGGAGTTAATTTCAGTAGCCACACCACCCACAGAGTTCAGAGAACCCAGAGGAGCATGGGTCATGTATTCAGCAGCGCGACGAGCTTGCCAAGGCTGAATATCGTTCTTGATTTTTTCCAGGTCAAGACCATTGGGGCCACGTAGAGGCTCCAACCAAGGGCCGCGGAAATCCCAGAAGCGCATGGTTTCACCACCAAAGATGATTTCACCAGTTGGAGAGCGCATCAGATATTTACCTAGACCAGTGGGGCCTTGGGCAGAACCGACGTTAGCACCCAAGCGTTGGTCACGAATCAAGAAGGTCAGAGCCTGAGCTTGAGAAGCTTCTGGACCGGTAGGACCGTAAAATTCGCTGGGGTAAACGGTGTTGTTAAACCAAACAAACAGGCAGGCAATAAAGCCCATCAAAGAAAGAGCGCCCAAACTGTAGGAGAGGTAAGCTTCACCAGACCAGATGGATGCCCGACGTGACCAAGCAAAAGGCTTGGTAAGAATGTGAAAAATGCCGCCAGCAATTAAGATAAAGGCAATCCAAATGTGACCGCCGACCACATCTTCCAAGTTATCAACGCTGACAATCCAGCCTTCACCACCGAAGGGAGACTTGATTACATAACCGAAGATAACTGCTGGGTTCAGTGTTGGATTAGTAATGATCCGAACATCACCACCGCCTGGTGCCCAGGTGTCATACAAACCACCAAAGAACATTGCTTTTGCTACCAACAGCAGCGCACCGAATCCCAAAATAATCAGGTGGAACCCGATGATGTTGGTCATCTTGTTCTTGTCTTTCCAGTCGTAACCAAAGAAAGAAGAGTATTCTTCTAAGGTTTCTGGACCACGAACAGCATGATAGATACCGCCAAAGCCAAGGACGGCTGAGGAAATTAAGTGGAGTACACCGACAACAAAGTAGGGGAAGGTGTCGATGACTTCACCACCAGCACCAACACCCCAACCCTGACTGGCGAGGTGAGGTAACAGGATCAAGCCCTGCTCGTACATGGGCTTTTCAGGAACGAAGTGAGCGACTTCAAACAAGGTCATCGCTCCAGCCCAGAATACAATCAAACCAGCGTGGGCAACGTGAGCACCCAGTAGTTTGCCAGATAGGTTGATTAAACGTGCGTTACCAGACCACCAGGCAAACCCAGTGGATTCTAGGTCGCGTCCAGCGCCGCCTAAGATATTTGGTCTATTAGAGAGCGTTACCACGTGGTAATACCTCCTCAGGGAATACAAATTGTTCGTGGGGTTGATCTTGAGGAGCCATCCAAGCGCGGATACCCTCATTCAGCAAAATGTTTTTGGTATAGAAGGTTTCAAACTCCGGGTCTTCCGCCGCCCGTAATTCTTGGGAAACGAAATCATAAGCCCGCAGGTTGAGGGCTAAACCGACGATGCCGACGGCGCTCATCCACAAGCCTGTGACTGGTACAAACAACATGAAGAAGTGCAGCCAGCGTTTGTTAGAGAAGGCAATCCCGAAAATCTGTGACCAGAAACGGTTTGCCGTCACCATTGAGTAGGTTTCTTCCGACTGGGTTGGATTGAAAGCGCGGAAGGTGTTAGC
>NZ_JBALCP010000076.1:0-25590 GCF_036919675.1 Nostoc sp.
TTATTTAGTTAGCTATCACTAAATAATACTTAATCGAAGAAATTGATAAATTCTGACTATTTTAATTGCCAAGAACTGAAATTGAAATAACCTTTGACCATACCACAAAATATTTATGCAAGAGTTCTATACTTAATAACCCGCATTAATCAATACGTCAGGGACTTAGTTGATATGGTTAAGGAATCTAATGCTTATCTGTTAGGTGGTGGTATCGGCTCTTTAGCAGCCGCAGCTTTCATGATTCGTGATGGCGGACTCCCTGGCGGAAATATTTTTATCCTAGAAGCAAAACCCCTCCTGGGCGGAAGTATGGATGGAGCCGGGAACCCTACAGATGGCTATTCCCTGCGCGGTGGAAGGATGTTAACGACCGACAATTACGAATGCACTTGGGATCTTTTCAAATCGATCCCCTCCTTGAGTTCACCCGGTAAAACGGTATTTGACGAAACGATGGAGTTCAATGAGCAGCATAAGTCAAATTCTATGGCGCGTCTGGTTGACAGCCGACGGGCGAAAGTCCCTGTGAGTTCGATGGGCTTTTCCATGCAAAATCGTCAGGAATTGCTGAAGCTCACCCAAGCTGGTGAAGCTGAGTTGGGTGCTAGTTGTATCACAGATTGGCTTTCCCCAGAATTCTTCGAGACTGAATTTTGGTATATGTGGGTGACTACGTTCGCCTTCCAGCCGTGGCATAGTGCTGTTGAATTCAAGCGTTACTTGCATCGCTTCATGCTCGAATTCTCTCGGATTGAAACCCTCGCAGGGGTTAAACGCACTATCTACAATCAGTACGATTCATTGATTCTTCCCTTACAGAGTTGGCTTGCTGCCCAAAATGTCCATTTCCTCGTCGATTGCAAGGTGACGGATCTGGATAGCACCACCGCAGAAGGGAAGTTGGTAGTGACAGGCATTCATTATCAGCAGAGTGGTGAAAGCAAAACCATCGCGGTTAATGATAGCGACTTGGTTTTTCTACAAAACGGATCAATGACCGATGCCTCAAGTTTGGGGTCGATGAAAAGTGCGCCTAAGAAGCTGACTAAACAGGATTGCACCAGTTGGACTTTGTGGGAAAAGTTGGCAGCAGAAAGCCCAGATTTTGGAAATCCTGCTGTTTTTAATAGCAGCATTGCCGAGTCTCTCTGGGAGTCTTTTACGGTGACACTAAAAAACCCTGCATTCTTCGATAAAATGGCCAAATTTAGCGGCAATCAAGCGGGGACTGGCGGGTTAATCACGTTTAAAGACTCAAATTGGCTGATGTCCATTGTACTCGCCTATCAACCCCATTTTATAAATCAGCCAGCTGATGTACAAGTCTTCTGGGGATATGCTCTTTTTGGCGATCGCGTGGGTAACTTTGTGCCTAAGCCAATGAGTGAATGCAACGGTGAAGAAATTCTGCGAGAACTCTGCGGTCATTTACGATTCGATTTGGACATCGTAGAATCGGCAAACTGTATTCCTTGCAGAATGCCGTACATCACCAGTATGTTTATGCCTCGTTTACGCAGCGATCGACCATTGCCAATCCCTCGTAGCTCAAAGAACCTCGCTTTCATCAGCCAGTTTGTGGAAATTGCTGATGATGTCGTCTTCACAGTTGAGTATTCGGTGCGAGCTGCTCAGATGGCAGTATACGAATTCCTCAGTATCGATCGCCAGATCCCACCTATCTCGCGTCATGACAAGTCACTGCAAGTTGAGTTTAAGGCTTTAGTCAAAGCGTTTAAGTAAGTTTTGCCTTCACCAACGGGCGTTTCAACGGGACAGAACTCAGATTTTTATTGTTCGAGGAACTCTCTCATGAAACCAGATTACCTGATTGTCGGTAGTGGTTTATCAGCATTAGTCTTTGGCGCTTTGATGGCCAACTCTGGCAAGACTGTGCAAATTCTCGAAGCCCATGAGCATCCCGGAGGCTTTGGGCATACATTTACAATGGCTAAAAAATATACGTTTAACGCTCAATTTCACTACGTCTGGGACTGCGGTGAAGGGCAAACCGTCAATCGGGTACTCAAAAAACTAGGGTTAGAGCAAGAAGTAACTTTTGAACGTTATGATTCGGACGGCTTTGATCACATGCGAATGCCAGAGCATAGTTTGGATATTCCCTCGGAACCAGAGGAACTGATCCAGCGATTGTCTAAGATGTTTCCGGCTCATGGCGATCTGATTCGCCAATTCGTCAACGAAGTGGAAAAGACTGGTGCAGGCTTGAAAAGACTCTCTCCACCGATCAAGCCAATTGAACTATTAAAACATCCAAATGAGGTATTTTCTACTGTCCAATATCTCAATAGCACACTTCAGGATGTATTTGATAAATTCCAGCTACCCCAAGCTGCCCAAACCCTATTAGCCCTACAATGGCCTGATTTTTTGTTGCCTCCCAATCAACTCTCTTTCTATGCCTGGGTTATATTATTCCGAGGTTATCAAGCAGGCGCATTTTACCCAACCCAGCATTTTGAGTATGTGATTAATTCATTGGTTAATGTCATTGAATCACATGGCGGACAGGTATTGCTCAACCATGAAGTTACAAATTTTAGAGTCACAGACAGAACAGTTACGGGAGTTCAGGCGATGGATCTCAGTAGCCATCAAACCCATGAATTTACAGGCGACACCGTAATTTGCAATATTGACCCCAAAAAAGCCGCCAAGATGATCGGGGAATCGCAGTTTTCTAAAAGTGTGCGTCGAAAACTCAACTATGAATATTCGCCATCTAACTACATGGCTTATTGCGTCGTCAAAGATATCGACCTCCGAGAGTATGGATTTGGTAAGTGGAATCTCTTTCATACAGGGCATCACGATCTAAATGAAGCCTTCGCGCAGATGTACGATCGCAATGACTTTTCTAATCCTAGTTTTGCCATCACAACGCCTACTTTATTAACTAAAGCGAGTCGAGATTGCCCGGAAGACTGCCAGATTGTGGAATTCCTCACTGTTGCCAATTACAACTACTTCCAGGAATTACGGGAGGAAAATCGCAAAGCTTACAACCAGAAAAAGCAAGAAATCTTAGACTCCATCCTCGATGTTGTAGAAAAAAACTATGTACCGAACTTTAGAAAATACATGGTCTTCCACATCACAGGTAGCCCTACTACGAATGAGCGTTTTTGCTGGTGTCCCAATGGGAATTCCTATGGCTCCAGTCTGACACCACGGAATATGGGTATGGGGCGACTGAATCACGAAACCTCACTCAACCATTTCTATTTCTGCAATGCCTCATCTGGCTATCCGGGTTTTGCTGCGACATTTTGGACAGGCGCACTGCTGTATCAAAGGTTATCAGGTAACGTGATTTTAGGCTAAGGCTAAAAAGGCGATGTCTACGACAGGCTATTCGGTATCGCACTTTATCAAAACAGAATTCAGGAGTCAAAAAGAGGAAAAAGGGCAGGGGAAAACCCCATCAATTCCTGACTTCTGAATTCTGAATTCTTCTTCAACTATTTTATTAATTAAGAGGTAAATCATGAGAATCGCGATCGTTGGGGGGGGAGCCAGTGGCATGGTGACAGCTTACCTGCTCGATAAACAAGGGCATCATGTCACTGTGTTTGAACGGCAATCTACTTTAGGTGGACATATTCGGACACTGAACAAGAACGTTCAGCCGAACCAATCCAATTGTCAGGAAATTTTGGAAAATGGAGTACTAGAATTTCCAACTGTGTTTCACAACTTCATCGCCCTCATGGAAGAGTTAGGCGTAGAACTAGAACCTGTAAATATGGGTTCAGCGATGTTTTTCAAAAATGGCAGCCACTTTCTATCAAGAGTCACCATCCAGAAGAACTTCACAGGTATTCGCCGCCTGATCGAATATTTACGCCTTGATACCCTCTATGCTCGTTCTGCTGGATTATGGCTAAGAATAAAATTTGCTCACCTGCAAGATTTTTATAATCAGCCTTTGTCGCAATACTTGAAACAGCCCTGTATTCGTAATACTTGGCTAAAATCGCTAATTATGTATAGCTATTCAATGCCGTTGGAACTGATTGATGATTTTCCGGCAGAATTGGCAATGCCTGTCTTACGCAAGGATGTCGCAGTCCATTGGCTCAGGGTTAAAGGCGGTGTGTATTCTTACATTGAAAAAATTCTGGCGCGATTCCAGGGTGAGGTTTTGCTGAATGTAGAGATTGACCGGATTTTCAGAAGTTCGGATGCTGTGAAAATTGTGCGATCAACAGGTGAAATTCAGGAGTTTGATAAAGTCGTGTTTGCTACGTCACCCGACCAAGTGATGGCGTTGTTAGCAGATCCAACCGATGCCGAAATCAAACGGTTTTCTGCCTGGAAAGCCAATTATGCGACTACCTTACTTCATACAGATAGTTCCATATACAACCGCTATGGCATTAAACAACCCTCAGAATTTGATTTCTTTCAGGCAAAAAGCCGATGGGGTTATAACAGTTGCCTGAATCAGATTTGTAACATCTCATCGCCACCAAATTATTTTCTCTCGTTCCAACTAGAGGAGTTGATTGCTAGCGATAGCATTATTCACATTCAAAAACATCACACTCCGTTATATACCACTGAATCTTTTCAATATCGAGATGAAGTAGTTGCAACTAATGGCGAGAACAACACTTACCATGCGGGAGCCTACCTTGGTGATGGGTTGCATGAAGGAGCTATAACTTCTGCCTTTCGAGTCGCTCAACTGGTTGGGTTAAGCCAAGGCTCGATTGATATCACAAATCCTAAATCAGTACCACAATTTGTACAACATTGATCCATCAAATTTTTTATATAAATTTAAAAGGAGATCAAGATGAGAGTTATTGAGTCTGAAATTGATCAGCAAGTTGTTAGTTCTAGATGGACAACCGCGATCGCTATTCTCATGATCGTATTGGGCGTAATAGCGATCGCATTTCCTTTCTTTGCCAGCGTTGCTTCAACCTTACTATTTGGCTGGATATTCATCTTTGCTGGAATTACTCAAATTGTTTATGCCTTTCAATCAAGAGGTGCAGGTAAAGTTGTCGGGAAGCTGATTCTAGGTCTTTTGTATCTCCTATCTGGAATTCTCGTGGTGGCAAATCCGTTTGAAGGGGTGCTTGCCCTGACGTTAGTGTTGGGTATTACTATTTTTGTGCAAGGCGTGATTCAAGTGGCGATCGCATTTCAAATGCGCCGGATTTCATCTAACTGGGGATTAATGCTTGTAAGCGGAATCATCGGCATTATTTTCGGTATTTTCATTTGGTCTAACTTTCCATTTAACGCAGCTTGGCTGATTGGCACTTTCATTGGAATCAATCTTTTGTTTGATGGAGTTTGGATGCTAACTCTGCATTCAGGACAGCGCCGCGCTTTACAGTAAGCCTGGGCAAATGGAATTCGCCCAGGCCATAAAGCTTTGAACCAACAAATAATAGGGAAAAACTTTAATGCAGCTTAAAACTTCAAACTCGAACACCAAGACACAAAGCAATCAGTCGTTTGGCACACTTCTGAATCTATCAAGTCCACAGAATTTGCTATCAACTCTGCAAGAACTTCGCCAGACTGTTGAAAGCGAAGGACAAGCCACCTTTAACCAGTGGAAATTGCACATTCAGCGGACTGAGTTTCTTTCTAGTGCCTTAAATTTAGCTGAGTATCTAGCTTTACGTCGGCATGATCTTCGCTCCCTCCAAGCTGCACTAATGCCTTGGGGCTTATCCTCATTAGGACGGATTGAAGCACGGGTGATGCCCAATCTTGATGCTGTCATTGCCACCTTGGAAGTCATTTGCGGCTCTGAGTCTGCCCAGCACCTCAACCGTCCACCCATCGAGTTCTTTTTTGAGGGCGATCGCTTACTACAGCAGCACACCGAAGAATTGTTTGGTCAGTCTCCACCCCAGCGTCGGGTCAGGATTATGGTAACACTACCCACCGAAGCCGCCACTGACTATGAGATGGTGCGAGAAATTATGCAACGCGGCGCAAACTGTGTGCGAATTAACTGTGCCCACGATACAACCGAATCCTGGGGAAGGATGATCGACCATATCCGTCGAGCGGAACAGGAAACAGGAACGCCTTGTAAAGTCATGATGGACTTAGCTGGTGTGAAAATCCGCACGGGAGCGGTACTTGCACCACTTGATAAAAAACGGGTATTTAAAGGAGATCATATCCTGCTGTCGCGGTGTGAGCCGGAACTCGGAAGTAAAGCAAGTGCATCACCTGTAGACATTTTCCAAACTTGCTGTACGGTTCCCGAAATTCTTGATTTGTTAGGCAATTTCCGTTAATAAATTTACCGCCGCCGTTGGTTTCGACTTCGCTCAACCAACTAGGAAATCGAGAGTTGAGCGAAGCGATGCACTGAGTCGGTCGTTGTGTCGAAACTCGTCAACCTGGGTATATTCTTTGTCAGAAATCACCTTAACTGTTGACACCCCTGTATATATCGACGATGGCAAGATTCGGACTTGTGTAGTTGATACCCAGTACTCAGTAGCCAATGGACAACCGGGACTTTTACTACAAGTGACTCATGCCAGCCCCAAAGGAGTTAAACTCAAATCTGAAAAGGGGTTGAATTTCCCAAATACAGTCTTACCTCTTAGCCCACTGACTGAAAAAGATTTATCCGACTTGGATTTTGTCGCCATCCACGCAGATATTATTGGCTACTCTTTTGTACAACGATCTGCCGATATTGAGTCACTCCAACAAGAATTGGACAAGCGCTCTCAGGGACGACTAACCCGACCGGCGATCGTGGCAAAAATTGAAACCGCGATCGCTGTTTCCAATCTGCCAGAATTAATCATTTATGCCGCAGGGAAGCAATCATTTGGGGTGATGATTGCCAGAGGTGACTTAGCTGTTGAAATTGGATACCAGCGTTTAACAGAGATCCAGGAAGAAATTCTCTGGCTTTGCGAAGCAGCTCATGTTCCTGTTATTTGGGCAACTCAAGTACTAGAGAGTTTGGTAAAAGATGGCACACCTTCGCGGGGAGAGATGACCGACGCCGCAATGGCTGAACGGGCTGAATGTGTGATGTTAAATAAAGGGGCGTTTATTGCCGAAGCGATCGCCATTCTAGATGATGTTCTCACACGCATGGAAGCCCATCAATTGAAAAAAACGCCACAGTTGCGGGCGCTTCATTCGTGGTAATTTTTTTAACCGGAACTCATTGCTTCATCTACGGCATACTTCTAAAAAACAATTTACTTAGGCTTAAAGAAATGATTATTAATCATTAATCTCAGATGCGATTCAATCTTTGCAGCGTCAGTATCCAACGGTGACTTATACACGGCTTTATTGTGTCAATGACGATCCTGATTTTCTCAAAATTGCAGCAGAATCGGCAAATCCTCACATTGAAGCAATGCTATCAGTGCCGCAACACCACAAGCATATTCAAACTAGAAGACTTGATTTAGACTGAACTTTGAAGTAGGTTAAAAACCACAGTGCGGGATTTATCCACCAATCTTCATATAAAACGATGCTCCGCATTTTCTAATTTTTCATAATTAAAATTAGTTGTTCTTTACCCTCAATGGCGATCATTATGAACAGGAAAAACTTTATCAGTATTGCAGGAGGGACAATAATTGTAACTGTGACAACATCTTATTTGTTGAGTGATAAAAGGAATCTTTTAAGGACGGATATAAAACCAGCAAACGATAACAAAGAAACTTTCAAACCGGATGAAAAAGAAATTCTGTTTTTCGCCTCCCTCGCGCCGAGTGGACACAACACGCAGCCGTGGTTTGTTCAATATGTCGAACCTTATCACTGGATTATCGGCAACGATAAAAGTAAATGGCTACCTGCCGTTGACCCGACTCAGAGAGAAACGATTTTATCAATCGGTACTTTTATTCAAAATCTGGAATATGCCGCTAGTTCTTTTGGCTATGACTGTCAGTGGAATTTGCTGGCTAAGACTAATCAGGACGAACGGGTGATGGAAGTAAAATTGAAAAAAAAAGAGTTAAAAAATACTTTTGATATCGCAAAAATAAAAAATCGCCGCACTGTTCGTTCCAATTTTTTGAGTAATGTGCTGAAAAAAGAAGAT
Organism: Nostoc sp.; assembly: GCF_036919675.1. Classification (GTDB taxonomy): domain Bacteria; phylum Cyanobacteriota; class Cyanobacteriia; order Cyanobacteriales; family Nostocaceae; genus Nostoc. Next base: position 8,096 of record NZ_JBALCP010000076.1, read on the forward strand.
ATCAAATATCTTGTCAATTCAGAACCGGAATTTATTTATTATCTACCTGTCACCACTAAAGAAAGCCAATTTATAAACGAACAAACTATCATTGCCAACCGCCTTCAATGCGATCGCAACCCAGCGCAGCAAGAATTAGCCGACTGGATTAGATTCTCCACTAAGGATGCTGAGAAATATCGTGACGGGCTGACAACGGCAAGCATGGAAATAGAAGGATTTTCTGGCTGGGTGGTGCGGAACTTTTACAGTAAAGATAATGTGATGAAAAAGGATTTCCGACAGACAGGGCTTGATAAAATTAAACACGAAGTGTCGGAATCGGCTGGTTGGATTCTCATTACCAGTAAAGACAATTCGGTGGCGACACTGCTGGAAACTGGCAGACGAATGCAAAGACTTTTCTTGAAAGTACGGGAAAAGAGTATAGCCATTCATCCGATGACTCAGATATTGGAAGAAACCTCAACGAGACAAACTCTAAATCAGTCAATTGGGATTAGCGAAAATATTCAATTTATCTTGCGAGCGGGTTATTTGAAGAATTATCCGTCACCAGTTTCACTACGCCGCCCCGTTGATTGGTTTATACAGAAATGATTGTATAAATTTATAAAATTAGACAGAAAGGGTTTTCATATAATTCAAAGTTAAACTCTTCATGTTTTAATAAAAATCCGTAATTTCAACTTATGAAAATAAGAATATCAGTATTTATTCTCCTATTTTTATGCACAGCTTTCAGCCTGGGTATTGCCAGTATATTTTTGCCAACCGGATTAGCTCAAAAGCGAATTTATACATCAACCCCAAGTGCAAGGCTAGACGAAAGAATTCGGCGCGTCGAGAACGGGTTGCTTCTGCCGTTTATTGTCAAGGGTGAGCCGAATATGGCTATGAAGCTTGTTAAGCGAATGCGATTTTATAAAATTCCCGGTATCAGTGTTGGCGTTATTAACAACGGAAAGATTGAATGGGCGCGTGGTTACGGAGTTCAAGAAACAGGCGGGAATAAATCTATAACTCCCGAAACGCTTTTTCAAGCAGCATCAATTAGTAAGCCGATAGTAGCAATGGCGATGTTACGACTCGTTCAAGAGAATAAATTGAAACTTGACGAAGATGTGAATAAAAAACTTGTTTTGTGGAAAGTTCCCGAAAACGATTTTACGAAAGAGCAAAAGATAAATTTGCGTGGCTTGTTAAGTCATAGCGCAAGTCTGACGGTTTCGGGCTTTCGCGGTTACGCGGTGGATGAAGAAATTCCGACAATTCTGCAAATTTTGGACAGAGTAACGCCAGCTAATTCAATTCCGATAAGGGTTGATGGCGCACCGAACAAAGATTTTAGATACTCCGGAGGCGGCTATGTCATTATGCACAAACTTGCAACAGATATAACCGAAAAGCCGTTTCCCGCTTTTATGCAGGAAGAGGTTCTTAAAAAACTTAATATGATCCGCAGCACTTATCAGCAACCGCTTCCGAAAGAACTTTGGGCTTCAGCCGCCGCCGGTCACAAATCCAATGGAGCAAAAATCAAAGGCAATTGGTACACATATCCTGAAATGGCGGCGGCTGGACTTTGGACAGCGCCTTCCGACCTTGCTCGTTTTGCAATTGAAATTCAAAAGTCCAAAAGCGGAAAGTCAAACAGAGTTTTATCTGTCGAAATGGTTAATGAAATGCTCACGCCGCAAATCGGAGGATGGGGACTTGGACTCGAACTGCGAGGAAAAAATAAATCCGCCCGTTTCGTTCATGGCGGCGGGAACGAAGGTTACAGATGTTTGATGGTTGCCTATTCCGATAGTGGACAAGGTGCAGTTGTGATGACAAATTCAGACAACGGCTATGTTCTTGCGGAAGAAATAATGCGAAGTATTGCCAAAGAATATGCTTGGTTCGAGTATCTTCCAAAACAAAAAGTCATCGTTTCGGTTGAACCCAAAATATACGACATTTACGCCGGACAATATCAAATTGCCCCAAACTTTATTCTCACTATCACAAACGAAAAAGGGAAATTAATGAGTCAGGCGACCGGACAGCCGAAATCTGAGTTGTTCGCCGAATCAGAAACCGACTTTTTTCTAAAAGAGTCTGAAACGGAAATTAAATTTGTCAAAAACACTCAAGGAAAAGTTACGGGATTAGTTTCGCGGGAACGCGAACGCGATACGCTTGCTCAAAAAATCAAGTGAAACAATCTGTCATGAATAAATTAAAACTTTCTGGTCTATTACTTTTTCTTGCCGGTTCATTTGCCTTAATGGGCATCATCACTGCCGAAGTGCTATATCCATCTGGCTACACAACTTTTCGCAGCGAAATCAGCGATCTTGGTGCAACAAAACCACCCAACAGCTTAATCTATCAACCATCCGCTAGCATTTTTAATGTCACCATGCTGTTATCTGGCTTAATGGCTTTGATGGCAACATTTTATCAGCATAAATATTTCAAAAAACTGCTTTTCAGTATTCCACTTAGTCTATTTGGGTTAGGTCTAGTGGGTATTGGATTCTTTTCTGGCGATAAAGTCCCGTATCACGGAATATTCTCTTTGCTCACTTTTATATCGGGTGGAGTATCAGCTATTATGTCTTTTAAAATTGTTTCTGCTCCGTTTAAGTTTATCGGAATTGTCTTTGGAGCTATTTCATTAATAACGTGGTGTGCTGTTGTATTTACCCCTAATATTATTGTTCCTTTTATTGGTCTGGGTGGAACAGAAAGATGGCTTGTTTATCCTATTGTGCTATGGATAACAGGCTTGGGTGGTTATTTGATGAATAAACAACCAAAAAACTTGGCGACCATTACATAGAAAAAGATTTTTCAAAAAGTTAAGGAGCGATAAAAATATGAAACAAAAGAAGCGATCGCTAAAACAAATTGGACTTTTTCTACTTTACACTTTTTCAATAACATGGTTTTGTTGGTTAATTATTATCATCGGGAACAGATATTTTAATGCTCTTTGGTATGGTGAGCCTTTATTTTGGATACCAATGTTAATTGGCGGTTTCGGCCCAGCTATTAGTTCCTATATTATTTATCGACAGTTCAAGGAAGATTTTAGTGAAAAATCTTTTGTGAAGTTTGTCTTTGGTAAAAAAACAGATAAAAAAGTGTGGCTGATATTTGGATTATTTTTAATTTGGCGTTTATTTATGGTTTGGATTGCTTTTGGAATCAAGAATCCTACATCCATTCTCTATATCTTAATTAGTTTACCAGGACTTATAATTGGAGGTGGATCAGAGGAATTAGGATGGCGTGGGATTTTGCAACCTAAATTAGAAAAGGTAATTAATTATTTACCTTCTGTCCTTATTGTGGGAATTATATGGAGTATATGGCATTTGCCATTATGGTTTATAAAAGGGACACTTCAAACTTCATTTCCATTTGGATTATTTTTATTATTAGGAATAATTTTAAGTTCCAGTTTTACAACTCTGTATAAATACACAAATAACTTATTTTTCTGTGTAATAAGTCATGCCTGGTATAATAAATGTCTTTTGTTAGCTTTATATATGGGTAATAATGGAGCCTTACAGCTAAATTTGAATTGGAAAGTAATTGTTGTTTTTTCTATCGAGCTAATAGTATCCGTCATTTTAGGAATAGCTTACCGTCGTAAGAAACCCATTCCGTGTTAGCAATACCTTCAAAGCACGAAAAGGAACTTTATTTAATAACAATTATGGATAACACCAAACCAGAAAACCACTGACCATCAAAATTCTTTCTACTTGTTTTTGTTCTTACTATATTTTTTTAAATGTCATGAGAGATAGTCGATGTTCTTGTCGTTCACGAGGATGAAATCTATGAAATGGCAACAATTAATTCTGGTTTTTATAGCCAGCATAAGCTTAATATTTGCAGGCAATGCCCTAGCACAGACTGATATCAATATCAACAACACCAACCTCATTCGCTTTGGTGGAAGCGTAACCGTACCAGAGAATCAAGTTGTCGAAAACGCCCTGGCTTTTGGGGGGAGTGTTACCGTATTACCTAATGCTAGAGTTTTGGATACTGCGATCGCTTTTGGCGGGGATGTCATACTGAAAAAAGGAGTGCGGGTAGATGGTGATGCTTACTCCTTTGGTGGCAAAATCGTACAAGAACCAGATGCGATCATTGTTGGTGAACGCGCCACATTCAGCGATAGACATGGCATGATGTATGGTTCCAATCGAGGCAGAAGTAGCTTCTTCGCGCAGTATTTCTTCAGTGCCATTTTTAGAATTAGTGCCGCTGTAGTAGCAGCTATTCTCGGACTGATTATTTTGCATACCAACCCACAGTTCCTACAAAGTTTGGCTACAAAATTGCGTCAGCACCCCAGTTTGACTGGTTTATGGGGGATGGGGGCGATTGTCGCTATTATCTTTTTCAGCGTGTTTCTGGCGATTACGCTCATTGGTATTCCTCTGATTCCACTACTAAGTCTGACTGCGATCGTCACTTCTCTAGTCGGATCATTAGCCGTGGCACTTTTTGTCGGTCAAAGCCTAATCAGTAATGGCAATCGGTCGTTACAGCAGCAGTTCTTGATGGGTTTGGCAATTCTGACAGTTTTGGAACTCATTCCATTTTTTGGAGGGCTAGTCGTTTTTCTAGTCAATCTGTTCGGGTTGGGTGTCATCTTGCTGTGGAAGTTTGGTAAAGAGAAACCTCAAATAGCTATTGATTGAGCAGGACAGCATAAATGTTCATCATTGTAGTTAATGCTGATTTTCTCGCCTAAAACGAGCAAAGTAAACCATAAGACGAAAATCATTATGCTGGACGTAAACGCAGCCCATGAAGTACAGAATTGTTTCTCTGGGATTGTCTCTAGTGCTATATGGAATAGCACTTGCCCTACCTTGTCTTCTTTTTAAAATCGTTCCAATCGATACTTCAAAAGTGCCTAATCCGAAGGATTACGAAATTGAAATGAATGGTTTTGAACTTACTTTGAGTGGACTTTTTGGGTTGATGTTCCTACAAATTGCAGCTGTGGGTTGGCTTGCTAACCCTATTTATTGGCTTTGTTGCGTTTTCTTTGCTCGTCAGAAATATAAAATTTCAGCAATCACTGCACTAACCTCCGTTGCTGTAGGTTTCGGAGGGACGTCATTAGGATTTTGGTTCAAATTGCCGAGTGGTACTGGTGCCCCGCCTAATATGCTACTAGAGAAACTGCTGGCGGGTTTCTGGGTATGGCTTTCTGCCCCTGGCTTAGTAGCACTGATTTCCATATTTTACCTTGTGAAAACGCCCCGAATTCGCCAAAGGTAAGTGAAATTTAGTGTGAAAAAAATTCTGCATAGGTACTTATGAAATATTTCAAAGCAATTTTCAAAGCAATTTTCTTTTTCCTGATCACATATGTCTTAGTTTCGGCATTTTCTGGACTGATCATCTTCGCTATTTTATCTGGCAAATTCATGATCTATGTGGGTTACAGTCCTGACTGGCGAACTTGGATAGGAAATATCTTGGGTATTTTGGCTGGCATCTATTCGGCGAAAGCAGCACTTAGTCCAAAACCAAGGAAAAACAAAAATAGAGGGTAAGGAAGCTTTATCATGGGTCACTTTATTCAGCCCCTGACAAGAAAGTTATATCGACTATCCAAATTGAAAATTGTGCGGACCTTGAGGTAGCCTCTCTGTTCGCGGAGCGTTCCCTAGGAAAAGAGAATCGCGCCCAGTTATTTAAATTTCAGTTTGAATGAACCAAGGGAGGCAAAATAATGAGATCAAAGTTATACAGTTTGGCTGCGTGCTTGGCAGCTTTGAGTATGTTTGCAGGCTGCTCTTTTAACTTGGGTGGGCTTAGAGGATCTGGAATCGTCAAAACTGAATCCAGAGAAGTGGCTGGATTTTCATCCATCTCCTTTAAATCCGTGGGTAGGGTTAGGGTGCAGCAGACGGGAAAAGAGTCCCTGACTATTAGCGCTGAAGACAACATCCTTCCGCTTTTAGAGAGTCGCGTGAAAGATCGCATCCTGTATCTCAGCATTGTAAATGATTCCTCTTTCGATCCGACCAAGCCTATTGAGTTTATTTTGCAGGTCAAGAGTTTGGAAAGCTTGAACATAGATGGGGTCGGCAGTAGACTTTAAAAGGATAATTCACAAAATAGTTATCTCGATCCTCATGACTACAAGTAACTACTACATCAGGATAATAAAATATCGTCTGATTTTGATTAGCAGTGCTTAATTTGACTTTCATATCCGACATAAACACATCGCCAGCCCCACCCCGCAATTGAGAACGTAACCGACTGGCAATATTTAAGGTAATGATATTGTGCGCCTTACTGCCCCCCGCCATCGCAAAAATTTGACCACCCAAATACTCATGGCGAAGTTCGCTTTTACTTTCTGCTTCTAAATATTCGGCAACCGAAAAAACGGGAATTGGCGATCGCATATCTTTAAATCTGGTTTCTGGCTATCTCTGTTATTATACCTGCGATCAATTTTTGGCATTCTTTACAAAATCTAGCGTTACGTTTTATATCGTATTCAATCAATTCATTCAGGAAATAAAACAACCATCCGGCACACTAAAACCAATATGGAAAATCAAACAAAATTGACGTTAATTAAAATCATTCATACGTTGATATGGGTATTCTTCAACTTTGTGATTTTCTATATGCTTTATGCTGCAATTGCAAATAAACTCGATCTCTGGCTCTGGATTGGTTATGGATTTGTATTTCTAGAAGGGCTAACCCTACTAACCTTTAAATTACACTGCCCATTAAATCTGCTTGCCCGAAAATATTCAAACTCTACAAAGGACAATTTTGATATTTATCTTCCAAGTTGGCTAGCCAAATATACGAAGTTAATTTATACAACTATTTTTACAATCATTTTTATCATCACAATCTATCAAATTATCAATTAACAACCATAGGTAAGCATCATGTGGATGAAATGGATTGCAATGATTGGTGTTTTAATCATAGTCTGCCTCGGACTTGCTGCGATCTATGGTAGCTATCGCTGGCAGTTGAACACTGATAACTTACGAACCAAATTAATAAATGGACGGCGAGCAATTAAGCCCCAAATCTATGAGCAAAAAGAAATTGAAGGCTTACCAGATCCCGTACAGCGATTTTTTCGGACAGTACTCAAGGATGGACAAGCGATCGTGGCTGTGGTCAAGCTTTCTCAGCAAGGACAGTTCAATCTGAATGAAACGGAAGCCAAGTGGAATCCATTTACTGCCACTCAACTTGTGATGACTCAACGCCTCGGTTTTGATTGGGATGCACGCATCCAGATGGCTCCAGGAGTTAATGCCTTTGTTCATGATACCTATATTTTAGGAGAAGGTAACTTACACGCATCATTACTCGGTCTTTTTACCGTTGCAAAAATACACAGTACGCCTGAAGCGAACCAAGGTGAATTATTGCGGTTCTTTGCTGAAACTACTTGGTATCCCACTGCCCTATTACCCAGTCAGGGAGTGCGCTGGGAAGCAATTAATGACACCTCTGCCCGTGCTACTTTGACGGATGGTGCAACAACTGTCTCCCTCGTATTTCAGTTTAATGCTGAAGGGGCGATCGCTACTTGTCGGGCTGAGGCTCGTTATCGTGACAAGCTGACTGCTATGCCTTGGGTCGGTCGATTCTGGGAATATTCAGTTTGTAATGGGATGCTTATTCCCTTAGAAGGCGAGGTGGGATGGGAATATCCAGAAGGCACTCGGCTCTATTTTAAAGGAAGAACTACAGAGATTCACTATGAGTTCGCGTCTTGATAGACTGCAATCGAAACAAACACCAAAAAGTCTGTTACGACTAGCGGAGCGTGACTATGCAGGAATTTCTATTTGCTCTAACACTATCAGCTTTGCCCGTTGTCAGCAACTTCATGGGAGCAATGATTGCTGAAGCCTTACCGTCATCAAAACAAACATTAGGGCTTGCACTGCACGCTGCTGCTGGCGTGTTGTTAGCGATTCTCCTGCGGAGACGCTGCGCGAACGCATCTACCGAACTGATACCGAGAGTTGCGATGTCTAAACCTGTTTGGGCAGCTATTTTAGCATTGTTTTTAGGTGGAGCTTTTTTTGTCTGGATTAATCAGCTTCTCAATTTAAGCAAAAATCGACTGCGTGGTGTTGATCATAATAGTGTTAGTTGGGTGATTTTTCTGAGCATAGCCATCGACTTATTTGGTGATGGCTTAATGATTGGCACCAGTTTAACGATCGCACCTCATCTAGGCGTAGTTCTGGCATCGGGGAGAGTTGTGGCTCACATTCCCGAAGGATTTGTCACCAACGCAGAGTTTAAGAGTCAAAATATGCCGCGAACACAGCGATTTTGGTTACTTGCGGCGTTTCTGATTCCTGTTTGGCTGGGTGCAACGCTGGGCTATTGGGGATTGCGCGGACAATCTGATCTACCCAAGTTAATTGTACTTGCATTTACAACAGGCACTTTAATGGTGGCGATCGTTGAAGAAATTCTTCCAGAAGCCCATCAAACTCAAGATACAAACTTATCTACGTTGACGTTTATCGGGAGTTTTGCACTTTCAATGTTGTTCTCATCTTATCTTGAATAGCCAAGTAACCCTGTATAGAATCCAACTGATGAAAAAAGCATCTTTCTTAACACAACCCTTGTTTTTATTAGGAATATCTTTATTTATTTATGTAATGGCACTTAGCTTGCCAGCATTAACTTTTGAGATAATCGAACCCAAGACAATACACACAGGTTCGATTTATATCATGAAGGGGATTGAAGTTACAATTGGGGGAATACTTGGATTGTTATTTCTTCAAGTGCCGGCTATTGGCTGGTTGGCTAATCCACTTTATTGGTATTCCTGTAAATTGTTTGTCCAGAAAAAATACAAGTTCTCAATAGCTTCTGCTTTGACTTCAATTATCATAGGCTTTACAGGCACAATCTCAACATATTGGTTTCCGTTACCTAATGGTAGTAATCCTGATAGTCAGCTTCTATTAATCAAGTTACTTCCTGGTTTCTGGTTATGGCTTGCGGCTCCTACCTTTGTGATGATTATTGCTAGTGGCTTTGCTTATTGGAAACACAGGAATCGCCTGGAAAGAAAAAGTGTGAAGCTTCCCTAGACTTCGTGAGAGCAATTGTTAGCATGATTGAATTGGAACTTATCTCTAACTGAAAATACACCCACTGCAAAAAACCTGCAATTCTCCTAAATTGCCGCTACGCGAACAAGAGGTAACTGATGCCAACTACAACAGATTTTAAAGACTACTATGCCATTTTGGGAGTAAGCAAAACCGCAACCCCAGAAGAAATCAAACGGACTTACCGCAAGCTTGCCCGTAAGTACCATCCTGACCTCAATCCTGGAGACAATGACGCAGAAACAAAGTTCAAAGAACTGAACGAAGCGAATGAGGTATTATCTGATCCAGAGAAGCGGCAGAAGTACGATCGCTTTGGTCAGCACTGGAATCACCCTGGTTATACTGAAGCGCCGCCACCTAGTTCCACTAATGTTGGTACAACCGACTTCGATCAGTACGGCGATTTTGATTCATTTATCAACGATCTGCTGGGTCGATCGAGACGTCAAACCTCCACTGGTGGCTTTGATGATTTTAATGGAGGATTTCGTTCTCAAGCTCCTGCACCGGATACTGAAGCTGCGATCGCACTCACATTTTCCGAAGCGTTTCACGGTGTCCAAAAGCGTTTGCAACTCGACGAGGAAACAATCAACGTCCGTATTCCCGCAGGTGCAAAACCAGGCAGTCGAATTCGCCTCAAGGGTAAAGGTCGTCCTAGTCCATTCTCTCAACAGCGCGGCGATTTGTATCTTACCATCGAAGTGTTACCGCATCCCTTCTATCGATTTGAGGGCGATAACCTGGTTTGTGACATTCCAATTCGCCCCGATGAAGCGGTTTTAGGGGCAGAAATCAGCGTCCCTACCCCCGATGGTAGCGTGACAATGAAAGTTCCCAAAGGGGTGCGATCGGGGCAATCGCTCAGGCTGCGCGGCAAAGGCTGGACATTGCCCAAAGGGGGACGAGGTGACTTATTTGCCAAGCTTCAGATTGTCACGCCGCAAGACCTGAGTGCGATCGAGCAAGAATACTACGAAAAAATCCAGGCAAACACTAGCTTTAACCCACGCGCCCAGTTAGAGGAGATAAAATTATGACCTTCAGCCTTTCAAAAACCGTGGTTTCACTCGAAGGTGAACAACTCTACAGCTTTGCTTATGCTGCATTGATAACTGAAACTTCGATTACGCTTGTAAAGTTTTACGTTGAGTTAGGCGTAATCGAACCCATCGGTGATTTGCTGCATTCCCGCGAGATTGCGCGAATTGCTCAGATTCAACGCTTGCGTCGAGATTTGGGGCTGAATTTAGTCGGAGCAGCAATGGTGCTAGATATGACAACTGAAATTGCCCAATTACGCGCACAGTTAAAGGTGTATAAGTCTCATTCATCGAAGGCGTTATGAGCTATCTGAACCAACGGTCAAAGCCGGCATTAGATCAAGAGCGCAGCGAAGTGCTGCAACAGTTGGAAGATTGGCTAGAAACGCCGATGCTGGTGCTAGGCTTTGCTTGGTTGGGACTTTTTATCGTTGAGCTAGTTTGGGGACTGAATCCTCTACTAGAAGCGATCGCTGCCATCATTTGGATCGCCTTCATCATAGATTTTGGTATCAAATTTCTCCTCGCACCTCATAGAATTTCCTACCTTCGACATAACTGGTTGACTGCTTTTTCACTGTTTATTCCAGCGCTGCGAGTCTTTCGGATTTTGCGAGTCATGCAGTCTTTGCAATCAGTTCATGCAGTTCGAGGGTTACAGTTGTTGCGAGTGATGACACGAACCAACAAAGGAATGCGAGTCCTGGGAGCCAGTATTGGGCGGCGAGGGTTTGGCTATGTAGTGGGATTAACCATAATTGTCACTCTAATTGGAGCGGCTGGAATTTATGCGTTTGAGCGCGAACTTCCTGATGGCGCGATCGCCGATTATGGTACTGCGCTGTGGTGGACAGCAATGGTAATGACTACGATCGGGTCTGATTACTTTCCGAAAACGGCAGAAGGGCGGGTGCTATGTTTTTTCCTGGCACTGTATGCCTTTGCGATCAGTGGTTACGTGACGGCAACCCTGGCAACATTCTTTGTTGGTCAGGATGCCGAAAATAATGAAGCAGAACTAGCAGGTGTGAAATCAATTAAAGCCTTGCAAGCAGAAATTACTGCACTGCGAACTGAGATTCAAGCTTTAGCACGACGAGATTTAAATAATTCGTAATTCGTAATTCGTAATTAAGTTTTGTATCGTATTCAATCAATTCATTCAGGAAATAAAACAACCGTCTATCACAGTAAAATCATAAGCCAAAGTTGTTAATTTGACTCTGGTAAGCAGTTCTAAAATTCAATGTGGAACTAGTGAACAAAGGAGATATCAATGAAAACAAAAGTAGGGCTGTGGATTGACCATAGGAAAGCTATTGTCGTGACTGTTACGGAGAAAGGGGAAGATATAAAAGAGATAATATCGGAAGTAGAAAAACAGCCTCGGCGTTCTGGTGATTCACCTCTTAAGGGTGCTTACGAATCACATCAAGTACCCGCAGATGATAGCCTCCAGAAAACTTTTACAGGAGAACTCAATATTTACTATGATGCGGTCATTGCATATATTCGTGATGCAGAGTCTATTCTGATATTTGGGCCGGGTGAGGCAAAAGATGAACTGAAAAAACGTCTTGAAGCAAATAACCTCGGTGAACGCATCGTAGGTATTGAAACAGTTGACAAGATGACGGAGCGTCAGATCGCGGCGAAGATTCGACAGCATTTTGCCGAGTCGCGTTAGGCAGCAAAAAGATTTACCGCAAATCAAACCAATGAATCCCCAACTCTCTGCGTTTTGGAGCTTATCCACAGATCAAGTGCTTCAGCAGATGCACTCGACAACCTCCGGGTTAAGCCGTCAAGATGCCAAACAACGCCTAAGCGAGTTCGGCGCAAACAGCCTCAAACAAAAACACAAATCGAGTGCATGGATGCTGTTGCTAAATCAGTTCAAGAGTCCGATTATCTTGATTCTGATTTTTGCGGCAGTGCTATCGATTTTTCTCAAAGATGCAGCAGATGCCATAATCATTTTGACGATCGTCCTGATCAGTGGGCTATTAGGATTTTGGCAAGAGCAAGGAGCCTCGAATGCCGTCGAAAAATTATTGGCATTAGTGCAAGTTAAAGCAACTGTTTTGAGAGATGGTCAATCTCAAGAAATCCCTAATGAGGAAGTGGTCAAGGGTGACATTGTGTTGCTGAGTGCAGGTAAAAATATTCCGGGCGACTGTCTAGTTTTAGAGTCAAAAGACTTATCAGTGAATGAAGCAGCACTGACAGGAGAAACCTATCCAGCTGACAAGCTAAGTGGCGTATTGCCGGCTGAAACTGGACTGAGCCAACGCACCAATTCCCTCTATCTGGGAACTAATGTGATTAGTGGAACGGCAAAAGCAGTAGTCGTTCATACCGGAAAAGAAACTGAATTCGGCAAAGTATCAGAACGCCTGAAACTCAGACCGAGCGAAACCGAATTTGAAAGGGGACTGAGCAAGTTTGGCTACTTTCTCATGGAAGTAACACTAATTTTGGTAGTTCTAATTTTTGTCGCTAACGTCTATCTCCATCGCCCAGTACTGGAATCCTTTCTATTTTCTCTGGCGCTGGCGGTGGGTTTGACTCCTCAACTGCTACCTGCGATCGTTAGCGTTAACCTGGCTCGTGGTGCCAAGAAAATGGCAAAAAAACAGGTGATTGTAAAGCGCTTACCTGCGATCGAAAACTTTGGCAGCATGAATGTGTTTTGCACCGATAAGACGGGTACGCTGACGGAAGGAGAGGTGAAAATTCACTCTGCGGTTGATGTGGAAGGTCAAGAAAGCGATCGCGTTCTACTTTACGCTTATTTGAATGCTGCATCTGAGTCGGGTTATGTCAATCCCATCGATGCAGCGATTCGTGAATACAAAACATTTGATATTTCTGGCTATCAAAAGCTAGATGAAGTGCCTTATGACTTTAACCGCAAACGTCTAAGCATCCTGTTTAAGACAGAAAGTACGCATTTAATTATTACTAAAGGCGCACTGAAAAATATTCTGGATGTTTGCTCAACCGTTGAGACTGGTGAGGGAAAAGCGAGTCCCATTGCAGATCAGCGACAAAAACTCCACCAACAAGCTGAAGACTTGGGCAGTAAAGGATTTAGAGCCTTGGGTGTGGCTTATCGTGATTTTAATCAAGATTCTTTCAGCAAAGACGATGAAACGAACATGACATTTCTCGGCTACCTCGCTCTCTTCGATCCGCCCAAAGCTGGTATCGCTGACACCCTCAAAGAGTTGCAACTGCTGGGAATCACACCGAAGATGATTACCGGAGACAGCAAGGCGGTTGCAATGAGTATCATTCAGCAAGTAGGATTGCCTGAACCAAAGGCGTTGACAGGCTCCGAACTAGAAAAACTCAGTGATGAAGCCTTGATGCATCAAGTACAAGATACAAATGTCTTTGCCGAGGTAGAGCCAAACCAAAAAGAGCGGATCATTATCGCCCTCAAAAAAGCGGGGAATGTAGTTGGATATCTGGGAGACGGCATTAATGATGCCTCTGCGCTTCATGCTGCTGATGTTGGCATTTCAGTCGAGAGTGCAGTCGATGTCGCTAAGGAAGCTGCTGATATTGTCTTGATGGCAAAGGATTTAAATGTCCTCATCGAAGGCGTAAAGGAAGGACGGGTGACATTTGCCAACACTTTAAAGTATGTATTTATGGCAACTAGCGCCAATTTTGGCAATATGTTTAGCATGGCAGGAATTTCTCTGTTTCTGCCCTTTTTGCCGCTGCTACCCAGTCAGATTTTGCTGACGAACCTACTCACCGATTTCCCGGAATTGACGATCGCAACAGATCGGGTAGATAAGGAATTAGTCAATAAACCTCGCCGGATGGATATCAAGTTTATCCGCAACTTCATGATCGTCTTTGGTTTGTTGAGTTCAATATTTGATTATCTCACCTTTGGGGCGCTGCTGTTGCTGCTGCACGCTCAACCACAACAGTTTAGAACAGGCTGGTTTTTGGAATCTGTCATCTCTGCATCGCTGGTTGTGCTAGTCGTTCGTACCCGCCAATCCATTTTCAACACTAAGCCAGGAAAATACTTGTTGGCGGCAACCCTGGCGACCATTGGAGTGACAATTATCATTCCCTGGACACCGTTGGCAACCCTACTAGGATTTCAACCGTTGCCGTTGAGTTTTGTGTTGGTTCTGGGAGCGATCGTGTTGTTCTACGTGACTGCGGCTGAGAATGTAAAACGAGTGTTTTACAGCCACGTAAAATTTTAAAAACTATTAGGCGAATAGAATGAGACTCTCTTTCAGGAATTAACCAAAAAAATTAGTGCCATTCCCTATCCTCAAGTTCCTTTATCGGCAACAATAAGGTGGCTTCAATTTCTTGCCTGATAGCAGATGTCACTTCACAATTGCTATGCAGGCAATCGAGTAGTAATTGATTAGCATCATAGTAGCCTTGCAACACTCGCTGTTGCTCAGAGCTAAACTGCCACTGGTGGTTAATATTGCGATAATTAATCACCGTCTTGTTTACCTGTTCAGCCCAAGCTGAATAGTTCGTTTGTGACCATAGCTCAAACCGTTGTTGACTTTGACCAGAATTTGGCAACTGGTCAGAGAGTTGTTGCAAGGATTTATGGAGTCCAACATCCAGAACAATACCCAGAATGTTGCTCAAAGCATCTCCGCAGGCGTGGATGTGGGCAAAGTCCTGGCTGCCATCAATTACACACTCTATCAGCAGGTCATCTAATGCCGCATCCAGAAACATCCCCTGGTCGAGGCTGGTGGCTAGGGCAAAGTGCGAAGCTATGTGAGGAGTCCGACTCAAGGCCAGGTAAAATGCTCGAACTGTCGCATCTTTTGATTGGGTAGGAATACTGCGAGATTTTTGGCTAGCCCAGGTCAAAAACTCTTGTAAATAATCATCTTGGGCAACCAGTGTATCAATCTGTTGCTTCATCAACTGTACTAGAGAGTCTGCACTTCTGAGCATGGTAGCGGTTAACAAGAAGATTTCGCGCCAGTGGGGGTCGGTGATATGACTGACTAGACCGGATAGGGCTTGCCCAAATGCCTCTAGGTTATGGCTGGCAACGATTTTCCTCGCTGTGAAATATTCTTGAAACGCCAGATAGGAGAAGGAAAAAATTCCCCGCGCCCGTTCTGCCAGTAGCCCATGTTGAGCCTCGATTGACTTTAGCGCTGCTTCGCTTTCGATTTGCAGTGACTCTGCATCCATTGGCACGTTGCTGAGATTCTGAATATAGTCACCAATGTATTGTTCAACGATGCGTTGCTCAAAAAAGTACTGACCCTGCTCAAATGTCGCTGCGGCAATTTGACTCAATAACTTGAGCTTTTGTGGTAATAAAAAGCCTCGGTAAACGTCATCCCGTTCAATGCCTCTGGCTT
Source organism: Nostoc sp. (assembly GCF_036919675.1). Lineage (GTDB taxonomy): Bacteria > Cyanobacteriota > Cyanobacteriia > Cyanobacteriales > Nostocaceae > Nostoc. Next base: position 23,693 of record NZ_JBALCP010000076.1, read on the forward strand.
CATCCCATTTGCCTAATAGAAGGTCTAAACCTTCTTTATAAAAGTCAGTCCGCTTAGTCGGAAATTTTTCTTTACCGTAAAACACCCAACAGGCAAGATGTAGAAATAGAGGTGTGACGACGAGTTGGCGAAATTGCCAATTTTCATCTAATTCCAACTTCTGAATAAACTTAACGGAGTGGGCTTGACCATCTTTTTGGTTGGTCTTGCTAAAAACCACAAACCATTTTTGAGCGAAGGCTCGGATTTGTTCTAAGGTAAATGGGGCAATTTCAACATCGGTAAAGCCTCGGAGTCTGAGTTTTTGAGCTGCTGTTCGACAAGTCGCCACGAACCGATTTTTGTGATACTTCTCTGAAAACCTGCGAATTTCGTTTAAGACAGCATTGCTTTGTTGGTTAAGAACTTCATCCATGCCATCAAGCAACAGTAATACCCTACCTTCATTCAGCAAGGTTTCGATGACTGAGGGATCGGAAATTCCAGATGTGAAAAACTCTTGGCGGATGTAGTTTAATAGGCTGAACTCGTTGGTAATGTTAGATTCTTGGGCAAAGTTTCTCAGTGTGATGAAGATTGGCACTTGATTTGCCGCAAATGCGCTTTGGTTACATTGAATGGCAAGATGTTGCAAAAAGGTGGTTTTACCTACTCCTGGTTTACCTAGTACCCTAATTTTGGAGTAAGTTTCAACTGCCTGTGTACCAGGTATTTGTTTCTCGTCAACTTCACCTAAGCCAAAACTGTCAAATTCTTTGGGATCAAGGTTTTGCAGATCAGTGATCTCTAACCACTGAAGACTGGCAATTGACTCCAAAATATTCACATCTATATATATGTCATTGATCGTAACTGGACGGCTGATATCCAATAACTGCAAAATACCACACTGGTCTTGAATTTTGTCGAAGCGTTGCGATCGCACTTTTTCCACTAATTTATCAATATCCAGTACAGGAGGCTGGGCGTATTCTTCTAGTCCCAAAAATTCTGCCGGGGGATTAGTCGCAATCTCCCGCCAATTGAGTTCCAACACTAAACAAATTTCAATAAAAGTATGACGCTCAACTGGACGACCACTCAAAAACCGCCAAATTGGTTGTCTAGTCTTGAGGTTGACTTCTCCTGCTAGATTGTCTTGTGTCCAACCCTTGCGAGCAAATGCTTTTTTAGCTTCTTGAATCCCGGTGAGTGATGCTTCGAGCGATCGCTTGACCATAGGACAAAAACTTGATCCTAAAATCAAGAACTCTAACTTTTATTAACATACTTCATCATAGAGTTTTTTCTGTGGTAATCACTCTCTCCTTGGTTAAGGTTATACATAATTAAGAAAAAATACTTTAGCTTTAGTGAGATCCTGTTAAATAATAATAATGTTTGTAATAAAATCAAACACTATTAACTTATTTTATACATTTCAAATTCGGAGAAAGACTTAATCTCAAACACCCATCTGTCATGGTCTATGAAGTACGGATTAAGGGCTGATCAATATTCGTCCTTATTCACTATGACTTCAGCTTGAAGATAAATATGAATTTTTTATTAATTAGTAAAGTATATAAAATCATTGAGCTTGCTGAATTAATCTATTGCCCAAAGTCCAAAAGTGTTGAATGTTAAGAAAAATCTGATAAAAATAGCCCAAAATATGTTAAATTTTGGGCGGAAGATTAAAGTATATCTATTTGATAGTGATTATAAATTCATTTCCCAAGATTGTCAAAGGTATTTTGAGAGGACTGCCAAAAAACGATTATCCAGTATTGAACAGTCGTCTGTTCTTTGAGTGCTGGTTATGGGAGCATGTCAACTTTGCTAGAACAGATGAACTATTGAAGAGTGGCAGAATCAATGAAAATAGAGGAAGAAATCAATTCTTACTCAACAATGAA
>NZ_JBALCP010000077.1:0-292720 GCF_036919675.1 Nostoc sp.
GGGGTATGGGGTATGGGGTATGGGGTATGGGGTATGGGGTATGGGGTATGGGGTATGGGGTATGGGGTATGGGGTATGGGGTATGGGGTATGGGGTATGGGGCAAAACAGTTTTGAGTTCAGAGTTATGAGTAAAGAAGTGAGATTCCCCACTCAGCACTGGGCACTTCATTTCTCTTTTATCTTCCCAAACAGATAAATTCAATACATAAGTAGCTCCTATCCCTTCACTTGTGTACCTCCGACTCGCTAAACTAACAGATAATATTTCAGGTGATTTCAATAATCATGACTGTAATTAGCCAAGTTATTCTCAAAGCCGACGACGAACTGCGTTATCCCAGCAGTGGCGAACTTAAAAATATCAAAGACTTTTTGCAAACCGGCATACAACGGACGCGGATTGCGGCTACCTTAGCCGAAAACGAAAAAAAGATAGTTCAGGAAGCAACCAAACAACTTTGGCAGAAGCGTCCTGACTTTATCTCCCCCGGAGGTAATGCTTACGGAGAACGCCAGCGTTCTCTATGTATCCGTGATTTTGGTTGGTACTTGCGTCTAATTACTTATGGTGTGCTTGCCGGCGACAAAGAGCCAATTGAAAAAATTGGTTTGATTGGGGTGCGGGAAATGTACAATTCATTGGGCGTTCCCGTGCCTGGAATGGTAGAAGCGATCAATTCTCTCAAAACAGCCTCCCTTAGCTTACTGAGTGCGGAAGACACTGCCCAAGCAGCACCATACTTTGATTACATCATTCAAGCGATGTCTTAATACAAAGTGTGTGCTGGTTCTAGGAGTATACTTCTGGTCTACTAAAGTGAGTGCAAAATATTAGCACTCGATAGGCATAAGATCCCCAATTTGATCATACCCTCCCCACATTTGGTAGTGGCTCTGGCAAAATATTTGTCAAGTTACCAACCAGTTGTGGGGAAATTTTATTAAGAAAGAATTCAGCAGTCAGAATAAAGCTATGAATTCTGACCGAAAAAGCGGATAGCGCAGCGGTAGCAAGTCCCTTGGCGGATGAATAAATGGGGTTTGAGACCCCCACTAAATCTATGATTTGGTGGTCAACTTTTCTAGTAGTGGGTCTGAATTTCCCACTGATAGCGACACGAAAAAGCGAGTCCCTTGGCGTTTTGATTCTGACCGCAGCTTTCGGAATTTCCGGCTTTACTCCTGTATTCAGAATAGGTGAATTCTTGTTCAATAGGTATATTTATGGGGCATTTATCAAAGGATGAAGGATATACGGACATAAAAAACCGACAGTCTTTGATTAAGGCTGTCGGCAATTAAGTGTGTTCCCTATTAATGACTCGGCTAGAGTTCAGTTGTCATTAATTATGCCTACTTCACGAGCGCAGGGAGACGATCCTAATCATAGATACGTGTGATTTTCGTCACTTTATTGTTACAGCTAAACTGCATATAGCCGAATAATTCCTGAGTTACAGTAAATCTATGCAAGTTTAGAGCTAAGAATATATACGCTGGTAGATGCTTTTTCAGATTAAGAACGCGATGTACAACTTTTTCTTAAAACCCCGCTTCCATTCCTCTTCCCCACAGCGTGAGAGGCTCTGATTCTTGCTCCCCTTCCCTTGCAGGGAAGGGGTTGGGGGTTAGGTTTGAGTAAAAGTTTCACACAGCGTGATTAAGAGCAAACAACACCAATTAGACACTCAGGGGTTAAAACACCAAATACAGGAAGGGATATAAGGACAGATAGTTAACAAACCTATACCTCGTTTGCCAAAGTACTGTAGCAGAAAGAGCTATCTGCAAAGATAAATTTTTCAACCCCAGTGGTAGTAAAGCTAATGGGGTTTCCATTATTGTTGAAACCTGTCCCAGTTCCAGCGTTGCTGATAATACCGCCGCCGCCGTTGCCGCCGTTCCCTGTGCCAGCGATCGCGTCTTCTCCGTTCTCTGTATTCAGACTGCCACTGTTAGCGATGCCAGTCCCATTTCCGCCCTGATTCAAGTTGTCGATGCTGAAGGCGGTTCGCTTCCCGACCATCGCATCCTCTGATTTTTCTGCTTTCTAATGGGTCATTTGACAGACTGATAGCCATTTTCATTATCTGGAAATCACCTATGCACGTTACAAGGAAAGAAAATTTTATTACTTGGTAATTAACAGTACAATTACCAGTATTTTAGGATTTAATACAATCTATCTTTAAACGTATTACAATATTTATCTTTAGGGACTTCCAATTAAAAAAAGACCCAAATTGTAGGGGTATGGCATCCACCATTGGTGTCAACTTAAGCTAAAACTCTTTTAAAACCTCGTTTCCAGCCTCTGGCTGGAAATGCTCTTCAATTGCTGCTCTGCCGCTAGTCTTGAGGCAAAGCCTCTCATTAGGCATTCCCAGTCGGAGACTTCTTTTCGAGGCACCTCTAAAAGCTTGTTCGCTTACTGGCTTTTGCCTTAAGTTGACACGAATGGGCATCCACAGACTTTTGGTGAAACAGATATTTGATCGGTGCTGTACCCTTACTTGTTCGATAAATTATTCTTTGGAAGTCCCTAAGTAGATTTATTTAATCAGCCGATCTGTAGCATCTAGCGATGAACAATCCTATATCTGCATTTAGAGGTCAAGTAAATCGATAGAATAATGCTCTGTACAATTGGTGCATTATTTCCATGACCGCCACATCTCCTGCTCCCTTTTCCCCCCAAGAAATCGCTGCTGAAGGTATAAAACCAGAAGAATACGCAGAAATTGTCCGTCGCTTAGGGCGTCATCCCAACAAAGCTGAACTGGGAATGTTTGGCGTAATGTGGTCAGAGCATTGCTGTTACAAAAATTCTCGACCTTTACTCAAACAGTTTCCTACCGAAGGGTCCCGCATCCTCGTAGGGCCTGGTGAAAATGCTGGGGTTGTAGATTTGGGTGACGGACTGCAACTAGCCTTTAAGATTGAATCCCACAATCACCCTTCAGCTGTCGAACCCTTTCAGGGAGCGGCAACAGGAGTAGGAGGCATTCTCAGAGATATTTTTACAATGGGTGCGCGTCCCATTGCGATATTGAACTCGCTGCGCTTTGGTTCCCTCGAAGATGCCAAAACCCAAAGGTTATTTACTGGTGTAGTCGCAGGAATTGCCCATTATGGTAACTGTGTGGGAGTGCCCACCGTTGGTGGCGAAGTTTACTTTGATCCTGCTTATTCTGGTAATCCTCTGGTGAACGTTATGGCGCTAGGGTTGATGGAAACGCTAGAAATTGTCAAATCTGGGGCATCTGGCTTAGGTAACCCTGTGTTGTATGTCGGTTCCACCACAGGACGCGATGGCATGGGAGGCGCAAGTTTTGCCAGTGCAGAATTGAGCGAACAGTCAATGGATGACCGTCCTGCTGTACAAGTAGGCGACCCCTTTTTGGAAAAGTCGTTAATTGAAGCTTGTCTGGAGGCATTTAAAACAGGTGCAGTTGTCGCCGCCCAGGATATGGGAGCAGCCGGGATCACCTGTTCTACCTCAGAGATGGCGGCAAAAGGCGGTGTGGGAATTGAACTAGATTTAGATAAGATTCCCGCAAGAGAAACGGGGATGGTTCCCTATGAATATCTGCTTTCGGAATCTCAAGAACGGATGCTGTTCGTTGCCCATAAAGGTCGTGAGCAAGAATTAATCGACATTTTCCACCGTTGGGGACTTCATGCTGTTGTTGCAGGTACAGTAATTGCTGAACCCATCGTGCGGATTCTCTTCCAGGGTAAAGTAGCAGCAGAAATTCCTGCTGAAGCTTTGGCAGAAAATACCCCACTTTATCACCGGGATTTGTTGACAGAACCTCCAGAATATGCACGTCAAGCTTGGGCATGGACTCCTGATTCCTTACCTCCTTGCACAACTGCTGGAATAGAACTCCAAGGACGCCTGCAAACTTGGAATGATATTCTTTTAACTTTGCTCGATACACCCACGATCGCTTCTAAAAGCTGGGTATATCGTCAGTATGACCATCAAGTACAAAATAATACAGTAATCCTGCCAGGTGGTGCAGATGCCGCTGTTATCCGTTTGCGCCCCCTAGAAAAAATCCCCAATCTCAAATCTAAAATCGTTCGACTGAGCGTTCGCGCAGCGTCTCGTAGAGAAGCCGAAGTCCCAAATCTAAAATTAGGGGTGGCGGCAACAGTAGATTGCAATCCTCGTTATGTTTATCTTGATCCTTATGAGGGAGCTAAGGCGGTGGTAGCAGAAGCTGCACGCAATCTTAGCTGTGTGGGTGCAGAACCTCTGGCGGTAACGGATAACCTGAATTTTGGCTCTCCAGAAAAACCGATTGGTTACTGGCAATTGGCAGAAGCATGTCGCGGTTTGGCAGAAGCTTGTCGAGAATTGGCAACACCCGTCACAGGCGGAAATGTATCTTTGTACAATGAAACTTTTGATTCTCAAGGCATCCCACAACCCATTTATCCCACCCCAGTAGTGGGTATGGTAGGCTTGATTCCCGATATAACTAAAATTTGTGGTCAAGGCTGGCAAGCATCCGGCGATGTGATTTATCTTCTCGGATTACCTCTGGCATCCAAAATTAGTTTAGGAGCATCCGAGTATTTAGCCACTATCCACAGTACTGTTGCCGGAAAACCGCCACGAGTAGATTTTGACTTGGAACGCCGCGTTCAGAAAGTTTGTCGTGAAGCAATTCGTAATGGTTGGGTCCGTTCAGCCCATGATTCTGCTGAGGGAGGATTGGCGATCGCTCTAGCAGAATGTTGTATTGCTGGCAACCTTGGTGCCGAAATCAATTTAGAAATAGCATCAACCCAGTCACTACCTCGCCTTGATGAGGTGCTGTTTGCCGAAGGCGGTGCCAGGATTTTAGTTTCTGTAGCATCAGAACAACAAAAAATTTGGGAATCATACTTACAGGAACATCTGGGTCAAGAATGGCAAAAACTGGGTATAGTTGGCAATTTTGAGACGGGTTTGGGGGTTTTCACTACTGATAACCAAGCCTTAATCAAAGTTAGGATCGAAGATATGAACGATCGCTATTCCCATGCGATCGCCAGACGTCTCGCCATCCACACTACTACCCACAGTTAAAGATGTTAGGAGTTGAAAGTGAGCAGTTAGGAATAAAAAGCATAACTCCTCACTCCTCACTCCTAACTCTTTTATTAGCATCCGTGAGCATAATTACGGTACTGTTTTAATGGATGGTTAAAGATTTGTTAAGAACTTCGCTACCATCTATATAATCCCAGTGACTTAACTACCGATTTTAGATTTTGAATTTTAGATTTTGGATTGGGGGTGTTTCTTCTGGTTCATGTCTTGCTCCTAGTGAGCGAAACAAATTTAAAAATAGCCACTCTCAAATCCCAAGCCGCATTCCTACTAGGGTGCGGTCAATCCAAAATTGTAAATCTCAAATTCAAAATTGATTGACCCCCCCCACCAGGAGCAAAGCTAGCATGATTTCTATTCATTCTGTCACTTCGGATGAATACCCCGATCAGACCAACAACCCAATCAATAGTCATGAAAATCAGCCTGACAAGCCAGAAGAAGCTTGTGGTGTTTTTGGCATCTACGCACCAGCAGAAGACGTTGCTAAACTGACCTACTTTGGATTGTATGCCCTCCAGCATCGGGGTCAAGAATCAGCCGGTATTGCCACCTTTGAAGGTACACAAGTACATCTTTACAAAGATATGGGCTTGGTGTCTCAAGTTTTCAATGAATCCATCTTGGAGCAATTGCCTGGTAGCCTTGCTGTTGGTCACACGCGTTATTCCACAACAGGTTCTAGCCGCAAAGTTAATGCCCAACCCGCAGTGCTGGAAACCCGTTTAGGGTCATTAGCTTTGGCGCATAACGGTAATTTAGTCAATACAGTGCAATTACGTCAAGAGTTGCTTGAGAAAAAATACAACTTAGTCACAACAACAGACTCAGAAATGATCGCTTTTGCGATCGCCGAAGCGATCAATGCTGGTGCAGATTGGCTAGAAGGTGCAATTCAGGCATTTCACCGTTGCAAAGGAGCCTTTAGTTTAGTCATTGGCACTTCCAGTGGCGTTATGGGTGTCCGTGACCCCAATGGCATTCGCCCCCTAGTAATTGGGACTTTGGCAGGTAATCCAGTCCGTTACGTTTTGGCTTCGGAGACTTGTGGTTTAGACATCATTGGAGCCGAATACCTGCGAGATGTAGAACCAGGTGAATTAGTTTGGATTACTGAAGAAGGTTTGGCTTCCTATCATTGGAGTCAACAGTCCGAGCGGAAATTGTGTATCTTTGAGATGATTTACTTTGCCCGCCCTGATAGCGTCATGCACAACGAGAGTTTGTACAGCTACCGAATGCGGTTAGGACATCAACTAGCTAAAGAATCCTTTGTAGATGCCGATATTGTCTTTGGTGTTCCTGATTCTGGTATCCCTGCTGCTATTGGATTTTCCCAAGCTTCTGGTGTAGCTTACGCTGAAGGACTGATTAAAAATCGCTATGTTGGGCGAACCTTTATTCAGCCAACACAGGCGATGCGCGAATCAGGTATCCGCATGAAACTCAACCCCCTCAAAGATGTGCTGGCGGGTAAACGAGTGATCATCGTAGACGACTCGATTGTCCGGGGTACTACCAGCCGTAAACTAGTCAAAACCTTGCGTGATGCAGGTGCAATAGAGGTACATATGCGAATCTCCTCCCCACCTGTAACTCATCCCTGCTTCTATGGCATCGATACCGATTCTCAGGATCAGCTGATTGCTGCTACCAAGTCAGTAGCAGAAATTGCCAAGCAACTGGAAGTAGACAGCCTCGCCTATCTTAGTTGGAAGGGAATGCTAGAAGCGACACGAGAAGACACCAATAGTTTTTGTTCTGCCTGCTTCACCGGAGATTATCCTGTGGCGATTCCTGAGCAAGTCAAGCGTTCTAAATTGAGTTTAGAAAAGGTAGTGGTGTAAAGGCTCCGACAGACTGAAGTCTGCGGCTAGACAAACCAAGCCCGCCTGTGCGGGCTAAATAAATGCTGTCAATCTCAGGTTAAAATTGGTAAATCCTTCAATAGTCGTGGTTTATGAACCAGCCGATATCTGAGAGAGTGCGCTGGACTACCGCCGATTTAGAGTTGTTTCCAGATAACGGGAACCGCTATGAAATTATTGACGGAGAATTGTTTGTGACCAGAGTGCCCCATTGGAATCATCAAAAAACTTGTGTCAGAATTATTGCTCCATTGGATACCTGGTCACAAGCTACTTCTTTGGGAGAGGTCGTACCTGCTCCAGGCATAATTTTTGGCGATAATGATAATGTGATTCCTGATGTGGTTTGGGCTAGCAATGAGAGATTGCCCCTACTTTTAGATGAAGCGGGGCATTTGACTGGTGCGCCAGAACTGGTATTAGAGGTGCTATCTGCTGGTATTGAGAATGAAAAGCGAGATAGGGAACTTAAACTAAAACTTTACTCAGCAAGAGGTGTCAGAGAATATTGGATTGTCGATTGGCGCAAGCAACAGGTGGAAGTATATCAACGTGAACAAGCGAGTTTAAAGTTAGTTGCTACGTTGTTCAATGGTGATCAATTGAATTCACCTATATTGCCTGATTTTACTTGTGCGATCGCATCCTTATTTACTTAAACAAATTAGCAAGCGATGTCTGACAACAAGCCGAAGAAGCGTCTATGCTAATCCATAAATTTAACTGTGCTGCAAAAACTCAACTTTGGGCAATAACGGGTCAGTCACAATACCCACACCGCTAAAACCCCAGCGTTTGAGCAAGTTTCCCAACTGTGTACGCGCAATAGATTCCACAGCAAAGCGATTTGCCACTTCTGCCGCATGGGTGTTGAGATAGCTAAGGGCATCAAAATTTTCCTGAAACAGCAATAAATAACCTGATGTTTCGGTGTCAGGACGAGCTATGAGATAATTACCGTCAGTTTTTGAGCGCACCAAGTAATAGACTTCGGACAGCATGGAGATGAGATGGGGAGAAATGGGGATGACTAATTGAGATTTTCTAAGCGAATGCGAGGATCGGCGGCTTTTAACATTAAATCGGCGATTAAATTACCAGCAATCAGCAACACTGCGCCCATGACCAAGCTTGCCATTAACAAATATAAATCTTGAGCTTGTAAAGCCTGTAGAGACAATCTCCCTAAACCGGGCCAGTTGAAGAAATATTCAGCAATGAAGGCACCGCTTAATAAATTAGCTAATTCAAAACCCAATAAGGTAATCAAGGGATTTATCGCATTCCGGAGGGCATGAACGTAGATCACACGGTTTTCTGGCAGTCCTTTGGCACGAGCCGTTTGGATATAATCTTGACGCAGAACATCCAATAATTCGCCGCGAGTGATGCGTTGTAAACCAGCAAAACTAGTAATTGAGAGGGCGATCGTAGGTAAAATCATGTGCCAGCCGACATCTAAGATTCTGCCAAACCACGTCAGTTCTGAGTGATTAATGCTAGTCATACTACCCACTGGGAATAAAGGCGAGGTGAGTTGGGCTAAAACCAGTAGCGCTAAGACAGTGATGAAACTGGGAAAGCCTTGTCCAGCGTAGCTAATCACCTGTAAAATTCGGTCTGAGAGCTTATTTTGATTAACAGCAGCAAAAATCCCTAGAGGGATGGCGATCGCCCATGTGACAATTAAAGATGCGATCGCTAATAGCAAAGTTGCTGGTACCCGTTCCCACAACAGCGATGCCACTGAACGTTGATAAATAAAACTCGTGCCAAAGTCCCCTTTTGTCAAGATTCGCCATAGCCATAGCCAAAATTGCTCTGGCCAAGACTTATCCAGACCAAACTGCCGCTTTATTTCCTCAATTCTTTCTGGAGATATCTTCGGGTTTTGCCGCAGCGTATCTACATAATCCCCTGGAGCGAGTTGAATAATGAAAAACGACAACGCTGACGCCAAAAACAAGGTCAGTAGTGCTTGCAATACCCGCTTTGCCACATAAATAAAAGTTTCGCTCGTGACTAGCCTGATTAGCCAATCCCGACCTGTCTCCAAGGAAATTCTCGTAGATGTCATTTGTCCTTTGTCCTTTATCTAATGACCAATGACTAATATTCAATTAGAGAGATAATCGGTACGTCCGGCAAATATTTACGCCCTTCTAAATCCCGTAGCTCGATAATAAACCCAAACCCTACTAGTTCGCAGCCAATCTTCTGCACTAACTTTGCTGTTGCACTCGCAGTTCCACCCGTGGCAATCAAATCGTCCACAATCAAAACTCGGCTACCTTGGTGTAAAGCGTCTTGATGCACTTCCAGGCAGTCTGTACCATACTCTAGTTGATATTCAATTGAGTGAACTGCTGCTGGTAACTTCCCTCTTTTGCGGACAGGAATAAAACCAACTCCTAATTTATAAGCCAAAGGTGAGCCAAAAATGAATCCCCTCGACTCCATACCAATGACATAATCCGTCTTGATCCCAGCTTCATTGCATTTTTGTGTTAAAAAGTCAATAGTATAGCGCAGTCCCTCTGGATCGCGCAGTAGCGTAGTAATATCCCGAAATAAAATTCCGGGCTTGGGGAAATCTGGAATGTCACGAACGAGAGACTTCAAATCCATAAAATAGGGATTGGGGAATGGGACATGGGGGAGCCACTTGCTTTAAGTAAGTGGCGTCATGGGGCATAGGGCATGGAGAGTGGAGGAGTGAGGGAGTTGGCCTTGCAGGGGAAGAAAGAACTATTGATTATTGACAAATATCCAATGACGCCACTTGCTTTTCCTGTCAGAGACGCTCTTGCTAGCAAGCAACCGGGGGAACCCCGGCAACACAGTGGCTTCTCAATGCCCAATTTCAGATACCTGAAAAATCGTACACTATAATGTCATACGCTGGGGGTCGAGGCTGAAGCTTCGCCCTTGATTGACGATAATTAGAATCTGAACCAAGCTAGAAAAGGTATTGCCCTAATAAATGAGGTGAATTAACTTATTTTTTAAAACTTTGATTTCAATATAGGGAAAACTTTGAGTAGAAAGAGTTAAGTAATGTATATATCAGGTAGTCATGCTAGTACTACAAGTCTAATGTTCAAGTCTTGGCTACCGATTTTAAATTTGTTTTATCTAGTCTGTTGGAACCGCACAAGGTATTTATAGAATGAATGTCTCAGCAAGTTTAACGCCGTTCAACAGTTCAACCCAAGAATCACTGCCGATGATTCTGGACACTTTACCAGATCCTGCGATCGCTTCCAAGACGTGTCCTCGGAGAACGCGGTTGCAAATTGACCTAATTCTATTGGCAATTGAAGCTTTAGAGCTTGGTGGTTCTGAAGCAATCCTAACTTTTGCTCAAGAGTTGGATCTTAAAGGAATTGTTAAAGATAGGGTGAATTTATGGCGGATGCGTAGCTCTAACCCGCTACGAAGAGCGCATATGCGCCGTCCTTTAACTATCATGGAAGCAAAAGCTCTGGTGGTTATTGCTTGCTACATAGCGCGGCGTTTAACTGTTGTCATCCGCCAGTTACTAATGATATGTCAACAAATGGAAGAAAAGCAGATTCCATTAGAACAGAATTTGCGCCTATCTAATTACTTAGAACGGTTTAGAACGCATTTTAAGAGCCGGATGAATGCTCGACGTTCTGGTGTACTGGCATTAAGTTCTGATGAAAAATTAGATGAGCTAGCAATAAATTTGTTAGGACAATTACTATTTTGTACTGGTACAGCTGGAATGCAGCGGTTCTGGATTAGTCTTTTTGACGGTGAAGTGGAATGAATATTCAACGTAAGTACAGTCTACCTAATTGTACACTGCTTTTAGAAGGGTTAAGTGATGTCAGTAGGGTTGCACACTTCCAGGAAATGCGCCCGGAATTATCAATATTGGTAAATGCAGAATGCTATTTATCTGGTTATAATCAACCTTTAACGGGAGGGCGGGAATTTTTTGAAAGTTTGGTGAGGGCTGTTAGTGGCTATGCCCAAGAATTTTTAAGTAGTGTACCTAATCCGCAAGCACATAACCAGGAATCGGAGCTAGTTGAGTTTCAGAAAGTTGACAGCAACCGACACAGGTTAATTATACATTCAGAAGGTGCTCTAGAGGGGTTTGAGTCTCACTCTAACAATTCCAAACGTCCGCCTATTGAAATAGATTTGAATACAGTGCAGTTGTTTGATTTAGTGGAAGCAGTGGATCAGTTTTTTGCTGATACTCAAACTTTACCTGAGCTTTCCCTAGAACTACAACCAGTTACCAGACGTTATGGCGGTGCTAGTCAAGCTTTAATCAGGCAGGCTGTTCCTGCTGCTGTGGGTGTGTCAAGTTTAGCAGTAGCAGCGATCGCCTTTAACTTGATTCCACCTCCCCAAATGCGTCCACCGCAGCCTAAACCAAATGAGCAAACTAGCTCTACAATAAACAATATCACTCCTCCAGCATCAGCTGCTGTAACTCCCATAGCTGCTGCAACGCCCACATCAAAGCCTACAGCTAATGCAAAGCCAGCAGTTAAAGATTTAGAAGCACTTTTAAATACAGTTCCAGAAATTACCGATCCATCCCAACTGCGTGCATTGAATCGTCAAGTGTACAACCAAATTCATCCAGCTTGGACTAATCGCTCAGGATTGCAACAGGATTTGATCTATCGTCTGGGTGTAGCCGCAGATGGAGCGATCATTGGTTATAAAGCAGTGAATAAAGAGGCGAATCTAGGAGTAGGTCAAACTCCTCTGCCGAACATACTTTACAATCCAGCTAACCGTGCTCCTATTTCCAATGAACTAATCGCCCAATTCCGAGTAGTATTTAATACACAAGGTGTGCTAGAAGTTAGCCCTTGGCGAGGATATGCGAGGACGCCAGAGGTAGTGGGTGCAAAAATTACTGACTCTAATATAGTCAAAGGTTTAAACCAAAAGCTTTATAGTACAGTTCGCCAAACCTGGAGTGGTACCCCCACCTTTACGCGAGATTTGAAATACCGGGTAGCAGTCAACAAAGATGGTGTAATTGCTGACTATGAACCACTCAACCAAGTCGCCTTTGACTATTTTCGAGAAACACCCCTTCCGAAGATGTTCAACGCTATTTACGGTTCCAATGTAGCAGCTCCCAACAATAAAGAACCTCTCGCCCACTTCCAAGTGATATTCAAGCCTAGCGGCAAACTAGAAGTTATGCCTTGGCAGGGATATCAGTAATTGGGCATAGGGCAATACAGTTCAGTTAAGCATTTATTCCTTCTCTTTCTTCTCTTCCTTTGCGTTCAACTCTTGGAGACGCCACGCGAATGCGCCCTTCTCTGCGAGACGCTGCGCGATGGCGGTACCCTGCGGGAAGCCGCTGTGCGTCTACGTTAAAAAATTGACTTTGAATAAAGAGTTAAGCCTTAACTGAACTGTATTGGGGCATAGGGCACTTGTACTGAGCTTGTCCTGAGCGTAGCCGTTGGCGCAGCCTCTCGTAGATAAGGGCAGCGTCGAAGTACAAGTGCCCAATGTCCAATGACCCATACCCGTTTACCGAGTAATTCTCCGCATATAATTTCCCCACAACTGAGCTGCTTGAGCACTGCTACCAGATGTAGGGGAATTATTGTCGTTTCCCAGCCAAACACCAGTTACAAGCCGCCGACTGGGGATAAAACCTATGAACCATAAGTCAACGTTTTTATCAGTCGTGCCTGTTTTCCCAGCTTCCCCCAGTCCAATGGCAGCACTACGACCAGTACCTCTTGTGATGACACCGCGCATCAAACTAGTCATTTCATCGGCTACACCATTTGGCAGGACTCGTTTGTTGGCATCCGTATTTTGGTCGAAGGAATAGATGACACGGCAGGTTTTGATATCCTTGCGATCGCGGCAATCGCCACTATCTAAAATTCGGTTAATCGCATGGGGAGGATTTGACACACCACGATTGCCAATAGCACCAAAAGCACCAGTCATTTCCAAAACATTGACTACACTTTGACCTAGTACCAAGCCAGGAACCGGATCTAGGGTTGACTTTATTCCCAAACGCTGCGCCATTGCCACCACTCTATCCAGCCCGATTTCTCTGGCAACTCGTAGGGCGATGGGATTTTCTGAAAGAGCCAGCCCCGTGGCAATATCTAAACTAGTGTCAGCACCAGCACGACAGGGTTTGTAAGTAAAGCCTTGCCAAGTTAAAGGGGCGCAAGAATAACTTTTTGATTCTGGAATCCCCTGTTGAATAGCGGCAGTATAAGTAAAGATTTTAAAGGTAGAACCTGGCTGTCTTTTGGCTTGAACAGCGCGATTGAACTGACTTTTTTTGTAATCAGTCCCGCCCACCATTGCCAAAATGCTGCCAGTACTGGAGTCAAGGGTGACCATCGCCCCTTGAGAAAAATTAAAACTTCTACCACCATTGTTGACTGAATTTCGCAATGCTGCTTCTGCTTTGCTCTGGATTGCTGGATCAAGCTGGGTTTCAATGATATAATTCCCTTCCTTTGCGGCTCCCTCCCCCAAGATTGATTCAAGTTCAGAGAAGACGTAGCTGTAAAAATAAGGAGCGATCGTCTTAGCTTGCTGTTCACAAACTTTAGGACTAACTTGAACAGTGGAGCGTCTAGCTCGGTTCGCATCTTCAGGTTTAATTTTGCCCATCTCCAGCAACCGCTTAATCACGCGATTCCGGTATTCAGATGCTTGTAGCTTATTTGGCCCATCCCCACAAAAATCGAAAGCGTTGGGAGCTGGTAAAATTCCTACCAATGTTGCTGCTTCTGCCAAAGTTAATTCTTTAGCCGACTTCTCAAAGTAATACCGGGATGCATCTTCAAAGCCAGAGGTATCTCCCCCCAAAAAAACCCGATTTAAGTACATCAGCAAAATTTCATCTTTGCTGTAAAAGGTTTCTAACTTCAGGGCGACAACTGCTTCCCGCAATTTGCGTCCAAGGGTATCCTGTCTGCCTACATACTCGCGGAACAAACTGCGGGCAACTTGCTGGGTAACAGTGCTGGCTCCTTGTTGCACATCTCCGCTACGGCTATTGATCAACACAGCTCGTAAAATCCCCAGAGGGTCAACACCAAAGTGCCAGTAATAACGACTATCCTCTGAAGCCACCACCGCAGCAGGCAAATAAGGGCCAAATTCTTCTAATCGCTTTATATCTACGTGAGAGATAGTTCGAGGCTCTCTTAGCGGGGTGGCTCCATCACGAGCGTAAACAACTACTGGGGCGCGTGTAGCTGTAGGTAGAGGTTTAACTGAAAATTTCAGCCATTCAACGCCAATCACTAACGCTAACAGGGCACTGACACCACCGACACCATAAGCTGTCCAACTTGCAGCTTTGACATACCAGGCTGGTGGATCGACATATTGCAACCGCACAGAAGCGGCAAGTTCTGGGGGACCCAGCGTGAAAATATCGCCGTGACGCAGTTCCAGAGAATTAACACGACGCTTGCCACGATAAATCCCATTGGTGGAGTTTTCGTCTTTGATAATGAAAACTGGTGTGCGCTGAGTAGAATTCCGCGATAGCGATAGGTGAATTTGGCTGACAACAGGGTTACGGATGACGATATCGCTGCATTTAGAGCTACGACCTAGAATATAGCGATCGCCCAACAGTGGATATACCTCTGCCTTATCCGCCCCCGCATCCTGCACCCAAAGTTCCGGTACCTTGGCATTAGGCTTGAGCGCCAATTTGGAAAAATCGACCCTAGCTTGAATCGTATGTACTGCTTGAGTCAGTTGACCTAGTAACGTTTGTGGCTTGTGAGGGGGTTGGGGAGAACTCATCGGCTATTCACATCACACTTTTTAGTGAAGAATCGGGCGAATTACAATTTAGATGTTAGTCTTTCATCATTTTACTCATAAGCCAAAGCAGAAATTAGCTATACGGGACTTTTTGCTCTATTTTATACTTGTTTTTACTTTGTACTTTTAATTTGTTTGTTATTTTTATCACTTATTTCCAGAGGCATAAATTTTTTATCTATTCTCAAAGACTTGTTTTATCTACTCTTACTAGTTAATAACTACAATAATATTTTTTATTATTGTATTTTAAAACACTAGTTATTCAAAAACAACAGATTTAATTTTTACCAATTTTACAGAGCCACATATTCTGAAACCAAGCTAAATATCCTCATTTAGGAAGATTTTCTAAATCTTATAGTCTGTTTTAATGGGCCGAGTGTTCCGTTGAGGTTAATTTTAGAATGATGGGAAAATCTCTGACCCTGATTGGTACAGCTCTATCTTTGGCTTTCACCACTAATATTGCCGTAGCCGAATCCAGTAAATCCCCCATAGCCCAATCCAGTAGCGAATCTACTAGTGCACCAACGGAAATCAAGATGTCGCCAGAAGGGATGAAAATTCTGTGCGAGTATTTTCCGCTCAACTCCCGCTGTCCCGGCGGCACAGCAGTTGTGCCTGGTGGCGCTCCTAGTAGCACTACAACTCCATCAGAAACGACGCCCAGTAGCACCACCACTACTCCAGATAGTACAACTGCACCAGGAACCAGACCAGGAACCAAAACACCACCTGGATCTAGCACTCCCGAAACCACTCCAGGATCAGGAACCCTTACCCCATCTGAACCTGGCGCTCCTAGCAACTTAACTCCAGGATCAAGAACCCTTACCCCATCTGAACCTGGCGCTCCTGGCAGTCCTACCGAACCAGGAACCGTTACCCCAGCTCAACCTGGCGCTCCTAGCAATTTAACTCCAGCACCAGGAAGCGTTACCCCACCTGAACCTAGCACTCCTGGCAGCAGTACCGTACCAGGAAACCCAACTTCACCTGAGTCTGGTACTACTGAAATCAATCCCGAACCAGGAAGCTCAACAACTCCACCTGAGTCTGGTACTCCTGGCAGCACTACCGAACCAGGAAACTCTCCCAGTACTCCAAGTTCGCCAAAAACTCCTACCACAGGCAATTAAATTAAAATCTGGGGCATAATCTGAATACTAGTTTTTCATTAGCGATCGCCGCTGCATCTTAACCTCTTGCACCAGTTATGCAAACTGGTGTAAGATAACAAATTACAATTGCTGGAACCTATAGATAAAGTCTTGGCATATAAGACTGAGCAACGATTTCTGTAATCAATAGCCTGGGATTAATCATCCCAGGCTTAATAGTTTAATGCGGCCTGCCGGTTGAAGTCGGTGTTTTTTGCAAGGAAGCAATTAACAGGCAAACAATACCTATACTAATAAATGAATCTGCCACATTAAATACAGCAAAGTTAATCAGGCGAAAATCAAGAAAATCAACGACATAGCCTAAAACAAAGCGATCAATACCGTTGCCCATAGCTCCACCTAAAATCAAGCCATAGCCTAACTGATCCCACAAATTTAACATTGGACTAAATAAGGCCAAGGCTATCAATACTAAACTTACTCCTAAAGATAGCCAGCGCAACCACTCTACTTTCCCACTTAACAGACTAAAAGCGGCACCAGTGTTAGTGACATAGGTGAAGTGAAATATCCCAGGTAAAAGTGGCAGTGTCTGCCCCAAGCGAAAGGTTTGCACCACCCAGTATTTTGTTATTTGGTCTAAGAAAAAAGCTATGAAGGCAGCTATCCAGAAAAGGCGATTTTTTAAACGCATGAAACTAGGGGCTAGGGACTAGGATTAGGGACTAAGCAGTAGGGTATAGGGATTAGAAGAATTTTAAATTTCTAGCCCCTCCATAACTAATAAAACATTAAGTGACGCAATACATATGCTATTACGGTAACGGCACAAACTACACTTAATTGCCCTGGTAGTGCAAACCAGGAGTATTTGAGGATTGCTTGCATTAATGGTAGATTTTCTGTACCTTTCCACTGAAAAATATAGCTAATAATTAAATAAGTAATACCCCATAGGTGGAGAGTTAATAAGCCACAGATGCAACTAAAGGCGAGAGTTTCTAGTCGAGGTCTAGCTTTAAAGGCGAAGAAACCACAAATCCAAGCTCCAGGAATAAAACCTAGTAGATAACCAAACTGAGATAGCTTAACATAACCAAGACCACCACCATCGGCAAATACAGGTAATAAGGTTAACCCCATTACTAAATAGGCAATTTGCGAGAGCGCACCGGCATTTTTGCCCCCTAAACAACCCACCAACAGTACTGCGCCAATTTGAAAAGTGACACCTAAAGAAAAAGTCTGAATTCCGTGCTTACTCCAATTCCAAGGTAAGGTTATGCCATAAGCTTCTAGGAAGGTGCTACCCATTGTCAGGAGTAAGCCAATCATGGACCATAGTAATTGATTGGAAGCAGCAAACATTTATCAGGCAACCGGGGAAAGGCAAAAGAGAAAACCAACAGCAACTAATATGTTCATTAGGATTGAAATGAAATTTGTACTGACACCTCTAAGAGGATATTTGAAAAGTATTGTTGCTAACATCAAAACTTCAGAAACCTAACCCCGCGAGCAAGCCTTCCCTACAAGGGAATGGGGGTTTAAAAGCCTCTCTCCACTTCTGTTAGAGGAAGGGAAGTGGGGTTTTTGGTATACTCTACGACTTTTCAAACATCCTCTAAGAATTAGCATATTTTTTTTTGCCTTTTTGGTATGTAACTTTTCAGTTCTGCGAATTATGGCTTAGGTGTCTATAGCTGTAATTTTATTGACTGAAGCGTAGTCTGATGATGATATTTGACTTAATAGGTGTTAAGATTAGCAAAATTTAGGATTTAAACTAAGTTTTTAGATTCAGCGCCAAATTATTGCTACAAAGTGTTAAAGATAATTCCTTAATTCACTATTTTTTAGCGATCGCCCCGCCTCCTCTCTATAAAAATAGGCAATTTATTATTTTTTTCTACTTTCTCTAAACAATAAGTTCACTGGCTAAACTTAGATTGTTTAGTTATGACTTTAAGTCTACTTAGGCTGATAAGCAGAAACAAATTTCATAAATTCCCAAATTTATTAAGTTTGAAATAATACCACATTTACATATTTTCTTTATGACTTGACCAATAAATTTACACTATTAATAGAGTTTTGTAAATATCTGTAACCAAATTACTCTGGTACTCTTTGTAACGGGTGACTAAAGCAGCAGTATTAATTTTATCAAGCAAAAGTAGAAACGAGTGTTTGTTCTTCATCAAAAAAAACAAGCATTTTTTTGCTTTATTAACCTAACCTTTACCTTAACCATTAGTCTTTAGGGGTATCCTTAGAAGCGCTCACCTGCAAAGTTACTCAAAATTGATAGCGATGCCCTCACGTCTTAGTGTAATGAAAATTCATCGCCTCACAGGTTCAATTTCAGTGTTAGCACTGACAATCAGCCTAGCTGCATGTGGCGGACAGCAAAACTCGGATAATACAGCCACCAAGGATACACCTTCTGGTACTGCTACAGATACTACTGCCTCCAGTACAACCAAATTAGATTTGGGTGGAAATATAAAATTAAGCGGGGCTGGTGCGTCTTTCCCAGCACCACTGTATGATACATGGTTTACGGATCTAAACAAAAAATATCCAAATCTGCAAGTTGACTATGCCTCAGTTGGTAGCGGTGCTGGAGTTGAGCAATTTATCAAAGGGACTGTAGACTTTGGTGCCAGCGACGTTGCCATGAAGGATGAAGAAATCCAGAAGGTGCCACCGGATAAGGGCGTTATTTTACTGCCCGTAACTGCTGGTAGCATCGTGCTAGCTTACAACTTGCCAGATGTTGCAGAACTAAAGCTACCACGAGCCGTTTACGCTGATATTCTACTAGGCAAAATCAAGTCTTGGGATGATCCCCAAATTGCCAAGGCTAATCCAGGTGTAAAGCTTCCTAAACTGTCAATCACAGTTGTTTATCGTTCAGATGGTAGCGGAACAACAGGTGTGTTTACAAAACACCTCAGCGCTATTAGCCCGGAGTGGAAGACTAAAGTTGGTGAAGGCAAAACTGTCAACTGGCCTACGGGAGTTGGTGCTAAGGGGAATGAGGGTATTACCGCCCAAATTCAACAAACACAAGGTTCTATTGGTTATGTCGAGTACGGCTATGCCAAACAAAATAGTCTCAAGTTTGCTGCTTTGGAAAATAAAGGCGGTAAGTTTATTGTAGCTAGTGAGGAGTCAGCCTCTAAAACTCTGGCATCAGTAACTCTACCGCCTGATCTCCGCGTCTTCATTTCCGATCCAGAAGGGGCTGATTCTTATCCCATCGTCACTTATACCTGGATTTTGGCTTACAAGAAATATCCCAATGCGGCAAAAGCTAAGGCAGTTGAAGCT
Organism: Nostoc sp.; assembly: GCF_036919675.1. GTDB lineage: Bacteria > Cyanobacteriota > Cyanobacteriia > Cyanobacteriales > Nostocaceae > Nostoc. The sequence goes on from NZ_JBALCP010000077.1 coordinate 19,277, forward strand.
GCGATCGAATACGCCTTAACTGAGGGTCAAAAGCAGGCTACTACACTAGGATATGTTCCCCTACCCCAAAACGTGATCACAAAGGTGGCTGCTGCTGCCGATCAAATTAGTCCAGAGTATAAAATTTCTGTTGGTAGTGGTACTAGCGCTAGCAAGTAGCTACAGTTAAGACATGAGGTATTCCTAGACAATAATTTGTCAGTTGCTTACTAGACTATAGGCATTCGTAACTTGAAACTCTGTGTTACCAATGTCTCAGTTTCAAAAGACGATGAGGCAACAATTTTGTTGAGATGTTTGCCTTCAATATTCTTCTCTGATTTAATTGTGAAAGTCGGTAGTCATGACTACAAATTCTCAAAACCTTTCATCAGCGACCAAAAATCGCTCTGATGTAGAAAAGTCCCTAGATCGGGGTTTTATTTGGCTGACTAAAATTTTCGCCTTTGGGGTTGCTGCCACTTTATTATGGATCGGCTTACAGGTCGCAATTGCTTCTTGGCCTGCCATCCAAAAGTTTGGGGCTAGCTTTTTAGCTAACACAACTTGGAACCCAGTTAATGATAGCTATGGGGTGCTACCTCAAATTTATGGAACTCTCTTGAGTTCTTTTATTGGTCTGTTGATAGCTGTACCGATTGGAGTTGGTACTGCTATTATACTAAGTGAGGATTTTTTACCCGCAAAAGTGAAGTTGGTACTGGTTTTTGCAGTAGAACTGCTCGCAGCTATTCCCAGCGTTGTCTACGGCGTCTGGGGTATTTTTGTATTAGTGCCTATCTTAACTAACTTGGGAAAATGGCTCAATAGTTACTTTGGCTGGATAGCATTTTTTAGCACCTCCCCTACAGGGCCAGGAATGTTGCCGGCGGGAGTCATATTAGCAATTATGACTTTGCCCATCATCACAGCCCTATCGCGCGATGCCTTGATTTCTATACCTCCCAGTTTGCGTCAAGCCGCCGTAGGACTAGGAGCAACCCGCTGGGAAACGATTTTGCAAATTCTGATTCCAGCAGCCTTTTCGGGGATAGTTAGTGCTGTGATGTTGGCACTCGGTCGGGCAATGGGAGAAACAATGGCTGTAACAATGTTGATTGGTAATTCTAACAACATTAGTATCTCACTGTTAGCACCAGGCAATACGATTTCTTCTCTACTGGCAAATCAATTTTCAGAAGCTAGTGGTTTGCAAGTTTCGGCTTTAATGTACGCTGCTTTAGTTCTATTCTTCTTGACCCTGGTAGTCAATATCATGGCCGAGTTTATCGTTCTGAGAGTCAAGCGACTGTAGCTTAGTTTTGGGTTGAATTATGACTTCTAGTTTTCCAGAGCGCAGTCTAACTCGCGCTCCCATGTCTCAAAGAACACTGTTTAATACAGTAATGACCGTAATTGCATTTATCTGTGGGGTATTGGCACTTGTGCCTTTGCTAGCAGTGCTTTCTTACGTCATTATTCAAGGCTTTAGCAGTTTGAGTCCCAGTGTATTTTTTGAACTGCCACCCAAAGCTTTACAAAAGGGAGGAGGCTTTGGTAATGCAGTTTTAGGCACGCTGCTGATGGTAGGAATTGCGGCGGTGATTAGTATCCCGTTTGGTGTTTTAGCGGCGATTTACATCACAGAATTTAGCTCCGCCCAAGTAGCAAGATGGGTACGTTTTGCGGCTAACGTGCTGAGTGGAGTCCCGTCAATTATTGCTGGGGTATTTGCCTATGGCATTGTAGTTTTGACACTGGTAAAGTTAAACTTAGGATCATATTCTGCTCTAGGTGGAGGGTTTGCACTGGCAATTTTGATGTTGCCAATTATTGTCCGAACCACTGATGAAGCCTTGCAGTTAGTATCGCAAGATTTGCGACAAGCATCTGTAGGGTTAGGAGCAACTAACTTTCAAACAGTAACACAAGTAGTTTTGCCAGCCGCTCTACCAGCAATTGTAACTGGGGCAACGCTAGCGATCGCCAGAGCATCTGGAGAAACTGCACCTTTACTATTTACCGCCCTTTTTTCCAATTTTTGGCCCGATAGCTTATTCCAACCAACAGCTTCCCTTGCTGTTTTGGTTTACAAATACGCTATTTCTCCGTTTAAAAATTGGCAATCACTAGCTTGGGCAGCATCTTTGATTTTGGTATTGATGGTTCTAATCACAAGTATCATCGCTCGCTGGGCAACTCGCAAGAAAGCTTAGTGAAATAGCATCTACATGGCGGATTTGTATCGCTAAAACTAATACTGCACTTAATTTATGGCTATCAATGTTAGCACAGTGAATGATACTCAAACCGTTTTACGCACCGAAAACCTCAACGTTTACTACGGCAAATTTTTAGCCTTGCAGAATATTTGGCTAGATATACCAAAAAATCAGGTGACAGCCTTTATCGGCCCTTCTGGTTGTGGTAAAAGTACGTTGTTGCGATGCTATAACCGCCTCAATGACCTGATTGAGTCATTTCGGGCAGAAGGTAAAATACTTTTTTACGATAAAAACTTGTATGCATCCGACATTGATCCTGTAGAAGTGCGTCGGAGAATTGGGATGGTGTTTCAAAGACCAAACCCGTTTCCAAAATCCATTTATGACAATATTGCTTTTGGAGCCAAAATCAACGGCTACAAAGGTAATATGGATGAATTAGTAGAACGGAGTTTACGGCAAGCGGCTTTGTGGGACGAAGTAAAAGATAAACTGCGACAAAGTGGCTCGTCTTTATCCGGTGGACAACAACAGAGGTTATGTATTGCTAGAGCGATCGCAGTCCAACCTGAAATTATATTAATGGATGAACCTTGCTCCGCTCTCGACCCTATTTCCACGTTGCGGGTTGAAGAACTTATTCACCAACTTAAAGAGCAATATACGATCGTTATCGTCACCCATAATATGCAGCAAGCAGCGCGAGTTTCTGATAAGACAGCCTTTTTTAATGTTAAAACTACAGAAACTGGAGGTCGTAACGGCTACATGGTAGAGTACGACGCAACAGAACTAATTTTCAACAATCCTCAGCAGCAAGATACCAGAGATTACGTTAGCGGCAGATTTGGATAAATAGATAAATATTTCTATTGTTGATGTGAGAGCAATGAGGGATACTCGGAAATTAAAGGTGTGCGATATTCCTCTATCTTTTTATTTGTTCGCCAAGGTTAGCGTAGGCGTAGCCCGCCGCAGGCATCGCTTAATCAATTATGGCTATTTCTTAGTAAAGAAAAGCAATAATTAAGCTATTTAACATCAGACTTCCATTGACTGGCTGGGCAAGATACCTACTCCAAAATACCCTCACACATAGCGTAGTACTAATGTTAGCTTGCCTTGCTATTTATTATCTACCTGTAGGTATTGTGATAACTACATAAGTGGCTAGGCGAAATTAAATATAAAATTTTTGCCCCTTGTCTAATTAAAATCTCATGTGGATTTGCACTGTGCTGAACTATAGCGGTTCCCAATTGCATGGAATACAGACCTAACAAGAACAGCCCCTTCCCTACTAGTGTTGGGGAGTAATACTCAAAGCCTCTCTCCTTGTAGGAGAGAGCTTTGGAGAGAGGTCAAAACCGTACCGCACCCAAACGAGAACCGCTATAGTGCACTTCAGAGTTTTTCTAAGCGGGCGGCGGGAATCGAACCCGCATTAATAGCTTGGAAGGCTATAGTTTTACCACTAAACTACGCCCGCAAAATTCCAACTTTATAAATATAACACAGTTTTTGCAAAAATTGAAGCATTTAATTGGAATTGGCAGGTTGGATTTTGATCCATACATACAGATTGCTCAAATCTGGTTTTGTGCCATCGTTGTTGTGAGCGGCAAAAAAGTTTTCTGTTTTGAAAACCTCGTTGAGAATTCGCTCATATGTGCTTTTTTCACTTTGTGATGTTGCTGGTTCTATTTCTATGACTAAAGCCTGTTGAAAGTTGCCCTTGTTATCAATTACTAAGCTAGCAAGGATCTGTGCAGGCTTAACTTCGGAATCACCAGGGAGAAAACTTGAGTCCAATTGTTTTGTGTTGCTTCCCCTGTATAAAGCGATAACGTCGGGTAAAGCATCTTGTCGTAATCTTCCTGATTGTATTAAGTTACTGACTTTATCTCTAAGCAAAGGAGCTACTATGGCTACCGATGCTCCCCCAGTCGGAGTTGCTGGAGTTTCTCTAGTCGGAGTTGCTGGAGTTTCTCTAGTTCGAGTTGATGGAGTTTCTCTAGTCGGAGTTGCTGGAGTTTCTCTAGTTCGAGTTGATGGAGTTTCTCTAGTCGGAGTTGCTGGAGTTTCTCTAGTTCGATTTGCTGGAGTTTCCCTAGTTCGATTTGCTGGAGTTTCTCTAGTCGGAGTTGATGGAGTTTCTCTAGTCGGAGTTGGTGGAGTTTCCCTAGTTCGAGTTGATGGAGTTTCCCTAGTTCGAGTTGATGGAGTTTCCCTAGTTCGAGTTGATGGAGTTTCTCTAGTTCGAGTTGATGGAGTTTCTCTAGTTCGAGTTGATGGAGTTTCTCTAGTTCGAGTTGCTGGAGTTTCCTGAGTGGGGGTGCGTGGCGGAGTTTCTCTGTTTTCAGCTTCCGAAACTGGTGGATTTGATGGAATACCTGTTGATAATGGTGTTCCCTTTCCCAGTTTGATTTCTTGACGGCGGTTCCAAGGTAGACTACCGACTGGAACTGTGGGTTTGGGTGTGGCTGTAGGTGTAGGTTTCGGTGTGGCTATAAGAACTCTCTGCTGCCTAAAGGGTCGGCTATTAGATTGAGAGGCGTAAGTTCGGCTCTTTTGCTGGAGATTCTCAGCAGAATTTATTACGCCAAAATCTTGATTTCTGGGCGTAGTTCGTGCTGTTTGTATTGAACGTGCTGGTACAGACTTTTGAGTTGAGGATAGTGGCTTTGGCGAAACTGTTTTTGCTGTTGATTTTGATTTGGTTATTGATTTTGTTTTGGGAGCAATGTCTATCAATTCAATGGGAACAACAGATTGACTTTGCTGGGGAAACCAGAAACTAAATGCATTAGATGAGCGCATCAGCCAGAACGCCAGCAAGTGCAGAGAGACTGAACCTATAACGACAGAAATCCACAAACCTGGTGGGTCAGTGTGTCGCCTCCAGACCTTGGCTGGAATTGGAGTTTTGTCTGCAACTGATGGTATCATATTATACAAACTGGATATGATTAGGCACTCTTACTCATTGCTAATGCTTTAAAATACCAGTCTAAATTTTAGCGATTAACCATTATCTCTGGTGTAACAGCGAAAGTCAAAACTGTTTCATCTACTCCTTTAAGTTCTAGCGGACTACCTTTAGTAATTTCTTCTTCCTGCAAATAATCTGCCACGGCAGCAGAAACCAGGATCGTACCGGGAAGGGCAGCAGCTTGTAACCTTGCAGCAATATTCACACTTGGACCAATGGCAGTATAATCAGCGCGTTCAGCACTACCAAACATTCCCACAACAGCTGTACCTTGGTGGATACCGCACCGGAACTGGACGCTAGTAAGTTTATCGCCATCGAATACACCTTGGTCTCGCCAGCGCTGGTTCAAGTCAGCCAGTGAGCGGTGCATTGCTCTTGCTGTATTGATAGCACGACGCACCTGTTCATTAGGAGTTAGTTCTTCCGGCGCTCCGTATAAAGCTAAGATAGCATCTCCCATAAATTTATCTACAGTACCGCCATTGCCAAAGACAACCTTAGTCATGGCTTCTAAATATTCATTTAGCAACTCTGCTACTCGCCGGGATCTGAGGGTATTTGCTAGCTGTGTAAAACCCACAATGTCACTAAACAAAACTGTAATTAAGCGTGGTTCTGGGCGCAAATCTAACGTTAAATCTCCGGTTGCGGCTTTTTGCACCAATACAGCCGGCAAAAAGCGCTTTAGCACCGATTCTGTTAGATAAGTATTTAACTCCACGATTCGTCGTTCATTTTCTTTCAATCCTAAAAGATTCCGAACTTCCGCCAAAAGTTCCCGATCATTAAATGGTTTTGCTAAATAAGCATCCGCCCCATGTTCTGTACCTTCGATGCGGGTTTGCTCATCAACTTTCGCTGTTAGCAGAATGATTGGTGTTCCTTTCAGCTTCTCCTCATTGCGGATCATCTGAATCATCTCAAGTCCGCTCACCAAGGGCATCATTAAGTCAGTCACAATCAAGCTGGGTATAATTTCCTTAGCTATCCCATACCCTTCATAACCATTACGAGCTGTCTGTACATGATAGCCATTGCGGCGGAAAATTTCAGATACATAGGTTCGCAAATCCGGGTTATCATCTACAACTAAAATTGAGGAGCCAGCCGTGTGCAGGGGTTCCCCCTGTTGAGCGGTCTGACGTTGCTGAGTCTTAAGTGCTGAGTCTTGAGTATCAATACTGGGCGAGAAGTTTCTTGTAATATCTTCAATATTGTCTGTTGTTGGGTTTACCAGTTCTAAATCAGCCAATTCTACGCTAGCGCGGCTCGTGTTCAGTTCGGTAGGCGTTTCTAGTACTTGCAGTGCGGGTAAATGAGCGTTTCCAGTAACAAGCCATAAACTAAAGGTAGTGCCTTCGCCATAAACTGATTCCACAGTGACTTGACCACCATGTAATTCTACCAATTCTTTAACTAAAGCTAAACCCAAACCACTGCCTTCATAGGAGCGGTTTGCTGAACCTTCAGCTTGGCGGAAGCGCTCAAATAGGTGAGGAATTTGTTCTTTAACAATGCCAATACCAGTGTCTTGTACTTGCAGTATGCAACGGTCATTTTCAGATTTTAGGCTGATGCTGATCGTGCCACCTTCAGGAGTAAACTTCATGGCATTTGACAGGAGGTTGTAAACCACCTTGTCAAATTTTTCCATATCTAAGTACACCGTAGAACATTCATCTAACTGAGTGACTAGATGCAGTCCCTTTTTCTCACAGTAGGGACGAAAAGATTCAACAATTTGGCTGACAAATTCGACTATATCGCAAGGGCGGAAACTAGGCTGCATTCTCCCCGCATCCAGGCGTTGTAAATCCAGCAATTGATTTACCAGTCGCAGCAGGCGACGGGAGTTACGCAGGGCGATCGCACATTGGGAGTAAGATAATCCCTCACCAGCCGTCACTGCCGATTCTAAAGGTCCTTGAATCAAGGTGATAGGTGTGCGAAACTCATGGGAGATATTTTGGAAAAATTCGGTTTTTTGTTTGTCTAATTCCAGTAAGCGTTCAGCTTGTTGGCGAGTTTTCTGATATAAATGTGACTGCTGCACAGCGATCGCTGCTTGGGCTGCTACTGCTTTAGCCAAATCGATATCAGATGAGAGCCATCGGCGGACTTTTTTACCTTCATGTAAAGTAATACTACCGATACATTTCCCATCAGCCAATAATGGCACAAACATTAGCGATCGCGCTGGCATTTTTAAAGGCAAATCAAAACCGTTCACTTGTGAGGGAGAATGACCCACATTACCAATTACCACTGGTTCATGTGTCTGTAGCATTTGTTGGAGGATTGGATTCTCCTGTATAGATGCATGAGAGTAGGGTAATCTCTGAGTTAATAGGTTATTATTATTTAAATTTTTGTCTGGGGCTAGCAATGCCTGCGGCGAACTGTGCCTAAGCAAATTTTCCGGCTGTTGAAAACTGTCATACAAGCCCACACACTGGACAAATTCATCTTCCTCTGTCCACAAAGACAGGACACAGCCATCGACTTGTAAGGCTTGCCCCAATTGCTGGGTAATAGCCGCAAAAATATCTTGGGGGTCTAAGCTAGAGCGAATCGCGCTAGTAATGGTATTAATTAGGGCTTCTCGCTTGGCAAGAGCACGTACTTGTTCGTAAGCATAAGCTTGAGACAAAGCTAAAGCTGCCTGATCCGCTACCATCAACACTAGCTGCACCTCATCATCCCCCCAAAAGCGAGGCATAGAACACTGGTGCAGTGCCAGCACTGCCATCAGTTCTTGTTGGCAGATCAATGGCACAACTAAACTAGAACAAATGTTAGCAGCAGCAAAAGCTGCCCCACGTTCGCGCAGCTCGGGAGTTTTACCGTGAATACGCTCATCATCGATCACATCGTGAATTACCTGGACTTCGCGGGTTTCCCACACCGTTTGAGCCAGCAGGGAGGAGGGAGGGATGGGAGGAGAGGGAGATAGGGGGACAAGAGGAAAATTGATTTGCTGATCTCCGTGTCCCCATATCCCCGTGTCCCCGTGTTCTTTTTCTTCCAGAGCCTTCTGATAAATGAATCCTTTATCCGCCAACTGCTCATCTTGGAAGGGACGCAACAGACAGACATCCACCTCCAACATATGGCCCACTGTATCTACAATTGCCTGTAAAATTTGGCGATAGTCTAAAGCACTGCGAATCGTATTTGTGACGGTATTTAGCAGCGATTCTTGCCGGAGTGTGCGGGTAAGTTCGCGGGTGCGGGCTTTGAGGACATTGTGGGTATCCAAAGCTTGGCGTACCACTGCTTTGAGTTCCTCGGCTTCCCACGGTTTAGTGACATATTTAAATACCTTACCAGCGTTGATTGCTTCCACCAGGTCTTCGACATCGGTGTAGCCAGTTAAGATAATCCGGATAATATCTGGATATTGAGTTGCTGTTAGGCTCAAAAATTCTGTACCGCTCATCATCGGCATCCGCTGATCGGAGATGATCACTGCGACTTCTCCCTCTTGAGCCAGCAGATCGAGTGCCGCAGGGCCAGAGGCTGCCCTGAGCACCTTATAGTCGCGATAGAAAGTGCGGTAAAGCAAATCAAGGTTGTCTGGTTCATCATCGACAACCAAAATTTTAGGCTTACTGTTTGCTTGGGATTTCATGCACCGCTTTCCTGCTGCAACGGCAGTCGGATAAAGAATAATCTGATCAGGTAAGGATTTTTCTGAGTCAGGTAAGAGCAGAGCATTTCGACCAATAAGGCTCTTTGGCTACATGACTGCTGAGTGTAGGAGCGTTTACTCACAGTAATTTGTCTCAATGGCTTATGCCGATTACCGTTTGCTTTGGTGCAATGTAATTGCTTTCATAGTCAGTTTTAGGGTTACAGAGTCGATGCTTGCTTGCCAAATCTTCCTTTTCCTCCTGTGAGCAATCTCTGATACTACATACAGCACTCATAGCTAGCTGAAAAATCCAGATGAAGCTGCATATTAAGTTTTCCCTTCCCAGGAGTTGTACTAACACTTGCAGGTAAATTTTATTTATGGTAGTCATGGTACAATCAGCAAAATTAAAACAATAAGATTTAAAGCTAAAGTATACTATTAGACAAATGTCTCTTTCCAATTTAGCAATCAGAACTATCATTAAGACATTAAGACAAGTGATAGTGGTTGAAAAGTTGGATATTAGAAATTAGGGAACCTTGCAGATTCTAACCCCAATAGCTGTACAGCCTGTTCCTATGACCCAGTAGCAAAGTCGTGTTAGTGTAGCGGCAATTGTAAAAATGAGTTCAGTACTGCAACCAAGGGTGGTTTTAAACCAGAGTTTGCCGTTGGTGTACTTACCTAACAATTTTGTAGATGCTGCCTACCGACAGGTTATGCTATTTCTCTGCCCATTCACCTGAACCTGTACCACTTTACAGATGTTTTTGTAGTAAGCAGGCTGATATCCTCCCTACCTAGAGTAAGGGATGCACTTGAACCGACTGAACTTAAGATTGTAGATTTATGAAGCTGTAACTTCTAAGACTCTTTCAAAAATACAGGCTATAAAGCCTTAAACTAAAGTGTAAAACTTTGTCGGCTCCACAAGCAAAAGCGAATTAGCAATCTTAGGTCAGTTCAATCTCCTGGGCAGATATAAAGTTTTTATTCAGTTTAAATGGTGTTTGAGGATATTTGAGAAAATTTTCGTTGAATAAAATCAATCCTAAACTAGCCTTGAAATATCGGTTTTTTCATCCATACCAGCAACAGCCAATCGATCCAGCTTGCTGCCAATTTCAAATTTGTACAGCTACACCTGCTGATTTGATCGGTGTTGCCCAAATTATTGCTGAAAGCTTTCACTCCCAACAGGGTATGTGGGGATGGGCTTTCCCATTGCTACGTCTGGGTATTTACGAAGACTTAAGGCATCGCATGGCATCACCTTTGCCGCGTCATATTTGTTTAGTCGCCTTTGAAACTACTACTGGTGCGGCTAATAACTTAGTGGGAAGTGTGGAACTAGGTGTACGTTACAGTGATTCGTGGAGCCAGGTTGGCATGGGTTTTCCTTACTTATCTAATTTAGCGGTTCACCCAAAATTCCGTAGACATGGTGTAGCTTCAGGCTTACTGAGTAGCTGTGAAAAAGTCTCTCGCGAGTGGGGATTTCAAGACTTATATCTCCACGTTTTGCAAAATAACCATCAAGCAAGGCAACTTTATTTCAAGCTGGGATATCGGGTGCATAAAGTAGAATCGAATTGGAATACATTTTTCCTAAGACATTCAAGCCAGATGTTATTGCACAAGCATCTGAGTGATGATTCCACTATCTAAATTTTATTTTGCTATAAATTTTGATGTTGTAATTACTTTGGATAAAATATATCACCAATATCGACGCTCAAAGTACAAAATAACTTAATTCAAAACTCAGCCATATTAGCTAAATAGCTAGATGTGTATAGCTTTGGATAATTGTTTCTCAGGATATTTTATGTAGACTTTTTACGGATCTTCCCATTCGTCATTTTAATAAAAGTATAACTTTGGAAAACTCCACTTAAATGATTAAATGTTAAATTTTGACCTTTTTGATTTGTCATTAAACAAAAAAGAAAATATTTTTGACTATTTTATATAGATATATATATAAATAAATAAATTATAATAGAAATAGCGGTAAAATTACCCTTAGGAAATCAGCAATACCTCATAATAACTTTGTAATTAAGATATTCATCTTTATAAAAACTTTAAGAAAACACTTGTAGAGTTTACAGACAAATATAGTTATATCTCATAAAATATAATCACTCAATTACTAAACAATGCCTATTTATTAGTATTTTAGTTAAGTTGACCGAAAGATTCTTGATAATAAAAGAATTCAAAAACCTGATTTGACATAACAGCTAGTTCCCTTTTGAAGTGCATAGTACTACCAAATTCGTTGAAAGTTTAAAAAACATGGATAGCGAACAGCATCGACGCTATCAGACCTCTATGGTATCAACTTATTACCCTGAAACTAGTTTCCTTGACTCTGTTGTCATGCCAGATGGAACTGAGCAATCGCAAGGCTCGGATATCCTTACACGTTTACACAGTGGAGAAGTTTTCATTGTCAATAGTCGTAGACGAAATGGATTAATCCTCTTTAAAAGATACCATGCAGAGTTTGCTGGGCCTGGGGCTGCTGTAGGTGGGGATTACGATTGTGATTGCCAAAGAGCACTGCCCATAGGTAATCTGTCTTTATTAACTCCCGAATCTAATGAAGAGCGCCAGAAGGCTTACTTGATTAGGCGACAGTGGATTCGATTGATCAAACAAATTACAGAAAACCCAGTGCCTGGGCAGCGAGTTCAGAAAATTCTCGATCAATTTGAACAATACTTCCCACCAGAAATAGTGGCTCTTTTGCCAGATGTTGCTTTTGCTCTTTTAGTAGGTGTCCTGCCACAAACAGTGGGAATAGTACGCCGTTTGGGCAGTGAGATGGACAGCCGATTTAATTACTGAGTAAATTGCTAAAATTCCAAATTTGCCAAAGCAGCTTGGACTCGATTAACAGTGCGCGCGTTTTCCTCCATCGTTCCTACAGTAATTCGTAATCCTCCGCTAATGTGTCGCACAATAGTTCCGAGTGTTCTAAGTTTCCGATGGAAAGTTTTTAATGCAGCCTCTTGTGAATTAAAGCCATTTGCTTTAAGACGTAGGTAAATAAAGTTAGCAGCGCTTGTGGTAATTTGTAGTTCTGGTTGCTGGGATAAAATTTCGATGAGTTTGGCTCGTTCAGTCAGGGTTTGGCGAATTGACTCCAGCAAGAGTGTGCGGTTTTGTAAAGTAACTAATGCTGCTGCTATGGAAAAGCTGGGCAGATTGTAAGGTAAGCGAACTTTTTCTAAAATGGCGATCGCTTCCGGATGAGCGACACAATAGCCAACACGGAGAGCAGCCAATCGGAAGGCTTTAGAAAAAGTGCGTAATATTACCCAATTGGGATGCTGTGCTAATTCACCCACTAGTGTAGTTTGGCTGAATTCAAAGTAAGCTTCATCAATTACTACCAAAATATGCTCGCTCAGACTTTTTAACCATGCCAACTCTGCCGTAGTTAAACTATTGGCAGTCGGCGAATTGGGATGCACTACAAAAACTACGCGAATGGGGGGATTTTGAGTTTGTTCGATCGCAGACTGGGCGGCGCTTATGTCAATTTCAAAATTTGTTTCATTTCTACCGACCGCCACTACAGGAATACCCAAAGTTTGTGCCAAAATTCCGTACATAGAGAAAGTGGGATTGGCAACTAGAATTGAACCTTCTCCTCCTAGACAGGTGGCGATTAATAAAGAGCGGATTAGTTCATCTGAACCATTGCCCACAGAAATATTGGCAGCAGTATTGGATAGCGACAGACCGGCTGATTCATTAACGTATTCGGCGATCGCATCCTTGAGTGTTTCATGTCCACCATCAGGATAACGATTTGTTTCAATTACTTGCTGATACGTCCAGGCCAGCTTCTCTTTTAACTCCGGTGGTAAATCATCGGGGCTTTCATTTGTATCCAGTCGATCAAACTGGATGGGGACAGAATCGGCTGTATTGCTGCTTAGGTGGGGTTTATACGCGGTAAATTGGGCTAAATCTGACCGGATGAAGGGAAGCATATCAATTTTGGATTTTAGATTTTAGATTTTGGATTTTAAATCAATACTGTTTACAAAAGACTTATTTTCCCCTAACTATCCTTGATAGTGAGTGAATATAGCCTCCTTGGATCTACGAGTTAAGTTGTACTTACTGAAAAATATTAGGTTAGGTCTGAGTTTAATATTTTACAACTTCAAGGTAACTGGCAAAAGAGGCGAATTGCCTGCCAAATTTCTTCCATAACATCAGCCAAGGCGTGGTCACTGGCGAGTTCGACTAACTCCACCCAAGGACGCAAACGCGCAAAGTCACGACTAGCTTCGATGGGGATGACTTCATCCTTTTTTCCATGCAAAATTAGGGTGGGGATAGGACGTTTAAAAGCTCCTCTTGGTATTGGGCAGCATCTGTAACGAAATCGTAACTTAAGGGAAGCTTTCGCCCCTCCCCATAGTGGTAGACCATGATATATTTTTCTTGCTGCCAACGCTGTACTTCTTCATCGCCTAGCTTGGGCAACCAATGAGATAAAAACCCAAAAGCTGGTGCTAGCAGCACAAGACGTTCGACTTGTAAATATTGCTGTCCCAAGTGGGCAGCGGTCAAACCACCTAAACTTGAGCCAATCAGCGTTACTGGCGTAGAATCATTGCTAAATTCTGCGGCAACTTGACTGATCTGACGAGTGATTGTCAACTGCGAAAAATCGCCAGCATTCAAATCAGGAATTTTTAGCTTTGTGTGAATTTGGGCAAAGCGATCACCGATATCCCGCGCTTTGGCAGAATTAGGACTCGAAGCAAAGCCGTGAAGATATATGTATTGCAAGACTGTAGATAATTAGAAGTGAGAAAAAGTTAGTAATTTTAAGTTTTAAGTTATGAGTTTCTTTCTTCAACTCATAACTCCTAACTCTTATTACCGCATTGTGACAAATTCTTCCGCTGCGGAGGGATGGATACCAACAGTGGCGTCAAAGTCTTTTTTAGTTGCGCCCATCTTCACAGCGATCGCCACACCTTGAATGATTTCAGCAGCATTTTCACCCACCATGTGAGCGCCCAGCACTTTGTCGGTGTTGCTATCAACCACCAACTTCATCATTGTCTTCTCTTGCTTACCAGTTAAACTATGGTACATCGGGCGGAAGCGAGTGCGATAAATTGTTACAGCATCACCGAGTTTTTCCCGTGCTTCGGCTTCTGTCCAGCCGACGGTAGCTGCTTCTGGGTTAGAAAATATTGCTGTGGGTACAGTTTGGTGACTTAATTGGCGGCGGTTATTCCCAAATTCGCTATCTGCAAAGGCGCGACCTTCGCCAATGGCCACAGGAGTTAAATTAATTCGGTCGGTGACATCGCCAACGGCAAATATATTCGCTTGACTAGTTTGACTATATTCATTGACTGCGATCGCACTTGTGGTTGGATATCCAGGCCCTTCGATAGAACTAGCGACAACATCAACCCCAGCGTTTTTTAAACCTAGTCCATCTACATTAGGAATCCGACCGGTCGCCACTAAAAACACGTCGGCAATTAGTGGTTGTTGGTCGTCCCCTGATAAAGTCAGTTTTAACCCTTCTGGCACACCTTCAATTGTTTTTACCACATTATTCTTAATCAGCCGAATTCCGTGGTTTGTCATCCCCTCTTCGATTTCTATGCGGACATCCTCATCAAACCCGTTCAAAATCTTTTCACCTCTGGTAATTTGTGTCACATCAGAACCCAAACCGCGCATAATACAGGCAAATTCCGTGCCGATATAACCAGCACCAATAATAACTATGTGTTTTGGTTGTTCTTTGAGATGAAAGATTTCATTAGAAGTAATGCCGTATTCCATCCCTGATAAATCTGGCTTGACAGGACGCCCACCAACAGCAATTAAAATTTTGTCTGCTGTAACTTTGCGTCCATCAACTTCTACTGTGTGGGGGTCTACCAACGTGGCGCGACTAGGAATTAGTTGCACTCCCGCTTTTTCTAAAAAGCTTATATGTAGTTGCGACAGTCGCCGAACTTCCTTATCTATAGATGTAATGAAATATTCCCAGTCCAACTCCGCATTACCCACTTTCCAGCCATAGCCTGAAGCGTCACTGAATAGTGCGGGAAAGTGAGAGGCATAGACCATAAGTTTTTTGGGAACGCAACCGCGAATTACACAAGTCCCACCAACTAAATCATCTTCAGCGATCGCCACTTTTGCCCCAAAGCTAGCCGCCCGTTTGGAAGCCGCCAAACCTCCAGAACCCGCACCAATTACAAACAGGTCGTAATCAAAAGTCATAAATTTATGTTCTCTTTAGCAACAAGTTAGTTCCTGGGAACTTACACACAGAATCTGATTGAACTATATAAGGATATCTGGTGAATCCTGTGTAAGTCCTGTCCTTGATTTAATCTAGCGTTAGCAGATGCTCTCTAGTCGTAGGGAATATCACTTTTTGCTTTGGTTGCTGTAGAGGTAGTAGTTAACAGTTGTTATAGTTCTTTCGGCAGTATTCAGTATAAATCAATACTGCTAATTTAAATATTTCTTTTTTTTCTTTCTTCTCTCTGTGTCTTCTACGCTTGGAGCGGTAGCCTACGGCAAGCCGCTACGCGTGTAGTTTCAGGTAGTTTCTGGAGGTTTTACTGGCGGATTTACTGGCGGATTTACTGGAGGTTGAACTGGCGGATTTACTGGAGGTTGAACTGGCGGATTTACTGGCTGATTTACTGGCGGATTTACTGGCTGATTTACTGGCTGATTTACTGGCGGATTTACTGGCGGATTTACTGGCGGATTTACTGGAGGCTCGACTGGCTGATTTACTGGCGGATTTACTGGAGGCTCGACTGGCTGATTTACTGGCGGATTTACTGGAGGCTCGACTGGTGGATTTACTGGTAGATTTACTGGAGGTTGAACTGGCGGATTTACTGGAGGTTGAACTGGCGGATTTACTGGAGGTTGAACTGGCGGATTTACTGGTAGATTTACTGGAGGTTGAACTGGCGGATTTACTGGTTGATTTACCGTCCTAATAGTGTTATTTTTTTCAGGACGCTGCTCAGTATTTGACAGAACTTGTCTTATGTCCTCAAAGGAATTTGATGGGGAATCATCTCCAAGGGAGTTTATTGGGGAATCATTGGTCGAGGAAGTTGAAGGACTAGTAGTTAGCTCTACAAAAGATGGGTTTTCAACTACTCCCTTACCTGTAATGGGCGATTGTGCTTTCAAAGCCGCAGCAGTTTCAGCTTGAACGCTAGCGATCGCCTGATCGGCCGTAGGCGTAGGATTTTGCCTAGTCAAATTAAGTCCTCGAACCAGATCGCTCGTTTGATAAAAATTTCTGAGATCAAAATCGTATAAGCCCTGAAATTCGCCTTTAACTATAACCATCATCTGTCCTGCTTGCAGCACCTGAGTTTGAGAAGCTTCCTGATTAGAAACTTCAATGCCGCTATTTGTCAGCGCACCCACAATCGTGGTATCTGTTTGTTTGTCGTAGCGGACAAATAATGCTGAACCACGAATTGCTGCTGCTGCACTTGGCGTTTGTATACGTGTTTGCCCCCTACCAGGTGGGATAAGCAGCAACGCAGTCCCGTTTGAGAGTCTAAAGCTGCGAGTCTTTGGTAAAAATTGAAATATAGCCTGTTCGCCAACTCGTGCTAAAGAACCGTCGTTAAAGCGCAAGTCTGCTAGGGAAGCTCGACCAGTTGACAACCCATCCCCAGGAGTCATTGCATCTAATTTGCGTGCAGGACGCTTCTTCAGTCGATCTTTGGGTATCAGTAGTACCAAGTTCCGGAGGTTCTGAATCTCTGCTCGCGTTAGAGGAGTTATGGCACTTACCCGATTTTGCAAAGGCAGTACTATAACTCCCCATAAACCAATCACTAACAATGGAAACGATTTATGAAACATAATTTGATATTTTATGAACTTCAACTAATAACAAAAAAGTTAAAGGTTTAAGAGGATGTTTGAAAAGTTACAAAGTATACTATAAACCCCACTTCCATTCCTCTCCCCCATAGCGAGAGAGGCTTTGAAACCCCCCTTACCGATGAGGAAATGAGGGCTAAGGGGTTAGGTTTGGGAGGGTTTGATGTTACCAAAAATACTTTTAAAACATCCTCTAGGCTGCTGCTAATTGTTATAAGTTTTCTTAGGTAAATTCATTTGCATTTTAGCCTACATTTAATACATACATCAAATCAATAGCAAATAAATTATGTGTTTAGTTTATTTAAGTTTTTCTTCTGAAACTGACATTTTATGCAATAAAATCTGTAGCATATTTCAAAGTTAGTATTTGATATCAACAATTAAATGAGGAGTACTTTACAGATAATCCTTTCTAATCAGATCAGCCACAGGATCATCAGTTATGTGGGAAAAGGAGTTGTTAGGGATATATTGTGAAATGACTCACTGACTGTATTTCACTAAAGTTGAGCAGAAATTGGATTGGAGCATCTCAGTTTTGCAAAAAAATCTGGGAGAAAATCCGAAAAGCAGTAATTTCAGTTTTTAGTTTCAGTATATACCTACGAAACTAAAAGAGATGCGCTTAATAGCTGTATCTTCTGAGTCGGAACTTCCGATACAGCTTATAGGTCTACATTCGCCAAACGCGATCAACGCGATCTAACCAGATGCGACTCAAGAACTGGAAGAATTTGTTTTTTTGTATTTTGTTAGCTTCCAGTGGTGGAAGCTGGTGTTGCATTAAAGTAGATGCGGCAGAATCTGCAAATACAGATATTTGGCATTCTAAAAATTTAGCAAACACACAGGTAACTTATCAGCTATGTCAGAAGTTAGAGCAAGAGGTAATTAACTTTTTGTGCAAGCAGTCCAGTGAGTCGCAAAGTTTAGACTCCCAGATGCCATTAAATGTGGCACAGCAAACACCAGCTACTACTCAAACCCCATCTGCAACCGAACAACCTGGAGATACTCAAAAGCAAAATGATCCGCCCCAGTTAGAATCACAGCCAAGTGTTTTGCCTACATCTCCTCTAGACTCAAAAGAGCAACTGTTGAATGCACCTCAAATAAATCAGTCCCAAAGGCTACAGAGGCTAATACAGCTGCTGCGATCGCCAAAACAGCCACCTGAGTCTGAGAGCGATCGCGAATTGGGGTTGTGGGTGCGGTTACGACCTCTAGAACAACAGCCACTCCCACCGACAGAACAATCCGTACCTAAGTTTAAACCCATAGGCTATCTACTAGGCCGTGTAGGTTACTTCCAGACGAGCAATATTTTTTCCTCAAATGATAGTCCCATAGAAGATGGTTTAATTATTTCTGGACTGACACTAGCCTCTGCATATTTCCCTTTGGGATCTAAGACTTATTTAAACGGCTCAATTGATGGCAATCTTATTCGTTATATCAATCAGTCAGAATACAATTACAATCAGGTGAGATTTAATCTCAGTATTTACCAGCAGTTCTCACAGCGAATGTACGGAGAAGTCAGTTACAGCAATCAACAGTTATTTTATGCCAGTAACAGTCATAGCCTTGATAGCTTCAAAGCAGGCGATCGCTTTTTAAATGAGAATTCCCTGCAACTGTCTTTGGGACGGCGAGATCCCTTAACTCCAAAATTAACGCTAGATAGCTTCTACGAGTTGAGTGTAAATTTTGCTGATCCCCTAAGTCGTGATCGGATAATCAATTCTTTTTGGATTTCTCTGAACTACTACTTGCAAAAGCCTCTCCAGGTTGGTATTGACTACCAAGCGAGCTTCTCGGACTTTACACAGCGCGATCGAGAAGACCAATTTCATCGGCTATTCGGGCACTTAAATTATCGAATATCTGATACCACTAATATGAATGTAGAAGCTGGAGTTAGTTTAGGTAGTTCAACCGCCGAAAACATTGATTTTGATGGCTGGTTCTTCAGTATTAATTACAATTTGCAATTAGGTCGATTTTGATAAGAGACGCGATTAATCGCGTCTGTACAGGAGGTAAGAGTTAGGAGTTTAAATTTTTTCTTCAGTCTAAGAGGATGTTTGTCAAGTCTAAACTCCAGTACTAACCCTGGCAACTTCTAGTCGCACGCCAGTTGCTCATGGGGAGCCAGTGCGCTGGCTTGGCGATACATACAAAACCCACTTGCGTGAGTTTGAAACCCTTGATTTTTTCTTAGTCCACAGAGGTGGACAATGCTAGTGTAGTAGCGACTTCTAGTCGCTTTTTAAACTTCTCACTCGTAACTCCTAACTATAAATAAGAAATCCAATCACTCCAGCTACCAGCATAAAGTTTACCCTTGCTAATGCCAGCTAATTCTAAAGAAAGTAAATTCACACAAGCAGTAACGCCAGAACCGCAATATACTAAGATTTCCTCGGCTGTTTCTAGCTTTTCCCACCGACGGCGTTGTTCCCCTTGAGGGATTAGGTAGCCGCAAGAGTCTGTAACTTCTTGCCAGGGATAGTTGACTGCACCAGGAATATGTCCGGCAATTTTATCAATAGGCTCTCGTTCACCTTGGTAGCGATCGCTTTCTCTTGAATCTACCAATACTACCTCGTGGCTGTCTTTGCGGTTTTTCACCGCTGTAATATCTACCACCTTTTCTGTTTGTACTTGAGCTACAAACGTACCCATCTGGGTGTGAGGAACGACATTTGTAACAGGATATCCAGCTTTTTGCCATCCAGCAAAGCCTCCATCCAGTACCGCGACTTGCTCATGTCCTAGATAGCGCAATAGCCACCATAGACGAGCCGCAAAGGCAAAGCGCGAATCATCATAAGCTACAACTAAACTTTTTTGGTAATTTATCCCAATCGCAGCAAATTTGTTAGCTATATCATTGGGGTTAGGTAAAGGATGTCTCCCGCCATGTTTACCCACTGGACTGGAAAGATCCTGATTCAAATCTAGGTAATATGACCCTTCTATATGACTTGTCTGGTACTGTTGTTGTCCTAGTTGTGGATCAGCTAGAGAAAAGCGACAATCCACAATAACGACTTGCGGATCTTCTAGATGTTGAAACAGCCAAACAGGTGAAACAATAAATTGAGGATTGGGCATAGGGCACTTGTACTGAGCATCTCGACTTCGCTCGATGGAGCCGGCGTCGTTGGCGTAGCCTCTCGTAGAGAAGTATGGGGCACTTGTACTGAGCATCTCGACTTCGCTCGATGGAGCCGGCGTCGTTGGCGCAGCCTTTCGTAGAGAAGCATTGGTCATTATTCAGTTTTTTATAAGATGTCAGACTTAGAGAATTTTACACTCAAGTTAACAGCAGATGGTTCTTTCACCTTTGTCTCTCAAGAGTTTGGTGAATCCTTTCACAGCCATTATGGAGCTAGGCAGGAAAGTTTTTTCAAGTTTGTAGAACCGACTCAACTGGCTATAGCCGCTCAAAAACCAGTCTTGCGACTATTGGATATTTGTTATGGTCTAGGATATAACACAGCTGCTGCTTTGCAGACAATTTGGGCAGTGAATCCCAGTTGTTGTGTTGAAGTAATCGGCTTAGAACTGAATCCAGCAGTGCCACAAGCTGCGATCGCTCATCACTTGTTCGACAATTGGAACTGTAACTATATTGAAATTTTGAAAGAACTTGCTTTTGAGCATCAAGTGCAAACACCTTGCCTGAAAGCGAAGCTACTAATTGGCGATGCTAGAACTACAATAACGCTAGTACGTCAGTCGGGTTTCTGGGCAGATGCAATTTTCCTTGATCCCTTTTCACCACCACAGTGTCCTCAATTATGGACTGTTGAATTTATTAAACAGCTGTCATTGTGTTTACATCTAGATGGTTTATTAGCCACCTATTCTTGTTCTCCTGCTGTACGCACAGCACTTTTATCTGCTGGCTTGGTGGTAGGTTCTACCCCACCCGTGGGAAGGCGATCGCCTGGTACTATGGCAGCTCATTCTGGGAGTGCTGAGTTTAAAGACCACTCAGTACTTAGCACTCAGCACGGACTAAACCATAGCTATCCGCTAACAGCACTTACTACCCTGTCACAAGCTGAAAAAGAACACTTGCTAACCCGTGCTGCCATTGCTTATCGTGATCCTCAATTGAGCGATCCAACCGAAGTCATAGTGAGACGGCGACAACAAGACCAACAAGCCTCTTCACTCGAACCTACCTCCCGTTGGCGAAAAAGGTGGCTATTGGGAACACAAAGCAGGGATTTTATGGGGACTAGTTTCTAGTTAGGAAGCAATATCTACGACGGGCGTAGCTGCGGCAACTACAGACCTCATCCTCAGTCCTTAATTCCAGACAAATTATCTATATTTTCCAATAATTCTGATTTATTTTCCAGATACTCACGCAACGAGTTTTTACGAGCCAAATAAATTAAATTTGTGATAGTATCTAATTTTACATGCTGCTTAAAAGTATTTGAGTGTTGCGAGAACTGAGTAACTAAAAACATATATACTTAATGTTACCATCAAGGCTTCCAACTCAAAACCCGATATCTTGATATAAAGCGAGCAATTACAGTGCTTTCTGGCGTTACCATGTTAAAAAATCTCCGTAAAAAACCTGATTTAAGATTTGTGCGAATTTATAATACTGGAATTAGAAGCAAAACAAAAAATTTGACAACAAGATCCCCCTTGTTCGTAACATAAAAGATACATACTACGAAAAACTCAGATAGGCAGCTTGATATAATCCATAATCTCTATGGAACCTCTGGCTCAGATCCAGTTGAATATTAAATTTGTTTTTTAAATGTGACACTGTTAACTTGTGCAAAAAACTGGAGTGCCTTTGTGATTCAATGGAAACCCAACCATACAGGCTTTACAGAACAAATTGTTAGTGGCTCAAACCCCATTAGCAGAGTGAAGAGTATCGGTTCAAATCATGCCGTAGGATCGCCAAATAATCTGGAGACTTATTCTTTAGGCTTATCTCAAGAAGACCTTATGCTTGAAGATAGCGGAGCAGTGTCTTCTTGGATGAAAGCTGATGTTAATTGTGATGATGATTCATTGGTCTCTAGAACACTACAAGCCAAAGGTTCTAAAGTGAGTGGGTTTGATTTAGATCCGCCGAAGGTTTTAGTAGTTGACGATCATGCCGCCAGTCGGATGACTGCTGTTGCCCTTTTGGGGATGGAAGGATACGAAGTAATTGAGGCAGACAGTGGTTACATGGTTGTAGGATTGGTAACTCAAAAACAACCAGATTTGATTTTGCTGGATGTGATGATGCCAGGAATGGATGGATTTGAAGTGTGCCAATTGCTCAAACAGGATGAGCAGACCAGGCTAATTCCAGTGATTTTTATTACAGCGTTAAATGACAGGCGATCGCGCATTCGGGGAATTGAAGTTGGGGCAGATGATTTTCTCACCAAACCCTTTGATCGTGTGGAACTAGCCGCGCGTGTAAAGTCTTTGATACGGCAGAAGCGTCTGAACGAAGATTTAGACCATGCCGAACAAGTACTATTTTCCATTGCCATGTCGATTGAAAGTCGCGATCCCAATACGGGCGACCATTGTGAACGCTTGGTAAAACTGGGACAAGTTTTTGGTGAATACCTCAACCTCTCACGCTACCAAATTCGAGATTTGATGTGGGCTGGTTATCTCCACGATATCGGCAAGGTGGGTATTCCCGATGCAGTGCTACTGAAAAAAGGCAAACTCACCCCTGAAGATTGGCAGATAATGCAGCAGCACGTTTTGATTGGGGAAAAAATCTGCCAGCCACTACGCAGTATGCGGGGTGTAATTCCGATTATTCGCCATCACCACGAACGCTGGGATGGCTCAGGCTACCCTGATGGACTCAAGGGAGATGATATTCCCTACCTGGCGCAAGTATTTCAGTTAATTGATATTTATGATGCTTTGACCAGCGAACGACCTTATAAAAGAGCTTTTACTTTAGCAGAAGCACTTTTAGTGATGCAAGAAGAAGCTGATTCCGGTTGGCGTAATCCCAAACTAATGCAGCAGTTTGCCGAGTTTATTAGCTCTGGTCATGAAAAAGAGTAGGGAGTAAGGAGTAGGGGATAATGATTTGTAGCTGCTGTAATCAGCGCGAATTGGTATTATAATCTCCGCCTTTTACTCTTCTATGATTTGCTGGTATGATTTGAGGCTAAATCTTAAAGTACCAACAGGATTAATCATAATTTCACTGATAGCTGATAGCTAATTATGGTAGTTGTAGCAATTCTAGCGGCGGGACGCGGCACACGGATGAAATCACGCTTACCCAAGGTTTTACATTCTTTGGGTGGGCGATCGCTAGTTGAAAGAGTTCTCGAAAGTGTAGAACCACTTTCGCCCTCACGGCGAATCGTGATTGTGGGGTATCAGTCCGAGGAAGTGCAAGCCGCCATGCATTCAATTCCCAGCTTGGAGTTTGTCGAACAGACTGTGCAACTGGGAACAGGTCATGCCATCCAGCAATTACTTCCTCACTTGAAAGACTACACTGGGGATTTGCTGATACTTAACGGCGATTTACCGTTGATACGCAGCGAAACCCTCAAGCAGATGTTACAAACTCACGCCCGAAATCAAAACGCCGCGACTATTCTCACCTCGCACCTACCCGACCCCACGGGCTACGGGCGAGTTTTTTGTAACGATGAAAATATTGTGCAGCAAATGGTCGAACACAAGGATTGTACTGCTGCTCAAAGACAAAATCAGCGGATTAACGCTGGAGTTTACTGCTTCGACTGGCAAGATTTGGCAAAGGTGCTGCCCCATCTACAGACAAACAATGCCCAAAAAGAATACTATCTCACTGATGCTGTGACTCAGGTCGGACAAGTGATGGCAGTGGATGTGGAAGATTACCAAGAAATTCTTGGCATTAATGATCGCCTGCAACTGGCAACAGCATCTGAAATTTTGCAAAAACGAGTCAAGGAAAAATGGATGCTGGCGGGTGTCACCCTCATCGACCCCACAAGCATCACCATTGATGAAACAGTAGAATTACAGGCAGATGTAATTATTGAACCTCAAACTCACCTGCGGGGAAATACGGTTATTCAAACAGGAAGTCACATTGGACCGGGAAGTTTAATTGAAAATAGTCACTTAGCTGAAAATGTCACGGTGCAGTATTCAGTAGTAACAGATAGCACCGTGCAGGCAGGAAGCCGAATTGGCCCCTATGCTCATTTGCGCGGTCAAGTACAAGTGGGTGCTAATTGCCGTGTGGGGAATTTTGTGGAATTGAAAAATACGCAATTAGGCGATCGCACGAATGCAGCGCATTTGTCATATATAGGTGATAGCGTAGTCGGCAATCAGGTTAATATTGGTGCCGGTACAATTACTGCCAATTATGACGGCGTGAAAAAACATCGTACCAAAATAGGCGATCGGACTAAGACTGGTGCCAATAGCGTTTTAGTGGCTCCACTCACCTTGGGTGATGATGTCTACATCGCAGCTGGTTCTACAGTCACAGAAGATGTGCCTGATGATTCTCTAGTGATTGCTCGTAGTCGTCAGGTTGTGAAACCTGCTTGGCGGAGGAAAAGCCAATAAAGCGATAATTAAATAGACCTCTTGCAAAAGTCCCTAACACCCCACCCCCAACCCCTAAGAGCAAGCTCTTAGGGGAGACATAGCGTGGCTTTGGCGGGGGTAGGGTTCTTATTTTTTGATTTATGCAAGAGGTCTAATCATCTAAGCGGCTATTTTTTGTTGTGATCACACAGCTATCCCAGCCTCGCAGTAGTCACATCCTGTTATCGACAGCTATTTATTGCTGTCGATAGCATTGAGGTTATGCGTACCAATAATACCCCGTGTGATGGGGCAAAGCACCTGAACATCAGTAACTGGATTAAAACTTGTTTTTTGTCTAAACCCCACTAATCTACCGTTGTTTTTAAAGATAAACCTTTTTGTATCCGTGATGCTATCTTGCAAGTTTCTGATCTACTAAACTGAAAAATAAACCTGTCTTTGCTCAGTTGCTTTCTGGTTTTTAAGAGTAAGACAGATTTTGTAATAGCTAATGAATAAATACTTAATTAATCGTCTACTAATTGCTATTCCCACGTTAATTGCCATCAGTGTTGTCATATTTACTATTCTGGCATTAGCACCCGGTGATCCAATGGGAGAATTTGCGCTCAATCCCTCTATCACAGCTGAAGTTCGGGAAAATATTAGAATATCTTTAGGTTTAGATCAACCGCTCCATATCCGCTATATCAAATGGGTTACAGCTTTTGTGAGTGGAGACATGGGCTATTCTTTTACTAGCCGCAGTCCAGTAATTGGTTTAATTCTCCAACGCCTACCAACAACGCTATGGGTAGTTGGTTCTGCCTACCTTTTTGGTGTACTGCTGGCTATTCCTTTGGGAGTAATTTCAGCTCTCAAACGTCATTCTCTTATTGATATGATTTTGACTACTTTAGTTTTTTTTGGGTTTTCTCTACCAACGTTTTTCACTGGCTTACTGTTTATTATTATCTTTAGCATCCAACTGAAATGGCTGCCTTTTATCTATAACAGCACATTACAAGTGACAGATTGGCAGAGTTTTATCAATCAAATTAAACAATCTATTATGCCTATTTCTGTATTAGGACTCTGGCAGACAGCAATGCTGATGCGCTTTGTGCGTTCAGAGATTTTAGAAAATATCAATCAAGACTATGTGCGTACTACTTATGCTAAGGGATTACCCAAATTTTTGGTTATTAATCGTCATGTTTTGCGGAATGCGTTAATTCCTGTAGTGACATTGGTAGCCTTGGATATTCCAAGTGTCTTTACAGGTGCTTTAGTTACAGAAAAAGTTTTTCGTGTTCCGGGTATTGGTGCTTTATTAATTGACTCTATCTATAAAAATGACACACCAGTTATCATGGCAATTACTTTTATATATGCAATTTTAATTGTGATTTTTAATCTCGTTGCAGATATTCTTTATGGTTTATTAGATCCTCGCGTTAAGTATACGAAGTAGCTAAAAAATTCAAAATTCAAAATTTAAAAGTATACAAATTAAATGTAGAACATCTGAGAAACTAGATATTTATGTTTAAACGATCGCCTAATCAAAGTTCAGAACTATCCAAATTTTCAGTTTCTCCATTGGCTTCTCGGAAAAAGGAATTAGCTTCATAGATAACAATGTCACCAGGCTTGAAGTCTACTACTTTATAAGGACCAGTACCAACAGGAATTAGATTAGCTGGAGCTTCCCTAGCTTTGCTACCGTTGTATGACTCAAAGATATGACGAGGTAGGATTGGCCCATTGGAACCAATAAACGGCAGCGACCAAGCTGGGTTAAGATTTTGGAAATTGATTTTAACGGTGTAGTCGTCAATAGCTTCGACGCTTTTGATAGCTTGATAATTAGCAGCAGTGGTCGCACCTACAGATGGATTACTAACAAATTGGTAGGTAAACACTACATCAGCAGCCGTAAAAGGTTTACCATCGGACCATTTGACTCCTTGTTTAAGTTTCCAAGTCACTGATTTACCATCTTTGGCGACTCCACCGTTCTCTAAGGATGGGATTTCTGCTGCTAAAAAAGCAACTAGTTTACCATCTTTATCAAAGCTGGCCAGGGGTTCATAAGTAATTCGACTAGCTTCAAAGTCTTTGTTACCTTGAGCTAAATGGGGATTGAGAATAGTTGGGGCTTGCCAATAGAGAAGCCGTAAGGTATCGCCAGCAGCACTACTCGTTGCTGCTGGAGTAGAGGTAGTTGGAGATTCAGCCTTTGGGGCAGAACAAGCACTTAGCAATAAGATACTAAGCAACGACCCAGCAAAAATCTGACCCCTACTGAATTTATTATTCATAATTTTAGAGAGCTAAAATAGTAGAACTCTTGCATAAATTTATCGTAGAGACGAGAAGTTTTCCCCAAAGAAATTTTGCATCTCTACAACCTAATTAATTGCTTAACAAAGGTGAACTATTTCCCCACTGTCCAGTAAAGACAAATTCCTTTAAAGGTTTGCGGACACGGGGTGAGAGTTCCCGTTCTCGTAGTCCCTCAGAAAGAGTTTGCGGCTCACCAGGATAGCCAACTGTGACGACAGTAGCAGCTTCATAGTCATCTGGAATTTGGTATAGTTCCCTGGCGCTGTCTGCATTAAATCCCGCTATTTGATGGGCAAACAAACCAAAAGAGGTTGCTTGAAAAATGAGGTTTTCTAGTGCTAGACCGACATCGTGAAATGCGTGTCGATTTGCTTTGCCATCCTCAGAGCGTACTTTAGCAACAGCCAAAATCAAGACGGGAGCATTTTTCGCCCACCCTTGATTAAACTCAACTAGAGTACTGAGTAAACGGTTATATTCCGTCGGGTCGTCTTTGGTAGCAACGATAAAACTCCAAGGCTGATAATTGTAGGAAGAGGGGGCCCAACGAGCTGCTTCTAGCAGAGATAGAAGCTTATCCTTCTCCACGAGACGGTCAGCAAAGGCTCTGGGACTCCAACAACTACGGATGAAGTCATGAACAGGATATTGCGTTTGTGCAAGTTTCTCAATCATGTTAATGGATTTCCTCGTTGTTACTCGTAATGAACTGCAATGCACTACTGATTGCTCATAAATAGCCTTCAACGGCTTGTAACCGTCAATAAAAGCTTTTTTTAGATAATGAAGTTTATACTACGATAAATCGATAGAAAAATAGTAGTTTTTTTATAGAAATTAGGGTGCGTGAAATCAACGAAATAAACAAGTGCCGCAAATCCAGTGGTTTTTACTTGAATCAAGCAGAATTAATCGATATTCTGCAACAAGGATATCAAGTCGCACTGAAAAGAGCGGCGCTAGAAGCCTTTGTTCGCGCAGCGTTCCGCAGGAAAGGGCGTTATGAAGCCCAAGAATTAGCCGCAATGGTTAGACTGGCAAGAAACTTTAGCCGAAGCACTAAAACTGATTCAGCAATAGCCGATCAGTTCGTTGTCAGTCCATTCTAAGGTGTCACCAATTTTTTCGCCGTCGTGGTAGGCGGCGAGTAAGATTTCGCAGGTTTTCCCCCAAGCGATCGCTCCACTGACATCTAAGGCGATCGCTCCCAAATCCCGCTTGTTCTGGTGGGCTTCCCCAAAGGATCGCTGCATGGCCTCCTTCAGGGACATACCATCAGTGACACGCACTACAATCCGTGGGGCTAAACACTCATCGATGATATCTTCGCCAATGCCAGTACAGCTAACACCAGCATTATTAGTAGCATAATTACCTGCTGGCATCGCAGAATCACTTACCCTGCCAATCCGCTCAAAGCCTTTACCACCTGTAGAAGTGCCAGCAGCTAGTCTACCATAGGCATCTAAAGCTACCACGCCAATGGTACCGCGTCCAGCATTGCTGGTTTCTAAGATTTCCGGTTCTGCTACCACGTTAGCCATTGTGCTTTTAAAATTATCCTGGCGCTCTTGTATCCACTCTTGTAACCGCAAATCAGTTAAAGCGTTATAGCTGGGAAGTTGCATTTCCCGCGCCAACTCAGCCGATCCGAAATCTGATAGCACTCGGTCTGGGGAGTTTTGTAAAAATTGTGCCAACTCAATCGGATTTTTCACCCGCGAGATATTAATTACACCACTAAATCGCCCTGATGCCCCATCCATCAGCGAAGCACTCATGCGGATTTGCCCATCAGATTGCAGAACTGAACCAGTACCAGCATTAAAGCGGGGGTTGTCTTCGAGAATTTGGCAACCCTGCACCACCGCCTCAGAGGCAGTTGCTCCGCATAATAGCAGAGAATAGACTTCTTCTATTACTGTATGGAGCGATCGGCGCACCGCCTCCAATGCGCCTTTTCCGTGGAGAGAACTACCAGCCCCGCCATGAATAATTAATTTAGGTTGCACCTGTGACTCCATTAATCCCTTGCGCTATTTGCGTCTGTGTTGCGGTTAGTTTCATTTTGAGCTTCAGAACGGCGACGACGACAACGTTCTGAGCAGTATTTCACATCGTCCCAGCAATCTTGCCACTTTTTACGCCATGTGAAAGGACGCTGACATACCGGACAGATTTTTGTAGGTAGGTCAGATTTAGAACGAACACGTCCCATATAAATACTGTGTAGATGAGAATTTGATTTCTGAGTGAGATGGAAAATAATTATAACCAGTTTGCTATGAAGGGAGGATACTTCCGGCGAACAAATGTGTTGTCAATCTATCTTTGGATTTATTTTTTAGCTACTTGTCTGGGAATACAAAACTATGGGCAGATAGTTCAACTCTTAAATAAGTCTGTAAATTTTTCCAGAGAGGGGTTTTGGTAGGATTGTCAAAGAAAAAGAGAAACACTGAAGCGGTCTGTCAATCGCTCCTGCCTCCTGCCTGCTTCAATACATATAAGATAAACATCAAGAAGTGAGATTGTCAGTAGGTAGGCACGAATAAACCTAACTATGCAACGAAATATAAACTCCCTGAAATCATTGCGATTGCAACTCTTAGAAACCAAAGTGTAGCTTGCTTCTCGGTAGGAATACGTTTCACTCGCAATCACATACTTGTAGGTAATAGAAAAGTACTATAGCAATCCTAAATGAGTCGTGAAAATCTCCGATTCCTCTCTCTGCGTTGCGCCAGTTGCTTCAAGTCGGGGAACCCGCCCAACGCACTGGCAACTCTATTGCCTCTGCGGTTAATTTATTTTTACAAATGATTTAGGACTGCTATATGCGGACTACTAAATAGCGATTAGTGGAGTAACATAGCTGAAATACCCAAATCCTATGTAGGATATATGTATTATATAAGTCTTAAAGCTTTAAGAAAAGTGAGCAAGTTTTGGTCTGTTAAGTGATTAGTAGCGCAACGCGGAAGTCAAAAGTCACTTGTACTAAGCGGCTTGTACCGAGCGGAGCCGAGGTAAGCCGAAGTAAAAGTCAAAAGTCAAAAGAAATACAGCGTCAACGTTTCGTTGATTTGAAATGGGTTGTTTATTTCTGCCGCGCTGTACTAGTAGGAGCCAATAAGCTGTGAGGCACTTCGGTAATAACCGCAGTCTTTTTTGAAATATGAATCAACTTGCTATCAACTTGCTATTTTCACGTACATATATACATACAATAGAAGATACAAAACACCTCAAGAAGGGCAATTATGAAAATAAATGCTGGGAGTATCACCTCTTTTATACCAACGAAAGACTGGGTACGCATAGAGAAACTAGTGCAAAATCTGGTATTTTTTCTGAACAAGCGATCGCTATATTGGACTAGAGCTACTCGTTTTTTTCGTACCCTAGTGGCAACTGTTGCTATTTTGCTCGTAGTCCTAATCTATGCAACCCCTAAAGCTTTGGCTTCAGACCACCAGGACACAACCTTTCTTGCCACTAAACTCACTGCTGCGGATCTCACAGATTTGTTTGTGTTTGAAAGTCCTACAAACCCCAACAATGTTGTCCTTGTAATGGATTTTGACCCTCTGATCGTTTCTGGTGAAATGAGGCCATTCGATCCAAATGTTCTTTATCAGTTCAATATTGATAACACTGGTGACAGTATTGAAGATATCGTACTTCAATTCAAAATAAATGGCACAGGCTCAAACCAAACTGTCACAGTCAGCCGCCCAACTTCTCCAATCCAAATAGGAACAACGTCAACTTTGCTTCCAGTAAGTACGACAGTGCAACTCAACCAAACATTCTCCATTAACGGCATTAACCCCACGCAGTTCTTTGTTGGCACACGGAAAGACCCGTTCTTTTTTGATTTGGAGCAGTTCTTCAAAATCATTCCGGATCGGAACTATAGCCTTCAGCCTAATCCCAGTCCTCCCTTCCAAGTTCTTTCCTTTAGACCACCTGGACAAGCACAAGACACCCTAGCCCCATTCAATGTCCACTCAATTATTGTCGAGCTACCCAGGCAAGAGCTTGGTAGTGGTAAGATTGGTGTTTGGATAACAACTAGTGTTGAAACTCCTAGATTCAGAAATCAGAATTTTGCTCAGATTGAGCGGTTAGCAGTTCCAGCCCTGAATGAACTTTTTATGGACTTTCAAGCTCATAATAATAGTAATATTCAGACACCAACCCAAGACGCTAGCAATCAATCCCAATTCATTCGAACCTTTGTCAATGCGATTGGTAGACCTCAAGGCATAGCTGATGCAGTGATCTCAGTGGCGATTCCTGATGTTATCCAAGCTGACCTTTCCAAATCTAGCGGTAGTTATTTTGGGACTCAGTTAGGCAACAATTTTGGTGGGAGAAGACCAAAAGATGACGTAATCGATGTCACAGCATCTGTTGTCTTTGGTGATGCAGTTACAGGGATTACTACAGGCCAAATTCCAGGGCTAACTAGCGATAATGTTGGGCCTAATGATGCCAACTTTCTTCCTACCTTCCCTTATTTAGGTAATCCTTTGTAAGGTTTATGCATCTACGAATACTATGGGTGTTAGCGCTAACTAGCCTACTGGTTTTACTAAGACCCTCTGATACACAAGCGCTAAGTTTAGGCTACACCAATGGTAAGTTAGTCACATACTCCTCTCTTGTGCAACTGCTGACTGTTAATTCCAGGCAGATATTACCAGTTCAGCAGTCAGATTTAGTCTTCCCCGATTATTTACAGCGATCGCATATTATCAGCGTTTATGAAGAGAAAGTTGCCCAATCTCCCAATTCCTCAATATTTTTACGTCTGTTGGCTGATCAATATTTGAGGCGCTTTCGAGAAATGGCAGATGTGGAAGATGTGTTACGAGCAGAACAAGCGGCACGTAGATCCCTGGCACTACAGCCGCGCCATAATCAGGTTTCCTCCATGCTCTTGGCATCAGCTTTACTATCTCAACATCAGTTTCGGTCAGCTTTAGATGTGTTAAATAATTCATCTGTTGATAATCCCAATATTGTCTCGCTGAGGGCATCGATTCAGATGGAGTTGGGTGACTATGAAGCAACTCATCAACTATTGCAGAACCTTGCACAGAAAGAACCGAACTCTGGTCAGAACGCAGTTGTCGCCCGTTACTTAGAGTTAACTGGCAATCTAGCCTTGGCACGGCAACTGCTAGATGAGGCTATGCAAGAGATGGACTCTTTCTACACGATGAGCGCAGAAACTCGTGCTTGGTTTCATGTGCGGACTGGGGATCTTGCTTTTGCAGCCGGAGATTTAGCCCTGTCTGAGCAGCGATATCGGGAAGCTCTTGACCTCTTCCCACGGCATATAGCTGCGTTTACAGGATTAGCCCGCCTCTTAGCGGCACAGCATCGCTGGCAGGATGCTCTGAATGCAGCAAACCAGGGTATAGAAATGATGCCACAGGTAGAAACACTGGGGTATAAGGCTGATGCTCAACTAGCTCTGGGAGACCAGGAAGGCGCAGCTGAAACCGAAGATTTGATCGGGGTGGTAGCTTACCTGAGCAAGGTTAAAGGAATCTACGATCGCGCAATGGCTGTCTACTACACCGAACACGGAATTCATTTAACAGAGGCGCTAGAGATTGCCCGTAGTGAAGTAGCAGTGCGAGACGATGTATATGCGGAGGATACTTTGGCTTGGGCAGCTGCGGCTAATGGGCAATGGCAAGAAGCTCAAAGGGCAGCACAACGGGCAACTCGCTTCGGGACAGAGGATGCCTTGCTGCAATTTCATGCTGGCATGATTGCGTTTCACTTAAATAACCGTGAGGAAGCAGTAAAGCGACTAACTCAAGCTGTTAGCCTCAATCCTCAATTTCATCACAAGTATGCTGATCAAGCTCGTCAAGTCTTGGCAAACCTAATGCATTCTGTCTCTCAAAATAACCTCTCCCACTCCTAACGCTATAGGGAGTTATTTATGAAAAAGCTGCTATATCGCTTCGCTTGGAGTACTGCAATCATCGCAATATGTTTTTTTTGGATGCCGAGGGCAAATGCCCATCCTTTAGGCAATTTCACCATCAATCACTACGCAGGAGTGCAGGTAGCAACCGATGGTGTAGGGATTGATTATGTTCTAGACATGGCAGAAATTCCTGCTTTTCAAGAAATTAATCAGTTAGATACTAATCACAACCGTAAAGCTGAACCTGTAGAGACTGTTCAATACCCTGATCAGAAATGTCAGGAAGTCAACTCACATCTGGAACTGTTGATCAATAAACATCTGCAAGCACTGTCTTTGATCAAATCAACAGTCGAATTTCCTCCAGGTGTAGGAGGATTATCTACACTGCGGCTGAGTTGTAATTTTCAGGGGACAACGGAGTTAGTAGGCGCGAATCAATTAATCGAGTTTGAAGATCAGTTTTATCCACAGCGTTTAGGCTGGCGTGAAATTACTGTTGCTGCAAATGGCGTTCCTATTCAAGGTGATTTCACCTCTAGTAGTATTACCAACCGCTTGAGAGATTATCCCACGGACTTACTCAGCAGTCCTCTTGACCAGCGTCAGATTGACTTTAAACTCAATCCGTCTCTAACATTGAGTGAACAAGCGCCTCCACCGTCTGTTAAATCATCCAGCCGCTTAGATAATGCTTTGACAGGAAGAAGCAACGATGTCTTTACTAGCCTGATTACCCAGGAAAATCATAATTTCTTGACTATTCTAATAGCTCTAGCGATCGCCTTTTTATGGGGTGGTTTACACGCTCTGTCCCCTGGTCATGGAAAAACGATAGTTGGTGCTTATTTAGTGGGTTCCCGTAGTAATGCCCAACATGCCCTATTCCTGGGGCTAATTGTAACGATTACCCATACAGCTGGCATATTTGCTCTCGGGCTGGTCACTCTTGGCACATCCCAGTTGATTTTGACAGAGCAATTGTACCCTTGGTTAAGTGTCCTCTCTGGGGTGCTGGTAACTGTAATTGGTCTGAATTTGTTTATCACTCGATTGCAAACGACTCAGGTATCTCATTCACACGACCATGTACATAGTCATCAACACAGCCATGACTTGGATCATCACCATCACCACAACCATGAGCATTCACATTTACCGCCTCACGGTGATGTAAGTTCCATGAAGTGGTCTAGCCTGCTAGCGCTGGGAATATCCGGCGGCTTGTTACCTTGTCCTTCAGCCTTAGTAGTGTTGTTGAGTGCGATCGCAATGGGACGAATTGGCTTTGGATTAGCGCTGGTATCTGCCTTTAGCTTAGGTCTAGCAGCAGTATTAACTGGAATCGGGTTAATGCTGGTCTACGCCAAGGATCGGTTTGAGGATTTACCATTCCAGATTCCAAAAATAAAAATGTTACCAGTCGCAAGCGCCTTATGTATCACCCTAATTGGCTTAGGCATTACTTCACAGGCTTTACTCGCTCATCCCTGGAACTAGATGAAAGTGCAGAAGACAAAAGAAAAGCACTCAGTGTACTAGTTGTAAGTGATGAGTTTGTCAAAAAATCTTATTTCGAGGAAAATATGAAACGATTTATCTTTCTCTTTTTAATAACTGCTTTGTGCATAATAGGCTACTTTGAAATTAGCTTGTCACAGGCTGAAAAACTTTTTTGGCTCAATTTGAGTCTTTGAAATCCTTCTCACAAAATCATTTTGCACTCTGCACTCGTAATTTTTGCTGCTTATTACATTTGTAGGGGCGTATTGCAATACGCCCCTACGATGGGATATTTTTTTAACGTAGACGCAAAGCGGCTTGCCGCAGGCTACCGCCATCGCGCAGCGTCTCGTAGAGAAGGACGCATAGACACGTTCGCGGAGCGTCTCGTAGAGAAGTGGCTTCCCGTAGGGTAGGACGCAAAGAGAAGGAATAAATGCTTAACTGAACTGTATTGAGTTATCCGAAGATATTCACATCTATTGCCCTAAAACGGCAAAACCATACGTGCGGACAATGCCTAATTCAGAGGGTTATACTCTGAGAGTAGATGATCTAAAAGCTTACCTTCGTAATGATTTAAATATGAAGCAGATGTTCCTAATTCCTGTAACTTATGGTAAATAAAATCACGTTCAAATGTTTCGATACGTTCTTCTAAATCTCTATAGAGTTCCTGAAAGGTGAACTCAGTTGCTAAAGCTAAGGTAATTTGTTCTCGGTCTTTACCAAGTGACCGACCGTTGAATTGATAATCACCTTGAGAATGCTGGGATAGTAGCCCAAGAGCGATCGCTAAAAGCAAGGTTTGATAAGCTAGTTTTAATTCCCTACCAGAACCAATTTCCTCTGGGATTAAATCAGGAATGTTTTCTTCTGGCTCGATTTGTTCGCTCTGAGTCCGTTCATAACAGTCTCGATAAAACTCAATTTGACTGAGAAAATAAGCCGGAAAGCCCAACGAACGGGTCAAAATAGACAACCGCCGATCATCTTCAGCTACCAACGCCGTTAAAGTGCGACTAAATCGACTGTAAAACGCAAACATTTGTTCTTTATCTTTTTCTCCCACCCAAAGGGTAATCTCTCGTTGAGAAGTTGGGTTTAAGTTAGTATCAATATCCTGAATTCGCAGCAACAAGTTAGCGTTATTATAAAGTTGATTCAAACGCAAATTGGCAGTGTTTGCAGCAATTAAATCTGATTGTTTTAATACTTCCCCAATAGACAAATTGCTCAATTGCTCGAACTGCTGGCGAGCAAAGGGGATAAGTTGGTTTTTAAATGCTTCAGCAGGAATTTTCCACGCCTGAGAGCGGCTAATTTGTTCCTGAGTGAATGTCTCAGTTGTTAGTGTGGTCAGGAAAGTTTGATAATAAGCATCAATATCCGCATCGGTAAGAACTGTGAGTCTAATTTCCGAGAACTTCGTCGTAGCTTGATCGCGTTGAACAACCAAATTATTGTATATGTCAGATAACTCAGTAAGAGTTTGCCGTAAAGTCTCAGCCCTTTGTTTAGCTGTTTTAATCAGATAATTCAATGCCTCGACGCGGAGATTTTGGGCGTATAAATCATACTCCAACTTTAATTGTTCATTATAGTTGCGGCGTAATTCTACGATGGTTGCTTTAACAGTGCTTTCTAGTCGTTTAATTTGTTTCTGAGCCTTTTGAATGCGATCGCGAATATTAGTGCTGTACTTGAGCCAAACGATACCCAAGTAAGTCAAAATTGTTACCGCACTCCAAAGCAGGTAGGTAACTAAGTTAGCCCAAAACTTTTGCAATAATAGCAATAGTGTTGACTGATTGAAAATTCCGATCAGAATCAGCAAGCCTAATAAAGCAGTAGCAACAAAAATAGGATAAATGACCAGATACTGAGAGCGAAATTTGTTTTCTTCTGCAAGCAGTTCATTTAGCTGATCTGTGGCTGTTTCAAGTTGATTTTCAGTGAGAGTTAGGTGATTTTGAGATGAAACGATCGCAGCTGCGGCTTGTTCACGAGCGCCAGCGATCGCTATAAAACGAATTTGTCGAGCTTGTTCGATTTCTGTATTTAATGCTTGGCGATAATCAGCAATTGTGGTTTCTAGCTGTTTCTGAGTTGTTTGTAGCTCTTGCAGTTGTTCTTCAGACTTTCTTTCAGCTAAAATATCTTGTAATTGTTGCTGCCGCAGTTTTAAGGACAGAACTTGGTTGAGCAGCTTTTGAGTGGCTTCTTTATCAATTGTTACCTGCAATCTTGAGTCAAGAAATGCTTCAGCGGCACGCAGTTCTGTAAACAGATTCTGGGATTGATCGCCAATGGCATCCGTTTGCAGTTCTAAATACAAAAAGGTTAATATATTTAATAGCCTAGCTCCTTCATGCAAGCCTCTAGGTGTAGCATCAGCATAGCGATTAATGGTGCGGTCTAAGAAGGCGGTTAGTGTTGCCTGTAATTGTTTGCAACAATTTTCCAGCGTGCGCTTATAGGAAAGTAGCTCTTTATTTTCAAATTGCCGATAAGCACGCTGCAATTCCATCCCATATTCCTGAGCCTGGCCAGCACGCATCTCAAGGCGCGGATTAAAATCTTGCCAAACTGGTTTGCCGTTGTCTCGTTCTAATCCGAGAAAAGCATTGCTGAAATCTTCGCTGAGGATAAATCCTTTGGCATCTAACAGGCATTTGCGAATTGCCTCTGGAGTGAATTCTGCCTTTGGTAAAAACTGCTCCATTACAATATCAGCAGCTAAGGCAGCACTCAAACGGTTAATAGTTGTTTCTCCTGGAAAAAATAGTTCTCCATAGCCAAATGCACTATAAGCGGGTATTTTTCCCCGGACTTTTTGTGTGCCAATTAATAAGCCATTGGTTTCTGGTTCGACGGTGAGAAAACCTGCCAAAGCATCAGTATAGCTAGGTAAATTATCCTTCAGTCCCCCAATTTGCTCGTCCATCAGCCAGCAGTTATCAAAAGGTGGTACTTTTTGGGCACCTGTAATCACAACTCCAGTGGTCATTTTGTAATCTAACTCTTTCAGGAGCGTGTAAGCAGCGCCGTAATCAGCAGTTGTGGCTTGGGTAAATAACCCTGGCAATAGCAATAACGCTTCTAAGCTGTAAGGAATATCTGTAAAGTACTTAGAAAATAGCCAACGAATCAAGCGTACTATGTCAAAAACTACTCCCCTAGCAAATTGATTGCTGACTGACAGCATGAGATATATTCGATGGGTGCTGCTGATTTCCACTCCTTGGCGTTTAGCAGCGATCGCTTCTTTTGATTGACTAGCCGTTTTCAATAATTCAATCAGTGCAGTTTGGATCTCGCCAGTCGCTTCGCTAAACTGAGTACGGATTTTGGAGACATAAGCTTGTTTACTATGAGTTTGAGCCAGATCAAAACTCGTGTCAGCAAACTGATCTAACTCGCTACTAAAGCTAAAAGTTTGACCGTCCCAAGTTAAGGTATAAGTTTGAATTAAACAGCTTTGGGCAGCCGGAAATTCTTGCAGTTGCCGTTTAATGGCTGCACAAAAAGCGGCACTGTGAGGATCGAGTGCAAGTAAAATAGTTGGTTTTGGCATGGGGACACTCTCAGAGTGCAAACTATGGGGCTAAATAATCACATCTAAATCTTCCAGGTAGGCTTCAATTTCCTGGATTTCCATTTCTACCTGTTCTTGAATCTGGGAATCAACCTTGCCTCCTTTTAAAACCTGATTGAGGTGATTGATGTAGTTTTGTAAAGTAAATTTGGCTTTGTCTTGGTCTTCGTGGGTAATAAGCTCAACTTTGTTTGCAATTTCCTTGACTAAAGGCAAGTTACTTTTAAAAGCTTTAAATGCTGACTTGCGATCGCCTCCCAAAGGCAAAACTCCGCCCTCTAATCTTTTCGCTTGTTCTGTAGAAACAAAATATTTCTTACTGTGATTGACAATCAATTTATATCGTTCCGGTGCCAGCGCTAAAGAAAACCAACGCAACGCCCCACCGTCGTCTTCTGGAGGAATTAAATTGGCTAAGTTTGTCCAATTGCGATGCAGGTGCTTGAAGACTTTATTCGGATCTAGGTAAGCTAGCTCCATATCCCTCATTCCGTTGAAGGCGAATAAGGGGACACCGACTTCCACTCGAAACAGCATCACCTTATGGGGTTCACCTGTCGGTACGAAAGAAGGATTATTATTTCCTTTAGGCAAGCGACTAGAAAGAGGCGGATTGCTAAAAACTGTGTTGTTACTTTCTACTCCGTAGTAATAAAATTCTGTGATTAGGTGCTGCTGTTGAATGGGAATTTCCGATTCTTCATACTGCCAGAGAGGAACTGCGAGTTTGCCAAGTTGTTGCAAATCTTGTCCCGCATCTTCTGGATTGCTATCTGCCAAAACCTGCTCAACAGTCATATTGGTGAGGGGATAGTAAGCTTCATCTATAAATTTCAGAATTTCATTTTTGACATCTTCAGCTTTTTTTTCAGACCAATTCGTTAAAGTTTGAGACTGTTCTCGATACCAACGGATAAAATCTTCACCAGTGACTTTGGGGCGTTTCGATTGCAGATTGATGCGCTGAATGGTATGAATAAAGGGATTATCGTTAGTGTTTTGACGGCTAACCTCGTGATAACTCTGTTCAAAATCTCGATAAACTTTATCTAAGTTGCTATGCAGACGTTGGCACTTTTCCTGAATTTCTTCCAGCCTAGTCCGTAGCACACCATAGAGTTCAGCCGCTTTATCACACCGCTTCCAATGTAAATAAGTCTTCCACTTTTGGTCAGCCCGTTCTTTGTATCTTTGGCAAGCAGCTTGAATAGTATTTTTATTTGAAAACCAAGTTTCTGCGGCTTCTTTAATCTTTTCTTCTTGTGGTTCTAATTTCAAAGTATTGAAACTGGATTTCGCTTCTTGCGACTTGTGCTGGACACTCTGCTGTAATTCATCCAGTTTTTGAGAAAGTTTGCTTAAAAATTGCAAGGCATAAGCTAGTCCATTGGGACGGTTGAGACTCCGCTCCCACCAAGTTGCGATCGCAGTAGTTGCAGTCTGCTCTAAGCGATGAAAATTCAATCCCAATTCTTGAGCCGTCCGTTGTTCAAATTGATCCAACTGCCGTTTGTAGAGTTCTTTGATCGTCGGCAAAGCTGTGCGATCGTGACGCATTTCGCCAATTCGGAATTCGGGTTTAATTTGTCCACCGCGATCGCTTTCAGTCAACGCATTTAGGACAGTAGTAGCATCTGCTAACTTGCAATCTTCTAAAAACCGGGCGATGTCGCTTTCTAAATCGATTATTGGGGTAGATGCGATTAACTCATTTTTCAGCAAGCTTTGAGCATCCTCTAATTTCATCCGCTCGTATTGCTGTACTGGCAGAGTCAGAGTAGCAAAGCCAAAACTACAGTAATTTATATTGCGTCCTCGAACCTTTTCACCAGTTGCCAGATAAGCGCGAATGTTATCAGCAACGTTAGCAGCGTCTAGACCGATTTGAGAGCCAATCTGGATGTACAAGCCATCTGCAACTAAATTTTGTAAATCGTCTGGACGGCTGACTACAGTTCCATTTTTGTTAACGCCATCAATTAAAAATACAGCATCAAAGGGAGGGCGATCGGCTTTGATTTTTGTGATCCCATAATCAATCTCAATGCTATTAGACGGTGACAATCCCCAAAAGTGTTCGATTTCCTTGAGAGCGCCATAGGCATTAGACTTCACCAAGTGAGTTTGAGGAATATTGGCAAACACTCTGGGTAAAACAAATACCCCCGTAATATTAGAAAAATTATTCAGATGTTCTCGTGTTAAAAATGCCACATCTAAGAATGTGCCACTGCCGGTCCCACCAGCCAAACTGCCAACAATAAAAACTTCGACACCATCCCGACTGGAAACTTGAAAATTATCTGAAAATGCTTGTTTACTGGTGCGAATTTCGCGGACAGCATTGATTGCTTGAGCAATTAAACCTTTAATATCGCCGACTCTAGCAAATAAGGCGAGGCGTCCCCGGGCCCGAATCTGTCCGGCACCACTGATCAGGCTGGCTGCTGAAATGTCCCTAGGCCACCATTCAGCGATGTGGTCGTTACGTGTTAGCGGTAGTGGATTTGCGACAGAGATTGCATAAAGTTCATTAGGTTCTAAGAAAACCTTAGTGCCATCAGGTGATTTTTCTCGTTCTTGGATGTTTTCGGTAGTATCAATTGAAATAAAACGAATAACTTCTGGTACTGAGCCGTAAACATCTATGAATCGCTTTTTAAGTTTGAGTACGACTTCATAACCCGTTCCTCCTAACCCGATAACAACGGTAGGACGAAATACAACCGTGGGACGCACAACCGTGGGACTTAACATTCACTTTCCTGTGATATTATTCAAAAGTTTGTCTGCCCACTGCTTGACTCAGAGGGTCTTTGGTGTTCAATCCAGTTAAATTGCAGCTTAACGTTGTCAATCTCGATGATGTCCTCGTCGTAAAGTTCATCTGTATTTATCTTTTTAGTATTGACAAAAATTACACCTTTCAAACACCGCAAATCTATATTTTTTTTGCCTGCCCGCCAAACTGTGACTAACTCAGCATCAGAATTTGTAGCAGCAATAGCTGGTATCAAATGACTCAGGCATACTCTCCCCTTCTGTAAGTGAGTGAGACTAATCTCTTCGTCTTGGGATGATTGTGGCAGTGGTTCTAGCACTACCAATGCTCCTTCTAAGCGTTTGCGGGTACGGAAATCTTCGGCTAATTCCAAGGGGGTTTTACGTTGAATCAAACAAACTACTATCAGGGTGATTAACAATATCAGCAGCCCTAAGAGCAACCAAATGACTATTTTTCGTCCCAATGGCATCAAAATATGCAGATGAGCTTCCGTACTAACAGGACTAGCAATTGAGTTATCTGGAGTCAGGACTAAGGTGAAGGTGCGATCGCCTGCAAAATTGCTATCAGTAACCTGCAACTGCACAGGAATTTTAGTTTCTCCTGGTTGTAAGGATATGGCTGCTGAAGGTTCTGCGATCGAAATATCTTTGGAATTGCCTTGTAGCTGTAAGCTGGCTATTCCAGATATATTGGTGCGAACTACTAAAGTTTGGGTTTCAGTGTTTTTGCCTACCTCTGTTGAGCCAAAATCTATCCGTGTAGGTTGTATTTGTAGTTTTGACTGAATGGTTACAGGTAAATCAATTGTAATTGGTGCGATCGCTTGATCTGCGATCGTCAACACCAAGCGCAAGCTACTAGCGCCCCCCTTTGCCTCTGCTGGTATCTGTAAACGTACAGGGATTACTGTTGCTTGATTCGCAACTAAGTTGATGGTGCGATCGGGCGGAATTAAGCGAATACCACTTTGCTGAGGGTCTTCCAGTTGCAAACTTACCTTAGCATTGACATTACTGATGCTATTAATATTGAGCGGTTCAGTAGTTGTTCCAGGTAATACTGGCTGCAAATTGGCCGTGGGTAAATTGACATCAAGCTTAGGTGTAATCAGTACTGGTCGGATATTTTGAGCCAGCTTGTTGAGCTGAACTCCTCCCGGATCTCGCAATACCTGCCCCTTCCCACAAAGCGCTGGATTACTAGCAAAGTCATTTAGTTGCTTTTCGTGTTCTTTTAATCCTAAAGACACAAAAAATATATAGGGTTTGCATTGTTGCTCACGTAAAAATTGGGTATTACTAGGAATGAGAACGGGATTAGGAATACCACGCACATCTTCCAATCCATCCGTCAGAAATACTATGCTGACAGTCCGACCAAGAGCATCAGCACGTTTGTTTAACAGGGCGGAATGTTGCAGCGCTTTTTGCACAGCCTTACCTGTATGAGTCCGCACACCCTCAGCCTGAAGTGAGCTAATTATTTGCTTGAGTTTACCTCTGTCTGGATTACTGGTAATCTTGATATCATCTGCATTTAAAGTTACATCTTTGTCAAAAGTATAGATAGTAACGGTATCGCCTAATCTGGCGGTGTTAACAAATTCAGTAATAGAATTCTTTACTGGTTCAAAAATATTTTTTGTTCCACCTACACCACGCATGGAAGCAGAAGTATCTACTACTAAAATCCAGTCAATTCCACCTTTAGGAGTAGTCTGAGCAGATGCACCAGACAAGTTATAAATTGATGCTAGAGCCAAAACAATAATGCTTTGGACTGAACTAAATCTCAACCAATGCTTGAAGTATCTAAAACTCATTGATAGATTTCTCCAGGCAGATAAATTTTATATTGGTCTTCCTCAAAGCTGTAGTTTAAGAGTTTAAATTTAATCCGCTTAATATATGTGCATATATTTTGATACCATCCATCTATTTCTATTTGTAGTAAATTTAGAATCGACAATCCGAGAGTTATGATTTGATGTCCTGATTTCATCTCATTACCTAAAAAAGAAAGTTTAAGCTGCTATACTAAAACTGATATAAGACTTTAATTAACTATGTAAATCTATAAATATCATATACAAGTAAATTTTTTTTGGTGAGCTTTAGCCCATATATCTTGATCTTTTTTACCAAGTTTTTCTACTAAAACTTCAATCTGCTGCACAACAAGCTTTAGAAAATTACTGTCTTTATTTTCCCAATTGTTCACTGTTGGTAAAGCAACGTTAAGGGAGAAATTACTAATTTTTC
Organism: Nostoc sp.; assembly: GCF_036919675.1. Taxonomy (GTDB): domain Bacteria; phylum Cyanobacteriota; class Cyanobacteriia; order Cyanobacteriales; family Nostocaceae; genus Nostoc. Next base: position 62,066 of record NZ_JBALCP010000077.1, read on the forward strand.
TTATATAAATCCTATTAATAGCCCTGCTTTTGGTTAGTTAATTATTTTTTCTGGATTGAAAACGTGAATTTATATTACATCCAAAAGGAATAATACTGATAAGTGTTTTATCAAGTTATATACTAACTATTCTAAAAAAGAATGTCACGTTTTTTGGAGATATTTGAGCCATTAAAAACTCAAAACTAGCTTCTTGATGAAGTCAGTAAATATATCCAAAATAGTTGAGATAATTGCCAAGATGATTTGATATTTCCGTTTAATTAACCTTGACAGTGACAAGGATAAATTGTTAATGCTTGTAGTCAATAAGTTAATCCGGTTCAATTAAGGCTTAACTCTTTCTCAAAGTCAATTTTTTTAATGTAGACGCAAAGCGGTGAGCCAGTCTGGTGGAAAGGTTCCCCGGCATAAAGGAACTGGCGTTAGCGTTAGCGAGTAATCGAGCGTCGGTACGAGCTTCACCCGTAAGGCTTGCCGTAGGCTACTGCAAAGGGCGCAAAGGAAGCGAAGGAAAAATGCTACTAAGAATCATCACCAACTAATGGCAACAGCAAGCGGCTAACTACTCGATTATCTGGTAATTGATAGAAATTCAACTGTCCTCCTAACTTCTGCATGAAATTTTGGCAGATTAGCAGATGTAAACCTGGTGGTTGGTCAAGGTTAGAGGCAGCAAGCACATCTTTGGGTGTATTATTATGTAGCTCTGTTAGTAGCTCTGGTTCGATCGCACCGTTATATGTAATCGACAGTTCTAGAGATGTCTGATGTTCAGCCACTGTACTTGCAGAAGAATAATTTGGATCTACAGTTTTAGATACATCTAAACAGCGACACCAAATGTCAATTCTGCTGCCGATTTGAGAACGGTTACAGGCAGTAACCAATAATTCATGGATAACTAATTCAATTTTGACAATATCACCAGCGATCGCCATTGAAGATTGAGTGTTTGAGGTAGGAACGCCTTTAGCTAATGAAGAGTTCTTTGGCGATTGCTCCTCAATCTGTTGTCCCAAACCATGTACACCAATCCACAGCTTTTGTTGTTTGACTAAATTTTCGATGCGTTCGAGCGATCGCTTCATTAAACTGGCTATGGTTATAGTTTCCCAACTTATGTTTAGTTGCCAGTGCTCAAGTTTTAGCATTCCACTCATGGAGGTGGCTGTGTGGTCTAACTGCCGCAGCAATAGCTGGTAGCGCATCTGAGTAAGTTCATTAGCAGGAATGCCCAAATCATGTATTTGTCTAAGGGAGTGCGCTGTTATTCTTTGGATTTCCTCTGAGCGACGATGTTTGTACCAGTTGAGTTGTCGTAATTCCTCTGTTGTGGATTCTAGAAGTCGGGTAATTTGCTTTTCACGACGCCACCAGGCTAATTGAGAAATCAGAGTTACTGTCGCACTGAGGTTTTGTTCTGACCAGCGACACTCTTGATAGTCTGCCAACAAGACTACACCTGTGGTTTCATAATCAGCATTGGTACGTAATGCCATCACCAAAATTTGACCTTTGTCTGGAGCATTCAACCATTTTCGAGTTTCTGGGGGTAAATCATCTACCTTCAAAATCAGGTAACTCTCCGTAGCAAGGGCCCACTGAATTAAGGCTTCAGCCTGGATAGGAATAGATGCATCGGAAAAAATCCCAAATTTACTATTTTCAATCACTCCAGGGATAATTTTTGCCCAACTTTCACCAGGTGACCAGGATAGCAGTATCGCTAGGGGACAGCCCAAAATTGATGCTATTTGTTCGAGTGCTGTCCGTTCTAAATGCTTTTTTTTGACCTCGATTTTGCTGTTCTGGGATTGTGTCAGGATGCGTAGGCATTCCTCAAATGCCTGGGAAGTTTTTTGCTGCTGGGTGGTGCGGTTGTGTAATTGCCACTGACGAAGAATGACACCAATCTGTTGACTAACGGTCCACAGTAATTCCTTTTCCAGAGTTGTCCAAGAACGATGGTTTTCGTGAGTGATCACCAAAAGCGCTACTGGTATATGCTCGTGAGTACATTTACAAACAAGTAGCGATCGCACACCATTTTCTAATAAAAAGGGACGCCAGTTAAAAAAGCGTAAATCTTCATCTAAGTTCTCAATTTCCACCGCTTGAGTTGAACGTTGCAAAAGCTGCCCATCTAATTCTTTGAGAGGATGAAGCGTAAATGTCAATGCTCGGCGATTATAGGGCTGACTTTGGTAAATAAATTGATAATTATTCTGCTCAGGGTCATACTGCAACAATAAAAAGCGGGTGGCTGCTAATCGAGCTAAAACTCTCTTAGCACAGCTGTGTAAAGTTTCCTGAAGGTCATGTTCGCTATAGATACCTTGGGCAACTTGGCTAGTCAGTTGAGCATCCTCTTGAATCTGTTTAACGGTGCTTTCCATGCTTTCAGCGGGTGCAACCAAGGAGATTAAACCAGCAACACCTTGGACGAAATTTTTGTCTGTCTCCGTCCAGATTCGAGGTTCATTGCTTTCCACCGCCAGAAAACCGAGCAAGTTCTTTTGCCAAATTATCGGAGCTGCCAAGAGCGATCGCACCTTCAAGCGTTGCAGCAATTTTGCCGTAAAATGGCTTTTTAAGGAACTACGGGCATCACCAATCGAGACAATTTGGTTAACTGCCAAAGCATAATAAAAGTCGCTCAACTCCTGTACAGTAATTCCTGCTGCTTGCTGATTGCTGGAATTACGATCGATTTTCACCAGCTGATTGCTCATCCGACACCAAAAGTAGCGCCCTTCTCGCTCAAACCAGTAAACATTTGTTCGACTGGGGGAGACAAATTTATGAGTTGCTTGCACCGCTGCTTCAAGTTTTTGATTAAGGTTAGTCAGGGTGCGTAAATTTTCCAGCAATTCTAATAATGGCTCGTCGGTTCTCTTGGTTTGCTTGTGCTGCAAATCAATCTCATTTTGATAAAGCACTGCCCCCAATTCACCTAAAACCATCATCAAACGTGCTTTTGCTTCCCCTGTGAGTAGGTAGCCCCAGCGTTCTGAACCCAGTAACAGCAAACCTAAGCAGCGGTCTTTATGGCGAATAGGTAAAATAATGGTTCCCTGGATGTGGAATTTTTCTGCAACTTTTCGCCAATCTGCGGCGCGGATTTCAGTTTGCAAATCCGCTATGCCCAAGGGATGCTGTTCAATCACCACTTGCTCTAATAAATCCCCAGGACTGAGAACAACCCTTTGTCGTAAAAAGCTCGTGTCACGATCAGGTGTGATGCCCCCTTTCCCGAATAAAATGTGATTCAGACGATCATAAAGAGCAATCCAAATCAGTCTGTAGTCAAACTGTTCCTTAAGATAAGAAATAGTAGTTTCAATCAGAACGTCAACATCTTCTTCTTCCCTAAGGCTCTGGAGGACGCGTCCCAAGGAGAGGATCTGCTGTTCGGCGGCTATAGGTTTTTGCGGCTGCCCCATCTGATTTATTGGTTTACATAACTTGTAATATATAAGATGCCCAGAAAAGCACCCTGAGTAATATTGCCACGGGTGTTTGCTGAAAGTTCTAAGTAACAGGTTCGTTGAAGTTAGATTAGGGAGTGCTAAAGAAATGGGCGTAACTTCGTCCGATGATCAAGAAGAGCAGAGACAAGTCTCAGAGGAAAAGCGTGAGTCTGCTGAAGATAGCAGGCTCTCACAAGAAAAGGAGCGTGAGTCTGCTGAAGATGTCAGGCTTTTACAAGAGGAGCAGCGACAGCTTGCTGAAGAAATGAGAAATTCTACTGAAGAAAGCCGGCAGCTTGCTGAAGAAATAAGAAATTCTGCCGAAGAAATGCGGCAGATTGCTGAAGAAGTGCGGCTAGTTAGAGAAGAACTCCGACAAGCTCAAGAGGAAGCACGGCAAGCTAAAGAGGAAGCACGGCAAGCTAAAGAGGAACTCCAAAAAGCCAGAGAGGAATTCCGACAAGCTATAAAGCAAGCGCGGCAGTCTACCGAATTCGGGTAGTATTAGAGATTAAAATGGATATTTATCAACTTGCCATTCGTCCGCTTTTGTTCAATCTGGTAAAAACCGATTCAGAGTGGTTACACCAGCAGACGATTCGCAGTTTTAATTGGCTATCCCAAACAGGCGTTCACCAAAGAGCTAGTTGGGTAAACCAACTCCTAAAGCAGTCCTTATGTCTATACGATTCACGCCTAGAACAAAATTTGTTTGGGCTAAACTTCCCAAATCCTGTAGGGTTAGCAGCTGGCTTTGACAAAGATGGAGTCGCTGCTGGCATTTGGTCTAACCTGGGTTTTGGCTTTGCAGAACTAGGAACTGTAACTTTTCACGCACAGCCAGGAAATCCGCGTCCGCGTTTGTTTCGCTTGCCGTTGGACAAAGCTGCTCTCAATCGCATGGGCTTTAATAATGGCGGTGCAGCAGCAATGGCGGCACGTTTGGGACAGGAAAAGCAGGATAACGTCCAGTTAATACCCATAGGGATCAATTTGGGTAAATCTAAGGTAACTCCCCTGGAAGCCGCCGCACAGGATTATCTCGATAGTTTTCGTTTACTCAAGGATTTGGGAGACTATTTTGTTGTTAATGTCTCTTCCCCGAATACACCAGGGTTGCGATCGCTCCAAGATGCTTCTATGCTCAGTACCATCTTGGAATTATTGCAACAAGAAAATCATCCACAAAAGCCAATTTTTGTCAAGATAGCGCCAGATTTGGATTGGGTTGCGATCGCTGACATTATTTCTTTGGCTAAAACCTACCAACTGGCGGGAATTATCGCCACCAACACCACCATCCGCCGTGATGGACTGAAAACCCAGATAATTGACCAAACTGGCAAATCACCCCAGTCAGAAGCTGGCGGAATTAGCGGTGAACCATTGCGCGATCGCTCCACTGAGGTAATTCGTTTTATTTGGCAGCAAACCCAAGGACAAATCCCGATTATTGGTGTTGGTGGCATTTTTTCCCCGGAAGATGCTTGGGAAAAAATTACTGCTGGTGCTAGCTTGATCCAGGTTTATACAGGCTGGATTTACGAAGGCCCATTGATGGTACGCCGAATTCTTTTAGGTTTGCTTGTCCTACTAGAACAGAGCGGATTAAATTCTATCAACGAAGCTGTGGGTTTAGAATTCAAAAATCAAAAGTAATTAATATTTTTGAATTTTGAATTGTTATCCTTCTTCCTCCACTGGGAAAAACTCCTTAGTTTTTTCCGAGTATGACCAGGCAATACCATCAGGGTCTTTGCTGCGACTCCACTCTGGAAACTCTGGATCATTTCGCCGTTTATAAACCGTGCTGGAATAGACATTTAGCCGTTTGGCAAGTTCAGATTGGATCAGAGAGCCAAAAACTAACTGTTTTTCCAGCGATCGTTTAGCTGGCTCATGGATTGGCTGTGGGAGTGATTCGGTTTCTAGTTCTTCCTCCTGTAGGGTTGGTGGTGGTGCTAGGAGCGATCGCGCAGTTTTAGTAACTGGTTGAGCAGGAAGTTCTTTAATAGGCTCACTACTATCAAGAATATTCCCAAGAATGCTGGCAGTTATAAAGTAATAAGACTGCCCCGCCTCTTCAGAGTTGAGTATACTCGCACCAAATTCCGAGGCTTTACCATCCAAGTAGCGTTTTGCCGTTGTTCCAGGAAAATTGCCCCTGATTGCCAAGTCCATTGGCGTAAGTCTGCCCTGATTTTCACGAACCAATTGATGAAAAATTGGGTTAACTCGTACAGTCCACTGTTGCCATTGATATTCCTGCCAAAGCTTGAAGCCAATTACCAGGAAAATTACCGCCAGTAAAATTCTCCAGGTAGCAACCAGGAAAATAATCAAAAACGAGATGGGCAAAAGTAGAACGAGAAAAGCCTTGCCGTTATCTTCTATGGGTTTTTCACTCATGCCGATTTTTGCCAAGTGAATTTTGGGAAATAATATTATTATCTTGGCAAAAATTGGCCCACTTTTTTGTATATTTTGGCCAAGTTGTGGCAAAATGTCGGCAAAACCTTTATTTAGTGGGTGTTATAACCTTCTAAACTTGCAACTTATCTAATATTGGTCTGCGATCGGGCAAAAGTTTTTTCAAGAGAGAAAATAAGAAAGTTTTGACCAGAGCGATCGCAATCCAGCGTGGATAATATTCCCCCGAAATTCTGAGTAGCAGCTCGCTTGTGCCACTCAGACTTCTCTTTCCAAAGCAATAATTCTAAATTAGCTTTCTAGCCCCTTGACAACAAATAATACGTATACTACATTAATAATACAAGTCAACTTTCATTAGAAAGTTAGCTTTCACCAGTAGCGGGTAGCTCAAATGACAGAGCGCCCACCTTGCCTGGAAAGGCCGACATATCGAGGGTTATCGCATATAACTAAAACACCCTTGATCAAACTTCTGGAGGTGCAGGTAAAAATCCTGTTCCGCTACACCAAACTAATCTCAGACTTCGGCAACTCTTAGAGACGCTGCGCGTAGCTTGCTTCCCCGCAGGGGTACGCTCAGTCGAACGATTTTGGATTGAATCTAAAATCTAAAATTTAAAATCTAAAATTTTTCATGTGGTGGGTAGCTCAGTGGTTAAAGCGCCTAAACCTTATTCACCCCTTGCCTGAAAAGGCCGACGAATTGAGGGTTATCGCCTGCCAAGCGGGAGGTCGCGGGTTCGATTCCCGCTCCACTACACCAATTAATTTTAGATTTTAGACTTCGGCTCCTTTCGGCAACTCTTGGAGACGCTGTGCGTGGCTTGCTTCCCCGTAGGGGTACGCTCAAGGCAAATCGCTCAGTCGAACGATTTTGGCTTTTGGATTTAATTTAAAATCTCAAATCAAAAATTTCATGTGGCGGGTAGCTCAGTGGTAGAGCGCTAAACATCCTTGTTCACCCCTTGCCTGAAAAGGCCGACGAATTAGGGTTATCGAATCGGGTTCGAGAGGTCGCGGGTTCAAATCTCGCTCCGCTACACCAAATAATTTTAGATTAAATTTAAAATCCAAAATCCAAAATCCAAAATTTTCATGTGGCAGGTAGCTCAGTTGGTAGAGCGCCGAAAAACATCCTTGTTCACACCTTGCCTGAAAAGGCCGACGAATTAGGATTATCGCCTCTTAAGCCGGATGTCGCAGGTTCAAATCCTGCTCTGCCACCTTTCCTTTTTGCCCGCAAGGGCCGGGAGATGAAACGATGAATTACAATTTTTTCACTAACAAAAAAACTACAACACCCCAAAATCAGCCTATCCCCGGACGGGAAGCAGAAATGGTTCAGGGACGTTCCGGCGGTTGGATGTTTAATGCTGGCATTTGGAAGATGCTACGCCGTTGTCTGTTGGTTGGCACAGCAAAAAGCACTTACTATGGCGGAAAGCAGGAATTAACTGAGGATTTTGTGACAGTTGTCAGACAAGCAGTTGCCGAAAATCCCAGCCGTGCGGCAGAAGAAATTCTCTATGCTAGCGATGGACGCGCCATCAATAACAGTGCGCCTATCTTAGCTTTGGTGCTGCTGTCGATGGGTGAAGCACCACAAGCAAAACAGGCTTTTGGTGAAATCTTCCCGCAAGTTGTCCGCACTGGTAGCCACTTCTACGAATGGTTGAATTACACCAAATCTCTGCGGGGATTTGGCAAAGTCGTGCGGGAAGCTGGTAAAACTTGGCTCTCACGGGAAGATGTCAAGGGTTTAGCTTATCAACTGTTGAAATATCAACAGCGTCAAGGCTTCTCCCACCGAGATGCATTGCGGTTGTTCCATGTCAAACCGCCTACAGAAAATCACCGTCAACTATTTGAGTGGGTAGTTAGAGGCTGGGAAGAATTGCCCGCAGACATTCCCTCAGAGGCGTTGGCGCAGATTTGGTGGTATGAATGGCTCAAGCGAAATCCCACCCAAACCCATGAAGCTATTTCCCAAGGACGCTTAACCCACGAAATGGCTGCACCTGTGGGCAAAATGGACAAGCTTGCTTGGCAGCTGCTATTTCAGGAAATGCCAATAGGTGCAATGCTGCGTAACTTGGGTTCTTTAACTGAACTGGGCGTGTTGCGAGCTGATGAAAGCGCCAATTTGCTGCAAGTGGAAACAGTTCTTAATCGCAGAGAACATCTGCGTAAAGGTCGCATCCATCCGATTGATGTTTTGAAAGCACTCAAAACTTATCAATCTGGTGGAACATTAGGACGCAGTAAGAAAACTTGGAACCCAGTTCCTCGGATTGTGGACATTTTAGAAAAGGCGGTTGAACTGTCTTTTGATGTTGTGCAACCCACACGTAAAGTGTTCATGCACGCCGTAGACGTTTCTGGTTCTATGGGTAGCTTGGTTGCAGATATGGGACTAAGTTGTTGTGAAATTGCCACTACAATGGCACTAGTAACAGCAAAAGCAGAGAAAAACTACATGATTCGCGGCTTTGCTACGGAATTCCGTGAATTAGGTATCACTGCCAAAGATAGTTTTAGTTCTGCGGTTCGCAAAGCTAGCAACCAAAACTTTGGTGGAACAGATGCATCTGTGGCTTACGACTGGATGATTAAGAATAAGTTCAAGGCGGATGTAGTCTGCTTTTGGACTGACTCAGAAAGCTGGGCTGGAAATAAGCATCCAAGTCAAGCGTTGAAGGAATACCGCAAAAAGGTGAATCCCAACGTCAAGGCGGTGTATGTCAGCTTGACACCTTACCAAATTACCTTGGTAGATCCTCAAGATTCGCTGTCTTGGGATTTGTCAGGGTTTGATCCGGGTACGCCTCGGATCATCCAAATGCTGGCTACGGATGAGTTGTAGATATTGCTGAAGGGTAAATGATAAACACTTTATCCTTCATGCTTCATGGCGGGTTATCCCTGTTCGCAACTTGCCTTTCGGGGCCGTTCGCGAAGCGTGGCGTTAGCCAAGAATTTAGGGTTATCGGTTATGTCTCCACCATTGTGGGGATTAGCGGGTTCAAACCCCGCACCCGCCTTTGTTTGATTCAGAACTTACACAAAGACACAAAGAAGAAGGCGATTTAATTTTTGAATGGTCGTTTTTCTATTTCAGCGATGGGTAAAAGTAGGGTGTCTTCGATGTGCGATCGGATTTTGGAACTAATAGTTTTAGCTTTATCAGCATTATTTAGGCAATTAACCAAAAGCTTATTAGCATAGTAATACTGCTTCAATAATTTATAATTTCGAGAATTAATAAATTCCCAATTATGTCCTATGTTGCGATGCTGAATTATTATATTTCTTAATTTTTCTACAAAATCTTCACCATTTTCTTTCCACCAGTTATCATACTCTGTTATTTCATCAATTTCACTATTATCACTTTCATAATTGTCTGTAATATCCCACTGAGGTAATCTATGTCCAAGTTGTATTAATTCTTTATTAAATTGGGAGTTAGAGGTGCAGATTTGAGAAATAGCAATAGTATCTATAGGAGCAGCAGCAGAGGTAACTCTAATTTTATTGATAAGATTCAAGTCAAGTGCAAATTCTGTAGCATTAGCAAGATTAAGAGAATCAACATAATTTGAAGCTCCTGTAATATCTATTAAAAATTCTTCATCTATGTCACAGACTAAAGTAAAGTCTATATTACTAGTTAAACTATTTTTAGAGTTATAAATCATATCTAAAGCAAGAGAAAAATAAAAACTTCGAGTAGTTACTAACTTATATTTTACTGTGACTGAATTTGATTTTTCCTCTAACCATAATAACAACTCTTGTAACTCATCTTCTACCTCACTGCTAATAAAATTATCAATTACAGTCTTTAAAAAAAGTATTTGTTCAGAATCCCAGGTCATATTAGTAGCTATTGAAAAGACTTCACGCCAGCGTTCATCTGAAATATTCAATAGTAAACTATGCACTTTAATATCACAATTATCAATGAAATTTTTGAGCTTTGTTGCTGTAAAATACTCTTGAAATGTTAAATGAGAGAAAGAATATAGCTCTTGCGCATGATGGAATCTTTTCAAGAGCATCTTCCAGTTGTTTGATACTTTCTGGAAACGGTGCAATCTGCAAGAATGTTGCCTGTTGCAATATAGCAAATACTTCATCTTGTAGCTTAACGCCTGCAATCGCATCCTCACGCCCAACAAAATCAGGATTTTCAGATATTGTTTTATCTTCACTAAAATTTTCAGTTTGTGGTAACTCTGAAGTATTTTGATTTAATAACTCAGGTTTGTACTTGGCAAATAAAGCAATCAATTGTGGAAGCTTTGAACGGCGTTCGTCTGAAAATTCATTATTTAAGCCAAATAACTTACAAATTTCCTCACGATGTTTTCTGACAGTTGGTTTCTGAATATGCAAAGAATTAGCGATCGCTTCATCTTTTTCATTAGCCAGTAGTTTCAGCAGTACCTCTCGCCGCCTTTCGGTTAAGCGATTAAACACTGCATTGAAATGTTGTTGATTCATAACTATCAGCCCATCACAACCACGGTACACATCTGTGTACTCGATCTAGTCACAAAGACTCACAGCATGTGTATTACTTGTGTACTAGGCTAACGCAAAAGTTGATGTAGTAATTCACTACTGGCAACTTATGAAATCTACCTACATCAACAGACGATGCTACTATCAAGGTAATGGTGGCGTTCTTCTTCCTGCTGTCACCACAGTTTTAAAAGCGACACAGCCACCAAAGTCTCTAGCCGCCCTTTCCTATTGGCGCAATAAAGTTGGCGATGCAGAGGCAAATCGAATCGCTGCTAACAGCCGTCGCCGAGGAAATGCCTTGCACCAGTTGATTAAAGAACACCTGCAAGGTTACTCACCCAAACCGGACAAAAGCCTGATTCAGCCTTATTGGGATAGCGTTCAATCTGTGCTAAACCAACTTAGCGATGTTCAACTTGTTGAGGAAATCGTGCCTAACTATAAGGAACTTTATGCCGGGAAAGTTGATTTAGTTACCCGTTATCAAGGTGTTCCGCATGTAATTGAATGGACTACAGCTGAGGAACCAAAACTGAGAATTGATAAGCTTTATGACAAGCCTTTACAACTAGCTGCTTATGGTGGTGCGATAAATCGGTATTATAGCGATCGCCTCTTTAACTCCAAAATTAACCATGCTCTCATTGTTGTAGCTTTGCCAGGTGAAGAAGCAGAGATTTTTGAATTTGATCGTGCAAGGCTAATTCATGTCTGGCATCAATGGCTTAATCGGCTGAATTTTTTCTTCAGTGCAGTTGCTGCCTAAAAGTGCGATCGCATACCTGCCCAAACTAGGCATCGCAAACATTTACCTCTGGTAGAATAGACAAGATGCTTTTTTGGCAAGATAATGTAATACAACTTAGCAATATTCGAGCGATCGCTGTTCCTTTTGGATGTAATTGCTATTAAGGCGGCAATCTGCTACATATCAGCCTGGTTTCATCCCAATTTGTCCACCTAAAGACAGTAGATGAAGTTTTGTCTGAGTAACTATAAGGGATGAAATAGCTCTGCTTTCCAAAAAGTGAAAAAGGAACAGATTTTTATGACATTTGATTACGACCTGTTTGTCGTTGGTGCTGGGCCTGGAGGATTGGCAGCAGCTAAAAAAGCAGCTAGTTACGGTGTCCGTGTAGCTGTTGCTGAACAAGAAGCCATCGGTGGAACCTGTGTAAATCGCGGTTGCGTTCCCAAAAAACTGATTGTTTACGCCGCTGACTTCGCTCTGCAAAATCAAATAGCGCAGAGTTATGGGTGGAGTGACTGTCAAACATACTTTGACTGGACATTATTTATTAAGTCAGTACACCAGCATATTGACAAGATTAACCAATCTTATTTTCAGCAATTACACAAAGCTGGAATTGAACTAATTCCTGAATATGCCACTTTCATCGATACCCATACTATCAATATTGATGGACGCAAAGTTACAGCAGACAAAATTTTAATTGCTGTGGGAGGACAACCCCTCAAGCCCCAAATCCCAGGTATAGAATACGCCATCACATCCCGTGAGATGTTTCAGCTGCCTTATCTGCCGAAACGTTTAGCAGTCATTGGTGGCGGCTACATTGGCGTAGAATTTTCCAGCATGATGCACGCTTTTGGCTGCGAGGTGACAGTAATTGAAAAAGACGAGATGATTTTATCGGGGTTTGATAATGACATTCGCTCTGCGGTACAACAAGGTTTGAGCAAACGGGGAATTAAGTTGTTCACCAACAGCATCGGTCAAGAAATCAAATTCTCCGAAGAAGGTTTGTTGTTAACTATTACTGGTGAGAACCAAGAAATAATTACAGCAGATACCATCTTAGTTGCGACAGGTTACGCTCCAAATACTAAGAATCTTGGTTTGGAAAATGCCCATGTTGAACTTGGTGAACATGGTGCAATTAAAGTAGATGAATACAGCCGTACCAGCCAAGAAAATATTTTTGCTGTAGGTGACTGCACCAGCCGCCTGCAATTGTCTCCAGTGGCTCGGGCAGAAGGTATTGCCTTTGCCGATACAGTTTTTGGGAACAAGCCGCAAAAACTGAATTATGATTATGTGCCCACTGCTGTTTTTTGCCGTCCAGAAGCGGCTAGTGTGGGGATGACGGAGGCGAAAGCACGGGAAAAATTTGGTGAATCTGTACAATGCTACTGCACCCAGTTCCAACCACTGTTGTATCAGTTAATCGAACAGGATGAGCCAACTACTATGAAGATAGTCTTAAATGGTGATTCTGGGCAAGTTTTGGGTGCTCATATGGTGGGTGAACACGCAGCAGATATCATTCAAAGTCTCGGCGTGGCAATTCGCAAGGGCATTACCAAAGAAGATTTGGATGAAACAATAGCCATTCATCCCACGACAGGAGAAGAATTCTTGTCCTTAACTTAAAATCATGTGCAGGATTGAGTGAAGAAGACACGAACAGAGAAGGGGCGGCGTGTATGGGAGAAAATCCTTCTTCTCTGCTCCCCGCCCTTATGCCTAATTATTCTTGGGGAACTCCAAAAATTAAATTATCCAAGTTCTTGTATGCAATACAACTATCAGATTCTGTTTCCCCTGCTCAAGAACAGCTTCCACAGCAATTAGATATTTTTTTATTTGTCAGTCTCTTGTCCTTCTGAGCAAGATTTTGTGGGAGTGCCTAAATCGTCTAAAGTATTCATTAATGAGTTATCCTGTGGCATGAGGTGTCTGTTTTGGAAATTTACAATATCGTCAAAAGCTTCAAGAGCTTCAAGATCCTTAAGAGCCTCTGATGCAGACTGATATCGCTGTTTAAAGTCATCCAGCACCATTTTACTGAGAATCTGAGCTAGGGAGTGGCTCACCTGGGAGCGATCGCTCCATTTTATCTCTCCATCAGCATCTCTATTTAGCTCACGGGGTGCTATACCAGTCAAGGCTTTAATTCCAACCATGCCGACTGCATAGATATCACTACTGTAGTGTGGTCGCCCAAAACATTGCTCGCTTGGTGCGTAACCTTGAGTACCAATACCAATGGTGAAGGGGGTTTGCTCTTGATGATCAAGCTGTTTTGTGCTGACTTCTTTGACAGCTCCAAAGTCAATCAATACTAGTTTACCGTCTGAATGTCGCCGGATGATATTGCCGGGTTTAATATCCCGGTGAATCACGTTGTTTTTATGGACAAATATTAATGTTTGCAATAAGTCCCTGACAATTTTGATAACTGCAACTTCTTCAATTGCTCTACCTGTTGGGAGTTCCTGATTTAAAGGATGACCAATTATCTGTTCTTGCACTAAATAAAATTCTTCATCTTCTTCAAAATACGCTAAAAGTTGAGGTATTTGACTGTGTGTTCCCAATTTTTCTAGTGTTTGCGCCTCTGAGTTAAATAAACGTCTGGCAAGTTGCAAGGCTTCTTGTTTGGTGCTGGCTGGTTTTAGTTGCTTGACAACACATCGCGGATTACCAGGACGTTGAGTATCTATGGCAATGTAGGTTTCGCTGAATCCACCGGAACCGAGAACTTTGACAATTTTGTAGCGTTGAGCCAAAACTTTCCCTGATAAGGCTAAATCTCGTTGCTGGATTAGGTCTTGTAAGTCATCCTGTTGGCTAATAATCTCTTGGACAACGGGGGAAGTTTTATACTTCTGAAAAATATCTAATAATTGGCGTTTTCTGATGCTTTCCCTTACCAATGAGGTTGTCAGATAGCAAAGTCCGGTCATCGTGATCGCGATCATTGGTAAAGTAGTAGGTAAAATTAACTGACCATAGACAAATAACCCATAACTAATTCCTACCCAAGTGCCAGAAAGGGCGAGGCTATATAGAAATCTATTGATACTACGTTTGCGTCTGCTAATCATCAAGGCTGTACTGCCAACTAGAATTAGCACAAACAAACCTCGCAATGGTGCACTGTTAATTCCTGGGGAGATCGCTTTATCTTTCATCAAAGTTGCGATCGCATTGGCGTGAATTTCTACGCCCGACATAGGTTGAGTGCTGTTGCTAGCAGCGACTGGATAATAATCATTGTTTAACTTATCTGTCGCACCAATCAGCACTATTTTGTCTTTGAAGACCTTTCCCTGCTGTAAATAGGTGTTCCAGTTTTCCGGGTCGAGGACATGCCAAAAGGGTATTTGCTCAAATGTACCCGCAGGTCCCCAAAAATAAATGCGATCGCCCTTTGGTTGAGGATAATTTACTTGTGCTGCCCTAAGCGCTGCTTCATCAAAAGAAGGTAGCTTCTCGATCAAATTATCTTCAGCTAACAACTTAGAAAACTCACTCGCCAATCGATCAACTTTACCATCTACCTCTACGGGGAAATTAACTGAGCCAATGGATACTGACCCTTTACGAAACATCTGTTGTGGGTCTATGAGTTGTATAAAAGACCCTTGGTGCGTCTGGGAATTTTCGTAGACGGCTGCTAAGGTAACTTTGCTGCCATATTTTTGTAATACTGCCTGGAGTTGGCGATCGTCAGTAACTCCATAACTACTTTGCGTGTCAAAAAGGACATCTACCGCTATAGAGCGCACATCGGCTTTGATTAACTTTGTGATTACCTGAGCATATGCAGCACGTTTATAAGGATAAGATTTCAGTGTTTCTAGGTAGGCATACTGTTTCGGATTTGTTTTATAGTACTGTTCGGGAACTGATATTGACTGATCGTCTATTGCTAAAATTACGATGTCTTCTGGAGGCACAATCGACCCACGCAGTTGAAAAAAGCCAGAAAGCGCCTTATTTTCCATTACTTGAACCAAGTCCCCACCAGAAGCACTCAACACTGCTGCACTGATTGTCCAAGCACCAGCGAGGAGATGACCTAAGCGAACCATCCACCTAGATTGGCGAGCCGATGCTGTTGACGTTACTTTTGTCGGTTTACTTGAGTGTCTATTGGCAGCAGAGACATGGTTTTTAGTTAAGGTAGATGTAGGTTCTTCTGCCATATCGTGTTACTGATTGATTTAAGTCCAACACTTTATTTATTCAGACCACGTTTTAGTACAAGCACATTGAAATAAGACTTAAATGACAATCTTATACATTTGTAAAGTATCTTCTATTCATCAACAAACTTTTATTGGCAGAGCTAGCCCCAAGAGATTCCTACTCAGGTAGTGCTTAAGTTATTCTTTTCCTGTTGAGTGAGTTACAAGTAGTAATTGTCTCACAGATCAGACCCGGATATACTTCGCCTCTGCACTTGGTTGCGGCAAGATTTTACCCTCGCCTAACCAACAACTACGCTCTTAACTGGGTGTTTTACCAGAAGCCGTCCCAAGTCCGTCTTCTGTCTTTAGCGCAATATTGGTACTTCCCACAAAGCGTGTCCTGATACTGACAGCAAAACTTATAGATAGGCATTAATTTATATCCTACCCTAAGCCTATGCTATACCTCTTTAGGGGTAAACTTTAATGTTATACAGCGATGAATGCTGTTACTGGTTCAATTTTATTGGTAGATTTTGATCACAGGGTGGCTCTTGCAGTGCTGGAGGTGAATAAGGTTTAGCACCCAGGATCTCAACTCCAATGTTGCATCCGTTTTGATGCCTTGAAAGAGGTAGGATAAAACCTATAGATGAAGAGCTACTTTATAGATATTAGCAAACTTGCTATTTGAAAATTGCTATAATCTATTGTTCCATCTAAATTCATTTATATTATTAGGTGTAAATTTGTATGGGTTCTCCAATGAATCGTCTGTCTATTTTTGTAGACGGAAACAATATGTTCTATGCTCAACAAAAAAATGGCTGGTTTTTTGACCCGCGGCGAGTCTTAGAATACTTAAAACATGAGCAATCAGAAACAACCTTAATTAATGCATTCTGGTACACTGGTTTAAAAGACCCACAAGATCAGCGAGGTTTTAGAGATGCTCTAATTAGTCTGGGATATACAGTCCGAACTAAAATTCTTAAAGAATACTATGATGATACTTCTGGTCGGTACTCGCAAAAAGCGAATTTAGATATTGAAATTGTTGTAGATATGTTTAATACAGTAGACCAGTATGACCGAGTAGTATTATTCAGTGGCGATGGAGATTTTGAAAGAGCAATCGAATTATTACGCTCAAAAAATACACATATTACGGTAGTATCAACAGAAGGAATGATAGCTAGAGAGCTACGCAATGCTACTGACAGATATATAGATTTAAATGATATCAGAGATCAAATAGAAAAAACCGAAGGTTAGTAGCCTTAGCAATTATTTACAAAGGTAAGAGTAAAAGAAAAACTAAGGTTGAAGATATTTTGAGCCACAAGTAACAACTAAACAAGAAACGGCAAATGACAAACAAAACTGATCGAATCATCATTTTTGATACTACACTGCGAGATGGAGAGCAATGTCCCGGAGCGACTCTGAATATAGACGAAAAGCTAGTTATTGCCAAGCAATTAGCGCGTCTGGGCGTGGATATAATTGAGGCAGGCTTTGCCTTTGCTAGTCCTGGAGATTTTGAAGCAGTTAAGAAAATTTCCCAAATTGTGGGGACAGGAAATGGCCCAGTAATTTGCAGTTTGGCAAGAGCAATTAAAGCAGATATTGAAGCAGCCGCAGAAGCGTTAAAACCAGCAGTTAACGCCAGAATTCACACATTTATTTCGACTTCTGATATTCATTTAGAGTATCAGTTACGGAAGTCACGGGCAGAAGTACTAGCGATCGCCGAGGAAATGGTAGCATACGCCAAGTCCTTCATGACAGATATAGAATTTTCACCAATGGATGCGGCCCGTACCGATCCAGAATTTCTTTACCAAGTGTTAGAGCGAGCGATCGCATCTGGTGCAACAACAGTTAACATTCCCGATACTGTGGGTTACACAACCCCTAGCGAATTTGGGGCAATGATTAAGGGCATTATCGAAAATGTCCCCAATATCGACCAAGCGATTATTTCTGTTCACGGTCATAATGATTTAGGCTTGGCAGTTGCTAACTTCTTAGAAGCCGTCAAAAATGGCGCACGGCAACTAGAATGTACGATCAATGGGATTGGTGAACGCGCCGGAAATGCGTCACTAGAAGAATTAGTCATGGCGCTGCATGTGCGGCGACAATATTTTAATCCCTATCTCGGAAGACCAGAAGAATCTCAAGAATCCCTGACAAATATCGACACCCGGCAAATTTACAAAACCTCACGCTTAGTTTCTAATTTGACGGGAATGCTAGTACAACCAAATAAAGCGATCGTCGGGGCGAATGCCTTTGCTCATGAGTCTGGGATTCACCAAGATGGTGTGTTAAAAAACAAACTCACCTATGAAATTATGGATGCCCAATTGATTGGCTTAACAGACAATCAAATAGTTTTGGGTAAACATTCAGGGAGAAATGCTTTTCGCACTCGGTTGAAAGAATTGGGCTTTGAACTGTCGGATACTGAGTTAAATAAAGCATTCGTCAGATTCAAAGAGGTAGCAGATAAAAAGAAAGAAATTTCTGATTGGGATTTAGAAGCGATCGTTAACGATGAAATCCAACAAGCACCTGATTTGTTCCGGGTAGAGTTGGTGCAAGTTTCCTGTGGTAGCAATGCCAAACCCACCGCTACAGTCACCCTCCGCACCCCAGAAGGTGAAGAATTAACCGATGCTGCGATCGGGACTGGCCCAGTGGATGCAGTTTACAAAGCCATCAACCGGGTGGTGAATGTGCCCAACGAGTTGATTGAGTTTTCTGTGCAGTCAGTAACAGCTGGTATTGATGCCATTGGAGAAGTGACGATTCGTTTACGTTATGAATCTAGAGTGTTTTCTGGTCATGCAGCGAATACGGATATTATCGTGGCATCTGCTCAAGCTTATGTAAATGCGCTGAACAGGCTGTATTATGCATTGCAAACTCAAGAAAAGCCAGAGAAAGTATCTGCACAGAAAGTGTAAAAATAATTGAGATTCTAACCCCTCTCTGCAATGCATAGAGGGTTATTTTTTTGTTGATAGCGGTAACTCATTAATTGCCACTACATGAAAATAAAGGTTTCGGTGATTTTTTGCATAAGTCCTGCTAATTACATATGTATAAATGTATAAGCATGTTTGAATTACATTAGCGCTGTTTTTTGTCAAAATACTATTGCAAAGTCAAGTAAACGTGTGATGATACTTAAATACACACAACTACATCAATGATCTGAGAGGATGTTTTAAAAGTCGCAAAAGGTATAATTTTGCCGTTCTGAGTTGGGTTAACTCCGACGAAAAATTAAGGTTTTAGCCATGTATCGAGATACTTGCCTGTGCTAATTATGAAAGCAAAAGACCCTTTTAAAACATCCTCTGAGACGCATTGAATTTTTCAAGTTTAAAACCTCACAACAAGGTTTTTAGGCTCCAAAAAGTAAAATTTAGATGCCGACAGTTTATTGCTTAATTGAGGTATAAATTATGCAATATCATGCTGTTCGTTTAATATTCCAGCAGGGTTAGCAACTGTTGCTTGAACTAATGTGAATTTGAGAAGCACAAAGAGAAATCATTTAAAGTGCTTCAACATCAACTTATTGATTTTCTAGGAAAAAGAGACATTCTACTATGGAGGTGCTACTTGAACCAAAAATCTCATTCTGTTTTGTTGCTAGGAGTTTTGATTGTATCTATTAGTGGTTGTAGATCCTCTACAGAACAGTATAAGCGCTTAACGCAGGCTGGCATAGCTTATTCAGATAGTGTTGAAAACCTCATCAGTTTTGCAGGTGATACTCAAATAAATTCTACTTCTGAAAAAATTCTTGTGCTCTGTAAACCACCGGTTAAACCACTAGCTGTTGAAACTTGTACTAGTTCTTATGACACTTTATCACAAGATGATGCGTCATATCTTGATGCTTTAGATTTGTTGAGTCGACAAACACACCTTTTAAGACGCTACTTCACTGTTCTGGGTACGTTAGCTTCTTTTGGTGATACTACTACAGTTCAAACTGCGAAAGATGATGCTGATAACATTGCAGAGAGTCTAAACACCTTGGGCACTGAAATTAAGGCTAATCATCTCGTTAAAAAAGGTTTATTAGGAGATGTTACTCAACTGTTGGTTTCTAACTCCGTTCGAGGTGCTCTTGGAGAGGAGTTACGGTTTAGAAAGTCAACTTTGACACAAGTATTAAATTATCAGGAGATACTCATAAAGATACTTGGTGATGGAATAAGAGCAGATTTGTTGTTTATCAGAAGTGCTCAAGAAAACCGTCTCAAAGATCAACTTATAGTGGAGCCTAATGAAGAATTTAATTCTGATGATTGGATAAAAAAACGCCAAGAGATTTTAAGTTTTACTCAGCAGAACAAGGAATTTGATGAAGCGAGTGCTAGAGAAATGGAGTTAAGAACTGCTTTCAAAGAAATAGTGGGTGGAAATATTGATCGTGAAAAAATCAACCGAGTTATCACTGAAATCAATTCTTCACCTGTTCTGCTCCCTAGACAAAATGCTGATAAATAATAGGAGATACTTTAATGTCACTAACAATAGATGATTTAGAGAAATTTGAGAATTACTTGTATAATTCCTCAGAGACAAAGAAATACATAAATACACTAAGCCAAGAAGAAATAAACAGTTTTAATAAGGGAATAACCGAGTTTTCACACTATGTTAATACATTAAGAGCACACCAGATAGAACTAGTCATAAAAAAACTAGAGCAAGCTTCTAAAGACCTTCTAGATGGTATAGATAAGATCAAAAAGCAAATTGCTTCTTTAAAGAGCCTTGCCACAACTATAAACATCTTTTCCGAATTATTTAGGGTTCTTGAAGGAGTCGTTTCATCTGTTTTGCCATTACCTTAATATGAAACTAAGCTAAATGGATGCTTAAGCCAAGGAGGTAACTCGCTGCCTACCTACAAAACCATAAATAACGTCATCAGGCGTTGTTTTTTTTATGATTGCGAGTTTTAATTCTTGGTTCATCTAGCTGAATCTTCTATTTAATAATATGTTGATGTGTAATAATTAATTCTAATTCATTCTTGTAGTCAGTGGATTGCAGCCTAAGATGATGAAATTACTGAACCATTAGCTAGATAGCAGAGGCTATATTTAGTGTTCAAAGATATGGGTGCATCTAGCATTGATTATGAATCAGCCGACAACAAAATCTTGGCAAGAAGTTCGCGCAGCTTTTCAAAAAATCTGGGGTTATGAGGATTTTCGTCCACCACAGGGAGAAATTGTCAGCAGTTTATTAGCACAAAAAGATGCACTGATAATTATGCCCACAGGTGGCGGTAAGTCGATTTGTTTTCAACTTCCCGCACTGCTACAAACAGGATTAACTTTGGTAGTTTCACCCTTAGTGGCGTTGATGGAAAATCAAGTACAGGAACTACGAGAAAGCCACCAAAAAGCTGCACTTTTACATAGTGAATTGTCTTCATCTCAACGTCGTGCAACTCTGCAAGCTTTAGAAAATCAACAGCTAAGATTACTTTATTTATCGCCAGAAACTTTGTTAAGTGCACCAGTCTGGGAAAGATTATGTCAGCCGCAGTTGCAAATTAATGGCTTAATTTTGGATGAAGCCCATTGTTTAGTGCAGTGGGGTGATACTTTTCGCCCAGCTTATCGTAGATTAGGGGCTGTGCGTCCTGCACTACTAAAATCAAAACCACCGGGAACAAAAATTAGCATTGCTGCTTTTACCGCTACTGCTGACCCCTCAGCCCAAAAAATTATTCAAACAGTTTTACAATTACAGCAACCAGAGATTTTTCGCTTGAATCCCTACCGTCCTAATTTGCATCCTAGCATCCGCATTGCTTGGACACCACGAGGTAGGAAACAACAATTATTAAAGTTTATTCAAAATAGACCGCAACAATCTGGATTAGTTTATGTTCGCACTAGGAAAGATAGCGAAGATTTAGCCCAATGGTTAGCAGAGATGGGTTATGCCACAGCTAGTTATCATGCGGGATTGGGTGCAACAGAACGCCGTGCAGTAGAAGCAAGCTGGTTAGGTGGTAAAATTCCCTTTGTTGTGTGTACCTGTGCCTTTGGTATGGGGATAAATAAATCTGATGTGCGCTGGGTGGTTCACTTTCACGCACCACATCTTCTATCTGAATATGTGCAAGAAATTGGCCGGGCTGGAAGAGATGGGAAACCGGCCCAAGCGTTGACATTGGTGAGTGAACCTACGGGGTGGTTAGATCCAGAGGATAAGCAAAGACAGGAGTTTTTTCAAGAACAAATGCGATCGCAACAGCAGATAGCGCAGCAACTTGTGAAAAAATTACCAAAACAGGGAGAAGTGAATGCAGTAACCCGACAATTTCCCGAAGGTGCGATCGCCTTAGCTTTACTCCATAGCAATGGTCAGCTAAACTGGCTTGATCCTTTCCATTACACCATTGGGCAAAAAGCGGCAACTCAGCCACCAACGCAATTACATGCCGCCAAACAAATGCATCAATATCTGACAACTAAGCAATGTCGTTGGCAGTTTTTATTAAATGCCTTTGGTTTTGATAAAGAAGCAGCTAATTGGCGTTGCGGACATTGCGACAATTGCTGCTAAACTGCGCTGTTCTCTGTCACCTGTCCCCTATCCAATAGACATCTCCGAAAAAGAATCTCAATCCCTTATGCTGTTTAGATGAAAACCTAATTTATAGAGATGTCTAATAGGTTTGGTTCAGGATTGTTACTGTAAATTTACAACAGTTTTCATTTAATTAAACCACACATGTTGTAAGGGCACAGCAATGCTCATGGGTATCAACTTAAGCCAAGACTCCTTTAAGACAAGACCTCGTTTCCAGCCTCTGGCTGGAGATTGCGGCTCTGCCGCGAGTAAGGGAGGCGGAGCCTCAAAATAGGCATTTCCAGTCAGAGACTGTAAACGAGGTAATAACTCTGTTTACGAGTATCAAACACTCATTCACGAGTATCAAAGACTCATCGGCGAGTATCAAACACTCATTCACGAGTATAGGCCAAGTAACCTGATTACCCTGATAGAAACTATACCGCCCTATTGGGAACCGATCAAGGCAATAGCTTTATCATCGCGTTGGCAACTTGGAGACAGAAGAGGAGTTTCTCAAATGGCGATCGCCTTTATTCTTCGTTGACCGAATTCAAAAACCTTTACTTATTGGTCAAGGTGCAAACGATCCACGGGTGAAACAATCAGAAAGTGATCAAATTGTCAACGCAATGCAGGAGGCTGGTTTGCCAGTGCAATATGCACTTTACACAGCAATACAGTTCAGTTAAGCCTAAAACTCAACTTCTGCGTAGGTTGGGTTAAGGAACGAAACCCAACACTTCCGTGACTTTGTTGGGTTTCACTTCGTTCTACCCAACCTACAATTTTCTACAATTTTCTTAAGTGAACCGTATTGCTTTACACAGATGAAGCACATGGTTTTGCTAGACCAGAAAATCGCTTACACTTTTTTGCGATCGCAGAGGAGTTTCTTGCCAAATATTTAGGCGGTAGATTTGAACCTTTGGGAGATATCCCAGGTCATTCAGGAATAGTTAAATAAAGTTTCAAAAAGGTGGTTGGTGTAATTCACCGACCACCTTAATATCTTTAATCCAGTAAACGTATAAACTAAGAGGTCAGTGTAGCAAAACACAAAAATATTACACCCTATTTTTTGGCTTATTCATACTCAACTTTCGCTTGAAGTGCTATATCGAAGGCTTCTAAGTGTGACAAATCTTCAGCCCCCCATAGTTCACCGTTATTAATACCCTCTGGCGGTAATACGTTACAAATAGGCGGATTTAAAAAGATAGGTTTTTTTAGAGCGATACCCCAGACATCATATCCCTCATAACCACAACTCTTTTTGTAGTCAACAAGACTTTCTCCTAACAAGTGCAAATCTTTATCGGCAGCAAAGCTTTTTTCATCATATTTAAAAATTTTTTCAACAGTCATCCATCCTACAATTGCGTAAGGAGGAAATGTTTTCTCGTCGAATTCATAAGAGGCTATATATTCTTTTCCTTGTTCTGGATTGTAAAAGTCCAATGTATGAATTAATAGTGTACTGCCTTTGTAGTTCAATTCATGATTCATTGGGTCAAATATTACTAATGTTGTATACTCACCCAGCAGCAATTCTAGAGCCTCTTCAATGGACAGAGAAACAGCTAAATGTCTGTAAAAACCTCGTTGGTGATAAGCAGAATATTCATTAGGATTGACACGAGTAACTTGAGTATAAAAATCTTTTATATACTGTAAAAAATTTAACTTTGAATTTTTCGGTTTATAATGTTCTGTTATATCTTTTAACGTAGTTAAATAAGTACGAGCTTCAGAGGATTCTTTGATACGCATAAAACCAAAGCCAAAATTTCCACAAAATCTTTTGAATTCATTAAACTGTTTTGAATTCAATAATTGAGGTGAATCTCTTAAATAACCAGTACCAAAAGCGTCATAAGAATGACTATTTTTATAATTATTTGTAACTATCTCCTCACAAATAAATTTAGACCAAATATAATATTGTTTTGGCTTGTTACCTATCCCTACTATCAAAAAAATTGTATCGCCTACAGTATTTAAAACGGCTCTTTTCTTAGTTGATATACCAGGCGAAACTTCCTCATAATAATATTTTTCAATTAGGGATTCATCAAGAATCATTTCAACAGGTACATAACCTAAAACATTATAATTATGGTATTGAACCCAAAATTTCGGTTCAAAATCAATTTCCTTTTTCTTTCGGGTAGGTGTCCAAATATTGCAGTTATATTCTGGGTCAATTGTATTTATCCAGAATCTTTCTCTTTCTAGCAGTTTATCTTCTGTGCATTCTTCAATAACTTTAAAATCAAATAAACCTGTTTTTCCGGGTGTAGTCACTACCTCTTTTAGATCATATTTTAAAAAGGCATATCTAAGTGGATAACTTCCCATTTCTAAGACATTCGGCTTATCCAACCCTCTTGTGTGTTGTTTCCATCTCCTGTATATGTTTCGTGATTGTCCAATATAAGACTTACCATTAACAGTATTTGAAATCTGATAAATACCACAAACCATGTTTATTCTCCTTTCTGAAAAGATTTAATTGCCGCCTTAGCTTCAGGCAGTCAAATTTTCCCCCATCAGAGTTTAGTATTCCCAAAGTTTTTAGATATTTATCACCAACATCAACCTCACGATCTAATCCCGTGAATTGGGGTATATCCATGCTGAGTTGGCTAGATGTTAGTATGCTAAGAATCACTTGTGCAACAAAAATTTTTGTCCGCGCTCGAAAATTTACGATCCACTCCCAGGCAAAAAACTGCGTGATCGCACCTCTCAAATCACTTCGTCTGTCTGCCTTTTAACCACATTGCTTTATCCAGCGTTGAGTACTTGCTCTGTGGTTAGCTGTAATTCTGGGAAGATAGTAGAAGCGATCACAGTACTGAATAGTTTACCAAATTCATCATCTTAACCTATTATTTAAAACCACAGATAATTCATGGGTATTTATCTGTGGTTATATTTTCATCAAATTGACTTTTGCAAGAGGTTTAGTAAGCGCTTGATTATTTAAAGCGATCGCTTCCCTAAAATTGCTGTAAAAACCGTAAATCACTAGCATACAAACGACGAATATCATCGATTTGATGTAACACCATTGCAAAGCGTTCTACACCAAAACCGGCAGCAAACCCAGTATAAATTTCTGGGTCGTAACCCACAGACTTAAGTACATTTGGATCGACCATACCGCAGCCCATCACCTCTAGCCAGCGCCCATTCCACTGCAAATCCACCTCAGCCGAGGGTTCAGTAAACGGGAAATAACTAGCGCGGAAGCGAATTGGTAACTCGCCAAATATTGCTTGTAAAAATACCTTAATTGTGCCTTTGAGGTCTGTAAAAGTGAGTCCCTCGTCAATCGCTAAAAGTTCTATTTGATGGAATACCGCCGAGTGAGTCGCGTCTACATTATCTCGCCGATAAACTCGCCCTGGAGCCACAACCCGAACCGGTGGTTCCTCTCTTTCCATGTAACGAATTTGCACTGATGAGGTATGAGTCCGTAATAAATTACCATCTGGTAGGTAGAATGTATCCTGCATATCACGAGCAGGGTGATCAGGCGGGGTATTCAGAGCCTCAAAATTATAGTAATCTGTTTCCATCTCTGGTCCTTGAGCCACGGTGTAGCCCATACCAACAAAGATATCCAGTGCCCGGTCGATAATGCCATTGAGGGGATGAATGCGACCTTGGGGGTTATAAATTCCCGGTATAGTTACATCCAGAGTTTCTGCCTCTAGCAAAGCTTGAATTTGTGCAGATTCCAGGGCGGCGCGTTGCTGGTCTAGACTAGTTTGCAGGGATTCTTTGACTGTATTGGCGATCGCTCCAATTTTCGGTCGTTCCTCTGCGCTCATCTGCCCCATACTTCGCAACAGTGCCCCCAGTTCCCCTTTCTTACCCAGATAGTTAACTCTGAGTTCTTCCAGACGTTCTAAGGTATCAGCGGCTGCGATCGCTTTTTCTCCTTCTTGCCGCAGTGCTAAAAGTTGAGCTTCTAAATTGCTAGTCATTAGTTATTAGTCATTGGTCATTAGTCATTAGTTTATAGTCAAAAGCTGTGAACTGCTCGATAAATAAACTTACAGCTATGCCATTAACATCAGCCAAAGGTGAGGGTCGAAACCAAACTTCTGTTTATCAGTTAGAGACAATTGGGCTAGTACCGCAAGGCGGAAATCAAAAGTCAAAAGTCAAAAGTCAAAATGAATACAGCGTAAGCGTTTCGTTGATTTGGAATGGGTTGTTTATTTCCGCCGCGCTGTACTAGTACAGCAGGCGCATAAATCCAGCTAACATCTCAATTAACCAGACAAATTGCTCTGAGCACCTTGTTAAAGGTAGGCAAACTGACGCCACAGTGTACTAGTGAGTATGGATGTTTTTTTGCTGGCTGTGACCTACGACATTGACAAATGGCTAATAACAAATAACTAATAATTAATGACCAATGACCAATGACTATGAAATTACTAATTAGCAACGATGACGGCATTTCTGCCTTGGGTATCCGTACCCTAGCCAACTATTTGGCAGAGGCAGGTCATGATGTTAGTGTAGTTTGCCCAGATCGAGAGCGATCGGCAACTGGACATGGGTTAACTTTACACCAACCAATTCGCGCCGAAATTGTTGAAGGGATTTTTCATCCCGCTGTCAAAGCTTGGGCTTGCGATGGTACGCCTTCAGATTGCGTCAAATTGGCGCTGTGGGCTTTGCTAGATACTCCCCCCGATTTGGTTCTCTCTGGCATTAATCAAGGTGCGAATTTGGGAACTGAAATCTTGTATTCCGGCACTGTTTCGGCGGCAATGGAAGGTCTAATTGAAGGTATTCCCAGTGTAGCCCTAAGTCTTATTAGTCACACATCTAAAGACTTTCAACCTGCTGCTAAGTTTGCCAAAATTCTCGTAGACCAGTTAGCCCAAAAACCGCTGCCAGATTTAATGTTGCTCAACGTCAATATTCCTGCTGTTCAGTGGGAAGAAATTGCCGGAGTTACTCTTACCCGTCAAGGAGTGCGGCGTTACATTGATGTGTTTGATAAACGAGTTGATCCTCGTGGAAAAACGTACTACTGGTTAACCGGAGAGGTAATTGAGGAAGTAGAACCTCCAACCGGATTAAATCTGCCTCAAAATGTACCTACAGACGTGTACGTTGTACGTAAAAACTATATCAGTATTACCCCGTTACAATATAATCTTACTTACGTAACCGGATTAGATAAATTGTCTGAGTTGGAATTCAAGTTTTCGTGAATCATTTGATTAATGAGGAGAAAACTGGGGTTATTCAAATGCATCACAGAAAAATGTAGGCTATAACGTAGGGGCGCTCTTGAAATAACTTATACACACCCACCCCAAAAAATTGAGAATTTTACTTGAGAGTATCTTATCCACATTTACACAATTAGCCAGAAACAGGGTATGCTGTTTTACCAAGAAATCCTTCCTCTACCAAAATCGGTGAGACAGCATAAACTTAGACAAAATAAGTAGCAATTTTTTCATTTATCGCCCGCTCAGTCCAGCAAGCAACACCCATGTCTAGGATAGAGAACCAGTTTACCGTACAATTTTGGGGCGTTCGCGGCAGCATCCCCAGTCCAGGTCCACACACCGTTCGTTACGGCGGTAATACCCCTTGCATATCAATGCAAGCGGGCGATAAACGCTTAATTTTCGATGCTGGCACGGGACTACATGTTTTGGGGCAATCTTTGTTGTGCCAAATGCCGTTAGAAGCTCATATATTTTTTACCCACTCTCACTGGGATCACATGCAGGGTTTTCCCTTCTTTACCCCAGGATTTGTAAAGGGGAATGACTTTCATATCTACGGCGCGATCGCTCCTGATGGCTCTACCATAGAACAGCGCCTCAATGACCAGATGTTGCATCCGAACTTTCCTGTACCCTTGCAGATTATGCAAGCCAATTTAAATTTCTACGACATTCGACCGGGGCAACCAATACACATCGATGACGTTACTGTAGAAACAGCACCTTTAAACCACCCAGGTGAAGCCGTAGGATACCGCGTCAACTGGCGTGGTGGTGCTGCTGCTTATATTACCGATACCGAACATTTTCCTGACCGACTCGATGACAATGTGCTGTGGCTAGCTCGTAATGCTGACATTCTGATTTACGATTCCACCTATACAGACGAAGAATACCATAGCCCAAAAACCCCAAAAGTTGGCTGGGGTCATTCTACCTGGCAAGAAGCAGTGAAAGTGGCACAAGCTGCTAACGTCAAAACTCTGGCGATTTACCACCATGATCCCGCGCACAATGACGACTTTTTAGATCATGTAGGGAAACAAGCATCTGCGGAATTTCCTGGGGCTATCATGGCACGGGAAGGAATGGTACTCCAGGTTCCTACTTCAGTTTCTTTATCAGAATCTTTTCCTGTTAGTAAGTTTTCTACCTAAAGATTGCGATCGGAGGAATTGGAGATTTTAGATTAGATTGGTGATCAGAAGCTTTCAGCGCAAGAGCGTACTTGTTGGCTGCACGGTGAGACAGCGCTGCCCAGAGTTGTCAGAGCGCCGACCACAGGATAAGAGCGACAACAGGAGGACACACTTTATAGATTCTACCAATACAGCCCAGATACCCACAGACGCCCTCTCTTGCGGCTGATCAAAGGGTAAAACCTTGTTGCAGTCTCAACACGAAACTAGAGCCTTTTTAGCTCTGGTATTTGAGGTTATCTGGACTTAGCAATTAGCTGTCAACCAATTTTGGATTTTGGATTTTGGATTTTGGATTTTGGTGAAGCAGCGTGGTGAGCCAGGCGCGAACAAGTCGGGAAACCGCAAGGGCGTACTGCCTCCTTTATGCCTCTTAACCCGTCCACCGCAGTGGCTCCTCATGAGCGACTGCACCAAGCCGAAGGGATTGAAAGAAACCACTATCTTCTCTGCGAGACGCTCCGCGAACGTAGCGGAACGAAGTCTGGGTACTGGGCTGCTGAAGATTTTAAATTGAGGATTTTGGATTTGTTTCGCCCTAACATGGCGGAGCATGAACCAAAAAATCTAAAATCTAAAATCTAAAATCTAAAATCTAAAATTCGTAGTTAAGCTAATCGCAGAAGAAACCATCTTGGGTGACTTTCCGTGGCTTAGGCTTTTGGCTGATAGTTAAAAGGGGTGGCATTAACACCCTGGCTGATAGCACAAGACCTCATGGGCAGTTGGTGGAAGTTCAGACCGTCTACAAAAGCTGTCCTCCTCAAGGCGGTTTACCATAAGGTAGCTTCCTGCTGATAGCTAAAATAAACCTAAAATCTCAGAATCCACGTGCTAAATTTGTCTAAAAATGGGTGTTCTATGTGGGTTGCTTCTTCGAGCGAAGGGCTGCTAATGCCTACTGCTGTTGCCCTTGGCAAGTTTGATGGTGTTCATCTTGGTCATCAAAGGGTAATTCAACCAGTCTTGCACGCTGGTGGTCACTTGTCAGTAGCCAGTAGTCCGCAGTCAAAGGAAAATCAACAACTAACAACTGACAACGGACAATTGACAAATAAAGAATATACTTACTCAACAGTTGTCACCTTTGACCCCCATCCACAGGAGTTTTTTACGGGGCAACCCCGGACTTTGTTAACACCACTGGATGAAAAAGTCCAACAATTGCGATCGCTTGGGGTAGAACAACTGGTACTACTACCCTTTGACAAAGAATTATCTGCCTTGACACCCGAAGAATTCGTACAAAGAATTCTCGTGCAACAACTGCGATGCCAGCAAATTAGTATAGGGGAAGATTTTTGTTTTGGCGAAAAGCGCAGTGGTACTGCTAAGGATTTGCAATTAATCGCCGCCAAGCACAATATCCCCGTTACCATTGTTCCCTTACAAACTTATACAGGTGACTCGCCCACCCAAAGCAATTGCGTCAGTACTACTCCGACTCAGGATGCCCGCATTAGCACTTCATTGATCCGCCAAACCCTTGAGCACGGCGACATCGAAAACGCAAATCTTCTACTAGGACGCCCCTACACTCTCATTGGTGTTGTCGTTCAAGGTCAACAATTAGGCAGAACCATTGGCTTTCCCACCGCCAACCTCGAACTACCAAAAGAAAAGTTCTTGCCCCACCAAGGAGTTTATGCTGTCCGCGTTTTCACTCTCAGTGAAACATCAGATGCTACTCCTAGTGAGAGCTTGGGCATAATGAATCTCGGTAACCGCCCAACTGTAAACGGTACTTATTCATCTGCAGAAGTACATTTATTCGATTGGTCTGGTGATTTATATGGTAAAAAACTGGCTGTGCAGCTAGTTAAATTTTTGCGCCCTGAACAAAAATTTTCTTCTCTAGAAGCTCTGAAAACACAAATTCAACTTGACTGCATTGTTGCTAAAGAAGTTTTGAGTGCTGGAGCGCAAAGTTAAAACTTAGGAGACGCGATTAATCGCGTACAGGAGTTAGGAGTTAGGAGTGGGAATAATGTATTTAGGGAAATTGGGCATTGGGAATAATCCAGTTCCCAGTCCCCAGTCCCCATTACCCATTCCCTATTCCCCACTCCCCGCACTGCATGAGAGAAAAAATTGACGTTTTAACACAAAATCTGGCTCTTACCATCGTTGGTAAAACTGAGGCAATACGCTTGGTGCTAGTCGCCCTGCTAGGTGGTGGTCATGCCCTCCTAGAAGATGTCCCTGGCGTTGGTAAAACCCTGCTCGCTAAATCCCTAGCTCGTTCTGTGGATGGCAAGTTTCAACGGCTACAATGTACCCCTGATTTACTGCCAACTGATATCACTGGCACCAACATCTGGAACCCAAAAAGCGGTGAATTTACTTTTCTTCCTGGGCCAGTCTTTGCGAATATCCTCCTAACTGACGAAATCAACCGTGCTACACCCCGCACTCAGTCAGCTTTACTGGAAGTCATGGAAGAGCATCAGGTAACAGTCGATGGTGTCTCTCGTGCAGTTCCCCAGCCCTTCTTTGTTATTGCCACTCAAAACCCTATCGAGTATCAAGGTACTTTTCCTCTGCCGGAAGCGCAAATGGATCGGTTTATGTTGTCGCTGAGTTTGGGCTATCCTTCCGAGGCAGAAGAACTCCAGATGCTGCAAAATCTCCAAAATGGTGTAAAAGTTGCTGATTTGCAGCCTTGTATTACCTTGGCCGAAGTACAGGAATTGCGTTACTTCTGCTCTCAAGTAAAAGTGGCAACCTCCTTGCAACAGTACATCCTCGAATTGGTACGGGCAACACGCCAAGATGAGGAGATAGCCCTTGGTGTCAGTCCGCGTGGCACATTAGCATTACAACGGGCTGCCCAAGCGCTAGCTTTTCTATTAGGGCGTGATTATGTCATTCCCGACGATGTGAAATTTCTCGTCCCTCACGTTCTTTGCCATCGCCTCATCCCTAGAGGAGGACGCAACGCGAGAACTGTTGTTGAGCGGTTATTGCGATCGGTTTCTATTCCTTAAGACCTGAGTTCGATGTGAGAAAAAGTCTCTTAAACAGGTAGAAACGGAAGTAATCCTCCAAAGTTAGATCGGGTTTTAATTCTCAGTTATATAGCTATATTATCAATAAAAATAGCTATTTGGCTGCGATGCCTACGGCGGGCTATTCGGCATCGCACTATTAAATAGGTGTATTTTAATACCCCTAATTATTTAGCACCTCACTTTGGGGCACTGCTCCCGGCAGAAACTGACTTTTATTCGGTGCGGGTTAGATGATAACGATCGCCGAGGTTTCATCTCTTAAGAAATGTGTCTCTTGTAGTGAGTCTAAAGCGTAGAGAGCGCCTGGGGTTCCCCCAACTAGAGCAACTGGCGTTGGGCACTGCACATAACCTAAAAATAAGGGTTTGAGCGCACGGTAGGCAGTGCCCACCCGACAATAATTGCTTAAGAGTTTAGGGATTGTGACACTAAGTTAGTTTTATTACCCATAATAAAAAGAGTAACCCTTGAGCAATTTCTTGGTGTACTCTACTAGAGAATCATAACTATATTCTTGAATATGACTACGCAAACACTATCTGTACCAAAAGTTTATCAAGGTCAGTTTGGGGAATTTACAATTACTCAGAGCGATCGCACTGGCGTAATTATCTATCGGGCTGGGTTATTAGTAGCTGCACTCAGCTTTGCCATCGGCAGCACTTTGCTTTTGTTCAACAATAACTCGACTGTTTTAACCCTACTGACGCCTCTATATGCTTGTTTTAGTCTCGCTCTCGGTGTAAGTTTATTTACCATTCATATTTACCTGGCATCACTGCACCGAATGTTGCAAATTTTTTGGGCTATCGGTAGTATAGCATCAGTGATTCTGGCAATCTCTAGTAGTGAACCTTTGGCTCTCACTATTTACAATCAGCCTGTTACCTTATTTGGAGTTGGTTTTATCTTCGTTGCTTTGACAGGTATTTATTTTAAAGAGGCTTTTTGCTTCAATCGCCTGGAAACCAAAGTATTAACCCTAACAGTACCGCTACTGTTGTTAGGACATTTGGTGGGAATTCTACCAACTCAGGGGGAAAATGTTTTATTAGGAATTTGGGCGGCGTTGTTTTTGGTGTTTGCGCTGCGAAAGACAGTGCAAGCAATTTCTGCTGATATTGGAGATAAGTCTGTATTTACTTACTTGAAAGAACAACGTTTAGCTAAGGTTTAATGCAGACAAAAAATCGTCGGCGTCAAAAATTTCCAAAAATCAAACTAATAAAACGCCAAGAAATGTGGATACTTACGGCTCAGGGGTGGGCGATTGCAATCGCTTTGATTGCTTATTTAATATTTTTCACTATTACTCATGTACACTCATTTCTCGCCGTGACTTCCCCTATGAAATCAGCAGAAGTATTAGTCGTTGAAGGATGGCTGCCTGATTACGCAATAGAAGAAGCTTTGACTGAATTTAAAACCGGTTCTTATCGTCTAGTAATTACCACAGGAGGCACAATAGAAAAAGGAAATTATCTTAGCGAATACAAGAACTTTGCAGAAATGTCAGCCGCCACCTTCAAGAAACTCGGTTTAGAATCAGACAAGGTGGTAGCTGTTCCAACACCTATGGTAATTAAGGATCGTAGTTATGCATCTGCTGCCGAATTTAAGCGCTGGCTATCTAATTCAAATTTACAGCTACAATCAATTAATATTTTTTCCTTAGACGTTCACACCCGTAGGAGTTGGTTGTTGTTCAAAAAACTACTTACCCCTAACATTAAAGTTGGTGCGATTGCTGCCAAAACACAAGATTATGATCCAAACGAATGGTGGGGTTATAGCCAAGGCGTACGGACAATTATTGATGAAGCGATCGCTTATATTTATGCGCGGTTTTTGAATTGGAAAGCCTAAAAGTGATAATTAGTAATTCGTAATACTCGCCTTCTCTACGAAACCAGAGGCGAATGGCGAGAAGCAAGCTATCGTAATTCATAATTTCGAGTCACAAACTACGAATTATGTTGGTTCCTAACTACTTGTAGCAGTTTTCACTTGCTTGAAGTACAGCAATTCGTAGGGGCACACAGATGTGCGCCCCTAGCTTGTACCTCATTCATAGACGCGTAGCGGCTTTTAATTAAACGCTTAATCTGCCTGCTTTCTAGCCACTCGTTCTCAAGGCTGCTTGTGATGCAACCTCAAATTAAAAGATGGGGGTTATATTCCATTGAGCAGGACTATCGCCTTGCGGACTATTTACTTACTGAGAATTTGTAATAATGCTTGTCGATAAATTTTTATACCCTCTGCATTTAAATGGTCACCATCGCTCGTCAAATTCTCTTTAAGAACATTATTTTCATACAATGGTGCCAGTCCTGCTGGTGCAACTGGCACTTTTTCTGTTTCAGAAATTTGATTAATCAGAACATTAATTTGTTCAACTCTAGGAAGTGGGGCTGCTACAGTTGGATCTAAGCTTGCTGCAACTGTTGAATAAAAAGCCGGAATGAGAA
Source organism: Nostoc sp. (assembly GCF_036919675.1). GTDB lineage: Bacteria > Cyanobacteriota > Cyanobacteriia > Cyanobacteriales > Nostocaceae > Nostoc. The sequence continues at coordinate 96,024 of NZ_JBALCP010000077.1, forward strand.
AAATCTCTTTAGTTCCCATTGTGCGGATCAGTGCGATCGCCTCTTGCAGATTTTTGCTAAATAACTGATCACTAATTCCATACCAAGCATCATTTCCACCTATGGCAATAATCGCTTTTTCGCATTTAAGTTTGGTAGGAATTAAACTTTTCAGTTGTTCCAGTAATGAAATTGTACTCAGACCATTTAACCCAAAATTAAAAGTACCATTCCCAAGGGTATTACCAAGTTCAGCCGAAATAGAATCACCAAATAAGCAACCTGAGAACTGTTTACCTTGGGCGGCGAGTATCTGATATTGCAGTGAAATTTGCCCTAAGGGTGAAGAACTTACATTGTCTTTTGGTGGTGCATCAGCAGAACCAGAAGATGCATTTGCCATGCTGAGTAGCTTGGAAATTTTTGACACGTCAATAACTAGTTGATTACTGGGATAGGCTTCTAGAAAGCTGGTTATTCCTAAACCTTCTGGTGATTTTGCTCCTAAGATAATAGCAGCTCGTAGGGCTTGTATACTGCCTTGATCACGACGGGCGATCGGGGAGCGTGTCGGAAAGACAGTCGCTTGGGAAGCAAAAGATAAAATTTGCTTGCCTATTCCTGTATTTATCAGCTTATCTAAAGCCGCAATATCAAGAGACATTTTCACCTGAAGAGCATCTTGGAACTTCTGTTTATCCTTAGCGCTGAGGTAACCTAAGAAAGATTGCAAATCGCCAGAAACCTTTTGCGTCTCGGCATACTTGCGTATATCTGCCACTGGGAGCGATTGCTCAAACAATCCGTACCTGGCAACAATCTTTTCCGCGGCCAAACTCGGCAACAAACCAAGACAACTATGCAGCAGTAAAAATATTAAGCACCCAGATAGGCATATTAAAAGACGATAGAAATATTGCATCGCAGAAGATAGTGGAATAGTCAACAGTTAATAGTCAATGGTCAAGAGTCAAGAGTCAAGAGCCAAGAGTCAATATTTAATAGTCAAAGGCTGAACTTCCACCCTCAAAGGCTCAACTTTCACCCTTAAGGGACTTCCTAGTTAAAAAAACATCCCATCGTAGGGGCGCAAGGCCAAGATCCCCTACAAATCTACAAATAATTTTGGATAATTTATTTTTTGTCAATCCCTAAAGGCTCAACTTCCACCCTCAAAGGTTCAACTTCCATGTTTTAAGAAACTTCCCCATCTCCTCCACTCCCTTTTTATATCAACAGCTAAACCTAATTTGGGAATACTCAATCCAGTAGGCGTGAGGATAGAACCGTGGTAGAGGAAGGTGCATATTGGCTAGCTTGGACGCAAATTTCTGGAATTGGCCCGGTATTACTGCGACGGCTGCAACAGCATTTTGGCACGTTGGCAACAGCTTGGAACGCTACCAAGGTCCAGTTAGGAGAGGTAGAGGGTTTTGGTTTTCAAACACTAGAAAAAGTAGTACAACAGCGATCGCGTTTGCACCCAGAACAATTATTCACCAAGCACCAGCAGGAAAATTCCCATTTCTGGACACCAGCAGATGCAGATTATCCCCGCTTACTGCTGGAAACTCCGAGTCCACCGCCCATTTTATACTATCGCGGTGAAGTCGAACTCCAAGAAAATCTTGGACAAAAACCGATGGTTGGGATTGTCGGAACACGCCAACCCTCAGAATACGGCATTCGTTGGACTCGCCAAATTAGTACAGCTTTGGCTAAAAATGGTTTTACAGTTGTTTCTGGGATGGCAGAGGGAATTGACACAGAAAGCCACATCGCCGCTATGAAAGCAGGTGGACGCACGATCGCAGTTTTGGGAACTGGTGTAGATGTCATCTATCCGCATAAAAATCGGGATTTGTACAAGCAAATTTTGACGGCTGGGTTAGTCATGAGTGAGTACCCCACGAAAACCCCACCCGATCGCACGCACTTTCCCCGCCGCAACCGAATTATTGCAGGTTTAAGCCGCGCTATCCTGGTAATGGAAGCGCCGTTAAAATCTGGTGCTTTAATAACAGCTACCTACGCAAATGAATTTGGCAGAGATGTCTATGCACTGCCTGGGAGACTAGACGATCATCCATCCCAAGGGTGTTTAAAGTTACTGAGTCAGGGAGCAACTTTCATTCTTAAGGAACTAGATGAACTGTTAACAATGCTAGGAGCAATACCACAAATTGATGGAATCGAGGCTTCCACAGCACCAGAACAGTTAATGCCAACTTTGTCGCCAGAATTGCAAACGGTAATGGATGCACTTGCTAGTGATGCTTTACCCTTCGATTTTATTATCCAACAAACCGGCATGGCTGCTGGCTCAGTTTCCGGTGCCTTATTACAGTTGGAACTTATGGGTTTAATTTCGCAACTGCCCGGAATGCGGTATCAAAAAAGTTAAGAGTTAAAAGAGAATAGCATTATTTAGCTTTTTAACTTTGTTTTTAGCAATTTAACCCTGAGATTTATGGGAATATAAAAATACAATTTTTATATAAAAACAAACTACTCAATTGTATAGTCGAATGGCAGAGTCGCGTTAGGATTAAAACCGTTACTCTCAATCGGGTGAGGTTGGCAGGCAATCAGCTCTAGTTCGCCGCTCATTTATGAGGGAGAGTGGATGTAATGAACAATGCAAAATTCCAAAATCCCAAATTATCTTTGGGGATAATACTGCGGATTCATAACTGGAGATTGATAACCATTTGCCGGCACAGTACCCCCCATACTGTTGGGTACAGGATTCACAACAGGAGGCTGATAAATACTCATGGGCACGGTGCCTGTCGTCCCGTTGGATAAAGCAGGACTCCCAACAGGGGGTTGATAACCATTTGCGGGTATAGTGCTTGTGGTACTGTTGGGTGTAACAGCATTCTGACTAAACTCTTGGTAGGCAGCACTAGAAATTGAGCTAATCAGTTTTTCGGCGCGAGGGTCGTTATTTGGGCGTTGGACCATGACCGCAGCTATGTAGCGCTTGCCAGTTGGCAAAGCAACTAAACCTGTATCTGCTAACATTGTGCCAATATCGCCAGTTTTGTGGTATATTCTCGCGCCTGTTCCCAAACCCGATGGTAGCAGAGTGTCTCTCTGAGTGCGACGCAAGATATCGAGCATGATATCGCGTGATGGCATACTCACTAAATTTCCCTGACTCACAATCGCCATTAAATTCCCTAATTCCCTCGGACTAGTGGTGTTTGTCCCTTCCAAATCTGGGAGTTGATTGCGAATTATTGTGTTTGTCAATCCCCAGTTCCGGAAACGCTGGTTTAAAGCTTCCATTCCTCCCAGTCGGGCAATCAGCATATTTGTCGCTGTGTTGTCGCTGATTGTAATCATTTTAGTGGCGACTTCCAGAGCGGCGGACTGGGTTCCGGCTGGTTTGTATTGCAGATTTCCAGAACCACCAGCTATCATATCCTGTTGCATGGTCAGCATTTCATCCAGGCGAATTTTCCCCGCGTCCACATCCTGGAAAAAGGCAATCAAAATCGGCAGTTTAATTGTGCTAGCTGCTGGAAAACTGGTGGAGCCATTGACATCTACATAATTACCAGTATCCAAATCTACTAAGAAAACTCCGGGTGTAAGATTTGGGTTGGTCGCCGCCAAATTTTGCACGGCATTTTTCAAAGGGATAATTTCTTGGGATAGGTATAGGCTCGAACCTGGGGCTGGGGGAGTTTGGGTAGGTTGTGGCTGCGATCGCGCCACATTACTATTAGATTGCGTCGCCGAATTTGTGCTGATGCGATTAGCCGGGTCTAATACTGACAACACTGTGCCAACAATTGCACCCATACCCACACCGACAATTAACAACCGCACAACATACAACATGGTTTTGGCCATTGGCTTTAATCGCGTCTTCCGTGATGATCGCCGACCTCTTTTTGGCTTTTCCATTTGCACTGTTTTCACCATCACAGCACCTGGTCGAAAAGGAGGAATTTTCCCCTTCACACTAGGTATTGGTTTTACTGCTGCTGGCATGACTAACCCCGATTTTACCCTGCGTGTAGCAGTAGGGATTGGGGGAGGACTGCTCTGATCTTTTGGGCGTGTTTGCGCCGCTTCTTTGCCAGTAGCACCTTGCTGCTTCTGGCTCTTAACTTTCACTTTCTTCTGTACCACTTTTTGAACCTTTTGTGGACGCTGGCGGCCATTTAAGGGTTGACGCCGCGAGAAAGCTGTTAATTCGTCACTTGAATCTGACACCGTTACTCCTTGTGACCCACTAGGCTTTTTTATTGCAGACTCCTGACCCAAAACTTAATCTTTAAGCAATATTAATACTCAAATTCAACTTTGCCACTATGTAGCATTTTTATGTTTATTAAGCCATCTTAATTATTTTGGGGGGATGATTGCGTACATATTAAACGAATAATTACAAGTTTTCACCATCCCTCTGGTTTTTAAGCGCCCATTCTACCTGCTGCAAAATCCCTCGCAGCATGGCTACTTCCCCTGTTTTCAGGTGAGCGCGATTATATAATTGGCGAAATTTTTCCATGCGACTAGCTGCCGTATGTGGATACACATAACCAATTTTCAATAATAATGATTCTAATTGCTGGTAGTATCCTTCCACAACTTCTATTGGTGCAAGTTCTGTTTGGGGTAAAGTCTGAGTATCCGGTTGTTCTCCACATTGTGACAATTCATAACAGCAGATTGCTACGGCGGTGGCTAAATTCAGGGCTACATAATTTGGACTCGTGGGAATGCCAACAAACCTTTGTGCATAATTTAATTCTTCATTGCTTAATCCCCGGTCTTCCCTGCCAAAAATCAGGGCTGCGGGTTTTTCTGGTTCCTCCAGTAACCAGGGTAGTGCAGTGCGGGGTTTTTCTAAGGGTGTTTCCCAACTCCGAACGCGACCAGTAGTAGCGATCGCCCGTACACATCCATGCAATGCTTCTGGTAATGTCGCCACTAATACCGCAGATTCTAAAATTTCCTTAGCATGAACAGCCATCTTCAAAGCTTCCACTGATAGCGGATCGCATTGGGGATTTACTAATACTAAATGATGTATTCCGAAATTTTTCATAACTCTGGCGATCGCCCCGACATTTATCGGCCCAGCTGGCTCTACCAACACAATTCTTAATCCAGCCAAGCCCATTTTTTGCCTCCTGCGATCGCACCAGATAATACTTACAGGCTAATTCTCAGCATTGGATGTTCTGCTGAAGAGTTTCCTTTAAATCATTTTAGCTGTGTATCTGATCCATGAAATCGACTAAGGTTATAAAGTTGTCATCTACAAAAGATTAAAGTGTGAACTCAATCCTCATGGATTACCCTGTAGAAGCCAATCGTCCGCCGATTGCTCGGTTTCGACTGAACGAATCGCACTTTATTTGCGGCGTTGCCATCTCCGGGCAACTCGCATCCTATACTTAATATTTGTGGATGCGAGTTGAAAGAGATTTTTTAGCAATTTAGATAGACAAAACCCAATCGCCTAAAAGTTGGTTTACTCTATCGGGTACTTCATCATGGGGGCAATGACCGGCTGTTAGGAAATGTTCTGTGAGTTTAGGATAATATTGACGAAACTTTTGGGAACGTTCTCTAGCATTCATCCAAGGGTCAGCTTCTCCCCACAACATCAACAGAGGACAAGTTAATTGCTTTAGTAGCACATCAACTTTTTCTCCTTGAGGAGTGCTAAAGACTGACACAAATACTTCCATTGCACCCGAATCATAAGCAGGGCGAGAAATTTCTTCTACCAATTGGTCTGTAATCGCACTCTTGTCAAGATAAACTTTTTCTAGAGTTTGTCGAATTACCCAACGTTGTCGCACGTATTGAAATAACAGAGATTGGGCTAAAGGTTGTTGAAAAATCCACTTAGTACTGTCACCGAGAAGTTTCTGCAAAGTAGTGGGTTGTTTAGGTGGCTGAATTTCTGATTGTAAAGCTTCAGGCTCAGATGTAGGCTGGCTTTCGCTAAAAGGTCCGGCACTATTGAGTAACACTAAACCAGCCGCACTGTCGGGACATTGTGCTGCAACACACAAGCCAGCATAGCCACCAAGGGAATTACCCGCTAATACTGCTTTTTGACCAATTACTTCCCTGATAAAATCATGGAGTTGATCGCGCCACAAGTCACCGCTGTACTGTAATTTTGGTTTTGCCGATCGCCCGAATCCCAAAAGGTCGATCGCAAATACTTCAAAATTTTGACACAATCCTGTGATATTCTTGCGCCAGTGGTCTGTGGAAGCACCAAATCCATGTACCAAAAGCAAGGGCGGACGTTGCGATTGTTTTTCTCCCGCACGCACATAGTAAACGTTGTGCCCGCGCCACTGCCAATATTTACCAGGAATTGGGGTTGTAGAGGGGGCTGTAGTTGCCTGCATAATCATAAGAAATGTTAAGTAGCTTTTAATAATTGTAGGCTAGTGCAAGAAGAGAGTCGGGGGAGATGAGGCAGAAATAACTAATGACTAAAGAAAGATTAATTACAGGTAAAACTCAACTGCTGGGTGTAATTGGACATCCGGTGGAACATTCGCTATCGCCAGTCATGCATAATGCAGCGATCGCTCATTTAGGATTAGATTACGTTTATCTCCCCTTTCCTATAGCACCAGAGAATTTAGAGGTAGCGATCGCAGGTTTCGCCGCTATTGGGGTTGTTGGCTTTAATGTGACAATCCCTCATAAACAGGCAATCATACCCCTCCTCTCAGAAATTACACCACTCGCTCAAACTATCGGCGCAGTGAATACTGTTAGTCGCCAAAATAATCAATGGGTGGGGACAAATACAGATATAAAAGGATTTATCGCTCCTTTGCAGACAACGTATAAGCAGGATTGGAGTCAGAAAGTGGCGGTAATTTTAGGCAATGGTGGCGCAGCTAGGGCAGTTGTAGCAGGTTGTCACCAGCTAGGTTTTGCCAAAATTCATGTTGTTGGGCGGAATGTGCAGAGATTAGAAGAATTTGGCAATAGTTGGAGCAATTCACCCATAAGTGAGAATTTACAAGTTTATGAATGGGAGGAACTTTCAAAGCTAATTCCCGAAGCTAATCTGCTGGTAAATACAACCCCCATTGGTATGTATCCTAAGGTTGATGAGTCGCCTTTGAGTGCAGAAGAAATAGCGAATTTGCCAACTGGTGCGATCGCTTACGATTTAATATATATCCCTAAACCGACGCAATTTCTAGAGCAAGCAGAAAAACAAGGTGCAATTGCGATCGATGGATTGGAAATGTTAGTCCAACAAGGGGTAGCAGCATTAAAAATTTGGTTGCAGCCGGAAACTGTGCCTGTAGAAGTGATGCGCCAAGCATTACTAAATCACCTGGGCTTAGGGAAATAAGGTATTCCAAAACTAATGCACCAATTCTCTAGGATTTCTGGCTTTCAAGGCAAAGTATTCTCGCGCACAGGTTTCATCGTCTTGTACTCATTCCCACAGGGCATTGAAAACTTGAATGCGATCGCCTAATCTCAGCTTTAGTGCATCCTCAAAGTAAGAATACTTATTAAAGTAATATGACTCGACATGATTTAACTATTGCCAACCGGAGCATTGGCAGATAAATTGTATTTCTTTGGAGTCCTTATTACCGCACTTTAATTTATGTTTGCTAAACCCAAAATACTTTTATCATGGCTTGCATTATTACTAAGCTTTGCAAGTCTGTTTCTCAGTTCTTGGATTCTTCTTCCGGCTCCAAATATGTTTTTACTGACGCTAGCAGTGGGAGCGCCAGAAATCAGTCCTTGGTTATTATTATTAAATTTTCTCTCTTTATCACTTGTTTTATTCTACATCCGTCGCCGTAAACTACAGCGTTTAGCTTGTATTTTCAGTTTGATAGGATTGCTAATTTGTGGATGGGTGCTAGTGAATATCCCACTAACTGAAATGCAGATGGCTAAAGCGATGAAACAAGGATTGGGAGCAAATTATCTAGAGCAAATTCCAGTCCAAGTAAGGGCTAAGATGCAAACCCATCCCTTTAATTTAGTTAATTCCTTCCGGGGTATTGCATTAGGTAAAACGCGTCATCAAAAAAATATTCTTTTTGCTTCTCCTGCGGGAGTGCCTTTAAAAATGGAAGTTTACCAACCCCCAGAGGTTGGGAAATATCCAGCAGTCGTAGTAATTTATGGTGGAGCTTGGCAATATGGCAATCCTCATGCCAATTCCGAGTTTAATCAATATATTGCAAATCGTGGATATACAGTATTTGCGATCGACTATCGACACGCACCTAAATATCGCTTTCCAACTCAGTTAGATGACGTGCGTACAGCCCTAAATTTTATTCGCAAACATGCAGCGGAATATGAAGCCGATCCAGAACACATGGTACTTTTAGGACGTTCTGCGGGAGCGCACCTAGCAATGCTAGCGGCTTATCAACCAGATGCACCACCTATTCGTGGTGTGGTGGACTATTATGGGCCTGTTAACTTAACTGAAGGATACAAAACACCGCCAGTTCCCGATCCTATCAATACCCGCGCTGTTTTAAAAGCATTTCTCGGTGGTTCTTTAGAAGAATTGCCTAATCAGTATCAAATTGCTTCACCGATAAATTATCTAACGCACCCTTTACCACCAACTTTATTAATTTACGGCAGTCGTGACCATTTGGTAGAAGCGCGATTTGGTAGACAGATGTATGAACGTTTACATGACTCTGGTAATACTGCGGTTTTTTTAGAAATTCCTTGGGCAGAACATGCTTTTGATGCCGTTTTCAACGGTGTGAGCAATCAATTAGCGTTGTATTATACCGAGAGGTTTTTGGCTTGGGCGTTGTTCAAGCAATAATTTCATCAACATACAGCAGCAGTCAGAGCATAAAGACTCATTCACGAGTATCAAAGACTTATCAACGGAGTTCAAAGGTGGATGAATGAGTATCAAAGGTGGATGAACGAGTATCAAAGACTTATCAACGGAGTTCAAAGGTGGATGAATGAGTATCAAAGGTGGATGAACGAGTATTAAAGACTCATCAACGGAGTTCAAGGGTGGATGAACGAGTATCAAAGGTGGATGAACGAGTATCAAAGGTGGATGAACGAGTATTAAAAACTCAGCACGGGCTAAACGCCCCGCTATCCATGTACAGCACTACTTCTGAGGCCAGCGCCAATTGTAGCGATTCCATTCGTACATTCCTTGAATTTCATACTCAGCGCCGTTGAAGAAGCGGACGACGCAGTTAGTAGAGGAATCATCGCCGTTGCTAATCTCCTCGACCTGAATCACCATACAGGGAAACCATTCGCGCTTACAAGGGCCATCTTGTTGCACCCATTCCCATAGTGCATTGGAAACTTCAATGCGATCGCCTACTCTTAACTTTAGTGCATCCTCAAAATAAGAATACTTATCAAAATGGTATGACTCAACACGATTCAGCCACTGTAAACCATAGCGTTGCCGGATAAATTGTACTGTTCCAGAGTCGTTTTCCAGTAACCAGTCGTTGAGTAATTGCACTTTCCAAGTGCGGTTAAGTTGTTCTTCATCCTTAACAAACTGTAAAAATACTTCCAACTCCTCTGGATTTAGTTCGTCTAAGGGATTAGGAATACCTGACGCCCCAGAGGTATTTCCCGGAATTTGCTCGACCACTTGCAGTAATATCTGTTTCTGCGTGTCAGTGAGAGGACAGCTTGCTGCATCACAATCATTAAAGGCTGCGAGCATAGCTGCTTCAATCTCATCTGGAGTCATAAGTTAATAGCAATGGAGGGTTTATTTCCCTAATTATTACAAAGGTTAAATTAAAGTCTTCAATCCTGTTGTACTTAAAATCAGGTAAGCTGAGGCTAGAAGTTAGATATTGTTGGATTAAGTCACGGGGTGTTGTATGCGGTTGCGGTCACTCACGGTCATTTTTATTTCCTGTCTCATCATTTTTCTATCGTGGGTGATCACTCCCCCAGCTGTAGCGTTGACACAGATTAAATTATTTGATGTTTCTTATAAAGATTGTCCACCAGAACTAGCAGAAGGGGCTGTGAGCAGTAGTGGTAGCGCGGCTGCCAATTGCTTTATTGTCATTGGCAAAGCAGAAAATGCTACTAATAAAACAGCTTACGACGCAGATATTTTTGGACGCATCTATGATGCCAACAATGACTCGGTAATGCAAAACCGCACTCGCTTAGGTTCTATTACCGAAGTTCCACCAGGTATTAGCGATTTTGAATTGAGAATTTCTGTGCCTGCGAATCAGCCTACTCCATTGAAGCTGAAGCAGTTTAAAGCAGCGGGATTTAGCGGTCAAGTCCGGCGTTAAGAGATAAGTTAAATCAGTCTAGGCTAACCAGCCCAGACTGAAAATCTTTTAATTGAACGTTGAGCAAACTGCAAATTCTGCTTTATGCGTAGGCTTGTAGACCACCTATCAAACCACTTACAACTTGAAGCAGTATAATCGCTAACATTGGAGAAAAATCCATACCACCCAATGGGGGAATAACTCGGCGGAACAAATCCAGATAAGGGTCAGTTATCTGGCTCAAAGCAGAAAATGGCTGGTTATACCAGTTAATTGTCGGGAACCAGGTCAATAAAACCCGAATAATTAGCAAAGCAGTATAAATCTGGATGAAAGTAGCCAGAGTGGTAATCAGAAGGTACATGGATTTGTTGGTTTCCTACTAAGTGTCAAACGCGGTCTTATCTTTTAATTTTAATTTAGTCCATGTCATGGTGTTTGCCGATTCCACATTTACCACAGGAGACATTTTCACCACGCCTGAAAGAATTTCAGGACTCCTTAGTGAGGGAGCGGTCATTGGTTGCTTCCGGTGAACCACCATTCACATTACCTAGTTGCTTTCGGACTTCATCAATTGTGGCATTTAGCTGGGCAATTTTATCTTCTAGCGATCGCCGGGCCGTTTCTATGCCGATGTTCTCACTTTCGGAAGCTTTCATCTGACGCCGCTTGGCTGCTATTTTTCTAGCTTCGGCTTGGCTATCTGTCAGTTCTGTCTCCTCCTGTGCTATCAATTGGGGATCGCGTCGAGAAGCAATCAGTGCCCCGATGACACCGCCAAATACGCCACCGACAAACGCCCCTGCTACAAAACCACTGCCAAAACCATCTCGCTGACTCATATCTTTACCGCCTTCAACAAAGCTTGCAACTTTTACAGTAGTTATGCTATTTTCCTGCCCTAGCTGCATACTAGCTTAAGTCCCAAAGATGCGATCGCCTGCATCTCCCAATCCTGGTACAATATACCCCTTACTATTAACTGTTTCGTCAATAGTCGCCGTGTAAACTATTAAACCTGGATAAGCTGCACTCAGTTTTTGCAAAGCTGGTGGAGCCGCCACTACACAAACAATCCGTATCAGGGCTGGATCAGCACCTCGTTGTGTCAATTCTGCCATTGCAGTCATTATCGACCCTCCTGTTGCCAACATTGGATCGGTAATTAACACTAGTGTTTCCGGGTCAAATTTTTCTGGTAACTTGTTCAGATAACAATGAGGTTGCAGTGTCTCTTCATTTCGTGCCAAGCCAAGATGGTAAATCGATGCCAAAGGTAGTAAAGTCTGCGCTCCCTCAAGTAATCCTAGTCCAGCCCGCAGAATTGGCACTACCGCCATAGGCACTTGTGGATCAATCACAGTTGCTGGACAGGTATCCAAGGGACTCTGCACCGTTGTTTCTTGGGTCGGCAACCAGTCTCGCACAGCTTCATAAGTCAGCCATCTTCCCAACTCAGTCATGGCACTGCGAAATAATACTGAAGGCGTGCCAGCATCACGGGCAACTGCTAGCCAGTGTTTGATCAGGGGATGGGGTGGAACATAAACACGCAATTGTAGCGTCATAGTCAGAATTTGGCGCTTTTTTATTGTATTAGAACTGAAACACCATAATACTCTTTCCTGTATCCGGCTGACACCTAAAATTAATACTCTCAAATTTATTGATAAAAGTTTTCATTACTAGTTGACATACATTCTCAATCAAGGCTATATTGTTCTACAGTGTTCTCCTCTCTTTTAAGGATCGGCAGACGGGATTAGCCAGCAGCAGCAGGCTCGTCCCTCTTTTTTGTCATTGGGTATTGGAAAATAAACAAAGGACTAATGACAAAAGACAAAAATGCAAGATATTGATGCGATCGTGATTGGGTCTGGTATTGGCGGATTAGTAACAGCGACCCAGTTAGCGGCGAAGGGAGCAAAAGTGCTGGTACTGGAACGTTATTTGATTCCAGGTGGGAGCGCCGGTTATTTTGAACGCCAAGGCTATCGATTCGATGTTGGTGCATCGATGATTTTTGGATTGGGACAGAACGGTACTACTAACTTGCTCACCCGGGCATTATCAGCTGTAAATGTCAGCCAAGAAGCGATCGCAGATCCGGTGCAAATTCACTACCATCTACCCCAAGGTTTAAACCTGAAGGTTGACCGGGTTTATGAAAAATTTTTGCAAAATCTTACTGCTCATTTTCGCCATGAAGAACAGGGGATTCGTCGCTTTTATGACGAATGCCAAAAAGTATTCAAGTGCCTCAACAGCATGGATTTGCTGTCGCTGGAAGAACCTCGGTATCTACTGCGGGTATTTTTTCAACATCCTTTGGCGTGTCTCGGTTTAGTTAAGTATCTGCCTCAAAATGCTGGGGATTTTGCCAGACGCTACATCAAAGATCCCCAATTATTGAAATTTATCGATATGGAATGTTATTGCTGGTCAGTGGTTCCATCGGACATGACACCAATGATTAATGCTGGAATGGTCTTTTCTGACAGGCATTATGGCGGAGTGAACTATCCTAAAGGTGGAGTGGGACAAATTGCCCAAAAACTGGTAGAAGGTCTAGAGAAGGCTGGAGGTAAGATTCAGTACCAAGCTAGAGTCACGAAAATTCTCACAGAACAGGGAAAAGCGGTAGGTGTGCAACTGGCTAATGGTAAACTATATCGGGGTAAACGCATAGTTTCTAATGCTACACGCTGGGATACATTTGAACAATTACTACCAGCAGAAGAAATGCCATATAATGAGAAAAAATGGCAACAAAATTATCAAAAATCTCCAAGCTTCTTGAGTTTGCACATCGGGGTAAAAGAGTCAGTTTTGCCTGCGGGGTCAGAGTGCCACCATATTTTGCTAGAAGATTGGGAAAAGATGACAGCAGCAGAAGGCACACTTTTTGTTTCGATTCCCACATTACTTGACCCAGATTTAGCACCAAGTGGATATCATATCATTCATGCCTTCACGCCTCACTGGATTGATGATTGGCAAGAACTTTCTGTGAGTGAGTACGAAGCGAAGAAAGAAGAGGCGGCTTGGCGAATTATTGACCGTCTAGAGAAGATTTTTCCAGGCTTAGATGCTGGATTGGATTATCTAGAGGTAGGCACACCCCGCACCCATCGCCGCTTTTTGGGTCGTGAGGATGGCACATATGGGCCAATTCCCCGGCGCAAGTTGTGGGGGTTATTGAAGATGCCCTTTAATCGCACAGCTATTCCAGGACTTTATTGTGTAGGGGATAGTACCTTTCCGGGTCAAGGATTGAATGCAGTCGCTTTTTCTGGGTTTGCTTGCGCCCACCGCATTGCTGTGGATTTAGGATTTTAATACTTACGCACTTTACAAATTAATCATGGTACGCATTTACCAAAATAAGTCGTTTCAGGCTTTTATCAATCATTGTTTGATGGTAAATAGACCCGCGCTGTAGGGGCACAGTAATGCTCACTAGTGTCAACTTAAGCCGAAAGACCTTTTAAATCTCGTTTCTAGCCTCTGGCTGGAAATGCTTTTCAAAGTGGCTCTGCCGCGAGTAAAAGAGGCGACAGCCCCAAAATATGCATTCCCAGTCAGAGACTCTTAACAAGGGACTTCCAAATAAAAAAATATCCCAAAACTGACGCAAAAATCCTCTTTATTTCTCCTCTCTGTGTTCTCTGCATCTGGAGTGGTAGCCTGTGGCAAGCCGCTCCGCGTCTACGTTTATTTGGATAATTTATTTATTGGAAATCTCCAATGTAAACGAGGTAATTTTGAATCTTCAATATCATTATCCAAAATCCAAAATTTAAAATCTAAAATTCGGTGATTATAGGAATAGCCTCCGCAAAAAGCCTAATAAGCGGATAGCAAAATCTATGTTTACCTGAGTTTTACGTGCAGTGTTGATTTCTTGTAAAATTTTCTGCATCTGTGCTAGATTTTCTTGATTTATTCCGATGATACTAACATTTATAATCGCTGCTCTTACACTATTGAGAGTAAGTTTGCATTCGGTAAGCGCTAACTCTAACTTGTTTATTTGCTTCCAGTTTCTCTGATTTTGCGCGTTTAAAAGCTCAAATTGAAGCTGAGAGCGAATATCAAATAATTTTTCTTCTGTATTATTGAGTTGTTCTAAATTGATTTGATTGCCAGGGATTGCTTGAAAGTGAGAAATTATTTCTGCAAAAGTATCTAAAATATTATCGTTTGTCATGATTTATATATTCAGTTAAATTGTGAACATTTTTCATGACTAGTTGCACCCAAAACTTATTGGCATAATTGAGATGTTTGTGGTTGTATTTGTCTATTTCTAAGAGATATTTCTTTCATAAATTCTTTCAATACTTTATCTTCGTTTACTTCTTTTTCTAGAGTGTTAATCTTTATGAGTGTCAAGCTGTAGTCGTTACCACTGAAACTGGTAGCTACCCCAACAATCTGAGTAACTCTAGCAGCAAGAACTTCAAAGTTAAGATTAGGGTAATCATCAATAAGTTCTGATAGTTTTCTTCCAGTGTCAGCCGCTACCAAAAGTTTAAAGATAGATTCATTCAAACTTTGTTGTTCATAAAAATTAACTTTTCGCCACTCATCTATCTGTTTAGTAACTTGACGCTGAATTTCTTCTGCTTCTGGTTGTGAGGATATACTTAAATTTCTATACTGTTCACCAAGACGCTTTAGTTCAAAGCTAATGAGTACGCGTTCTGGATTGCTTGGTCTTGGCGGTCTTTCCTGAATTCTTTTGGCTAAAAGCAGCATCTTTACTGTTAAACATCGTGCCGGCTGGGCAGTTTTAGCAACTATCCTTGCACTTTCATAATCTATTGTTTCAAGCTTGTTAAATACCTCTGCCGCTGTGTCATATTCTGCTTTCAAATCATCGAGTACTTGATCAACATCTGATGGCTGGATACTTTGCTGACTTTCTCCTGTAATAATTCTATTTACTTCTCTAGGAATTTCAAATTGAATACTAGTATCATTTAGTAATCTTTCAATAACTAAATTATCATCTCTAGGTAGATCATCAAGTTGATAGATTTTCTTCACCGATGTAATAGCATCAGCCGCGCGATCGCGAAAATTCTCCGCAGTTACTTGCAGCATTGCTCTTTTTTGAGGCGTACAACCGCTGATCGTGAAACTGATAGTACAGGCTACTATCCAAAATTTCCATAAACTGAATTTCTGGATATGGGAAACTCTCATCGGCATACTTGACTAACTTTAGATATATTTGATACTTTTTAGCTACCATTAGATAATCCAGTATGGAAATAATTAAAAAGCTAACTGCGTCCGAATTAAATCTTTTTCTCAATTAGCTGCAATTTTCAGAGATACTATTCACTAACCTTGGAGGATCAGAGAATGCTCATATACTGGTTAAATTAAATACTTATAACAAATGCTTTTTCGTATAAACACATAAGTTACAAAACTTTTCATAATTGTGCTTTAATGGTGAGCGGTTTTTGTTTTCCAAGAATCTTCCTCACACACAAAGCGATTACCGATGCTCCTCACACACAAAGAAAACATTTTAAAATTTAGCTGGCTTCTACCCAGCTTCTTAAGCTTGTTTCTGTTTGGCTCCACTGTCAAAGCTACTGCGATCGCTAATTGGCATTTTGATAGCAATCGAAATCATCTGGATTTCACCACAGATGAAAATGTTCAACCCCAAGTACAATTATTTACCAACCCTACCCGTCTGGTAATTGATTTACCTGGAGTTACACTAGGATATCCACAGACTAGTCAAAGAGTGGGGTTAGTAATTAAAGACATTAGCATCGGGCAGTTAAACGCAGATACTACCCGCATGGTAGTTACCTTAACAGCCGATTACACTTTCGACCTAGCACAGGTGAAGCTGCAAGAGGAATCTGCAAATCATTGGTCTGTGCAGTTACCCAAACCAATACCACTGACTGCAACCCAGCCGAAATCTCTGGAAATAACTCCTAGTATTTTTCCAACAGTAAGTGATAACAGCACTCTGTTTGCTGGCGTGGTTCCCATGCATTTACCGATGAAAGTGCTGGAACCTCAAATTAAAGCCTTGATGAGTCGCTATAGTTTTCTCAAAACAGGAATGTTTTTCCTGGATTTGGGTACTGGGGATTATTTGGATATTGGAGGCGATCGCGTTTTCCCCGCTGCTAGTACGATTAAACTGCCAATTCTCATCGCCTTTTTCCAAGATTTAGATGCTGGTAAAGTCAGCCTAAATGAAATGCTCACCATGCGGCGTGACTTAGTAACTAATGGTTCTGGAACTATGCAGTATGAGCGAGTTGGCAAGAAATACACAGCTTTGGAAACCATCACTAAGATGATAACCATCAGTGACAATACCGCCACCAACATGATTATTGATCGCTTAGGTGGAGCGGCGCGACTAAATCAGCGCTTCCATAACTGGGGACTGAAAGACACAATAATTCGGCATCTTTTGGCTGACTTGAGAGGAACCAACACCACAAGTTCTCAAGATATGGCGCGAGTGCTGGCTTTAGTTGTGAATAACAAGCTAGTTTCTCCACAGAGTCGGGAGCAAGCCTTGGATATTCTGCGTCACACCACAATTCACACACTGCTTCCCGCAGGTTTAGGGAAAGGTGCAGTCATCGCTAACAAAACCGGAGATATCGGCTTTCTCATCGGCGATGCAGGATTTGTGACTATGCCAAATGGTAAGCGTTATCTGGCGGCTATCTTCGTGACACGTCCCTATAAGGACGCTAGAGGGAGAGACTTTATCCGTCAGGTTTCCCAGCTTGTTTATGATTACCTGAATCAACTGAATCCAGTTGCTGCGGTTGATTCGCCTAACGGTTTTATAACCACTCTTTAAACGTTAAGGTGATTTCTGATGAAAAAAATATCTATGTTGACGAGTTTCGACTTACCTCGGCTCCGCCCTTCTCTACGAGAGGCTGCGCCAACGACGTCGCTCAGGCTAAACTCGGCACGAGTCGCTCAACTCTCGATTACTCAGTTGGTTGAGCGTTCGCGTAGCGTCTCGCAGAGAAGTCGAAACCAACGGCTATGGTAATTTTATTACTAGAATTCACCTAAGTAACTGATGCAGGTGTAGGGTGTATTACGGCTTCCGTAACGCACCGAAAGCCTGAAATGATGCCGTACTCTCAGCGAGAACATACCCTACAACTACAGTGGTTTTATATTTGATTCAACCCACCTACTTGGATTAGATAATTGTAATTTTACTTGCTGCTTTCGTAGCTTTTTCCCTAGCCTCTTGGACATTTACACCTTTCGCTAAAGCTACTCCCATTCGCCGATATGGATGAGCATTAGGTTTACCAAATAATCTAATATCTACATCTTTTTCTGACAAAGCATCGGCTACACCACCAAAAGCAATAGAATCAGATTTTTCGGAAGCTAAAATTACTGCACTGGCTGATGCTCCTAGCTGTTCTATATGAGGAATTGGCAAGTCTAAAATAGCTCTTAAATGTAGTTCAAATTCATTGAGATTTTGTGATATTAATGTCACCATACCCGTATCGTGAGGTCTGGGAGAAAGTTCAGAAAAAATTACTTCATCTTTGGTAATGAAAAACTCAACACCAAAAATTCCGACTCCTCCTAAAGCATCAGTGACTTTTATGGCAATTTCTTGAGCTTTTAATATCTTGTCTTCAAAAATTAGTGCGGGTTGCCACGATTCTTGATAATCGCCTCGTTCTTGGCGATGACCAATAGGAGAACAGAAAATAGTGGGTGCATTCCGCTGTTTAATTGTCAGTAAAGTTATCTCAATTTCAAAGTTAATGAATTCTTCTACGATTACCTTTTGACTGTCTCCTCTAGAATTAGCGATCGCATAATTCCAAGCTTTCTCAACTTCACTTTTTTCTTGCACCACAGACTGACCTTTACCAGAGGATGACATCACAGGTTTAACAACATTACTAAACCCAATTTCATCTGAAACTGCAATCAATTCTTCTAGAGTTGTTGCATAACCATATTTAGCCGTTCTGATGTCTAATCTTTGATGTACCAGTTCCCGAATTCTATCGCGATTCATTGTATAGTTAGTAGCAGCCGCAGTCGGGATAACTGTAATCCCTCGCTGTTCAAATTCGATCAGTTTTTCTGTTCTGATTGCTTCAATTTCTGGTATAATAATATTTGGCTGATGTTTTGTCACTACAGCTTCTAAATCATCAGCACTGAGCATAGAAATAACTTCATAAGCATCAGCAACTTGCATCGCTGGAGCATTAGCGTAGCGGTCAACGGCAATCACATAATTACCAAGACGTTGAGCAGCGATCGCAAATTCCTTACCTAGTTCTCCTGAACCCAGCAACATCAATTTTTGGGGCAACTTAATACTCATTAACTTATCCAGGTCAATCTCAATTTAATCATCTTATAATTTTGTGTGTTTTAATTACCATCTTCTCAAGAATTAAATATAGCTCCGCGCAGTTGTAAATCTTGATGTTGTAGCTGAGTTAAACCAGTACCTACGCCAAGCTGACACTTATCCACTAGAGTCTCTAACCAAATAGTTTCGTTGAGAGTTGCACCTCGTAAATTTGCGTTTCTCAAATCGGCTTTCGTAAAATTTGCAAATAAAAGGTCTGCATTTACTAAACTGCTACCTTGCAGATTTGCTCCTGATAAATTTCCTCGGATGAAGTTTACCCCATCTAAAATTAAACTAGATAAATCTGCTCCAATAAGATTAGGAAACTTTAGCTGACTTGGAAATTTAAAAAACCGCATTATACAGATAATGTTTGCTTCATTTAGGCGTATTTTGGTTAAAAATTCATAACGAGCTATACCCAGCTCATTAAGAATTTGTAGACGCTGTGGGGGACTTTGTTCTAAAAACTGAATAGCTGTGTAACGGAGGTCTTGAATCGGGAGATTTAGCATAATTTTTAGATAGTCGTCATATTTGTGCAGATTAAAAATTTAACCGACAATTTAGGCAAATAATAGATAATATAGCAGCCTGAAATCATTCATGAAAAACAAGATACCCGACAACTTTTACGAAGTCGGGGGTCTAACATATCTCAACTACTTTCCTAATGTCTTGCTAACAATGCTTTCGTAGCAGATTCGCCTGCTAATTTCACCTGCCTTGTCAACTGGAAGTTTAACAACGCTAGAACACTCAAATCAGCTAACAGTGCCATAAAAACTGTTGTCACCCCAGCAGATTCTACAGCTGCCCAAGGAAAAGTTGTAAACATCCATACAGTAGAATGTTTCCACGAGGAGATACCGATAAATTCTAGAATCATCGGTGGTAGGAACACGGCTGCACTTAAAGTCCCAATTGCCCAGAAAGAACGCTTAGGAGTTTTCAGCAAAAGTATCAATTGGGCGATGGTAGCGTAAATCATCATTAAGTTGATAGACAAAGCTATAGTTAAAAGCACTTTAAACCTGTCAATCTCGTTAACGATCCAAGTTCGGCCATCGTTTGCGTCAACAACAGATGTAAGTGAAAGCCAAACTAACCAGGGAATAGTAACAATTGTTAAATTAATTGCGATCGCCACGAGTGCAGGGCTTTTTTCGGCCCAGATTAGATCCTGCCAAACACTCTTGTGGCTAGAAACTCCCTGATGTCGATATCTTGCCCAATCTTGTACATCTTGCCGGTGAGGGGAAAGAACCGCAATTAAACTTAAAATCAACACCAAGTTGTACAGTGCTAGCAAAACGAAATTTTCCCCAATCTGTTCATCCCATGTGTAATTATTTTTACCATTTTGTAGGGTAAATCCCCATATCATCAATTGGTAAAAAGCTACTAAAAAATAACTTTGCTTCTTGCTGATTATTGATATTTTAGGATTACGGAAGCAACGTTTAAGAGCTTGCAAAATAGCGTAACTGCACAATCCCAAATTTAACAAATGGAAGCCAACAACACTAACAAAAGTTGTCCCTAATGGTAAATAGAAAAACTGCCAGTTTTTCAGGGGAGAACCATTTGATAGATTGAACAAGTTAGGAAATAAATAATTTGTTGTATCCCAAGCACTAAAAAGTCTAAACCAAACAGTTGAATTATTTAAAGTATTGCTAGAAGACGATGCTAGCACCATCGTTGTGAATAAAAAAATGAAAACTGCACCACTACCTAACCAAGGCTGAAAACCACTAAACCAACGACTAACTAAGCCAAACAGTAGTGCAGCACTGTAGAAGAAAATACAACTTGCAGCGAGAATAGCATAGTAACTCAAAATGTAACTAAAGGCAATTTTGGCAGAACGGCCAGCCCACAAATGTAAAGGAACTGCTACTAAGATGATGAGATAAATTAAACTCGGAACTCCTAGTAACTTGCCAGTCAATATACTTGTTTCTGATTGGGGACTGAGACGGATGAAATTCAGCGTACCGCGAGTTTCTTCTTTAGCTAAATCGTTAATTAGCAAATAAGTTCCTGCAACTAATAGTGTAAATACAAAAATTACACTAAATGTTAGAAATATATATTCCCAGTGGTTTTGCCACCACAACTCCCAATCAATTTCGTTTTGAGGACAATAATTATTTGAAAGGAAATCATTTAAATCAGCAATTTGAGATTGATTTGATTGCCGATAAACCCCATTTTGTTGCTGTTCGTATAGTTTACGCAAACGACAGTATGTACCAGTTAGTGAGTATTTATCATCAGGAAACTCCCGTAACTGATATAAAAAAACTACCAGTTGCAGCAGTAAGGATGTTGCAACTGCGATCGCTACATTAAAAAATTTCAGCCGTCCTTTGAGTTCTCGTAATAGTTGCGGATTCCAATCGCCAATATTGTCTATTAAATTGGGCATCATAGGAAAAAATTCTCCAAAAATGGGGAGTGATATTTATTGACGGATCAAGATGCTTGTTTGTGACCTAATTTTAGGAAAATACTTTCTAAGTCTTCTTGCGTACAGTGAAAATCAGTCAGAGTAATGCCTGCTTTGATCAGCGATCGCAACAACTCAGCACTATCTTCTTCTTTCCCCGAAAAATTTACCCGCACGCTATTTTTTCCTGGAATCACCTCCCACTCTTCCACTAAATGATGATGTTTCAATTCCCTTAAAAGCGCCTCTAGGTTTCCCAAAGTTGATATCACAATTTGCTGATGGGCAAGACGTTGATAAAGTTGTTGTAACGAGGTACTTTCTACCAAAAAGCCAAGTTCCATAATTCCCACAGAAGTACACAGTTCCGCTAAATCACTGAGAACGTGGGAGGAAATTATTACAGTCATCCCAGCTTCTTGCAAAGCCTTAATGATTTCGCGAAAGTGCATCCTAGCAATGGGGTCAAGTCCTGAAACAGGCTCGTCCAGTAGTAGTAAAATCGGTTCGTGGATAATAGTTCGCGCTAAACTTAAGCGCTGTTTCATCCCGCGTGACAGAGTAACTATTTGGCTATGGCGTTTATTACCAAGTTGGATTAGTTCTAAAACTTCATGCAACCGTTGAGTGCGGCGTGGTTCTCGCAAACGATACAGACGCGCAAAATAATCTAGGTAGTCCCAGACTGTCAGATCCTCATACAGCGGGTA
Source organism: Nostoc sp. (assembly GCF_036919675.1). Lineage (GTDB taxonomy): Bacteria > Cyanobacteriota > Cyanobacteriia > Cyanobacteriales > Nostocaceae > Nostoc. The sequence goes on from NZ_JBALCP010000077.1 coordinate 117,885, forward strand.
GTCATCGGGTAAGTAGCCTAGACGACGCTTAAGTTTGGAATTACTCTTGTCACGGAGTAGGCGATCGCCATTAATATAAATCTCACCCGTAGTTGGTTCCTCAGCAGTTGCCAACATGCGGATGAGAGTTGTTTTACCCGCACCATTCGGCCCAATCAGTCCATATACTTCCCCCGCCTGGATTTCTAAATCAACATCATTGACAGCAATGTGCCGGTCAAATTGCTTAGTTAGTCCACGGGTGCAAATTGCTAATTCTTTTACCATCGCTGCTGGGGTGCGGCTTGTGATTAACACTTAACCTAACCTCTTACTACAACTTCTGTCAGGCTTGTTTCAGAAATTGAAACTGGCTTTAAGGGACTTCCAAAGAATAAATTATCCCAAGAAAATCAAGAAACAATATTTACTTGATAATGATAATCATTAAAAAAGGGTTCAATAAGCTGGAAATTAGTCTCATTAATAGCTGCTTTTTGACATAGGTTGAGGGTAGACGCTTTGCGGCTTGCCGTAGACATCGCTTTGAAGCTGGGAAAATAAATCAAACGCGAAATGCTGATTTTTTCGTTGGTTCTTAACGTTGGTTGTGATCAAGAGTAATTTAGATGCGTTTGCCCTGGATTGTTGGGTTTATCCGAAAAGTATTGGGTTAGCAGGAGCGATCGCTATGGTTTTTGGTCAAATTAAATCTATGAAAATCATAACTTCCACTTGCCCTAAAGGCTTGAGGGCTATGACCCACTATGCCCTGTTAAAGCAATTTATACAGCTATATATCAAAAATCTTAAAAATCAGATTCATTTACAGCAAAGTTTATAAGTATGAAGAATTTGGCTTAAAGAACTGCCTCTTCGTTGAAAAGCTGGAGACATGATACCAAGCGTTAGAAATTTGACATAAGTTGAATCAGGGGAATACGAATAATAAACTCAGCACCAACTCCTGGTTGGGAAATGCATTCTAAAGAACCGCGATGTTTTTGTGTGATAATTTGGTAACTAATAGCCAGTCCCATCCCTGTACCTTGTCCAACAGGCTTGGTCGTAAAAAAGGGATTAAATATTTGCTTTAAAGTATCTTCTGGTATTCCTAGCCCATTGTCGGCAATGCTAATAGTGACTTGATCTGGTTCTAGCAATTGGGTGCGAATATAAATTCGGGGATTATCCATTTTATTGTATTTTTTTGTTGTCCACCGACCTTTAACTGCTGAATCTTCTAAAGCATCGAGTGCATTCACTAAAATATTCAGAAATACTTGGTTTAACTGCCCAGGATAACATTCAACTAAGGGGAGGCTACCGTATTCTTTGATCACCTCAATTTGTCGGCGCTGGTTAGCAGGGTTGAGGCGGGTTTGAATGATCATTATCGTACTATCAATTCCCTCATTAATATCAACTGCTTTCATTTCAGCCTCGTCTAAGCGTGAGAAAGTCCGCAGGGAAAGAACAATATCTCGAATCCGCTCTGCTCCCATGATCATCGATTTGAATAATTTGGGAAAGTCTGACCTTAAAAAATCTAGTTCAATGAAATTTGTAAACTCCTCAATTGCCTTGATTGATTGGGGATAATGTGTTTGGTAGATATCTAATAGTGAAAATAAATTTTGGGTGTATTCATCAGCTGATTTCAGATTGCCGTAAATAAAGCTAACTGGGTTGTTAATTTCATGGGCAATTCCAGCCACTAATTGCCCCAAACTGACCATTTTCTCATTTTGAATTAACTGAGCTTGAGCCTGCTGTAAGTCTTTGAGAGCTGCGGCGAGTTCTTCTTTCTGACTTTGAGTTTGTTTGAGTAATTCCGCTTGCTGTAATGCTACACCTAGCTGAGAAGCAATTTGGCTAAGTATATATACTTCATCTGTTTGCCATTTTCGAGGTGCATCGTTTTGGTAAACTGCTAGCAGTCCCCAAAGTTGTTGACTTTGATAAATACCAGTAATCACGTAAGCTCTTGCCTGGCATTGATCTAAAATTTTTAGGTAGCACTTACTAAAGCCAGCAGTGTAAACATCGTGACAAACACGATAAGTTTCATTTTGAGAAAAGCGTCCTCCCTGTGTGTTTTGTAAATAAGTATCCACAATTGGAGGAATAGATAAATTTTTCAAGCTACATTCGCTGACATTTTCTACTATTTCTGGTTGATCCACTTGCTGCTGAATTAGAGGTAACCACCCTTGTGCCAAGGATTCAGAGACAAATGTTCCACTCCAATCTGGATTGAAACGATATAAAATTACGCGGTCAGAGTTGAACAATTGTCTAATTTCTTGAGTAGTTGTCTCAAAAATATATTCTAAGTCAAGAGATTGACGGATTTTTTCAACTGTGATAGCAACAATCCTCTGAGAATTTGCTGCTTTGAGTGCTTCTATTTGTAGTAGTTCTACAGGCTGAGAACTGGCTTTTTCTAAGTTTTTATTGGGCTGTAACATAATTTTAGATAATAGTTTAAGATAATTAACAATCAGTCTAGTATTAAAGTTTTAAAAAGGAAACTGGCGGCAAATCTAAGCCTTGATTGTGTGAAGCCATAATTAAACTAGACGCAACAAAAATCAACTCTTACCTATAGTTCCCTTGTTCTGCTTCAAAATTAAAATTCTACTGGGAAATTGCAGTGTAATTGACTCAGTAACACTACAAGTATAGTACATACTAGTATATATACTATTAGTACTCAAGGTATCGGGTTAACGGATACCCTTATTTAATCGCATTGCTCCCGAGTAGGGAGATTATGTAAAGCTGCTTTGAGTCATGGGCATTATTTACCACTATCTTCAACAAAGTTTTAAATAATACTAATAATTAGTTGGTTACTACTGGGAATACTAAAGCTAGAAATCTTCATTGCGTCCCGAAGCCGTACCGATGACGTATGCGCCTTTTGCTTTGGCAAGTTGAACAGCCAGCGAACCGACTCCGCCTGAGGCACCGGTGATCAAAATTCGTTGACCGCTGCTGATCTGGGCTAAATCAAAAAGCGCCTGCCATGCGGTCAACGCGCCAAGTGGAATCGCCGCCGTGTTCTCGAAATCGAGACTTCGGGGTTTAGCCGCAATATCCCCTATTTTGGCAATCGCGTATTCGGCGAAACCTCCAGAGCGGATGATGCCGTAGACCGCATCATCTTCTTTGAAACCGCTGACATCATCGCCGATTCTTTCGATTGTTCCAGCAATCTCGCCGCCGAGCACGATGGGTAGTTTCAGACCGAGCCTTTCGCCCGAACCGTTGCGGATTTTCCAGTCAACCGGATTAACCCCTGCGACGTGAACTTTCACCAAAACTTCGTCCGCCTTCGGCTCTGGGCGTTCGACATCAGCATAATTTAGAACGTCATCATTGCCGTAGGCTTTAATTACTATTGCTTTCATTTTCCTCGCTCCTGTTTAATTCAATAGGTATGGCAGAATTGGCTCATCATTCATAACAATCTGCGGCAAGTCGCCAAGCCGCGCGCCGCAGTCCAACCCTCCAGCCGTCAGCGGTGGGCTGGTAATTTCTCTCCTCTTGCCACACCTCTGGTCTACCGAGCCGCCCAACTATTATTTAGACTGACTGTTTGCGTCTAATTGTCCAGATCCGGGTATTAGACCGAAATTCGTCGTCCTAAGATCCCGATACAGCGATTTAGGCTGTACTTAAAGTTGATGATAATAACTCATTCTAATATCTATAGCAATTCTATTTGAGTTATGAAAATTATCGAACCGCCTTCTCTACAAGACGCGTACTGTATACCCTTCTTGCGCGACAATGGCTCAAGTAGCTCGTGTATGGAGAGAAAATAGTCTAATAAGATTGTTCAGCTTGATTATCTGCGTGCTGGTCAACGACTATAAGACTATCTATTCCTAAAGAGGTTACAGGTGTCAAGCAAAAAAATAGGTTTTTGGTCTGTGTGGGCATTGGGTGTAGGAGGCATTGTCGGTGGACTTTTTCCAGCGCTGGGAGTTGTAATCCAAATAGCTGATGCAGGCGCACCACTAGCATTTGCGATCGCAGGGACAATAGCTTTGATAACTACTTATGCTTATGCAAAACTTTCCGTTGCTCATCCATGTCGAGGCGGGACAGTAACCTTCTTAAACCAGGCTTTTGGTCTAGGGCTGTTTAGTGGGACACTGAATCTTCTACTATGGTTTAGCTATATAGTCATGCTTTCTTTTTACTTGCAGGCTTTTGGTAGTTATGGAATTAGCCTGTTCACAGAGTCTACTCAACCTATTTGGAAGCACTTACTCATTAGCTTGGCAATTTTAGGGACAACTGGACTAAATCTACTGACTGCCAATTATATTGGTAAATCTCAAATCTGGATTGTCAGCTTCAAACTGGGGATTTTGATCCTGTTCATTATTATGGGGAGCAGTCATATCGACTTTTCCCGTCTAGCACCAGTCTCAGTGTCGTCGCTACAGTCAATTTTCGCAGGAGCAATGGTAATTTTCTTGTCTTATGAAGGCTTTGAGCTAATCGCCAATACAGCAGAGGATCTTGTCAATCCCAAGTACACTTTGCCACGAGTTTATTACTCTGTAATCGGGTTCGTTATTTTGCTTTACGTTTTAATAGCACTCGTCACATTGGGAGCAGAACCAATAGAACAGATATTGGCAGCAAGAGACTATACTTTGGCTGAGGTTGCCAAACCAATTATGGGGCAATTCGGATCTGTTTTGATGACTATTGCTGCTCTTTTATCAACTCTCTCAGCTAGTAACGCAACACTCTACGGTTCAGCTCGTTTTAGCTCTGTTATTGCTAAATCTAGGGGGTTTGACTCTGGCAGCGAAATAAATGGCCGTGACCAATCTTCAATTGGCTTATTTATTACTAGTGGTATGACTCTAATAATCGCCAATTTCTTTGATATAAGTCGGATCTCAACGATGGGTAGTGCCGGGTTTCTCCTGATATTTGCTGCGGTTAATTTAGCTAATGCTCGGATGCATCGTTATACCAAAAGTAAGCGGTGGATTTCACTTCTAGGTGTTGGGATATGTTTGCTAGCACTAGGAATGTTAATTTGGTTTGCTTTGCAAACAGATCCACAAACCGTCTGGGTTTTAGTGTTCATGGTAGGAGTAGCCATAGGTATCGAAGTAATCTACTACTTGTCCAAGAACCGACAGTTACACCTTTGAAGAAGCTTTGCTCAAATCTAGGACGCATTTCAAAAGTGAATCTGGGAACAGATATGTTGATTAGTCTGACTTTGTTTTTCCTGGTTTTCCTTTCCTCGTTTTGGCCATTGGGGGCGAATACCTCGGAAAGCATAGGGCAGCACGTTTTTCTTTGGATCAAAAGAGCCGCACCCAAATAAATTAAAAACTCCATCGGTACATTTTGCTAGGTATGATATTTAATCTGCAAGCATTTACCGAGTAAAAACCAGCTATGACCCAGAACTACCGGATTACTCTACTCCCCGGCGATGGCATTGGCCCTGAAATTATGGCAGTGGCGGTAGATGTGCTGAAAGTCGTAGGGAAGCAATTTGATCTGAAGTTTGAATTCCAAGAAGCCCTCATTGGTGGTGCAGCAATTGACGCTACAGGCGAACCCCTACCATCTGCCACTCTAGAGACTTGCCGTAACAGTGATGCTGTGTTACTAGCCGCCATTGGTGGTTATAAGTGGGATTCCCTGCCATCTAATTTACGCCCAGAAGCAGGTTTGTTAGGATTACGTGCAGGTTTGGGATTATTTGCCAATTTGCGCCCAGCGAAAATTTTGCCCCAGCTAATCGACGCCTCGACTTTGAAACGTGAAGTTGTGGAAGGCGTGGATATTATGGTGGTGCGCGAACTCACTGGTGGAATTTACTTCGGTAAACCTAAAGGGATTTTTGCCACAGAAACTGGTGAGAAACGCGGTGTAAATACAATGGTTTACACAGAATCCGAAATTGAACGTATCGGGCGGGTGGCCTTTGAAGCAGCGCAAAAACGTGGCGGAAAACTTTGTTCAGTAGATAAGGCAAACGTATTAGAAGTATCTCAGTTGTGGCGCGATCGCATCACCCAACTTAGTACGGAATATCCGGATATCGAACTCTCTCATCTATATGTAGATAATGCTGCTATGCAGTTGCTACGCGCTCCCAAGCAGTTCGATACCATCGTCACAGGCAATTTGTTTGGTGATATTCTCTCTGATGCTGCTGCCATGCTCACGGGTAGTATTGGGATGTTACCCTCGGCTAGTTTGGGCGCTTCAGGGCCTGGTGTGTTTGAACCAGTTCATGGTTCCGCCCCAGATATTGCCGGACTTGATAAGGCAAATCCTCTAGCACAGGTTTTGAGTGCGGCGATGATGTTACGCTACGGTTTAGACCAGCCAAAAGCAGCAGATCACATCGAACAAGCCGTATTGCAAGTTTTAGAGCAAGGCGATCGCACCGGGGATATAATTTCTCCAGGAAAAAATCTCTTGGGTTGCCGTGCTATGGGCAACGCACTGATTCTAGCTCTTGAAACAAAATAATTTTATTGTAATTAAGCATAGCGTTTGGGACCCCTACCTCCACAGGTAGCTAAGTTTTCAAGTGGGGTCTAAATCCCCTTTCTGTTACAGAATTGCGAATTACGAGTTTTTAAAATGCAACCTGGGCAATTTGGCAACCTTTGCTATAAGTTTCGGGTAGACTAGAGGGAAATCTAGCAATCAAAGAACAGTCGATAGTGTACGCATTACGACAAGGTCAAGTAAATTTTACCGCCCCGAAGAACCAATCGCCTTTGATTGATCCCGCTGTAATCAGAGCTGCTGGGCAGATATACTATACTCACTGTGAAGTACATCCCGAAATAGCTGGGCAACCTTCCGGTGTAGCAATTAATCGTGTGAATCATCGAGGTAAGGTTATTTTTACTAACCAACCAGTTCTCTTACCTCAAGAATGTTTTGTGCCCTTGAGTCAAATTGAATCGCATATGTATTAGTCATTGGTCATTGGTCATTAGTCATTAGTCATTAGTCATTGGTTAAGAGTCAATATTGATTAACTCTCGACAAATGACAAAAGATAAACGACAAATGACACAGGACAAATGATAAAGGACTATATGGACATTTTGTTCGCCGTTTTGGCGGGTGTAATGGTCTTCGCTTTGGGTGCATCTATTGGCAGTTTTATCAACGTTATTGTTTATCGGCTACCTGCTGGATTATCAATTCTTTGGCCGCCTTCTCGTTGTCCTCATTGCTTAAACCAGCTAAAAGCTTACGATAATGTACCAGTATTTGGTTGGATTTCGTTAAGAGGGCGGTGTCGATATTGCAAAAGCAAAATTTCTGTCCGTTATCCTGTAGTAGAAGGGGTAACGGGCATAATTTTTTTACTGGTTTTTTTAGTATTTCAAGTTTCGACTTTAACAATAGGCTATTGGGCTTTTTGTAGTTGGTTATTGGCGCTATCGCTTATCGACCTAGATACAATGACTCTACCCAATCCACTTACTCAGTCGGGTTTGGTGGTAGGGATTTTGTTTCAAATGGTGGTTGGTTTTTTACCAGAGGCTAGTTCGGTAACATTGGTAAATCACCTGATGATGGCGATAGTTGGTGCAGTATTGGGTTTATGGATGTTTGATGCGATCGCCATATTGGGTTCAATTGCCTTTGGTAAAGCTGCAATGGGTGCAGGTGACGCCAAGTTAGCAGCCATGATGGGAGCCTGGTTAGGCTGGAAATATTTGCTCTTGGCTAGTTTTATTGCCTGTGCGCTGGGCGCATTAGTTGGCAGCGGTGTTATTATGCGTAGACGCAAAGCCCTGACTCAAGAGACATCGCGACAAAGGTTAGGACAAAAGATGCCTTTTGGCCCTTTTCTGGCTTTAGGATCTGTGATTACCCTGTTTAGCGGCGAAGCCATTTTGTCTAGCTACCTGCGGTTATTTTTTCCAGCCTCTTGAATTGGAGTGAGGATTGGGGAAAAGGCAGGGGAGCAGAGGGCAAGGGGGCAGGGGGAGAATAAAAAATTATCTCTTTCTCCTCTGCTCCCAGCAAGAACTGCCCCTCTGCCTCTTCCCAATGCCCAATGCCCTTACATAAGAAATATTTATAATTAGTGACTGTAACCAGCATTACCCCATCTGCCCTTCATATTTTGATAATATTCAGCTTGTGACTTGTATTACCCTCTTAACGACGATTAACCGTTGGCAAGCACAACTAGTGCAATAGATGCTGGTTGTTCATAACCTAGCAATACGAATAATTGATTTGGGTGGGAGGGGAGAGCATCTTATTTGGAGGTTGGTATTCTCATGGCTTTGTCAGTACGTCCATATAATTAAGTCTGCTGAAATAAAGCACTAAGAGACTTGTATTGGCATAAGTATTTTCGTTAAGCTGGCAACCAAAGATGAAAATTAAGGTCTGAATTGCTTAAAAGCGAAGTTTGACGATGTAGTCATGAGTCATTAGTAAAGATAAATGACAAAAGACTAAGGACAACCCGATACGGTTTGACATGTTTTCGACCTCATACCCACTTAAAATAAAATAAAAAATGGCTAACAACGAAGAATCACGCGGTTTAAAGTCTCTATTTGATTGGTTTGCAAATCGACGGAAATCAGGATCTACCAGCCTGGAACGCCAAGAGCGTGAAATTGCTGATGGTCTGTGGCATAAATGTTCTAAATGTGGCGTATTGGCATACACAAAAGACCTGAAAGCCAATCAGATGGTTTGTGTCGAATGTGGTCATCACAATCGGGTAGACAGTGATGAGCGCATCCGTCAATTGATAGATAACAATACCTGGAAACCGCTGGACGAGCATTTGCGTCCAACCGATCCGCTGGAATTTCGCGATCGCAAACTCTACAGCGATCGCTTGCGGGAATTACAGGAGAAAATTGGCTTAATAGACGCGGTTAAAACTGGTTTAGGTCAAATCAACGGTTTGCCTATTGCCCTTGGGGTTATGGACTTCCGTTTCATGGGTGGTAGTATGGGTTCGGTCGTGGGAGAAAGACTCACCCGGATGATTGAGCAAGCCACTCAACGGCGGTATCCTGTAGTTATCGTCTGCACCTCTGGTGGCGCGAGAATGCAAGAAGGAATGCTCTCCCTGATGCAGATGGCGAAAATCTCCGCAGCCCTACAGCGCCATAAAGACGCCCGACTATTATATATTCCCGTTTTGACAAATCCCACAACGGGCGGTGTTACCGCAAGTTTTGCGATGTTGGGCGATCTCATTTTGGCAGAACCCAAGGCAACTATTGGTTTTGCCGGTCGGCGAGTAATTGAGCAAACCCTACGCGAAAAATTACCCGATGATTTTCAGACTGCTGAAGATTTGCTCCTGCACGGTTTTGTTGATGATATCGTACCCCGTACCCAATTAAAGAAGACCCTAGCCCAGCTGATTGCCCTACATCAGCCTGTACTAACAACACCTCATATGGTGTTGTGGGAAACAATGTCCTTAACTTCTACCGCAGCAGAATAAACAAAAGTTATGAGTTAGGAGCAAAGCCGGAGACTCCGAAACTCCGGTGAAGAGTATGAAGTGAAAAATTCATAACTCCTCACTCCTAACTTCTAACTCCTCACTTTTGATTCCTTCATCTTCCCGGCTCTTTGACAAAAAACAGTGGAACAAGCGCTGCTAGTCGGAATAGACTAGAGAGGGCAAATAACCCCAGTAAGCCTCCAAACTGAGCAAATTGGATAATGAAGCTGCCTATCGTTGTGCCCAAAGCACCACTCGCCCCAGCAACGGCAGCTGCGATCGCAAAATAGATAGACTGATTTTTATTTGGTGCGATCGCCAATTGTATATTGTTGCTGCACAAGTCAATCGCCGCCCAAGTCCCTCCACTCAAGATGTGTAACAGGGGTAACCACAACCAGATGTCAAGGCGATTAACACCAATCCCCAGCCACAGCATTGGTGTGGCTGCAACCAAAATTCCAATACAGATGAGGATGGGACGATTGCCTATCTTGTCTGCTAATTTGCCCCACAGGATGAGCATCAGCAAAGTCGCCCCCGCCTGAAGGCTGTTGTAGATAGTCACGTAGCTCACATCCAAATCCAGCCTGTCCAGCATGTAGAGATTAAAAAAAGGACTGCTGAGGCTCACAGCAAGCGTCCAGAAGCTGAAATACAGCAGAAATCTCAAAAAGTTAGAGTTTTTCCAAAGACTGTCAGCTAATTGGTTTTGTGATGGATGAATTGATTGAACGATTTCAGATGATTCATCTTTAGCAACCTCTGGCTGAATCTCACTTGCTTGAGGTAACTTGCCATAATAAGTATTTTCCGAGCGCGGATTCATATCCACTTGGAAATACTGACACCCTAATCCCATAATTCCAAACACGATGCCTACCAGCAAAATCACCCCATAGCCTTGTAGAGTTCCACCATACCAATGTGATACAGCTAGACCGGCCATTGGTATGCAAACCAAATTCGTGAGGCTAGCAGCACTATTGCGTATGCCAAAATATCTGCCTCGCAATTGCCGGGGAACTATCATTGCTACCCAACTTAACCACGATGCCGTTCCTAGTCCTCCCAAAAGATTGCTAAATAGGACAATCAAGAGTGTCAATATCACTAACTGGTGAGTATTAACCACTCCCCAGCTTACGCCTGCAATACTGATTACTAGAACCAGCCATAGTAGCCGACCAATTCCGTGTGTCCGAAGAGAATATTGAAAGCGGCTGTTGCTGCGTTCAGACAAGTAAGCACCCAACGGCTGAACCAGATTGACCAACATGGGGATAGAGGACAGCATCCCAAAGACCACTGGACTAGCACCTAATTCCACCAAGAAATTGCTGAGTAAAATCCCGCCAGTTCCAAGGGAGTAAACCGCTGCTAAGACAGAATCTGTAGTGGAGGCTCTTAGACTTGTGCGAATAGTATCTTTAGGAATTCGAGAGGTTGGAGAGAGTACTGTTAGTGGTAAGGCAATCTGGGAAATTTCCAGAGTTAGTGGCGCAGTTGTTTCAACCTGAACAAAATCCATAATATATGTTTAATGAGTAAAACATCCTGATATAAATCCGGTTGCCCTGGAACTCAGTATGCTTTCATTAATATTCCTGATAAGTTTTCGTTATTTCAGCTTGCAATTTTTAACAAAAATTTCAGAGAAGTAAAATATCACTCATTAATAACACAAGATATAAGTGAGGTGAGAGAGACTGTTATTTGTCTGTGATCAAGAAAAGATTGTTTAATTTTTTGGGACTGGTAATGGCGATCGCGATCGCCATCATTGCTTGTCACAGTCTACAATTACCAAGCAAACCCTTAGCGTCTACCGCAGTCACCATTAAACTTAGTGGTTGGGGAGGCTCCCCTGTTGAGCAAAAACTTTTGAGACAGGTGTTGCAAGACTTTGAGGCACAGCATCCAACTATTAAGGTGAAATATGAGGTAATCTCCGACCAATACATGGATGTAATCAAAACTCGTTTAGTTGGGGAAGCTGCGCCTGATGTCTTTTATCTGGATGCGCTGGAAGCTCCTTTCTTGATGAGTCAGAATGTTTTGGAACCGTTAGATGCTTACATCACTCCCGAATTTGACCTAACGGACTTTGAGGATACACTACTCGATAGCTTCAAATACCAGAACCAGATTTACGGTTTTCCTAAAGACTATTCTACCCTTGCCCTCTTTTATAACAAAAAAGCATTCGCCGCTGCAAGCTTGAGTAATCCGCCAGCTACTTGGGAGGAATTACGTAACTACTCGAAACAATTGACAGGCAAAATTAACAAATACGGCTTTGGAGAAATTCCCGAATTGGCGCGTCAGGCTTATAAAATTAAAGCCTTTGGTGGACAACTTGTTGATCAAAATGGTTATGCTAACTTTGCCAGTGCGGCAGGTTTGCAGGGTTTAGAGTTGGTAGTAGACCAGTATCAAAAAGACCACTCCTCTGCCCAAAAATCTGATGTGGGGACAAACTCAGGTAGTGAAATGTTTGGTCAGAGTAAAGTAGCAATGGTGATTGAAGGTAACTGGGCAATTCCCTATCTAACTGAAACCTTTCCCCAACTAGAGTTTGCTACCGCACCAGTGCCTACTATTAATGACAAAAAAGGCACGATGGTATTTACCGTTGCCTATGTGATGAACAAGCAAGCACAGCACAAAGCCGAAGCTTGGGAGTTGATTTCCTATCTCACGGGTAAAGAAGGGATGCAGAAGTGGACAGGAAAAGGGTTTGCTTTACCAACACGTAAATCAGTTGCAAAGAATTTGGGCTACGACCAAGACCCATTGCGATCGCCATTAGTGGCAGGAGTGGATTATGCTACACCTTGGCAGGTAGGTAAGTATCCAGGGGCAATCGTTAATAACTTTGATAACCAGTTTGTCAGCGCCTTGTTGGGGCAACAACCATTAAAACAGGCGATGGTACAGGCGCAGAATGAAGCTAATCAGCAAATTAGGGCGATGGAGTAAGCAATCTTTCTTACCTTCACCAAATCACTTCTGAGTAGAAATTTGCTATCTCTTTATCCGCTGTAATTATTGCAGCTTGATTACTTCTGGCTAGTGCGACAACAACTCGATCTACTGGATCTCGATGACCCCATTCTAAATTGACACTTTCCATCCAAATATTTTCATCAATCGGTACAATCTGAACGACACTAGACTTTTTCAGCGTTACTACGTACTCGTTAAGATTGACTCCTAAATCTAGTTTTTTATTTTTGATTTTTATAGCAATTTCCCATATGGTTATGGACGGGACAAGACCATTTTTATCCCTTTCCATGTAGTTGCACGCTTCTTTGGCTTGTTCAGAAAGTCTAGCTGGATCTAAACTCCACCAGATTAGGGCACAAGTGTCAAGGACTATCTTCACAATTGCGCCCATTCCTCAGTGGTTGGTGTAGTTAAATCCTCAAAGTACTTCACTTTACCGCGCATCTCCCCAAATAACTCCTCTGTTGAAGGTGCTTGTGCGTATTTGGAAATTTTCACGACTGGCTTACCGCGATCAGTAACTACAATTTCTTCTCCCTCTGACTCTACAAGTCGCAAAAACTCAAGAAGTTGAGATTTGAGTTTACTTTTGGAAATTGATTTCATAATAACCGTAGTCATGACTATAGTCATATTCTAATAGGGCATAGCATCGTCTCTCACTTGCTTACAATACAAATGCTCAATATTTCCCGCCTATGACCAAGACCTACTGCGATCGCCATTAGTGGCGGGAGTTGATTATGCTACATCTTGGCAGGTAGGTAAGTATCCAGGGGCGATCGTGAATAACTTTGATAATCAGTTTGTCAGCGCCTTGCTGGGGCAACAACTATTAAATCAAGCGATGCTGAAGGCACAGAATGAAGCTAATCAGCAAATTAGGGCGATGGAGTAAGCAATCTTTCTTACCTTCACCAAATCACTTTCTAATAGGACATAGCATGAACTATTACTAAATATTTACTGGCTATGACCAAGATTCATTGCGATCGCTCTTGGAACCAGTGCCAGGTATTGGAAAATCGCTAAGTGCAAGAGATTGCAGAAAAGTTTACTCGTGCCAATTGCTTCAGACGTTGAAAATTTGTTATCTTTATTTTGGTTGCTTTCCTCCGTCCTTGGGGCACGTTTACGTTTAACGAGAACGCCCGCAGCAATGTTTCTATGGGTCTTTAGCTTCATCAATGTGAAAAACGGTGGGACGGAAAAAGGGAAAGGAACCGTGAATGCTGCTTAGGTGTTCGTTCATTCAACCAAACTTCAGGCCTAGCCTTGAAGAAGCGTAGGATAACTGTATTTTATATGCAGATGTCCACAGCTTGTCACGAATTGCTGTTGCAATCTGTGATTTGAGTTGTATGCACGAATACCCGGTCAAATAAAGCAGTATAAAATCAAGCTTTTAGCTACCGGAATTATTGCAAACGCTCTCTTCAAGGCAAGCCTCCTAGATTAAACCCAAGGAGGTCAAAAAAGTGCAACATTCTATCAAATCTGTAAGCAATAGCAATAACAGCGCATTCAATGCAGATGCCCCAGGCTGTCTATGTCTGGGGCTTTTGCTTTTGCAGTTTCTATTCACAGAAAAAAGCCCGGAATCTCTCCAGGCCGAATTTCAATTAAACATCACTCTCATCATAAAATCATGTTCGTTAAAAATAAAAACTCATCCCTACTTCCCAAGGGAAACTTGCCTCCTGGGAAGTATGCTTACTTGTTCCTTACCCTTGTAGTGATCGCTCCTATCTTTGCTGCCCTGCTATCCGGCTGTAACCCTGTGACCTTTTATTTAAGAGGGCTAGGAATTGAGTACCAGTTCCAAAAGGGGACTTGTCAACTTCCCTCAAATCAACCACAGAAGTAGGATGACATAATCGTCAAGATACCTAGCGGTGCGTAGCTTGTCGCCGTAGGCATCGCTGGGCGTCCCAATTTATAAACTCAATGAGGTTCAAGCGATCGCGTAATTGAGTATATTTGTTTGAGCAGTAAAACACTAACTCCATGACTGTAACTTCTGCCATTGAAGACTTTATTTCATTTCGTGGTCATCAGGTATGGTATCGCATCGTTAAACCAGACCAAGAAGATTCTGGCAAGCTACCGTTGCTGTGTCTTCATGGAGGCCCAGGAGTACCCCACGACTACTTAGAACCTTTGGAAGCGATCGCAGCAACCGGAAGGCGAGTTATTTTTTACGATCAATTAGGGTGTGGTAATAGCGATCGCCCCACAGACCCCGCCTTATACTCCATAGATTTGTTCAAAGAAGAACTCTTCGCTGTTCGCAGCGCATTGGATTTAGAACAGGTTCATCTTTTTGGGCAATCATGGGGTGGTTGTTTAGCCCTAGAACATGCTCTTTCCCAACCGACTGGATTAGTCAGTCTCGTTTTAGCTAGTACACCTTGCAGTATTCAACAATTTGTTACTGAAGCTTATAGCCTAATGAATGAGCTGCCAATTGAAGTACAACAAGTCATTCGTAAGCATGAAGCTGACGATACAACTCAAGACCCCGAATATAAACAGGCAATGGAAGCTTTCAATCATTCTTTTCTTTGCCGAGTAGATCCTTGGCCCAGCAGCTTAACTAGAGCCTACAGCAAAGTTGGTACAGAGTTTCGGGGTGCAGGCAAAATCATCGACTGGAATATTGAAGATCGTCTCGGTGAAATTATCGTGCCGACACTGCTACTTTCAGGTCGCTACGATGAGGTTACGCCTACTTGTGTTAAAACAGTTCACCAGGGTATTTCTGGCTCTGAGTGGGTGCTGTTTGAAAACAGTTCACATATGCCTCATTTGGAAGAGACGGAACGATTCTTGCAAGTCTTGAGCGAATTTTTGAATCGTGTCGAAACAGCCCTGTAAAGGTGAGATTGTAAGTTGAGTCTCATATTCCTTAAAGCTAACTCTTCACTTATTCTGGAATTCTGGAAATTCCAAGTTCTGAACACGGAGTTTCGAGTTCTGAGCACGAAGTTCTAAGAAAAAAGCTTGGCGTTTCGAGTTCTGAACACGGAGTTTCAAGTTCTGAGCACGAAGTTCCGAGTTCTGAACACGGAGTTTCGAGTTCTGAGCATAAAGTTTCGAGTTCTGAACACGGAGTTTCAAGTTCTGAGCATAAAGTTTCGAGTTCTGAACACAAAGTTTCGAGTTCTGAACACGGAGTACGATAAATAATCATGCATGACCCATCGCTACAGTCGGGTTAGTGCGAGATTAGGTGGAGGTTCAGTAGTGTTTGAAATCAGCAGGCGGCGGAGTAACCCCAGGTGGCAGATCACAGAAAACATGGCTGGGTATATGTTTATGATGCCTACCATTCTGGTCTTAGGAACTTTTGTAGTCTTACCCATTCTCTGCGCCGTTTTTCTTTCCTTGCAAAAAGTTCAACTCCTCGGCGGTATTGAGTACGAGTTCATCGGTTTTCGGAACTTTACACGATTAGCTGAAGATGAAAGGGTTTGGATTGCTTTGAGAAACACAGCAGAATATGTAGCCATTGTTGTGCCAACTCAAACTGTCCTGGCTTTAATTCTGGCGGTAACTCTGAATTCTGGGATTCGCGGTAAAAACTGGTGGCGCATCCTCTACTTTTTGCCCACAGTCACTTCTTCAGCAGTGCTGACGCTCATCTTTATGTGGATTTATAACACTAATGGGCTACTAAATGATTTTCTCGCTTTTATGGGGCTACCTACTTATAACTGGTTGGGTGACCCAGCAGTTGCGCTCAAAGGGATTATGATCATGAACATTTGGTCAACTGCGCCGTTTTTCATGGTGATTTATCTGGCGGCGTTGCAGGATATACCCCAAACACTTTATGAGGCGGCGGAACTTGATGGCGCAAATGGGTGGCAGCAATTTATCCACATTACGCTTCCCTTGCTGAAGCCTGTAACCTTCTTTGTGATAGCAGTGGGGGTAATTGGGACTTTTCAACTTTTTGACCAGTCTTACATCTTTTCTGGCGGTACTGGCGGGCCAAACAACGCTACCTTAACTGTGGTGCTGCTAATTTACCAAGCTGTGTTTCGGAATTTACAAATGGGATATGCAGCTGCGATCGCATTTTTGTTGACAGCAGTGATCATTGCCATCAGTTTGATTCAGCGACGACTTTTTGGAGGCGAACGGATTTGACTAACATCTCTGGCTTATCCTGGCTCAAAGTCTTGTTGTACGTCTTGCTGACACTCTATGCAATCGTCACCTTAATTCCCTTCCTCTGGGCACTTTCAGCATCATTTAAGCCGCTAACAGAGATTGTCAGTGGTGAACCCAACTTTCTCCCTAAGAATTTTACTTTTGACAACTACAGGCAAATCTTTCTGCAAGAACCGCTGTTTTGGCGCTGGTTGCTCAACAGTGTGGTGATTGCCGTCAGCGTCACGCTTTTAAACTTGTTGTTAAATTCAATGGCTGGTTATGCTTTGGCAAGACTGCGTTTTGTGGGCAAGCGCTTTTGGTTCTTCCTAATCCTGGCAGTACTGGCAGTACCAGCGCAAATCACCCTAATTCCGACATTTTTGATTTTGAAAGCGATCGGCTGGCTGAATTCTTACCAAGGCATGATTGTGCCTAGCATGGTCAATGCCACTTTTATCTTCATGATGCGGCAGTTTTTCGTTAATTTTCCTAAAGAACTAGAAGAAGCAGCCCAGCTGGATGGCTTAAATACTTTTGGAATTTTCCGACATATTGTTTTACCTTTAGCAAAACCAGCACTAGCAGCACAGGCAGTTTTTGTGTTCATGGGGAGTTGGAATAATTTTTTACTGCCTATAGTTATCCTATTTGACCCAGAAATGTTTACTCTCCCTTTGGGGCTGAACACCTTCAAAGGTCAATATATCAGCTACTGGAACTACATTATGGCGGCTTCTATGGTCTTCACCCTGCCAGCTTTAGGCATTTACGCCTTTTTTAATCGTTACTTTATTCAAAGCGTTACCTTTACCGGGGGAAAGGGTTAATAGGCATAGGACATTGGGCATGGAGCATTGGAAAACTCTTCCCTACTCCCCCTGCTCCCCTGGTTACTGAGTATTGTGCTGAGCGTAGCCGAAGGGCGCAGTCGTTGGCGCAGCCTCTCGTAGAGAAGTATGCCCCCCCTGCCCTCTTTCCCCCTCCCGATCCCCAAACCGTATTTCGGGCAACAAATTGCACTCCTAACGTGATATTGGTATTACAGCGACTCAATCTCTATCTATCAGTTAACAAGCATTATGGGTTTTGTAGACCTATCGATCGCAGAGATAGCAGCTGACTACAGCATTCCTGTAGAAAAAGTGTTTTCTCTGTGCAACCAACTGGGAATTGCCTACAGACACCAAAAGACCCGTTTGGCGTTAGAAGATGCAAAGGCAATTATTTCCCAAATATCGTCTGAAATACGCCCAAAAGGTACTAGCAACTTGGTGGGTGATAACGAGATCACCTGAAGGGTTATCTCGGACTTTGGCTAATCACTGATAGCTAATGACAAAAAACAATGAGTCTATTAGCAATTAGTAGCTTGGAGATTGAGAATCGCTTTCTTAGCTGTGTTGAGCGTCAAAATTTTTAAGGGGAAACATGTTTAGAAGACTAATTGGCGTTGTTGTGGCCACTGTTTTACTCTCGTTTCAGTTGTTTGTCGGTAGCGCGACAGCAGTGGAACTGGACAAAGCTACCCGAACGGTGCCATTAAATACTCAAGGTGAAACCACCGTACTTAGCCTTAAACAAGTCAAAGAAGGCAAACGCTTATTTAATTACGCTTGCGCCCAATGTCATGCTGGGGGAGTTACCAAGACAAACCAGAACGTGGGACTCACTCCAGACGATCTGGCATTGGCAACACCCAACCGTAACAACGTTGAAGGCTTGGTGGATTACCTGAAAAATCCCACTACTTACGACGGGGAAGAAGAGATTTCCGAAATACACCCCAGTATCAAAAGCGCAGATATTTTCACAACAATGCGAAATCTGACGGATGATGACTTGGGGGCAATCGCCGGTCATATTCTCTTACAACCCAAAATCGTTGGCACTAAGTGGGGAGGCGGAAAAATCTATTACTAAATCCCGGAATTAGTACTGAGTCATTGGGTATTGGGTACTGGGGATTGGGGATTGAAAAGAATTCAGTCCCTAGTCCCTAGTCCCCAATCCCTAGTTTTTACTAAAGTTTAGCTGCTCTCGTTCTCACCACAGCACAAAATGTTCCCGGTTAGTGCATAAAAAATTCTGAAAAGTAAAAATATTCCTAAAGAAAAAATAAAAATCTCTTGTTTGACTGTTTACCTTTCTTCACAGGTTTTTTGGGCGATCGCAGTCTAGCATTTATTACTGATCGCACAGCTTTTGGCAATAAATTGCTGCCCATTCTTAAAAAAAAAATTGTATCTATGACAGATTGTCATATTTGGTGTTGATTTTATTTAAAATGAGGAAAGGAAAAAAATTATTTGTTAGGAGAGAGCCATGAAATTGATTTCAGCAAGCTGGCGACGTCTTGGTTTAGCTGTGTTGACAATCCTTTTAGTTGTTAGCAGCTTTGCTGTTTTTACTCCCAGTGCTTCGGCTGAAACCTACCAGGTGAAATTGGGTAGCGATAAAGGAATGCTAGCATTTGAACCGAAAAAGTTGACCATTAAACCAGGCGACACAGTTGAATGGGTGAACAACAAAGTTCCCCCCCATAATGTTGTGTTTGATGCTGCCAAAAACCCCACTAAGAGCGCTGATTTAGCAAAATCTCTGTCTCATAAGAAGTTGCTCATGAGTCCTGGTCAAAAGGAAACAACCACCTTTGCAACAGACGCACCTGCTGGTGACTACACCTTCTACTGTGAACCTCACCGTGGTGCTGGCATGGTTGGTACAATCACTGTCCAAGGCTAGAAATAGCAACCTTTGACACAAAATGATTTCTCAGTGAAATTAGCTCATAGCAACACGCCACACTTCTAGAGTGACGCACAAAAAGCATAAATGGCGGTAACGAGTCCTATCCTCCCCTAAGACGCTAAACAACCTGTGGCGATGGAGGTGTGAACTCGTTACCGCCACTTTTGATCAAATTTGACTTAATCAGGGATTAATCACGTTTATACTCTTGCTGGAGGCTTGTTGCGAGGAAATACTGTTGAGAATACTTTTATTAATCCTACTGTTAGCGATCGCCCAATTCAAATTGACATTCATTAGTCCAGCACTAGCTGCCGAAACATCTAACGGTGCTAAAATTTTCGAGGCTAACTGCGCTTCTTGCCATATAGGTGGCGGTAACATCCTTATTAGCCAGAAAACCTTGAAAAAGGAAGCATTGTCAAAGTACCTAGAAAATTATGATCGTGACTCAATCGAGGCGATTATCCACCAAGTGCAAAATGGAAAAAATGCCATGCCTGCCTTTAAAAGCAAGTTAAGTCCTGAGGAGATTTTGGAGGTAGCTGCTTACGTTTTTCAGAATGCAGAACAAGGCTGGTAAAGTAGGAATACCGTTTAGTTCTTGTGGGGTGGGTGTCTTTGCCTACCTTTAATTATTGGTGGGCGAGACGCCCACCCCACAACATTAGAGAATTTATTTGTTGGAAATCCCTGAGTGCATTTCCTTCTTAGAACTTTTTAAGGAACTTCAAAGTTTGCTAGGCGTAAATAAATTAAAGTTTGTAGTAAGTTAGCGCGGTCTTCTCCCTACAGCCCTTCTCAAGACAGGAGACGCTCTTGCGTTCGGGCATCCTCCGGCAGGCGTTAACCTCTCACATTGCCAGAGGCTAACTCCAAGCTAGAAGCGTAAGGACTTTAGTCCTGAGCAACCTTGCTATAAGCGATGAATCACTCACTAGGAACTAGGATTTTATTATATGTTTAATTATGCCTACCTATCTAAGTGTGACGAACTGGCGATCGCCAGTTCGTCAACTGCTAAAAACGATATTTTAAAGATGAATGATAAATTCAGAATCTTTATCATTCATGGCTTTTAGGTTTTTCTTAATCCAAGATCACCCGCTGGCAATTATTTTTCTGGATTAGACTTTTCTCTGTTTTCCTTCACTTCGCGCAACCGTTCTACTAATTTTCCATCTGATTCAACAGAGGGTGTAGGCTGACTATTATTAACTCTCGGCAGCAATAACATTTCGGAAGTAGTAGCTGGCGATGAAAGCGTGGGCTGGTTTATGATTTGCTGTTCAGATAATGGTTCAGAAGTAACTGCTGGTGAGGGCGTAGGGTGATTGCTATTGACTCCCGGTGCAGATAATGGTTTAAGAGTACCTATCGGCAAGGACGCAGGCCGGTTATTTTTGATTCGCAGTTCTGGAAATGGTTTAGAAGTAGCTGCTGGTGAGGGGGTAAACTGATTGTTATTGATTATCGGTGCAGATAATTGAGTAGTCCCAGTGGTGTTGCTAATGTTGTTTTGGAAACTTAGGTTAAATGGATAGGAACTAATTTGTTTATCTCCCTTGGGGGATTGCTTGTTGAAATATTCCCTTGCTTTAACAATCAATTCAGGGGAAACTAACTTATTTTGAAACTTGATATCTAAGACCTTACCATCAGGATCTACCACTAATACACCCAAAACAGCACCTTCAAGATTCGGCTTATCTGTGGGTAATGTTTGGCGGATAACTGGTTTTTGTTCAGCAGTAGGGTATTCTTGCTGGACTTCTTTTCTCAGGTTTGCGTAGGAGTCTAACTGGGCGATCGCCAGTTCAGATCCTTTTCCAGATAAATCAGGTGTCTTGAGCGTGGTTCCCCTAGTTGGGGTTAAGCTATGCCCAGCCCTTGGAGCTTGTTTTAAAGAATTTATCAGCGGGTTTTGAGCAATTCTAGACATATCATTACCCGGTTGCATCATCTGTAAAGTCCTATTTCCCTGTGCTGTTGGAATAGGGGTAGCCTCAGATAGGTTCGGAGACTGGGCATTTTGCAGAATATCATCAGGTATTTTCTGCGACTCCAACTCTGGCAACCTATTAATAGCCAGTGGCTTAACTACCTGGTATTTAGTATCACTATTATTCAAACGAGGAACTGATGGCGAGAATTTCGGGCTGGTATTGAATTTAGAACTGTCAAATTTAGAGGCGTCAAATCGCAAATTTTCACTAGGAATCATCCGCAAAGACTGCCTTGTAGGCAAGGAGGAGACTCGATAGTTATTCGATGATGGGGGTAGCGGAGGCAGTATTAGCTGACTGGATGGGGCTGGTGCCAATGGGGGCAATCCAGTTTGGGCGCTAAAGTTAGGGGCAGAAAGTGGCGCTACTGGAGGAAATTGTTGTAAACCAACTTGGGATGTGCTTTGCGGTAAACGGTTTTGGTCGGCTTGGCTCAATTCCAAAAGTCCGACTGTTTTGGATGATGCTGTTTGTTTGGGCTTGTTAGAGTCCATAGGCATCAATGGCACAATCATCGCAATAGCACCGTGGATGCCAAGAGAAGCTATAGCTGCTATCCCAATTGGCTGGCTTAAGATTTCTGGTATATTTTTAAACAGGGAGACGTAAGACATAGCTGTTATCGTTCACTCGGCTCAGTTGCAGTTGATTAGCGATTTTATCTTTTCGACTTGCAGGATATTGTAAGAGATGCGTCCCTCTAAGGAAATAGTAACTTCCTATGCTGGCAATCAAAACGCCAAAATTGCCATTTATTCAGGTTTTTAATTGATCAGTGACGTTGGATCATATTTTCAAATTTGACTTTGCTAAAGAGATATTTGAAAAATTACTACTTTTGATTTTTTACTGTTATGACGCACACAATTAAAATTAATATCTAGGGTATTTATAAAGTTTAAGTGAACGTACAAGTCTGAGTACATCACAACATTTGCTGAAGTTGCCTGGTTTTGTCTACTGTTTTCCAGTCTAACTACGCTTCTGTAACAGATGGCACACTTGCTTGTCCGAATCTAGGACCTATGTAAAAATACTACCACATCAGCAGCCCCTAAAACTGTTGCACATTGTACAATTTTATTGACATTCTAGTACCGACTAAAGCTATTTGAGTTTTTATAAAAGGAGTCAGTCATCAAATCGCAATTCTAGCTTCTGAATCTGACTACTTCTTCGTAAAAAAGTTTCAAACCATCAATCATTGCAGCAAAAATTTAAAATGCCGTTACCGACAGTTATTGTGCCTGGATATCTAGAAAATGCGATCGCTTACCGCCAACTAGAACAATCCCTACAAGAGTTAGATTTTCCCACAGTTACAGTACCACTGCGACGGCGTGACTGGCTACCCACTATTGGAGGAAGATCAGTAACACCGATTCTGCAACAACTTCATCTTACAATCAAGCATATATTGCAGCAACATAATGCTACTCAAATTAACTTGATTGGTCACTCAGCCGGAGGTTGGATATCCCGCATCTACATGGGAGAAAAGCCCTACTTGGCACGCGGTGATGTCAAACCATTTCTCTGGGAAGCGCATCCCCTGGTTGCTACTCTCATCACCTTGGGGACACCCCATGTTAGTCAAGAACGCTGGACACGCTCCAATCTAGATTTTGTGACCAATAACTACCCAGGAGCTTTTTACAAAAACGTTCGTTACGTTTGTGTGGCTGGCAAAACTATCTTTGGGGAAAGGCGGCGCGGTAGCTGGTTAGCTTACAGTAGTTACCAATTAACCTGTGGCAAGGGTAACACTTGGGGAGATGGAATCACACCGATTGAAGCTGCTCACTTAGAAGGCGCAGAAAATTTTGTTATTCAAGGTGTGAGGCATTCTCCGAGAAGTCCTGGGATCTGGTATGGTTCAGCAGAACCCTTAAAAGCTTGGCTGCAATATTTAATTTAACTGATATCTTACACTAGTACACTGTGGCGCCAGTCTGCCTACCTTTAACCAGTTGCTCAATCAATGGTCTGGTTAATTGAGATGGTAGCTGGATTTACGCGCACGCTGAACTAGTATACCACGCCGTAAATAGAGCAATCATTTAAAATCCTTAAAGAGCTTATTCCATAATACTTTTGACTTTTGACTTCCGCCTTGCGGTACTAGTCCAATAATCGCCTAGTAATTCATTACTAGGCTAATAGCTAAAGTCGTCTAAAGAGCACTAGTAAACGGTTTTAGTCCATTTAAGTGGACTTGGGCTAGTTGGCTCATCGAGAATAGTGCAATATATCAGATTTAAAAAACTTTATCTTTTTCAGAGAATTGCAACATTTATTAATATTTATTAGCTAAAATTGTAACAAGAATAAATACTTAGTTAAGAACAGGAGGGGTGAGCCATGCAAAGCACCCAGTTCGATAAGATTTTGCGAAGAATAGCGACGATATTATCAGTCGTGATTCTGACTCTGTGCTTAATTTATGTATCTACGGGAGTTTTGCTGTCTTTTTACTATGAACCGACAGCAGGCGGAGCTTATAACTCATTGAAGATGATTAATACACAACTGCCATACGGCTGGTTGTTTCTGAGAGCGCATGATATTGCTGGTAACGCGGTAATTGCGATCGCTCTGATTCAAATTGTGGTGATGTTTTTAGGTCGGCGATTTCGCAAGAGTTGGCTGGCTGCTTGGATTAGCGGGATTTTGTTAACTTTAAGTGCGATCGGGCTGGACTGGACAGCGATGATTCTAGATTGGACTCAGGAAGGATACTGGCGTTTTAACATTGAGTTGGGAACCATCGAAGCAATTCCTTTCATTGGTGGACAACTGCGCGAGATCCTAACTGGGGGTGGAGCAATTAACACAGTTACTGTCGAACACCTTTACACAATACACAGTTATCTAATTTCGATGGCGACGCTAATTCTTGCCATAGTTCATTTATCTGCTTTACTGTGGCAAGAATGGCAAATGTATCAAGAAGCGCCAAAACCAGAAATTGGTAATTTGCAACAACCACCAGAAGGCGAGTTTGTTCCTTCCCAAAGCTAATAAAGAGTGCTGTTAGCGGATAGCTATGGTTGAGCCAGTGCTGAGTTAGGAGTTATATTCTTCCTCAGCCTGCTCATCCCCCAGGAACCTCACTAGCGGAAACTTCAGATAATTGGGCGAGGGATAGGTCTTCAACCTCTGGTAACTTTTCTAGAGAGAGGGGAGTGGATTGGGTAGCACCAGATAAGCGTTTTAAAAGGCTAGGTCTGGGATCATACAATAGGTAAATAATCCGATCGCCAACTTCCCACTCTTGGTTAGCTGGCATTACCTGTAAGCGTTCTTCTCGTTCTACCAATAGCGGTATCAACACCCCAGTCTGAATCTTTTCTTGGATGCGATCGCATTGAGTGGAAAATTCCAACTCATTTAGCGTAGTTGTCCCCAGCTTAACTCGCCCATCATTCAAATATTCATTCCAAGTCTTAATCGCTAAGTCTGGGATAAAAGCTTGATTAACTTTATTACTAACCGAGATACTTGCTTGCGGAGCACGGGGGAAAACAGCTAAGACACGCGGCGGCTTAAATTCCTCAGCCGCCCGTTGAGCCAAAACAAAATTCACCTCGCCATTACTTGTCATAGCCAAAAAAGTACCCATAGAGGCAAGTCCTGCCTCTTCCAAAACAGCAGCATTCAGCCCGCTGCTGGCAATTACCCGCAGATTTTGTGCCTCGGCTTGAACAAGACATTGGGGGTCAGTATCAATCATGACCACGTTTTCTCCGCGTTCTTGAAAAAACCGGGCAATCAAAAGACTCAACGGATTACAACCCACAATCACTGCCCCAGTTACGTCTTTAGAGGTAATTTGCAGCCATTTAGCAACCCAGCCAGCTGTTAGACCTTGACAGACAACAGTCATGATAATTGTCAGGAAGACTAGAGCTTTGATCGAATCACCACCGTTAATGCCACGCTGTGTCAGCGAAATCGCAAAAAAAGAAGCTACGGAAGCGGCAACAATTCCTCTAGGAGCAACCCAGCTTAAAAATAGTTTCTGTCGCCAGTTTAAGTCACTGTTCCAGGTACACAAGAGGATATTAATCGGGCGAACGACAAACATTAATACCAAAACAGTGAATAAACTACCCCAACCCAAAGCAAACACACTGGCAATGGATAAATCAGCGGCTAATAAGATAAATAGCACCGAAACACTGAGAATTGTCAGTTGACCCTTAAAGCTCCGTAACAGACGTTCTTCTGGGACTGAGGAGTTAGCAAATACTGCTCCTGCAACCACTGTTGTCATTACTCCCGATTCACTGCGGATGATTTGCGATAAGGTAAACAGGCTCCAAAGTATCGCCAACACCACTAAGTTTTTTAGCTCGAATGACAGAAAACTGGCGCGTTTGAAAATCAAGCTCATCAGATAACCGCCTGCACCACCAATTGCCGCACCAACGCCCAGGCGCATGAGTAAACCGATGATTGCATTGATCGGGCCAGCATCGCCGTTCAAAATGGTATCGAGAACCACGAAGGCAAGGATAGCTCCTACAGGGTCAATTAAAACCCCTTCCCCTTCCAAAAGTGTTGCTACTTGGCGATCTACATTGATTTGTTTGAGCAAGGGGCCAACGACAGTTGGGCCTGTCACCACGACTATGGAAGCATAAAGAATAGCTATGTTCCAGGGAAATTCACCCAGCCAGTGAGCAGCCATACTCCCACCAAGCAATGTGATCAGCGTTCCTAGAGTAACGAGCAATTGCAGGCTGACTGAAACTCTACCTAACTCTCGCAGATCCAAATTAAGTCCGCCTTCAAACAAAATTATTGCCGTTGCTAGGGCGACAATAACTTCCACTCCAGTGCCTAACAAATGGGGATGCAATAGCCCTATGCCATCAGAGCCAAACAGGATACCCAACAGCAATAACAAGACGATGCTAGGTATCCGAAAGTATGCAGCCAGCACTTGGGCACTAATGCCTGCAAAGACAGCGATCGCCATCTGTAGGGTAATTTCAAAAGATGCTTCCATGTTGTAGATTTTGAGCGATTTATTTCAAAATCTTTTGTAAAAAATCGGAGATATTAACTCTACAGGGTACAACATCATACCCTTTGCCCCTTGCTGAGTTTAGCGTTTTTTCTCTCTGGGCGTCCCCTTAAATTCCAAGTGCTGGACGCTGACACACCCTGCACCTTCCCGTACAAGCGTCTACGAAATTCTTTTTGTGTCTCCATGTTTTGTATTCTCTTCAAGCTTTTGCCTCCACCTAGTTTAGCTGCCACAAACTTTTTTTGGCAAAAGCTGTTGACAACGGCAAGGAAATTCGTTACCTTATAAAAGGTCTGAGTTCGATGCCCCCATCGTCTAGAGGCCTAGGACACCTCCCTTTCACGGAGGTAACGGGGATTCGAATTCCCCTGGGGGTACTTAAAAAGGATAAAAAAGCAAAAGTATTTTTTGCTCAAAATCTACGAAGCAAAACTATCATTCAAGATTTTTCCTGAATGATAGTTTAACTATACATAAGGTTCTTTGCTGGCTAACTCTTCTACACGTTGGTAAATAGCCAGAAGATTTAGCCGCAGGTCTTTGCTCAAGCGGTTTTCAATGATTCCCACTGGCATAGTGAGTTTAGGCCAAACTTGAATTGTGTAGCAAAGATTTGTTCCTCCATACTCACCGAGGGAATAAGGCTCTAAACACCAGCTACCAGAAAAGCCTTTAAAATCTCCCTCGACCATGCGGAAATTAATTTCTTTGGGGAAGCATTCTTCCAAATCCAGAACTACCCGCGCCCAAAAGTTGAAATTCAGTAAGCGCTGGGAGCCTACTTGCTCAAGTCGAATTCCACCATTGGGATGCTCGATTAGACGACTCTTGGCGAGGTTGGGGAGAAAGTCAGGTAAGGCTTCATAGTCTGTCAGAACCTTCCATATCTGTTCCACTGGTTGGGGAATTTGGACTTTAGCGCTGATTTGTCGCTGTCGCTCTGCTATTTTCTCAATTTGAATTTCTACCTTAGCTGCCAAAGCGACTGCATCAGCAGTCAAATCCCCTTCGAGGATGATGTCATTACTAAGAGACTGGAAATCAAGGTTCTGTGTTGTGTTCTGTTTTTTAGTCACTTTCAGAATTATGGTTTGCTTTCGTCACAAAATTGGGGCAAAGTCAGGGTGAAGCAAATTTCGCTCTGTTCAGAATCCGAGATTTGGAGACTCTCAACTGCGATCGTTCCATTCAAATGCTGCACTAAAGACTTGACTAGAGCAAGTCCCAAGCCAGCCCCTGGAGTCCAGCGTCCTTTTCCGCGACGGAACTTGTCAAAGATGTAGGTCGCTTCTTCTTCGGAGATGGCACGTCCTGTATTCGTCACCTTTATGATAACTTGATCAATTTGTTGAGCAACTTGATGAGAGGCTTGTAAGTGGACGGTAGTATCATGCTCTGAGTATTTACAGGCATTGGTTAACAACTCTTGGAAAATGCGGTCAAAACTCTCTAGTTCAGTTTGCAGTTTTAGCGATTCCTCTGGTAAATCTACAGAAATCTTTAATCCCTTTTCTGCGAGTTTTTTCCCAAAAGATGCTGCTATATCCTGGATTCTAGTATTTAAATCTATAGTTTTTAATTGTGGAGCTTCGTGAGGCGACTCTAGTTTCTGGAGTGTCAACAAGTCATTAATCAAGTTGATTTCCTTTGTGCATTCCTCCTCTAGGATATCCATGTATCTAACTTGACGCTCTGGCGCGATTCCTGGCAAACGTAAGTTACGAATTGACATCAGCATGTTTGTCAAAGGATAGCGCAAGCGATCGCTCATGTTACTCAAAAATTCATCTTTGAGTTCGTTAAGTTTCCGCAGTTGCTCAACATATTGTCGGCTTCTTTCATTCAATTTTGCCTGGAGTTCAAGACTACTCTGGAGTTGCGCCGTCCGATCTTTTACCAAACTTTGGACTCCGCCCAATGTCATTGACTGCATTATGGCGTTACTTACTTGAGCACAAACCATTTCTACAAGATTTAATTCTGCTGCTTGCCAACTGCGAGTGACAGCTTGCTGTAGCACCAAGAATCCTAAAATTGTACCTTGACTCTCTAATGGCACTAATAATACCGCAGGCAATTCCTTTATTGCAAATAATGGAGCCGCACAGGAGGTATCGTTTTGTTCTGTATAGTTATCAAAGATTACTGGTTTTACAGAATCTATGAAGGCACGCTGGCATAAACCACACTCTGATATCAAGAAAGACTGATTCAAGATATCTGGTTTAGTAGTGCTGTAATTTTGTGTTTCCCTAGCCCATTCACCACTCACGGTAGCTTTCGCTTTGGGGATTTGTTTTTTAGCTTGAGTCCTAAATAGTGGATCTGTATATTTTAGTAGTATAAGCAAACCCCGATCTGCCAGTAGAGATTCGGCAGTAGAGGCGATAACTAACTGGAGCATTTGATTCAGCTCCAAGTTGCTCCGACTCAGTAAAGTTAATTGCTTGATCAAGCTTTGATACTGATTGCTCTTTTGCAAATACTGTTGTTGATGAGTAATTAGTTTAGCTTGTGCCACTTGAGAAAAAGCGATCGCACAAGACGACTCCACCTCTTTGAGCAGTTGTTTTTCTGATTCACTCCAATCATAGGGTTGGAATTTAATCAGACTAATCACCCCATTATTATTGCCACCAAACCGGGTAGGAATTGCCAAAACGGCTTTTATCGGTAGCGGCAAATACTGACAGCCAATTACCAGACTATTTTGAATGATGGAAATATCTTGAATAGTCAATGGTTCAGCAGCACATTGCAGCACTGGCGAGTGCATAAGCAACTGTTCCATCGAAAACATCTCTTCTGGGTGTGGTAACCCTAGATACTCATCAGCACACCAATTAGTAGTAGTCGCTTCGTCGGATGTCTCACCCGTTACTGAAACTAAGCAGCAGCAATCTACTTGAAAAGCAACTCCTAGCAATTGGGCAATATCTTGTACCATCAATGCCATCGCTGAACTGTTGGCAATGATTTGGTTAATCTTTTGCACCAACTGGCGGGTAGGTTCTTCCTGATGCTGCATCAGCTTAACTTGGTAAGGTTGTAGTCGATCTACGTCATCTACGTAATGTGGCGGCGACGATAAAGGCTTTTTCATTCTTGGCACGCCCTCGGATAATAACCCCATTCTTCTTGCACCCAACCTTTTGGCATATTCTTCAGCGTTATGTGTTGATACACCCTGATAATTGACAAATCTTGTATGAATATCTTTCTCTCACCTGTTATAGCCCTTTTCTATCTCAGATGGCCAAGTTTCCGCTTGATCAAGCAAATTGCTACATTCTTAGATAAGTAATAAAATACTCCAGATATCCTATAAATGCTTCAGTTAGCTTATTTTGACTGCTCTATGTTGAAATAATTTACTAACTTTATCCTGTCTTTAAGTATACATAAACCGTAATTCCTCTGGAATTCCAGCAAAATTGCCCTTAAATATTACGTAAAATTATTTAGCTTACTTGATAAATTTTTATTACATTTTTTTATAAACTAGTAGGTTTAACAAGCTACTCTTTTATCTCCGTAACTCTCAGTAAAATATTAATAAGGCTAAATTCTAAATGCAGCCCAATTATTTTTGCTAATAACTGGGCTGCATTGCCTGAATATAAGACTATCCAGCCAAGCTCTCGACACTCAGAGGAACCATATCGCCATTTCTGGTCAGTCCTAACAACATTGGTTGTTGGGGTTGAATTAGTTGACCTGTGAGTACACAGCGTTCTTCTTGCTGAGCTGTGGCAGCTATGCTAGCTCGAATGTCAGTCCGCGAAAATCGAGGCTTCCACTCACCTGATTTTTGCTGGACATAATTCCAAAGGATATCTCGGATCAAAGCTTGATATCCCTGATTGCCAGCTATTTCTTTGAGCTTATCTTTGAGTTCCCGCTCTAGGCGGATGCTGGTAACTTCCATATCGGTAGTTGGGGTGCGAGCGATCGTATGCATCACTATTTCTCCTTAAAGGTATAGACAGGACAGTAATACAAGTGTAGTATGTTTAAAGGAATGTTCAATAGGTGAAATTTTCTGTGAAATCCATTTACCCCATCTCCACTTCTTTGTACGCTACCAATTTCCGAGCCGGTTGGGAATCAGCTGCTATGGAAGTGGAGTATTTATTTATGGGCGATGGTAGCCGGAATTTTGGGCAAATCACAGAGGGTAATTATGATTTTAGACATCTCAGCATTAGTAGGCTGATTGCAAAACCACAACTAGATGAAGAAAGCGGGGGGTACAGGCAAAAGAATACTGTACCAATATGAGACCAGAAAATTTTCCGGTCAATTCTAACCCCCGCTTCACTTAAAACTTGAAGCGGGGGTTTTTTTATAAGGAGTGAAGCTGTGACGATATCTTCAATGCGCGGCGCGAACGCAATGCAAGTGTTAGAGCAATCTGTGGTGGTGTTTTCTCAAAATTACTTGCCACTGTGTCGGATCAATATCAAGCGGGCGATTGTGCTGTTAGTAACCAACAAAGCTCAACCGCTGGGTTTTACCACAGAAGGCGGATGGCGAGTTCACTCACCCAGTTTGGTAATTGATGTGCCAAAACACATTCGCTTGACAATCACTTCTAATGAGCGGATGTGGAGAGTTCCGCCAGTCAATCGGCGGGAAGTGTTGCGGCGAGACTATCACAGTTGCCAATATTGCGGTAGCGGCAAACATCTAACGCTAGATCATGTGATGCCGCGATCAAGAGGCGGTTCTGACACTTGGGATAACGTAGTCACAGCTTGTGAAAGATGTAACTCCCGTAAAGGCGATCGCACTTTGTTTGAAGCTGGTATGCAACTGCGTACCAAACCAAAAGCACCAATCCACCCCGCGATTTCTTTTGCCGAACAGTTTTGGATAGATATGCAAGCAAGCCTGGAATAGCAGGAGAGCATAAGGAATGCTGAAATTAACTTACACTGAAAGCAGCTTTGATTTGGAATGTTTCACTCTGTCGCTAGAAGAATGGGTAGCGCAGCGAGTGATTTTGGCCCTGCGAGTTGGGCAAAGTTTGTGCATTGAACCCAGTAGCGCTTCCTTTTTGCTTCCTGTTGATTTGCCAGAAGTAGAAGTGCTTAAATCTGAGGTAAAAAGAGATGACACAGAAATCATAGCTCTGTGTGCCTGCGATACCCAATATATGGAAGTCACTCTGCAAGGTTCTTGGCTATCAAATAGTTCTAAGGATGCTGTAGGTGTGTTTGTTACCACTATGAGCGATCGCGCTGAGTTCTTTTTGCACAAACTTTGGCAGGAAGCTCAAGAGAGCAGTGCTTCTGTCATGAGCGAATAAACGAAATCATCGGGTGAGGAGAATTTCTCACCCTTTATTGCCCCATTTTTAGAAGTTCGGGAATTGTCACAAATCGGTAGCCTTGCTGTTTGAGTCCGCTGATGATTTGTGGCAAAGCTTCTACAGTTCTTCGGCGATCGCCACCACCATCATGCATCAAAACAATAGAACCTGGTTTGGCGCCTTTCAAGACATTATTTACAAATGCTTGTGGTTTGGCGTGAGGGTCAGTATCGGCTGAAGTTAGCGACCACATAATTACAGCATCTTTTTGGCTTTTAGCGTAAGTGGCTAGTCCGTTATTTAAAAAGCCTCCAGGAGGACGAAACAGAGCAGTTTTGACTCCTGTAGTTTTGTATATCAGGTCAGATGTGCGATCAATTTCACTCTTGGCTGTGGCTTCATCCATTCGCCGATACCAATGATGCCAAGTATGGTTACCAATGGCGTATCCTTCAGCTACTTCGCGCTTGGCTAGGTCGGGATTTGCTTGTAAGGCTTGTCCTACCCAAAAGAATGTTGCTTTAACATCATTTTGCTTCAGAATATCCAGCATTTGTAAGGTTGTCTTTGGCCAGGGCCCATCATCAATGCTTAGAGCAATAACCTTCTCGTTATTCCTGGGATGCACCTGATAAACTGTTTTTCCCTGAAATTTAGCTGGGACTGTAAAGGTAGGGTTTTCTACTTTGGCTGATGGCGATAGTTGGGCATTAATTTGATCCTTTACTTGATGATTTTGAACCTGTGCAGTATGGCTTTTGCTTAAAGGCTTGTTCAACCCCAATTGTGGGGAAGTGCCTGGAGTTATACTACAAGCTGTAATCGTAGAGGCGATCGCGACAAAATTAATTATCTTTTGTCGCTTGAAGTAGTTGTCTGTCACGTCAGGCTTTTAAAGACTCACCCAATCATAAGCTGTAGTTTGACTTTTAGGAGGTGTGAGCAAGTTCAAATCTAAGTGCAGAAGCTTTTTTAGACAATTTCAAAAAAATTTTCTGAAACCCCTTGACACTTCTTGTAGTATTTTGTAGTATAAATGTAGTGAGGGGAAGGACAAGCTTCCCAAGAGTCAAAGTCATGTTCAACATACAACTAAAGGACAGGCGTTGGAATAAACCAGAGTCCCCAGTCAACAAAGCTGCTCCTACTTGCAAACCATCGGAAGTAGAGGCAATAAACGAAAAAAGTTCTAAGTTTGCACTCATCAAAACTACTGAAGACATCCGGAATACACAACAGGCTTGCTACCTAGAGTTTCGGTTGTTTTCCTAACAGTTTCTAATAGTAAAAGCTAATTTTTCTGAACCTTGAAAACTAAATAAGAAATGGGCAAGTTCACCAAAAATCTGTGCCTAAAAACCTAAAAGTTTAGGCACAGATTCCAAAAAATCGGGGTGTAGCTCAACTGGCTAGAGCGTTCCGTTGTCTGCGGAAATGTTGCGGGTTCAAATCCCGTCACCCTGGTTGCAGTCCTGTAGGCGAATAGTTTAAGCCGTCAGTTTACGGCAGTCGCTACAACTCTGGGAACCAGAGCAACGCGCTGCCTCCTCAAACTGAAAATTGCGAGTGCGAATCTCGTCGGGACTTCCAAATGGCTGAGTAGCCAAGTGGTCGAAGGCGTCGGTCTGCAAAACCGATATCGTGAGTTCAAATCTCACCTCAGCCTCTGGTGTGATCGCAGTGTAGCTTAACCAGCAAAGCACTAGGTTCATACCCTGGTATATGCGGGTGCAAATCCCGCCGCTGCCACCAAATGCAGGGATGGTGTAACGGCAACACCTCGTGACTCCAAATCCGATGTTCTAGGTTCAAATCCTAGTCCCTGTGTCAGACAATTTTGGATTTTAAATTTTTTAATCCAAAATCTAAAATTTAAAATCTAAAATTCAGTCAATTATGCCCTCGTGGACGAATGGTTAAGTCAGTGTTCTTTCAAAGCACAGATACGAGTTCAATTCTCGTCGAGGGAATGATTATGGGTCGGTGGCCGAGTCTGGCTGAAGACGACAGTCTGTAAAACTGTTCTTTTTTGCACGCAGGTTCAAATCCTGCTCGACCCACTATGGAGAGGTGGCTGAGTGGCTGAAAGCGTCCTCCTGCTAAGAGGAAGCGGGTAATTACATACCTGTCGCAGGTTCAAATCCTGTTCTCTCCGTTTTGAGAGTGTGGTGTAACCGGATAACATCTCAGTCTACGAAACTGAAGATTTGAGGGTTCAAATCCCTCCGCTCTCGTTACAATGATCTCTTCTTTTATCCCCCGGTAGCTCAGTTGGTAGTTAGCGCCTGTCTGTTCGCGTAGCGTGTCTGAAAGACAAGAACAGGAGGTCGTCGGTTCGATTCCGACCTGGGGGGCTTCGTTGCTTCATAGCTCAATGGTAGAGCAAGCGGCTGTTAACCGCGCGGTTGTAGGTTCGAGTCCTACTGAGGCAGCCATTCATTGCCGGGTGGACGAATTGGTAAGTCGCATCGCTCTGAACGATGAGGTTGCAGGTTCAAACCCTGCCCTGGCAATAAAGCCCTGTAGTGTAATTGGCAACATAGCGCCCTTTGAAGGCGAAGATTCCAGGTTCGAGTCCTGGTGGGGCTGCCAAACTCTGCTCTTGTAGCCCAACTGGAAGAGGCTGCCGTCTCAAAAACGGTATGTTGTGGGTTCAATTCCCACCAAGAGTACCAAAACTTGCTCCTGTAGCCCAATTGGAAGAGGTGGCAGACTTAAAATCTGTTTGTTTGTGGGTTCGACTCCCACCAGGAGTACCAACGGGATGTAATTCAGTGGCGAGAAGCCATGCTTTGGGAGCATGGAGTCGCAGGTTCGAGTCCTGCCATCCCGATATGCCGCTGTCACAGAACGTGGCATAAGTGCTGGAATCAGAATCCAGATTTTGCAGGTTCAAATCTTGTCGAAAGTACCAAAATATCTGGGTGTAGCGCGGGAGTTTCGGGAACTCCAGGTCGCAGGTTCAATCCCTGCCACTCAGACTTTGCCCTTGTAGCCCAACGGAAGAGGCGCTTCGCTTAGAACGAAGAGGTTGCTGGTTCAAATCCAGTCAGGGGTATTGGTGATTTTGCGGGGATGAAGCAAGAGTGGCTTGGAGGTCTCATAAGCCTCACATCAGCAGGTGCAATTCCTGCCCCCGTCACCAAAAACAGTGCTGGTG
This sequence comes from Nostoc sp., assembly GCF_036919675.1. GTDB lineage: Bacteria > Cyanobacteriota > Cyanobacteriia > Cyanobacteriales > Nostocaceae > Nostoc. Next base: position 152,814 of record NZ_JBALCP010000077.1, read on the forward strand.
TAGCTCAATTGGCAGAGCAACTGACTTGTAATCAGTAGGTTGCAGGTTCAATTCCTGTTACCAGCTTGACTAATGCGGGTGTGATGTAACGGCAGCATGAGACGCTTCCAACGTCTTCGTGCGAGTTAAAATCTCGCCGTCCGCTCTGAAACTTGCGGGTGTGATGTAGTCGGTAGCATCTGAGTACGCCATACTCAGTGCGTGGGTTCAAGTCCCTCCACTCGCTTGCATAATCCTAGTAGCTCAACGGTAGAGCAGTTGCCCTACAAGCAAAGCGTTGCAGGTTCGATTCCTGCCAGGATTACCAAATATTGGGAGTGTAGCTCAATGGAATAGAGCTTCGAGCTTCTACCTCGAAAGTTGTGGGTTCAAGTCCTACCACTCCCGCTTAAACAAGTCAAAAGTTAAAAGTTATAGCTATTTTCAGGTAAATAGACCACATCTGTCGTAGGGGCGCAAGGCCTTGCGCCCCTACGACAGATGTGGTTCAAATACTTGAATTCTGCTGTAAAAGTCAAAATTTAATTATTTCTCTTTCTTTTTACTTTTTACTTTGCTCTTTGTTACTTGTTTGATGGGGTCATAGCTCAAATGGCTAGAGCGCCTGCCTTGCAAGCAGGAGGTTATGGGTTCAATTCCCATTGATTCCACTGATGGTGTCTGAAGCCAAAGTGGTCGAGGCGCTGGTTTGTGAAACCAGTCATAGCGGGTTCAAGTCCCGTCAGGCACCCCTGAATGGAAGATGCTGCTGAATGGATGGCAAACTGGTCTTGAAAACCAGAGTACAGCAAACTGTAGGGGTTCGATTCCTCCATCTTCCTCTTTTCCACCTGAAGCCGAGAAGCGAGGCGCTGTGCTGATAACACAAAGAGAGGAGGGGCAGTACCTCCCAGGTGGATTTATATCTAACATTGGTGTTAGGTTGAGTCGATGGGGGATATTATTCCCCGCACCTCTCAGTTAAATCTGGGCGTGCGATTTTCACCGCACCCAGCTTCCGATGTTCTCAGCTTTTGCTTTTGCTCATGTGGATATAATCGTGGCAACTCTCATGAATTGGCTCTAGATTATTCTTTTTCCAGTTGGCATGATTTCCGTCGATGTGGTGCAAATGTACCTTTTCTTCATCTATGAATTTCAGACCACAGGAAGCACATCTATGGTTTTGCTTCTTAAGAGTAATAGAAGTTTCACCGTCGTAGAGCTTGCTTTTACGTTCGCTCCAGTAGGTTGTATTTCCGTCATAGGGGGATTTTGTCCCTTGAACCATGACGTGTTTGTTTTCGGAGTAGGAAATTGCTGGGAATGCTTTGTCTAATAATTTCTTACTAGAGTAGCGGTTTTGTTTAGTTTCCTTGTTGAATACCTTGAATGCTCTTGTTTTGATGTGGTATAACGAATTTCTCGACCCGTCCATCTTGCAAAAGCGATGGTAATTTCTCCAACCTCTAATTACCGGGGCTAATTTCTCAGCCTTTGTGGTAGCACCATAATTCGAGTTGTTGACGATGTGTTTTACTTTCTTACGAAATGCTTTGAAGTTATCCGTTGAAGGAGTGCTTCTAAACTTCCCGTTTTTCTGGACTTTAAAGTTCCATCCGAGGAAATCAAACCCATCTGCCGTGGCGGTAACTTTGGTTTTCTTTTGGCTTACATTCATTCCGCGTTTACGGAGGAACTCGCTGATTCTTTCAAGTATCTCTATCGCATTATCTTCGGGTCGGAGTATGATAACCATGTCATCCGCGTAACGGATTGATGGCTCGACAATTTTCACTGCCGGGGTTTTAGATGTAATCCTGTTCTCTTCTTTGTATCCAAGGTGATATCTGTGGATACTCTCAATCCCGTTAAGTGCGATATTTGCTAATAGTGGGCTAACTACTCCCCCTTGAGGCGTTCCTTGTTCGGGGAATTCTGGGTTTACTCCCGCCTTGAGACATCGGAATATTCCGAGTTTTAAGCCTTTGGGGGAAATGAGTTCGTCCATTATTGCTGAGTGGTTAATCCTATCGAAGCATTTTTCGATATCGAGTTCGATAACTCGTTTCTCTATTCCATTGGAGTTGGCTCTAAGGTTGTTAAAGATGTGCTTTTGTGCATCGTGAGCAGAGCGCCCAGTTCTAAACCCGTAACTCCTGGCGTGGAAAGTGGCTTCATGTGCTGGTTCAAGGGCATATTTTGCCAGGCATTGCCAAGCTCTATCCGCGATAGTTGGTATTTTAAGCATTCTGGTTGTGCCATCCTTTTTGGGGATGGGAATTTCTCGTAAGCCTTGATGTTTCCAATTTCCGCTATTTACTCTTAGCCATTCTTCCAGATGGAAGCGTTCGCTAACAGTGAGGGATTTTTTACCATCAATACCAGCCGTCTTTTTGCCAGCATTTAGCTGAGATACTTGTCTTATTGCAAGAAATCGAGCCGAGGTTGATTTTAGAATAAGCTTTTGGAGTGACCTAGCTTTCCGCTTGTCTCCAACAAGAACCGCTTTAAATACGCGCTTTTGAAGGCGGAAAAGATTTCGGCGGAATTTCTTCCACGGTAAAGCTCTCCAAGATTCACTAGTTTTGTAACTGTGTCTAATCATTTTCTCTTCTGGAGTTTGTATTTTCTGAACACCTCAGTCCAATTACGGACTGTCCTACCCGACTTGTGAGAGTTCCGCTTCTCGTCTAACCTACCTGGGGTTCGACTTCCCCAAGACTCACAAATCGTTTTTATTCGTTCCCTCGGAGAGATTGATTGTTCCGTTAGATGTAGCCATTTCGACCACTAGATTCCCTGGACTCTTGCCGTTATTACGTTGAGATGCGGCGGGAATTGGATTTTGTCTCTAGTAAAGTCAGGGTTGTTGTGTTACGCCCTGCTTTCGCATAGGTCGTTTTTCTAGGCTCTGTTTCATCATGGGAACTCCCTGTTAGCGCCAGTGTCAACCCGTAACGGCTGTCTGATTGCGCCCTGTTCCCAGCTTCACTCTACAAGAATCGAGCTTGTTCGGTGTGGGCAGGTAAGGAGTCAATTCTGAGTCTGAATGGCAAGACTTTCACTTGCATCTGACCGAGAGTTCAACCTTTTAAGGACAGTAATCTGCTGTCAGGTTGGCTTAGTTATGTACAGGCTGATTACCGTGATTCACTAAGCAACGAATCGCACCAACACTTGCGATGTAATACGATCGCAGCGGCTCATTTCTTTATTTACAGGACTTACGCACAGGTAACGGAAAATCGAACCGCAGAGGACGCTGAGGACACGGAGAAATAAGAGTTTCAGAGAGTTCTTGCGTAAGTCCTAATTTAAATTAACTAGGGTGGTTGGCATAACGGCTGTGCAGCGGGCTTTTAACCCGCAGAAATAGGTTCGACCCCTATACCACCCATTATGAATAGGAACTAGCGATCGCTAGTTGTGCATGTTGCAATAATATATCTTTATCCAAAGCATAGACGGGATATTGCGGTGTTACTGCCAGTAGTTTATCGATTCTTTCTCTGGCTGCTTCCACTACTGATTCGTCTAAGCTACCCTTGCTGAGGGAATCAAGGAAATCTTCAGCAATCTGATAGGTTCTTTGAATAGATGATGAATTGATATTGCGTGAGACAATAAATAGGTCGCAGCCTGCATGAAATGACCGCGCCACAGTACCAGCCTTAGTAAACATATCTGAGATAGCTTTCATATCCAAGTCGTCAGATACAACCACTCCCTTAAAGTTAAGTTCCTTTCTAAGTATGGTTTTGAGGATAGCCTCGGAAAGAGTTGCTGGTACATCAGCATCTATCTTGGGAAATAAGATATGGACAGTCATAATCAAAGGAATCTGTAATTCGATTAGCGCTTTGAAGGGTATAAGTTCTCGAAGTCGCAGGTCTTTTAAAGTCAGATTAACTATTGGTAGCTCGATATGAGAGTCCTTGCTGGTGTCTCCATGTCCAGGGAAGTGCTTGGCGCATCCCAAAATTCCTGACTCTTGAAGTCCAAGGTAGTAGTCACAGGCACCTTGAGTAGCAGTTTCGGAAGTGCTACCAAAGGCGCGAGGGCCAATCACAGGGTTATTGGGATGGGAAAAAATATCTGCTACAGGTGCCCACGATAAATTTATTCCCAGTGATTTGAGTTCTAGTGCTGTGGCTTTTGCTACCTCATAGGCTTGCGATCGCAGCAACAAGGCATGAGGAAATCGGGTAATCGGCAGTGGTGTACGAATTACACGACCTCCTTCATGATCTAGAGTCACAAACATTGAATCACGTTCAGTATATTCTCGTATCTGGCTGTTCAAATCCTTGAAGCTCTCCAGCCAAAACTCATAGGGGGTGCCATCCAGAAAGTTTTTAGCAAAAAAGATCACCCCAATCGGTCTCAATTCATTGAGTGCACGTTTATCATCATCACTTAATGTAGTGCTGGAAATACCTAGAATCAGGTGATGTCCAAAGCGCCTTAGCTCCTGCGATACTGGCATAATCCTTTACCTTATAGTTGTGTAGCAAACAACTTGGGATGTTTAACCTAGAAGACATAAACCCTGATTCTACAACCTTATGGAGAGTGGGGACTTTTAAGAGGCAGAGGGCAGAGGTGCTAAAGGGGAAGAATTTTCTGTTTGTCCCGCTTCTTGAACAATGCCCTATGCTCAATACCCTTCAACCTCTCACTAACTCTTTAAAAAATACTAACTTTATAAAAAAACCAGTAAATATACTATCAGGGAATATGATTATTGATTTTTAACAATTAGAATAATATATTACATGGCATTACTTACGTAAGGATAAATTAGTTTTTCTGCAAAAGCATTTTTGTGATCCTCCTTTGGAGTCACTCCGTGAACGCATCCTACCATCTAAATCTCAGGAGACTTATGTCTATAAGTTTATTCAATAACAATCTAAATAGAATTTATTCAAAATTTTATGATATTTGTTATGAAAATTACAAAGGATTGACTAAAAATCCTAGATGGCTTTTAATGCGTAAAATTGCTCGATTTAAAACTGGGCGAGCTATGATGATATTTTTCTTAAAACGTTCAGTTAAATTATATTCATCCGTTCTCAATGAGAGCAATTGTTATTTTCCAGATGTGAATGTAGATGACGTTGTTAACACTCTGAAAATCGAAGGGTTATATTTAGGAATTAATTTACCCCAAGATATTGTTAAAGAAATAGTCGAATTTGCTCATTCAACAGTTTGTTATGGCAATAGAAAAACAAATATGGGTTTCTTTTATGATCAAAAGGAACAAGCACAAACTAAGTCAGGAAAACATTTTCTCATCGGTAGTTATTTTAATACGTCTTTACTCTGCCCTGCTATAAAAAAACTTCAAAATGATCCAAACTTATTGGCAATAGCTACTAAATATTTAGATGCTCAAGCAGTACATCAAGGGAATCTGATGTGGTGGAGTTTTTCAGGTGACATAACATATCGTCAAAAAAGCCAAGCTGCTCAATTATTTGACTACGATATAGACGATTATCGTTTTCTGAAGTTTTTCTTTTATTTAACTGATATAGATGATCAAAGCGGTCCTCATGTCTGTGTTCGTGGTAGTCACAATAAGAAGAAGCTATCACATCTTTGGCTACGTAAACGAGAGACAGATCAAGATATCACCGATTATTATGGTTCTGAATCTTTAGTAAAGATTTGTGGCAAAGCTGGTTTTGGATTTGCGGAAGATCCGCTTTGTTTTCATAAAGGAATTACTCCTACTCATAAAGACCGTTTAATATTACAAATAGAATTTGCCCGAACTGACTATGGGATGCAGCAGGACTTCCGAGCAGCTTCTCTACTGAAATATATTTAGTAACTTGTGTGGTGTGATTTTCCCCTTCAGTTTCTACAATTAATTAAGTAAAAATACTTAATCAAAATACATTTGGTCTTTATATTTACATTAATTAAGTGTTTGCCGAATGAAAGTAACCTGGATATCAACTAGCAGGCTTTACCAATGCCCTAGATATTTTCTCAGAGCAGATACACGGATTACCAAAGAAATCAACTACTTTAAGACAAGAGTTTGTAACTACCTATTCTCAGTCAAAGGAATGACTTTTGTTTGTTGACATTTGGTGGTGTAAATCTAGATGAAATGCACGCCGCAAACCCATTGCTGACAATGATATTGGCAATTTAATCTGGTAGGTGTATGTCAGGTAAAATTCGCTTTTACAGAAGTTTTTTGGGGAAGCGATCGCACAATAACTGCCAAATGTAACGGATTGCAACGTATAATGAAAACGACAAAACCATTAAGAAATATTGAAGGGCATTAGGGTTAAATGCGAGTAGCGATCGCGGGTGCTGGTCTAGCAGGACTTTCCTGCGCGAAATATCTCACGGACGCAGGTCACACTCCCATTGTCTTGGAAAGCCGGGACGTATTGGGTGGTCTTGTTGCGGCGTGGAAAGATTCTGATGGCGACTGGTACGAAACCGGGTTACACGCCTTCTTTGGGGCATATCCTAATATGCTCCAATTGCTTAAGGAGTTGGGCATTGAGGACAGACTCCAGTGGAAAGAGCATACGTTGATTTTCAATCAACCAGACAAGCCTGGGACACTATCACGTTTTGATGTTCCAGATATTCCATCTCCTTTCAACGTGATTGCATCGATTCTTCGCAACAAAGACATGTTGACTTGGGAGCAGAAGATTCGGTTTGCAATTGGACTACTTCCAGCAGTGGTGCGGGGTCAGAAATATGTTGAAGACATGGACAAGTACAGCTTCTTAGAGTGGTTGAAAAGGCAAGGTGTTGACGAGCGAGTAACTAGTGACGTTTTTATCGCCGCATGTAAAGCACTCACCTTTGTCAATCCTGATGAAGTTTCTGCAACGATCCTGTTAACTGCACTGAATCGCTTTCTGCAAGAACGATATGGCTCCAAGATTGCATTTTTGGATGGTTCTCCAACAGAACGTCTATGCAGCCCGATCGTAGATTACATCAGAGAACGTGGTGGGGAAGTACGGTTGAATGCCCCCTTGAAAGAAATTTTGCTCAACGCCGATGGCACGGTGAAAGCATACTTGATTCGAGGGTTAAATGGGGCAGAAGATGAAGTTTTCACAGCAGATGTGTATGTATCTGCCATGTCGGTTGACCCAATGAAAGTGATGTTGCCTAAGCCTTGGAAGCAAATGGAGTTTTTCAAGAAGCTAGAAGGTTTGGAAGGAGTACCAGTGATTAACCTGCATCTGTGGTTTGACCGGAAACTTACAGAAATTGATCACTTGCTATTTTCGCGATCGCCCCTCCTAAGCGTTTATGCTGATATGAGCAATACCTGCCGTGAATACGCCAACCCCAATCGCTCGATGCTGGAATTAGTTCTAGCTCCGGCAAAAGATTGGATTGCCAAATCCGATGAGGAGATTGTGGCTGCAACGCTTGCCGAGTTAGAAAAACTCTTTCCCGACCACTTTGGGGGAGACAACCCAGCAACGTTGCTAAAATCTCATGTGGTGAAAACGCCGCGTTCAGTTTACAAAGCGACCCCTGGTCGTCAACAGTACCGTCCCGCACAAGTTACGCCCATTGCCAACTTCTATCTCGCCGGAAGTTATACCATGCAACGCTACTTAGGCAGTATGGAAGGTGCCGTACTTTCTGGTAAGCTGACAGCGCAGGCAATTTCTGAGGCTCTCCCGGTAGCAAATCCCTCAAACCTGCAAACGCTCACCCGACCGCCCGCAACGAATGCTGCAACTGCCTGATTCCCCCCCGCGCATGAAAACGCTGGTCTCTGTAGACGAGTCCTACAAACTTTGTCGGCATCTCACAGCAAAGTATGCCAAGACTTTTTACCTGGGTACTTTGCTTATGAGTCCGGTAAAACGTCAATCTATTTGGTCAATTTACGCTTGGTGTCGCCGTACAGATGAATTGGTGGATGGGCCCGCATCTGCTATTACCACGCCAGAAACCCTAGACCTATGGGAACAGCAGCTGGAATCGATTTTTGCGGGACGCCCATTAGAAAATTACGATGTCGCTTTAGTTGATACTCTCCAACGCTTTCCGATGGACATTCAGCCCTTTCGGGATATGATTGCCGGTCAGCGGATGGACTTATATCGCAGTCGTTATGAAACCTTTGAGGAGTTATACCTCTACTGTTACCGCGTTGCTGGTACTGTTGGCTTAATGTCAACAGCAGTTATGGGTGTGGATAGCACCATATATACAGCTCCGTGGCGTCAGAACAAACAACCATATATTCCCACAGAAGAAGCGATCGCTCTGGGAATTGCCAATCAACTCACCAACATCCTACGGGATGTGGGAGAAGATGCCAGACGGGGACGGATCTACATTCCCCTTGAAGATTTGGCAAAATTCAACTACACCGAGCAAGACTTCTTCAAAGGTGTGGTAGATGAGCGTTGGCGGGCATTGATGCGCTTTCAAATTGATCGGGCCCGCCAATTCTATACCACGTCAGACCAGGGAATTACTTGTCTTGCGCCAGATGCCCGTTGGCCCGTGTGGGCAGCATCAATGTTGTACGGTCAGATTTTGGAGGTGATTGAACGCAACAATTATGATGTATTCAGTCAGCGGGCTTACGTTCCCCAGTGGAAAAAATTACGCACTTTGCCCGTAGCTTGGATGCGATCGCAAGTCCTTTGAGCAATTAGTCATTTGTTGTTACTGATGACAAATGACTATTGACTCTTCCCAACAAGTCTGCTAACATTGATGTTCGTAAGTCAGGAGAGGTGGCTGAGTGGTCGAAAGCGGCAGATTGCTAATCTGTTGTACGGCAGGCAACTCCGTACCGAGGGTTCGAATCCCTCCCTCTCCGTTTTCCAGCCTTTGATACACGCAGTATATCCTGTGTACAAAAGTAAATATTAATCTAGGGGTAAATACTTCTACTCCCAAAGATGGATGATATGATTTATCCTTTGGAGTCTTGATTAAGATCCAGCTAAGTTACAAATCTAGTTTGAATCTTACTTTTAGGCTCCTAAATATCTGAGGAGTAAAAGTGATTTATGAAAAAAATTAGCGCCGCCTTAACCTTCAGTATAGCTACCCTAGCAATTGGGTTCCTAGTTGGGGCTTGTGGTGATACCAATACCCCCAATGGCACAGCTAACAATGGAAGTACTGCTACCCCAGCAGCAAACTCAACTACCACAAGCAGTGCTAAAGGGCTAAAAATTGGTTCCCTGCTACCGACAACAGGCGACTTGGCTTCTATCGGACAGCAGATGATAGGTTCTGTCCCTTTACTTGTCGATACGGTCAACGCTTGCGGTGGTGTCAATGGCGAACCAGTGACCTTGGTGCAAGTAGACGACCAAACCGACCCCAGAGCTGGTGCTGCGGGTATGACCAAACTAGCAACTTTGGATAAGGTGGCAGGTGTAGTTGGTTCCTTTGCCAGTAGTGTTTCTAGTGCAGCAGTCTCCATTGCCACGCCGAATAAAGTCATGCTGGTTTCTCCTGGTAGTACCAGTCCCGTCTTTACTGAAAAGGCCCAAAAGGGTGACTTTAAAGGCTTTTGGGCGCGTACTGCTCCCCCCGATACTTACCAAGCACTGGCATTAGCCCAACTTGCCAATCAAAAAGGTTTCAAGCGAATTTCTACTGTCGTGATTAATAACGACTATGGCGTTGGCTTTGAAAAAGCATTTGTGCAAACTTTTGAAAAATTGGGTGGAACCATCGTTAATAAAGATAAGCCTGTTCGCTACGACCCGAAAGCGCAGACATTTGATACAGAAGCAGCTGCTGCATTTGCTGGTAAGCCAGATGCTGTGCTGGCCGTACTATACGCTGAAACTGGCAGTCTGTTCCTGAAGGCCGCCTATCAACAAGGCCTGGCTAAGGGAGTACAGATTCTGCTTACAGATGGTGTGAAATCACCTACTTTCCCAGAACAAGTTGGCAAAGGCAGTGACGGCAAGTATATCTTAACCGGAGCGATCGGTACAGTACCTGGTTCTGATGGTAAAGCACTAGAGGCTTTCAACAAACTGTGGAAGGATAAAAAGGGTAGTGCACCAGGGGAATACGCTCCTCAAACTTGGGATGCGACTGCCTTATTGACGTTGGCAGCGCAAGCTGCTAAAGAAAATACAGGTGTTGGTATAGCCAGCAAAATCCGTGAAGTCGCTGATGGGCCTGGCACAGAAGTTACTGATGTCTGCGAGGGACTGAAGTTACTTAAAGATGGTAAGAAGATTAACTATCAAGGAGCCAGTGGCAACGTAGATGTTGATGCTAACGGCGATGTCGTCGGTGTATACGATGTTTGGACAGTAGGAGACGATGGCAAAATCAAAGTAATTGGCAAAGTTACTCCCAAGTAGAAAGTTAGCAGTTATGAGTTAAGAGTTATCAGTAAAACATTATTAACTCTTAACTCATAACTCATAACTCCTAACTCTTTGAGGATGTTTTAAAAGTATTATTGCTAACACTAAAATCTCGAAAACCTAACCCCCAGCCCCCATTCTCAACAAGGGAATCGCGGTTTCAAACCCTCTTGACCTTTCGGGGGAGAGCAATGGAACCAGAGTTTATAGTATACTTTACGACTTTCCAAACATCCTCTTAACTCTCCTTTATCCAAAATTAAGAACTCGGTTTTCTTTATCCGGCAAAAACCCTGGCTTTTCGGCAAATACTTTTTCCACGTCACAGATTATCGATGAAGTTAAAAAAGTAAAACTACCGGACTACAGAGGTTTTAGCGATAGCAATCAGGTTGCGAAAAAAATGGATAAAGTCGAGCTTAAAAGCCAGTGAAATTGTAACCAACTCCTAACAACAAGCCTACATCAGTTTTATCAAAAAATCCGGCATTCACAGCGGCCGTTGCCGTGAATTGAGGAGTTAGAGGTACATCAATGCCACCAGTTACTAAAAAGGCAAATTGCGAATCATCACCGGTTTTGTAAGCTCCACCAACTCCGATGTAAGGTGCAATAGCTAACGGTTCGCTAAAAGCATCTGCTGATTTGAAAGAAAAATCGTAGGTGATCGGAAGTAGAATTGTGGTGTTGTCCCCAAATACGGCTGAGGGTCGCACCGATATAGAATTTGTCAGTCCGATTTTGCTGACTACCGCGAAGTTACCGTCGGCCAAAGACGAGTCAGCACCACCACTCAAACCAATGTTAGCAGCAACGCCAATATAGCTGCTGCCACCACGATGGGTAGTTCTACCTAAATCAATATCCGATTGCGCCACTTTGGGAGCAGATGGTTGAGCAGTAGTTTGAGAAGTTGGTTGGACAAACTCAGAAGTGAGCGTCGCAGATGAGGTTGCCACTGTGCCTGGAATCGGTGTAGGCGTTACACTGGCGTTTTCCTGTATTGCAGCGTTGGGGGGCTGCTGTACCTTAGCTAAATTTGTGACTGTAAATGTTTCAGTTGTTTCTGTAGAGAGATTTTGGCTTGCAGTATCTAGTTTTGTACTAAAGTAGTTGGGAGACGCCACGGTTGCGGAAGGGTCGGTTAATGGCTGACTGCCCACCTTATCAACTGTCTGGGCAATTGCAGATAAGCCGCTACTCAGGACTGTAAGAGCAGCTATACTTGGCAACCAAAAAACACCTTTACGAAGAAAAATAGTATTCACATTCACTCCTAAAACAATATTGCCACGAAAAATAAAGGGTTTTGTTGATTTAAGTCAACAAATTCGGGCAATACTCAAAATTTAACATCAAAAAATCGGTTTTTACATCCTGACTTTGCTGGATTTATCTAGTTAATATTTCCCAGCAAAAAATTAAATACTATATCCTAAATATCCGGAATTTGACAAATGACAAAAATTATCTTGGCTTTAAGCAAACAGTCTATTTGTTAAGGAGGTCATCAGGATTGCAAAAACTTTTAACAAAAAACTTAGTTTATATCAACACCAAACTTTTTTAGTCCAGTTTTGCGTAGAAGCGTAGCTTTTTTAACGCAGGGGAACAGATTAACATTAACATTGCATCGGGATGCATTAGCATTGCAAGGGGACACATTCACAATGTGGCCGACGCATTAACATTGCATTGGAATGCATTGGCATTGCAGGGAGACGCATTCACAATGCGGCCGATGCATTGGCATTACATCGGGATACATTGGCATTGCAACATATTGCCAAATTTAGTTCGCTATGAATTAATGAAATGCTGTACTTAGTCTTTGTGCCAACTGTTCAGCACATTGGCTTGAATCTAGGATGGTGCGTTAGCCTACGGCATAAGACACTCTTGCATTACTAGGTTTTTAGGACTTGTGTATACACCATAGTACAAGCGAAGGGGGAGAATTCCAAGCTGCGACGACTACAGGAGAAGGGTTTCCCATAGGGTATGGTTGGTCTATTCATGCCATGCTGTACTAGGAGTTGTGTTTTGTAAAAGAAATTGATTGTGAAGTGATATTACGAAGCTTGCAAAAATATTTAGAAATTGTCTAGAAGGTAAACATGGTTCTAACGTAGAACCTATTAGGAGAGACTTGAGGCAAATGTGATGAGCGGAAATAATACTCAAAAGTATCGGTTTGTCTGTACCCTGACTTTCGGTGATATCTACGGTCAAATAATTGTTTGGTTGATTACAATTACCCTAAGTTTGGCATCAGCCTTGGCGCTGATGGGTGCCAAGCGACCCGTGTACGCTTTAGCAACAGCGGGTCTTGTCGTTCTGCTTTCGCTACCTTTCTTGTTGTTTGCGTTTGTCACTACCTTGTTAAATCATATTGAAGTCACTCCTGTAGGACCGGGAACCAAAATGGAACCCATACCAGGTAATGTGTCTCAGCAACAACCTGTACAAGCAACTAGCTAAAGAGAGACGCGATTAATCGCGTCTGTACAGGAGTTAGGAGTAGAGACGCGATTAATCGCGTCTCTACTTCATCTGTCCCATAACCCTTCATTTTTAACTTTTGACTCTTAATTTCAAAATTTGTAATAACATCCCTGTCTATAGGCAGGGAATTTTTTTGGAGAGACGCCACTGTTGCAACGCACGGGAGCCTCCCAAATATGCAAGTTTACTTTCTTTCATATGGTATTTTGACTTAGACAGGAGAATGAAATAATTAACTGCAAAGGAAAGGCAGCACAGTTTTCTCCCTTGGGGTTAGCCTCTGGCAATGTGAGAAGGTGAGCCACAGCGCCCTTGGTGGTTCCAAGAGTTGTAGCAAGTGGCATGAGACACTTTAACGCATAGCGCTGGCTCCCCATGAGCGAGTGCCGTCACAAAGAACACAAAGGAAAGAGGTTTATAAAGGGTTTTTGTGGCAATCCTGTGTATTTTGGCAAAATTGGGATACTCCCTAATGCACTGCCTGATTAATCACGTCTCTACAATAGAACAGCAGTGGTTTGCAGTCGGGGGCTAATTATGCTGGAACATGATGTGATTATTGTCGGGGGTGGATTGGCGGGATGTCGCGCTGCTGTGGAAATTGCCCGCACTGACCCTAGTTTAAATATTGCTGTGGTTGCTAAAACCCACCCAATTCGTTCCCACTCGGTCGCGGCTCAAGGTGGTATGGCTGCATCGCTGAAAAATGTTGATTCAGAAGATAGTTGGCAAGCACATGCCTTTGATACTGTCAAGGGTTCTGATTACTTGGCAGACCAAGACGCTGTAGCAATTCTCGCCCAGGAAGCGCCAGATGTGGTGATTGACTTGGAACACATGGGCGTTTTGTTCTCTCGCTTATCTGATGGGCGCATTGCCCAACGGGCTTTTGGCGGACATTCCCACAACCGCACTTGCTACGCTGCGGACAAGACCGGTCATGCGATTTTGCACGAATTGGTTAATAACCTGCGGCGTTATGGCGTACAAGTTTATGAAGAATGGTACGTGATGCGTCTCATTTTGTTAGAAAATGAGGCCAAGGGTGTGGTAATGTTCAATCTTTTGGATGGACATATCGAGGTGGTACGGGCTAAAGCGGTGATGTTTGCCACCGGAGGCTATGGCCGCGTTTATAACACGACCTCTAATGATTACGCTTCTTCGGGTGATGGTTTGGCAATGACTGCGATCGCAGGTTTGCCGCTCGAAGATATGGAATTTGTCCAATTTCATCCTACTGGTTTGTATCCGGTAGGGGTACTGATTTCGGAAGCGGTAAGGGGAGAAGGGGCGTATCTGATTAATAGTGAAGGCGATCGCTTTATGGCGAACTACGCACCCAGTCGCATGGAATTGGCTCCTCGTGATATTACCTCACGAGCGATCGCTTATGAAATTCGCGCTGGTCGTGGTATTCATCTCGATGGTAGCGCTGGCGGCCCTTTTGTCTATCTGGATCTACGGCACATGGGCAAAAAAAAAATTATGAGTCGTGTCCCCTTCTGTTGGGAAGAAGCACACCGTTTGGTAGGTGTTGACGCGGTAACTCAACCTATGCCAGTCCGCCCGACAATTCACTATTGTATGGGTGGTATCCCAGTTAATACTGATGGGCAAGTCCGCAGCAGTGGTGATGGTCTAGTTGATGCTTTCTTTGCTGCTGGCGAAACATCTTGTGTTTCCGTACATGGTGCTAATCGGTTGGGGAGTAATTCCCTGCTGGAATGTGTCGTTTATGGCAAGAGAACTGGGGCTGCGATCGCCCAATTTGTGCAAAAACGGAAGTTGCCCTCTGTGGATGAGCAACGCTATGTAACGGAAGCCCAGCAACAAATTCAAGCTTTGCTAGAACAACCAGGGCAGTACCGCATTAACCATGTCCGTCAAGCCTTCCAGGATTGTATGACTCAGTACTGCGGTGTTTTCCGCACTGAGGCATTAATGAGTCAAGGGTTACACAAATTAGAAGAAATACAACAGCAATTTCCGCAAATTTATTTAGATGATAAAGGCAGTTGCTGGAATACCGAACTCGTGGAAGCCTTGGAATTGCGAAGTTTGATGGTAGTGGGACAGACGATTTTGGCATCAGCCCTGAATCGCCAAGAAAGTCGTGGCGCTCATTTCCGCGAAGATTATTCCCAGCGAGATGATGCTAATTTCCTCAAACACACAATGGCTTACTATTCACCAGCGGGAATTGATATACAGTATCGGCCCGTGGCGATTACTATGTTTGAGCCAAAAGAGCGGAAGTATTAGTCAAAGATAAATTCATTTGGAAAATCGAGGTGACTATAAAAATTTAGTCTACCTCGATTAAGAATATGAATATAAATGATTAAGCTATCAATCAGAACTTAATTGTTTCTGAATCACAGCTATTATCTTTTCTTCCCAAGCTGGATCGTTTAATTTTATTGCAGCATCATGAGGACGAGATTTTCGTCTATCCATGTAAGCATAAAAGGCATCCTTGTCATCTCTGTGGGTGAGAAGGATGCCTTTTAGCTCTTGGTCACTCATTACTGCATAGTTTACCTGATTCATGGTTCTATACTACCATCTGGTGTAATTTATAGCTCTATTTCTTCATTTTGTCCAGCTAATATAAATATATTGAGCGTTCGTTCATCTAATCGCACGATGTGAATTGGCTGAAACATCACATTTGTAAGTTCATGGCAAAGTCTATATAAGCATTGTAGCTGTCCTGCTGTTGGTTGTAGTTCGTCAGCCGTTGGTTCTTTTATCATAAATTTTTTTCTTTAAAAATCTATATGTTACAAACATACTATTAATATAAAACTATCCAATGATGCTATCATAGTTGTGACCCTCACATCCTATTTAGCTATTTAGCATTCCAAATGAGCTTACCTTTCTCGCCGGGATATACTGCTCCCTCTTTGTTGCGCCACTCGAAGTATATTTCAATTGGCATTTTCAAATTCTTCATTAAATGCAAAGTGTTGCGCCAAGCAAGATTTGAATCTACGCCTTGCACCGAAATGTTTACCTCTGGCAAATAGTGAAAACCAAAATTAATTTTTTCACCCTTAACAACATGAGCAAGGGTTAGCTTGATGAGATCCTCTATAGAAAGTCCTTGTCGAATAGCAAGTTCGTGTGCTTGATCAACGATTTTGTTCCAGTTTGGTTGATGAATTTCCTCACCACCCATCACGGCTCGAAGCACTCTGGTATGGTGCAAATTGTTTACAGTATCAGGTTCAAGAACTCTATAATTTTCGATTTCAGAAACTAGCTGAGGCTGGTGACGTGCCTCATATTCATTCAATAACTTCTCAATAACAGTGATAGGTGTATCCTCGAAAGGGACAGCGATGGCTTGGAGCCTCTTGTAAATGGGATCAGGTATTCTGATAACTGTCATCATCTATGCTTGTATATTCACTCTATTTATATAAATGTAACATATTTATATATAAAAAGTAGTAGCCACATAACCTCATGCCAACACAGAAACAATCAGATACAGCGATATTTCTTTGCCAGTTACTTTCTAATCTGTATCAGTCCATCCAGGTTTTCCGCTACGACCAAAAGTTAAAAACGCTTTATATTCAAGCTGGTTTGAACGATGAGATTGCAGTCATAATTGATCAAAATGGGAATTGGAAATTTGTTCTATGATGCAGAACCTCAACCAGATGACCAATACTGAATTAAAACGGTATATTTCAGAACATAGGAATGAGGAAGAAGCGTTTCGGGCTGCATTACAAGTTTTGATGAGTCGTAGTGACTCTGCTACACAACAACCTTATCCTTTCGATCTTGACAATCCTGAAACTGAGGTAGAAGCTCTTTTAAGAGAGAAACTCAATCGAAGTGAATGATTGCCTCTCGCCTATAGTTCAAATTGGGGCTTAGATAAATAGGCTAGGTGAAACCTTGAAAACCGTAGTTTTTTGGAATTAAGGTAAAGCTCAGAACTCAAGCCACAACAGAATAATATGCTCTCACTAAAAACTTCTCCTTTTCAAAATGGATGGGGTTTAAGCAGTTGCGTAGGATTGGCAATAACTATTTCCAGAAGAAATTATGCAAGAGTCTGTGATTTATCAAGATATCCTTCAAAGAGGAAGACAGGAAGCGCTAGCACTGATAAAATGCGAACAATTGCCGAAATTAATGAGAAAATCAGCCGCCAACGTGCGGTAGTGTTGACAACTGAAGAATTAAAAGCACGAGTTGTAGAAATCGGTGTTACTAAAGCTGCTAAAGAAGTTGATGTAATTACCACTGGCACGTTTGAGCCGATGGAATCAAGTGGTGCAATTATCAATCTCGGACACACTGACCCCCCGATAAAAATTCGCCGTTGCTGGTTAGATGGCGTGCCAGCATACTCTGGTTTTGGGGCAGTAGATTTATATTTGGGTGCGAGTTGTGCTGTGGAAACGATGGACGGGGAAGAAGTCCGAGAACGCGGCGGCGGTCATGTAATCGAAGATTTAATCGCTGGTAAACCCATACACGTCAAAGCGCAGGGACAAGTAACAGATTGTTACCCTAGAGCAACTTTTGAAACTACAGTTACTAGAGACACGATTAATCAGTTTTATTTATTCAATCCGCGCAATCTTTATCAAAATTTTATTGTTGGGGTAAATGGTGGCGATCGCCCTCTCTTCACCTATCTCGGCCCTTTACAACCGCGTCTGGGGAATGCCGTTTACTCCAACCCCGGTGCTATTTCCCCGTTATTCAACGACCCCGATTTGCAACTCGTTGGTATAGGTACAAGAATTTTTTTAGGCGGCGGTGTTGGCTATGTCGCTTGGGAAGGCACTCAGCACTTCCCCTTACAAAAACGTTTAGCTAATCGGACACCGATTGGACCTTCCGCCACTTTAGCTTTAATTGGTGATGCCAAGCAAATGGATGCTCATTGGGTGCGGGGTTGTTATTTCAAAAGTTATGGCCCTTCTTTGATGTTAGGCGTTGGTGTACCACTGCCTGTATTAAATGAACAAGTAGTTGAACACTGTGCCGTGCAAAATAAAGACTTAGTAGCCCCAATAGTGGACTTTTCGATTCCCCGGCGCGTCCGTCCCACCTTTGGTTTGGTGAGTTACGCTCAACTCAAGTCTGGGAGTATCACCATTGAGGGCAAAGCAGTACGCGTTGCCCCTTTAGCGAGTTTGTTTTTTTCTAGGCAAGTCGCCCTAGAGCTGAAAAAGTGGATCGAAGCAGGTACGTTTACCCTCACAGAACCAGTTTCCCCAATTCCGATGGAGCGATCTTTTCTACCCCAAGACCGTCGAACGGATTTTTGATATTGGGGACTGGGGAGTAAGAATTTTAGATTTTAGATTTTAGATTTTTGATTAAAGAATTGAAATTTAATCTAAAATCATCAATCCAAAATCTAAAATTGAATTGCCCCATGCTCCTAAGCCCTACTCTTGATTTGGTTTTGGTCGCTTGATGGGCTTAGGAGCGGGCGTTTTTGGTATAGGTTTTGACACTACAGAGGAGTCGCCGCCTGCGCCTGTTTTCTTGATGGGACGAGGGGTTTCGCCACTGCGTTTGGGGGGGAATGGTTTTCTACCACCAGCAGCACCACCACCAGCACGAGGACCACCTTTGAATGGTGGTTTGCGTTTTTTGGGCAAGTCAGCGATCGCCTCAGCTTTTTCTACTATCAAAACGTCAGCTTCCCGCTTGGCTTGGAAGTCCCAGAACTTTCCTACTGCTTTGGTGGTCAGCACACCCCTCAATTTCAACTTAAAATATTTGGGTTTGTCATTTGGTTTGCGTGCAGCCTGCCTAATTTTGACTACTAAGCTCTTAGCGTCAAAAGACTGGTATACTACCTCACCACGAACAGAAAAACCACCATCTGCAACTTCTGATGAGGGTATTAGGGCAGTTGTACTTAATTCAGAGTTTTCGGATAAGCCATGATCAGGGGTCTGTACCTCTTGCAACTCTAAGTCTGACTCGTCCTCATCTGTTGAGTTTTTAGCCAGATTTTCTGGCTCCCAAACTCCGACGATTTGGATGTGCAAGGTATCATTTTCTTGTCTTGTACGTGGATATACCACCCACAAATGTTCTTTTTCTAAGTCTAGGTGATTCTTAACTAAGCTCATAATCCGGCCTAGGAGGACGGCATTGAGTTCTACACCATCTTTGGTCAGCAGCGTACCTTGAGTAAATTGTTCGCTGCTAGCATGATAGCGACCCCGGACTAACCCGATCGCTCGATACTGCATCGGTTCGCTGGGAGGCGGAATCGGTTGCTGTCGATTGGCAAACCCATCATTTGAGTCAGTCTCGCTGGGTTTGACAGGCGAATTTTCAGATTTAGAGGAGTGGGCTGCTATGTGAATATTAGCGGCTGCCTCTACGTTAGTTGGGCCCTGGTTAGAGGCAGAAGAATTGGAGGATTCAGGCAACGGCATCAGGTCGGAATTCATAAAAACTCCTTGCGGCACAGACACATCCCATTGTGGGATTTTACAAACGCAGCTGGAAAGAGCATTTGTGCGACTAATGAAAATATATTTGCTTTTCACAAAGTCACACTAGGGTACTCTATACAATACTAAAGGCGCTAAATTTAGTGTATAAACACTAAATGTGTAATTTAGCGCCTTTACACTAGTTTCGGAAGCATATCATAGCTACAATTCTGACGGCTCCTCCTAAAGTCATCACTTACTTTAGCAGTGTAGATAGTTAATTGTTATAAAATTCACAGGCAATTGGCGGTATTCCGCAAAGTTTTGGAAATTTTTAACTTTACGATTTGTGTAAATGATAATGTCATTAAAATTTAGGAGAAAGACAAAACTGTGTCTCAACCGCGCAATCGTTGGATAGTTCAAGTCGTCTTGGCGCTGGCAATTCTTGCTTTTGTGGGTGTTTCGGTGATTCCCATAATTGGAGCATTTAATAATACGCCACCCTCAAGCCAGAATGCAGCTAGCAGCAGAGGCACTTTGCCCTCCGCTGACCAAAAATCAAAACTGGAAGACGAAGTCCGGGGTTATGAACAGGTTTTGCAAAGGGAACCAGAAAATCAGACTGCGCTTAAGGGGTTATTGCAGGCGCGGCTACAACTACTGAGTCAAAAAGAAAAAAGTGAGGTTAAACCAGCTGATATCCAAGTTGTCATTGAACCTTTAGAAAAGCTAGCCAAGCTGAATCCCGAACAGTCAGAATATTCAGTGCTACTGGCTCAAGCCAAACAGCAAATTGGCGATCGCGAAGGAGCCGCTCAAGCTTATCGCTCGGTTTTGTCCACGAAACCAGGCGATTTGAAGGCTTTGCAAGGAATGGTAGCTCTGTTGATCAGTCAGCAACGCCCAGAAGCGGCTATTGGTTTGCTGCAAGAAACCCTCTCTAACGCAGCCCAAGCAAATACAATTCAGTCTGGAAGTGTAGATACAGTAGCCGTACAAGTACTGTTAGGTTCTGTTCACGCTTCCCAGAAACGCTACGCTCAAGCTAGCTCTGTATATGACCAAGCAATTAAGAAAGATCCCAAGGATTTTCGCCCCGTTGTGGCAAAAGCGATGCTCCTAAAACAACAGGGCAAAGACGCAGATGCAAAACTTTTGTTTAATAGTGCCGCAGCTTTAGCACCTGCTCAGTACAAAGATGAAATTAAAAACGCCGCAACGGCTTCCCCTATCCCAAATCCTGCTGCATCTCCCGCACCATCATTGGAGAGTACTCCCAAGTAATGGGCAATTCAATTTTGGATAATGGAATTGATGATAGCGCAGCGTAAAGCCTGCGGCATGGCTTCGCTTAGAGCGAGTCCGCGTTCGCGCAGCGTCTCGTAAGAGAGCGTCTTTTAGATTAAATTTCAATTACTTTAATCCAAAATCGTTCGACTGAGCGACTTGCCTTGAGCGTACTCCTACGGGGAAGCAAGCTACGCGTAGCGTCTCTAAGAGTTGCCGAAAGGAGCCGAATTCTAAAATCTAAAATTCTTACTCCCCAGTCCCCTTGTCCCCCTCATCCCCTCACGCTCCTTCAATGGCAGCAACAACACCAAAGACCAAAAACAGGCATCCGCCAATCAGGGTGAGTTGACGCTCAGAAATGCGTCCGGCAATCATTTTTCCGCCGATAACTGCGATCACAGCACAAATGGCATGTCCTAAAATTGCACCTATTGTCACTCCAATTGGATTATTTCCGGCTGCTAGGGCAATGGTGGCAATTTGGGTGCGATCGCCCCACTCTGCCATAAATGTCAATATAAAGGCTTCTATTACAATTGCCAAGGAAGTCTTTTGCTTTGGTCGCTGCAAGTCTGCTTTTTTCACCGCAGCTTCGGCCTCTTGTACAACTTCTGTATCACAAGCCGCTGCGGACATCTTACTAGCGTCGTATAACAGTTTGATACCAAAGGCAATAAACAAAGCTATTTCGGCGTAATGAATATAATTTTTTGGTAACAAAGATACCACTTGTCCAAATAGCACCGAAAGGATTGTCATCGCGGCTAAAGCAGCTGTTACACCTGTAAATACTAGTCGCCGCGAGTGGTGCATTGCCAAAATCACAGCAATAAAAAATGTTTTATCGCCTAATTCTGAAACTGTAATTAGTAATAAAGCTGCGGTAAAAGCTGTTAACACTCTCTCAAGCTCCTGAAGAATCGTTTACCGATGTGAAGCTTGATGAGAACCAAAAGACCTCACCAAGTTTACACTTTTCGGTGTGAACTTAGTGAAGGTCTCGCTTTCAAATATTTATTACTTGCCACCTGAACCAGGCTCATCGCCAGTATGTTGATTCAGATGTACTGGCTTTAAAGTTTTTTTGCCAGCAGCTACTCCCCTTCTATGCAATTTTAATTATACATCTGTTACAGATAGAAGTCAAGATTAGGGAATGGAGAGTAAAGCGGCACAATACAGCCCGATTCAGTGCTTACTGAGGTAAAAACTCATCATCTTTTTATTCCTGTTAGCACTAATACCAACTTTTTTCAAAATTGTATTGACTGTATAGCGTAATTTAAATAAAACTATCAATAAAGTCAGAGGTGACCTAGAATCACCTCAACCATTCGTTACCTACACGCATAGTAATGCCAAGTCCTATGCCATCATGCAAGTCCAACCAACTTGGCGCTTAGTTGCCACATGCGATCGCCTTTGTCGTCATCGCGGGCTTGAGGAGAAACCTTTTGAACAAAGGACTTCCCATCTTCCTTCTGGCGATTTCCCCAACTCCAATAAGCACCAGATTGATTGTACTCAGGATCGGCAACCACCGCCGCAACCCTTTCTCCCGCCAACTCCTGAGACACATATCCCCCAGTGATGTACTTCTGGAATAATGGGAAGATTTTCTGAAACAGGGGATAGTGGTTTCGGAATAGCGGCGTTTCTGCAACACATCCCGGATAGAGCGAATTGAAGACGATACCAGTTGACTCGTGATAGCGCTGATGCAGTTCCCGCATAGTCAGCACGTTGCAAACCTTGCTGTCCTTGTAAGCTTTGACTGGTTCAAATTTCTTGCCGTCAATCATCGAGATTGGCTCTTTAAATCCTTCTGCAAAGCCTTGCAAATCGCCCAAGTCTGGACGCGGCGGAATTTTCCCACCCAGTTCGTCAGGATTGTGGGTGACAGTTCCTAAAATTACCAGCCTTGGCTCTGAAGATGATGACTTCTTCAGATCCTCTAGCATTAGGTTGCACAAAAGGAAATGTCCGAGGTGATTTGTAGCAACACTTAATTCAAATCCTTCTGGGCTTCGCAGTGGCTCCTTTAACAAAGGCATATAAATTGCGGCGTTGCATACCAAAGCGTCCAGGGAGTTGCCGCTTGCTCGGAAGTTCTTCACAAATTGGCGAACACTATCCATTGAGCCAAGGTCGATATGCATGATAGTGTAGCTGCCCTGGTAGGGGATTCCCACAGATTGGGCTGCAAGTTGAGCTTTCGCTATATCCCTACAGGCCATCACTACGTACCATCCCCTTTGAGCAAGAGCCTTGGCAGCGGACAAACCGACCCCTGAAGAGGCACCTGTGATTACAACTGTTGACTTCCTATCCTGTACCATTCTATTCAGACTCTGTTAATCACCTTTTACTATCTTCAGGATTTTACATCACTGAGTTACCACCTCTGATTGTTCGAGGTGTTGCGTTTGTTGAGATCCCGGCTGAAATCGCCACAGTTCGGCCAATGCGTGTACTGAAAGACACATTTGCCGATGGAGTGCATCTTCGCAACGACCTGTTCTCCTACCAGAGAGAAGTTGAGGATGAAGGCGAGAACAAACTTTACTTTTTTTAGCTTTCCCTGATTGTTTCCTGAGTCCTTTTAATGGATTTTTAATTAGAAGCACTAGGGAGCAGGTTGGCTGTCCCTCTGCTTCATAGAAGGAAGCCGCGTTCATACCATTTGAGTGGTTTCTACACTTTCGCTGCTTAACTATCGGAAGTATGACGAAATACATGCAAAATTACCCACATTGTAAAGTTTTATAACAGAGATTCTCAAAACCCTTTATTTTCTGAGATTTCAACGTTCAGCTTCAGTATTATCTTCAGACTAAAACATTCCCAAAAAAACTGTTTATGGGCAAGTTTGATGAACTGACAAGGGAGAAAAGTCGATTCTACGATACTGAATTTGAAAATCTTTTGTATCATTTTTGGGCAAGTTAGTAAATCGAGAAAGTGTTTAATGTAATTCTTCTTTACAATGTGTACTATTTTGCACTTACTTCGTCACGCCTCCTATCCTGTGTGGGTTTGAAAAATTGCTACGTCAAAATCAAAAAAGCCGTTATTTACAATACCCCATTAGTTAAAATCGGTCTATTAGTTTTTGGAACTCAAAGTCATAGTTTGGCAACCCGGAACAACGTTGAACAATGCTCGATATATCATTAAATGAATATCAGGAGATGGTGGCTTTGGAATCACTTACTTAGCTACAGATACACGCAATTACAATAAAGATGTTGCTATTAAAACTTTGAAAGATGAGTTTAAAAATAGTCCTGATTTTCTGAAATTACAAGACAATTTTCAGAAAGAGGCAGAACGGCTAAAGGGGTGTACTCACCCTCATATTGTAAAAATATATGATTTGTTTTTAGAAGAAAATTTATGGTCTATCATCTCTTTAGGAATCATTCGGAGAAATTTAAAATTATGCATGGTCATGGAATATGTCTCCGGAGAAGATTTAGACAGTGTTATAAGTAGGCGAGGTACTTTGCCAGAAGCTGAAGCATTAAAATATATTCAGCAAGTTGGTAATGCATTAAAAACTGTTCATGAACAAGGCTTGCTACATAGAGATATCAAACCGAAGAATATAATGTTACGAGAAGATAAATCTGCTATTTTGATTGATTTTGGAATTGCTCATGAATTTATACATGACAGAACATTGACACATACAGTGATGTTTACTCCATTCTATGCACCACCTGAGCAGCTTAATCCAAAAGCAAAACGAGGCACTTATACAGATATTTATGCTTTAGCAGCAACACTATACGTTTTGTTGATAGGCGGAGTACCTAAAGATTGGACTTATGGTGGTAAGTTAGAACCTCCGAAATATTTTAACTCTAATATTAGTGATAGAGTAAATCAAGCAGTCGTAAAAGGTCTGAAATGCAAACCAGAAGACCGACCTCAATCGGTGCAAGAATGGTTGCAAATGCTGGTTCCTAAACTCCAAGTGAAACCAACAGACGTGAATCCCTAGGTATGTTTGCAAGTATATTTTGTTTTTTGGCTAGCTACAAGCTCGGTGTATACGAGTTTACTTTTAATTAGTAACAATGTACTACCGTTTTTTGGTGCTGACACTGTAAGGGAAGGTTATTCTACTCTAGTTTACTTGGCTTTTATATGTGCAGTCTTTTCACCTTCTTCTAACATTAAGAATAATTTTATAAGATCACCAATAATTTTCGGTTTTTTCGGAATAATCGAAGGATTAGTAACTTCTATCTCCAACAATTTTAATGATATTTGGTTTCTAACTTTGAGGCATACAATTTCAACTTGTTTTGAAGGTCTTATTGTATTAGGAGTATCGTTTGCAATTTCAGGCAGTGCCAAAACAGGTTTGCAAATACATTTCAACGGATTTATGATATTTATCATTGTGATGGGAGTTTCTCTGTTAGGTATAGTATCTAGTTGGATAATCCATGTTTGGAGTTAAAGCTATATCTGAGGGAATTATCCGGAATCGATCCTAAATATTGCTGCATCAGTAACCCTGATTCGCTAGTAAGACATAATTGTTAAGTCGTCTTATTATTGCGGTAACGTCTTACTCAGAACTGGGTGATTGCCCTTCCCTAATTTCATAATGAGTATTTTAACTGGTTGACAAAAGTGCAATTATCTTAACCTCTCACGGATGGCATCAACCTACGTAGAGACGCGAAATTCGCGTCTAAAATTTTCACTGATAATTCCTAACTGACGACAGTTGAAAGATAAATAAGGGTATAAACAAGTTGTTAAGTTGCTTATACCCTCAGATAAACATGTTAGATGTTTTGTAGTAACGTATTAGTCTAAGTTAGTGCCGGAGCAACTACTGCCGAAAGTGACTCGTTTGCTGCTTGCTTCAACAATTCGGCTTTATCGGTCTGTTCCCAAGGCAAGTCTAAATCAGCCCGCCCAAAGTGACCGTAAGCCGCGACGTCCTGATAAAAACGTCCGCCTCGTTCACTTGGTAAGTTGCGTAAGTTGAAGGTATGGATAATTCCTGCTGGACGCAGTTCAAAGTGTTGGTTGATTAATTCCAGTAAGGTTTCTTCATCTACTTTGCCAGTGCCAAAGGTATCCACCAGAATGCTTGTTGGTCGTGCTACGCCAATAGCATAGGATAGCTGGATTTCAACTTTGTCTGCTAACCCAGCGGCAACAATATTTTTCGCCACATAGCGAGCCGCATAGGCAGCAGAGCGGTCTACCTTGGTGGGGTCTTTACCGGAAAAAGCGCCGCCACCATGCCGTGAATAACCACCGTAGGTGTCAACGATTATTTTCCGTCCTGTCAAACCAGAGTCTCCCTGAGGGCCACCAACGACAAATTTGCCAGTGGGGTTAACTAAAAAACGTGTTTCCTGATTAGGCTTAATGTCAATGTCGCCAAAAACAGGTTCGACCACTGCTGACCAGAGGTCTTGTTTAATCTTGGCTTGTACCGCCGCCTCATCTGTAATTTCCCCAATAGTGGCTGTATGCTGGGTGGAAATCAGGATAGTATCAATGCCTACAGGGCGCCCGTCTTCGTAAGCCACAGTTACTTGGGTTTTGCCGTCAGGACGCAGGTATGGTAGTTCACCCGTTTTCCGGACTGCTGCTAATCGGCGAGCAATGCGGTGGGCAAGACTGATGGGTAAGGGCATCAGTTCTGGTGTTTCGTTGCTGGCAAAACCGAACATTATACCTTGATCGCCCGCGCCAATTTTGTCGAATTGTTCATCACTATCTTGCTGGCGGGTTTCTTGGGCGGTGTTAACGCCTTGGGCAATGTCAGGTGATTGTTCGTCTAAAGCTACCAGAACGCTGGTGCTGTTAGCAGAAAAGCCATTATCGGCATTGGTATAGCCAATCTCGGCAATTTTTTTGCGGGCAAGATTGACGAAATTTACATTGGCTTTGGTGGTTATTTCACCAGTGATTAGCACCAAACCAGTATTAACTACTACTTCAGCAGCGACACGGCTGCTGGGGTCTTGTGTCAGTAGTGCATCCAGAATGGTATCAGAAATCTGATCGCAGATTTTATCGGGATGACCTTCGGTGACTGACTCGGAAGTAAATAGATATCGACGAGACAAAGGAAATTCCTCCTTTATTGAGTTTTTTTCGCTGACTAAATGTGGGTATTTAGTTCAACTATCTAATTTATGAAATCATAACAATATTTATACTTCAGTAGTTAGTATCTTCTGAATATTGATAAAAACCACTAGCTATAAAGTAAGTATCTGTAAATAAGATAAATTTATGCTAATTATTTTGTGGATAAAATGTATTTAATAACACAAAAAAACGGGGACACCCAGAAGCGCCCCCACAAACTTTGACACAAACACTGCTGCTTTTAAACCTGAACCGCTAACTTTGCTTCCTTAGCTGTCAACCGCTCATAGGCAGCACGCATTTTCAAACCTGTAAGTACTTGGAAGAAACCAGTACCATTATTGGAACCTGGATACTCACGATGCTGGAGTAACAAATGAGTCAATTCACCCTGATATTTTGTGGATGTATTGCTGAGATGGGTTTCGATATAAATTACTTCTTCCAAGTTGTCAAATTGACCATCCACCTCTAGTACTGAGACATAGCGGCCGTAGTAAACATCTGAACCATAGTACAGTTGCATACCAGGGTAGGAACAGGTCAGCTTGCGTCCACAGGGAGTCCAATTAATTGTTGACCCTTCATCAAACAGGTAGGTTGGATCAAAGCCTTCCTTACCTTCCCGCTGGAGCATACGTACCCTTAAGACTCTGCGCTCGGTGTCGTTTTTGATCAAGTTCGTGGGTAATACCTGAAGAACTACATCGGCAAATTCTCTTTGTGGTTCGATAAACTTATCAAAGTCAGGTTTGCGAGAATTGATTTGCGCTAACACATCTTCGTAACGATGACCACGTTCAGCCATATCTCGCTGAATTTTCCAGGCAATTTTGACTTCATCGCTAATGTCAAAATAAACACTAAAGTCGATTAGCGATCGCACCCGCTCATCATATAAAGGATGCAGTCCTTCAACAACTATAATGCGATTCGGCTCGATCCGCTCTGGCGGATCAAGCAAGCCGGTTTCATGGTTGTAAATCGGCTTATCAATCCCTTGACCATTTTTGAGCGCTTTAATTTGCTCATACATCAGGTCAAAATTGTTCGCCCTGGGGTCTAGTGCAGTTATCCCAGTTTCTTTACGCTGTTTGCGATCCAGGGAGTGATAGTCATCCAAGCAGATGACTGTCATTAAATCTTCACCAAACAAATCTATCAAACGACGCAAAAACGTAGATTTCCCACACCCAGAGTCTCCGGCTACTCCAATCAGTACCACGCGTTCCGACTTACTTGTCATAAATTTCCTCTAAAATACTAAAGTTGTGTCAATAATTTTTCACACAGCAGATTCTGAAGCCAGGAGTTTACCCTTTTGGTTTATCCTGCGTTCTTGCTACCTAGCACATCTATAAGACACCAAGCGGGTAGGCAACAAAGTAATTAAGTTGCTACTCGTCGGACTAGCCTGAATGTTGGTGCCGGTAAGTATTTAATCCTAGTGGTGTATTCGATTTTAACAGAAGGGGGTATTCCATACAAGATTGCTATCTAGAAGAATTAGCGTGGTTCATCAATCATTTTGTTAATTTAGCTGTTAATTTAAAAATGGGGATCAGCACCGCCCATCAGTGTTGTACCTCTGTCAAGCTGCTACTTGTGATATATAATCAAGTCTATAAGGTATAATTTATTATTGCCACGAATTTGTTGATCTTCTTAAATTGTAATTCCGGCTCGACAATGCCTAAGATATTCAAAGCAAAAATCTATCCAACGAATGAGCAAAAAAATTGCATTAGTCAAATTATTGGCTGTAAACTACCTACACTGACCAGACTTGGGGCAAAATCCCTTGTTAAAGGTAGGCAAACTGACGCCACAATGTACTAGTCATCTAATTGTTTATAGACAGGTGATGAATATAGCTAACAACATTCCGGGAAAGTAGTAGATTTAAACAAGTAAAACTAATCGGAAGAAAACCTTCCTCTCCTTGGCGTTCTCCGATTTAAACTCTTGGAGTAGGCAAGCACAACGGCAATTTTTGGAGGTAAACCGAGTGGTAACTTCCACCAATCAAAGCAGCCCTCCGACAATATCTGCCATTGGAAGTTACTCGTTAGGTAGTAAGGTAAAAAGCTATCTCCCTGATGGGGGTGGTAGTTAACGAAAAAAAGATTAAATTGACTCATTATTAACATTCTCCACAAGACTTATCCTTTACCTTAGAAGGTGAACAGGTGTGTTTTTTGCTATGCCTGCATGTCTTTGGTGAGTATACTTAGCAAGGCATTAATTTAATGATGCCGTTTTTCCTTCTTTCTCCAGTTTTGTGAAACGAAAATCCGCTAAACTAAAGCTGGCATGGGATGGGAATAGTTTTTTTTTGAAAAACGGTTAAGTAAATTATCGGAGTGGTAGAGCGAATGTACAATCAAGGTGCTGTTGAGGGTGCTGCCAACACAGAATTAGGTAGCCGCGTCTTCGTATATGAAGTAGTGGGTTTGCGTCAGAGGGAAGAAACTGATCAAACTAACTACCCAATTCGTAAAAGTGGCAGTGTGTTCATCAGAGTGCCTTACAACCGCATGAATCAAGAAATGCGACGTATCACTCGTCTAGGCGGCACAATTGTTAGCATCCAGCCCATAACTGCTCTAGAGCAAGTTAATGGTAAAGCCTCACTTGGGAATGCTAACAGCGAAGTCAGCGAGTTAGCTACAACTGGGGAAACTGCTAACAGTGAAGGGAATGGTAAAGCCACACCTGTAAATGCTGATAGTGAAGCTAAAGACTTAGCTAAACCACCAGCACAAGAACAGCTCAAGAACAAGGACAAGAAAGGCAACACCATGACTCAAGCGAAAGCCAAAAAAGACCAAGGTGACATTCCTGTCAACACTTACCGTCCCAATGCTCCATTTATTGGCAAGGTAATATCTAATGAACCGCTAGTCAAAGAAGGTGGGATTGGTATTGTTCAACACCTCAAATTTGACATTTCTGCCGGGGATTTGAAGTATATAGAAGGTCAAAGTATTGGGATTATTCCACCAGGATTAGACAAGAACGGCAAGCCGGAAAAACTTAGACTATATTCCATCGCCTCAACTCGTCATGGCGATGATGTCGATGATAAGACAGTCTCACTGTGCGTCCGTCAGTTGGAGTACAAGCACCCAGAAACTGGCGAAACAGTCTACGGTGTTTGCTCTACACACCTGTGTTTCCTGGAACCAGGGGCAGATGTAAAAATTACAGGGCCTGTGGGTAAGGAAATGTTGTTACCCAATGACCTTGATGCTAATGTGATCATGTTGGCAACCGGAACAGGTATTGCCCCGATGCGGGCTTATCTGTGGCGTCAGTTTAAAGATGCCGAAAGAGCTGCTAACCCAGAATACGAATTTAAAGGATTCTCTTGGTTAATATTTGGTGTGCCGACAACTCCAAACCTCTTATATAAGGAAGAACTGGAAGAAATTCAACAAAAATATCCTGATAACTTCCGCCTCACTGGTGCCATTAGCCGCGAACAGAAAAATCCCCAAGGCGGTAGAATGTACATCCAAGACCGCGTAGCGGAACATGCTGATGAATTGTGGCAGTTGATTAAAAATGAAAAAACTCAAACCTACATCTGCGGTTTGCGGGGTATGGAAGAAGGTATTGATGCAGCCTTAACTACTGCTGCTGCTAAGGAAGGCGTAACCTGGAGTGATTACCAGAAGGAACTCAAAAAAGCTCATCGCTGGCACGTAGAAACCTACTAAGTGCTGAGTTCCATTAGCGGATAGCTATGGTTTAGCCCGTTCTTAGTTACGAATGAGTAGGGTGGGCAATGCTCACCCTACAATTGTTTTGTTATGAATATTATAAATAGTTGAGGAAAGAGTTCTCGGTTCTGAGTGGTAAAGTACTAAATACTTCTAACTACTTGGTACTTAGCACTCAGCACTCAGTACTTAAAAAATAAATTGGGTGCAAAATTTGTGGGTGTGAAACTAGGAATACTGGGATTAGGCACCGTGGGAACGGGGACAGTGCAGTTGTTGCAAGATAAGGCTGGGCGTCACCCGTTGTTGCAAGAGATAGAAATCTATCGGGTGGGAGTCCGATCGCTAGATAAACCCCGGGCAGTAGAATTGTCTACGGAAGTTTTAACTATAGATATAGAAGCTATTGTCAACGATCCAGCGGTAGATATAGTTGTCGAGGTGATGGGCGGACTAGAACCGGCGCGATCGCTGATCCTCAAAGCCTTAAGTAATGGTAAGCACGTAGTCACCGCCAACAAAGCAGCGATCGCCCGCTTTGGAGCGGAAATTTTCACAACTGCCAATCAAGCTGGCGTATACGTCATGCTAGAAGCCGCTGTGGGTGGTGGTATTCCTGTGATTCAACCCCTAAAGCAGTCTTTAAGTGTTAACCGCATTCATACTGTAACAGGCATCGTTAACGGTACAACTAACTACATCCTGACGCGGATGCAAACAGAAGGCAGCAACTTCAACGATGTTTTGGCTGATGCCCAACGTCTGGGTTATGCTGAGGCTGACCCCACAGCTGATATCGATGGCTTAGACGCAGCAGATAAAATTGCTATCCTGGCATCATTAGGCTTTGGTGGACGCATCAACTTAGAAGATGTTTATACTGAGGGGATTCGGCAAGTCAGCAAAACAGATATTGCCTACGCCGAAAAATTGGGATTTGTGATTAAATTGTTAGCGATCGCCAAACGTAATCCTCCCTCATCCGCTCTCTCTGTCAGAGTTCATCCTACCTTAGTGCCTCAAGCCCACCCTTTGGCTAGCATCAACGGCGTTTACAATGCCATTCTTGTTGAAGGAGAACCCATCGGGCAAGTTATGTTTTTCGGCCCCGGTGCTGGTGCTGGTGCAACCGCCAGTGCTGTCACATCAGATATCTTAAATCTAGTTGCTGTCCTCAAAACCAATACAGCAGTACCAAATCCATTATTAGCTTGTGGGCATCAGGAATACTGCCAAATTGCGCCGATGGCAGAACTGATAACTCGGTTTTACGCCCGTTTTCTCACGAATGACCAACCTGGAGTTATCGGGAAATTGGGGACTTGCTTTGGTAATTACGGCGTTAGCTTAGAGTCAATTGTCCAAACTGGCTTTCAAGGGGAACTTGCAGAGATTGTGGTTGTTACCCATGATGTGCGAGAAGGCAACTTTCGGCAAGCTTTGGCAGAAATTCGGAATTTGTCAGCGATCGAAAGCATTCCCAGTTTACTACGTGTACTTTGAGATTATCGTTTAGCGATCGGTCTTGAACCAGAAGCCTAGCTCAAGAGCAAAGTCTTGGCAGCCTTAGCCTAATGGCAAGCTAAACTAAAAAACAACCCTTACTCCTGCAAAGGTAGTCTTATGACCTCTGCAACCGACCCATCCACCGCCCTCACTCCTTTCCCTGACCATACGCAGCTACCAGAGTCCGACGGCACATTTGTGAAAAATTGGCAAGAGCATCCCCAAAGCATCTTACTCACTGACTCGATTACACCTGTTCTCAAACAATTACATCCTGAAGGTCAATATTGTATAGGTCAGGACTTAGGTATTTACTGGCGCTTGACAGACCCCCTAGAAAAAGGCGCAGAAGCACCAGATTGGTTTTATGTAGGAAATGTACCGCCCTTACTCGATGGACAAACGCGGAGGTCTTATGTACTGTGGCGAGAATTTATTGCCCCCTTGATTGCCTTAGAATTTGTTTCTGGGGATGGTAGTGAAGAACGAGATAAAACCCCTTGGCAAGGCAAATTTTGGATTTATGAGCAAGTAATTCATCCGGCTTATTATGGCATTTATGAAGTGAATAAAGCCAGTGTAGAAGTTTATGAATTAATTGGTGGACAATATCAGTTATTAACAGCAAATGAGCGCGGACATTATCTGATTACACCCTTGGGTGTTGAGTTAGGTATTTGGCAAGGAGAATATCAAAATGCCCAATTGCCCTGGTTGCGTTGGTGGGATTTGCAGGGTAATTTGTTGTTGACTGGTGAGGAAAGAACTGAACAGGAATCTCAACGGGCTGAACAGGAAAAACAAAGAGCCGATCGCTTAACTGCCCAATTGCGATCGCTTGGTGTTGAACCAGAAGCGTAGATTTTGGATGAAGGGCTATGGCAAGAGTTACTGACACAAGATGCCAATCGCTTAAACAAGTTAGTCCGAGCTTTGCCGCTTAACATTTTCCGGTGGTCCCACATTTGCAATTTCATAGCCAGTGGGATAGCTGGGGATAGAAGAGTCAAGATGAAAACTAGGGTGATTCCGAGGTGGGAATAACCGGATTAATCTGGCTCGGATTTTTAGTAGACTTACCATAGCTGATCGCAGCAATGGCGAGGCATGGGGAAAACCAAAGGCATCGAGCATTGTCTCATCCAGTAAAGCGTAGATACCAGGTTTGATGAAAGAACGCATCCACGAAGGAAACCAACTCAAAAATAAATCGCGTGTAGCTTCCCCAACTCGACAATTTGTATCTGAATAGCGAAAGTTTTGGTGTTCGTAGGCAAGGTTATAGCGCTCCAATTCTTCGTAGGTTTCAGGGATATTCTGAATCTGCATTTGCTTACCTACTTCTCGCCAGAAGTAAAAAGCCGCTAATTTTTCTTGTTCGCACATCAGCCGCCAACCAAACCGCACATTCCAGCGGATGGGATCGAAAATGAAAGTTGAAAGTACATACAGGAAATCGTCGTTGTCAATCTTGAAGCGTCCGTGGATTGCATTCATGCGTTGCAGGGCTTGTTTGCCGCGATCGCTATCATAACCCCACTGAATCATCTCTCCAACAATTATTGACGTATCATCGTAGCGTTTTTGCGGACGATGGGTAAATTCTCCGGTCTGATTCAGCAATTTAGAAATACTAGGAACGCAATAAGTTCGCATCAAAGCAATTTCGAGCGATCGCGTCATATCCCAAGGAAACTCATAGCCATTCATCAAGTAATAAATCCGGCAATGATCTTGCACTGGGTCAAGTTGCTGAATTAGATGAAGATTTTTATAACGATTGAGAAGCATCTGAAATTTCTCTGTATTCAATTCAGTTATTTATTAACATCCAACAACCGCGAAGTTTGTAACCGATCCATCCACTTCTCTAAATAAACTCGATTACCTTTTTCCTCATTTGGATCTTTAGTATCCAAAGGATAAGGCATCAGTCCCAAAATCGTTGCTGTCGTCACGCAAAACATCGATTTTTGGAAACTTATGCAAATTTGTACCCGCAAATCATCTTCACCTCGGAGACTGCGACGATAAATTTCGTGTAAATACTCTGGAAGATAATGACGCATATCCTGCATCAACATGGTGGGAGGAATACCGGCACCGCCGATGGGCAAAGGATCGGCATACAATGCGCCATATTGAAATCGGGTTTGATCTGGGGGAATTTGAGATCCTTGGGCGTTGTATGAAACTGTACCGTGGAAAGGAGTTCCCCGGAAGAATACTGCTTCTACATAAGGTATTGCTGTATCTGCTAAGAAGGTCAAACCAACGCTTTTGGGAATGATTTCATAGACTTCATTCCGAATTTTGACGGCGTAGGTAATTGGGTTTGATGCATTTGCCACTAAGGCTGTTTTAATGTGGTCTACAACTTGGGGAATCGATTTGATTTCACCTTGGTCGTAGCGGTCTGATAATTTGAGGAACATATCAGCCATTACTCGCCAGAATTGACCTAAACCAGTGTAGTAAGCAGAGACGCGCAAGTATTCTGTTAAAAAATCTGGAAACAGTTGGTTAATAACCGAAACTAAGGGATTATTTTTAAATTTTGCGGCGATAACGGCTTGCGCTCTTTCTTTAAATTCTATTGTATCTAAATATGTATCTAGTCCGCCCCCACCGTGCCACATCATGCCTTTCATGCAATACTCGGCATATTCAAAATTAATCCGGTCATGCCACCAGTGACGGAATAATTTCTGAAAAGAAATCTCTCCATTAAAATATTTAAAAAATGGGAAAAAGACTAAAAACTGATGCTCGGCAATATAGTTAAGATTTTTTGAGTAGGCATCTAAAACTACGCCATAGCTTTTAAGAATACCAACAACTTCCAGCACATTCTCTGGGCTATCGGGGAGTAATGCTTGTCCTTTTTGCAGACGTTCAATATACTCAGCTAAGGGATTGTGAGTCGCTTTCTTTTTAATAGTTACCATTGCCATCTCTCCAAAAAGTATAAGGATTAGGGATTTGGTACTGGGGATTGGACATTGAAAAGAGGCAGAGGGGCAAGGGGCAGAGGGGAAAACTCTTTCTTCTCCCTTGCTCTCTGCTCCCTGCTCCCCTGCTTCTTCCCCAGTCCCTAATCCTCAGCCCTCATTGCTTTATCCAAGGACACTGTTGCTACTACGTTTTGGGTATTTACCATTGCTGTAATTGTTGGTTCAGTCCAGCGCACTAACCAACCAGGTTGAATGCCGAAAATCACAATCAGCACAGCTAAAATTGCAGCTGGGGCGCGATCGCTCCAATACACCCGTGGTAAGTTGATAACTTGTGCAGACAGGCGTCCAAAAAAGGCGCGGTTGAGAAGTATTAGAAAGTAAACCGCAGTTAAACCTGTACCAATCATGCATAGCAAGGTTTGCACTGGAAAAACTGGGAAACTCCCCCGAAAAACGATGAATTCAGAAATAAACCCGACCATTCCCGGTATACCAGCGCTGGCCATGACTCCCACAACAATCAAGCTACCAATTACGGGCATACCCCGTTCTGGGTTCAGTAGTCCTTGCAAGACTTCTAAATCCCGGCTTCCGGCTTTTTTATACACAACCCCTACCAATAAAAACAGCATGGCAGAAATCAAGCCGTGGCTAATCATCTGCATAACAGCACCCAACACGCTTAATGGTGTAGCCGCAGCCGCCGCTAAAAGTATGTAGCCCATGTGTCCAATAGAACTGTATGCTACCATTTTTTTCATATCGGTTTGGGCGATCGCGCAGGATGCACCATACAGTACACTCACTACTGCCCAAGTCGCTAACCAAGGAGCCACATAAGCCCAAGCTTCTGGTAACAAATTCATGCCAAATCGCAGTAAGCCGTAAGTTCCCAACTTCAACAACACCCCAGCCAACAGCACAGAAATTGGTGTGGAAGCTTCAACGTGAGCATCTGGCAACCAAGTATGGAAGGGTACTAGGGGAATTTTAATCCCGAAACCTACCAAAATCCCTGCTAGCAGCAAAAGCTGTGTTGCTAGAGGTAAAGTCGTAGTGTTCAAGGTTGCTAGTGCAAAGTTAGAGGAACCACTCAGCCAAACCATGCCGAGGAAACTTGCCAAAATCAAGATTCCAGAAACGGCGGTATAAATGAGAAATTTTGTTGCCGCATAACCCCGCTTGGCTCCACCCCAAATAGCTATCAACAGATATAGCGGGATTAGTTCCAATTCGTAAAACAGGAAAAATAGCAGTAAATCCTGTGCCAGAAAGGCTCCAGTCACCCCAGCGCTTAATAATAGGATCAAAGAGTAATAAAATTTAGGACGCTGTAAAGATTCATCGCTGCTATAGATGGCAATGCAAGTTAACAATCCATTCAAAACCAGCAACGGCAAAGATAAACCATCTATCCCAAGATTATAGTTCAAGCCTAAAACATCTACCCAAGGAAGAGACTCGGCAAACTGTTGAGTTATTTCCCCTGGATGGAACTGAATTGCTAGTACGATTGTCCACAAGAAAGCAATACTGGCAAAGACCAAAGCCACCCCACGGGCAAATTTCCCACTGATACCAGAGGGCGAGAAACCAATTAAACCTGCACCGATTAACGGCACTAGAATTAAAACACTAAGCATAGAATTCAGATAAGGGGAGCAGGGGAAAGGGGGAGCAGAGGAGAATAAGTAACTTTTAACTCCTAACTCCTGTACAGACGCGATTAATCGCGTCTCAGTTAAAAAGGCAATTTATCTAGTAAACCCGATGACCAGCTGATGAAAAAACCCAGGACGCTGACAACTGCTAGGATGGTCAACATATAGCCCTGAGATTGCCCAGAAATACTGTATTTTAAAGTTTGTCCGCCGAGAATTGTCGCAAACCCAACCAAGTTTACTAGACCATCGACTAAATAGCGATCGCTCCAAGCAGAAATTTTAGATAGCAGTGCTACTGCACTCACCACCGTTACACGATAAACTCGATCAATATAAAAATCATAACCTAACAAGTCTTGCAGAAATCTCCATGCCAAGATTGTGGATCTTGACCAAGCTTTGTGCAGATAAACTGTACACCCTACACCTATTCCCACCGCAGTAGAAGTAAACAACGCTAATGCCACATACCAATTAATACTTTCCCAACCTGGTAGTAAGTACCATTGCTGTAGCATCAAAGGCAAAAGCAGAGTCAGCACTGTGAGAATAACCATTGGCAAGGCCATCTGCCAACCAACTTCTGGGGTGCGACGGGTCTTTTGTTGCGGTTTCCCCCAGAAGACTAATCTGAAAACTCTGGTCAAGTTCAATGCTGTCAAGCCATTGACCAATAATAAAACCCCAATCACCCAAGGGCTAATATTCACGAAACCGTCAGCCCATGCTAGCATTGCCCAGAAGCCTCCCAATGGTAGCAGTGTTACCATCCCCGCAGAACCGACAATAAAGGCAGTGGTGGTTGCTGGCATCCGTGACCACAGACCCCCCATTTCTGTTAAGTCTTGGCTTTGGGTAGTCAAAATTACTGAACCAGAACTCATGAATAATAATGCTTTAGCGATCGCATGAGTTAATAGCAACATCAAGGCCACACCCCCTTGCTGCAACCCCACCGCCAAAAACACTAAGCCCATGTATGCACTAGTGGAATGAGACAGCGATCGCTTAATGTCAATTTGAGCTATGGATACTAATGTTGCTCCAATCGCTGTCACCGTGCCCATGACTACCAATACATTCAAGGCAACTGGTGACAGGGCTAACAATGGTTGCAGTTTATACAGTAGATAAGCACCACCAGCTACTACCAGCGAGTTTCGCATTACCGAGGCGGGATTGGGCCCTTCCATTGCCTCATCTAACCACAGGTGCAGTGGAAATTGGGCACATTTACCAGCAGGCCCAGCAATTAACGCCAACCCCAGCAATGCTGATGTCATTGGGCTTAAATTAGCTGTTTGCGCCCACTCATATAAATCCGAAAAGTTCAAACTGCCGGCTAAGGTAGAAAGCGTCACCACACCCATCAGCAGCAACAAATCTCCCACCCGTTTGGTTAAAAACGCATCCCGCGCCGCTGTCACTACTAGCGGTTGAGCATACCAGAACCCCACCAACAAGTAAGTCGAAAGTGTTAGGACTTCCAATAGAGCATAGCTAAGAAACAAAGAATCACTGATTGCTAGACCACTCAGCGCTGCTTCAAAAAATCCCAGCAGCCCAAAAAAACGCGCTAACGACCAGTCTTTTTCCATGTAACCCAGAGCGTAAACTTGTGCCAGTAAGCTTAACCCTGTAATTAAAACTGTTGCCCCAATGCTGACTGCTGAGAGTTCCAAGGCAAAAGATAAGTCTAAATCCGCAGCTTTCAACCAGGGCACCAGTAACTTTTCTGGTTCTCTATCCCATATATTTTTAAATACAAACAGGCTATGGCCAAAAGCCAAAACCGTCGTCAACAAGTTTATGTATGCCGCAGGTCTTGGCCCTGTTCGCTGAATTATTCCTATTCCCCACGGCAACGTCAAAATTGCGCCCAATAAGCTATATAAAGGCACAAACCAACTTGTTGAAAATAAAAATTGATTCATTTCAATTTACCTTGACGACTCGCCCTTGATTTTAAAAAAGCTTTCAGACAATTATTTATTTTAAAAAATTAATTTAGTAAAATATCAATGTTTTTTACTATTGTTTAAACTAAATTATCAGAAGTATTTTTACTTTACTTTACCCTATTAAACTTTCATAAAATATAACTTTACATACGCAAAAGCATTTACTTGCCTTAACCTCACCTCTGTTTTTACATTTGTATTTCTACTTTGGGCAAAGTAGTTTATACGATATATTTGAAAAAATTATATATTTTTCACCTAGTCCTTGTACATATAGCTAAAATTGGCAGAAGATAGAAACAGCATAAGATACAGCCGCTTATCGCCACTCGCCAGATAAAATTACCCTTGGTTATGAATGTCGTTTTGTAAATGTGATAAAGAAATTATAAAGCATAAGTGGCTGCGCTAGGAATCAGTAAACTTTAATTGCTCAGAAGCGCAGATAAATTTATGTTAAGTTTTTTAAAACTTTCTTATCATAAACTATTATAGTAATTTATATTGCCAGGAACGCAAAGCTTTCCTATGCTTAATTTGGAAGTGTTTTCTTAGCTCTAAGATAAAGCTCTCCCCGTCAAAAATTTCAAGCGACAGTACTGATTAGATTCATTTTGTAGGAGTTCTGCGATGCCAATTGCAGTTGGAATGATTGAAACGAAGGGCTTTCCAGCAGTCGTAGAAGCTGCTGATGCGATGGTGAAAGCCGCCCGTGTAACTTTAGTAGGGTATGAAAAAATTGGTAGCGCTCGCGTCACCGTAATAGTTAGGGGAGATGTATCTGAAGTGCAAGCTTCCGTAGCTGCCGGGGTTGAAGCGGCGAAAAGAGTAAATGGTGGTGAAGTCTTATCCACTCACATCATTGCTCGTCCTCATGAAAACCTGGAATACGTCTTGCCGATTCGTTACACAGAAGCTGTGGAACAGTTCCGTACCTAAAAGCTGTTTAAACAAACTTAATTAATGCTCTTTACCTTTTTGAGCATCGCTTTTGTCCAAGGCTAAAAACTTTAAATAGGGATTAAAACTAATGTCAATTGCAGTGGGAATGGTTGAAACGCTAGGCTTTCCAGCGGTAGTGGAAGCTGCTGATGCGATGGTGAAGGCTGCCCGTGTTACTCTAGTCGGCTATGAAAAAATCGGCAGTGGTCGAGTTACAGTGATTGTCCGGGGTGACGTGTCGGAAGTGCAAGCTTCTGTGGCCGCAGGTGTTGAATCAGTGAAGCGAGTCAACGGCGGACAAGTGTTATCTACTCACATCATTGCTCGTCCTCATGAGAACTTGGAATACGTGCTACCAATTCGTTATACAGAAGACGTAGAGCAGTTCCG
This sequence comes from Nostoc sp., assembly GCF_036919675.1. Taxonomy (GTDB): domain Bacteria; phylum Cyanobacteriota; class Cyanobacteriia; order Cyanobacteriales; family Nostocaceae; genus Nostoc. The sequence goes on from NZ_JBALCP010000077.1 coordinate 192,684, forward strand.
GGAAAATGTGAATGCAATTCGTCCTTTCGGTAGAAGACCGTAATTTGTAATGCAAGTCGCTAAAGTTCGCGGCACAGTAGTTAGCACCCAAAAAGATCCAAGTCTTAGAGGTGTGAAACTACTGTTGTTACAATTAGTAGATGAAGACGGAAACATTCTGCCACAATATGAGGTAGCAGCAGATAGTGTGGGAGCAGGAGTAGATGAGTGGGTAATTGTCAGTCGTGGCAGTGCTGCTCGTCAAGTTGTTGGCAATGAACAGCGACCATTGGATGCAGTGGTAGTGGCGATCATAGATACCATTTACGTTGAAGATCGCCTGATCTACAGCAAAAAAGATCAATATCGATAGTCAACAGTTAGAGAAGTGAGGAGTGAAAAGTTTAAACTCATAACTCCTAACTCATAACTCCTAATTTAATACAGGAGGAGTCTCGAAATGGCAGTCCGCAACACGGCGGCACCCCCAACCCCGTGGTCGAGGAATTTAGCTGAAGCCCAAATCCATGAAACTGCCTTTGTACATCCGTTCTCCAATGTGATTGGAGATGTACGGTTAGGTGCAAATGTAATCGTTGCCCCGGGGACTACGATTAGAGCGGATGAAGGTACACCTTTTTATATTGGTGAAAACACTAATATTCAAGATGGGGTTGTGATTCATGGTTTGGAGCAAGGTCGAGTAGTTGGCGATGACCAAAATAAATACTCGGTGTGGGTTGGCAAAAATGCTTGCATTACCCATATGGCTCTAATTCACGGACCAGCTTATGTCGGGGATAATTCCTTCATTGGCTTTCGCTCTACGGTGTTTAATGCCAGGGTGGGTGCAGGTTGCATCGTGATGATGCACGCTTTAATTCAAGACGTAGAAATTCCGCCAGGGAAATATGTACCTTCGGGAGCGATAATTACTAGCCAGCAGCAAGCTGACCGCTTGCCAGATGTGCAAGATCAGGATAAGGAATTTGCTCATCATGTGGTTGGGATTAATCAGGCATTACGATCTGGTTATCTCTGTGCTGCGGATAGCAAATGTATAGCACCCATTCGGGATGAGAACGCTAAATCTTATACAGGTAATGGTATTACTGTCTTAGAGTTGGAAAGGAGTAGTGAAGTGTCGAGCAATAGCTTGGGTGCAGAAACAATAGAGCAGTTACGCTATCTATTGGAGCAAGGGTATAAGATTGGTACAGAACACGTAGACCAAAGACGGTTCCGCACGGGTTCTTGGACTAGTTGCCAACCAATTGAAACCAGATCCATTGGTGAAGCGATCGCAGCATTAGAAAGCTGTGTAAGAAACCATAGCGGCGAGTATGTTCGACTGTTTGGCATTGACAAAGGTAGACGACGTGTGTTAGAAAACATCATCCAACGCCCAGATGGTGATGTTAAACCAGCTACCAACTTTAAAGCTCCTGCTAATCGTGGCAATAGCAGTTACAGCAGCAGTAATGGTAACAGTAACGGCTCTAGCAGTGGCAAAATCAATGACGAAACTTTAGAGCAAATCCGCCAACTTTTGGCAGGTGGTTACAAAATTGGCATGGAACACGTAGATGAGCGCCGCTTCCGAACTGGTTCCTGGACTAGTTGCAAGCCAATTGAAGCAACTTCCATAAATCAAGTAATCTCCGGCTTGGAAGAATGTATAGAAAGCCATCAAGGCGAGTATGTGCGTTTAATCGGCATTGATACCAAAGCCAAACGGCGGGTATTAGAGACCATTATCCAACGTCCAAATGGTCAAGTAGCCTCCTCTGGCAGTCAAAAATCATTTACTAGCAGTGCACCCTCCGGAATGGGAACAGCTACCAGTACTCGCTTAAGTACTGAAGTAGTAGACCAACTCCGGCAATTATTGGCTGGCGGCAATAAAATTAGCATCGAACACGTAGATGAGCGCCGCTTCCGGACTGGTTCCTGGACTAGTACTGGTCAAATTCAAGCCTCTTCAGAAAGAGAAGCGATCGCAGCCGTAGAAGGACACCTTGGCCAATACCAAGGAGAATATGTGCGCTTAATTGGTATTGACCCTAAAGCCAAACGGCGGGTATTAGAGACCATTATCCAACGTCCAAATGGTCAAGTAGCCTCCTCTGGCACTCAGAAATCATTTACTAGCAGTGGGGTTTCTGCTACTCCTAAGGCAACAGCTACCAGTACGCGCTTGAGTACTGAAGTAGTAGACCAACTCCGGCAATTATTGGCTAGCGGCTCTAAAATTAGCATTGAACATGTAGACCAACGGCGGTTCCGGACTGGTTCCTGGACTAGTACCGGTCAAATTCAAGCCTCCTCAGAAAGAGAAGCGATCGCAGCCGTAGAAAGACACCTTGGCGAATACCAAGGAGAATATGTACGCTTAATTGGTATTGACCCCAAAGCCAAGCGTCGGGTATTGGAAACGATTATCCAACGACCTTAAGGAATTAGGAGTTAGGAATTAGGAGTTAGGAATAAGCTTTGAATCAAAACTCTAATCTTAAAAATTCCCACACTTCTAACTCATAACTTCTAACGCCCAACTTTTTATGAACTCCTAACTCTCTATTTTCTTCCGGCTTCTGAGGTTAAAATTTCCATGTCTGTGCTGTCACTGCGCCTCAGCAATAACTTTGATTCTTACATTAGTGGTGACGTGACCATTCATCCAAGCGCAGTACTTGCACCTGGGGTGATCCTCGAAGCGGCTGTAAACAGCAAGATCATCATTGGGCCAGGGGTCTGTATTGGTATGGGATCAATTCTCCAAGTCCATGAAGGAACCTTAGAGGTAGAAGCAGGCGCAAACCTGGGAGCCGGTTTTTTGATGGTTGGCAAGGGCAAAATTGGAGCAAATGCTTGCATTGGTACAGCGACAACAGTTTTTAACTATTCGATTGAACCTGGACAAGTAGTTCCACCTGGTTCAATTTTGGGAGACACCAGTCGGAAGATTGCCCAAGCAAAGCAACCGGAACCATCTACAAATAACCCCACGGCAACAACTGCGCCACCGCAGAAGGAAGAGGAAAATGGCTCAGGTGGAGATAAGGAAAAGGTAATTTCTTCAACTAACTTTTCAGCTTCGGCTTTTTTGGATTTCAAACAAAACAAGTCGATTTCTTACTTTAAATCTACCGCCACTCCAGAAAGCCAGTCTCCTCCCGTGGAGGAACCAGCCAATGATTCTGACTCCACCTTGCAAGAAGTCGCTCAAGAGTTTACAAAACATGACTCAGACGCCAATCCGCTAACCACAGAATCCCCTAACGGTTTCGGAACTCAAATTTATGGGCAAGGGAGCATACACAGACTGTTGACCACATTGTTTCCTCATAGACAATCCTTGAGCAACTCAAACTCTGACGATTAGTCCGAGTAAGTGTTAATTGTAAGTTGTCGGCTTTTTCCCTATTTTGGAGAATTCACATGGAAACATATAATCAACGGTCTATTCGTACCATCCAAGGAGCGAGTAGTCAAGAAACCTATCAAGATACTGCTTTGGGTTTAGTTTCTACCCGCAGCTTTCCGGCGATAGTTGGGACAGCGGATATGATGCTGAAATCGGCGGGAGTTCATCTAATTGGGTATGAAAAAACTGGTAGTGGTCATTGTACTGCGATCGTGCGGGGTGGAATTGCTGATGTGCGTCTTGCCGTAGAATCCGGTGTCCAAACGGCTGAACAGTTTGGTCAGTTGATTTCTAGCTTGGTGATTCCCCGACCTTATCCCAACTTAGATATAGTACTTCCCATCACAACCCGTTTCACTAAATTGATGGAGGAGGGCAATTATAGCCGTCTGAGTAATCAAGCAATTGGTTTAGTAGAAACGCGAGGATTTCCAGCGATGGTAGGAGCGTGTGATGCGATGCTCAAAGCTGCTGATGTTCATTTAGCAGCCTATGAAAAAATTGGTGCGGGTTTGTGTACAGCCATTATTCGTGGTTCCGTAGCAAATGTAGCGGTAGCAGTGGAAGCCGGAATGTTTGAGGCAGAACGCATTGGGGAATTGAATGCAGTGATGGTAATTCCCCGACCTCTAGACGAAATGGAGCAAACCTTGCCATTAGCAAGTTGCTGGATAGAAGAACGCCAACCGTTAAACTTACCAGTGAATATTAAAGAACAAGTTGCTGAAATTGAAGTACTAAGATTACCAGATTTAACCAAGCTACCTACAAAAATTACAGAAGAATTATGGAATGATGAATGATGATAGCTGAATTTTGGAAAATCCTTATTCATCATTCAACATTCATCGTTTAGAGGGAAAGCATCTTACGATGAATGCTGTTCCGATAATGGCTTCTTAAATCCATAAATAGAATACCTGTATTTTAATAGAAAGAATAGAGTTTTGTCTATGAATAAAACTCGTAACTTTCTGTGAGCATTACTATATCATTTGCCAGCGTTCAGCAATACTAGTTTTATATCTATTAATCGCTATATAGGAGAATCACCCTTGAAGCAAGCGACGCTGCACCAGTTAAAGGTATTCGAGGCGGCGGCACGGCACAGTAGCTTTACTCGCGCTGCGGAGGAATTGTTTCTCACCCAACCTACCGTTTCTATGCAGATCAAGCAACTCACAAAATCGGTAGGGTTGCCATTATTTGAGCAGGTAGGCAAGCGGTTGTATCTCACCGAGGCAGGACGGGAATTATTTGCCACTTGTCGGCAGATTTTTGAAAATATAGCCCAGTTTGAAATGAAGGTAGCAGATTTAAAAGGGCTAAAACAGGGACAATTACGCTTGGCAGTGATTACAACAGCAAAATATTTTATCCCACGTTTGTTAGGGTCGTTTTGCGAACTTTATCCAGGGATTGATATCTCGCTGCAAGTAACGAATCACGAACAAATTTTGGAAAGGATGAGTAATAATCTGGATGACTTATATATTATGAGTCAAATTCCAGACAATATAGATGTGAATTGCGAAGCATTTTTAGAAAACCCTTTGATAGTCTTTGCACCAGTTAATCATCCGTTATCCAAGGAAAAAAATATTCCGATACAACGCCTATCTAACGAACCTTTTATTATGCGCGAACCTGGTTCAGGAACTCGTCGCGCCGTCCAAAGCCTATTTGAAGAACATGGAGTGACAGTAAAAGTCAAGCTGGAATTGGGAAGTAATGAAGCAATTAAACAAGCGATCGTAGGTGGTTTAGGAATTTCGGTTTTATCCCGTCATACCTTACTATTAGACGCCTCAGAGTTTAGCATTTTAGATGTACAACACTTTCCCATTCAGCGAAATTGGTACATGGTTTACCCAGGTGGCAAGCAGCTATCTATCGTCGCTCGTGCCTATTATGAGTATCTACTGGCTGCGGCAAAGAATTTTGTAGAGCAAAAGGCTGCGACTACTTCTAGTACACTTGAACCAATTCGCCGATAAACTAAGGGATTTCAATAAATAAATAAATTATCCAATCTTGTCGGGTGGGCATCTTGTCCGCCTTTGGCTAAAGGTGGGTGAGAAGCCATTGGTGTCAACTTAAGCTCAAACACTCAATTTCGCGTCCTTTTAGATCCCCCAACCCCCTTAAAAAGCGAGCCAGCGCCTGCCGTAGGATACCCCTACCACAACTCTACCAGACGCTCCGCGAACGTGGAAGCAAGCTACGCGTAGCGTCTCCTGTCTTGAGAAGGGCTGTAGGGAGAAGACTGCATTGGCTCCCCACGACTAGCGTGGGTTAGGGGGGATCGAAAATCTAGGTGGTAAATCGAAAAATTTTCACTCTTTTATCAGGCTGGGCTTTCACGTTAACTTGACACCAATGGCGAGACGCCCACCCCATAATAAGTAGTAGGATGTTTTTTTATTTGGATTCCCTAAAGGGGTTGACGGTTAGACCGGGAAACATTGACAATTAACCAGCAGAATCAATTAAAAATGGGGGAAAACTGGCAGTGGTTAACCCGGAAATACCGTCTTGGCGGAAAACAGTACAAAGCGAGATTGTAGCTGTTACAGTGTATGCTGATAGAGCATTGGTTACACGGCGGGGTGTAGTCTCTTTAACAGGAATTGAACAGCAATTAGTAATTACCCCAGTGCCAGAGACTCTAGAAACTGAGTCTGTCAGGGTTAGCGGTACAGGCACAGTAGGGGTGCGAATGCTTGGAGTGAGTTGCGATCGCATTTACACCACTGAACCTATAGCAGAACGAGTAGCACATTTGACAAGGCAAATTCAGCAGTTAGAAGCAGAAAAACGTCACCTGCAAGCCCAAGTCGATGCTTTAGCATTGCAGTCTAGTTTTATCGCCGGCTTACGTGAAAAAACAGAGGAACCTTTTGCACAGAGTTTATCCCGAAAAAATCTCAGCCTTAGCGAAACTTTGGATTTTTTGAACTTTCTCGGAAGCCAGTATAGTGAGTATGCGATCGCATCTGGGGAGTGCAAAACCCAACAGCAGGAATTAGACAAACAACTGCAAGCACTTCTCACCTCATTGCAAAAAATCCAAACACCCCATCCCAAAGAAAATTTTAGCTTAGTTGTGGCAATTGAAGTTGCGGGTGAAGGCGAATTTGAATTAGAGCTATCATACTTAGTGAATCGCGCTAGTTGGACTCCGCTTTTTGACTTGCGCTTTAGCACTACCAGCGATATTGTGCATCTGAGCTACCTTGCAGAAATCACTCAAAGTAGTGGCGAAGATTGGATTGGTGCAAATCTCACCCTTTCTACCGCTAAACCGGGATTAGGTACACTCCCACCCAAACTTGAACCTTGGTATATTGATACCCCACGTCCCCAAAGAGTGCGACAACGATTTGCTGCCCAGCCCCCACTGCTGCCTAGCATAGCAGATCCGCCTGCTTCTACTGCCAGAGCGGATTGGCAAGGAGAAGATGGAGTTGCAGAGGATAGTCTTATCCCAGCAGAAACTGTTGCAGCAGAAGTATCCAAAGAAGGGAGTGTAGTTACCTTTAAACTGAATGGTGGTGGTAACATTCCCAGTGATGGCGCACCCCATAAAACTACGATTTTCAACGATGATTATTCTTGTAGCTTTGATTATGTAGCAATGCCGCGCTTGGTAAGTTTTGCTTATCTGCAAGCTAATGTGAAAAATAGTCCCAACGGTGCGACTTTGTTACCAGGTAAAGCGAATATTTTCCGCGACAATGTTTTTGTTGGGACAACTCAGCTAGAGAATATTGCACCAGGGCAAGAGTTCAAACTGAATTTAGGGATTGACGAAGGTTTAAAAATTGAGCGCGACTTAGTTGAACGTCTGGTAGACAAAAGATTAATTAGCAACCAGCGCCGGATTACTTATAGTTATCGGTTGATAATTACTAACTTACTAGACAAAGAAGTAAATCTGAAAATAACTGAACAGTTGCCAGTTAGCCGCAACGAGCAAATTAAAGTGCGCCTCAGCCGCAGCAACCCGCAAATTCAACTTGGTGAAATGGGTATTTTAGAATGGCAGTTAACTTTTCCACCACAGGAGCGACGAGAGATATATTACCAGTTTAATGTTGAACATCCACCTGAATTAACTGTGGTTGGGTTAGATATTTAAACAACATCACTAACAATGATTTTCATTTAACAGAGTATAGTAACCTTAACTTGATAAACATAAATCTATACTTGCTGTTTACTGGGAACTGAACGTAAACCCCGTAAAAGCTGGGTTGTCTGGGAAGAAGATGGCAAATATCCCAATCTAATTATAGAAATTCTGTATCGGCTCAATAAGTAGGGGTAGCAGGGGAGCAACGCGATTTTGTGACATCGGGTTTGAATTCTCAGAAACCCATAGCTAGATTCTCAATAAAAATAGCTATCTCACTAGGATCGCAGTATTAAATAGGTGATTTATACCCCTAATTTTTAGCACCTCACTTTGGAGCGTCACTCCCTTGCTAACTTGGCGCTAACTTGCCGATGATTTGTTATTCCACTGTGTCTGACGGTAAAGGGAGGATTTCGTCTGGGTTTTCCTCTACATAATCAGGTTCAAACTCAGCGAGTACTTTGTTATCTATTTCCTCTAGCCCCTGTACAGTAAGAGGTATACCTTGAGCTAGCTTCTCATCGGTAAGTTCGGTTGAGCGCACTTTCATCAGCTCATCTGGGTTAGACATTAAATTCTCCTATTGTGGTAACTTATACTCTCTAATCATCAGATAAGTAAGTAGACACAATTAAATGTAAGATGTCATTGCGAGTGGAACGAAGTGAAGCGTAGCAATCTCAGTCTTTGCGATTGCAACTCTACCAGACGCTACCGCGAACACTTCGTACCCTACGGGAAGGCTGCACCAATGCAATGACGAACTATCTTATAATTGTAAGCGATCGCCTTTCCAAAATTTTCTCATCGAGGGCGATGAAAATTAGGCAAATTTGAATAGAGACAAAGGTGAACTCTTAAACGACAGTACCTTGGTGGTAGACAATTTTCCAACTTAGTTCGCTTTTTCGGCAAATTGTCGAGCGACGAGTCATTCGCTCTCCCTGAATCAGTGTGTATGTCAGAAGATAGTTTTCGGGCGCGATTTCAAGGCAGTGAAAGTCTTTAGTTTCCCAAATCTCCTCAGTTGGATTTTCATACCGCTTTTCTAGCGTATCTAGTATGTACTCCCGACTGTAACGGCACCCAGAAGCTCCGACTTCCCAAAAGTTAGAGTCAGTCATGTTCTCGAAGTCTCCTCTGGTTATCCCGAACTCAGGTCTATGAAAGATGGGTTCTCGTCGCATGAGTTCGTTCAGCACAGGCACAAGTTTTGGATCAGTGACTAAGTGTGGTTCGATTTCCTTTCAACTAGGGGTTGTGTCAGTTTTTCCAGATACTCATTGAGTAGGGCATTAAACTCGACGCCGGAAGAAGTTGCACAACAGGCTGAACAAGAAAAGCAACGCAGCGATCGCTTGGCGGCAAAACTGCGAGAATTAAATATAGATCCAGATACTATTTAACCTCCACGCCGTCTTGCCTGTGCCTGTTGGCGCCAATACTATGGATATTCAGGAAAAACCCATTTTGGCGGTTCCGTCATTTTTTTCCGCAGACGTTCTTGTGCCAACTCCAACATTTTGTCTAAGGGAGTCTCTTCAATAAATTTTGCAGCGGCCTCTCTAAACTCGATATTGGGGCATTTTTCCTCTAAAACACAGCCGTTAACACAGGCTTGGACGCAGTTAATTTTTTGCTCCACAGTAAATTCCTCTCTCTAAAAGTTATGAGTTATAAGTTGTGAGTTATGATTTTCACCCCTAACTTTTCACTCTTTACTATCAGGCATTACCATCCAGGTAAATTTTACCTTGCCAGTTGCCATCTAATTAGTCTAAATACCTACCATTTAGAAAGTTATGAGTTATGAGTTATGAGTTATGAGTTATGATTTTTACTCCTAACAGACGTGATTAATCGCGTCTCTCCTCACTCCTGTACAGACGCGATTAATCGCGTCTCTCCTCACTCCTCACTCTCATAAAGGGCACTCATGTCAGAAGTTTTTGCCACTACTGGAACCATCGCTGCGATCGCTACAGCTGTTGTCCCCCAACAGGGTAGTGTTGGTATTGTGCGGGTATCCGGTTCCCAAGCAATGGCTCTAGCCCAAACTCTCTTTCATTCACCAGGAGGGCAAGTTTGGCAAACTCACCGGATTCTCTACGGTTACATTCGCCATCCCCAGACGCAACAACTGGTGGATGAAGCCTTATTGCTGATTATGAAAGCACCCCGTTCTTACACCCGTGAAGATGTGGTGGAATTCCATTGCCACGGCGGAATAATGGCAGTGCAGCAGGTGTTGCAACTGTGTTTGGAAAATGGCGCTAGACTAGCCCAACCGGGAGAATTTACTCTCCGCGCCTTTTTGAATGGACGATTGGATCTGACGCAAGCCGAAGGTATTGCTGACTTAGTGGGGGCGCGATCGCCTCAAGCTGCCCAAACTGCCTTAGCTGGTTTACAGGGAAAATTAGCTCATCCGATCCGGCAGTTACGCGCTAACTGTTTGGATATTTTGGCAGAAATTGAAGCTCGAATCGATTTTGAAGAAGACCTGACTCCGCTGGATGATAAAGTAATAATATCAGAAATCGAGAAAATTGCCGCAGAAATAACTAGATTATTGGAAACCAAAGACAAAGGTGAGTTGCTACGCACAGGTTTAAAAGTGGCAATTGTTGGGCGTCCAAATGTGGGTAAGTCCAGCTTATTGAATGCTTGGAGCCAGAGCGATCGCGCGATCGTCACTGATCTACCCGGTACAACCCGTGATGTTGTCGAATCTCAGTTAGTTGTCGGAGGAATTCCCGTACAAGTGCTAGATACAGCGGGGATTCGGGAAACAACAGACCAAGTAGAAAAAATTGGTGTCGAGCGATCGCGTCGTGCCGCCAATGCAGCTGATTTAGTCTTGTTGACTATCGACGCTTCAGCAGGTTGGACAGAAGGCGATCGAGAAATTTACGAACAGGTACAACACCGTCCGTTGATTCTAGTTATTAACAAAATCGATTTAGTAGAAGAAAGCGAAAGAGAAACTCTTCAATCCAAAATCCAAGTTGCGCTGTCAGCGCACCAAAGGTGCGACCTAAAATCTAAAATTGTCACAGCGGCAGCCCAAAATCAAGGTATTGATGTTTTAGAAACAGCAATTTTAGAGATAGTTAAAGCTGGAAAAGTACAAGCGGCTGATATGGATTTAGCCATTAATCAAAGGCAAGCAGCAGCCTTAACTCAAGCTAAAATTTCCTTGGAACAAGTACAAGCAACAATTGCCCAGCAGTTCCCTCTTGATTTCTGGACAATTGACTTGCGTGGTGCGATTCAAGCACTAGGAGAAATTACTGGTGAAGAAGTTACAGAATCAGTTTTGGATAGGATTTTTAGCAAGTTTTGTATTGGCAAATAAACTCTAAAAATGCCACAGATAAAAACAACTAAAAAACCGGATTATTTATGTCTAATTTTTAATTTTTATAATATGGAAATATAATGCTTGATAAGATTCCAGTTCAAGTTCTTGGTTGTCTTAGACCAGGTATAATCAAAGTCATAGCCTTTGCGGGTGTAGGGATGGTAGATGGTGGGTTGCCAATGGAGTTACCAACCGAAATGATTCCGGCAGAGTTACGAATGCCAAATAGCGAATTTATAGTAGTTTGTAATAGGCAAAGTGGAGAGTTTACACAGGTGTTGTCAAAAGAATCATCCAAATAATATCCAGTATTAAGTTAAATTGCACATTTATAATCTAGTAGGTTGGGTTAAGTAAAGCGCAACCCAACACTTATAAAAATTCTTGTTGGATTTTACTGTCGTTCAACTCAACCTACAATTAATAACTAAATACAATATGTCTTTTATCGATGAAATTAATCCTGTCAACGCATTGATAGTGGGAGCCAACCGAGGTATTGGTTTGGGTTTTGTAAAAAAATTGCTAGAAGATAACAGAATAACCAAAGTTTATGCAACTTATCGTCAACCGGAATCAGCCTCCGATTTAATAGCTCTTGCAGGCGAACATTCTCAGCGATTAATTTGTCTGGAGATGGATATTACTGACGAGTTACAGATTGTTGAAGCTGTTCAAAAAATACATACTCAAGTTGACAAACTGCATTTGGTAGTCAACTGTGTAGGACTGCTGCATGAAGATAATTTGCAACCTGAAAAAAGCTTAAGACAGATCAATTCAGAAAATTTGCTGCGCTACTTTCAGATAAATAGTATTGGTGCTGTCTTGTTAGCTAAACATCTATTGCCTGTATTTCGTCATGGAGAACGCAGTGTGTTAGCCACTATTTCTGCTAAATTGGGCAGTATTGGCGATAACCAACTTGGTGGATGGTATGGCTATCGGGCTTCTAAAGCAGCACTCAATATGTTGATGCGAACTGCGGCAATTGAGTATAAAAGAAGTTGTCCTAAAGCATTAATAGTGACATTGCATCCTGGTACAACTGATACGCGTCTTTCCCGTCCTTTCCAGAAAAATGTACCTGCGGAACAATTATTTTCAGTGGAGCGTACCGTTACCCAATTATTGGCTGTGATCGAACAGCTTCAAGAAGGGGATAGTGGACAGTTTTTCTCATGGAATGGGAGCAGATTGCCTTGGTAACTGCGTTACGCTGGTGCTAGTGAAATTCACGTTACTTGTAACCTCAGCCTATGAAGTTTTTTGTGCCAGCAGCTAAGGATGATATTAAAGCAGAGCAGGTATATAGTGCGATCGCTCAGTCTGTCAAAGCATCAATAACCGAAAAACGCATTTGGAAGTTACAGTGGCGTGACAACGAAATTGATATGGAATGCGAGGTAGGAAAACCTTTACCATCTTCTTACCAAACAGGGAAAGAGCTAGTTTTGGCAATCTTTGAGTGTGAAAACCTTTATAAGATTTGTACTCTTACCCGTGGAGGAGTAAAGGGAGAGCCTATTTTGGTTGAAAATAATTCTCAATCCTCAACAACATATTTTTCGAATAACAATACCTTGGTCAATTTACAAGGATTGACATAGAGCAAACCTGGATGATGCACACCTTTTTTTGCCTGATCGCAAAAATTACTCCTATTTCCAAAAATATTTCCAACAAATGAATCTATTGTAGGGGCGCAAGGCCTTGCGCCCCTATAATGGGATATTTTTAACTGGAAGTCCCTAAAGTGATGACAACTTGTCTAACAGCCAAGCACACACCTGTCTTAGGCTGTTTCGGCAAAAAGTTAGACACACCTTTTTGGCAAAGGTATTGCAGATAATGTAAATAATTGACTCTACATAATATGCGATCGCCTGTTTGATAGAACTAGATGCGATCGCTCTACTAAAGATTTCATTCGCTATGTGTATGAAGGAATTGTAGCGGTTGATCCAACAACACTGTAATTGTTATTTTTCAATCTGCAACGTCGAGTTGAGTTTCTCAAAGAAAGCGCACAAGGAAAGAGATTATTAATATCTGCTTATTTCCTCTGCCATAGCTGCCGCAACGACTGAAAAATATTTACAAGTCTTTCTTCTAGCCAGAGCATAACATAATCAACCCATTCTAGAAGTTGTTCTAAGGGGTGCTTCTCATAGCCTGTTGAAGTTGCTTTGGTTTCTATCCAGTCTGGCTGTGCCTCAACTTGACTGCTTTGGTGAAATTGCTGTTGCAAAATTTCCCCTTTACGACTCTCGCTTTTAGTTTGGGAAATGCGGGTTTCGGTTTGTGTTGCAGAGGTGACTTTTTTAGATGTTTTTCGACTTGCAGCAAGAATACTAGTTGGTTGTTTCCTTCGCACCAAGCCAGATCCGACTTTAGGTTGTTTTACACTCAAATTATTTTGTGGAAAATGCCCTATTGATAAATTTGGGGCTAAAGCAGGATTTGTCTTTTGAGAAAGTGTAACTGGCTTGTCAGCAACTATTTCGGTATCACCAAATAAATCATTCCACGTTAACCAAGGATCATCTGTTAAATCCTGTTTTTCCAACTGACGGCTTTTAGACAAGGCCTTTTTAAAGCGTGATGGTAATATTTTACCTGGCAATCTTTCATGATTAATTGTTGACTCAAGTGTTTTTCTAGTACCAACACCAAAAAAGTAATTAAGTGCCCCTTCAATCAAAGCATGAATATTCAATGTATGAGTTTCCAAAGCATCAGGATTAGGTGCAACTTCTCCCCTACCCGTTAATTGCTCTTTGCCATAAAGAAATGTATTTAACTGATTTTGGGCAACTTGGACAATTTCCTGGCTACGTTCTTGCACAGGTACTAAAGCATTTGACTCTAACTTAGCAACGGCTATATCTAGAAATGCTAATAATCTATCTGTATTAACTAACTCCTTTGGTATCCCCTCAGCTAAAACTGGAATATTGCCTGTATTTCCATCAGTGAGTTTTGCTAATAAATGGTCAATTTGTGGTAGTAACTCCGTTTCTTTTTTAGCTTCGATCAACCGCCTTTCCTTCTCTACGAGAGACTGCCAGTAATTAGCAACTCCGTTAATAATTCTGTCTTCTAATTTTGCCTGCTGTTGAGGTGTTAAAATGTCTAGAATTTCATTATCAACAGTAACAAGTACTAAATTCCGATTTATCAAATCTGTAGCAATTCCGCGCACTACTGAAAGATGCTGCTTGAGAGCATTCTCTCGTTGTGAAGGGTTCATAATTAGGGCTTGATTCTCTGTAATATTTAATGATTGAGTAAGATTAGCGTTATTTATCGAGTTATTATCAATGAATTTCAGCCGAAAAACTCCCAATAAAGCTAAGGGATTGAAAGGTTCAACAGTTTTTACAGCAGTAGAGGCGGGTTGATCATGTGATAGATAATGGACAGTTTCTAGTACATGTTGAATAGGGCTATCGACATTTGGCATTTCGGGCTGCAAATCGGTATCATTTGGTTGTAACTTTAGTCTAGTTTGGGGTTCTCTGGTATGTAGTGTTTTCCCAGATGATTCAGATGAATGAAACAGTAGATACACTGGGTAAAGTAGTATTTCCACACCCCACTTAGTGGCAACTTGCAAATGCCGGAAGGTGTGTTCCCACTGTTCTGTCACCCGCCGAGATTGCTTGTGGACAAAGTTAAATAGTTTGCTTTGATAACGACCAGAGGAACCAGAAGACATAGTAGTAATTTTTTAGTTCAAGTCTTGTTAAGTTGTGAGACTCGCGCCAAACAATAAAAACGACCAACACCTCATCTTAGCGAAAATATGACCCCGAATGTCTCTGAATCTCATACCAAAATAATCTCACAAGCAATTGAGCAACTGCGCTCTTTTTGTCAAGTTAATCTTCAGTCTACTTGGCTATATCAGGAATCTAACCTGATTATTACTAATGTTGTAGCTGCTGATTTGTCTCATTGGCAACCTGTTCAGTTGAATGCTCAAGAACATATCGCTTGGACAGGCGGAAAAAAAGTGCTATGGCTAGTGCAAAGATTGGTAGTGCCCCAAGATTTACAGGGCTATCCCTTAGCTGGGTTATCTTTGCGACTGGCGCTGGTTTGGTGGGCAGATTCTGCTGAGATTTATGTGAATGGGGAGTTAGTGCTGGAGGGTGATTTATTTGATTGTTCGCCTAGAGTGCTTATCAGTCAAGGGGTGACGCCAGGGGAAGAGTTTATTGTAGCTTTGCGGTTAGTGAGTCCGGGACATAGTGATGGTGCTTTAGTGCGATCGCTCCTAGTTTATGAGTCTATTGATGATAATAATCCTGATCCGGGTTTTGTGGCTGATGAGTTAGCTGTGGTGCAGCTTTATTTGGAAAGGTTTGCGCCACAGAAGTTGGATGTTTTGGCGGCGATGGTGGGGGAGGTTACGAACCACAGAGGCGCAGAGGACACGGAGGAAGAGAAGGGAGAGTTGGTAAAATCATTTTTGTGCTTACGCCAAAACCTAATTCAATCCAAAATCGTTCGACTGAGCGTACCCCTGCGGGGAAGCAAGCTACGCGTAGCGTCTGGTAGAGAAGCCGAAGTCCAAAATCGTTCGACTGAGCGACTTGTACTGAGCGAAGTCGAAGTAAGCCGAAGTCCAAAATTTAAAATTTTATTATTGGGTCATGCTCATTTAGATTTAGCATGGCTATGGCCTGTGAGTGAAACTTGGAATGTGGCGCAAAACACCTTTGAGTCGGTTCTGAAGTTGCAAGCAGATTTTCCTGAGTTAATTTTCTGTCATTCGACTCCCGCACTTTATGCTTGGATTGAGGAACATCGCCCGGATTTATTTGAGGCAATTCAAGCACAGGTAGCTGCTGGACGTTGGGAAGTTATCGGCGGAATGTGGGTGGAACCGGAACTCAACCTGATTGCTGGTGAATCAATAGTCCGTCAGCTATTATATGGTCAGCGTTACATCCAAGAAAAATTCGGTAAGCTTTCAACTATAGTTTGGGTTCCAGATAGTTTTGGTTTTTGTGCAACTTTACCGCAGTTTTTCGCTAATGCCGGAATTGAGTATTTTGTCACGCAGAAGTTGCGGTGGAATGATACTACTAAGTTTGATTATGGGGCTTTTTGGTGGCGATCGCCTGACGGAAGCGAAGTTTTTAGTTTGATGTCTGCACTTATCGGTGAAAGCATTAACCCAGTTAAAATGGCATCCTATGCTCTTGAATGGCAAGCTCAAACTGGTTTACCAGAATCCCTCTGGATTCCCGGTGTCGGCGACCACGGCGGCGGCCCCACTCGTGATATGTTAGAAACCGCCCAACGATGGCAAAAGTCACCTTTGTTCCCAGACTTAGAATTTACGACGGCTGAAAAGTATTTACAGCAAATCAGTAAAGGAGATGCAAGAACGCGGGAACGCAGCAACACTTCCTCCTTATTCCCCACTTGGAATGACGAACTATACCTCGAATTCCATCGCGGTTGCTATACTACCCACGCAGATCAAAAACGCTGGAATCGTCGTTGTGAAAATTTATTGTATCAAGCTGAACTATTTGCTACCTTAGCAACCGTAAGCTGTGGTGTGACATATCCCAAAGCAGAAATCGAAGCAGCTTGGAAGTTGGTATTATTTCAACAGTTTCACGATATTTTACCTGGTTCTTCAATTACCCAAGTTTATCTGGATGCGCTGCCCCAGTGGCAACAAGTGGAACAAGTGGGAACGAAGATATTAGATAAATCACTTTTAGCGATCGCATCTCACATTACCCGATCAGAACCACCAAAATCTGATAGTTTGCCTATTTTCGTTTTCAATTCTCTCAATTGGCAGCGTTCTGAGGTAGTCTCTGTAGCCTTACCCACGCCAGCAACAGCTACCCAAGAATGGCAGATTTACGATGCTTCTGGAAAGCAACTCGTCTCCCAATTATCTGAACCATCAACGCTACTATTTCTCGCTACCGAAATTCCACCCGTTGGCTACCGCATATTTTGGCTTTCCCCCTCATCCCCCTCATCTCCCCCATCCCCCCCACGCCTTCCAGACTGGATTTTAGAAAATGAATTCCTGCGAGTTGTCATTGATCCTGACACCGGAGATTTATCAAGTGTTGTTGATAAAAGTTATCAACAAGAAGTTTTGAGTGGGGCGGGGAATCAACTACAAGCTTTTAAAGACAGTGGTCAATATTGGGATGCTTGGAATATAGACCCCAATTATGCCCAGCATCCCTTACCTTCAACAAATCTTCAATCTATTCAGTGGCTAGAACAAGGCCCAGTGCAAAGTCGTGTGCGCGTGGTGCGTCAGTTGGGCGAATCGGAATTTTGCCAAGACTATATTTTACAAGCTGGTTCGCCTGTGCTGAACATAGCTACTACTGTCAATTGGCAAGAAAATCATGTATTGGTAAAAGCTGCTTTTCCTTTGAGTGTTGAAGCAGACTTTGCTACCTATGAAATTCCCTGTGGCGCGATTCGCCGCCCAACTAAACCAAAAACCCCCGCAGAACAAGCAAAATGGGAAGTTCCCGCTTTGCGTTGGGCTGATTTAACAGGAGAAACACAGGAGGGTATTTACGGAGTTAGTTTACTGAATGATTGTAAATACGGTTACGACAGCAAACCAAATCAACTCCGCTTGACACTTCTACGCAGTCCTAATTGGCCGGACTCAGAGGCTGATAGAGGTTGGCATGAATTTACCTATGCCTTGTATCCTCATGTTGGTAGCTGGGAATCAGCCCATACGGTACGGCGTGGCTATGAATTGAATATACCGTTGCAAGTGCTATTGAATCCCGTTAATCAAAACCTACATAAAAATTCTCCCCTCTTTGCTAGCAAAGAGGGGTTGGGGGTGAAGTTTCTAGATTTATCAGCTGAAAATTTAATCTTAATGGCCTTAAAGCCATCTGAGGATGATCTACAGCAGTTAATTCTGCGGTGTTATGAATGTCACGGAGAAACAGCCGAGTTATCTTTGCAAAGTGATTTAGGGTTGAATCTAGAAGATACAGTAGATTTGTTAGAGCGTTCCTCTACTACTGAATTCTCATCTCAGCAACAAATCTTGACGATACAGCCTTGGAAAATCGCCAGTTTCAAGGTGATACCAGCGATTAATCCCAGGCTTGAATGAGTCACGAGTACATTGGGGCGGAAGTTTGCCTACCTTTAACAGGTTGCTCAGAGCAACTTGTCTTGTTAAGCTGGATTTTTGCCAAGCTTTACTAGCGTTGACTCCTAACTCTTTTAATCTTCGTGGTCATCAAACGGATCGTTCAATTGCTTGCTAGGAGGGCCAAAGGAGGTATAAATCGACAGTCCGGTGATGATAACCACCACGGCAGCCACAGAAATACTAAGAACTATTGCGGGTTCCATAATTGAGGGATAGATTATGAGTGCTATTCTTATAGAATATTACAGAAGATTAAAAAAAGCTTTGGCAAGTAATCTTAGGTGAACTATGGCACAAAGGACTAGGTTGGGAGATATCCTGAAACCACTGAACTCTGAGTATGGGAAAGTGGCTCCAGGTTGGGGTACTACCCCTGTGATGGCTGTTTTTATGGCGCTATTTTTAGTGTTTCTGCTGATTATTCTGCAACTTTACAATAAATCACTGTTGGTTCAGGATGTAGTTGTCGATTGGCGGAGTTTAGGACGTTAACGGATACATAGCTATCAAGTTTGGATAACAAGTTAAGTTACACCCGGTTCCTCCGGGTTTTTTTGTCAACGTTCAGTTCACACTAACTATTGAGTAGGTGTAGGTTGGGTTGAGGAACGAAACCCAACATTCTCAAGAGTTCGTTGGGTTTAACTTCCCTACGGGACGCTGTTCGTGTTAGTTCAACCCAACCTACATTTATTTTTTCTCCTCAGAGTGACACAAGCGGGGTAGAAGCGAAACATCTGCCAAAAGAAAAAATGTCGTACTACAATATCACTAAGTATTACTTATAAAAGTTAATGTAGCTTTTAAATACGAACTGCAAATATTGAGCAAAAAATAAAACTTTTAGAGGTGTAAATGAGCAAAATTCCTCTCTGTAGCATAGTGATTTCATCCCAACTGCCCCCAGATGAAATAGAGTCTTTAGAAACATTGCTGGGGATGAGTTCAATCAAGGTGCAAAAGTCACCAAGTCGCATAGTAGGTGCAGATGACATAGTTTTTGTGGCTACAGTAGTTGGAGGGATAGCAGCAACAGCCAATTTGATAGAGTACAGTATCAAAGTCGCTAAGGCGATTAATAATTGGCGGCGAAAATTGCGATAAAAAGGGATAGAACCAAAAGGTACGTTACAACACCCAGTTCGTCCCTCTCTTGACTTAAGCACCGCTACTGATGAAGAAATAGAAGAATGGCTGTCTCAAAAGTAGCTGAAAAAGTTCCGCTTAGTCCAGGGGTAGAAAAAGTTACTAAACAAGATAATTCGTTCAGTAATCAAATTCTCATCTTGTTTTCAGCACCTCTGCTGACTGAAGAATTATCGCCAGTAGAGAATTTATCGCTCCAGGAAGAAATTGATGCTATTGCTTCGGTGTTAGAAGATATATCTCACCCTATAGCAGTGGAAATAGTAGTTAAAGTAGCCACCTCACAGACTCTACAAGATGTGTTGTCTCATCGTGTCAAACCACTGATTATTCATTTTATTGGTCATGGAATGAGAGATCGGGATAGTACAGCTTTGGTGTTAGAAGATGAAGTGGGAATTACTCGTTCTTTTAGTGAAGAAGAACTGGCGATCGCCATATCAAATCAAAACCAGCCACCCTGTCAATTAGCATTATTGAATGCCTGTCATTCAGAAAAGTTAGCTCAAGCTTTTATAAGAGCAGGAGTGTCTCATATAATTGCGGTTAACGCTGAAGATAAAATTCTAGATGTTGCAGCCCGATGTTTTTCTCGACGACTTTATCAGGCATTATTCAATCATGATTCAGTTACGAATAGTTTTTTGTTGAGTCGTAATGCAGTTAAACTTGATGATAAATTAATAAAACTGTTTAACTCTCAGACTCTTCAGCAAGGAGTTAATTTCGATGAAGCCTTCAAACTTCAATTACTACCCCAAACTGACCATAATCAATCGCTGATTATCGAACCAGCCGATTCTCACCAGCTGATCTATCCCCAGTGGTTAAATACTAATATTCCCCGTAATGATCCAAACTTTGTCGGACGCAGGCAAGAAATACATCAGGTAATTAAAGAACTGGTAGAGTCGGATAAACGTTGTATTGCCCTTCATGGTATGGGAGGAATAGGTAAAACTGCCTTAGCTTATGCCATTGCTCAGTGGTTACATGAGCGGAATCGTTATAAGGATGGAGTTTGGTTTATTAGTTTGCGCGATAGTGATTCTGTAGGAACGCTAATTACCAAAGTTCAACAGAGTCTTGAATTAAGGAGTTTTGCTTTAGAGAGGGAGTTAAGGAATAGTCGATTGTTTTTGATTCTCGATGATTTGGATAAATTGATTGCGAAAGAATCCAATGAACTAATTAAACTTTTGAACTCGCTTTTAGAACAGTGTCCTAATTTAAGACTGTTGTTAACTTGTCGTGATTCTTTAGTAAGGGATATTGATTGCCGTCAACAAGAAGTTTACAGCATGGGAGCTTCAGTAACGAGACAGATATTTAAAAAGTATGCACCATTAGAAGCACAATGGGGAGATAATGATGATTTGGCGTCAGATTTTAATCTTTTAGTAAAGTTTCTTGATGGCTATCCATTACCCATCAAACTAGCAGCATCTTATATGGCAGAAACTCAATGCACCCTCAAGATGCTGTGTGAAGATTTGGATATTGAACCACTAACCGTTCTTGATTCTTATTCTCCTGAAGAAAGAAAAGAAAGAAGTCTGCGGATAACTTTAGAGCGCTCCTTTGAAATGTTGTCGGTAGAAGGGCAAGATATATTTCCTTTATTGGCTTTCTTTCCTAGTGGGTTGAGTCGGAATTTAGCTATGGGTATTCAGGGCAGAAGTGGAAATAAGGCTTTGATGGAATTGATCAAGTTTTCTATGGCAGAAAAGTCTTCTACTGCATCTGATTGGAGAGTAACTTTACCCGAACCTGCCCGTACTTACGCAGAAAGTAAATTGCAGAAAGGTAGAGGAATTGACTATCTTGCTCCTCAAGTTTTAGATTTTTATTATAGTAATTTGTGTGACACAGTTCTCAAGCTTTTTAGCAATGGAGATGAGAAGAAAGGCCAGAAGTTGCTTCTGCAAGAAAACTCAAACTTAATCTTGTTTATTGAATGGGGTTATGAGCATGAAATGAGTTCAGATAAAATCTGTCGCAGTGCTAGGATAACAGCTTCATTAAGTCCTTATTGGCGTTGGATTGAAGCGAATCAAGACCCTTTGGTTAGATTGGATTTGGCTTTAGCAGCAGCCCAAAGAAATCAGGATCGAGTGGGAGAAGATTTAGTCAACAATGCGATCGCTACTTTTTCTTCTAGGGAAGAATTTAAAGATGTTCAATCGTTGGGACGAGAAAGTGACGATCTAGAGTCCTTTGAGTTTGAAAGAATCACCGTCAACCATCGCGGCGAAATCATCGAACGAGAAACAAAACAAGCCCAATACTTCACTGAAAATCTACAAAGCCCCTCTCCGAGTGGGATACTGGGCATCACCCTCGATATAGTTGCCATTTCTGGTGGTACATTCATGATGGGTTTACCCGAAGGCGAAGGACATAGCTCTGAAAAACCTCAACATGAAGTAAAGGTTCAACCCTTTTTTATGGGCAAGTACCCAGTCACCCAAGCACAATGGCAAGCAGTCACATCTCTCCCCCAAGTAAACCGTGAACTGAAGCCTGATCCATCGTGTTTTAAAGGAGAAAATCGACCAGTTGAGAGAGTGTCTTGGTTTGAAGCGGTGGAATTTTGCGATCGCCTCTCCCACCATACAGCCAAAAGCTACCGTCTTCCCAGTGAAGCAGAATGGGAATATGCCTGTAGAGCCGGAACAACAACACCATTCCATTTTGGCGAAACAATCACATCAGAGTTAGCCAACTACGATGCTAACTATACTTACGGTGCTGGTGTGAAAGGAACATATCGATTGCAAACAACAGAAGTGGGCAGTTTTGAAGTAGCTAACGCTTTTGGACTATACGATATGCACGGAAACGTATTGGAATGGTGTCTTGACGATTGGCACAATAACTATGAAGGTGCGCCGACAGATGGCAGTGCGTGGTTTGATAATAATAAACTTTCTCAAAAACAAAAAAATGCTGTGCTGCAGGGCGGTTCCTGGATCAACTATCCTGAGGACTGCCGTTCCGCGTCTCGCGTCAACTACCTTAGGGCGGAGCGCGACATCTTCGACAACGTTATTGGTTTTCGTGTTGTCTGCGGGGTTGGGAGGATTCTTCAGTAGCCCTTTATACTTCTCCTCTTTTGCCCTCTGCTCTTGTTCTTTTTTCCTTTTTTGTCGCCTTATGGCGACTCGAATTTTTTGGCAGAAATATTAAGATTTTTTAATTTCAATGAAAGAATTATCGTTTATTCAAAAGACTTATGTTATATACCACAACCAAACAGTTACTCAACTCTACAGAAGAAATATATTAAGGCAGACCTAAAATTTTTGGCGGTGCATTGCACTGTGCGATAAGTAGCTGGGCGAAATTAAATATAAAATGTCATCGCGTTGGCGTAAGCCTTCCCGTAGGGTACGTAACGCAGTGGAGTGAAGCAATCTCAGTCTTTGCGATTGCAACTCTTGGAGACGCTACCGCGAACACTTCTTACCCTTCTCTACGAAAGGCTGCGCCAACGGGAACGCCAAAGGCGAACGCAATGACGAACTATCTTATATTTATTTAAATTCATCTACTTAACGCACCTACATTTAAATTTCTTAAGATAGCTGGAAATATTAGCGCTGACTTACTTAAGCCATTACTCGCTCGTGGGGCGATCATCGCTTTCTATAATAAGGGATTATTGAGTAGACTACATAAATATGTGAGTCTATGTAGTGGTTCTATAGTTTACAGGAGACAAAAATGAATATATTTGGTATCGGTCTGCCGGAAATGGCTGTAATTATGGTAGTGGCGCTGTTAATCTTTGGCCCAAAGAAGCTGCCAGAAATTGGTCGGAGTGTCGGCAAAACAATTCGTAGTTTCCAAGAAGCTTCCAAGGATTTTCAAAACGAGTTTCAAAAAGAAGCAGAACAGTTAGAAGAAACTGTAAAGACTACTGCTGAATTGGAACCTAAGCAAATCCACCCTGCTAAATCTGAGCAGGATACCGCTAGTTCTTCCCAACCTAGCTAGGATGCTGGATATCAATTGACTGTAGCCAAAATGACAGAAGCTGTTACGCAACCAGCTTTGGTGATTCCCCAGCTAATTGTCGGGCTGGGGAATCCAGAAGCTAAATACGACCAAACACGCCATAATATCGGCTTTGCTGCTCTAGAAACTCTCTCCCGTTCTTGGCGCATTCCCTTAGCAGAAAACCGCAAGTTTCAGGGTGAGTATGGCGAAGGTATGGCCCCAGGTGGAGGTAAGATTCGCTTGCTAAAGCCGTTAACTTATATGAATCGCTCAGGACAGTCAATACAAGCGGTAACAAGTTGGTATAAATTGCCGCCTGAGTTAGTGCTAGTGATTTATGACGATATGGATTTGCCTTTGGGGAAAACTCGCCTGCGGTTGTCTGGTTCAGCTGGGGGACATAACGGCATGAAAAGTGCGATCGCACATCTTAGTACCCAAAACTTTCCCCGTTTGCGAATCGGTATTGGTAAACCGAAAGGTGCAGCTAATAACGATGATTCTGATGCTATCTCTCATGTGCTGGGGCGATTTTCCGCAGCCGAAAATCAGCAGATGTCTCTTGTACTTCAGTTCGTGGTTGAGTGTATTGAACTAAGCCTCAAGCAGGGAGTAGAAAAGGCGATGAATCTTTGTAATAGCCGCACCATTAATAATTCTGAGTCTTAGAGGTAGATGAATACTGCCTTTCGTAGGGGCACAGAAAAAGCTCATTGGTGTCAACTTAAGCTTAAACTCCTTTAAAACCTCGTTAAGAGCCTCTGGCTGGAAATAGACCTCATAGCGGTGCCACAAGTCTTGAGACGGCAGCCCCCCCATTACTCATTCCCAGTCAGAGACTCTTGAGGAGACAATCTCTAAAAGCTGGTTCTATAGCGATTCTCATTTGAATGAAATACACGGGTAGGGACACGCCATTGCCATGTTCTACCTTGTATCTGTCTGTTATATGTGGTTAATCATTTTTTCTGTACCTTACCCATGCAGGAACCGCTGTATACCATTTCTTTGTGAGCCTGCACTAAATTTTCTTGACTTCTTATTTCTTTCTTTGTATCCTTTGTGAGAGCAGTCGCTCCAACTTTGGGAAAGTTCACAACGCGCTGCCTCCCCTTTGCGGTTCTTTCCTCATATATGGTGCATCTTCATACAGAATTGGTATTAGCTACTAATAAACATGAGAAGATAGATTATATTTACAGATTTTAAAAGTTGATTCTGCCCTCATTCAATAATTTATATCCGGCTGCTAATGTGGCGAAAGCAATTATGAAATTCCATAAGCTAGTTGGCTTTAAAATAACTCCACCGCTTAAAAAAACTAGTACTATGCCAATGCCTAGAAAAATCCATCCTAAGTTACCAGTTTCTCTACGAAAAAAAACTAATGCAAATACACCTGTCATAGTTGTCAAAACTGAAGCTGTAGCAGGTAATCTTCCGTAAAAATATGAATAGTAACTGCTAACAAATATGATATTTTGACCAAAAAAGTATAAGCCGATGAAAAGTAGGATTAAACCTATAAGTTTGATTAACAACCTGCCCATAATATTTTTACATTTTTAATGACTGAAGCCAATTTAAATCCGATTATAGTGGAGTTTTTAAAATTATCATAAATTTTACATTGAATTAGATAATATTGCATGAATATACTGAAAGACTTTCCGGCTGTCTGAAGATATCAGTACAAATAATGTTGATTAGATAAACTAGTCCTTGCCAGGGTGTGATCAAGGTGCTTTAATAGCGATCGCATTCTGCGAAACTCTCGTACTTACAGAATATGTATAAGCCTTGCAGCGACTCGACATCAGACATCGCTGCTAGTATTGATAAAATTACAGACTCAAAACATGAAACTCAAAGATATGACAAGCTAGTAGCATATCCTTGACACTAAATTCTCCCAAAAGCTGAATAGGAGTATATATGGAGCCAATCATTTTTATAGTTTTAGTGCTTATAGGTTATGCCTTAGGTTCTGCAAAACTGATTAATCAAGGTAATGAAGCCCTAGTCGAACGCCTGGGGCGGTATCATCGGAAACTTAAACCTGGGCTGAACTTTATTGTTCCCTTGGTCGATCAGGTTGTGATGGAAGATACTACACGAGAGCAGTTTTTAGACATCAAACCTCAGAATGTGATCACCCAAGATAATATTTACGTGGAAGTGGACGCTATTGTGTACTGGCGCATTAGAGATATTGAGAAAAGCTTTTATGCTATTGAGGATCTGCAAGGGGCACTGACACAGGTAACCACAACTACGCTGCGGGAAATCATTGCCCAGAACACCCTAGAGCAGACCAATGTCTCCAGGGCGGAGATGGACACAGCCCTCTTAGACCAGTTGAATAATATAACGGTAGATTGGGGAATTGATATTCTCCGGTTAGACCTTCAGAGTATTACACTACCTGAGAGTGTACGAAAGTCGAGGGAAGAAGAGCAAGCCGCTGTAATCAAAAAACGGGCGCTGATTACTGAAGCAGAAGGGGAAAAGGAAGCTGCCATTAAAAAAGCAGAAGGAACTATGGCTTCAGTGCAAATCATTTCTCAAGCTCTCCGTTCCAATCCAGATAGTAGGGACATTTTGCGGTATCTTGTGGCTCAAGATTACGTAGATGCTAGCCAAAAACTTGGTGAGAGCAATAATGCCAAAATTGTCTTTGTAGATCCAGCCAACTCAAGTGAAATGTTTCATGAGTTGATCGGCGAGTCAGTAACTCAAGAAGGTAACGGCAAAAAACACGAAAACGGTAATACCTAACAGTCACGCTGTGCGGCTTGTCTCAATAGGGCATCGGCTACTAATGAAACCTCGCGCATTTCTTGAACATCATGAACTCGCAGAATATCAGCGCCATTAAAAATAGCAGCACAACAAGCTGCTGCCGTTCCCCAAACTCGGGCTTTTGGATCTGGTTGATTTAAAATGCGACCAATGAAACTTTTGCGAGATGCTCCTACCAAGATAGGACAGTTGAGTGGTGCGAGCGATCGCAAGCGGCGAAAAATTTCTAAATTTTGCTCATAGTTCTTAGCAAAGCCAATACCAGGATCAATAATAATTTTATCCCGCTCAATGCCCGCAGCAGTTGCTACCCTAATTTGCCGAGCCAAAAAACTATAAATCTCTGCCAGCAAATCTTGATAATCAGTCTGTTGTTGCATTGTCTGTGGTCTTCCCCGGATGTGCATTAAAATTATCGGCACACCTAACTCTGCCACTGTTGGCAACATTTCTGAGTCAAAAGTGCCGCCAGAAATATCATTAATAATATCCGCTCCAGCTTCTACAGATGCCCTGGCTACAGCAGCACGAGTTGTATCTACAGAAATCGGGACTGAAATTTCTGGTCTTAGCACCTGTAACACTGACAGTACTCGGTCAAGTTCCTCTGCCAGAGTTATTTGCTTTGCCCCCGGTCGAGTTGATTGACCGCCCACATCGATAATGTCAGCACCAGCAGCTACCAGTGCTTGCGCCTGTACTAAAGCAGCAGAGGTAGTGTTAAACTCACCCCCATCGCTAAAGCTATCAGGCGTCACATTCAAAATGCCCATCAAATAAGTCCGCTGTCCCCACTCAAAACAGCGTCCTCGAATTATCAAGTTGCTTGGCATAAATCTACATTAGGCATTCCCATGCTCTGCATGGGAACGAGAAGAAGGCACATTACACTGACTGAAAATTCACAATCCGAGCGAAACTCTCAGGTTCTAGACTTGATCCTCCCACTAAAACACCATCAATTTCTGGTTGAGCCATGATTTCATCAATATTATTTGGCTTGACTGAGCCGCCATATTGAATTGATACATTCGGATTACTCAACTTGCTCCGAATTAAGCCAATTATCCGATTCGCCTCCGTTACTTCACAAGTATCACCAGTACCGATCGCCCAAATAGGTTCGTAGGCAATCACCAAATTTTCCTGATCAATATCTACCAAGCCTTTGTCGAGTTGGAGAGTAATCACTGATTCAGCTTCTCCCGCATCTCGTTGTTGTTTAGTTTCGCCAACACATAAAATTGGGGTCAAACCAAACCTTTGAGCAGCTCGGAGGCGCAGATTAACGGTTGCATCCGTTTCGCCAAAGTATTGCCTTCGTTCACTATGACCGACAATCACAAAGCGCACACCAATTTCTGTGAGCATTGGGCCAGAAATCTCGCCTGTATAGGCTGCATATTCTTCCCAATGAACATTTTGTGCCCCCAGGTGGATGAGGCTACCGTGCAAACTCTGGGACAAAAGGCTTAGATCAGTGAACGGAGGGCACAATATCACTTCTCGCTCTTCGGGGCTTTCCTCTAAGTGGGGCAGAAATCCTTGTAAAAACTCCTGGGTCTCTGCCTGGGTTTTGAACATTTTCCAGTTGCCGGCAATAACGATTTTCCGCACAGGTAATTTAGTCAAGATCCTAACGAGTTATTTAGATGCATTTTTCAGTTTATGACTTTTTGTTAGCCATTAGTCCACTAGTACCGCAAGGCGGAAGTCGAAAGTCAAAAGTTAAGGCTTCGGCTTCTCTACGAGACGCTACGCGAACGCTCAACCTTGACCCTGAGCGCAGTCGTTGGCGCAGCCTCTCTAAGAGTTAGGTCAAAAGTCAAAAGTATTATGGAATTAAGCTCTTTAGTGGTTTTCAATGGTCTGCTTATTTACGCCGTGCTGTACTAGTTGGACATTGGGAATAGGGGATGAGTCTTTAATACTCGCTGACGAGTCTTTGATACTCGTGAATGAGTCTTTGATACTCGCCAACGAGTCTTTGATACTCGTGAATGAGTCTTTGATACTCGCCAACGAGTCTTTGATACTCGCCAACGAGTCTTTGAACTCCGTTAATGAGTCTTTAACTTCCACTCTTGTGTCCCACTGCTCCCCCTGCTCCCTTATCTCCACAAACCCCTGTTAAAAATAACTAGGATAAGAGACAGGGCTAATTTAAAAATCCCAAATTTCAAATCTCAAATTGATATGACTTCGACATTGCCCGTGCCTGAACCTGATCAAAGCGATTCTGCCAACACTGACGCAAATTCTCTCAGCTGGGAGGAAGAACTGGATAATGCCATTTTCAGTTTTGAAGATATTCAGACGGAACTGAATTATAAACAAGCACAAACGGCACTGCGAAACTTGGTAGCCAATCTCGACCTCACTCCCCAAGAAAAAACCGGATTGGAGACGGAAATTGCTGATTTGGAAACCATGCTAGGGAAGTTAGACCGCATGGTGGTGCAGATTGCGGCTTTTGGGATGGTGGGACGTGGTAAGTCTTCGCTACTCAATGCTTTGGTTGGGCAAACAGTATTTAAAACTGGGCCGCTGCACGGTGTCACCCGGGCTGCACAAACAGTTCATTGGAGTATTAATGAGGAAGCGATTGGGGAAACTGACCGAGCTTTGCGAGTCACTCTCCCTGGTGTAGGTCAATCGCAGGTGGAATTAATTGACACTCCTGGGTTAGACGAAGTAGATGGTGCAACCCGGGCCGCATTAGCTGAACAGATTGCCAAACAAGCGGATCTGATTCTGTTTGTGATATCTGGCGACATGACAAAGCTAGAATACGTTGCCCTTTCTCAGTTGCGGGAAGCAGGTAAACCGATCATTCTGGTGTTCAACAAAGTAGACCAGTATCCAGAAGCAGACCGGATGGCAATTTATCACAAAATCCGGGATGAAAGGGTGCGGGAA
Organism: Nostoc sp.; assembly: GCF_036919675.1. Taxonomy (GTDB): domain Bacteria; phylum Cyanobacteriota; class Cyanobacteriia; order Cyanobacteriales; family Nostocaceae; genus Nostoc. The sequence continues at coordinate 221,644 of NZ_JBALCP010000077.1, forward strand.
TTACTCACACCTCTAGAAATTGTTATGGCTGCGGCATCGCCATTGGTGAAGACGGCGATTCGTCGTTCTGATGGTACCAGGGGCATACAGTTGCGTACAGGTAATGCCAAAGTAGAGGAACTCAAGCTGAAAATCTTGGAGATTTTGCATCGTGAGGGTAAAGCTTTGGTTGCCCTCAATACTATGCTTTATGCCGACATTGTAAATGAGCAGTTGGTAGAGCGAAAACTGATGATTCGGGAACAGAATGCCAATCAGTTGATTTGGAAGGCTGTGATGACTAAGGCATTAGCGATCGCACTCAATCCCTTAACTGTGGTAGATATTCTCAGTAGTGTGGTTATTGATATTGCTCTGATTTTGGGTTTATCTAAACTCTATGGCTTCTCGATGACCGAAGCAGGGGCTGTACAACTGCTACAAAAAATCGCCCTGAGTATGGGCGGAATTGGTGCTAGTGAACTGTTGGCAAATTTGGGCTTGAGTGGATTAAAAACTTTACTTGGGATCTCTGCAACAGCTACAGGTGGCATTGCGCTAGGCCCTTATATATCGGTGGCACTCACGCAAGGGGGAGTAGCTGGTGTTTCTTCTTACGGTATTGGACAAGTGACCAAAGTTTATTTAGCCAATGGTGCGACTTGGGGACCTGATGGACCGAAAGCAGTGATTAATCGGATTTTGGCAAACCTGGATGAGACTTCAATTCTCAACCGCATTAAAGATGAATTACTCCACAAGGTAAAACTCAAAAAGTAAGCAGGTCAAAACACTATTTCAGAGCGCAGAACCATCAAAGGCAGTCTTGTAAGCATCAGCAGCTTCTATCCCAAAACCTCCAGCTTCGACATGACGAACTAGGGATTGAATGATTGGTGTAGCAATACTAATACTAAATAAAGCATTGAAGCCTGCGACAACCACTGGTGCTGACAAAATGACTGTCAATTCTGGAAATAAAGCTAATACAGCCACTAAAACTAAAAAAACAATTGGTGTAGCAATACCTGCTGCCTTTGCTGCTTCAAAAATTAGATTTTTATACTCTTCAACAGTAATCTCGCCCCGATAAAGATCCAAAGAGTAGGAAATCGCCGTTACTACAACTTGGGTGAGAATAGCTGTTCCTGTGGCAGTAATGCCAAGTCTAGCGATTGTTCCAGAATTGCTAACAATAGAATCTACCGCATTATAAATCCGAATATAAAACTGTTCGCCAACAGTCATTACTTTCGCACCTCGACGGAGATTGTCAACACCTACTTCCCAAAGGATATTATCAGCAGCATTCGATCCACCTTGGGAACGTGGATTGATGTGGCTACCGTGCTTATCTCTAAGAAATTGCCGAATTGTATATTCTTTGGCTTCAAGCTTTGATGTGCCAGGAATTTTCTCAAAAAGCTTCATAACATCCGCATCAGAGCGAGGTAAGTCTCCCACTCGAACACCAGCACGATATCTCAGCCTATTTGCAATCTTTGGCATCTCTTGGGCTAATTCAGCAGCTGTCTTTGGTAAATTTTGCAAAGCATCAGCCATTACCATACTAGATGCAGCAACTCCAACAGCAGTTTGTTCAAATGTTTTACTAACATTTTGAAGAGTTTGAAAACCTGACTGTGCTGCTATGGTTGACAAACTTTGTAAATCATTAACTGCATGGATACTTGAAGTAGTCATCTCGGTAGTAGCGTTTTTGATCCCATCAACTACCTCATCTATTCCATTTATGGCATTGTTGGCTACTTCTTGAGCTTTATCTCTAACCGTATCTGCCAAATTCTGTGCTTGATTGATAAAATCCATGTTTTAGTAACCTTTCATTTCTGCTGTGAAGTATTTGCTCCAGTTTCTCTTTCTAAAACTAAGAACCACCTCAGCATTAATGACGAATTTATTCCCAAAATTGTTAAAGAGATAGTAATCAATTTATATCGGTTGTGTATATTACTTTAAAAAATTGAACTATCCGACTATTGGTCTGTCAAACCTATTTTGACGGTTAGAGAGACGCGATAAATCGCCGTATCTACAGAAAATCTATTCGTCAATTATTTCTTGATAGACTACTAGTTTGACTCCTTCAGAGGATGTTTTAAAAGTAATATTGTAATTTTAAAGCGAGCGCTGATTATTACCAAAGTTAAAAATTTGGGTAGGTAGCTCCCTTCTATGAGCCTACTCTGCTGCAAGATAGAACTTTCCTGGATGCGATCTTAGTTAACGGCACTAAAAATACCCTTTGAAAATTTATTAATTTAATTTTTTCAAGTTACAAAAATATTGTGAATACTCGATTGCGCGACTTTTAACCCGGAACTTCGACCTTTGAACTCGCAACTTCGACCTTTAAACTCGGAACTTCAACTTTTGAACTCGGAACTTGAGCTTCAGAACTCGAAACTTCGACCTCTGAACCCGAAACTTCGACCTCTGAACCCGAAACTTCGACCTCTGAACCCGGAACTTCGACCTCTGAACCCGGAACTTCAACTTTTGAACTCGGAACTTGAGCTTTAGAACTCGAAACGTCAAATTCTACACTCAAACTCCGAGCTTCTAAACTCTAACTTTCAACCTTTTAGGCACAATTGCCGATATATTTTATCCACTATTGATGCTTAGGGCTACACTTTCCTTTCTTTACAGACGAAATTGCGCCTTCATCAACTTTTAGTTTCTACCTTTGAAAGAGTTTAGCCATTCTTGAACTTGTTCGCGGGCAATATCGCGCCCCCCAAGACCAAAGGCTAGAGCAATAGCAACAGCGATCGCACCTAGTAAAAGTCCAAAGGCTAAATTCACAATATCACTGGCAACTCCAATCTGTTGCAGTGCCATTGCCGAGACTAAGGCAATGATCGCAATCCGCGCCACTTGACCCAAAATCTGTGCCTGGCGATCGCCGGAACTGGTAATGATGTTAAAAGCCAGATTTGCCAGGAATAAGCCAATGGCAAATATTACTAATCCTGCCAAAATTCGCCCGAATATGATCACAATTCCAGACACTAATGCAGTCAGGGCTGGAATATTCAGGATATTCACCGCCGCCACCGTTGCAAACAGCATGATCCCTACTAAGGCAACAATACCTGCAATTTCCGATGGCGTGCGGCTTGGAATCGAGGGAGTTGTTGGTTCTGTTGAAATTACAATTCGTCTGCTGGGTGTTGTCAAACCCAGTATGCTGAAAATGTTATTAAAGCCTAAATTGGTGAGGATACTTGTAACCAAATCCGCTACAAACCGCCCGATAAAATAGGCAACAATCCAAATTGCCACGGCTGTAAAGATGGCAGGTAGAGCGTTGAGAACCTGTTGCAGCATTGCGATCGCCGGGACAGATATCGCATCAATTCGCAAGGCATTCAGCGCTGCGATCGCTACAGGAATTAAAATCAAAACATAGACAATTGTGCCGATAATACTCGATAAAGGTTGCACCCCCGCAGCCGAAGATAATCCCAACCGACTACCTAAACGGTCGATGCCAGTTGTCACCAGCAAGTTCGTCACAATCCGCCGCACCACATTAGCGATGAACCAGCCAACTACAGCAATTAATATCGCCGCTAAAATGTTCGGCAGAATTAGCAGAACTTCTGTAATTAGAGCTTGTACTGGTTGTAGAGCCTGCTGTAGTCCGAGAGTATCCAAAACTGGGGCGAGAAACAGTAAAAATATAAACCAATACAGAGCGTTGCCAATCGTCTCACTTAGAGACATCTGATTGAGGCTAAATGGCCTGTCTTCTGGTTCTGGATTCAAACGCTCATCCAGGTTAAATGCCTGTAATGAGCGCACAGTGATAATCTTCACAATGGTCGCCAAAAACCAGGCAGTTACCAAAATGATTCCCGCACCAACCAACTTTGGCAAAAAGCCAATAAGTTGATTGAGAAAATTATTTAGGGGTCGAGACGCTATCTCCAGATCCAATGTCTGTAAAACAGCTACCGCCGTCAACAAGATAATGCTCCAAAAGACTAAGCTGGAGATTAATTTCTCCACTTGGGGAACATCTTGACGACCCGTTATCCCTGCGGCAATGCGGTTATCTATGTTTGTGCGATTGAGGATTCCTCGCGTCACTGCCGCTGCAATCGCTGCAATTAGCCAACCTACTAACAAAATTGCCACTGCCCCCAGCAGACGGGGTATAAACAGAATCAACTGTTGAACAATACCTTGCACATCAGCGATTCCTTGATTCACTGCTGGTTGCGCCAGTTGCAGGTTGGGCGATTGTGCCAAAAATTCCTGCACCCCCGTGGACAAAGCAACTCCTATCACCTGGGTTATTCCTTGCCAAGTTGTATTCATGGTTTTCGGGAATTAAGCTTAAGTATTCGCCGCAAACACTAAGTCAGTGTTTTGCCTATCAATTTACCAGTAAAAACGTACATCTATGGCATTGATATCAAGAGTAATTTTTGACTTTGTTACTAATATTTGATTTAATCTACTGTCAGTGCTGAATTTTGCGTTACTCTAATTGCAGCAACAGCACCAAAGATGTGGAATGTCCCAAGTTTTGGAACAATCGATTCAAATTAATGCTACAGCTACGGTGGTGGATCGCTGTATTAGCGATTTAACCCTCATGCACCGCTGGCTTAACCCCGTCCTCCGTTGCGAACCTGTGGGTGAAGCTTGGAGTACCGATGTCGGCAGTGAAAGTCGTTTTATTATTCAAATTCCTCTACTAAAACCCACGTTGAATAGCGTAGTTGTGGAACGACAACCGGGTTTAGTAGTTTGGGAGTTTCAGGGATTTTTTCAAGGGCGCGATCGCTGGGAATGTCAGCCAACAGAAAAAGGAACGCTTCTACTCAACCGCTTTGAGTACGATATCCCTAACCCCTTAATTAGTTGGGGTTTCAACACCTTTGCTGCGTCTTGGACAAAAGAAGATATGCAATCCCAGCTGCGCCGCCTCAAACGAGTCGCAGAAGAACAAGAATAATTCGATCATTAGGCATTTGGTATTGAGTTTTCCCAGTATTCCTGCCAAAAGCTGTCGGTGCTAACTACTGCAAGAAGGCAGAAGGCAGGGGTAGCAGAGAAAGCAGGGGGAGCAGGGGAAGAACAATAACTCTTGACCGTGCCAATTTTAGATTTTAGATTTAGGACTTACGCAAAAAACCTCTCAAACTCTTATTTCTCCGTGTCGCACCAGTTGCTTCTCCTAAGGGAGACGCTGCGCGTAGCTTGCTTCCCCGGAGGGGTACAAGTCGGGGAACCGCAAGGGCGTACTGGCTTCTCTGCGTCTTCTGTGGTTCGATTTTCCTTGCTTGTGCGTAAGTTTTAAAATTAAAAAATTGAAGAATTAAAAATTATTGGGGAGACACCAAGGGCGAACGGTAACTCAGCACTTTTTCAACTGGATAGTTATTTTTGCCAAGCTGTACTAGTTGGTCTCCTAACTATAGGACTCCGATTTTAGTTCTGAAAATATACTGAGACTGAAAAGCCCGTTTTATCAGGATTTGATCTGAAATCTTGTTCAAAAATCAGATATGAGTCCTATAGCTATGAACTTTGGTTCATGGCCAATAGTCCAATTCGTTCAAAAGGGACTGAAATCCTCTTTCAATCTTCTTTAAAAGACTTTTGCTATTACTCTGAGAATTCATTCTGAAGTAGTTGTTGAGAATACTGCTTCATCATTACCTTAAGTATAAACACAGATTTCAATCTTCTTTAAAAGACTTTTGCTATTACTCTGAGAATTCATTCTGAAGTAGTTGTTGAGAATACTGCTTCATCATTACCTTAAATATAAACACAGATTATAAGCTCTAGCAGATGTTCTTAAAAGCCTTATAAATTAAGTGTTTTTACGTTTTTCTTGCACATTATTAGCTTTGTTTATCAGTGAATTCTCTATAAAGTAGGTTAAAAAAGGTTTTCAATCATTAGAAACACGTATTAGTATCAAAAGCAGTGAAGGCAAACAGAAAGATTCGTTTATAAGGAAAATAAGACAATGACTGCTACAAGTATTTTGAAAAAGTTATCAATAGCTATCGGTACAGCATTTATAACTCTAGCGACTATTAGTACAGCACGCTTCTCTCATCGGTATCTTAGGCTTAGGTGCTTTCGGCATTACCTCTGTTCGCAAGCGCAAACAACAGCAAGCCGCAGTTAAGGCATAAGCATAAATTTTTATTTAAGCCATTTAATTTAACTAACCACTGCTGTATCAATGTTGCTGACACAGCATTTTTGATTTTGATACTTAAGTTGCAATCAAAGCTATTGTATCTTTCTCACCCAGTCCCTTTTACTTGATTCAACCATCCTTACCCAATTCGGTAAGTAGCCGCCGAATCATAGATGCATCCTCGGCATCAGGAACTTTTGCTAAATAATTTTGTAAGTCGTCTATGGCTTGAGGATAGTAACCGAGTTGATAGTATATCAGACCACGATCGCGCAATTCTAAAGTTAAATTAGGAAACAGCAACAACATTCGTTCAACTGCTGCTAGCGCTTTTTCTAACTCTTGCTGTTTCAGGTAAATAAATTTTAAATTTGTCAGCATCCGGGCCAAAAATTGTCGATGACTGACTACAGCTAAAAATTCTGGTTGTAGTGTCACGGGTTGCTGATAAAGTTGAGACAGCCGTTCCTCGCAATCTTGAGCAAATATTATTTCACCGCTACTGAAAGCATCCACAAAAATCTCTATATCTGGAACATCTGGGCGGATTAGGAAATGTCCTGGCATCCCCACACCCACCATCGGGAAATCAATCCGTCGGGCAACCTCCAGATAAACCAGTGCTAAGGTAATGGGAATCCCCAATCGGCGATCAATTACATCATTGAAAAAGCTGTTGCGCGGGTCGTAATAGTCAATTTTATTACCAGAAAACTTTAAATCATCGTAGAGATACTGATTAATACTTTGAACTATCCGCAAAGGATATCGTGAATCAGGCAGGCGTTCTTGAAGCTCCGATGCCATTGTATCAAGGGAATTAAGATATTCCTCTGGATCTAGGTTGGGATATTCTTCTTGTGCAATATATAAAGCTGCCTTTGCTAGGTCAATCTGCTCGTCAGACTGCTGAATCTCCTGATAAAAAAATTGTCGTGCTGACGAGAAATTCATAAGCTGTTACTCGGTGCAAGTATGAGGATGAAGCGGAAGTGGGTCTACCTTTATTTTAAGGAAATTCACGCCTAAATTATTCACCAAGATTGAAGTTTATAACTGCCGTGTTCGCTACAAGACACGGCAATTTTTTATTTTTATCAGCATTTGGGGACACCATACCGCAATTTTGTAGCATCAGGAACGCCGCCCCAAGTCTGGTTGTAGTATTTCCCAAACTTACGCAGCTTTGGATTTTTCGCTTGAATCAAACCCTATGGGTACAGGGGTAGTATAAAGCTGATATAAAAAAACATCCTAACTTTAACATTTTGTGTCTATGTATTTGCTAAAAAATATCTATTTAAGCCCGACGTTAACTCAGTTTTTACTACTATTTAATCAACTTCATAATTTAAAGTTTACGTATTTATACGCATATTTTATCCTCAATAAATAAATTAACCACTAAGGTATTTAAGAGGTACACAACAAGGAAATAAAGTGATTTGTATGACGACATCAACCGTTTTAAAACGTTTAAGCAAAATCAGTATAGCGATCGCAGCTTTTACTGCAATTGGAATTGCAACATCAGCTTCTGCTAGAGCTGCATCCATAGTTCTTCTAGAAGACAATTTTGACACCGAAAATGGCGGCACCGGGGTGTTAAACTATAACAAGTTTACCAATTGGAATGTTACAGATGGAACAGTTGACCTGATTGGTAGTAATAATTTTTATAACTACTTGCCAAACAACGGGCTATACGTAGATACAGATGGCTCATCATTAATGGCTGGCAAACTTGAATCTAAAGCAGCATTCACGTTTGATGTAGGTGACATCTTCAATCTAACTTTCCAGCTGGCTGGCGACCAAAGAAATAACGGTAACAACTCTGTGAACGTATCGTTGGGTAGCCTGTTTAACGAAAGATTTACGCTGCCATCGACCGATAACTTTACCACCTTTACTCGCAACATCACAGTCACCTCGGCTACAACCGCCAAATTGGCTTTCGATGGGGTTGGTGGAGATAATATTGGACTACTGCTGGATAACGTGAAATTGACTAAGACCACCTCTGTTCCTGAACCTACTTCCATACTCGGTGTCCTAGCCTTCGGTGCTTTCAGTGCTACTTCCCTTTGCAAGCGCAAACAGCTACAAAAGGCTGCCGTGAAAGCCTAAATTTCTTCTCACCTTCATTTTTGATACCTGCTGTGCCTGTTAGGCTAAAGCCGTAACACACCCTAACTTTTGATTTACTTTATAAATGGTCTCTTAGTAATTATTGATTGCTTAGATTCCGAAATAGTATTGAGAATATGTGTATTAGCTATTTGAATGAAATGGTACAGCACTGCTCTTTCTGCGATCGTCAGAGAGAGCAGATTTTTTATGTAAGCTTTTCTAAGCTAATCTAGCAAGCGTTAGCGTTGGCGTAGCCTCTCGTAGAGAAGCTTGCCGCAGGCATCGCTACCCTAAGTTTTTAACCACTGTGGCTTTCATAGCTAGGTATCATAACAGTGTGTTACCACGATATTTTTAAGTGTAACTCTGATTATATATACGTATAATCATTTTAGTAAATCTATCTTAAAGCTACAACTTAATTTTACAAAGCTTCAGTCAATTATCCACTTGATACTGGGTATATAAGTCGCCTTGCATCTAGGTTTTGGCTGTTATTTAATCTAATTTATAATATATCTGTTATGTGAATACACGTAAACATTATCGACACTAAATAAATTTGTAAGTAATCTAGGTGAATAAGCAAGTGAGGAAAACACTGATAATAATTTCCTTAATAACTAGAAAACAAAAGCTAAGTTTAAAACTTTAGTCATTTTCACTAGTGCTTATATCTGCGATCGCTGCGAAAGGCTGAATTTTACATGTCGGACTTAAGGCGTTATGTGCAATTTCGCCTATGTTTTTGCTGACATATTTGGTTGGGAAAACTCCTACTATGAAGCACCATTTTTTTGGAGAAATGTATTTTATGGCAATTTCAACTGTTATGAAAAACTTATCGATGGCTCCTGTTGGAGCAACATTTATAGCTCTGTCCACACTAGGCGTATCAAAGGCAGAAGCGGCAGTAACCGTTCTTAACTTTGAAGGAGTTGGGAATTTCAATTTTGTTGCGAATTTCTACGATACAGCTCCCCAAGACTTTGATATCACCTTCTCACCTAATGCATACGGTATTGTGGATAGTGATAATGGCGGTTCAGGCAGTTTTGGTGGTGAACCCAGCCCAAACACAGATCTATTCTTTCTAAATGGATCTACCGCAACTTTGAACGCACAAAATGGCTTTGACACTGGGCTTTCATTTTTCTATTCGGCGATCGATAGGCCAGGATTTGTCAACATATACGACGGACTTAACGCTACTGGAAACTTACTTGCCACTATAAATTTACCATTAACACCGTTCAATGCAGCACCTGACCCAACTGGCGTTTATAGCCCATTTGTTCCTATCGGCGTATCATTTTCAGGTATTGCCAAATCAGTAGATTTCACAGCAACAATCAGTGAGATTTTCTTTGACGATATCACCTTGGGTTCCGCAATCCCTGGTGGTTCAGGTTCCGCAATCCCTGGTGGTTCTCAATCTGTCCCTGAACCAGGTTCTATATTAGGTGTATTAGCAGTAGGTGCTTTCAGTGCTACTACGCTACTGAAGCGCAAACAGCAACAGAAAGCCGTAGCTAAAGGCTAAATATTATCTCAAAACTACTCTGATAACTGCTGTGTCTGCGATCGCCAGACACAGCATTTTTTTGTGTTGACACGCGTAACGGTTGTACAATATTTAGGGTAAATTGCTGCTATTTAAGCGGCTTGAACCAAAGCGATCGCAGCTTAAAAATGAGCTTGGTGAAAAACTAGGGTGTTAACTGGATAAAGAAAAAGCATCCACTCGTCTAGACAAGCTTGTCAGAACGAGAGTTACAGCTAAAGCAGTCAAGCTTCTTTTTAAGGAATTACTAAGGGAGTTGTGTCCCCTTGCGGTGCTACAGTGAAAGGTGACATTGCTTAATTATATGTCTTCTCCGACCTTATCTGAAATCTAGCTTCAATCATTAGGCGCAGCATGGTCACAACCGCAGAAAAAACAAACATTGGTTACATTACCCAAATCATTGGTCCAGTTGTAGACGTTAAATTTCCCGGCGGGAAATTGCCACAAATCTTCAACGCTTTGAAAATCATTGGCACCAACGAAGCTGGACAGGAAATCAACCTCACTGTTGAAGTACAGCAACTGCTGGGCGACAACCAGGTGCGGACTGTTGCGATGAGTTCCACCGAAGGCTTAGTGCGCGGTTTGGAAGTCACCGATACAGGCGCTCCCATCAGAGTACCAGTTGGTAAAGCCACTTTGGGCCGGATTTTCAACGTCCTTGGGGAACCTGTAGACAACAGGGGCCCAGTAAATGCTGAAGCAACTTTACCTATCCACCGCTCTGCTCCCAAATTCACTGACCTGGAAACTAAACCTTCGGTGTTCGAGACTGGGATTAAAGTTGTTGACCTTATGACTCCCTATCGACGCGGCGGTAAGATTGGTCTGTTCGGCGGTGCTGGTGTTGGTAAGACCGTAATCATGATGGAGTTGATCAACAACATTGCTACCCAGCACGGTGGAGTATCCGTATTTGCTGGCGTGGGTGAGCGCACCCGTGAAGGCAATGACCTCTACAACGAAATGATTGAATCTGGGGTGATCAACAAAGACAACCTCAATGAGTCAAAAATTGCTCTAGTCTACGGTCAAATGAACGAACCACCCGGAGCGAGAATGCGGGTTGGTCTTTCGGGATTGACAGTAGCAGAGTACTTCCGGGATGTGAACAAGCAGGATGTGCTGCTGTTTGTTGACAACATCTTCCGGTTTATCCAAGCAGGTTCGGAAGTATCCGCGCTCCTGGGTCGGATGCCCTCAGCGGTAGGATATCAGCCTACCTTGGGAACCGACGTAGGTGAACTGCAAGAGCGGATTACCTCAACTACAGAGGGTTCCATTACATCCATTCAGGCAGTGTACGTACCTGCGGATGACTTCACCGACCCCGCACCTGCTACCACCTTCGCCCACTTGGACGGTACAACATTGCTGTCTCGTGGTTTGGCAGCTAAAGGAATTTATCCCGCAGTTGACCCCCTTGGTTCAACTTCCACCATGCTCCAGCCCAACATTGTCGGTGACGAACACTACAATACTGCCCGTGCGGTGCAATCAACTCTGCAACGTTATAAAGAACTCCAAGACATTATCGCCATTCTCGGTCTAGATGAATTGTCTGAAGAAGACCGTCTGATCGTGGCGCGGGCGCGGAAAGTTGAGCGCTTCTTGTCCCAGCCGTTCTTTGTGGCAGAAGTATTCACCGGTTCTCCTGGTAAGTACGTGAAGTTGGAAGATACCATCAAAGGGTTCCAGAAGATTCTGTCTGGTGAGTTGGATGCTCTGCCAGAACAGGCTTTCTACTTGGTGGGCGATATTAACGAAGCGATCGCCAAAGCTGAGAAAATCAAAGGTTAGTCATTAGTCACAGACGCGATTAATCGCGTCTGTACATTAGTCATTAGTGCGATCGCTAATGACTAGTAACAAAAGACTGAGGACAGAAGACAAAGGACAAAAGACAAATGACATTAACCGTTCGTGTAATTTCCCCAGATAAAACAGTATGGGATGCCCCAGCTGAAGAAGTCGTTTTGCCTAGTACTACTGGTCAACTAGGTATCCTCACTGGACATGCACCACTTTTGACTGCCCTGGATACTGGTGTAATGCGAGTCCGTGCTGCTAAAAATGAGAATTGGCAAGCGATCGCTCTTTTGGGTGGCTTTGCCGAAGTCGAAGAAAATGAAGTAACAATTCTGGTTAACGGCGCTGAACGTGGCGACAAAATTAACCTTGAGGAAGCCCGTGCTGCTTACAACCAAGCAGAAGCGCGTCTAAGTCAAGTGTCAGCAGATGATCGCCAAGCCCAAATCCAGGCAACCCAAGGCTTCAAACGGGCCCGCGCTCGGTTTCAAGCCGCTGGTGGTTTGGTCTAATTTAACTTTCTATTTCAACTTTGTAGGTTGGGCAATGTTCAACCTACAAGATATTTATTAATTTTAAAAAAATTACGCCAAGTTTAAGAAATCGAGGCAAGCCTTGGTGAAGTGTTAAATTAACTAATTAGTTGCCCAAATGGGCACAAATTATGAAAAGCTTTTCATCTTTGCTTGATACTCGTAAACAAAATAAGGTAGCTCGTTTTACAGCATCCATCGTAGCAACATTGGCGATCGCTGGTAGTGTTCATTCTGCCAATGCTACTCCTGTAAAAACAACTACTGCAAAAGAAATAACTTCGCTATCAGTCCAGCTAAATCAGACCAAACCAAATATTGCCCAGTTACAAATTAGCAGGACTCAATATCAAGCTGCTGGAATTAATCCTGTTGTACTGGTTCCCATCCTACTTGTTGGCGGTTTAGTCATATTCGTCCCCCTGTTCTTTGGCGGACTGGTGGTTATTGGTGAACGTGAAGTCGGCATTGTGGTGAGGAAATTTAGCCTTTCCGGGCGCGGACTCCCCGCCGGCAGTTTGATTGCCCTGAACGGGGAAGCTGGCTTGCAGGCAGATACTTTAGCTCCTGGTTGGCACTGGGGCTATTGGCCTTGGCAATATTCTGTCAAGAAAGAGTCGGTAATTGTCGTTCCCCAAGGGGAAATCGCTTTGATTGTGGCGGCAGATGGTGCATCCAACCCACCAGAGCGGATTTTGGGTAAAATTGTGAGTTGTGACAACTTCCAAGATGCTCGAAAATTCCTCACTGAAGGTGGAGAAAAAGGGCGGCAAATGGGTTTTCTCACGGCTGGTACGTACCGGATGAATACTGCCCTGTTTAAAGTCATTATGGCAGCAAATGCTAGCGCTCATGGCATGACTCCAGAACAGTTGCGGGTGTACAGCTTGGCATCTGACAAAGTTGGCATCGTCACGACCTTAGATGGTGTCCCAATTTCCGCTGGTGAACTCGCAGGCTCCATAATTGACGGACACGACAACTTCCAAAATGGTCAGAAATTTATTAATGGAGGTGGGCGGCGAGGTTTACAAGAGCAGACCTTGCTTTCTGGTTCTTGGAACTTGAATCCTTGGTTTGTCCAGGTTGAACAAGTGCCAATGACAGAAATTCCCATTGGGTATGTGGGTGTGGTGATTTCTTTCGTGGGTAAGGCACATCAAGATGTCAGCGGCGCAGCTTTTACGCATGGTAACTTGGTCAATCAGGGACATAAGGGTGTGTGGGTCGAACCGCTATATCCTGGTAAGCACCCGATTAATTCCCGGATTATGAAGATGGAACTAGTGCCAACGACCAACATTGTCTTAAACTGGTCAGGTCGTACTGAACGCCACAGCTATGATGCTCAACTAGCTTCCTTGACAGTGCGATCGCGTGATGGGTTTGCCTTTGATTTGGAAGTAGCACAAATTATCCATGTGGGTGCTTTAGATGCCCCGAAGGTAATTTCTCGCGTTGGTGCTATGCAAAATCTCGTAGACCATGTATTGGAACCGACCATCGGTAATTATTTCCGCAACTCAGCCCAAAACTGTACTGTACTAGACTTTCTGACTGCTCGGAGTGAGCGACAAACGGAGGCTGCTGAGTATATTAAAACAGCACTGCGAGCTTATGACGTGCAAGCGATCGACACCCTCATTGGTGATATTCTGCCACCAGCATCACTAATGCAGACACAGACAGACCGGAAAATTGCCGAAGAAGAACGCAAGACTTATGAAGTCCAGCAGATGGCGCAAACCCAACGGCAGCAACTTGTCCGGGAAACGGCACTCGCTGATATCCAGCAAGAAATGGTGAAATCGGAGCAGAGTGTACATATTGCTGACCTAAAAGCCCAAGCCCAAATCAAGCAGGCGAACGGTGAAGCTGAGGGGACAAAACTCCGAGCAATTGCTGAGGCTGAAGGTATTCGGGCTACGGGTAACGCGAAAGCTGAAACCTACAGTGCTGGCGTGGAAGCTTTAGGTCCACAAGGTTATACAGCAATGCAACTAATGCAGATTATAGGCGATCACAATGTCCGCTTGATTCCAGATGTCTTAGTTGGCAGCAACGGCAGCAATAACGGCTTAGTAGATGGGCTACTATCCATGATTTTATGGAATCAAACTGGTAAGGGTGAATTGACACCAACGCCTTTGCATCCACAACCAGTAGTTACCAAAGCACAACCAACCGCAGAAAATGGTCTTCCACCTATAATTGTGAATTTCCCGGCGGATAAGTCAACTTAACGTTAAAAGGGCAGTTAGAAACCGCACGCCAGTTGCTAAAGAGCGGGAACGCTAAGAGCGAACAAGTTGGGCATTGCCCGCCCAACGCACTGGCTTGTCTATATAGGCAAAACCCACCTCCGTGGGTTTCAAACCTTCAATTTTTCCTTAGTCCGTGGAGGCGGACTTCTCTGCGAGACGCTACGCGAACGTTTGTGTAGCCGCGAATTTTATTCGCCCTGGCTGGCTGTAACTCTAACGGAGAAATTTTGCTTTTACAAGAACGTTATCGTTTAATGAAACGGATTGGTGAAGGGGGATTCTGCAAAACCTTCCTCGCTGTAGATGAGGGTCAGTTTCCTCCAGTTCCTTGCGTCGTTCAAGAATTATCGCTAGAATCCGAAACATCTAAAAGTTTTCAGCAAAAGGCGCAACAGCTAGAAGAATTAGGAAAGCATCCCGAAATTCCCGCTTTATTAACTTATTTCCAGCAGAACGAGCATTTTTATTTAGTGCAGGAGTTTATTGCAGGCACTAATTTAGCTCAGGTGGTTGAGGAGGAAGGGGCTTTTAATGAAACTCAGATTTGGCAACTTTTAGAAGATTTATTACCAATTTTTAAGTTTATTAGCGATCGCAATATCATTCACCGCGATATTAAACCTCACAATATCATTCGTAGATCCCCAATTACCAAGAAAGGGGATTTAGTCATAGTCGATTTTACCACTGCGAAAATCGTCACCGAAATTGATCGGCTACCATTTGAAACCAGTATCGGCAGTCCAGAATATGCTGCACCAGAACAAGCGAGAGGAAAAGCGGTTTTTGCTAGTGACTTATATAGCTTGGGTGTAACTTGCATTTACTTACTTACCCAGATTCCTCCCTTTGATTTATTTGATATTGCTAATAATTGCTGGGTTTGGCAACAATATCTTACTACTAAGGTAAGCGATCGCCTAGCGCAAATTCTCAACAAGCTGCTGCAAAATGCTATTAATCGCCGTTTTCAATCAGCTGATGAAGTTATGCAAGCAATGGGTATGGAATGTGAAACTCAAAATTTTAAATTACCAAATCCTCTTTGGCGATGCTTGCATACCCTAACTGAGCATTCTGGGAGATTGAGTAGTGTGAATGCCCTTGCCATTAGTCCTGACAGTAACACTTTAGCCAGTGCTAGTGATCATAAAATCGTCAAATTGTGGGATTTAAATACCCAAAAAGTCCTAGCTAGCTTATCAGGACATTCCCAAGCTGTAAAATCAGTTACCTTCAGTCCTGATGGGAAAATTCTGGCAACTGCTAGCGACGATAAAACTATCAAATTGTGGCAGATTGAGACATTAGAGGAAATCTGCACCCTCTTGGGACACTCACACGCTGTGAAATCAGTTGCTTTCAGTCCAAATGGGCAGATTCTCGCTAGTGGTAGCTGGGATAAGACAATCAAACTCTGGGATGTAAATACTGGTACAGAAATCTGCACCATAACTGGACACCAATTACAGGTAAATTCAGTAGCATTTAATCCTCAAGGACAGCTTTTAGCCAGTGCTAGTTATGACAGAACAATTCGTCTGTGGCAGATACCTGCATTAGAAGGTTCTCCGAGAGGACTTCAAAACCGCCCATGCTATAGCTTGTTAGGCACCCTTTCGGGTCATGCATGGGCGGTTTTGACAGTCGCTTTTAGTCCTGATGGGAAAATTTTGGCGACGGGTAGTGATGATAACACTATTAAATTGTGGGAGGTAAACACTGGTCAGCTAATTTGCACACTTGTAGGCCATTCTTGGTCTGTGGTGGCTGTGGCTTTTACTGCCGATGGCGAAACGCTCCTAAGTGCAAGTTGCGACAAAACAGTTAAACTTTGGAGGGTAAGCACAGCAGAAGAGATTGTTACTCTCTCTGGTCATGTAGACTCAGTATCTGCTGTTGCTGTGAGCAAAGTTAGACAATTAATTGCAAGTGGTAGCAGGGACAAAACTATCAAACTGTGGCAGCTTGTAGAAGAGCACAATCGCTAATATTGTAATATCAAGCGCTACCTGTGAAGGCAACTTCCGGAAATTTCAACTGAGCTTCTGCCATTGGACGGTTTCTGCCTTCCTCTTGCCAGTAGTTAATCACTTCTGTCGCTTTATTAAGCAACTCAACACGATCCAGGTCAGTAATCCAATGTTTGGCCTCTAGTTCCTTTTTTAACTCTTCCCAGGCATCATTTCTGGGCCAAAAAAAGTACTTAGTCAAAGGACTTGTGCCTTTGCCTACAATTTGATCGACTGCTAGAGCAACGTTTTCGTCTAACCACAAAATTTTCAAAATAAACTTGGTCAATCACACCTCCGGGAATTTCCAGGCATTACTTAACTAGGATAGCGATCGCTTATTTTAACGCAATACCCTATCAAATGACCAAACATTCAAGAGTGCTGGGTTACCAAGAGAGCGAAACGGGGGGATTGCCGAGAAGCGTGGTAGTTGGAGAGCAACAATTCGGGAGGATCGCAAACGCCTCAGACAAGCTCTAGAAGAAAGTCCTAGCCTTAAACCCTATTTCTATGAAGTATTCGGGCTGTGTTATGACGATGCTAGACTCTTGGCTGCCGATGAAACTGAATTGGATGTGGCTATCTTCGGTGAACAATCTCCCTTCACGTCAGAGCAAACCCTCGACCCCGATTTTTTACCGGAGGTTGAAAAATTAAACTACTGAGCATCCATAATGGGGTTAAACTTTTTTATGCTCCTCGCCCAAATTTATCCCTCCCATGACTGAAAAATCCTCAGCAAAAGCGATTGTTGTTTTCGATATTGATGGCGTTGTGCGCGATGTTAGCGGTTCCTATCGTCGAGCGATCGCAGATACCGTAGAATATTTTACTACCCAAGCATATCGTCCAACCCCACTGGATATTGACCAACTGAAGTCTGAAGGTGTGTGGAATAACGATTGGGAAGCATCGCAGGAATTAATTTACCGCTACTTTGAAACCCAAGAACAGACCCGCGAACAACTGCAACTAGATTACAATGCGATCGTTGCTTTTTTTCAATCGCGTTACCGTGGCCCAGACCCAAATAATTTTACTGGGTATATCTGTAATGAACCTTTATTATTACAACCTAGCTATTTAGAGCAACTTACCCAAGCGGAGATTGCTTGGGGATTTTTTAGCGGTGCAACTCGTGCTTCCGCTAACTATGTCTTAGAAAAACGCCTGGGCTTGCAATCTCCAGTGTTGATTGCGATGGAAGATGCGCCAGGAAAACCTGACCCCACTGGACTTTTTGCCACTGTTAAAATCTTGGAGAATGGGTGTGAGAATTTACCTACTGTATTTTATGTGGGAGATACGGTAGCTGATATGTATACAGTTGAGAAAGCACGAAATTTGCATCCGCACCGCACTTGGATTGGTGTAGGCGTTTTACCACCTCATGTACAACAAACAGCAGCGCGTCGTGATACTTATACTGAAACATTAAAAAAAGCGGGATCGGCAATAGTTTTGAGTAATGTACAGGAATTTACAACAGAGCAAATTCAGGAATTGGTAAGCTGATTACCTCGATCCGTGTTTTAATATCATAGAGTGCATCAATAACTGGCTGATACAAGTCTTGCTCCAATTATTGAGAGAGGAATCAAAATGCCTGCTCATAAACTGCCTGATGGCCCTGAAAAAGCGCCATTTCTACAGAAATTCAAATGGATCACTAAGCCATTGGAAGTTCTGGAAACCTATTCCCAAAGCTATGGCGATATCTGCACCGCCTATGTTGGTCTAGGGAAAAAGCCCATAGTATTAATTAGCAATCCCCAAGCAATTCAGGAGGTTTTTACCACCGATCCCAAATATTTGGATTCCGGTGAAGTGGCTGGGATTAAACCGGCTTTTATCGGACAACAATCACTGATTGCGCTTTCAGGCGATCGCCACAAACGCCAACGCAAGCTTTTAACACCACCCTTTCACGGCGAAAGGATGCTGGCTTATGGCAAGATCATCCAAGACCTGACTGAGAAAGTCACTAGCCAATGGGCGATTGGATCACCCTTTTCAGTCCGTTCTGCTATGCAGAAGATCACTTTTCAGGTGATTTTGAAAGCGGTATTTGGTCTAGAAGATGGTAAACGCTACCAACAACTACAGCAACTCCTAACTACTAGATTAGAGGGAACAAAATCTATCTTTAGAGCCATATTGCTGCTTTTTCCTTTCCTACAAAAGGATTGGGGTCCCTTGAGTCCTTGGGGACGGTTGATGGAAAACGAGCGCCAAATTGACAAACTCATCTACGCAGAGATTCAGGAAAGACGAGAAAAACTTGATCCGTCTCGGACGGATATACTCTCTTTAATGATGGCGGCTCGTGATGAAGCGGGTGAGCCAATGACGGATGTAGAATTGCGAGATGAGTTGATCACCCTGTTGGTCGCGGGTCACGAAACGACTGCAACGTCTTTATCATGGGCATTTTACTGGATTCATCATCAGCCTCAAGTGCGGGAAAAACTGCTGCAAGAATTGGATACTCTCGGTGAAAATCCCGATCCGAATGCGATTTTCCGATTACCCTATTTGGATGCTGTTTATAAAGAAACGTTGCGGATTTATCCAGTAGCAATGATGGGATTTCAGCGCATGGTGCTATCACCTCTAGAAATCGCAGGTTATCACTTTCAGCCTGGTACCATACTTGCTCCCTGTATTTATCTCACCCATCATCGTGAAGATTTATATCCTGAGCCAAAACAGTTTAAGCCAGAGCGATTTCTGGAACGGCAATTTTCCCCTTATGAATATTTGCCTTTTGGTGGCGGCAATCGTCGCTGTATTGGGATGGCATTTGCTCAGTTTGAGATGAAACTGATTCTGGTGACAGTGCTATCTCGTTGGCAGTTGGCTCTGACTGATAGCAAACCGATGCTACCAGTGCGTCGGGGTTTATTGTTAGCACCCCCAGATGGTTTTCAGATGGTAGCAACGGGGATGCGCCATCAAAATCAGCAAGTACTCCAAACTAGCTCTATGTAAGTGGAAAGAATGCCTGCCTGCCTAGTCTCGTCAAAACTTCAAAAAGTTATGAGATCATCTGCCTAGCGTGGCATTGAATTGTTTTCAAAACTGAAAAACTACTAATCAATCTACGTGTTTTTTAAGATATTTTTGCATGACAAAATACCAAAAAGATCACAAAAATGAAAAAATTTGCTTCGTTTTTATTTGCCAAAGTGGTGAACTTGAAGCAAAAGCCGTATTACTTGCGGCATCATTACGTCATTTTTTAACAATAGATCACGATATAGTTGCGGCTATACCAATCCCAGAAAGGCGTTGGGGTAGATTATCAGAAGTAACCTTAGAAGCGTTAAAATTACTAAACGTTAGAACAATCAAACTGCAAAACGAAATCTCTGAAGATTACCCAATTGGCAACAAACTTGGTTGTCTGGCGGTAGAAACAACCTGTGAAAATATAGTATTTATTGACAGCGATGTAATTATGATGCGCTGTTTCGATGAGCAGAAATACTTTGAATCTCCTATTAGTGCAGTTCCGGCAAGTTATACCCATATAACCTTTGAAGTTTGGGAAGAATTATATGCACAATTCGGTCTTCCTATACCTACACAAAGAATGCTCACTGAAATTTCTAAAGAAGAATCATTAGCCTATGTTAATACTGGTTTTATCGCGACTAAGCTAACTCCAGATTTAGCATCAAAATGGATTAATTGCACAAAAGCAATTTACGAGTATCCGGGTATTCCTCAAGCTATTAAATATCGTTTTCTAGATCAAATATCTTTTCCTATTGCTGTGGCATTAAGCGATATGACAATAGATTTTATCGGTAGAGATTGGAATTTTCCTAGCTGGAGTCTGAGTATTGGATCAGATCAAATGCCAATATTTTTTCACTATCAGAGTGCAGAGCGACTTTTACGAGAGCACTCTACCGCCACACTGCTACAGAAATTTTGTCAGCAAAATCCAGTATATAAAGCGGCAATCACGCAACATCAATCCTTTAATCTGGCGCTTTCCCAAATCCAGTGTTTTGAGGAGAAGCCCCAAGTTTAAACTAAATTGCTATTATGCCTAAATAGTTGAGTTGTGATACTTTTAGTATTAAATACCAAAACTATTTCACCTACAAATTAGTTTTTGCTCAATGATGAATACCAAAATTTTAAAAATTCAAACCAAAAATAGGACTCCCGCTAGTCTGATTGCAAATTTGCAAGATTTTAGCTATGAAATAGGAGAGGATATTGACCCAAAAACTATTGTTGATAATCCCCATATCACTTTATATTGCCTCGATCTGGAAAATCAACAAGCCATTTTTGTGGAAACGCCTTCAGATATTGATATTTACGAGGCTTCTTTTCTTTACCAAGCGCAGTATGAATATGCCCAACGCTTAATTGCAGTCCCTTATCAAGAATTCCACCAACTGGCAGCGAATATAGGAGATTCAATTGGGCAAATTGCCATGATTTACTCCGTTGGACGCTGTGGCTCTACTTTGCTAAGTAAACTGTTTAGTCAAGTTGATACAGTCCTCAGTTTATCAGAGCCAGATGTTTTTACCCAGATAGTAGGCATCCGCAACCCTGATGGCAGCAATGATGATGCACTAGCAGAACTAATAAAAAGTTGTATTTATCTTCTCTGCAAACCTACTTTAAAAGGAAAACCTTCATTTTGTGCAATCAAATTGCGTAGTTTTGGCATTGAATTGGCAGACTTAATATACCGTGTTTTGCCTGATACCAAGCTGATTTTTATGTATCGCAATGCAGAAGATGTAGTTAAATCATGTATCCGTACTTTTGTGCCTTTTAGTGCAATGCTGCCGATAATAGCACAGAATATACAAGCGTACAATCAATTTATTCCTTTACTTAAAGAGTATGCCCGTTATATAGATTTCACTGACTCTAATGCAACTGAGTTTTATACAACTATGTGGCTATCTGTGATGCACCGTTACCTATTAATTTGCCAGCAAGGTATTCCTACCTGCGCCATTCGCTATGAAGATTTAGTTGCAGATCCCAAAAAGATGGTCACTGGTATTTTTAATTATTGTAACTTGCCAATCTCTGAAGTTTCCCACGCCTGCAAAGTATTTGAAAAAGATTCTCAAAGTGGTTCAAACTTTTCTCAGGAGAATGTGCGTAAGAATAACAATAAACTACCAGATATTTTAGAGATTCGGCAAAAAATTGCTCAATTATTGCTGAAACATCCACAGATTCAAACAGCAGATTTTATTGTTTCCGGTACTTTAGGAGTTTCTAAATAAAAAACGTTTTAGTAAAGGCTAACTATTTGGCATCAGCACTAAGAGGATGTTTGAAAAGTTGATAAAAGGTATAATTCGTCATTCTGAACGTAACGAAGTGGAGTGAAAAATCCCGATTTTCCGTTAAATTGTGAGATGCTTCACTACGCTGGTGCTCCGTTCAGCATAACATTTTATACTTTTCAAACATCCTCTAAAGATAGCCTAGCTCTGCCAATTTTGCCAAAACCTTATCTGTACTTTCTGCAATACTCTCTTCATCTGTTCTACATTCTATTTCCGGGCTAATTGGTGGCTCATAAGGATCATCAATTCCAGTAAAATGCTTAATATCTCCATTTCGCGCTTTTTTGTACAGACCTTTTACATCCCGTTCCTCACAAATCTCCAACGGTGAATTGACGTAAACTTCCACAAAATTTTCAATGCGTTGCCGTACCTCTTCACGAACTTCGCGGTAGGGCGAGATAGCTGAAACGAGAACAATCACATTATTCCTAGTCAGAAGATGAGCCACAAAACCAATGCGGCGGATGTTTTCATCGCGGTCTGCCTTACTGAAGCCCAAACCTTTACAGAGATTTTGGCGCACTATGTCACTATCAAGGACTTCAACCTGATATCCAAGCGATCGCAACTTTCTTTCTACGACTTCGTTAAGACTAGTCTTTCCGGCACCACTTAGACCAGTAAACCAAATTGTAAGACCATATTGCTTTAGCTTCACCTAACCTCCAGTATCATGCAATGCAATTTATGATATTTACAGATGTCTACACTATGTTTCTTTCAACACAGGTTTGCCTGTAGCAACAACCTGTTCGACAATATCAATGGCTCGATTTACACCCCCTGCTTTTTGAATCGCCTCTTGTAACCTAAGTGCGTTTTTTTTGTAAGAATCTTCCGTCAACACCTTTTGGATAGCAGTTCGCAGTTTAGGAACATTCACACGACTCAGTGGTACAGCCTCACCAGCGCCTGTCCAAGCTATACGCGCTGCTATTCCTGGTTGATCATTAGCAACGGGAATGGCAACCATTGGCACACCATTATTCAGTGATTCCAAAGTGGTGTTCATACCCGCATGGGTAATCGTAAGAGCCGCTTTTTGCAGCAATTCCAATTGGGGTGCATAACCAACAACCAGCGGATTTCCCGGCAAACTCCCCAGAGACTCTGGAGCTGCGGAACCACCTAACGAAATCACTAATTGGGCATCCAAATCATTACAAGCTTCTGCAATAGATTTAAAAACTCCCAATAGGCGATTTTGGACAGTTCCCATTGAAGCATAAATCAATGGTTGCCCGGTCAATTTTTCATAAGGGAAATCAGGAATTTCCCGACCAATTGGACTATGATAAGGGCCTGTGAAATGGAACCACTGGGGCAAATATTGCCTGGGAAATTCCAATTGGGCAGGCTGTTGACTAATTTGAGCTAGTCGGGAATAGCCTTCATTGGCGTTGAAGTGTGGAGGTAACTTCCACTCTCGGCGATAGCCACCTATTACCTCTCTAATTGGTTTGCCGATGCGATCCAACAACCTATAACCCACTCTGTTACGCAGTTGTGCCCACCAAGCTCGGTTATAGCCCCAGTTTGTGATAAACGGGGGAACACTCTCTTCTCGATTAAGTACTACAGCACTGCAAACGGTAATAAAGGGAAGTCCTAAAAATTCTGCAACAGTTCCGCCCTCTGGCATCACCTGATCTACTAAAAGTGCATCCACACCCGCTTCTTTAATTGCTGATGGTGCATCCGTGAGTATAACATCTGCTCCATCCTTGAGCAGAGTGACGGTATATTGGAATGCAGCGAGTTCACTCAACTTGCCCAACTTAGCCAAGGATTCTGACATTACCCCAGAAGGAAACTGAGATTCGCCAATCGCCCTAAATTCTAGTCCTGCGGCTAGTGTCTTCGATTCAGCATCGCAAAAGCCGAATAGGGTAACATGATGACCCCGATTTTGCAGTTCTTTTCCCAAGGGAAGCATAGTGTTGAGATGACCAGTTGATGCCGGACACATCAGTCCAAAATGAGTCATAGTTCTTGCTTCTATTTATTTACAATGATGTATACCAGAAAACAGGTACATAGGAGCAAAGAAAATAAATTTTTGTTGAGTTGGACTTGCCTACTGGAGTTTCAAGAACTTATCTAAAGCTGTCACCATGCTGGGAGGCCAACGGCGGATATTTGTTACCCAGTTAATGTCCTTATAACGGCTATCGAGTCCATAAGCTGCCACCCAGTTACTTTCGGCTTCACCTTGTTCTCCATTTACCCAGTAGGCAGCTGTGAGGGCGGCACGCATATCAGCAAACTTGGGATATTTACGGACAATATTCCGCATTTGCCGGATTGCTTGGTCTATTTGACCAGTTTCATAAAGAGCAAGCGCGTAGTTAGCACGGGCGAAAGCAAAATTTGGAGCTATCTCATTAGATTTTTTATAATCAGCGATCGCATCTGACCATTTTCCCAAACCGGCTGTGGCATTACCGCGATTATTGTACGCCATCGCATCATTAGGATCAAGTTCTAGGACATGATTATAATCTGCGATCGCATCTTTCCATTTTCCCAACCCTTCCAACGCCGCACCTCGATTCAAATAAGGATCGGTGACATTCGGCGCTAGTTCTATGGCTTTGTTATAATCTGCCAGCGCCTCTTGTAATTTATTCTGACTCACCCGCGAATTTCCTCGGTTACTCCACGCCCCCGCATTCGTCGGAAATTGCTCAATAATCTTTGTCCAATAAGTTTCAGCCGCGGCAAAATCACCTTGATTCGTCGCTGTAAACGCTTGATTTGCCCACTCATCGCCTTGTTTTAACTGTTCTTGAGTAATGGGCGGTTGAGATTGTGCCATGACTGGAGTACCCCAGCCAAACACAAGTAACAGACTGAGAAAAATAGCAATCAACTTAATCATCTGGATTTACCTGTGTCTATCTTAAATATGGGGAATGGGGTAGGGGGAGCAGAGGAGCATAATTAATGCTCAATGCCCAATTTCCCATAATTACAATAATGACAACTGTTCATTAGGCGGCGTAAATCCCAAATGCTTATATGCTGCTTTTGTCGCCATCCTCCCCCGATGAGTCCGAGTTAAATACCCAATCTGCATGAGGTAAGGTTCATACACCTCTTCAATTGTTTGGGTATCTTCACCCGTCGCTGCTGCCATTGTTTCCAACCCTACTGGTCCACCGTTAAATTGTTCAATTATTACACTCAGCATTTGGCGGTCTGTCCAATCTAAACCGCAAGGATCTACTTGGAATAGTTGCAATGCCTCTGATGCAACGCTTTCATTAATCTCACCCGATAACTTTACCTCCGCATAATCACGGACTCGTTTAAGTAACCTATTAGCAATCCGTGGCGTTCCGCGTGAACGACGGGCAATTTCTGTGGCACCATCTTCTGTAACGGGGGTTTTGAGTAATTGAGCGGTTCGCAGTACAATTTTAGTCAGTTCGTCAACTTCGTAAAATCGGAGTTTTTGAATTAAACCGAAGCGATCGCGCAGTGGTGAAGTTAAAGCACCCACACGCGTTGTAGCCCCTACTAGGGTAAACTTTGACAGCGGCAAACTTCTGATCCGAGCGCTCGAACCCTTACCAATAGTAATATCTAAGCGATAATCTTCCATCGCCGGATAGAGAATTTCCTCCGTCATCCGCGAGAGGCGATGAATTTCATCCACAAATAAAATATCCCCTGGTTTCATGTTCACCAGTAGCCCGACAATATCCCGTGGACGTTCTAGGGCTGGCGCACTGGTAATTTTGTAATTTACCCCCATTTCCGATGCTAAAATCATTGCCATTGTGGTTTTGCCCAATCCCGGCGGCCCATACAGCAGTAAGTGATCCAGCACCTCACCACGAGACTTGGCTGCTTTGATGGCAATATCTAGCACATCCTTTAAATCTTTTTGCCCAATGTAATCGGCAAATCGGTGCGGTCGAATACCTTCTTCTTGCTGATCTTGTTCATCAATAGCAGCTTCAGGCTGCAAAATGTTGTCTGGGGATGGTGCTTTCGCCGACTCCCGACGCTGCTTTGGTTCTCCGTTGGGTTCTGGAGGCTGTTTTTTCGAGGAGATTATCGCCATAATTCAGCTATCTACTTTTAAGGGGACTAAGACTAGGGGAAGCAGGGGGAGATGAGGGGGACAAGGGAGACAAGAAGAATAACCAATACTTTGGCTTACCTCGACTTCGCTACTTCGACGCCGGTTCCATCGAGCGAAGTCGAGATGCTCAGTACAAGTCGCCCTTCGGCTACGCTCAGGACAAGCTCAGTAAAAGTGCCCCATGCCCCATTCCCCATTTTCGGGAAAATTTTAGTTTGGAAATACCCGCGCCAATTTAAAATTTAAATTCGGGTCAATTACCCAGAAGTACAAAAGTTATTATGTTATCTAAAAGAATCTTACCGTGCTTGGATGTGAAGGCGGGACGGGTTGTAAAAGGAGTTAACTTTGTCAATCTCCAAGATGCAGGCGATCCAGTAGAGCTGGCCAAGGTTTACAATGAAGCTGGTGCGGATGAGTTAGTATTTCTGGATATTACAGCTACTCATGAAGACCGAGGTACTATTTTAGATGTGGTCTACCGGACTGCTGAACAGGTCTTTATTCCATTGACTGTGGGTGGTGGCATTCAATCCTTAGAAAATGTTAAAGCTTTATTAAGAGCAGGTGCAGATAAGGTTAGTATTAATTCTGCGGCGGTGCGTGATCCAGACTTAATTAATCGGGCAAGCGATCGCTTTGGTAATCAGTGCATAGTTGTTGCTATTGATGCCAGACGCAGAAATAATCCAGAGAATCCAGGTTGGGATGTGTATGTGCGGGGTGGTAGGGAAAATACAGGCTTAGATGCCCTATTGTGGGCACAAGAAGTTGAAAAACGGGGGGCCGGAGAACTCCTAGTCACAAGTATGGATGCCGATGGAACCCAAGCTGGGTATGATATCAAGATCACACGGGCGATTGCCGATGCTGTCGAAATTCCAGTCATTGCTTCTGGTGGTGCAGGTAGTTGTGAACATATCTATACTGCTCTAACTGAAGGCAAAGCTGAAGCAGCATTACTGGCATCCTTGTTACATTACGGGCATTTAAGCGTAGCAGAAATCAAAAATTATCTGCGCGATCGCAATGTGCCAGTAAGAACATTCTCCTCAATGACTATTTAGCATTTAATGACATCTATCTTAGGTTAGACACACTTACCTGAAAGGGTGTTAATATTATTTTACAAGTATTAACAAATATTAAAAAATATGTTGCTTCCTATTTTACTTTTTGATGTCGCCCTGGTGGCGTGGTCACTGCACTTAATGGAAAGAGCCTACGAGAGTAAAGAATTTTCTCTGATGTTGGCTGGTACATTGGTTGCTCTGGCTGCTGCTGCCATGTTAGTAGTTTACTTTTTAATGGGGCACTGTATGACCTATTTGTTGCAAGTGTCGTTGTGAGTGTTGAGTGGTTGAGGAGATATTTAAAATTTAGTTTCCAGAAAAAGCTTGACAAAGTACTAATAATCAAGAGATTATATATAATGGATTTTAAGGGGTTATAGCGCAGTTGGTAGCGCACCTCAATGGCATTGAGGGGGTCAGCGGTTCGAATCCGCTTAGCTCCATTCTTAACACCCTAATCTTCTCTGTTAATAGAGAAGATTAGGGTAATTTTTTAGAGGGTTTTAAATGCTTGTCTACCTAGCCAGTCTCGAAAGTTGGAGTGATAGAGACTGTAATAGGTTTCTGGGGCGATTCGTTGTTGCTGTAAGAACTCTAGCCAATTTTCCAGCACTTCCTCAACTTCATACTCATCAGTATCAATGATTTGTGCGATCGCATCCACTGATATTGCTTTTTGTTGCTGGATTAAGACATTTAACACATCTATACTATACTTCGTCCCTTGTTCGGGTGGAATCATTTTGTGTAAATGCTGCTGATAATATGCTTCTAAACCAGGTGGCAGTTGATTGTACCAGAAAGGTTCCGGGTAGAAATTTTCTGTGATCGCACTTATTACCTGACTGAGATACATGAAATTATTTTCGCTTAAAGTGGTGAGGCGATCGCAGAATTCTTGCTCACTAATCTGGTAATTACTCAGCCAAGATTTAAGATTTGACCTCTCCTCCAACCCTTCCCCTACAAGGGGAGGGGAGTAATCTTGTTCCCCCCTTCCCTCGTAGGGAAGGGGGGTTAGGGGGGTTAGGTAATTTTGAATATATGCTTGGATATCTTGGTGATTTTGTTCTGGATAATCTGCTAAATCAAGACTTTGCGACGGCGTTTCAATTAATAAACCCGACTTCTCCCGCAAGAAAGGTCTACGAGTGAGGAGGAAATAGACTTCATCCGGGAGATAGCGGGGGAGATAAAACAGATTTGTACCAGGTGGTTGGCTGTTAGGGTCAATGCAATTCAACCCATCAATGGCAATTATCAGTTTTTGATCAGGTTCTAACTCATCACTGATTTGCTGGAGAAGACTAGAGAAAAACCAACTTCCCTCAGTGGCATTATCAGGGAGGGAAGTGTAATTAAGGGAGTATTGATTAATGAGTTGCGTGCAGATATTTATGAGAAATTCGTCAGCACGATTTTTACCCTCAAGTTCGGCATTGTAATAAATAACTTGAGGATTGTTTGTCACATATTTGGCGAGGATGGCACTTTTCCCGCTACCGGGTGCGCCGATGATGGTGAAGTAACCCTGGTTATGGCGGTGGAGAAAGTTGTTAATAGCTGTGAAGACAAATTCACGATCGACAAAGTTGTGGCTTTTTTCTTGAATGATTTGCTCAAACTCCGGGGGATGTCCTCTGGAATTGATTGCAGTGGGTGGTATAGGTGGTGAATTCATGATTTTGGAGAATAATTAAAAGATAAGGCAACAGTGGAGGTGGCGATGTCTGTACAATTGCTAAGACGGAAATTCACAGTCGAGCAATATCATAAGATGGTTGAGTCGGGGATTCTCACAGAAGATGACCGAGTGGAATTGATTCGGGGAGAGATTATTGAGATGTCGCCGATTGGGACAAAACACGCTGCTTGTGTAAATCGACTAGTTAATCTGTTGGTGCAGCTGTTGGGTAAAGGCGTTATACTTGCTGCTCAAAATCCGGTCGCGTTGAACAATAACTCAGAACCTCAGCCAGATGTCGCATTACTTAAACCCCGTGATGATTTCTCCGCCACAGCACACCCCCAACCCCAGGATATTTTTTTACTAATTGAAGTAGCTGATTCGACTGTGATATAATATGACCGGGAAGAGAAAATTCCTTTATATGCAGAAGCAAACATAATTGAAGTTTGGTTAGTAGATATTAACGAGCAAATTGTCGAAGTTTATCAACAACCAACAGCCGCAAGATATCAGCTTATGCAAAAGTTCGCTAGCGGTCAAACTTTATCAATTAAAGCTTTCCCTAATGTAAACATTACCGTCAATGAAATCTTTGGCAGATAAAATTACTTTTCCCCTCATTCCTCTCTCATCCCTTGAAGACGCAAAAAATGCACCCTACCTGAACCATCTCCTGCCACAATTGTCATGCCGTCTGGTGCAACTGCACAGCAATAAATGGAACTGTCCCCTGTGAAGGTGGCAATGACCTCCCCTGTTGCCAGATTCCAGACTTTCAGGGTGGTGTCCCATGAGGCAGAAATCACCTGTTGCCCATTGGGGGTGACGGCGACGGCATTTACCGAGTAACTATGACCTTTAAGGGTACGGAGTAAGCGTCCTCCTGGTGGGGTTAAGCTAGGGGTCAAGGCACACAGCCAAGGGGTAGTTGTCCTTTGCTTTATTTGTGCCAATAATGCCTCAATTTCCTCTGGCATTTTCTGATTTAGTAACCGTCCGTGCAATTGACTCGCTAATTGCCGCTTATCCGCGACTAAAATATGCGCTGACAGTCTCAATGTACCTTGAATCAATTCCAGACTTGTGCCTTTTTTAATGTTGTATTCTGAGTTATTAGACATCTTCCTATGATCAATCAAATCATAATCTTCAATTAGGGGCTGTACCCCAAACTGAGGATGTTTAATCTTTGCCACAAGAAAATCAAAATCAGTCAGAGTTTGGTAATACTTCTCCAACTTTCCCGACTTCACCAAGTTTGGCGCTAAACTACCCAAGTAAGCACGTTGAAAAGCAGGACTTTGTGCCGCTAATTTGTCAGCAAATTCTCCCATTTCACGCCATCTTCCTTACAAGGTAGTCTGCAATGCGTTGATTAACCTCTTGAAATAGCTTCCGTTTGGAACCCAAAACCCCTTTTGCTTTCAAGAAGTCCAAAAAACTTGCATGATAGACGCTGTGGCAGATTTCTCCTTTTATATCCTGCTTCTTTAAATACTCAACCCACTCTTCTAAAACTGATTGCACATCATATTCCTCTTGTTCGGCAATATCCGCTATCATTTCACAGGTAATTGGTGTGCCAATCTCCACTAAAATAAACAGGATAAATACTTTTACTTCTTGGGGTTTTTCA
This sequence comes from Nostoc sp., assembly GCF_036919675.1. GTDB lineage: Bacteria > Cyanobacteriota > Cyanobacteriia > Cyanobacteriales > Nostocaceae > Nostoc. Next base: position 251,974 of record NZ_JBALCP010000077.1, read on the forward strand.
TCCATCCCCATACGTACCCAATGAAGTTGATAATAATCCTTTAGACCATCGGGCAATTGCGTTAAACTCAGGTCATTATATCTACCTTCAGCAATTCCTGGCAAGACATAGCGCAGGTACATGAAATTATTTTCACTCTTAGTTGCTACCTGCTCGACAAAATCATTTTCATTAATTTTGCGGTCTTGAATCCATTGTCTAAGTGCCTTTTTATGGTCTTCATCGACATTCAAAAATAACCCAATATAGTTTTTGATATCTTCACGGCTCAAATTAACATAGTCATTTGCCCTTAAATCTAGCTCCTCCATCGGGACATCTGGTGCAGACAAGCGTTTTTTATCTATGGTATATGGTCGTCTAGTCAGCAGAAAATAGACACGTTCCGGTAGCGCCGTTGGTAAATCTAAAAGATTTCCCCCAGCTTCTTGCTCCACTTCATCCAAAGCATCAACTACAATTACCAGACGTTCACTAACAGGAATTTTCCTGCTAACCTGTTCTAGTAAATCTGCTAAATTAGCCTTCTGGGCATTCTGCAATTGGTAACGCTTAATTAATTGTTTACGAATACTTTCAAGAAATAGCTCCGCTCGATTGCTACTAGTTTGGCGAATATTAAAATAGCATGGTGATTTATTATCCCAGACGTATTTAGCAGCAATGGTACTCTTCCCCATCCCCGCATCACCCACTACTGTAAAATAACCACTGCGATTTTTATTGCAAAATTGCTGAAATGCGTCAAAAACAAACTGACGACCACAAAATGAGCGAATTTTTTCTTTAATTAATGACTTAAATTCTGCTGGGTACTCGTCTAAATTCCATTCTGGGAAAGGCTCAAACTCTTTCGATTTACTTCTTTTAGCAACCTTAATAAATATTTCCCCAAACTCCTCCAACTGCGATCGCAGTTCAATTCTCATCAATCGGATATCAAATTCTGAATCCTTACCCTGCAAAAGCTTTTCTACTTCATTGTAGAAACCCAAGGGATTATTTGAAGTATAAGCACTCCAAAAAGCATTTTTAATTTCTTTTTCTCGAAAAAGATTCAGCAGTACTTCCTGCTTATCCACACCATACTCAATTAAAGAATAAACATAAACACCATCAACATCTTTAGGTGGTTGTACTGGATCAAAATTGAATTGTTTTAAGGTTCTAACTACAGTTTCATTGCGTTGAGCTTGATTAATAACTAGAGAAGCCGCAGGTTTAGCAATACTCTTAAGTGCATTAACTACAGGGTCAATATTCATCTTTGCTAGCAGTAGATATAACTTTTACACCTGTAACTTATCCTAACGACTGATGCCAAAATTAAGCAAATACACAGTTATATAATAGCGATACCTTTCCTTCTCTACGAGAGGCTGCGCCAGTGGAACGCAATGCGTAGCTTGCTTCCCCGTAGGAGTACGATAAGCTGCGCTAACGCTTCCTCTCCTCTCTTCTTCAGCGTCCGGTTATTGAGCGAAGTCGAAATACTGTGCCTCTGCGGTTCCATTCTCAGACTCATTTAGCGCAGTATGAGCGCTCACCTATACCTAAAATAAACTGAAACATGGTGCGTAGGCGTAACCCGTCGTAGACATCGTATAGCCGTTTTCAGTACCAAACCCCAAACTTGAGCTTTTAAACCGCAAGTTTCAGGCTCAAAGGCTCAACGTTCACCTTCAGAACCTCAACGTTCGACCTCAGAGGCTCAAAGTTCACCCTCAGAAGCTCAACGTCCACCCTCAGAAGCTCAACGTTCACCCTTAGAAGCTCAACGTTCGACCTCAAAGACTCAACATTCACCTTCAGAGGCTCAACTGCGGCAATATTAACTTTGCAACCATATCAACAAGTACAAACCCCATATATGCTTGCAAACTAAAGATAGCCATCTATGGTATAGAAATGTATAGAATCTTGTAAAGATATAAAATATAGTTGTTAAATGCACACATTTCTAGCTTCTTCCTCAATGCAGGTGTCAGTACCACCAAATCACTTTCAGCCTATGAAGATTGTCGCACTGGGGGACAGCTTAATTTATGGATTCGGCGACCCAGAAAAAGGAGGCTGGATTGAGCAACTACGGCGATGGTGGATGTTGCCGGATAATGCTGGTCATGTCCTTTATAATTTAGGGGTAAGAGGCGATCGCACGCAACAAGTAGCACAAAGGCTAGAAGTTGAATTTCGCCATCGGGGTGAACTGCGAAATCGTGTTCCCGACTTGATTATTTTATCCGTAGGCGTGAATGACTCAGCCCGGTTGACGCGTCCCGATGGCCGAAGTTACACAGATTTTACCGGATTTGAAAAGGAAATTGCTTCTCTGCTAGATTTAGCACAGCAACTATGTCCTGTGTTATTTGTGGGCATGGTGCCAGTGGATGAAGTCAAGATGCCATTTTTAGATTGTTTTTACTATAATCATGCCGACCAGTACCGCTACAAAGAAGCAACTCGGATTGCTTGCACGAAACGGCAGATTCCCTATTTGGACATTTTTGAGCAATGGATGGAACGCAACGAAAGTTGGCGGCTCAAATGCTTGAGTGAAGATGGTCTTCATCCCAATACACTAGGTTATCAGGCTTTGTTAGAAGATGTGATCAATTGGGATGCGATACATTCAGCGGGCTTTGCCAATGCAGCTTACCCTTCTCAATTTGATTATCACCTTAAACCATCCTAATAATATAGATGTATTGGTGCTTTGGGCAAGCCGATATTCTCATATTTGCCATCTTCGCAAAAAGCACCACAATCTTGCTGAATTTTCAATAACATCCATTTTAAAATCCATTTATAAAAACTTTAACTCCTCTCTTATTAATTACAGACGCGATTAATCGCGTCTCTACTCCTAACTCCTGTACAGACGCGATTAATCGCGTCTCTCCTATGACACCAACTTTATTTGGTCGCTGGCAAACTCGATTATTATTACTTGCAACTGTCGGCGGACTCGTATCTTTGCTATTTGCAATGGGTTGGATTGGCCCTGGTGCTAACTCGGTTTATTTTTGGATACTTGGTTACGTCGCCATCTTTGGCTTAGGCTGGGATGTGCTTTATAACTATCTGCAAAAATCTCGCTGGGATAGGGATTGGCCCGCAGCTTATCAACTCTTAGCTGGTATATGGGAATTGGTGTTTGTTTTCTGTGGAGTTAAATTGTTTGGCTTTTTACCAATACCTTTACCTAAGGAAGAACTATCGCCAGGAGCTTTTTTATTGCACTATAGCATCGTGTGGCTAGGAGTTTTTATTACTTCCCAAAGTCTGATGCGAATTATCTTTCCTCGTTGGCGTTTCCGGGGTGGAGAATGGTTGTAACACCTCAAATCATCGTAGCTAACTTTAATCAAAAATCACAGCAATTTTTAAGTAATTAAACCGTACGGTAGGGACGCATAGATGTGAGTCCCTACAGCAGATTATGGTTGAAATAGATGAAAAAGGTTAGAAATCGCAAATTAACAAATCATAAAAAATTATATATGGCGGTTTTAGTTTGGATGCAATATGTTGTATTGACGCACAGTTGTGTGGGTTCCTAAGAACAACATGGCAGTTGATACAACTTTGAAAACCAAAGTAATGCACTGCCTCTTGTATCTCATCAAATTAAAAACAGTTATCTTATATTGACAAAATTGGCATTTGTGCTGATGTAGTAGTCATCTATGAGAAAAACAGAACAAACTTTGGAGTTTGGGGAGATTCTTCAATGCAGAGACGCAAATTAAGGAAATGCAATGTCAAATTTTGATCTGGTTATTCAGCTATTTCTGCAACTCACAGTTATTTTAGCCACTTGTCGCGTCGTCACGATTTTAGGACGCCGCTATCTTGGTCAAACTGATGTTGTTTGCGAAATGATCGCAGGTGTAATGCTAAATCTATCACTTTTGGGCTTGATTGCACCGCATTTTCAGCAATGGTTGTTTCCTAAGCTTCCTATCATTACTTCTTTAGGAGACAAGATTCCCAACCCATCAATGTCAATTTTATATGCTATTAGCCAGATTGGTTTGGTAATTTATATGTTTTTAATTGGTTTGGAGTTCAATACCAAACTCTTAAAACATCATATCAAAAGTGCAAGTTTGCTATCTGCTGCCGGTATTATTACTCCCTTTATTTTAGGAGCGAGCGCATCTTTTTGGTTTTATCACAATGGTGATTTTTTCCTCCCAAAGGTAACACCTTGGTCAGCCGCTTTGTATCTAGGTGCGTCGATGACAATTACGGCTTTTCCGATGTTAGCTCGTATTCTTTACGAACGCGGTCTTGCACAAACCCGCTTCGGTACTTTGGCTTTAGGTGCAGCATCGGTAGATGATGGAGTTGCTTGGTGTTTACTAGCGATCGTGCTTGCTAGCGTGAAAAATTCTCTGAGCATCGCCGTATTAGCAATTGGTGGGGGCATTTGCTACGTGCTATTTGCGATTTTTCTCGGTCAACCTCTACTGAGAGCATTCACACGTATCACAAAACGCGATGCAGGTGTGAACAGACAAACCCTAACTTTAATGTTGATAATTTTGATGTTTTGTGCATGGTTTACCGATGTCACAGGCATCTATGCAATATTCGGTGCTTTTGTGCTGGGAGCAGTAACACCACGCGGGGAATTTGCCCAACAAATTCGCCAACATACAGAATTTTTAACTACTTCTTTTTTGCTACCAATGTTTTTTGTTTTCTCTGGATTGAATACTCAAATTGGATTGGTAAACACACCTACTTTGTGGGGAATTACGTTCTTAATTATTGCGATCGCAATTCTTGGTAAAGGTATTGCTTGTATGTTGGCAGCAAAATTGGCGGGAGAAAATTGGCGGGAATCTGCAACTATCGGCGCTCTGATGAATGCTCGTGGTTTAATGGAGTTAATCATTCTCAATATTGGTCTTGAACAAGGTATAATTACTCCAACTTTGTTCACTATCATGGTTATTATGGCAGTCATTACTACGCTCATGGCATCACCACTGATTGCCTTTTTGTTGCAAGGTACAAGCTATGATAAATCTTCCGCTTAAGCAAATTTAAATATAAAATTAATTACCTCGCAATTGGGTAAAATTTTCTGCTTGGACTCTGGATATAACTGCTAATTTGTTTGTAGTGGTGTTTAAACGCCACTACAAACTAACTAACTATTACATAATTTTCTTGATATCGGTAATTCGGAAGTTCTTCTAAATTAAGCTACTAAAATCATTAGAATTTATGTTTCGCAGTTGCAACTGCATCGTAACAATAATTGACATGATAACGAAGCAAAAATTACCCTTCCATGTATAATACGCTTGGGTTAAGGCTAAAACTATTTGTAAAATTTAATTGTTTTAACGACCTGCATTCACGTACCAGACGCACCAGAAGAACGCATAGACATCAAGTGGCTTCCCATAGGGTAGGACACAAAGAGAAATAAATACTTAAGTGAACTGTATTGGAGTGTATCTAACAAGCTTGACATTTTCCAGTCTTTTAAAGAATCATCTTAGAGAAACCAGATAGTTACTTTTGAGGAAACCATGCACATAGTTATTCTTGTTCTGGTTGAAGTGCTGATTGTTATTGGACTTTCACGGCTAGTAGGGCTAGGATTCCGTTCCATTAAGCAACCGCTGGTAATTGGTGAGATTGTCGCCGGGATTATGCTCGGTCCATCTTTATTTGGTTTAGTTGCTCCCCATCTAGCAGTTACCTTGTTTCCACCAGAAACTATTCCTTTTCTAAATGTTTTGTCTCAGGTGGGACTAATATTTTTCATGTTTTTGATTGGGCTGGAACTAAATCCAAAATACCTCAGCGGACAATTAGAAGTAGCTGTTTTAACTTCTCATGTCAGCATTTTAGTACCGTTTTCCTTAGGAACATTGCTAGCGGTAATCCTTTATCCCCTAGTTTCCAACGCAAGTGTATCTTTCACCGCCTTCACATTATTTTTGGGGGCAGCAATGTCGATTACTGCCTTTCCAGTGTTGGCGCGAATCATTACTGAAAAGAATTTACAAGGAACGCGTTTAGGAACGTTGGCGTTAACTTGTGCTGCGGTGGATGATGTGACAGCTTGGTGTCTCTTGGCAGTAGCGATCGCTGTAGCTCGAACTGGTGACTTTGCGGGTGCCATACCGACAATTATCGCCAGCATAGTTTACATCGGCTTGATGTTGACGGTGGGACGTTGGTTCCTCAAAGGCCTTGCCAAACACTACCTCCGTGCGGGACGTCTCAGCCAATTGCTGCTAGCTGGGATTTATATGGGCGTGGTTGCGTCGGCACTGATCACTGAACTAATTGGCATTCACTTAATTTTTGGGGCATTTTTACTGGGAGCAGCAATGCCCAAAAATGAAGATTTAGTGCGGGAATTGGCAGTAAAAACCGAAGATTTTGTATTGATATTTTTGCTGCCAATATTTTTTGCCTACAGTGGCTTAAAGACGCAGATTGGCTTGCTCAACCGTCCCGAATTGTGGCTTTTGTGTGCGTTGGTTTTAGGAGTGGCGATCGCAGGCAAATATGTTGGCACTTATGTAGCGGCCCGTGTGAGTGGGATTAGTAAACGGGAAGCCTCGGCACTCGGTTGGTTAATGAATACTCGCGGCTTGACCGAACTGATAGTGCTAAACATTGGTCTAGAGTTAGGGGTAATTTCCCCCTTAATATTTACCATGCTGGTAATTATGGCATTGGTAACTACATTCATGACCTCGCCACTCCTAGAATGGACATATCCGAAAAAGCTGATCAGGTTAGATGTCATGAAGCCACAGTTGGAAGCAGAAACAGGTATAAACACCTCTGCTGTCAGTGAAGCTTCCCCTCGTCCCTACCGAATTTTGGTGCCAGTGGCTAATCCAAGTACGCAAAAAGGTTTAGTACAGTTGGCAGTAGCATTGGCGCAGCCCGCTGTAGGGATCGCTCTCAATTACCGATATCCTGCCGTTGTTAACCCCCTCAGCCTGATTGAATTTCAAGAAGACTATGCCTTTGAAAGTACCCCAGTTGAAGCAGACCGATTAATCGCCCAGCGCCGCCACCAACTAGAAGAATTGATTAATACTCTCGAACCGCCAGAAACTCGTTCTTGTGTGCATCCTATCGTTCGCATATCCAGCAATGTTGCCCGCGAAACAGCACAGATTGCCACATTAGAACAAGTTGATTTAATTGTTGTAGGCTGGCATCGACCAGCTTTTAGTAGTAATCGTTTAGGTGGACGAGTCGGACAAATGCTTACGACTGCACCAGTGGATGTAGCAGTGTTTATAGATAAAGGCAAAGAGCGATTAGAAAGTTTATTGGTACCTTATTCTGCCAATATCCATGATGATTTAGCACTAATACTAGCTCTGAGACTGCTAATCAATCGTGAGACTTGTATGTTGCAGATATTACAGATAGTATCAAATAATACTAAAGAAGAATTGAGTTACGAACTGCACACCATGATGGAGCAATTGCCCACCAGTGTACGCGATCGCATTGAAATCAAAATTGTCGAGGCCTCAGAACCAATCCAAGCCGTAATTCAAGCCTCAGAACGTGTTGACCTAACTATTGCTGGCACCAGCCGCGCTTGGGGTATCGAGCGCCAAACCTTGGGAAGATATACAGATCAACTAGCCATCCAATGTCGTTCCTCCCTGCTAATTACCCGCCGCTACAGTCAAGTCACCGCTCACCTTGCCTCTATGCTTCCTGAGGTTAGTAGTCAAGAGCCAACATTGAGGAGTTGAGATTATGAATCATTTCAAGTTCAAATCTTTGGCTTTTTACGGAGTAGCAATAATTTTAGTACTACTGTTGTTTAAAACTGTAACCGTTTATGGGGAAAACAATCTTAAGGCTCCTGCTCCAGTTAACGGCCGCTATCGTCTAACCCTGTCAGAGAATTTGCCGAACTGTGAAAAATCGGATACCCTGACGTTAAACATTCAGCAGTCGGGTATTTACTTAAATGCCTCTGTATTACCGGCAAACGCTAACGCCGATACTGACGAAAAGCACTCTCTGGCAGGTATCTTCAGAAATCAACAGTTAAATTTATCTGGAAAAGTTGGTAGATCAATCCTTTGTAATATTCCTCGCCTCCAAAATGATCCTCTGAATTCAGTCACAATTCAAATGCAACTTGTGGATAAAGTTAATATGACAGGTCAATTAATTGTAAATGGTATTCCACAAACCCTGAGATTTACCCCTGTGCCCGAAAAATCTCAGAAGTTATGAATTGGGAAGTGGGGATTTAAAGCGCGAAGTAAACAGGAATGTGAGCGCATTGTATGGGTTTTATGGAGCAGATAAAAAGAATGGATCAGCGACTAAAGACTAGGCAATTTTGCCAATGGCGCAAGCAGCTATTTAGCATTAGTCTATTCGGCTTTTGTGCAGCGATCGCCCTCGAAACTTGCACTACTGCTGCTACACCAGTGGTAAAGCTAGATAATTGGCGTTTTTCCCCCAAGACACAGCAACTCGAAATCACCCTTTCAGCAGGCACAACCCCTCATTATTTCTACCTAGCCCAACCCTCTCGCCTTGTTGTAGATTTACCGAATACTAAGTTGGGCAAAGTTACCACGCAAAAAAATTATTCTGGAGCAATCAAAAGTATTCGCGTTTCTCAACTGAACGCTAACGACACACGCATTGTCTTAGATTTAGCACCAGGGACTGTTTTAAATCCTAAAAAGGTACAACTGCAACCCGTTTCCCGAAAAAACTCCACTCGCTGGGTATTACGTCCGCTTATTTCTGGTAAAACTACTGCCGTGAAACCAGCAAATTCCCCACCTTCACCCAAGAAACTACCTCAAACCCCCCAAAAGCCGCCTAGTAACTTACCCGTAACTACTAATAACCAACAACCACCCTTACTCACAGCTCCACCTCCATCCAATCAACTGCCCCCAACAATTACTATTAACTCAGGACAGCCTCTTGTAACCGTACCTCCTCTAAGCCCTAATACATCCTCTCAACAACCTGCTTTGATTCTTCCCCCTCCGTCTTTCCCAAATCAACCCGATAATTTGAATAACATTCCTCCTTCTGGTATGTCGGAATTTCCAGTTCCAACAATCCCCAATGTTCCCAATCCCCAGGTAATAGAGTTTGGTCAACCTTTACCCAAAACCCAATTCAAATAGAGCATTAGGCATAGCAGATGGGGCATGGAAAATCGAACCAATGCCCCATCTGCATAATTAGCAACTATTATCTTTCTCCAACTAACTCCTTCACCTTGTTGATGATGCTCACTGGATCGATACCTTGATATGGGTACTGTTCCCACAAACCACCATTTAGCGCAGCTTCATACAGAAATGGTATAGTTTTTAGTAGTATCGAGTTGATGTAACTTTTTAGTATTACTATGACATCATCTGAGTCGTCAAAACAACATTCCCTTTCTTTTGTAAATTATACATCTGAGGAATGGAAGGATTTGCAAGCAACTCATTATAATTTAATGGGTCAAAGTGTAATGGCTATTAAGGTGAATTCTAGTAATAAAATTACCATAGCCGTTGGTTTCGACTTCGCTCAACAAACTGAGTAATCGAGAGTTGAGCGAAGTCGAAACTCGTCAACATAGGTATTTTTTTTATCAGAAATCACCTAACTATATTTTAAATACTAATTTTCCTTTAGAAACAGCATTCTTTTTCGATGGAGAAGAAAAAGAAATCGTAGCTAAATAAATTTGAAGAATTTTTATTTAAATTTATCGATGTCTATTTATTGAAATCGGCAATTAAAATAGTGGCAAAGGACATTGTAGAAGAAAAAAATATTTTTAGCAAATTATTTTTGATTTTAGCATCATTTGTATTCATTATACCGATGTTTTTATTAAGTTTTAAAATTTTTCAATTTAAAAGATTAATTTTAGTACTGTTAGAATTTTATACGAAATCATTGACAGATAGGTTAATAGTTATATACACGAGGTTAAAATCCGCCAGCAACTTAAATATTGCAAATAATAGACAACATAGATTTTGGTTAATAAAAACTATTGAGGATTGTAAAAACTTCTCAAACACTTTTAATTCCATAGCAAGTTATAAATATATATTTCCTTTATTTAGTGGTTTGACAGCTTTGTTACCAGTTATCATAAAAAATACATTTGTAAGTGATTTTTTAAAAAATTTTATTAAAAGTCCCCCTCATCTTAATCATATATTTGTACAACTATTTGTTTTATTATTTTTGTATTTGCCTACTCTCATAATTATATTAATATTTATTAATTGCTATCTAGTCATGATCTATATTTTAAATAAGTTTGAAGTATTTGATTACGAAAATGAATTATATAAAAAACTAGAAAACAGGGTGAACATTAAAAGATTGGATATGAATGCAGGTGATCAACTATATATAAGATTATTTTTTCTTTTACAAATATTTTTTATAGTTAGTAGTTTGGTTTTCTTTATACCACATTTATTAGATATTTCGTTTACTATAAAAATTCCATTAATTTTCATAATTTTAGGTTTGGCTTTGGCGTGTTATGTCTTTTCTTGGTTGAATAAAAAAAATAAATAATTCAACCTGTCTCCACTAGTTCATATAATTTACAGGTAAGTTAATCGCTCGAAACCGTTTCTCTATCAGGTATAGACTCTACGTCAGCTAACACCCTTTTCCTGACGTAACCCTCACCCTTATGCCCCAACATCGACAGCGTTGACACCGCTCCCCTCACCTGTTCTGGCTGGACTTCCAAATATTTCTGTAATTCTTCTAAGTTTCTATGACCTGAAACCTCCTGGATGATCCTCAACGGAATACCAGCGTTACTCATCTAGGTCAAAGCAGTCCGTGTAAAGCTGTGAGTGCTAACACCCTCAAACCCAACACTCTCAGACATTTCACACAGTATTGCGAAAATAAATATAATGGTCTCGAGACAAAACCTAGTCCATTAAGATTACGGATGATTCGTGCAGATTTGTGCATGTTGGGGGTTTGCAGTTTGCATCCAGAGGTTGGGATTAGTGTACCTAACCTAGACGAAGCTCACGTCAAACGAGCCATAATTGCTGGATCAGCTGAGGTAGTAGGATTAGTGACAGCAGAAAAATTGGACACGGCTGCTCCTTATCTAGTGGAGTCCATTCGTGCCCTGACTTACCTAGTAACTGCACCTACAGTATCTAATAATATGCTGAGTGCCTACAAAGCTTTAGGTTTGACCATTATCCGTGATGAGTACGCATGATCTAATTTGGCAGATGCGATCGCTGGGGATTGGAGAGAAAAGGAGGACAAGGGAGACAAGGAAAGAATTTCTCCAATACTCAATGCCCTGTTTGCCCCATTCCCAAATCTAAAATCTGTCCGTTTGCTGAGGTGTTCCAACTGCTCCTGGTTGAGCCGTGAAGAAGTTTTGAGCAGCTTCATTCTGATATATACACCTAATATCAGGTTTGTCACTGTCCAAGTTACCCGTAAAGCCAAAGGTGTTCAGGCGATTTTTGCACTCATTTACTTGAGCAGATGTCACCAGCTTACGTTGCTCTAGAATTGCCCAGTCATTTTGTCGGATCACACATCCAGGACGCATACTCGGCTGAGAAACATAGACATTGAACGGGTTGAGAGTGACGAATAGTCTAGTGTCCATTACCATAGCGCTAGCTCCGTACTGCACACAAATCTCAGGGTTGGGTGCTTTGAGATCAATGAATTCACGAGAAGCCACATTTGATGGGGCCAACGTGGTTGTAGAACTAAAGGCAATGCCAATCCCAATTCCCAAAATCAACACCCCTCCCATAATTGCAATGGTGAAGAGGTTAAACATTGGGGATTGGAAAATAGAGGGTTTAGAAGTAGTAGCCGATTTACCAGTGGGTTTACGTCTCATTGTTGCTTAATCACCTTCACGCCGATTTGGCAGGGAGTGGTCTAAAGTTTTCTCCCTCTTTCAGTATGCCTATTCTTGACTGTAATTGCCTGTGGCTTTCTGTACTATATTCTTGTTAAATGAGAAAAATAGGAACTTATCTTGATAAGTAAGTCGGCGTAAATAATTAAAGGTTGGTAATAAGCGGCTCTAGGTTAGATAAATTAAGCTTTTTTGGCGATTTTTGTGTAAGTCCTATTAATTTTCAATTTTTATTATTAGATATTTTTGTTACCCCTACTAATTGTGGGATTGAGTGGGCGATCGCTCTTTCTGTGTGAGGTGGTTATAAATTCGCTCATCAACAGGATTAAAGCTTTGATCACAACCTCTGCTTTAACTGTTGAATTTTCTGTAAAACTTTTTGCCGATGCTGCGTCAGCTTGATCCATCGGGGTAGGCGACTGGCAAGACTGCCATTGTGCCAGCCTAATGTGTCATCTGGCAAGCATTCTCGCAACCTAGATTGAACATAGCTTTCCAGAAAGTTCAAATGTGCTTCATTATATGCTCAAAGCACCTGACCGCAACAAGAGGTTTGTAGCCACAGGGGCAAGCCAAAAAAATGGTCTAATATTCCATAGCTAGAATTTCTTTGAGCCATGTAATTGTTTTGCCACAATAGCAATGCGGCTTTTCGCTTCCCATCCTTTGATTGTTGCTTTGTATAACTACAGTGGTGACAGGTAATTCTTTTGATTGAACTGAGACTTGATTGCTCAGAGTTTACAGTTAATACTTTGGCAGTGCGTAGGCGCAGCCCGCCGTAGGCATCGCATTGGGGACAACAAACTAAAATTTCTTCTTCAAAATCAGAAAGCCGTTTGCCATAGTCTCTAAATCTTATAACCATTCCAGACATCCACTTATACCGTTTCTGCAACAAATTCCAGAACTTATGCTGATCCGCCCCGCCACAACAGCTGACGTACCCGCAATTTTACCAATGGTTGCCAAAATTTCTGCTTTGCATGAGTCTTGGGATTCTGCCAAATATGGTTTTCTGCCGAATCCAGAACAGCGTTATGAACAATGGTTGACGCGTTTGGCAAATAACGAGCGCAGCGTCTTTCTAGTATCTGAAGATGAAGCGCAACTTGTAGCTTTTCTGGTGGCGACAATTGAGCGAGAAATACCAATTTATCGGTTACAGTAATTTGCTTTTATTCATGATATCTGGGTTGAGCCTGAATATCGCCAAAACGGAATTGCGCGGCAGATGGTGATGGTAAGTATTGAACGCTTTCATCAGATAGGCGTCAAGCAAATTCGTCTAGATACAGCAGTTGCTAACGAGGCTTCACGGCGGTTATTTGCATCTTGTGGTTTTCGACTCAGCATTATTGAAATGCTGAGAGAATTATGAGTTATGAGACGCGATTAATCGCGTCTGTTAGGAGTTAAAAATTGAAAACTCCTAACTTTTAACTTTTAACTTTTGTAAGTGTTAGCTAGCTAACAGAGTTTTTTCTAGAGAAGTCCAACGGAAAGCGCGATCGCCACCTCTCTCAATGATTACTCTTACTCGTGGTTCTAGCTGAGGCAAATTCGTTAAATACTCAAGTTCCTCATTGGAAAGAATATGCCCTTCAATAATCCACAACACCAGCCCTTTTGACTTTGGTGGTAGCTGTTCTAGATGAGAATTGAGAATTGGTGGCAAATAGTACACCTGACCTACTGCTGCACCGCTACCAGTGCTTTTTTTACCAAGATGAGGAGGTCTGACTCCATGAATTCTTGTGAGATACGCAGCTACGTCCCCTAGTCCTTTAGCAGTAATGTGGAGGGTGGTATAGCCAGCTGCACGTAGTCGGCGCTGATATCGACCTTCATAACCCCCTTCCAGAGGTACATACACTCCAAGAGCGCCAAATTTTTCCAGATCGCGGATTAAACCGTTGCCGGTGGTAATTAGTGCCATAGATTTTCGTCTTATCCCACTCAGATATCTCTATTATTTACCCTGAACCGATAGATTAAGTTAAAGCATTTTCTTTGGGCATTGGGAAAAACTCTTCTCCCCTACTCCCCAAAAATAACTCTATAAATTACTGGACAAACATAAATAAATAATTTATATTATTAGATTGTGACCAAACACGCAAATTAGGTTGCCTTCTTACTGTCATTCTGAGATAGTGTTAGCATCAAAAGCTGATGATTCAATCCAAACAGGATAAAACTAACTTAGATTGATCATAGACTGGTAAACTAAGAAAGCTTTCAGGTCAACATTGGAGCTTATGGACGAAGAACCAAAGCCAATCCTAAGCTCCAAGGTAAATTTACTCCTGTGCCTCTGAAAAAGCAGGCAAAATCTTAAGCAATAGTTTAAGGTGTTTAGGGAAGTAAAAACTGAGCAGCAATGTTGGTTTCATGGCATTACGTTAGTCTCAGTTAACGGATACTGGGCGGTAAAAACCGCTTAAGTCCAACTGCAACACGGCAGTAGCCAAACTCCGGGAAGCCGCCCTTTGGGTGTGTATAAATCGGAAAACCCGCCGACAGCGCTGCCTCCAGAAAGTGCCAGAGCAATTGCTTGGACGAAAGCATTGCTGCACACAGTTTAAAGCTGTAGCGCCTTGCATTGATTCCAGAAGTTACTCCTTCCGAACAGGAAGGGACTTGTGGCTGTTCTGGTGATCTATTGAGTGAAGCTAAACAGATTCACCAAGCAGTACGGACACGGTTTGTTGTGTCCCAAAGCATTTGGAGCGGTTTATTTAAGCCATTCCGAATTTCGCAGGCTAACTCAGCCTAAACTGATGCGTACAAAGCGTGTCCTCTAGAGTCCAATTCCAAGGTCAGCAAGTAGAAAGGAGAACCAGTTACTGTGTCTGTAGGTATTCTCGGCACCAAGCTGGGCATGACCCAAATATTTGACGAAGCAGGAGTAGCCATTCCTGTGACTGTCATTCAAGCAGGTCCATGCACTGTTACACAAGTTAAAACGAAGCAAACCGATGGTTACTTTGCTATTCAAGTTGGTTATGGCGAAGTTAAACCAAAGGCACTAAACAGGCCACTACTGGGTCATTTGGCTAAATCATCTGCCCCAGCATTGCGTCACCTAAATGAATATCACACCGATAGTTCTAGTGATTATGCTTTAGGTCAACAGATTAAAGCAGATATTTTTAGTGCGGGTCAAATTGTCGATGTAGCCGGCACAAGCATTGGTCGCGGCTTTGCGGGTAACCAGAAGCGCAACAACTTTGGTCGAGGACCCATGTCACACGGTTCCAAAAACCATAGAGCGCCAGGTTCTATTGGTGCTGGTACAACGCCAGGTCGTGTCTATCCAGGTAAGCGGATGGCAGGGCGTTTAGGTGGGAAACGCATCACAATCCGCAAGCTGACCATAGTGCGAGTTGATGCAGAACGCAACTTATTGCTAATTAAGGGAGCCATTCCTGGTAAACCGGGCGCTCTAGTAAGTATTGTGCCTGCAAAAATAGTGGGATAGTCAAAAGTCATTAGTCAAAAGTCATTAGTCAGTAGTCATTGGCTAAAGACAAATGGCAAAAGACAAATGACAGATGACGCCACATGCTTCAGTTGGGGAGACCCCATCGCCCTTTGCGTCTCCCTTTGGGAGAAGACCGCAGTGGCTCACCAATGACAAAGGACAAATAACAAAGATGGTTGAAAGCGTAGTTAAAAATTGGCAAGGAGAACAGGTCGGTGAGACGACCTTCGAGTTGCGCGTTGCCAAGGAAGAAACAGCGTCTCATATCGTGCACCGCGCTTTAGTACGGCAATTGACCAATGCTCGTCAAGGAAATGCTAGTACAAAAACTCGTTCGGAAGTCAGAGGCGGCGGTCGTAAACCTTGGCGACAAAAAGGTACTGGTCGCGCTCGTGCAGGGTCTATTCGTTCACCACTGTGGCGTGGTGGTGGTGTAATCTTTGGACCAAAGCCCAGAGACTTTGACCTCAAGTTGAACCGTAAAGAGCGACGTTTAGCACTACGGACAGCATTTGTAAGCCGCAATGAGGACTTGATCGTAGTAGAAGAATTTAGCAGCGAGTTCTCTCGCCCGAAGACTAAAGACTTAGTGGCAGCGCTTGCCCGTTGGGGAGTGTCATTAGAAAACAAGTCCCTGTTAATTTTGTCTGAGATTGCGGATACAGATAACGTTTATTTGTCAGCCCGCAATATTGAAAATTTAAAACTAATTGCAGCTGACCAGCTAAATGTTTTTGATTTACTGCACGCTGACAAGATTGTAGTTACGGCATCAGCCCTAGAAAAAATTCAGGAGGTCTACAGTGCCTAGCTTTGACCCCCGCGACCTTGCCGACTTAGTGCGTCGCCCAATTGTCACTGAGAAAGCGACCATCCTAATGGAGCAGAATAAGTACACCTTTGAAGTAATTCCAAAGGCATCTAAGCCAGAAATCAAGGCTGCGATCGAAGACTTGTTTCAGGTCAAGGTTGTAAAAGTAAACACCATCTTACCACCGCGTAAAAAGCGGCGCGTTGGTAAATTTATTGGTTATAAGCCCCAATATAAGCGAGCCATTGTTACCGTTGCACCTGGGGATGAAGACAAGATTAGACAAGTCCTATTCCCAGAAGTCTAGGAGTTTTAAATTTTAGATTTTAGATTTTAGATTTTAGATTGAGGAGTTTACTCAATAATTACGATGATCGCAATTAGTTAAACACTCATTAAATCAAAAATCCAAAATCCAAAATTAAGTAAATTCAAAATCGTTCTACTGAGCGAACGCAAGAGCGTCTCGCAAGAGAAGCCGAAGTCCAAAATCCAAAATCCAAAATAGATTATGGGTACTCGTTCTTACCGCCCTTATACCCCCAGCACTCGCCAAGTTACAATCTCTGACTTTGCGGAAATTACAAAAACCGAGCCAGAGAAATCCCTAACTACCTCGAAGCATCGCGCCAAAGGTCGGAATAATCACGGGCGAATTACTAGTCGTCGCCGGGGTGGCGGACACAAACAACTTTACCGGATCATCGATTTTAAAAGGGATAAACATAATATTCCTGCCAAAGTCGCAGCGATTGAATACGATCCTAACCGCAATGCCCGAATTGCCCTTTTGTATTACCAAGACGGCGAAAAACGGTACATCCTCCACCCCAACGGGTTGAAAGTTGGAACAATAATTATTGCTGGGCCTGAGGCTCCCTTTGAAGATGGTAATGCTTTACCGCTCTCGAAGATTCCCTTGGGTACTGGTGTTCACAACGTAGAACTGACTCCTGGTAAAGGTGGTCAAATCGTGCGTGCTGCTGGTGCAATCGCTCAAGTTGTGGCAAAAGAAGGTAATTATGTAACTCTCAAGTTGCCTTCAGGAGAAGTCCGCTTGATTCGACGCGAGTGCTACGCCACCATTGGGCAAGTAGGCAACACCGATGCTAGAAACCTGAGTGCAGGTAAAGCAGGGCGAAATCGCTGGAAAGGTCGCCGTCCTAAGGTTAGAGGTAGCGTCATGAACCCCGTAGATCACCCACACGGTGGTGGTGAAGGTAGGGCGCCCATCGGTAGATCGGGACCTGTTACACCTTGGGGTAAACCCACATTGGGCGCGAAGACACGCAATCGCAAGAAACTTAGCAGTAAATTGATTGTGCGCCGTCGCCGGAAGTCTTCCAAACGTGGTCGCGGTGGTCGTGAATCATAGAATTTTAGATTTTGGATTTTAGATTTTAGATTGGGGTCTACTTAATTAAAATTATAAAATTTTCCACCCCAGTGAGATACCTAATCATCCAAAATCCGAAATTCTAAATCCAAAATCCAAAATCCAAAATCCAAAATTAAATTATGGGTCGTTCTCTAAAAAAAGGTCCTTTCGTTGCGGATCATCTCTTAAAGAAAATTGAAAAGCTCAACGACAACAACAGAAAAGAAGTTATTAAAACTTGGTCACGAGCTTCAACAATTTTGCCCCTAATGGTAGGTCATACCATAGCTGTTCACAACGGACGCCAACACGTTCCAGTTTTTGTAAATGAACAGATGGTGGGACACAAATTGGGGGAATTTGCCCCAACACGCACCTACAGAGGCCATGGGAAAAGCGACAAAAAAGCAGGTAGGTAGTCATTAGTCATAAGTCATTGTCATGAGCTTAAAGACAAATGACAAATGATTAATAACTAATGACAAAATTGGAGAAAATTATGGCTACTAATACTACTGAAGTGAAGGCGATCGCTCGTTTTATCCGCATCTCGGCCTACAAAGTGCGTCGGGTACTTGATCAAATCCGAGGGCGATCGTACCGAGAAGCGTTAATCATCTTGGAATTCATGCCCTATCGCGCCACTGAACCCATATTGAAGGTTCTCAGAAGCGCTGCTGCCAATGCCGAACACAACGCTGGCTTAGATCGGACTCAACTAGTAATTACTCAGGCATACGCCGATCAAGGCCCACCGCTAAAGCGGTTCCAACCAAGGGCGCAAGGTCGAGCTTACCAAATTCGCAAGCCGACGTGTCATATTACTGTGGCTGTTGCAGCTGCCCCAGAAAAATAAGCACGCTTACACGAAATAAATTGCGTAAAGTAAGAAATCTTAGAGGAAGCATTCGTGGGACAGAAGATTCATCCAGTTGGTTTTCGCCTGGGTATTACACATGAACATCAATCCCGTTGGTTTGCTGTTCCTGATCGCTATCCAGAACTACTACAAGAAGACTACAAACTCCGTCAGTACATAGAACAAAAGCTGGGTAGACTTGCTCAAAATAACGCCGGTATTTCTGAGGTACGAATTGAGCGCAAAGCCGACCAAATCGACTTAGAAGTACGCACAGCTAGACCAGGTGTAGTAGTGGGCCGTGGTGGGCAAGGCATCGAATCCTTGCGTACCGGACTCCAAGGACTGTTGGGTAGTAATCGCCAAATTCGCATTAACGTAGTTGAAGTCCAACGAGTTGATGCTGATGCCTACCTAATTGCTGAATACATTGCTCAACAATTGGAACGCCGGGTTTCCTTTCGCCGGGTAGTGCGGCAATCGATTCAGCGGGCGCAACGCGCTGGTGTCCAAGGGATTAAAATCCAAGTCAGCGGTCGGCTCAACGGTGCGGAAATTGCCCGGACAGAGTGGACTCGTGAAGGTAGAGTCCCTTTACATACCTTACGGGCTGACATTGACTACTCTTATTGCACGGCAAAAACTGTTTACGGCATTTTGGGTATCAAAGTATGGGTGTTTAAAGGAGAAATTATTCCTGGACAGGAAGAAACTCCACTACCACCCGCAACCCGTGATCCTCGCGATCGCGGGGATCGCGAGCGTGAACCCCGTCGTCGTCAACAACAACGTCGGCGTCAGCAATTTGAAGACCGCTCAAATGAAGGATAAAAAGGCAATAGGACATGGCGCATAAGGCATAGAAAACTGACGATGCCCAATGCTCAATGCCCTGTTTGGCCAATGCCCAGTACCCAGTAGCCAATCATGTTAAGCCCTAGAAGAACTAAATTCCGCAAACAACAGCGCGGACGGATGGAGGGACTAGCCACCCGTGGTAGCACCCTCAACTTCGGTGATTTTGCACTCCAAGCGCAAGAGCCTGCTTGGATTACCTCCCGGCAAATCGAGGCTTCTCGTCGGGCAATGACCCGTTATATTCGTCGGGGCGGACAAATCTGGATTCGGATTTTCCCTGATAAACCTGTAACCATGCGTCCTGCTGAAACCCGGATGGGTTCCGGTAAAGGTTCGCCAGAGTTTTGGGTAGCTGTAGTCAAGCCAGGGCGAATTTTGTTTGAAATCGGTGGGGTTTCTGAAGAAATCGCCCGTGAAGCTATGCGTTTGGCTTCATTTAAACTACCCATAAAAACTAAGTTTATTGTGCGCTCTCAACCACAGGAGCAGGAGTAGCTTATGCCTCTTCCCAAGATTTCAGAAGCTAGAGAATTAAGTGACGAGAAACTCTCTGAGGAAATTGTCGCGATCAAAAGACAACTATTTCAGTTGCGCTTGCAAAAAGCCACCAGACAACTAGAAAAGCCCCACCAGTTCCGACAAATCCGACACCGCCTAGCCCAATTGCTGACGCTAGAGACAGAACGCAAACGGGTAGCAAGTCAATCGGCTAATGAAGAAAAATAGGAGATTATGGCAGTTAAAGAACGAGTTGGCTTGGTAGTGAGCGATAAAATGCAAAAAACTGTGGTAGTTGCCATAGAAAACCGCGCTCCTCACCCCAAGTACGGCAAGATTGTGGTTAATACCCAACGATATAAAGTTCACGACGAAGAAAATAAGTGTAAAGTAGGCGATCGCGTTCGCATTCAGGAAACTAGACCCCTGAGTAAAACCAAGCGCTGGAAAATCACAGAAGTCCTGAACGTCAAACCTACTTAAACCTCATCGTTGTTAGAAACTAACAACATTACAAGGGAGAATAATTGTGATTCAACCCCAGACTTACCTGAATGTCGCAGATAATAGCGGTGCCCGTAAACTAATGTGCATCCGCATTTTAGGTGGAGGCAACCGCCGTTATGGTTTCATTGGTGATAAAATTATCGCCGTTGTCAAAGATGCTACACCCAACATGGCTGTAAAAAAGTCTGATGTCGTGGAAGCAGTAATTGTCCGCACTCGTAAAGCCGTAAGTCGTGACAGCGGCATGAGTATTCGCTTTGATGATAACGCCGCTGTGATCATCAACAAAGACGGTAACCCAAGAGGCACACGAGTTTTTGGCCCAGTTGCCCGGGAACTGCGCGATAAAAACTTTACCAAAATTGTTTCTCTGGCTCCGGAGGTGCTTTAATGGCAACCAAACAGGGTACGCCCAAAGTATTCCATAAAATGCACGTCAAAACTGGCGACACCGTACAAGTGATTGCTGGCAAAGACAAAGGAAAAGTTGGTGAAATTATCCAGGCACTTCCCCAACTGAGTAAAGTCATCGTCAAAGGTGTCAACATTAAAACCAAGCACGTCAAACCCCAGCAAGAAGGGGAATCAGGGCGGATTCTCACCCAGGAATTCCCGATTCATAGCTCCAATGTGATGCTTTATTCCACCAAGCAAAACGTTGCCAGTCGTGTTTGTTATACCTTTACCTCAGAAGGCAAAAAAGTTAGAAAACTCAAGAAAACTGGCGAACTTCTTGATAAATAAGAATTAGCCAACTTGAGATTTTAGATTTTAAATTTAATCCAAAATCCAAAATCTAAAATCCAAAATTAAAAGTTCCCTGACCAAGCCCAGGGATATCAGGACAAAAAACTATGGCGACAACAAGACTCAAAAGCTTATATCAAGAGACAATCGTCCCCAAACTGATCAATCAGTTTCAATATACCAATGTTCATCAAGTACCGAAGTTGGTAAAGGTTACTATTAACCGAGGTTTGGGTGAAGCAGCTCAAAATGCGAAGTCTCTGGAAGCATCCATAAACGAAATTTCGCTGGTCACTGGTCAAAAACCAGTGGTGACGCGGGCGAAAAAGGCGATCGCTGGCTTTAAGATTCGTCAAGGGATGCCTGTGGGGATCATGGTTACCCTCAGAGCCGAACGGATGTATGCCTTTTTTGACCGACTAGTTAGCTTGTCATTACCCAGAATTCGAGACTTTCGCGGCGTTAGCCCTAAAAGCTTTGACGGACGTGGTAACTACACGCTGGGTGTGAGAGAACAGCTAATTTTTCCAGAAGTCGAGTACGACAGCATCGATCAAGTGCGTGGTATGGATATTTCCATCATCACCACAGCAAAAAACGACGAAGAGGGTCGCGCCTTACTTAAAGAATTAGGAATGCCCTTTCGCGATCAATAAGTTCATCTATAGAGGGAACGATGGCGGCTAACGACACAATTGCAGATATGCTGACGCGCATCCGCAATGCCAACCTGGCGCGGCATCAAACTACACAAGTGCCAGCTACAAAAATGACCCGGAGTATTGCCAAAGTGCTACGGGAGGAAGGCTTTATTGCTGAAATCGAAGAAGCAGAAGAAGGGGTAAAGCACAATCTGGTGATTTCCCTGAAATACAAAGGTAAGAATCGTCAGCCTCTAATCACCGCCTTAAAGCGAGTGAGTAAGCCTGGCTTGCGTGTTTACTCCAATAGAAAAGAATTACCAAGGGTACTAGGTGGCATTGGCATTGCCATTATTTCTACATCCAGTGGCATTATGACTGACCGCGAAGCGCGGCGTCAGAACTTGGGTGGCGAAGTGCTTTGTTACGTTTGGTAGTTACCAGAAGTGAGGAGTTAGGAGTGAGGAGTTAGTTATAAAAACTGATAACTCATAACTGATAACAGGATAAAGGACAAAAGTCATGTCTCGTATTGGTAAACGTCCAATTACTATTCCCGCCAAAGTCCAAGTGGCGATTGATGGTACGAATATTGTGGTGAAAGGCCCGAAAGGAGAACTTTCTCGCACTCTCACAGCTAATGTCTCACTCTCCCAAGAGGGAGAAATATTACACGTAAATCGTCGGGATGAAACTCGTACCTCAAAGCAGCTGCACGGCTTGAGCCGCACTTTAGTTGCCAACATGGTCGAGGGAGTTTCCCAAGGTTTTCAGCGGCGTTTGGAAATTCAAGGTGTTGGTTACAGGGCACAACTTCAAGGGCGTAACCTAGTTTTAAATATGGGTTATAGCCATCAGGTGCAAATTGTTCCCCCAGATGGAATTCAGTTTGCAGTAGAAGGTACCACTAATGTCATTGTCAGCGGCTATGACAAAGAAATAGTAGGTAACACAGCCGCCAAAATTCGTGCCGTTCGTCCACCAGAACCTTACAAAGGTAAAGGCATTCGCTATGCCGGTGAAGTGGTCAGACGGAAAGCTGGTAAGACTGGTAAGGGTGGTAAGAAGTAGAAATGAAACTTACTCGTAGAGAATCAAAAAACCGTCGTCATCGACGCGTTCGTGGCAAAGTTATTGGCTCCCCAGAACGTCCGCGTTTAGCGGTATTTCGTTCAAATGAGCATATTTATGCCCAAATAATTGATGATACTCAGCATCAAACCATAGTGGCAGCATCGACTGTAGAACCAGAGTTGAAATCTAGTTTAGCGTCATGTGCAAACCGTGACGCATCGGTGCAGGTTGGTAAGTTGATCGCAGTGCGATCGCTAGAAAAAGGCATCACCAAAGTAGTCTTTGATCGCGGTGGTAACTTATATCATGGTCGTGTCAAAGCACTAGCTGATGCAGCCCGCGAGGCTGGTTTAGATTTCTAAAGTCATTAGTCATTAGACAAAGGACAAATGACAACTGACCCTTGGGTGACGCTCCTACGTCGCTATCGCTTCGCTAACGCCAGTTACTCATGGGGGAAACCCCTCTGAGCGAGTGGCTCACAAATGACGTTCACCAAAGCACTAAATTATGGCAACAGAGCGTAAAAGTAGAACAAAGCGTGCCAAAAAAGAAGAAACCACCTGGCAAGAACGGGTGATCCAAATCCGACGCGTGAGTAAGGTGGTCAAAGGTGGTAAAAAACTCAGCTTCCGAGCGATCGTTGTCGTCGGTAACGAACGCGGTCAAGTTGGTGTAGGAGTAGGCAAAGCCTCAGATGTAATTGGTGCCGTCAAAAAAGGCGTAGCCGACGGTAAAAAACACCTCATTGATATCCCAATCACCAAATCCAACTCCATACCCCATCCCATTGATGGTGTCGGTGGCGGTGCAAAGGTGATTATGCGTCCAGCCGCACCTGGTACTGGCGTAATTGCTGGTGGTGCTGTCCGGACTGTATTGGAATTGGCAGGAGTTCGTAACGTCTTAGCCAAGCAACTTGGCTCCAATAATCCGCTCAATAATGCTAGAGCCGCAGTCAATGCCTTATCTACACTGCGGACTCTTTCTGAAGTCGCTGAAGATCGCGGTATTCCTATTGAAAGTCTCTACATTTAGTAGAGTCGCACTTACAGAGTTTTTGTGTAAACAAGTACTAATTACATCATGAGACTCAACGATGTTAAGCCGCAAAAAGGCTCAAAGAAACGCAAGAAGCGTGTAGCTAGAGGTATTTCTGCCGGTCAAGGTGCCAGTGCTGGTCTAGGTATGCGAGGTCAAAAATCTCGCTCTGGTAGTGGTACTCGACCCGGTTTTGAAGGTGGTCAACAGCCATTGTACCGCCGCTTACCGAAACTGAAGGGCTTTCCGATTGTGAATCGGAAAATTTACACTACGATTAATGTAGAGAAGCTAGCCTCCCTTCCCGCTAATACGGAAGTAACTTTGACCTCCTTGAAAGCATCAGGTATCCTTACTGCTGTCAAGGGACCATTGAAAATTTTAGGTAACGGGGAATTGAGCACTCCGCTCAAGGTACAAGCGGCAGCTTTCACAGGTACAGCTCGTAGCAAAATTGAGGCAGCTGGTGGGAGTTGTGAAGTCTTATGAGTGAGCCGGAACAGCGCACTTAAATGCAAGCAAACTCGCTGTCAGCGCCTGGTTCACTATAAAGGTAGCACTCTATGATCAGTCGAGATAAAGCCCCAACGGCTCAAGAAACTTTTATGCAGATGGCACAGGCAGCTGGCCTCAGAGGTAGGCTGCTTGTCACCGTCGGTATTTTAATTTTGGTTCGCCTGGGCATCTTCTTGCCCGTACCAGGGATTGATAGACCTAGATTTGCCGAAGCCATATCGGGCAGTAATTCCATATTCGGTTTATTGGATATATTTTCCGGGCGAGGACTTTCGACTTTGGGCGTCTTTGCTTTAGGGATTTTACCCTTCATTAATGCGTCCATTATCATCCAATTGCTCACCGCTGCGATTCCATCTTTAGAAAATTTACAGAAAAATGAAGGCGAAGCAGGTCGGCGGAAAATATCGCAAATTACCCGCTATGTAACTGTATGTTGGGCGATTCTTCAAAGTGTGGCTTTTTCGGCATTATTCCTCCAGCAATTTGCCTTAAATCCAGGGCCAATCTTTGTAGCTGAAACTGCGATCGCTCTGACGGCTGGTTCCATGTTCGTAATGTGGACATCAGAACTAATTACAGAACGTGGTATTGGAAATGGTGCATCATTGTTGATTTTTGTCAACATTGTTGCGTCATTACCAAAAGCTTTAGGCGATACTATCGATTTGGTGCAAGTCGGCGGTCGGGAAACAGTGGGTCGCGTGATAGTACTGATCTTAGTTTTCCTGGCAACCATTGTTGGTATTGTGGTTGTGCAGGAAGGAATGCGCCGCATCCCAATTATTTCCGCTCGTCGCCAAGTAGGTCGTCGAGTTTTGGCAGAACAACGTAGCTTTTTACCCTTGCGGCTAAATCAAGGCGGGGTGATGCCAATTATTTTTGCCGCGGCCATCCTCAGTTTGCCACTGCTGATTGCTAATTTCGCCAAGAATGCCGAATTGGCAAATATAATTAACACTTATCTAAGTCCAAGCGGTTCTGGCTCTTGGGTCTATGCCTTGGTCTACATGATTTCTATCATTTTCTTTAGCTACTTCTATTCTTCGTTGATTCTCAACCCAGTAGATGTAGCACAGAACTTGAAAAAAATGGGTTCTAGTATTCCTGGCATTCGTCCGGGCAAAGCAACTAGTGAGTATATCGAGCGCGTGTCAAACCGACTCACTTTTTTGGGGGCGATCTTTTTGGGACTCGTTGCTATTATCCCAACAGGTGTGGAAAGAGCTTTAGGAGTACCCACATTTAAAGGGTTGGGTGCTACCTCTTTGTTAATTCTAGTTGGTGTAGCGATTGATACGGCAAGACAAATCCAAACTTACGTGATCTCTCAGCGCTATGAAGGAATGGTGAAACAATAGTGACGCGACTAATCTTCTTGGGACCGCCTGGAGCTGGTAAAGGAACACAAGCTCAAACTTTGGCTGAACACTTGAATATTCCCCATGTTTCTACGGGTGAAATATTAAGACAAGCCATGAAAGAGCAGACTCATTTGGGCATCAAGGCTCAAAACTATGTAAATAGCGGTGAGTTAGTCCCTGACCAGCTAGTGCAGGACTTGGTACAGGAGCGCCTCGGCCAACCAGATGCAAAAAATGGTTGGATTCTTGATGGTTTTCCCCGCAAAGTGACGCAAGCGGCTTTTCTAGAAGAATTGCTGGAAACAATACATCAGAGTGGCGAAAGGGTAGTCAATCTAGATGCACCAGATGAAGTTGTAATTGCACGTTTGCTAGCTAGAGGACGAAAAGATGATACCGAAGAGGTGATTCGTCGTCGGTTAGAAGTGTACCGCACTGAAACTGCACCCTTAATTGATTATTACCGTGATCGCCAAAAACTTTTAACAGTAAATGGCAATCAGTCCCAAGAAGATGTCACTGGTGAACTGCAACAGGTAATAACTTCCTAACTTGAGATAAAAGGAGTAGAGGATTCACCACTCACTACTCCCCACTCCCCCTACTAAGAAGCAGATCCATTTTAGCTAAGATATATTAAGAAACTGTTGATATATTTCTTAAAGTGTGTTCAGTTGCAGATGAAGTGCTGCAACTGAACACGAGATTGTTGAGTTGAGGAAAAAACAAATTGTCTAAGCAAGATTTAATTGAAATGGAAGGCACGGTTACAGAGTCCTTGCCCAATGCGATGTTTCGCGTTGACTTGGACAATGGATTTAACGTGCTGGCTCACATTTCCGGCAAGATTCGCCGCAACTATATCAAGATTTTGCCCGGCGATCGCGTCAAGGTAGAGTTAACTCCTTACGACTTGACCAAAGGCAGAATTACCTATCGACTACGAAAGAAGTAAGTATATGTAGAAATTTTACCATAAAACCATTTTTTGGACTGTATTACTAGTCTATTAAGTGGATTAATTTCCCTAGAAATGCTATAATTTAATATTTGGAGTCAAAGAATAAAAGGCATGAAAGTTAGAGCCTCAGTCAAGAAAATCTGTGAAAAGTGTAATGTGATCAAACGTCGTGGTCGCGTCATGGTGATTTGCGTGAACCCAAAGCACAAGCAACGTCAAGGATAGCCCTCTTACCAATAGAGTGAGTTGTAACACGCATATGATCATTAAAACGAAAAGACGCGATTAATCACGTTTTTCCAACCAACAGTAATTGCGAGAACAATAGGGAGAGTTCATTGTGGCACGTATTGCCGGAGTAGACCTTCCACGCGATAAGCGCGTCGAGATCGGTCTGACTTACATCTACGGAATTGGGTTATCACGCTCTCAAGAAATTATAGCGGCTACTGGTGTGAACCCAGACACCCGCGTTAAGGACTTAAGTGATGCCGATGTGACAGCCCTGCGAGGGGAAATAGAAAGCAACTATCAAGTTGAAGGCGACTTGCGGCGCTTGGAGTCTTTGAACATCAAGCGCTTAGTTGACATTGGTACCTACAGAGGGCGTCGTCATCGCATGGGCTTACCAGTCAGAGGACAAAGAACTCGCACAAATGCCAGAACCCGTCGAGGGAGAAGGCAGACAGTGGCTGGTAAAAAGAAAGCTCCAGGGAAATAAATTTGCAACGCTTGCTAATCAGAGCAAGTTTTACCTTAAATCAACTAAACAAGTATGGCCAGACAACCAACTAAAAAATCCGGGAGCAAAAAGCAGAAGCGGAACGTACCTAATGGGATGGCCTACATCCAGTCTACTTTCAACAATAGCATTGTCACCATTACCGATCAAAATGGAGATGTCATCTCCTGGGCTAGTGCTGGTTCTAGCGGTTTTAAGGGAGCAAAAAAGGGAACTCCCTTTGCAGCGCAAACCGCTGCTGAAAGTGCAGCCCGTAGAGCCATTGATCAAGGAATGCGCCAGATTGAGGTAATGGTCAGTGGGCCAGGAGCAGGTAGAGAAACCGCTATCCGGGCACTTCAAGGAGCAGGACTGGAAATTACACTCATTCGGGATATTACCCCCATTCCTCACAATGGTTGCCGTCCACCCAAGCGCCGTCGAGTTTAAACACCAAGACTTGGCCATTGAAGACGAGAAGTTACAGCCAAACCAAGTAAAGTTACTTGCAATGACAGCTTG
Source organism: Nostoc sp. (assembly GCF_036919675.1). Lineage (GTDB taxonomy): Bacteria > Cyanobacteriota > Cyanobacteriia > Cyanobacteriales > Nostocaceae > Nostoc. The sequence continues at coordinate 279,894 of NZ_JBALCP010000077.1, forward strand.
GGCGTCTAACGTGCAAACTGTCATTGGGTGAAAGCTTGGGCGACCAGAAGCGCGTCAGATTTTCCCGCCGGGAAAGCTGTTAAACTTCGGGCTACCCAAAATATTATCAATCAATTTTGGATTTTAGATTTGCGATTTTAGATTGAACCCAACTACAAGGGTACAGGGCCTCGTGGATTTTAAGTTGATGATTTAAGATTTGTTGTGCCTACAAGAGGCGGAGCATGAACCAAAGAAGCACAATCCAAAATCCAAAATCCAAAATCCAAAATTGGCAATCAATTCGGGAGGCAATTGATTTGTCTGCTAGCAGCACCTTAGAAAAAGGGAGGCTCATCCGTGGCGCAGTTTCAGATTGAATGTGTAGAGTCGAATACTGATGAAAGTCGGAACCATTACAGTAAATTTGTTCTGGAACCTCTAGATCGTGGTCAAGGAACAACGGTTGGCAACGCACTGCGGCGGGTTTTACTGTCCAACCTAGAAGGTACAGCAGTTACAGCAGTGCGGATTGCAGGCGTTTCACACGAGTTTGCTACAGTTTCGGGTGTGCGGGAAGATGTACTGGAAATCCTCATGAAAATGAAGGAAGTCATCCTAAAAAACTATTCCTCGCAACCCCAAATTGGTAGATTACTTGTTAACGGTCCAGCAACTATCACTGCGGCGCATTTTGATTTACCTAGTGAAGTAGAAGTCATCGATCCGACCCAGTATGTAGCCACCCTAGCTGAGGGAGGAAAACTGGAAATGGAATTTCGGATCGAAAAAGGCAAAGGCTATCGCACCGTAGAGCGAGGACGTGAGGAAGCCACATCGTTGGACTTTCTCCAAATCGACTCAATATTTATGCCAGTGCGAAAAGTCAACTATAGTGTTGAAGAATCTCGTGGGGAAGGCTTGATCCCAAAAGACCGACTACTGTTGGAAGTTTGGACAAATGGCAGTATTTCCCCCCAAGAAGCACTATCCTCGGCCGCTGGGATCTTGGTAGATTTATTCAACCCGTTGAAAGACATCTCCCTGGAACCAACAGACACAGGTTCACATATTCCAGACGACCCAACTGCCCAGATACCTATCGAAGAGTTGCAACTCTCTGTGCGGGCATATAACTGTCTCAAACGGGCACAAGTTAACTCTGTGGCAGATTTGTTGGATTATACCCAAGAAGACCTCTTAGAAATTAAGAACTTTGGTCAGAAGTCAGCAGAAGAGGTCGTGGAAGCTTTGCAGCGACGCCTGGGCATCACCCTGCCAATGGAAAGAGGCTCTAAACATCCTTAAGAAAAACTGTTCATAATTCATAGTGCATAATTATGCGTCACCGTTGTCGCGTCAAAAAACTCAGTAAACCAGCCGATCAGCGCCGTGCTTTACTGCGATCGCTCGCCACCGAGCTGATCCGTCATGGTAAGATCACCACCACTTTAATTAGAGCGAAAGTTCTGCGAAGTGAAGTGGAAAAAATGATTACTCTAGCTAAAAATGGCTCCCTGGCAGCACGCCGCGAAGCCCTTGGCTATATCTTCGACAAACAACTGGTTCACGCTCTATTTGAGCAAGCTCCGACTCGATATGGTGCTCGTCAGGGCGGTTATACCCGCATCCTGCATACCGTACCGCGTCGGGGTGATAATGCAAAAATGGCAATAATTGAATTGGTTTAAGTCATTAGTCACTAGTCATTAGTAACGACAAAAGACAAATGACAAAATCTGTATGTTAGAAAGCCACCAGCCTACACAAACTCATCGAGTAGCCTTGGTAATCCAATACCTGGGCACTCATTTTCATGGCTGGCAACGGCAAAAAAAACAGCGGACAGTTCAAGAAGAGATAGAAAGAGCGATCGCTACTATTCTTGGGCATCATGTGACATTACATGGTGCGGGGCGAACCGATTCTGGAGTCCACGCTGCTGCTCAAGTAGCCCATTTTGAAGCAACAGGTTTAATTCCGCCTCACAAGTGGGCAACAATCCTCAACAGCTATCTGCCGCCAGATATATTAATCAGGGCTTCAGCTAGTGTAGATAACCGTTGGCACGCTCGCTTTAGTGCAGCCTATCGACGGTATCGCTACACAATATACACTGAAGATCGCCTTAACTTGTTTGTAAGACCTTTCAGTTGGCATTATTATTATGCACCCCTGGATGAATCCTTAATTCAAGCTGCCCTAAAACCTCTGTTGGGAAAGCATCATTTAGCTGCTTTTCACCGTGCAGGCTCAAAGCGATCGCATTCCTGGGTAGAGGTGCAAGCAGCAGAGTGTCGTCGCAGTGGGCCATTTATCCATATTGAAATACAGGCAGATGGATTTTTGTATGGCATGGTACGGCTGTTGGTAGGGATGCTGGTGCAAGTAGGCTCTGGACAACGGACACTTTCTAGCTTCACCGAACTCTGGAAAGAACAACGTCGGGAAGAAGTAAAATACGCCGCACCGCCCCAAGGCTTGTGCTTGTTGCGAGTCGGCTATCCAGATTTTCCCTTTCCAAAAGAGATTTGGTACGACACCTTGCCAAACTTCGTCACTAGTCAAGAGTCATTAGTCATTGGTTCTTAGTAACGACAAATGACAAAGGACTAATGACGAATTACCCTTCAGGTGACGCTCCTACGTTGCTATCGCTTCGCTAACGCCAGTTGCTCATGGGGGGAAACCCCCTACAGCCCTTCTCCTAAAGGAGACGCTACGCGAACGGGCATCCTACGGCAGGCGCTAGCCTCTCCCTTTGGAGAAGGCCGCACTGGCTGGCTCAAAAATGACAAAGGACAAATGACAAATGACAACTAGTAAAACATACCTTCCTTCTCAAGCGTCCCTTGAGCGCGAGTGGTACATAGTAGATGCCACCGATAAACGCCTCGGTCGCCTCGCCAGTGAAATCGCCCAAGTTTTAAGAGGCAAAAAGAAACCCGAATACACACCCCACCTAGATACAGGTGACTTCGTAATCGTCATCAATGCTGAGAAAGTAGCAGTCACAGGCAAAAAGCGCACTCAAAAGCTTTACCGTCGCCATTCTGGTCGTCCCGGTGGGATGAAAACGGAAACTTTCGCTAAACTGCAACAGCGCATACCAGAGCGGATTTTAGAACAGGCTGTTAAAGGTATGCTACCTAAAAATAGCCTGGGTAAGCAGTTGTTCACTAAGCTGAAAGTCTACGCTGGGCCTACGCATCCCCATGATGCTCAAAAACCTAAAGAACTACAAATTAGTACAATTCCTGGAGAAGAAAATTAATGGTAGTAGCAGACGCCAATAGCGGTCGCGCCGTATACTGGGGTACTGGTCGTCGTAAGAACGCAGTAGCAAGAGTCCGCTTGGTTCCAGGCACTGGTCAACTGACTGTGAATGGTAAAGATGGAAACTTGTATTTTCAATTCAATGCTAACTACCTGGGAGTCATCAAAGCACCCCTGGAAACTCTGGGACTAGAAAACGAATATGACATTTTGGTGAAAGCAGAAGGCGGCGGCTTGACCGGACAGGCTGATTCTGTTCGCTTGGGAGTTGCTCGTGCTTTGTGCCAACTAGACCCAGACAACCGCCCACCTTTGAAAACCGAAGGTTACCTGACTCGTGATCCGAGGGCAAAAGAGCGGAAAAAATATGGTTTACATAAAGCCCGGAAAGCACCTCAGTACTCTAAGCGTTAGGGCATGGGGAATTGGGCATTGGCAAAAGTCCGTTGTTTATATCTTTGCCAGTCCCTAATCCCTAGCTCCAATTGAAACCTGAAAGTTATAATTGATATAGATTCATCACAAAAAGAACAATGGCTAAATCTGATATTCACCCCAAGTGGTATCCAGATGCTAAAGTTTACTGCAATGGTCAAGTTGTTATGACTATTGGCTCTACCAAGCCAGAATTGCACGTAGATGTTTGGTCTGGAAATCACCCATTTTACACTGGCACTCAGAAGATTATTGACACTGAGGGTAGAGTAGAGCGCTTCCTGCGCAAGTACGGCATGAGCAGCACTCAAACATCTGGCGACGAACAAAAGAAAAAGTAGCGGGTTGGCTCTGCTGTTAACGACGGCCCTGCATCAGCTGGGTCGATTGTCATTTATATGCTTGAGCCAATTTGTTATTTTTTAAGGAGCGATCGCACTCGTCATGGCTGAATCATACTTACTGGATAAACTAAAATCTGTTGAACAAACCTTTAATGAGTTAACACGTCGTCTTGGCGACCCTGATACCGCTAGCAATCCTGATGAGTATCAAGAAATTGCTAAGTCTCGTTCTTCTTTGGAAGAGGTAGTTGATACCTATGAAATTTGGAAAATAGCCCAAGAAGACTTGAGTGGAGCGCGTCAGGTTTACAAAGAATCTGCGAGTGACCCAGAGTTGCAAGAAATGGCAGCACTGGAAGTAAAGGAACTTGAACAAAAAATAGAATATTTAGAGTCTCGCTTGAAAGTTTTACTCCTACCACGCGACCCCAATGATGAAAAGAATATCATGTTGGAAATTCGCGCTGGTACTGGTGGCGATGAAGCGAGTATTTGGGCTGGCGATTTGATGCAGATGTACACCCGCTATGCCCAGACTCAAGGTTGGAAAGTTTCTCTAGTGAGCGAATCTCGAGGAGAAGTGGGTGGCTGGAAAGAGGTCATTCTAGAAATTAAAGGTAATGACGTTTACAGCCAGTTAAAGTTTGAAGCTGGAGTGCATCGTGTGCAGCGCGTGCCGGCAACTGAATCTGGGGGACGGGTTCATACTTCCACAGCTACCGTGGCGATTATGCCAGAGGTGGATGATGTGGAAATTCATATTGACCCGAAAGATATTGAAATGACCACAGCCCGTTCTGGCGGTGCTGGTGGACAAAACGTCAACAAGGTGGAAACAGCCGTTGACTTGATGCACAAACCAACGGGAATACGCATTTTCTGTACAGAAGAACGCAGCCAGTTGCAAAACAAAGAACGGGCAATGCAAATTCTGCGGGCAAAGTTGTATGACATCAAGTTAAGCGAACAACAAGAAGCTGTAACTTCCATGCGGCGATCGCAGGTTGGTACAGGATCGCGATCGGAAAAAATTCGCACCTATAATTATAAAGATAACCGCGCTACCGATCATCGGTTAGGTCAGAATTATTCCCTTAACCCTGTTTTGGAAGGTGATTTAGAGACGCTTATCCAGTCTTGTATATCTCTAGACCAACAGGAACGTCTCGCGGAGTTAGCAACTTCTGCTGCTAACTAATTTTTGCTGTTAAAATCTCTGTAAAACCACTTCTTGTGCTGTTGCTTTTAACACATACATGTGGTTTTCTAATATCGCGTGGAGTGCATCTTCCATTTTACTGGGATAATGGTAATAGGTAAATTCGTACTTCATTACGTAATTTAGCTTCGCCCATTCTTTCAGGGTTTGACAGATATAAATTAACTTTTCTGCTTCTTCTTGCCAACGCGCAAAAATCCGGTAGCTGAAAAAGCTGCTGCACACGTTGCCTTTTGCATCCCAGTAGGAAATACACACTTGATGCTTCAGACGGTGGATTTTTTTGATTTGCTTAACATCATGACCTTTGGCTTTCAAAGCTTCTTTTACCTCAGCGTCTGAAATGTGCCACTGTTCTGGTTTAATTTTATTAGTGGCTATAAGATTTCGACCCTTGCGGCGATATTGATTAGTTTTGCGTGGCTTGCCAAACATGATGCACCTTCGATATTATTTTTTCGCAGCAAAGTCTAGCTACTAGCACAAGCGCCGTAGCAAACTAAGTTTTTTGGGTTGATTAAAGATAGATGGGTTAGTCTACTAGCTTGATGACTGTAGTTGCCGTATTACAACTAGAGATATAGTTTAGTACTAAAACACAAGGCTGTCAATATAAAAGTAAACTTGTAATATTGAAAGTAAACTTGTAAATACAGTTGGCTAGCTATATAAGCAGTGAACATCGAAAGCAAACAAAAACTGATTGAAATCATTAAACTAGCTCGCGGTTCAATGAGTCAGCGAGCGTTTGGTAAGCTTTTGGGAGTATCTGCTACTGCTGTTCAGATGTGGGAAAAAGGTGTGAAGGTGCCAGATACGGAAAATTTGGCTCAAATCGCATCGAGAGCGGGTTACACACTCCAAGAGTTACTTAGCTGTCTAAATGGAAAGCCAATTCCAGAAACCTCAGATTTGAGTCTGATTCTTAGACAAATCCAGCACATGCCTCTTAGCCAAGTGGCTCAAATTGTGCAAGCTGCGGCAGATAGATTGGCTGCTGTTGCTGAAGCGTCCGGGGATGAAGCAAAGGCCACTTGAATTAGGAAAACGACTCGCAATGCTTATTGAAATCCTTCTTTGCAGCTTGTTTTACTAAATTATTATTTTTTATAAATAGTCTCAATTGAAGTCTGGGTAAAGTTTGTAGCCTGTTGTTCAACAATTTTAGCTACGGCGTGCTTTTTCGCATCATCTAAGTTAGAACCTTGCTCACCCGCACCTTGTAAAAATAGGATTGTTGGCAAAAGTGGCTGTTGTATTTGGTTGCGTAGTTTACCGCCGCAGGCATCGCTTCCAGCGGTGCGTAGCCCATTTTGCAAGAATAGCAGTTAGTTGTAGCTGTCAGTAGAAAAAACTTATCGTTGTAGTGGCGGCATAGCATTAGAAAATTTTTTAAGTTCAACCTCTACGAACAGCTATTGTATAACTTAGCCGCTGTCTTGCTTCTCGTTGAGTCTTAACCAACCGAAAGTCATTATTTATATCTAGACTTGTCCGAAAATTTATAACCCAATCTTTACAAGGGTTCTCAAGTTCGACTATATGTCTTCTGTCAACATAGCAACAAGGCTTGGCATAGTTGATGATAGTTTAAAGATAAAAAATAGGATTTTAAAATTTTGAGCCTTAACAGAATTTATTAGGCTGTACAATCAGCAAAAGCTATATAGGGGAAATATTAAGATTTATAAAGATAAAATTTTATATCTTAATGTTTACGCGAATTTAATTTTCCGACGGGTGTACTTGATCAAAGAAGACAGATACGGGAATGCAAAGAAAGAACTCTCCGTACCTCCGTATCTCTTCAATGAAAGACTACCACCAAACTCGATTTCCATTTTCATCAACTCGTGCTTCCCGAATCATGTCGGAAATCTCTTCAGCATCTTTAACGTGGTGGAGTGCCTTCTTTTCACCATCGGGTTCATCCACAACGAAGTAAGTTGGGACTGTGATCCTGTCGCCTGTAACGTCTGGCACATCATCAACAGCTACCTGTTGAGCTTTTTCTTCAACTGATTGAGACTCATCAACAATTCTATCTCCCGGATTTGCAGTTAGGTTTCTTTCGTTCACATCCGGTTTCTCGCGAGAATGCGAATCTTCGCTCACTGGTTGATTAATTTGATTTTCTTGATTATTCTCAGTCATGGCTTTTTCAGGTATTCATAAAGATATACTTTAATATTCTAAAAAATTGAAGGTATAAAGAATTCTTTCTCTAGAGAGATTTTGAGAATATATTTGAGCGAAACACCTCTTAGGTTAGATATTCGCTCAGATGAATTTACTTCTTTGGTTGAAATGGCAGATATTTTTCCCCAATGCTTTTATAATGCTGAGGATATTCACCTCTACTATTTTGATGTAGGAATCTTTTTCACTTACCTTTGCACCAATTGAATCAGAGTCAAGTTGATTTGGTACTAATTTCACCCCCTGCTTGTTGAGCAAAAGTTTTAATTAAAGCTGGGTTAATTGTAGTTTCAGCCAAAATTGCGGGAACACCAATCTTTTTAATTAACTCAAACAATCTCTGAAGTGTTTGAGCACTCAGTTGTTATCAATTCTCGCAAATCAAATAGGATTGCTGTATTTAGTCCTAAATCCGGTATTTTTACCACTAAATAACTTAAAACCAAAGAATAATTTTAACGCGATCGTGCCGTAGTATATTGATAGACCTTTCTTGGGAAATAGGGTCATGAAAGAAAATTCTTCTACTAATGGCAAAATTCCAGCCAAGATAAAAACGCGCGGCGATTTTTTAATTTACACATTAGGTAGTACAGTCGCATCAGTAGCGATGGGATATCTATTTCCCAAAGTCAGCCAAGGTCGTGAGATAAACCTAAAAACCCTTTGCTCCCTGTATCCAAAGAATTCACGCTGTCAAAATTATCTTCCAGGATCTGTGGCACTGGACAAAGATGGCAAGGAAATTGAGGCTAATGCACTATTGACAACCGCAAAGCCCGGAATTCTGATTCTCGTAAAAGGCTTGCCAGACCATAGCGTTGATTATCTCATTATTCAAGACGGGCCAAATATTGCTGAGTACGCTATCAGTCCAATTTGTACTCATTTAGGATGTACAGTTGAGTGGGATCTTGAGAAGAATCACTTTATTTGTCCTTGTCATGGATCTGAATACGATTCTCAGGGTCGAGTCGTTCATGGACCTGCTAAACGTTCCTTACCACTAATCACTGTAGTAGTCAAGTAAAACCAAGTTCGTTTAGTTGATCACAAACCTGCTGTAGATCCTCGTTAACCTACTAGTATCAAATCAGATGGGACAATGCCACCATACTTTTTGAGCAAGTCATAAATTATAAAAGACTAACAAAAATTACTGCATGATTTAAATTTGTCAGGTAAGCTGACAACAGCAGTTTCATCCTCAAAACAATGACCGCAAGTAGTCCCACAATTTTAGCCCTGGACTTTGATGGAGTGATTTGTGACGGACTAATTGAATATTTTGAGGTAGCGTGGCGCACCTACTGTCAAATTTGGTTGCCTGCTAACGACATACCACCAGATGATTTAGCTTTGAGATTCTATCGCCTGCGACCCGTAATTGAAACGGGTTGGGAAATGCCCCTTTTAATCAAAGCGTTGGTAGATGGAATTCCTGATGAGAAAATTCTTCATGAATGGGTAATCATCGCCCCGAAACTTTTGTTAAATGACAAGCTACAAGCAAGAGAAATTGGTGCAAAACTAGATAACCAACGGGATGAATGGATTACCACTGATTTAGACGGTTGGCTAAGTCTGCATAGATTTTATCCGGGTATAGTAGAAAAACTAAAATTAACTCTTGACAGTGGAGTTAAATTATACATTGTGACAACTAAAGAAGGGCGTTTTGTACAGCAGTTGTTGCAACAAGAAGGAGTAAATTTACCAGCACCAGCGATTTTTGGGAAAGAAGTCAAGCGTCCCAAATACGAAATTATGCGAGAATTAAAGCAGGCAGAAACAGACAAACTAGTTAGTCTGTGGTTCGTAGAAGATAGACTCAACACATTACAGTTAGTCCAACAGCAAATAGACCTTGAAGATGTGAAACTGTTTCTTGCAGACTGGGGCTATAATACCCAAGCAGAAAGGGAAGTTGCCCAAAATGATCCGCGAATTAAGTTGTTATCATTGTCTCAATTTGCCAAAGATTTCTCTGCTTGGCTTTAATATATTAAATATGTTGCAATAATCTCTTGATGCCTTCACCCTAAAAGGGCTTGTCATTGCCCAGATATTTGTAACAGCCAAATTGTTGCCCTGATCAATATCCCACCAGGAACTTACAGCACTTTGCAAGTCAATGAAGTACACCCCTCCCTAACCTTCCCCGATACCTTGGGGAGAGTGGGTGATAGCGCGGGTGAGGTATTTTTATACCTCATAAACTTGAAATCTGCTGTAAGTTCCTGGCTTATAGCCCAAGTCCACTCAAGTGGACTAAAATTATTTACTCAGTCCTCTGAAGATAACTTTAGTTATTAGCCTCGGAATTTATTCAAAGGCGGAATGTCAACGAATTGAGATATTTTAAAGATAGTAAGAAATTAGAAAAATTCTTAACTCTGCAAATTTTGGATTTTAGATTTTAGATTTCTCCTTTAATCTAAAATCCAAAATTAAAAATCTAAAATTGAATGGCTCCTAACTCAGCACTTACCTTTATGCTTGACCTGACAAAACTGGCGCGACAAATGCAGGGTTTAAGTCAGCATCTTACCTTAGAAGCTGCTGCCAGTCGCCAGCGTTTAGAATTGGCGCAACAACATCTCAAAAATGCTTACGAGTCTCAACAAGATTTAATTGATCGCCAGGAAAAATGGCGCGATCGCATTCTCTTTCCTAATGCTACCCCAATTGAGCCGCTAGAAACCTGCATTGATATCCCAGTTCCTCCAAAAATTCATACTGTCGTCGCTACTGATGGTTCGCAAATTGCCCCCAATCATCACGAAATTGCTTACTGTTATCTCCTGAATATCGGCAGAGTAGTCTTACACTACGGACAAAACCGCCATCCGTTACTCGATAGTTTGCCAGAGGTATTTTATCGCCCGGAAGATTTATACATGTCTCGGCAATGGGGAATTAGAACCGAGGAATGGATGAGTTTTCGCCGCACTGCTTCAGAAACAACGGTGTTGGCAGAACTTGCATGTGCAGCGAAGGGGGAAGCACCAGCATTGGCAATGGTGGATGGTTCGTTAATTTACTGGTTTTTGGAACAGTTGCCAATTGATGCACGCGATCGCATTTTACCCCCCATCTTGGAAGCTTGGCAGCAGATGCGTGATGCTCAAATTCCATTGATGGGCTATCTTAGTGCCTCTCGCAGCATTGAAACAATGAACTTTTTACGGTTGTTGGCTTGTCCCCATCCAGTACCAGACTGTAAAAGTTATTGCCCAAATCAGCTAGAAAAAGTAGCTTGTAAAGTTTTTGAACAGTTGCGAGATACTTCTATTTGGGCAACCCGACTTAAACCAGGACAACGCAGTACCCTGTGGCGCAGTAATTCTCCCATTCTCGAACTCTACGGTGATCAAACCATTTACTTTTGCTATGTCCATGTTGGCACCGAAATCGCCCGGATCGAAGTTCCGGCATGGGTAGCGGAAAATGTAACCATGCTAGACCAAGCTTTGGGATTAATGTTGGCACAAGTACAAAAAGGATATGGCTACCCTGTAGCGATCGCCGAAGCGCATAATCAAGCAGTGGTTAAAGGTGGCGATAAAGCGCGTTTCTTTGCCCTCCTCGAACAACAAATGATTAAAGCTGGTTTGAAAAATGTCGGAACTTCCTACAAAGAAGCCAGAAAGCGTGGGAGTATTGCGTGAAGAAAGCAGAAAGTATGAATTAAGATTATTGACTGAAGAAGTTACGATAAATTGTATTTATCTTTTTTGGTTTATGAGGTTTTTATGCAAACACAGACAGAAAAATGCCACTCGCCGTAGTTTTGACCTATTGTCTCAAACTTTTGGGCTATTTCTCAGCTACTTCAGAGTCCGCCTAGCACTGGAATCACCAACAATGGAACGCTAGTGAGCGATAGGGATGGATGATTTTTTGATAATCGCTCTAGTACTTAGGATACAGTTTTGTGTAACAGACGTTATTTAGTAGAGTGGCGATCGCTTTTCCCGCACTCTTCTTATTTCACATCGTGGTCTAACCAAAATCCACTATTTGGTCGGTGTAGTCATTTGGCTATAATCTGTTACTACGAATAAACAAAGCTTGTTCGGCTCATTTTTTGTCTACTATTGTTAATTTTTAGAGTTATTTCCTAGTCTTTTCTCTTCACATTGAGTAGCTTTTGGTTCATTGTATACCATGTCTATAGCCCAATGTTCGCAGTTGTAACTCAGTGAACTACCTACACTGACCTGACGGTACAGTGTAGGCTTCCCAATTCATTGGGTAAAGTGATACCCAACATAAATAAAGTGCTATTCTTGAGACAATACACTGGCTTTCCAGTGGAATGATTCACCTTATTATATTTAAAGTACAATCCTCATACTCAAATCCAACCACTTGGACTGAGTAATTGGCGCACTGCTAGAAATATAGTCAACACCTGTCTCTGCTATAGCGCGAATCGTTTCCAAAGTCACATTCCCGGAAGCTTCAATTTTCACCCGGCTATCCTGTTGGCGAATCAACTGCACCGCCTGACTCATCATATTCACAGGCATATTGTCCAACATAATAATGTCCGCGTTGTGCTGCAAAGCTTCTTTCACCTGCTCTAAACTTTCAGTCTCTACCTCTATTGTCAAGGGATAAGGAATCTGAGAACGAATACGGGTAACTGCTTCTCCAATTCCACCAGCAGCCGCAATGTGATTATCCTTAATCATCACCGCATCATCCAACCCCATACGGTGATTAATCGCCCCGCCCACAGCAGTCGCGTACTTTTCCAACAGTCTGAGTCCTGGTGTAGTTTTACGCGTATCCACCAACTGAGCAGGTAAATCGGCAATTTTCTCTACATATATATTAGTTAGCGTGGCAATGCCACTCAAGCACATAGCTAAATTCAGAGCAACTCGCTCTCCCATCAGTAGCGCATCCAGCGAACCATGAATTTCAGCTACTACCTGTCCTGGCTCACACCATGCACCTTCAACCACAACCGCCACAAAGCTGACTTTTTCATTTAAAATCTGAAACACCCTAGCTGCAACTGGTAAGCCAGTAATTATCCCTGAAGCTTTAGCTATCCATTTAGCCGAGCCTAGCGTCACATCTTCTACTAGTAGCGTATTTGTTGTGCGATCGCCCCTACCAATATCCTCTAACAACCAGCCACGCAAAAGTGGATCTAAAACCAGCCAGGGCGGTAAAACAGCAGAATTCATCACAACTTTATTGCTTCCTTAGTGACTTCCAGGAATACTATATCCCAAAGCCCTTACTCTCTAAGGCTTTGATAGTGACTCAAAAGCGGTCCAAAATATTTTTGGAAAAATAGTTGACAAGCTTAAGAAGGTTCGCTATATTGAATAAGTGCCTGAAGCAAAGAGCAAAAA